>NZ_BHYK01000025.1 GCF_003865095.1 Clostridium tagluense | reverse complement strand
GTTTTGCCGCCGACTTCCTTCAGATTCCACGTCACCATGGACACCCTTGTCTTAAGCTATGCACTTGGCACTATTAACCCGTGCTAGGGACTTTCACCCATTAGATTGCGTCCATGCCGGGCGCACATAAAAAAAAACCAAGCAGCTAAGCTACTTGGTGTTTAAATATTATTATTTTACAATAGTAATATTTTCTGCTTGTGGTCCTTTTGGTCCTTCAACGATGCTGTAAGAAACTTTTTGTCCTTCTTCAAGTGATTTATAACCATCTGAATTTATTTGAGAGAAATGTGCAAAAACATCTACTCCGTCTTCTCCTGTAATAAAACCAAATCCTTTTTCTGAATTAAACCATTTAACTGTACCATTCATATATGTGTACCTCCGAAATTTTATTCTTAAACACTTTGTAATACCACACCTATAAAATTTCGATATAAAAATACTATATTTAAAGAGTACTAATTAATTGAAATATATCTGTGTTGCTTTATTTACTATTCATTTAAGTTATGGCTTAATAATATCACAGTTTATTATATAATGCAATAGCTACTCTCATATTAGTATCTATTTCATTATTAATTTATATCATAAGCCCTATCAATTAAGACTTTTTCCCTTTTAAAATTTAATACTTATTTATAAATCTCTGGTGCCAGGATGCCCTATATCACTCATAATCCCCTCTTCCTCAAGTACAATATCAGTGTCTACTCCTAAGTGAAATAAAATTTGCTTTTGATATATTTCTACACAAACTATATTTTTTATTTTCTTAAAAACCACATATAACTTTAATTTATTTTCAACAATACTAGTACATTTTATATAATATTACAAATAAAATTAAATTTCATCCACTTTGCTTTTAGCATTATAAACCATAAAAACATTTTTTTAGGTTATAATAAAATAGCTTTTCTTTTAGATAAACAGTATAATTATACCTATATAGTAAAAAACACAGCTCTAATTTCAACAAATAATACTTCTATAAATTACTGGCTATAAAGGAGGATGAAAATAATGAAGTATCGAAATTATGGTAATACAGGAGAAATGGTTTCAACTTTAGGCTTTGGTTGTATGAGGTTACCTGAGATCGAAATAAATGGAAAATGGTATATTGATGAGGAAAAAGCTTTACCTATGCTTTTTAGTGGTTATATAAGTGGTATAAATTACTTTGACTCAGCACCCTATTACTGTCACAAAAATAGTGAGCATGCAGTTGGGAAAGCTTTAAAAAGTGTCCGAGATAGAGTTAAGCTAACTACAAAATTACCTTTAGATGATGTTAAAAAGCCTTCTGATATGAGGAGAATTCTTGAGAACAGTTTAAAAAACATGGACACACCTTATATAGATTTCTACCATTTTTGGGGGATAAACAAAGGTTCTCTTGAGAATATTAAAACCAATGACCTTTTTAATGAAGCACGAAAAGCAAAAGAAGAAGGATTAATAAGACATTTGAGCTTTTCTTTCCATGATGATTCTGAACATATGATTGATATTATAGATGCTGGTGACGGAATCTTTGAATCTGTTTTGTGCCAATATAATCTTCTTGACAGGAAAAATGAAAAGTCTATTGCCTATGCCAGAAAAAAAGGGCTAGGAGTAGCAGCTATGGGCCCTGTAGCAGGTGGTAGACTTGCCTCACCTACAGAACTTTATAAAAAGCTTACTGGTAAAGAATCTATAGCCACCTATGAGCTTGCATTAAGATTTGTTTTAGGAAACGAGGATATAAGTCTTGCTCTATCAGGCATGGAGAATATGGATATGTTAGAAAAAAATCTTGCTATAGCAAATGTTGAGACTTATATGAATAATTCAGAAAGATACAAAGTTGGTATAGCTATGGAAGAGATTAAGCAGTTTTCAGAATTATATTGCACTGGATGCAATTACTGCCAACCCTGTCCTAAGAACATAATTATCCCTGAGATATTTAATATGTATACTTACCACAATGTTTATGGCTTAACAGCAGTAGCTAAGAAGGATTTTGAAGCCTATAAAAAGAACCCAGAAAAAGGTGCAATGCCAGAATCCTGCATAGATTGTGGTATCTGCGAATTAAAATGTCCACAACACCTTAAAATTAGGGAAGAATTAAAGAGAGTAGTTAATGTTTTAGAACAAATAAAATAAACACCGATGTTGCCTTCAGGATGAGATATATAAAAAACAGTGAATAGCTTTCCTATATAAGGATGCTATCCACTGTTTTTTATTTGATTACAATATTTATAACAATTAAATTTTTTATCTAAATGAAGTTTTTAATGCTTCTTTTATTATCCTAGGCTTCTTTTTATAAGGAGTTACAGGACAAATTTCCTTATCTTTTACATTAAATAGATTGTATATAGCAATTTTTGCTCCTCGAACAGAATACTCTTCGGTAAATACCATATCCTCTGGGATTTCAACAAACTGGCTAACCATAGCAAAGTTTGTGGAGTTTTCTGGTACAACACTCGGACGATCAGTCATCTTACGTGGCTGAAACTGTGAATCTATATAAGGCATCATACATGGAATTACATTAATTACTGTGTCCATAATTTCCTCTTTTTTGTCTAGCATATGCATATGGTATAAAAGTTCCATTAACATTTCCTCACCTGTACAATCACGCATGGCTTTCTTTACAAAATCACCGATTTTATCAGTATATATGCTATATCCCCAAAACATAGTTGTATCAATTGGCTGATTTTTAAAGTGTGGTTGAGCTGCAACAACTATGCTCATCAACCAATTTGAATCCTTAAATGTCATCAAGGCTCCACTGCCTGGAATATTAGTGGAGAACTTTTCTATTAAACTCAAGAATTTATTGCCTGTGCAAGTCACCGTAAAACTTTCCCAATTAGTTTCATTTGCATGTCCAAAGAAAGGTTCCGGATTTCCAAGGCCTCTTTTCTTTTCAGCTATTTTTGCCCAAAGCTCAGCTGAGATTGGCTTTTCAGGATTATATGCTGCAGGTGTGTACATATCACCAAGTGTTGCACAATCAGTCATACAGCCATTTGTCATAATGCAAACATCATTAGGGTTTAATGTAATAACTCTAGAGGATTCATCTTCTTCAATGTGAAGGGCGGTTACTGTAATTTCCTCTCCTGACTTAAAATCTAAATCAGTTACAGTTGCATTTATACTAAAATCAACTCCAAAATTATCTAAATAAGCCTTTAATGGAAGAATTACTGATTCATATTGATTATAAGGCGTACGTGTAACACCCTCTAAAGTTTCAATACGTGAAAATTCAAAAATCATACGTTCCATGTAACGCTTAAACTCAAAAAGACTGGACCATTTTTGGAAAGCAAAGGTTGTTTGCCACATATACCAGAAATTAGTTTCAAAGAAATGTGGTGTATGATTAAACCACTCCTCAATGGTCTTATAATCTAGTTTTTCTTCTGGTGTAATCATCAATTTGCCAAGAGCCATCCGATCCGCATTATTAAATCCCATGCTAGTCACATCAAGAATTACTCCATCTTTATCAATTAATCGTGCTTGTGCATGGGTTGGATGCAAATGATCAAAATTAAGAATTTCTTCTTTAACACTCTTACCTGGCATATCTAGAGATGGTATATCTGAAAATAACTCCCAAAAATTCTCATATGTTTCTTCGTTTAACATTCGACCACCACGGCATACATATCCATTTATGGAATCTCCTGCACCATCATTACTGCCGCCTAGAATGTTCATCGCTTCAATAATATGAATATTTTTGCCTTTAAAATTACAATCTCTCAGCAGATAAGCAGCACCTGCCAGGGAAGCTAAGCCCCCACCAATGAAGTAAACTTGCCTATGATCATTATCTTTATTCTCAGGTAAATTTTTTTCTTTTTTATGTTTTTTATTAAACTCCTTTACACTAATAGTTGCTACAGCAGCGGCTCCAGCTATTGCACCTAGTGTAAGTAATATATTTATATTATTCTTGTTTGATTTTTTAGACATAAAAATTACCTCCATTTTCTATTTCATTAATAATAAATACCTTATTCATTATTATAACGCAATTAAAATTAATTGTATTTATACACTTTCCAGTATTTGTCCAAAAAACACTGAATTCATGCTTTATTCATGATTTATTTATGTTAATATTTATTTAATAGTTATATTATAAATATAATCACAATTTATTACGGAGGACAATAATGATTAAAAATGTAATCTTTGATATTGGAAATGTATTACTAGAATTTAAACCACTAGATTATCTTAAAAGAACCTTCAACGATGATAACATTGAAAAATTTCTATACAAAGAAATATTTCAAAGTGAAGAATGGCTTGACCTAGATAGAGGAACCTTAACTCAAGAGGAGGCGATAAAAATAATATCTTTAAGAAACCCTAATTATGAGATGCATATTAGGAAGTGCATGCATAATTGGATTGACATATTGATACCTATTGAAGGCACAGTAAAAATACTCAATGAACTAAAAGAAAAGGGTTATAAACTATATCTCCTTTCAAATTTTCATTTATTAGCTTTTGAAACTATTTGTTCTAAATATGATTTTTTCAAACATTTTGATGGAGGCATAGTATCCTATAAAGAAAATCTTTTAAAGCCTGAAGCTGAAATTTACACTAAACTTTTAGATACTTATAAGTTAAATGCACCAGAATGCTTATTTATTGATGATACCTTAGTTAATATTGAAGCTGCCCATAGACTTGGTATTAAAACACTTCATTTTGAAAGTGCCACTCAGATGGCACATAGCATAATTAAATTGTAATACACTCAATCATTACAAGAAGACAAGCCCATGAATAATGACTTGTCTTTTTGTCTATATATAATGTAGCTGTTAATTATATATTCATATTAACATTGTGTTTACTTTTATATCTTCAATCTTACTTAGGTCTTCTTTTAAAGCAGCTATTTCTGTTTCTTCACCACAAAGTTGTAATAAAATTAACCCTCTTTCTGCACATAAATCTTTCGACGTTTCATGTAGTCCGAGTCTCATGCTAATAATGCAACCATGTTTTGTTAATATTTCTTGTAAATTTGGAGCAAACCTATTTCTTTTTTCTAAGGCAATAGCCATAATTGTAGTATTCATTTTTAATACCTCCTAAATTATTTCATTCTTTAATTTGGTAGATCTTACCCCCTTTCTAAACTTAAAAGTATACTTTACTATTTGATTTTTATTACAATTTTATACCTTTTTATTCATTATGTATAGTGATACAATTATAAATAATATTGTATTTTAAATTAATAATAAAACAGATAGATGCTCTCATAACTACAAAGGATGTTTCAAATAAGTGGCATCTTTAAGAAGCCTGATACCACATTAGTACTCTACGTCTTTTATTGCTGCAAAAAATAATTTTTGACTATCCATAAAAGACATCATAATATGTTTACCTTAACAGTTATAATTTATTTACACTATTGACACGTAATTTCAACAATTATTTAGTATTATATTAATTGAAGATATTATTTTCACAGAAAAATCCATTAAGTAAGTCTTAGATTAAATTTTATAGTATGGCCTTTAAAGGCAGAAATGGAGACTGTTTATTATGAAATCTGAATACGGAAATGTTCCTGAAATGTCCAGATTATCTTCTATCTTAATTGCTCTGTGTGTTGGTGCTTCAGTACTATCATTGGTTGGAATTAAAATACTTTTAACAGCTATGTAACCCATTGATATAATGTAATATCCTCATTTCCTATTGCAATAGAAACTGTACATGGTGTATTTTTTATTTTCACATAAACTCCCCTTGATTTCCACAAGATTTACATTTGCTAAAACATAGTGTTTAAGTTATAATTATCATTAATAATGGAGGTGTTTTTATGAACGTTGATTTTTCTAATATTAATCTAAATACCGTTATTATGTTTGCATTAGCTATATTACTTGCTTATCTTGGTATTGCTGTATTTAAAATGATTGGAAGGATACTAAGTATTTCAATTGGTATATTCCTTTTAATATATGTCCTTCAACAAATAGGCATTACAATACCTATATTAACGGATATTCTTAGCGCGATTTTACAGCTAATAAAGCCAATTATCGATATTGTAACAAATCTATTTAATTCTACAAAAATTAAATAGTCATATACTTTTTTATGTTGCAAAAAAACACTATACATTTATTCTTGTATAGTGTTTTTTTCGTCATATAAAATTGGCCTTTTACTTTAATAACATTAACTTTCTTATTTATTAACGATATTATCATTAATAATAATTAAATCTTGCAAAGGCTCCACCTTGAAGATTTAAGTTCAAACTTTATTTTATATATTTTTTCAATACCATCAACACTACTTTGACAAGTAAAAAGCTGCATATAATTGCCAGTAAGTTTTTCTAAATCTATTTTTAAAACCCTTCCTATAACTATAGTTTCAAAGGTATTATCATCATTCTCAATTCTAAATCTAACTGGGTGAATTTTGCCTGATTTATCAAACCAAGCGACCACCTCTATTGGTTTTGCAACTACCTTCATTTTAATTCACCTCTAATTATTAATTGTACGAATATATGTTCTTATTGTCAAATTAAAAAGAATTAATTGTAATCCAAAGAAATCATTGACAAATTACTGTGTCTATTGTATAGTAACAGTAGATAAGGAGGTGATGTGCTTGAATATTCTTATATCAACCCTTTCCCAAACCCCCATATATGAACAAATACAAACTCAGATAAAAGAAATGGTACTCAAGGGAAAGTTAAAATCCCAGGAGCAACTGCCTTCAATAAGGCTTATGGCAAAGGATTTAAAAGTTGGCATCATAACCGTAAAACGGGCTTATGAAGAACTTGAAAAAGAAGGTATCATAATCAATCTACAAGGACGAGGATGCTTTGTAGCAGATATTGACAAAAATAAAATTAAGGCAATACACATTGATATGCTTAGGGAACGGCTTCTTGAAATCAAAGAATTTGCAGACACAACAGATATATCATCTATAGAAATGTTTGAAGTTCTAAATGAAATATACGGAGGTAGTGAAAATGACAAATAAGGCTTTAGAAATCAAAAACTTGAAGGTCAGTATCGGCAATTTTTCTTTAAATGATGTAAGTTTTTCAATAGAAAAAGGAACTATTATGGGGTTTATAGGAAGAAATGGCTCAGGCAAAACCACCCTTATCAAATCAATACTTAATATGATTCCACAAACAAGCGGAAATGTGTTATTCGACGGTATCAGTATGTACGGAAATGAAGAAATAGTTAAAGCAAAAATAGGAGTTGTATTTGATAGTTTAATCTATCCTCTTAACCTCAAACCTACTAAAATAAAAAATATGATATCACCTTTTTATAAAACCTTTGATTCTAAACGGTTTGAGGAACTTATGAAACGCTTTGAACTTGATAAGAATAAAAAGCTTTCCGCCTATTCAAAGGGTATGCAGATGAAATTTGGAGTTGTAATGGCACTATGTCATAATCCTGATTTAATCATACTTGATGAACCCACATCAGGACTTGACCCTATTGCAAGAGCTGATGTTATGGATTTACTTTTAGAACTTATGCAAAATGAGCAAAGGTCTATACTATTCTCAACCCATATTACAAGTGACCTTGAAAAAATTGCTGATTATATAACAATGATTGATGATGGTAAAATTGTTTTTTCTAAGGGCAAGGATGAAATGCTTGATATGTACGCCTTGGCACACATTGATAGAGATGCTATGACAGATACAATTAAATCTGAACTTATAGGAATAAAAGAAACAACTTTTGGATATGAGGGATTATGCAAGAAAAATTTAAAGCTTCAAAATGCAGAAGGAATTAAAATTGCCAGACCTACCATTGAGGACATTATGCTTTATATGGGTTCAAAAAAATGAAGCTTACTGGAAACTACAGCATAATAAATTTTACAGGGAGGCGAAAAAATGTTAAATAGATTTTGGAATTACCAACTACTTTTAAGTGGTTCACTTGGCTTTGTTAATGATAAAAAAACTTCGAAATTACATTTTTTTATTCTATTTATTAGTATAATATTTTTGGGCATTTTCACTGGTATGCTTGATGGATGCGGAGTAATATTTTATCCCATAGTTTTTACTTTGTATGCGGATTATCACATTATAAATTCACAAAATAAATTGTTTGAAATTGTACCAGTTTCAAAGTTATATGTGCTTATAAACATTTATTTATATGTCTTTGTCATGAGTTTGTTTTTTACCGGTGGAGCTATAATCGGATTAGTGCCCTTTAAAATTTTGACACTATTTACTTCTACCTTCACTTTAGTTGACACTATTATAAGTTTGTTAGTAAATAATTGGAGAGCTATATTCGTAACAGGTTGTATATCAACCATAATAGTAAGCATTTTATTGCCCATATTTTTTATAAGGCCTAATTTACTTAGAAAAGCCCTTACAATATCAGCAGTTGCACTTGTTACAATAGCACTTCTATTATTTAGGAACACCTTGCCTGTTATAACTGAACTTGGTGAAATAAACTTTTTAGAAAGCATTACAATAATGCCTCATTATAATGAAATATTATTGATATTATGCTGTGTATGCGTAGTAATAATCCCTATTTCAATATTAATATCCTACAAACTATATAAAGGAAAGAGGTGCTTAGTATGTTAAAAAAATTTATTGCTTATCAAAAACTATTGCTAAATTCAATACCACCAATTGGTATAATACCTGAAAAGCCTTCCAAGATATTATTTTGTTGTTTCGTAATAGTATTTATGGATATACTTATATTTTCTGGAAATAAAATATCTACAAATAGTATTTTACCCATTTGTTTGCCTATTGGAAGTGTATGGATGATTAATAGAATGCTTTACAATGATCACCATCACAAACTATTCCAAAATGTTCCTGTAAGCAGAAAATATACAGTATTAAATATATTCTTACTGTATATAGTATCTATCTTTATAGTGTATTTACTATATTTGGTATCTGCTACAGCATTAATAGGTATTACCTTTGGGATTATATATCTTGCAAATCCTAAGAGTTTTAGTAATTCACCTCCAGAATCTGCGGTTCATCAAGTAATAGACACAACAAAAGGTAATATGTTAATGTTATGTATATTACTAATAATCCTTTTTATTGGCGTTGCAATTACTCTTATAAAAAATAAAAAACTCAGACTTTCCAGCTTTGCAGGATTCGCTACTATTAGTTATGGACTTTTATTTTTCCTAAAGTTTAATATGCCAATATCACCCATCTCTGACAAGGTTGAATTTCTTGAAAGTTTTTCTATAATGCCTCAGGGAAATACAATTCTGCTTTATGTATCTTTTGCTACAATTATAATATGCATTTCTTCAGTTTTTGTGGGATATAAGCTTTATGTTGGTAAATCAAATGATTCCAAGTACTATTAGTTCTCATTAAATAAACAGCTATTTACCTCATAGCTGTTTATTTATTTTTTTACCATATTATTCTATATATGCTTGTCGCAATATCTTAATTTCCTGCGCATAACCAGACAACTCATTTGGAGTTTCTAAAAAGAATGGTAAGTGACGTAGTTTTGGGTGATTAATAACTTTAATAATCACATCTTTTCCAATAGAACCTTCACCTATTTTTTCATGACGATCCTTATGGCTTTCAAATGGATTTTTGCTATCGTTTAAGTGAATTGCATATAGTTTATCAAGACCGATAATTCTATCAAATTCATCTACAACACCATCTAAATCATTGACAATATCATAACCTGCATCATAAATATGACAAGTATCAAGACATACACCCATCTTCTCCGAAAGTGTAACCCCATCAAGAATTTGTTTTAGTTCTTCGAAAGTTCGACCAACCTCCGTTCCCTTACCTGACATTGTTTCAAGAAGTACTGTAGTGGTTTGCTCTGGTTTTAGCACAGTGTTTAGCATATTTACAATATATCCTATCCCCACCTGAGCTCCTTGCTTTACATGACTACCTGGATGAAAGTTATAAAGACTATTAGGCAAATATTCCATTCTTTTCAAATCATCTTCCATAACATTAATTGCAAATTCTCTTGTGTGCTCATCAGCAGAACAAGCATTTAATGTATATGGAGCATGTGCTAAAATTATAGCAAATTTGTTTTCTTTTATTATTTGTAAAAGTGCTTCTACATCTTTCGGGTCAATTTCTTTTGCTTTACTCCCTCTAGGATTACGGGTAAAAAACTGGAATGTATTTGCTCCTATTTTAAGAGCTTCTTCGCCCATAGCTTTGTAGCCTTTTGATACTGATAAATGACAACCTATATTTAACATAATTTTTCCTCCAATATTGTAGAGATAATGTAAACACTATCGTTTTTATTTTTTTATTAAACTTTCCCCATTTGTTGAAATTACTTCTTTATACCAATTAAAACTTTTTTTCTTATATCTTTCTAAAGTACCAGTTCCATCATCATTACGATCAACATATATAAATCCATAACGCTTTCTAAGTTCTGCAGTTGTTGCACTAACAAGATCAATACACCCCCAGGAAGTATATCCCATTATCTCTACACCGTCTTCTATGGCCTCCGCTACTTGAACCAAATGATCATTTAAATACTTAATTCTATAATCGTCAATCACTGTCTTATTTCCATTTTCATCTGTTATTAATTCATCCACAGCACCTAAACCATTTTCCACAATGAATAGTGGTTTTTCATAACGATCATAAAAAAGATTAAGAATATAACGTAACCCTTGTGGATCTATTTGCCATCCCCACTGAGAAGCTTCTAAATATGGATTTGCAACGCCAGAAATAATATTCCCCTTAGAATTTTTTTTCTTCTTTGGATCTGCTGTTGCGCAAGAACTCATATAATAGCTAAAGGAAATAAAGTCCACTGTATTTTTAAGTATCTCTTTATCCCCCGGTTCCCTATGAATTTTAATATTATTATCTTTAAAGTACCTATCCATATATTTAGGATACGCCCCTCTTGCATGAATATCTGCAAAATATAAATTTTCTCTATCTTGCTTCATTGCTTCCATTACATCGCTTGGATGGGGAGTTAATGGATAATTTGGAACACCAAGAATCATACATCCAAATTTTGCACCAGGTATCATTTCATGACCAATTTTAACTGCCATTGCACTTGCTACTAATTCATGATGAATTGCCTGGTACAGATCTTGTTTTGTTAATTTTTCTTTGTCTGTGAATATACCACCACTCATATAGGGTGCATTTAATACTGAATTAATTTCATTAAATGTAAGCCAATATTTTACCTTATTTTTATATCTAGCAAAAATTGTTCTTACATAATTCTCGAAAAATCCTATTAACTTGCGGTTTACCCAGCCATCGTAGTTCTTAGCAAGAGCAAGTGGAGTCTCATAATGTGAAATTGTAACAAGTGGCTGCATTCCATATTTTAAACATTCATCAAATAAATCATCATAAAATTGTAAGCCTTTCTCATTTGGCTTTGCATCATCGCCATTTGGAAATATTCTAGACCATGCAATAGATGTTCTAAATACTTTAAATCCCATTTCAGCAAATAATTTAATATCTTCTTTATATCTATGGTAAAAATCAATACCTATTAATTTCATATTATCTTTTGTGGGCTCTTCTGTAACTCCACCCATTATACCTTTTGGTGCAATATCTTGTGTTGACAAGCCTTTGCCATCCTGATTATACGCACCTTCACACTGATTGGCCGCTACAGCTCCTCCCCATAGAAATCCTTTTGGAAAACCTTTTGTCATTTTACATCGCTCCTTAGTATATCTCGCGCAACATACGCTAAACAAATTAATTTTACTTATTTACTATTTCTGTACCTGAATTTCTTCATCAATCATTTTATTTTGCTTCCACTTAATAAATTCAATTTTTCGAGGTAGTAATCCTGCCTATAAATACTTAAACACCGTTAAATTTAAATTTGTAGAATATATTATCAATAACTAGTGTATCCGAAACTTATATATTAATATGTATAAGAGCTTCCATAAAAATTAATTTTATGGAAGCTCTTTAATTTACTGAAATAAAAAAATGGAAGTCTCATTTTTAACTTATGAAACTCCCACTTTATTTAAAATGCATTTTTATGCTATTCTACTATTATTAAATCCTTTGTATAGTGGTTTAATACTTCGCAACCATCCTGGGTCACTATTACTAAATCTTCTATACGTACACCAACATCCCCTGGTATGTATATACCTGGTTCTATTGAGAAACACATTCCTACTTCTACTTTATCTGTATTAGCAGAAGAAACATCTCCAAACTCATGATCTTCAATTCCTATAGAATGTCCTAATCTATGAGTAAAGTATTTCCCATAACCTTTTTCTGTAATATAGTCTCTTGCTGCAGCATCAATGTCGCAAAATCTAACTCCTGGTTTAACTTTTTCAATGCCTCTTTTATTAGCTTCTCTAACTATGTTGTAAACTTCTCTGCTATGTTCTGATACACTTTTATAAAAAACTGTTCTAGTCATATCTGAGCAATATGAGTCTTTTATACAACCAATATCAATAACTACACAGTCGCCTTCTTTAACAGTTGAGTTATCCATAACATGATGAGGATCTGCTGCATTAGCACCATAACCTACGATTGGGTCAAAGGAATGTCCTTCAGCTCCCATTTCTTCCCACATGTCACCAAGTAGTTTCCCCATTTTCTTTTCAGTATATTTTTTAGTTACAAGTTTTATCATCTTTTCAACGGCAATATCATTAAGTTTTGATGATGCCCTCAAAAATTCTTTTTCTTTTTCATCCTTTGAACTTCTTACTTCATCAATAATGCTAGAACCATTAACAAATGCGCTACCACCTTTTAGCTCCATTAATCTTAATAAGAAATGAGCAGCCCAGTTTTTATCTATACCCATTGGCAAATCTTTATTGATATGTTTTAAAAGAATTTCCACTGGTTTATCAGTATCGCTATACCATACCATTTCTACGCCTAAATCTTCACTTATAGGGAATAATTCATTAATAAATAACTTGTTATTTCCATTTGTATTAAGATACAATGCAAGCATTCGCTCACCAGGTAATATCCATTTGCCCGTAAGATAGAAAATAGCATTTGAATCAGAAACTATCATTTGAGGTATTTTCTTATCTCCCATAATTTTTAAAACTTTATTAAGTCTTTCCTGTATCATTAAAAATCCCTCCTAAAATATTATGATTATATTTTGATTCTCTGCCTTTGGCAGGGAAATATAAACTATTTTTTTTCTTCTTTGAATCCCGTTTTACGTACAAAATTTTTCCAAATCATATTTCCACTAACTATAACAACTAATGCTCCACCAATCATTTGCACCTCGTATATTATATTTTCTTTCAAACTTGGCATTACTGGTGCTGCTGATAGAACTATACCAAGTACGACTACAACTAATACCATTTGTGCAATTCTAATTGAAGTATTATTGTTTTTTGAAAGTTCATATGGTCTTACTTCATTCGGTCTTGTTTTTCTAAGTTTTATATAAGCTGCAAATAGTAATATATAAGGGAACAGCGCTGTAAGTGCTGTCATTGTAACAAGTACATTATATATCGTATCAACTGAAGGTAGCAAATTTATCGCAAGTAAAATTACCGATACTATTATTGCTTGAAGATAAACTGCTTTTACTGGTATATTATTCTCATTAACTTTTGTAAATTTTGCTGAGAATATACCCTTATGAACACTTCCAAAAAGCATTTTTATTGGTGATGCAATATAAAGTATTATTGCTCCAAACACTGAAAGTGATATTCCAAATGCAACAATTTTTATAAACCAAGTTCCAATTCCAAGACTTGCAGCAACTGTTGAAAGTGCTACTAAAATCCCCTGTGAAGCTGTTATCTTGCTAGCTGGTAAAATAAGTGTAATAGCAATTGAACCTAAAACATAAAGACCTGCAACTAAGGAAGCTGCAATTAATATTGCTTTTGGTAAATCTTTTTTAGGGTTGTCCATCTCTGTTACAAAGTTTGCAGTTGTCTCTGCCCCAGATAGTGCAAACATTACACTTGAAATCGCTGCAAATGAGTCCATATTTAATTTAGGGGTAAGCGTTTTCACTGTATAAACAGATGCTGGCTCATTACCAAAAACGTATACAGAAACAATACCCATAACTATTAACAATACTGCAGGTACAGTTGAACCTAAAGCTCCAATATTCGTAAATAGTTTTGCAAACCCCATCCCTCTTGTACTTATATATGATAGTATCCAGAAAATTATTAAAGACAATATCATTACAAACATCTTATTGCTAGCAAGCTCAGGTCTTCCAATAGTATAAGATATATTTACAATTAAGAATGTCAAAAATGAAGTATACCAAAATAATTTTGCAGTCCAATTCAGCCATGAAACCAAGAACCCTTGTTTTTCACCATAAGCTTCCTTTACCCACTCGTAAAGACCACCATCTCTTGGATAGGTTGCTGCAAGCTCAGCACAAATAAGTGCACCTGGTACAAAGAATACAAATGTGAAAACTATCCATGTTGGAATAGCTCCTAGTCCTAGTCCAAAGCTCGATGCCGTTGACTTTGCAATCCACCTAATTCCAAAGAGTGCTGATACATTCATAAATACTAAATCCCATAAACCAATTTTTCTTTTAATTAAACCAGTTTTTTCTTTCATTTTTTTCCCCCTGCTTTCTTTTCAGTGTTTTATTAATATTCAGTATATTGTGCTATTTGTACTTCTACTCTACCATAAAAATTTAACAATGTACAGAATTATTTAAGTATTACAATAATAATTTCAATGCTACAGTAATTTATTAAATAATTTTTTTCTTACAAATATCACAATTCATTAAATATTGTAATAACTATGCTGTTTGGTATATTGAATAATTATTTTTAGTATGGTACTATGTTGAATAATAGATGTAATCACTGTAGTAAAAAAATGAGAAGTTTTTTACTTATAAACTACTATGCACTGTAACAATTGATTAGATTTGGAGGAAAATAATGTTAACTGAAATAGCAGGAAAAATTCGTAATTTAAGAAAAGAAAAGGACTTAACGTTAAAAGATTTGAGCATAAAGACTGGCCTTTCAGTAAGCTTTCTATCTCAGGTAGAAAACGGCTATTCTTCACTTGCAATAACTTCACTAAAGAAAATTGCAGAAGCGTTGAATGTTCCAATGAATTATTTCTTCAAGCCTCCTGAAATACACAATTTTTTAGTTAAGGCGCAGGAAGAAAAAGCATTTAAAATAGAAGGATCAAATTCAGAATTTATTAGAATTAGCGGAGATTTTACTGGAAGAAAAATTGAATCTTTGATAATCATTATTCCTCCTGAGCAAATGCATGGAAGCAAATCTAGTCATCCCGGTGAAGAATTTGTTTATCTACTTGAAGGAGCACTAATTGTAAATCTTGCTGGAAACGATTATTTATTAAAAGCAGGCGATTCAATACAATATCCCTCAACCACTGATCATTCATGGACAAATCCACTTAATCAAAAAACAAAATTGATTAGCATTGTTACTCCATTAATTTTCTAATTCAATTAAAAAGGAAGGCCATAAGCCTTCTTTTTTAATTTATCTTAAGATAATTTCAAGTCTATGTTGATTTTTCCATTTACCAAACAATAAGCCGTATCGTCTTCAACCTTTAAATATACATCTAAAGTCTTAAGTTCTGAAAGTTTATGAGATTTAACCCACTCATCATGAATTTTTTCTAGTATTGTATGTTTGCTAACCTCTTTCCCCTGATATTGAACGTAAAATGAAACATCGACTTTCTTAGCTATTGTTTTTTTTGCAGCAGTTGTGGCAACGGTGGCTGCTTTAGTAGCCTTTGCTTTAACATTTTTAGCAGTAGCTTTCACTGCATTAATAGTCTTTTCCATATTTTCTTTTTTCACAACGTCAGAAGCCACTTTTATTGCTGTTTCTTCCGTAGACTTTATAACTTTTTCTGCTTTTGACTTTACAGACTCTTTAGCAGATATTAAATCACTATTTTTTTTCATATTTTTTACCTCCACTTATAATTTTTTTGTTTTTTTATTATATTCTATATGTTTTTCAAAAATCCTTTTTTGTAGGACTAAAATGATTATAATATTTATTTTCAATAATATACTATTTATAATAGTATTCTATAAATAGTATAATATGAATTTACATTAAAATAATTATATACCAAATATTAAAAGCACATGGAATTCCATGTGCTTTTAATATTTGGTACTAACTTGCCACGTGGGTGGCACTCTAAAGATAATATCTTATATTATCAATTACAACTCCTGAAACTAGAATCACAACATTTACAATCAGTAGCACATTAACAAAGTTTATAATCTGAAACCTTTCTTTCCACTGTTTTTCATTTTCTAGAGACCTTCGTGCGTCTCTCTTTAATATAAACGCAGAATAAACAATTAAACCAAGGCCTCCTACAACGAATAATGTACTACGGACAACTTCTAGTGTAACTTTAGCACCATCGCGTTTTATTAAAATAGCTCCTAATGTTGATATTAATATTAATATTAATGAAATTATTAACCCTAATATTATTGATTTAATTATATCCTTAATAAAAATTAAGACTTTATCCATATGTTATCTTCTCCTAAACTTTAATATTAAAACAACAAATTATTTTAATATAAATGACATGCTACAAAATGATTTGGAGCAGCTTCTTTAAGTGGTGGCGTTTGCTCACTACATATCTTCATAGCATAGCTACATCTTTTCCTAAATCTACATCCAAGTGGAGGATTTATTGGACTTGGAACCTCACCTTCAAGCATTATTCTTTTTCTCATTCTTTCAAGCCTTGGGTCAGCAATTGGAATTGCTGATAACAAAGCTTTAGTATATGGATGAAGAGCATTTCTATAAAGTTCTTTACTCTCTGTAAGCTCAGCCACAACCCCTAGGTACATAACAGCAACTCTATCAGACATATGCTTAACCATTGAAAGATCATGAGCAATAAATAAATAAGTAAGACCCATTTCTCTCTGAAGTTTGATAAGAAGGTTTACAACCTGTGCCTGTATTGAAACATCAAGGGCTGATATAGGTTCATCACACATTATAAATTTAGGTTCAACAGCTAATGCTCTTGCTATTCCTATTCTTTGCCTTTGTCCACCTGAGAACTCATGCACAAATCTATTACTATGTTCTTTATTAAGGCCAACTTGTTGCAAAAGATATTGAATTCTATCTGTTCTATCTTTACTATTAGCAGCTAGATTATGAATATCAATTCCTTCTGCTATTATATCTCCAACCGTCATTCTTGGATTTAATGATGCATATGGATCTTGAAAGATTGTTTGCACTTCCTTGCAAAATGCTTTCTTTTCAGCTCCATGTATTTTGTGAACATCTTTTCCCTTATATAGAACACTGCCTTCAGTTTTATTATACATTCCTATACAAGTTCTGCCACAGGTAGTCTTTCCGCAACCAGATTCACCAACCAGGCCTATGGTTTCGCCTTCTCTTATTATAAAACTCACATCATCAACTGCTTTTAAAACTGCATTTTTTCCTACATCAAAATATTTTTTTAAATTCTTAACTTCTAATACTACTTCTTTTTTATCTTGCATTATAACACACCCCCGCCAACTTCAAAAGGTAGATTTAAATTCGTAGCCATTTCATGATGTAGCCAACAAGATGCCCTATGTTCTCCTCCAAATTTGTATGCTGGAGGTTCCTTGGTTAAACATATCTTCATACAATGTGAACATCTTTGCGCAAATCCACAGCCCTTTGGAGGACAAACCATATCAGGTGGCGTTCCTTTAATCGATACTAGTTCTTCCTTATTTTCAAGATCTAATCTTGGTACTGATTTAAGCAGTGCCCAAGTATACGGATGTTTTGGGCTATAGAATATTTCCTCAAAATTCCCCGCTTCAACTATCTTTCCAGCGTACATAACAAATATCCTATTAGCAAGGTCCGCAACAACTCCAAGGTCATGAGTAATTAGTATAACTGATGTCCCTAGCTTTTCTTGAAGATTTTTAATTATATCTATAATCTGTGCTTGTATTGTAACGTCTAATGCTGTGGTTGGCTCGTCAGCTATTAGCATACTTGGATTGCATGCCAGCGCTATAGCAATCATAACCCTCTGCCTCATACCTCCTGAAAATTCATGTGGATATTGATTAATCCTTTTATCCGAATCCGGAATTCCAACAAGCTGCAACATTTTTAAAGCCTCTTCTAAAGCCTCTCTCTTACTCATTCCTCTGTGAATTATTAAATTTTCTGCAATTTGGTTGCCAACTTTCATAGTTGGATTTAAGGCTGTTAAAGCATCTTGAAAGATCATGCTACATTGAGCACCCCTAAAATCTTGCCACTGCCTTTCAGTAAATTTTAATATATCTTCACCTTTATATATAATTTCACTGCCTTCTTTAACAACGCCTTGTGGTGCTTGTATAAGTCCCATTATTGCTTTGGAAGTAACAGTTTTACCACATCCAGATTCTCCAACTATAGCTATACATTCTCCTTTTTCTACATCAAAGGACGTACCTCTTACCGCTTGAACCTCACCAGCATAAGTATTGTATGATACTGTTAAATTTTTAACTTCTATTAATTTTTCCATTGTTTGCCTCCCACTATTGACGAAGTTTTGGATCAAGTGCATCTCTTAAACCATCACCAAACAAGTTAAATGCTAACACCGTTAAACAAATTGCAGCTGCTGGGAAAAATAATTGATATGGATAAAAAGCCATTGCATTTTGTCCGTAGGATATAAGCACACCCCAACTTGTATTTGGAGCTTGGAGTCCCAGTCCTAAAAAGCTTAGTCCTGCCTCATCAAATATATACCCTGGTATGCTAGTTGAAATAGTTAATATCAATACCCCTATTGTGTTTGGTATTAAATGCTTTATTATAACTCTTGATGGTGATGCACCTAGTGCTGCCGCTGCAAGCACATATTCACTCTCCCTAAGTTGCATTAACTGTCCCCTTATCATTCTTGCTGTACCACACCACGATGTAATAGTCAGCGCAAAAATTAAAGTTGGAACACTACTACCAAAAACCACTATTATTAGTATTGTTAAAAGTAATCCTGGAATACTAGTTATTACCTCTATAAATCTCATCATAAGCTCGTCTATCCACCCACCAAAGTAGGCCATTACACCGCCGTATAAGCATCCAACAACTATTTGTATGGCTGTTGCAATTAATCCTATTGCAATGGATACCCTACCACCATACCAAACTCTTGAAAATAAATCTCTTCCCAATGAATCAGTTCCAAACCAATATTCACCACAAGGTACTATATTTTTTTTAGTTCCATCAACAGTTTTAAAATCTTTTCCATTTATGTATGGACCTACAATAACCATTATTATCAATATTATTAATATTCCTAAAGATATCATTGCTATAGGATTTTTTTTAAGTCTTCTCCAAGCATCCTGCCAATATGTTATATTGGGTCTTGTTATCACATCAGAATTCTGCTGGTCACAATCAATTAATTCAAATTCTTCCTTTTTAAATTTTGTCATTGATAACTCCCCCCCCTTATTTTTTTCCACCTATAAGCCTTATTCTTGGATCAACAACTGTATATAACACATCAGATATAAATATACATACTATATACATAGCTGTAGTTATTATAGTCTCACCCATAATTATTGGAAGATCTAGACCTTGAACTGCTTCTATATAATAGAGCCCAAGTCCAGGTATAGAAAACACTCTTTCTATAAAGAATGATCCCGTTATACACATTACAATAGTCATAGGAAGGAATGTAACTATGGGAATCATTGAATTCCTCATTATATGCTTAAAAATTAATCTCTTGCTTGATAATCCTTTAGATTTTGCAGTTAATACATAATCTTGATTAATAACATCAAGCATAGAAGTTTTTAAAAGTCTTGAATAATATGCAATATACCCAAAACATCCTGCTAATGTAGGTAGAACTGTATACTCCCATCCACCCAGCCACAAATCTTTACCCTTGGGCCATCCTATTACTGGAAACCACCCAAGATCTCCTGCAAAGTATTTTTGAAGTAGTAATGAAAATACAAAGGTTGGTATAGAAATAAGTAAAACAGCCGTGGTTATTATGCTATAGTCAACCCATGTACTCCTTTTCATAGCTGCTAAAATTCCTAGCATAATACCAATAACTATTCCCAGTAGCATTTGTTGTATTCCAAGTCTTGCAGATGCTGGTAGTTTTGTTTTTATTATACTTCCCATAGTTTGTCCAGGAAAAACTATAGATTCACCAAAGTCTCCTTTTAACATACCCGTCATAGACTTAACATATCTTTGACTAACTGGTTTATCATATCCATATTTTTTATACATTTCTTGTTTTATATTTGGTGGTAATTTTTCTACTTTTGCAACTAGAGGATCACCTGGCACAGCTTGCAATAAAAAGAATGTAGCTGTTGCTATTATAAAAAGTGTCAGTAACATTTCCACAAATCTTCTAATAGTGTAACGAATCATAAAATTCTCTCCTTTTTTTAATAACGCACAGGGCTCTTAAGAGAGCTCCTATGCATATTATTATGATTACTATTTTCTACCTGAGGTGTATGCCCATCTCCATTCATAATCTGCTCCATAAGTAGGATACATGAAATCTTTAAGGTAGTTTTGTAAAAATCTTCTTGTATCTTGATAATAGATTGGAGCTAAAGCAATATCATCTTTTATTAGCATTTCTTCAAGTTTTTGATATTGTTTTAATCTTTTTGCAGGGTCTATTTCAGTAGCAAGTTCTTTAGAAATCTTGCTGTACTCTGGGTTAGCATACCTAACCATATTATTCACACCTTTGGTTGAAAACATATCTAGGAAACCTATTGGATCGTCGAAATCTGCTCCCCATCCAGTCATTACAGCATCATACTTCATATCTTTTTTAGCTTGAGAATAAAGTGTAAGGTTTCCAAGTACTTCTACATTTAAATCTATCCCTAAATTCTTTTTAAATTGTTGTTGCCACCATTCAGACTTTTGTTTTTCATCTGATCCTGCTGCATAGGTGATATATTTAATTTTTATCTTGCTCAAATCAGTTGTAGTATTGCCAAGCTCTTTAAGCCCTTCTTTAAATAATGCCTTGAGTTTTTCAGGCTTGTTTGCATACTCAGCTGCTAGCTCTTTTAATGGCTCTTTGCTTACATCTCTGTAGACTTCTTTTCCTGATTGTACTGGCTTTGGAACCCACCCATAAGCTGGAGTAAATCTATTCACAAGTGTATTTATATAGTCTTCTCTATCAAATGACAATGCCATTGCCATTCTTATCTTTTTATTTTTCATTAATCCGCTTGGACCACCCTCATTATTGAAGCCTAAAGCCCAAGTAGTTGGTACGTCGCCTTCTGCATATTGGAATTTTCCTGCCTTAGCCTCTTCTTGCCATTTTTTAATATATTGTTGTGTGGATCCAGTAACGTCTAGTTGAGCTGTTTCAAATAATTGAGCTTGAGTTGAGAATTCCTTTATATCATTCATTTCTACAGTTTTAAGATATACATTTGCAGCATCCCAATAAGTAGGATTTTTTTCAAAGGTTATGCTGTTATTTCTTACCCATTCTTTTATTATATAAGGTCCACAATAAACTTGTTTTGTAATGTCTGTTTTCCAATTTTCCCCACCTTTTTTTATAACATCAAGTCTTATTGGTAGGAAAGCTTTAAATGTTAATTTTTTATCAAAATATGGTGTAGGTCTAACTAAGGTTATAACCAATGTCTTATCATCTTTAGCCACTACTCCAATATCTTCAACCTTTCCAGTTCCAAGATTGTAAGCTTCGGCACCTTTTATTTCATATGCATAGTATGCATACGGAAAGGCATTATCCTTTTTTAATAATCTTTGGAATGAATCCACATATTGCTGAGCTGTAACTGGTACACCATCACTCCATTTATAATCTCTTAAGTGAAAAGTCCAAGTTAATCCATCCTTAGATGTTTCCCAGCTTTTAGCTCCTGCTGGTTCTATTTTATCTTTTCCATCAACAGTCTTCAGCCTTGCTAATCCTTCTTGAACTGCATTTAATGCTGTGTTAGAGTATGTGTCTTGTGCCTGATTTGGATCTAGCGTTTCAGGTTCAAGGAATATTAACTTTATATGTTGATCATCATCCTTTTTAGCCTCAGTACTAGACTTTTTTGTTTCAGCTATTGATGGAACTGTTGCGGTCTTCTTTTTGCACCCCGCTAGGCCCGCTGAAACTGTTAGCATCATTGTTGATGCTAACAGTAAGCTAAGCATTCTTTTTGTTTTCATTAAATAACCCCCCCTTAAACATTAATAATTTCTATATATACCTTATATTATATATAAGAGAATATAGCATTTTATTCTTAATATTTTAAACTTTGCTTTACCAAAAAAACTTATTATTATTTTTAATAATATACTATTATTTCTAATTAAGTATAATAATTTTATTTATTCTATTGTATTCTATTTTATACTTTAATTCAACATTTTTCTTTATATTCCCATAAATATTTTTTCAAATATTTAATTTTTTAACTTCTTGGTACAAATTTTAATCACACTATTATATTTACAGTAAATTTCTTTTCCATACATATTTTTCAATTAAATTCATTATATTGCCTGATAATTAATATGTCAAACGTACCATAATATTGATTTTCTATTTAATTCAAATTTCACAACTGAGAATGCAATTTAAAACATTGAAAATTCAAGGCTTCTCAGCATTTTAGTATGATAATTTTTTCTTAAAATAAATATTATATTTATTTTTAATTATAATATAATTACATCTAAAACAATTAATAGAATTTATAATCAAGCTGAGTATTATTGTTCTAATGAATTTAAAACTATAAAAACAAAAAAACATAGTTAAATAAAATACTGCAGTTTCACCTGATAGGTACCAACTTACGCTATAATTTTTTATTTTAGATCTTTGCTTTATTTTATATTCACACTTAGTGAAACCCAGAATATATTAAAGTACCACCTATAATTTTTTTTATTTAATGATTTTAAAGTAGACCTCCATTACCTAGATGTGCTGGTATTAATACCAAAGCAACTACAATACTTAAGTTAAAGTGTAAAATTTCTTCCTAAAGTAGCGGGTTAAGCACTTTAGTTGATTTTCAAACTTTTAACTTAGGCACAGTCAAATAAATAGCAAGCATGCTTATCTGTTATTTATTTGACTGTACCGAAATATAAAGGGAGGGTTTTTATATGAGTCATAGACATAAAAACTGTTGTTGTAGTAATAATTGTTGCTGTAAACCTGTTTGTAGATGTGAAAACATTTGTGGAAACAACTGTGGAAATGGCTGCGGAAATGGTTGTGGAGGCGGCTTTGGGAATGGTTGTGGCGGTGGCAGTGGTATTTGGTTAGCTCTTTTACTTTTAGGCATTGGTGGACGTGGTGGTTGCGGCGGTTGTGGCGGTGGATTTGGTGGCTGCGGCTTTTAATTAATTTAAAAAGCACTTCTAATAAAATTTTTATTAGAAGTGCTTCTCTTTATTTGTACATAAGTTCTAATTCTTTTTGAATATCATCACTTTCTTGGAATTCATCATAAGACATTTGTTTATCCATTATACCCTTAGGTGTAATTTCTATTATTCTATTTGCAACTGTTTGAACTAGCTGATAATCATGAGACGTAAGTAGCATCGTTCCAGTAAAGCTAGTTAACCCATTGTTTAAAGCAGTAATAGACTCTAGGTCTAAATGATTAGTAGGCTCGTCTAATATTAATACATTAGCATTACTAAGCATCATCTTAGAAAGCATACATCTAACCTTTTCTCCACCAGACAAGACACTAGATTGTTTAAGAGCTTCTTCTCCTGAGAAAAGCATTCTTCCTAAAAAGCCTCTAATAAAGCTTTCTGCCTTTTCCTCTGAAAATTGTCTAAGCCAATCAACTAAGCTACAATCTACATCATTAAAATATTCTGAGTTATCCTTTGGTAAATAAGCCTTAGAAGTAGTAACTCCCCATTTAAATTCACCACTATCTGGCTCCATTTCACCCATTAAAATCTTAAATAATGTAGTTTTAGCTATTTCATCTGCACCTGTAAAAGCAATTTTATCTCCCTTGTTAACTATAAAAGACAAATTATCAAGAATCTTTACTCCATCTATAGTTTTACTTAGATTTTCAACTACTACTAAATCATTTCCAGCTTCTCTTTCTGGTTTAAAACCAACAAAAGGATATTTACGTGAAGAAGGTTTTATATCATCTAAAGTCAATTTATCTAATTGCTTTTTACGAGAAGTAGCTTGTTTTGCTTTAGAAGCATTAGAACTAAATCTAGCAATAAAGTTTTGAAGCTCTGCAATTTTTTCTTCTTTTTTCTTATTTGAATCTTTAGCCATTTGAAGAGCAAGTTGACTAGACTCATACCAAAAATCATAATTTCCAACAAATAATTGAATTTTACTAAAGTCTATATCTGCAACATGAGTACATATTTTATTTAAAAAATGCCTATCATGAGAGACAACTATAACAGTACTTTCAAAATTTAATAAGAAATTTTCAAGCCACTTTTTAGATTTTGCATCTAAATTGTTTGTAGGCTCATCCAGTAATAAAATATCTGGCTTACCAAATAGTGTTTGTGCAAGGAGTACCTTAACCTTTTCTGATCCTGTTAGTTCCTTCATTTTTTTGGTTTGAAGTTCTTCAGTTATGCCAAGGCCCATTAAAAGAATTGAAGCTTCTGATTCCGCTTCCCATCCATTAAGCTCCGCAAATTCACCTTCTAGTTCTGAAGCTCTAATTCCGTCTTCATCCGTAAAATCTGATTTTGCATACAATTCATCTTTTTCTTTCATTATTTCAAAAAGTCTTACATGTCCCATCATTACAGTATTAATAACTTCATGTTCATCAAACTCAAAATGATCCTGCTTTAAAACTGCTAGTCTTTCTCCTGGTGTAATTATAACTTCTCCAGTATTGGACTCAATTTCACCTGATAATATTTTAAGAAAAGTTGATTTACCAGAACCATTTGCACCAATTAACCCATAACAATTACCAGGTGTAAATTTTATATTAACATTATCGAATAATTTACGTGCACCATATCTTAAACTTATATTATTTGTACTAATCATATATTTATAAATACCTCCATACATTAAGTGATTCCATTATAGTCAAACTACTGCCCATTATACCACAGGTCAGGAAAGTAGGCTAATGAAATTTATTCCTAATTTATTTATTTTTATTGAATTTATTAGTGTTTGATGTTTTATTTTGGATCCTTTCTGCGCGCTTGGCTTTAGGGGCATCCTCTGGCTCAATAATTCTTCCCATGTAGATATCTTTTTGCAGAATTTCTATATTAAAATCTTTTTCATAAGTTTTAATAAGATCAAGTTCCCTCTCTTCTGCTATGGATAGTGCTAGCCCACGCTGACCCATTCTTGCTGTTCTTCCTACTCTATGTAAATAGTCCTTAGAGTTCTCTGGTATATCAAGGTTGAATATATGTGTTACTCCTCCTATATCCAGTCCTCTAGCCGCTAAATCAGAAGCTACCAAAAGCTGGATTTTCCCTGCATTGAAATCCTCAATAGCTTTCTTTCTATTTTCTTTTTCAGATATTCCATGAATTCCTTCTACGCTTAATCCATGATATCTAAGCTTTGAAGTTGTAATTTCTACCTCATCACTTTTATTTATAAATATTATTGCTTTTTCAGGGCTAGTAGCACTTATAAGTTTCCTTAAAAGAATCAATTTTTCTCTTCTTTCAACCAAGAAATACATATGTTCTATGTTAGGGTTTACAACACTTTTATCCCCTACTTTAATAACCTCTGCGTCCTTCATTAGTGTTTTTGAAATTTCTACGGCTTTAAGTGATACTGTAGCTGAGAATAACATGATTTGTCTATCCCTAAGGGTAGTTTTTATTATTGCTTTTACTCCCTCTATATTATTTTCATCTATCATTCTATCACCTTCGTCAATTACTATAGTCTTTACAAAGTGTGATTTTAGTTTTTTCATAGTTATAAGTTCTAAAATTCTTCCTGCAGACCCAACTACTATATGTGGTTTTTCCTTAAGAGACTCTAGCTGTCTTTTGATATTAACATTGCCTATTATGCTAGTGGATTTTACTTGCGACGCTGAGTTCTCTGATAGAAGTTCTATCTGCTTATGTATTTGCATTGCAAGCTCATGAGTAGGTGCAAGAATAATTGCTTGAATATCCTTTGATGTTATATCTATTTTTTGGAATATAGGCAGTAAATATGCTAATGTTTTACCTGTACCCGTTTCTGATTCTCCTATTATGTCTTTGTTTTCAAGTCCTAGAGGAATAGCCTTTGCTTGGATTTCTGTAGGGCTTTCGATTCCTTGTTTTTTTAAACCTTCTATAAGGTTTTCTTGTAATCCTAATTCAATAAATGATTTATCCATATTTTCTCCTTTTTTCTAAGAAATTTTATTGTTCGCGTGCTTAAATATAGTTGCTTTTATAGCTAAATAATCTACTTCCTTTGGTAGCGCGTCTTTAATAGGTTTTAACTTTGAAGCTCCAATTTTTTCTATGACCTCTATAATAAGTGCTTCATGATTTTTTGGAATAAAATCATCTAAATTCACTTCAAATCCCTCATAAGCACATTTTAATATATGATCTTGCACTGTAAGACTTTTTAATTGTCTCTCAGAAATTATATCTTCTATGCGCATGCCCTCTTTATACATATTATAAGTAATAACATAGCTAGGCAGCTTATCTTCATTTTCGCCCTTCTGTTCCACTGCCGCTTCATTTAAAGCCGTAATATCAACTTCTTCATTATATAGTATTTTTTCCTTAATTTCTATATTATTTTCATTCATATATTTTTTTATAACCTGAATAAATTCTTCTCCATACTTATTAAGTTTAGATTCTCCTACCCCTTTGATACTTAACAACTCACTCTTATTTACTGGGAAATATTCACTCATTTCTCTTAGGGCACTATCTGCAAAAACAATATATGGTGGAACTTTTTCCCGCTCAGAAATCTCTTTTCGAAGTGAGCGCAATATTTCAAATAAACCATTACCGCTAGCTGCCTTAGCTTTTCTTTTCTCAACCTTCTGATAGACCTTTTCCTGGTTTTTGAGTACTGCCACAGCTTTCTCTTTTAAACGAACCACTGGAAATTGACCATCTGCAAGGGATAAATAGTCTTCTGCCGTAAGCACATTTATAAGGTCTCTTATCTCTTTAACAGTATATTGCTTTATTATTCCGTAGGTAGATAGTTTTTCAAATCCAAGGTCCAAAACTTTTTTATTCTTAGAACCTCGAAGCACCTCTGCAATTAAGGTAGTACCAAATCTCTCCTTCATCCTAAGGATGCAAGAAAATATTTTTTGTGCCTCAATAGTTATATCTACTAGCTCACTTTCATCATTGCAAGTACTACAATTGTCGCATTTATCTCTAGTATTTTCTTCACCAAAATATTCTAAAATAAACTGCCTAAGGCATCTAGTTGTATGCGCGTAATCCACCATAGCTTGAAGTTTCTTGTATTCGCTTATCTTTCTTTCAGGAGACACGGTGCTTTGTTCTATAAAGAATTTTTGAAGTAGTACGTCTGCTGCAGAAAATAATAATATGCATTCACTAGGCTCTCCATCACGGCCTCCACGCCCTGCCTCTTGATAATAAGCCTCCATGCTCTTTGTTAAATTATAATGAATTACATATCGAACATTTGATTTGTCTATTCCCATTCCAAAGGCATTTGTAGCAATAATAATATTTATATCATCATACAAAAACTTTTCTTGGTTTTCTTTCCTCTGCGAGTCAGCTAGTCCTGCATGATATTTTCCAACATTGTATCCCTTTTTATTCAAAAGCTCATAAAGATTATCCGTTTCCTTTCTTGTAGCGGTATAGATTATACCTACCTTGTCTTTATTATCTTCAATATATTTCAAAACAAAATCTCTTTTGTTTTCTCCACGAATAACAGTAAAGCTTAAATTTTCTCTATTAAACCCAGTTACATAAATATCTGGCTCCCTTAATTCTAGTAACTTTATAACGTCTAATCTTACAGCCTGCGTTGCAGTTGCAGTAAAAGCTGCTATAATTGGTCTTACATGTAATTTTCTTATCAAACTAGAAATTGCTGAATAACTAGGTCTAAAATCATGTCCCCATTGAGATACACAATGAGCTTCATCCACTGCTAAAAGTGATATTGTTAATCTATTTAGCATGTTACAGAAAAATTCTGATTCTAGTCTTTCAGGTGCAACATAAAGCAGCTTAACCTCTCCCTTAGAAGTCTTATCAATTCTTTCATTAACTTCATTAATGCTGAGTGAGCTATTTATATATGTTGCCGGTATACCTACACTATTTAAGGTATCTACCTGATCCTTCATAAGAGATATAAGTGGTGATATCACAAGAGTTACTCCTGGTAGAAGCAGTGCCGGAATCTGATAACAAACTGATTTTCCTGCACCTGTAGGCATTACAGCAAATGTATCCTTCCCATTTATAATACTCTCAATTACACTCTCTTGTCCTTTTCTAAAACTATCATATCCATAATACTTCTTTAATTTTTCTTGTGCTTTACGTAACATACATCTCTACCTCTCATCCGTAATAATTTCTTATAATAGTATAACATTATTTAAAAAACTTTGTACTCTTATGGTGCCAAACTTTATCTTATTTTAAAGTCAAAACAAAAATATTTAAGTATAACGCTTTAAACAAAAGCCTGCTATTATTTATTTTTGTCAATTTTATCATATTTAAAACATAAAAAAATAGATTTATCCTTTCATTTTTTCAATTCGAAAAAATTAAAAGAATAAATCTAAAAATCTATAGTGACCCTAATTAAGTTTTAATCCCAGTACCTCTGTAGCTATGGCTAAAACTTCATCAAAATAAAAAGGCTTGGTAATGTATTTATCACATAATACAACCTTACCTCTATTTTTATCTTCTGCTTGTCCCTTTGCAGTTAGAAGTACTATATAGGTATTCATTAGGTTAAATTCCTTTTTCACTATATTACATACCTCATAACCATCTATTTCAGGCATCATAATATCTAAAAACACTAAATTTGGTTTCTCCCTTAGGATTATATCCAGTCCTTGCTTTCCATCTTCCGCAAGAACTATCTCTACCCCTTGCTCTTTAAACTCTTCAAGTATTTCCTCTAATAATAATCTATTATTGACTTCATCGTCTACTATTAATATTTTTTTCATTTACATCCCTCACCTTTAGCATTACATATTAATTATTTTTTTGAATTCTTTAACATAGTGTCTGCTTACAGGCACTTCCTCTTTCCATCCTTCTATTTTTAGCACAAAGGTACTATTAAACCAGGGAACTATTTTATGAATTTTATCTAAATTAACTAAATAACTTTTATGACTCCTAAAAAAATTATAATTGCTTAATTTATTTCCTAATTGATTTAAAGTGTACTGTGTTGTAAAATTGCCATCTTTAGTTAAAACAAGCACCTCTTTATTTAACACGGTACAATATAATATATCTTGTGGATTCACAAGATATATGCATTCTTCTTTCCAAAGTGGTAGCTTTTTCATGCCCGTAATTTCTTGTTTTTCAGGAAATATATTATTATAGCTAAATGGAGGTATATTTTCATTACAATTATATCTTTCATTTATTTTATCCATAGTAATCTGGAGCCTTTCCTCTGAAAATGGCTTCAAAACATAATCAATAGCATTAATTTCAAAAGCTTTTACAGCATATTTATCAAATACTGTTGCAAATACAATGTTTACTGGGAAATCCATCTTACATATCTCTTCAGCTAAAGTAAACCCATCAATCTCTGGCATTTCTATATCTAGAAATACAATTTCAGGTTTAGCTTTTTTTATAAACTCTAAAGCGGTTAAGGAATCCACATACGTACCTATAATTTCTACCCCACTGTTTTTACTTAAAATAAAACTTAGTTCATTCAAAGACAATTTTTCATCATCTACTAATACTACTCTTAACATATAAATCCCACCCATATTTAAATTTCATCATACTAATAAAATGGAAGCTATTCATATTTTATATTCTCTATTGGTATATATAATGTTATACAAGTCCCCATATTAAATTTACTAACTACTTCTACTTCCGCATTATATAACTCTTTATATTGAGAATTTAAAGTTGAAATTGAGCCCCCACTTTCATCTTTAAATAGCCTCCTTATTTGCACATCCTCCATACCAACTCCATCATCTTTGACTTTTATTACTATTTTTTCACACTTAATAGCAACCATAAAGGTTATTGTTCCCCCATGATTTTTTTTTAAAATTCCATGTATAATTGCATTTTCAATTAAATTGTATATTGAATTTTTAGGGATTAAAAAATTTACATCTCCTTGAATATCGTACACAATATTTAATCTATGGTCAAACCTAACCTTTTGAATATACAAATAAGATTTTATGCACTCTATTTCCTTATGCAAAAAAACGATTCCATCCGTTGCGTCAAATTTAAATCTTAGATAGCTACTAAGTTCTAAAATAACTTTTCTAGCTTCCTCCGAATTTTCCCTACACAATGATAATATGCTATTTAATGTATTAAAGAGGAAGTGTTGATTTATATCGGTTAACATTTGTTTAGGTTCTTTATTAATTTCAATGTTGTTTATATTTTTTAATTTGTTTTTTTCATATACTTTCACTTATTTTTCTCCTTACAAGCATTTTCGTTTTACATTATCTAACATAGCACTTATGATATATGCTATGCAATTAAAAAAACATCTTATTTTTATCTCTAGTAAGTATATCGTTAAATTTTGTAAATACCTTAGAAAAAAAATTATATCCTTTATTAATTAACTCCTTTACATTTTCATATTATTAATTTACTATTAATTAAGAGAATTCTATTAATTAGTGAATTCTATTAAAGTATAGAGGAGGTTTTTAATTATGGCAGCTGCACATTCGTTTGACATAGTATCAGATGTAGATTTGCAAGAAGTAGACAATGCAATAAACCAAGCATTGAAAGAAATCAAACAAAGATATGATTTTAAAAACACTATTACTGAAATCAACCTAGTGAAGGAAGATATCAAAATAGTATCTGATGATGATTTTAAATTAAAATCAGTTATAGAGGTTCTTGTAAGTAAATTAATTAAAAGAGGTATATCTGGAAAAGCATTAGATCTAGGTAAACAAGATGTTGCTACATTAGGTTCTGCAAGACAAACCGCTAAAATTGTAAAAGGTATTTCCACAGAAAAAGCAAAAAAAATAATTGCAGAAATTAAATCTAGTAAAATTAAAGTTCAAGCTCAAATTATGGATAACCAATTAAGAATTACCGGTAAAGACCTTGATGATTTGCAAGAAGTAATGGCACTTGTAAAATCAAAAGATTTTGATATTGCTCTGCAGTTCACTAATTATAGATAGTCACCTACTCAAAGGCTAGTACCCATGGTACTAGCCTTTTTTTTACTATTTATTTTAAACACATTTTTACTTTATACCCTATATTTTTTTACACTAATTACAATTCATTATAGATATTGTATTTATATAAAAAATTATGTATAATGTAGAGGGCATTATAATACTGTTTAAAATGACAGACTATTATGACCTTTTTGCATAATACGTAAAAGTTTATTAATTTTTATTATTATTATTAAATATTTTCATAAACCTATTGACGTTTTATGTTATTTTTGCTACAATTTAATTATAAATAAGTCGAAAGATGTTCGAGGAGGAAATTATATGAAATCAACAGGTATAGTAAGAAAAGTGGACGAACTTGGAAGAATTGTTATTCCTATAGAATTAAGAAGAACTTTGGATATAGATATCAAAGATGCTTTAGAAATCTATGTAGATGGTGAACAAATCATCCTAAAAAAATATGAGCCAGCTTGTATTTTCTGTCAAAACGCAAGAGATGTTGTAAACTACAAAGGTAAAAACATTTGTAAAGATTGTCTTGCTGAATTAGGATCAGGAAAATAATTTAAGATTTTTTTAAATAGACCCATAGCTTGAATAAGCTATGGGTCCAAAAAACAAACGAGATTTCCTTTATTGGGATATCTCGTTTATTTTTTTATGTTTTTAGTCTAAATTCGCTACAACACTTAGAACAAGTTACAATAATTTTACCCTTACCCTTTGGAAGTCTTAATTTTTGCCCACATTTAGGACAAATGGTAATTACATATTTTCTTCTTTCTTTTAATCTTTCCATAAGTTTATATTTCTTGATTTTAGCATTAAGCATTTCCATATCTTTCTTAATATTAATTAAGTTCATGTTTTTCTTGAAATTATCCATTTTATAATTAAAACTTCTTTTTGTGGTTTCAAAAACAAATTTTTTATTATTTCTACCATGTACTTTAATTGATTTGCTCCTCCAAATTGAATAGATAATAATTGCTGTTCCTAAAATCCATGCATACCCAGTTACAAACAAAAATACTCCTATTAATAAGATTATTTTTGAAAACCTATCCCAGCCATAAAATTCTCTAGCAAAGTTAACAGACATTTATACTATTCCTCCTATTATCCTCTGGAGTAATTAACAATTCACAATTGTTACTACCCTTCTTATTCTTACTTTCATTTTATCACTATAACACTTAAATCATTATTAATTTTCTGTAAAAAATATCCCTAAAAAGTTCATAAAATTTTGTAATGATTTTTATTTAATTACATATTTTATACTTTTTGTCGAATGTGTTTTGATTTTTCATTTTTAGTCTTTATCATATTAACTTTTTAAAAATTCTATTGACTATTTGTGTTAATCATGCTATTCTTAAAATAGGAAATAAGTCGAATAACAACGATAGTAACCAACTAAAGATAAAACTTATTTCGATATAAACCTACAAAGATTAAAATCCCCCAAAAACAAAAGATAAATGGAAACTACTTATTTTTTATATTTGACAATGATGGTGATTATTTGTTCTAATATTTAAGCTAACAAACAAAAAAATATTATCGTATTCGTAGTTGTAAATATCTTATATTGATGTAGATATATTTGTAGCAGTTATAAATATTTAGTTTCCTTTTCCTTATCCCCCCATGTACTTAATAAATTTTAATTGTTTATATAAAAAGAACTTGAGCAAATGCTCAAGTTCTTTTTAATTTACTCCCAAAATTCACAAACCTTTTTCCTTGCATCTTCACTACTATTTATTTTAATAAAATCATCCCATTGCTTCGGAAATAGTCGTCTATACCTTTGCTCTAGAAATCTATCATCTATTAAAAGGACCGTACCTCTATCTTCCTCCGTTCTAATTACCCTTCCCGCTGCCTGCAGTACTTTATTCATTCCTGGGTACATATAAGAATATTCATAACCGCACTTGCTTTTTTTATCATAGTATTCCACAATAATTTCTTTTTCAAAGCAAATCATAGGCAGTCCTACCCCAATTACTATTGCACCAATCAGCCTGTCACCTTTTAAATCAATTCCTTCCGAAAATATACCACCTAAAACTCCAAAGCCTAAAATATTTTCAGAGTCCCTATCACTAAAATTTTGGAGAAAAGCTTCTCTTGCATCTTCAGTCATAAAATTAGTTTGAATCCTTACTTTAATTTGTGGGTATTTTAGAACAAATATATCACTAACAACCTCCATATATTTATAAGAAGGAAAAAACACCATATAATTCCCATTCTTAGCACTTATTACAGCATATATGTATTCTACTATTTTGGAGTAACTATTTTCTCTATATTTATATTTAGTAGAAATATCCCTAGCTATCATTACTTTAAGGTTTTTTTTATGGAATGGAGAATCTAAGGTTAGATGGTAATCTTCCTTTTCTCCACCCAAAATTTCTTTAAAGTATAATAAGGGTAGGAGAGTTGCAGAGAAAAACACCACTGATTTCCCTCTTTTTGCTGCCTCTCTTAAAAGCTTGGATGGATCGAGGCAAAACATCTTTAACACTACATCATCTTCAGTACACTCTACATAAGTTATATATTTATCATCATAAAGTTCAGATATGCGAATAAAGCTCAAGGAATTAAAATACAAGTCCAAAAATTTATCATACACTTCAGACTTTTCATTTTTTGTCAGCCATACTTCTAGTATTTTAGTAAGTTTATTAAGAAGACTATATATATCCTCAGGCTGAGAATTTTGTTTATAATATCCGTCTTCATTGCACATTTTCTTCATACTAAGCATAAGTGCATTTAACTTGTTCAAAACTTTATATAAGTTATCCTGGCGACCTTTTATTTCTTTTTTTAACTCTAGAAGTGGTTTTTTATGAAACTCGCAAGAAAACATTTCGCGAGCTCTATCCACTAGATTATGAGCTTCATCAACTAAAATAGTATAATCTCCATTATTGTCCATAAAAAATCTCTTTAGGTAAACTCTGGGGTCAAACACATAATTATAATCGCATATAACACAATCAGACCATATTGTTAGATCCAATGAAAATTCAAAGGGACAAATATTATATTTATTTGAATAACTCTCAATTACTTCTCTACTAAATGTATTTTCATTTTCTAAAATGTCCTGTATAGCATCATTAACTCTGTCAAAATGCCCTTTTGCAAACTTACATTGCTCAGGATTACAGGCACTACCCTTACTAAAACATATCTTATCCTTTGCTGTTATTGTAATGGTCTTGAATTTAAGTCCATTATCCTTCATTTTATGGAAGGCATCCTGGGCAACTTGTCTTGTTATAGTTTTGGCTGTTAAGTAAAAAATTTTTGAAGTATATCCTTCTCCCATAGCTTTAACCGCTGGAAACAGAGTAGATATAGTTTTACCTACTCCAGTGGGGGCTTGCAAAAACATTTTCTTGTGTTCTACCACTGTCTTATATACAGAAACAGCCAGTTCCCTCTGACCTTCCCTGTAATTATCAAAAGGGAATTTCAAATCTTTTATGCTGCTATCTCTTGCCTTATTCCAATCACTAGTAATATTTGCCCATATAAAATAGCTAGAGATAATTTCATTAAAGAATTCTTGGAGTTCTTTAATTGAAAAGGCTTTAATAAATCTCTTGATTTTTTCACTATCTATTTCATAATATGTTAATTGCACATACATATCCTTACGGTTATTTTGAATCCCATATATATATGCATAGCACTTTGCTTGAGCCCAATGAAGACTATTGTAATCCTCATGGACCAATTCTAAATCCTTAGTAACTGTTTTGATTTCATCTACAGTGACCTCATTATCTTTTATTAGAATACCATCAGCACGCCCATCAATTACAATGTTGCCACCATTGTATGGTACAATATGCTTTAAGCTTACCTCAGAGGAATATTCTTCTCCAAGAAATACAGAATATTTTTCTCTGTTTTCCTTCTGAATTTTCTGGTGTGCAATAGTACCCTCTACCGCTCGACTGCTTCCCATAAACCTCATATCTAAGTCCCCTGCACGCATTACAAACTCTACTAAATTGCGGACTGATATTTTTATATCTCTATTTTTCTCCATAAGTTTTACCTTCTTAATAACTTTTAGTTGTTTTTCTGCGCCTCTATTTCCTCATCTAATTCATTTAGATATGTCCATCTTGTAATGTAGTGTTCAATCTCAGCTTCTATATTCTTTTGCTGCTCAACTAGTTTCTGTAAAAATTCAAAATCACTACTTCCAGCATTGATTTTTTTATTAACTTCTTCTAGCTGCTTTTCTTTTTCCTCAATTCTACCGTCAATTTCATCAAATTCCTTCTGCTGCTTAAAAGTAAACTTCAAAAGCTTATTTTCTTTAATTTCCTCAGCTTTACTGCTTTCATCCTCTGCATTTACACTTTTGAGTTCTTCTTTATCTCCGTCTATTAAATTCGGATTTTTTTCTATATATTCTTTATACTCAGAATAATTGCCTACAAATTGAATTATCTTTTCATTTCCCTCAAAACTGAATATTTTATCAGAAACTCTATCTAAAAAGTATCTATCATGAGATACAGTTATAACTACACCATTAAATCCATCTAAATAATCTTCAAGTACTGCTAGAGTTTGAATATCAAAGTCATTAGTTGGCTCATCTAAGAACAGTACATTTGGAGCTTCCATAAGAATTCTTAATAAGTATAATCTTCTTTTTTCCCCACCAGATAAACTAGAAATAAAAGAATGTTTTGTAGTTCCATCAAATAAAAATCTCTCAAGCATTTGAGAAGCTGTAATTTGTTCTCCATCGCCTGTAGTTATATATTCTGCACCTTCGCGAATGTACTCTATAGCACGCAGTTTCTCATTCATCTCACCATTTTCTTGATGGAAGAAGCCAATTTTCAATGTTTCCCCCCATTCGACGACCCCTGAATCCGGACTTAATATTCCACTTAAAATATTCATAAGCGTAGATTTCCCCATACCATTAGGCCCTATAATACCTACTTTATCTCTCCTAGTGAAAATATGGCTAAAATCACTAATTAATTTCTTCTCACCAAATGCTTTATAAATATGTTCTACATTCATAATTTTTTTACCAAGTCTAGTAGATGCCGAAGATAATTCTAACTTTTCGTTTGTTACCTCAACTTTTCCATCGCGAAGCTCATCAAATCGGTCTATTCTAGCCTTTTGTTTAGTAGTTCTAGCTTTTGCTCCACGCCTTATCCAAGCTAGTTCCTTTTTAAATAAACTCTCTCTTTTTCTCTCTACTGAATCCATTAAAGCCATTCTTTCAACTTTCTTTTCCAAAAACACACTATAATTCCCCTGATAACTATATAGATTACCCTTATCTAATTCAATTATTTTATTTGTAATTCTATCTAAAAAATACCTATCATGCGTAATCATAAGTAGTGCGCCTTTTCTACTATTTAAAAATTTCTCAAGCCAATCTATTATTTCATTATCCATATGATTTGTAGGTTCATCCAATATTAGTAAATCTGAGGGAGTAATTAGAGCACTACATAAAGCCACTCTTTTTCTTTGTCCCCCTGAAAGCTCACCAATGTGCTGCTTGAAATCAGTTATTCCAAGTTTCGTAAGTATAATTTTTGCATCATTTTGAACTTCCCATCCATTACATGCATCCATCTTAGTGTTAAGGTTCATTAAAGCATTTTGAACGGACTCATCTTCTGGATTTTCCTCCATTTTCTCTATAACTACTTCATATTCCCGTATAACCTTCATAACATCAGTTTCACTTTTAAAAATTTGCTCAAGCACTGTAGCCTCTGGGTCAAATTCAGGATTTTGAGGTAAATATTCTATATTCATCTTATTTCCCTTTAAAATTCTTCCGGCGTCCGGAACTTCAAATCCAGCTATTATTTTTAAAAATGTGGATTTCCCCGTACCATTTACTCCGATTAATCCAATTTTATCGCCATCACTTATACCAAGTGACACCTTATTAATGAGTACTCTCTCACTATAACTTTTACTCATTTCTTCTATTGTTAATATATTCATATAAGTACCACCCTTTTCATGTTATAACTTTATACCTTAATTATAACCAAATAAACACCCCAGTGATAGTGTAAATTTGTATTCGACAAATTTTTCACTACTACTGAGGCCTATTCCTTTAAAATCTAGAGTTTTTTATGAATAGTAGTTACCTATTATTAATTTTGCATCCATACTTTCATTATAATAAATAACAATAGACCCATGACTAAGGCAGCTACAACCATTATAGGCATCAATATCTGAAATTGTGCTATAACAATGGCTACAATGTCCCTCCAACCTACAGCTTGATTTTTTTCCAAATCATTACATCGTAAATCATCAGCCTTTATCCTTTCTATTTCTGTTCCCTTTGTCATACATTTATCCCCCTTGTTGGATTTTACAGTAGATGACAAGCTACAAAGTGTTCTCCCCCTACATTTTTATATTGTGGGCATTCTTCACTACATTTTTTCATAGCATAAGAGCAACGGGTGTGAAATTTACAGCCTGATGGTGGATTTGCCGGGCTTGGTATATCACCCTTAAGTATAATTCTTTCTCTCTTTAATGTTGGATCAGGCAATGGTACAGCAGATAATAATGCCTTTGTGTATGGATGAAGAGGATTATTGTACAATTCATTTTTTGGTGCGAGTTCCACCAAAGAACCTAGGTACATAACCCCTATTCTGTTACTAATATGTTTTACTACACTTAAATCGTGTGAAATAAACAAATATGAAAATCCCATTTTTTGTTGAAGATCACACATTAAATTTACTATTTGAGATTGAATAGACACATCTAGTGCAGATACAGGTTCATCTGCAACTATAAATTCTGGATTTAATATAAGAGCTCTTGCTATTCCTATTCTTTGCCTTTGCCCACCTGAAAATTCATGGGGATATCTTCTTATATGATAGGGCGCAAGGCCACAAATTTCTAGTACCTCTTGAACTCTACCAGCTATTTCACTTTTAGGTAATATTCCATGATCTATTAGTGCTTCTCCAACTATTTGGCCTATAGTAAGTCTTGGATTAAGAGAGCTATATGGGTCTTGGAAAATTATTTGCATCTTAGGTCTTATTTTTCTTAAATCTTTTTTTGAAAGTTCAAATACATTTCTATCTTTAAAATATACATCCCCTTCTGTTTTATTTAGAAGTCTTAACATAGTTCTGCCAACTGTAGTTTTACCACAGCCAGATTCCCCAACCAGGCCCAAGGTTTCTCCTTTATTTATATATAGAGATACTCCATCTACAGCTTTAACAAAGCCCACAGTCTTTTGAAGTATTCCACCTCGAATAGGAAAATATGTTTTTAAATTTTCTACTCTAACTATTGCCTCGCCCACTTACTTCCCCTCCTCATATAAAAAACAAGCTACCTTATGTCCTGGCGTTATCTCTTTAATAGGTGGTTGCTGCTTTCTACAAATATCCATAGTTTTCGAACACCTTGCACAAAAATAACATTCTTCCGGCATATTAATTGGGTTTGGAACTTGTCCAGGTATTGAATATAATCTATCCACATCTTCATTCAGTGAAGGTTTAGATTTCATTAATCCTTCAGTATATGGATGCATAGGATTCTTAAATAACTCAATTACAGGTGCTTCCTCAATAACCTTACCAGCATACATAACCACTACATATTCTGCCATTTCAGCTATTACTCCAAGGTCATGAGTAATAAGCATTATTGAAGTATTAAGTTTTTTCTTTAAATCCTTCATAATATCAAGTATCTGTGCTTGAATTGTTACATCTAATGCAGTTGTTGGCTCATCTGCTATTAAAAGCTTTGGATTGCAAGACACTGCCATTGCAATCATTGCCCTTTGGCGCATACCTCCACTAAGCTCGTGGGGATAGCACTCAACTATTTCTTCTGCTCTTGGTACTCCAACTAGCTTTAACATTTCTATTGCCTTTTCCTTAGCTTGTATCTTATTCAACTTTTGATGAAGCAGAATTACTTCTTCTATTTGATACCCTATAGTAAATATAGGGTTTAAGGAGGTCATAGGTTCTTGAAATATTACCGCTATATCATTGCCCCTAATTGCCCTCATTTCATCATCTTTAAGCTCTAATATCTTTTTATCTTCAAATATAATTTCACCCCCAACTATTTTCCCTGGTGGAGAAGAAACTAATCTCATTATAGACATTGCTGTAACGCTTTTACCACAACCTGATTCTCCAACAACTCCTATTATTTCACCTTTCTTAATATTAAAGCTAACATCGTCAACAGCTTTTACAATACCATCCTCTGTATAAAAATAAGTTTTCAGATTTTTTATTTCAACTAAATTATTACCCATTATGTGCCTCCTAAACTTTTAGTTTTGGATCGATGGCATCCCGAAGTCCATCTCCAAATAAATTTATGCCCATTACTGTTAAGAAAATGCATATACCAGGAGGCGCCCAAATCCAAGGTTTAAATTGTAATATATATGAGTTATTAACTGCTTGAACCATTTGACCCCAAGATGGTGTTGGTGGCGTAACCCCAAGTCCTAGAAAACTCAATGTTGATTCTGTTAAAATTGCACCACCTATACCCAAAGTAGCTGAAACTATAATAGACGCAAAGGTATTGGGTAATAAGTGACTAAATATTTTTCGCCTATCCTTAAGGCCTAAAGCTTCTGCGGCCTGCATAAATTCCTGTTCCCTAAGGGATAATATTTGGCCACGAACAATACGACAAAGACCCGGCCATCCAATGAATCCTATAATAAACATAACTACGTACATCCTATACTCTGGGGGAACTTTTAAATCTGACATTACTGCTGCCAGCATTATAAGTAGTGGAAGTCCTGGAAAACATAAAAATATATCAACTATTCTCATTATTATCCCATCCACTATCCCACCATAAAAGCCTGCTATTCCGCCTAATACACTTCCAATTAGCACTTCAACAAACACAGCAAGTATTCCTACAGAAAGAGAGATTCTACCCCCATACATTACTCTTACTAAAACATCTCTTCCTACATCATCCGTACCCAATAAATGTTTGAAAGATGGGTTGGCTGATACATTAAATAAATCTATACTTTCCATTTTATAAGGTGATATTAAGGGGCCAATGAAGGACATAAGTATCATAAAAGTCAGTATATACATTCCAAACATAGCTAGTTTATTTTTCTTTAATCTTTTCCTTATTATCTTCCAAGGACTCAAGATTTCTTCTTTTTTTAATTGTTTAACTTCTGGTTTCAATTCTAGTTGCATTTTGACACCTCCTATTTAAGCCTTATTCTCGGATCCACTACGGCATAAGTAACATCTGCAATTAAATTTCCAAACAAAGTTAATATTGCAAATAAGATATTTATCCCCATCATCAGTGGATAATCCCGTCCACTTACTGCACCGATATCTATAGGTCCTATGCCTGGCCAGCCAAAAATGCTTTCTGTAATAAATGCTCCAGAAAATAATGCTGGAAGCCAAAATCCAAGTAGTGTAATAACAGGAATCATCCCATTTTTAAGAGCATGTTTATATATAACAACTTTTTCCTTAATGCCTTTAGCTCTAGCAGTCCTTATGTAATCCTGCCTTATTACCTCTAGCATACTAGATCTTGTGTATCTCATAAGCCCTGCAACACTTCCTAAGGTAAGCACAATTAGTGGCAGTATCATATGACGACCTACATCTAAGACATGGGTTATACCTACTGCGGTACTCCCTGCCGTACTCATACCCGAAACTGGTAACACTAACAAATCCACCGCAAAGACTTTGATAAGAAGCATTCCAAAAAAGAAGGAGGGCATTGAAATGCCTATCAGGGCAAATATGGTGAAAAATCCATCAAACTTAGAATACTGTTTAGTAGCAGAAATCACTCCAATTGGAATTGAAATTAATACACTTAATATTAATGAGAGTATAGATAGATAAAAGGTATTCCAAATATATGTGTTCATAACTTTTCCTACTGGTTGTTTAAAGGTGGTAGATTCGCCCAAATCACCATGGAGCATTCCACCTGCCCACCTAAGATATTGCTTGTGCACCGGTAGATCTAGTCCCATTTGGTGTCTTAATTCTTGTTTTCTTTCTGGTGTTAAATGTCCATCCATTTTCCCTGTTAATGCATCACCTGGTGCCAACTGCAATATGAAAAATATTACTATAGATACCCCTATTAAAACAGGTATCATTTGCAGCAATCTTCTGGTTATATACTGCCTCATGATAATCCCCCTTTATAAACTATGCTTGGATTTAACCAAGCATAGTAAAATATATTAATAATTTTTTCACCTATTTAGCTTTAGGTTCAATTAATTCTGCCTTTGCAATTTGATGTGTAAACCTAATATATGGAGATAAGTCTATACCTTTAACTCTTGAACTTACAGCCCACATTTCTTTACTTTGATCCATAAAAATGTATGGGAGCTCTTCATTAACAATCTTTAGCCATTCTCCATATATTTTTTTTCTTTCTTTCAAGTCTGTGGTTTTAAGAGCTTCGTTCATTAATTTGTCACTTTCTTCATTTTTCCAACTTCCAGCATTATATCCACCTAGTTCTGCTTGTTTAGAAGCGAATATTCCTGATGGGTCAGGATCAATATTTAAAGTCCAGGACATATTATACATTTCAAATTTTTGTTCATCAAAAACCTTTGTACTCAAAGTGTTGAATTCCATTAATTCAGGAATAACATCTATTCCTATAGCCTTCCAATTGTCTTTTACTATTGGAATTAACATTTCAACGTATTTGCTTCCTTGAAAAGTCATCCAATGAATTTCAAACTTTTTACCATCCTTATATCTAAAGCCATTATCTTTTTTAATCCATCCTGCAGCTTCTAATAATTGATTTGCTTTTTCAGGATTATATTCATATTTGTTTATATCCTGAGTATATGCCCAAGAAACTTTTGACATAGGCACATTGCACACATCAGCATAACCCTTATATCTAGCATCTATAAATCCTTTTCTATTAAGTCCATAAGTAAGTGCTTGACGTACTTTCTTATCTTTGAATTTTTCATTTTTAAGGTTTAAACTTATAAACCCATATCCATTTTCAGGATAAAGTTGCATATTTACAAATGCTGCACTTTGAAGCATTTGAATATTTTCTGGTGCAGCTGGAATTCTATCCATATCTACTTCACCAGCAGATAACCCTTGAATATTAGTTTGGGCAGTAGTAACCTTTAAGATTACCTTGTTAATCTTAGCTACGCCATCCCAATAGCTTGGATTTTTTTCAAAGTTAGCTTCTTGTCCTGCTTTATAATTTTTAAAAATATATGGACCACATCCCATAGGTTTTAAGAACAAATCTTTTATTTTTTTAATATCACCTTTTTCAAAGTTGTAGTAGCTCTTGCACATAATTCCTGTACCAAAATCAGAACTAAGTGCTGGAGCTTTTACTTCAGTTTCAGTGAAGGAAATTGTATAATCGTCTATAACCTTTATACCTTCAACAGTTTTAGCCTCTCCCTTATGATACTCTTTATATCCAACTAATTTGTCTACAGAGTCTGACCTTGAGCCATCATACTTTGGGTCACAAATAGATGTAAACGTAAATTCAACATCCCTCGCCGTTAATTTTTCTCCATTACTAAATTTAATGTCTTTGTTTAAATGGAAAGTATAGGTTTTACTATCTTTTGAAATCTCCCATTTCTTAGCTACTTTTCCTATAGGATTTCCTTGAACATCATTTGACATTAACCCATCAAACACCATCTCAGTAACATAACTATCATCTACTGTACTTGAATATATTGGATTGAATTTCCCTTCTGGTGCTGCAAAACCAATAATTAAAGTATCTTTTCTGCCTCTTGCTGTAGGTGGTACTTTTTCTGGATTTGTAGCAGCTAAAACTTCTGATGCTTTTAAATCCTTTCCCGCTCCTCCAGAACTGCTTTTACCACAAGCTGAAAATAATAGAGTCATTGACATGGCTAAACTTAAAAATCCAGCAACTTTTCTTTTCAATGTTTTTTCCCCCTTTTATTTTATAAACTTTTGAGGTTTTAATATAACCCCTTTATATTTGCAAGTCTATTTCTAATATTTTTTTCCAATATATTTATTATCTTTTACGTCAACTTTTTTGGAAATAAAACATATTAAAAATATAACTTAAGGCAAATCATTAAAAATATACTAAAGTACCTTAATTAAGGACTTCAGAAGGATACTTATACACCACTGAAATTTTTCTACCCATATAATTATATGATTTACAGGTAATTTAATGTTATGGTTTACCAATTTAAATAAATTATAGTATCTTTGCTATAAAATGGCAATATTTTTTCTTCGACTTATATTTCCTCTCGTTTTTTTCGTATTTTTTTCAAAATAATAGTTTTTTATACAAAAATTAGTCGTAGCATTGTATAAATAATAAATTTGTAAATAGAAATTATTATCTTACAAATCTGATTATTAAATTTCATTTTTTTAACTACCTATCAATAAAGTCTTGTAACATCTATCCTGGAATAGGGTTTAGGAAAATTGACTAATAAAAAAAAGACTCACAATTTTTTTTAAAATTGTGAGTCTTTCTGGAATATATCCTCAGCCTTATATGTTTTGTTTGTTAAAGTTTTAAATCTTATACTCTTTTTTAAAAAAAAATTCTGTTTTAGGGTACTATATATTTAATTACAATACCTTGTTTTATTTTTTTTCCACTTACATCCCGTACACTATCATTAACTACTAGATAATATGTTTGTCCTTTTTTTAATTGTTCATTTGGCGTTGCTATTACTGTATTATTATTATTATTAACATCTAATTTTATTGGAATTCTTTTTCCTGTAGTCTCAGCCATAAGCTCAATTCCTTGTGACTTTATACTATCAACCTCTATAGGCATATTGAAATTAATGGTAAAATGCTTATCTACATTTATGTCCTTTTTTAAGTCACTTAATATTTTATAATTTGAAAAACCCGCAAGGCTTTTATTACTTGCCTGTTCACTCGTAATTTTTTCCCAACCTGCAATAGTTCCCAGGTAATTATTATTTAGTGAATTCTTACTTAGTATGTAAGTAAATGCAGTCCAATATTCCTCACTTCTAGCCATTTTAAGATCAATATAAAACTTTTTGCTATCAATGTCAATTCTCATATATCCACTTTTGTCTTCTGGCACACTTGTACTACTTAGTAGTAAATTTGCTACCTTCAAAGAGTCAACCTCTTCATCCTTTACTTCAAAATCTGGAGATACTCCAGTCTTATGAATTATATTTCCATAAGGTGAGTAAAACTTTTCCACAGTAAGCTTAAGGACGCTACCATCAGACAATGGAAACATTTGTTGAGCAACTCCTTTTCCATAGGTTGTTGTGCCTATAAAAACAGCCTTGTCATAATCCTTAACAGCTGCTGCTAATATTTCTGATGCACTAGCCGAATATTTATTTATTAAAAAAATAACAGGCTTTTCTATTAATTTTCCATGACCTTGAGCTTTGTATTTATATTTGCCTCCAAGCTTATCCTCTATAATAATTGCGGGCGCACCCCCAATAAAATGACCTGCTATATCTAGCGCTGTGCCCATATAGCCCCCACCATTATACCTCAGGTCTATAATGTAGCTGCTGGCTCCTAGCTGGCTCATTTTATTTACGGCTACTGAAAACAAATCACCAGTATCCTGTCCAAAAGACACAATAGATATATATGCTACCTTACCCGGTAGCATTCCACTACTTACAGTTGGTGACTTTATTTCTCTACGCTGAATGTTAAAATTTAGTGCCGTGCTATCTCTTTGCACTACTAGCTTCACATAAGTACCGGTTTCACCCTTTATATATTTTATTGCTTCCTCAGCAGATGGAATTCCGACTAAATTGTTGTTATCTGCTTGTACTATAATATCTCCCACCTTAAGTCCCGCATCTATTGCTGGAGAATTCTCAATAACCCTAGACACTCTTATTCCCTGTGGCAGCATATCAATTCCAATACCTATTCCACTAAATGTATTGTTTATGCTCCCTACAAACTCAGAATACTCCTTCTTTGCAAAGTAATCAGAATAGGGATCATTAAGTCTCTTCACCATTTCAGTTAAATCTGGTGCATCTAATACGTAATCTGATACTGTATTTACATAGTTAGTTTCTAATACTTTTTTACCTTCTTCTAGTACTGTAGGTTGAGCTAGTACTTTTGCATAAATGGGGTTTAGAAATAATATTATTAGGAATACACTTAATACCTTTTGGAACTTTTTCATATTTATAAACGATTGCTTTTTCATATCCTCTCTCCTGTCAAATAATGATTTTACCTTTGGTGCTGTAATATTAATTGTCTTTATAATCCAATAAATAGTTACAAATCTATAATACTACAATATAGATTAAGTGGCTATAAATAATAAATTATAATCTTCAAGGTTAAATCATATAGAAGTCTGTCCAATAGCATATATTGAATTCTACAGGATCTTACTTTATATAATAAAAATAAAAAAAAGAGAACTATCTCTAGTCCCCTTTAATATATAAATCTTTAAAACTATAAAATTTTTGCTAAAAACTCTTTTGTACGCTGATTTGTGGGATTATTAAAAACTTCCTCAGGAGTTCCATCTTCAACAATATATCCATTGTCCATAAATAGCACCCTACTTCCCACTTCTTTCGCAAATCCCATTTCATGAGTTACAACTACCATAGTCATACCCTCCACAGCGAGACTCTTCATAACCTCAAGCACTTCTCCTACCATTTCAGGATCTAGAGAAGATGTTGGCTCATCAAATAGCATTACATCTGGCTTCATAGCAAGAGCTCTAACAATTGCTATTCTTTGTTTTTGCCCTCCTGATAATTGAGCTGGGTAACTACTTGCCTTATCTTCCAGTCCAACTTTTTCAAGCAGTTCAAAAGCTAATTTTTCTGCACTTTGTTTTGAAAGTTTTTTAACCTTAATAGGTGAAAAAGCTATGTTATCTAGTATTGTCATATGGGGAAAAAGGTTAAATCCTTGAAAAACCATACCCATCTTCTGCCTTTGGATATCAATATTATTATGTTTACTTATTATCGAAACCTCTTGAAAATATATTTCACCAGAAGTTGGCTGTTCAAGTAAATTCAAGCATCTTAAAAAAGTGCTTTTACCTGAACCGCTTGGACCAATAACTACCACAACTTCTCCTTTTTTAACATGAATATCAATACCCTTAAGCACTTGCAATTTTCCAAAATCTTTCTTTAAGTTACAAACTTTAATCACTGATTTTCAACCTCGCTTCCACACGCTTCATGAATTTAGAAAGTGTAAATGTCATAACAAAATATATAAAAGCTGAAATTAGCAATGGCTCAAAAGGCTTAAATATATTTCCTCTTACGGTATCTGCATTATAAGATAACTCATGAATTCCTATTATGGAAACTATAGAAGATTCCTTAATAATTACTATAAATTCATTTCCTAGCACTGGTATTATAGTCTTAACAGCTTGCGGAATTATAATATTTATCATAGCCATGTTATAAGACATGCCCAGTGACCTAGCCGCTTCCATTTGTCCCTTATCAATAGAATTTATTCCTCCACGAATAATTTCTGCTACATAAGCAGAACTATTTATAGAAAGAGCAATAATACCCGCTACCATATCTGGTAATTCTACACCAACATAAGGCAAGCCATAAAAAATAATATATAACTGCACTAAAACTGGTGTTCCGCGAATAATCTCAATATATGTGGATGCGATCATGTTTAAAATCACACTTTTAGATATTTTCATTAGCGCAAAAATAGTCCCACCAATAACTCCGAGTAACACAGAAAAAAATGCAATTATCAACGTAAATTTAGCACCATTTATAAAAAACATGTAGTATTCACTTAAAAATGAAAAATCCATATAATCCTCTTCTCCTATAATTCATATAATTTTTTAGTATTCTGCACCTTTATTAGCATCTTCAACTAATTTATCAATGGTTTTATCCTTAATTAATTTAGTAATAGTAGTATTTATTGAACCTACTAAGTCTTCATTACCTTTTTTTACTGCCACTGCTGAGCCCTCTTCTTTTGTTTTAAGCTGTACTTTTGACAATGTTAGAGATGAATTTTGATTCACGTATGCTTTTGCAACAGGAAGCTCAACAATCACAGCATCTACTTTTTTAGTATTTAAAGACAGTATAAGGTCTGATACTTTCCCAAGTGGTTTTATCTCTGAGGTTGAAAGTTGCTCCTTTGCTAATTGTTCTTGCACTGCACCCTTTTGAACTCCTATTTTTTTATTTTTTAAATCTTCTAATGATTTAATCCTGCCTTCGTCTTCAGTTCTTATAACAACACATTGAATTGCTGTATAATAGATTTTAGAAAAATTCACATTCTTTTTTCTATCTTCTGTAGGCGTCATACCTGCCGCAACAAAATCTATGTTTCCTGTTTCTAAGGCAGCAAGCAGGCCATCAAACTTCATATCCTTTATTTCAAGCTTTACTCCTAAATCCTTTGCTACTTCTTTTGCTATTTCTATATCAAAACCCACAATTGTATCCTTGCCCTGGATTGATTTATGAAATTCATAGGGTGGATAATCTGCACTTGTACCAATTACTATTTTACCTTTTTCTTTAATGCTATCTATCTTCGAAACTGCAACTGATTGTTTTCCTTGTGAGCACGCAGATAAACTAAAGGCTATTAAAATTGTTACTATCATACTAATTATTTTTTTACTATTAATATTCTTCATATGTTATTCCCCCTTGTATATATATTACCTCTATAAGAATACATTATATTGCATAAATATGCAATATCTTTTTTAAACATTTATATATTATCTGCATCGTAAAGCACCCTACTCCTTTGAATTGTAAATATTTTATGAGTTTACACACAGTTTTTATAAGTTTTTTATTTGTTTATATCTTGTATATTCGTGTATATTACCGCATAAAAAAATCGCCTTTCGGCGATAATTTAATTGTATTATATGAAATTAATTTACTCTTTGTCCCTAGTTAAAAGCGGATTACTAATTTTTCTTTGTTTAGCTAAATTAATTTGGTATTCTATCAATTTGTTTTGCAAATCAATTATTTTGTACTTAGAAGATTGGAGCTTAAATCTCATGTCCTTATTTTCTACTTTTATCTTTCTATTTTCTTCAATACAAACTTTCGTAGACTCTTTCATTACTTGTAATTCTTGCGCAATCCTTATATTTTCTTGCTCTAAGGTTTTTACATACTCACCATTTTCTATATTTTTAAATTTATTGTACAATTCTTGATTATATGCTTCCATATGATTTAATTGTTTTTTAAAATCTTCTAATTGTGCAATAGATTCTTTATCATGTTTTTCTAAAGATTCGTTTTTATTTGAAAGTTCCTTGCAAAGTGAATGACTTTTAAACATATCATCGCCTAAATTTAAAGCAGTTAAAATTGCTGCTGAGGAAGTGCTAAGCTTTTCATTGTTACCCATTATGCTCTTTATTTTCTTATCCACATAGCTAGCTACCATATGTAAATATTCTTCTCTTTCGTCACCTTTTAAATTATATTCATTGCCGTTTATTTTTATTGTTACAACGTTCATCTAAAACACCCTCTTAGACAGATTAGTTATATTCATTGTACCACAATATATCCTTTAATAAAACCAATATTTTCAAATTAATTCACAGAATATTTCTTCAATATCCCAACCAATGATAAAACCCCCTTATTTCTAAGAGGGTCTTAATCTAAGATTATTATCTAAGCTGCGCACCTAATTTATGTTCTAGAGTTCTTAATATTTTTTCGTGCACCTTGTTTACTTCTTCATCTGTTAAAGTCTTATCAACACGTCTATATATTATAGCATAAGCTATACTTTTTTTACCTTCAGCTATTTGCTTGCCCTTATACACATCAAATAACTTAGTACTTTCCAAAATATTTCCACCTTGCTTTACAATTATATCTTCAATGTCTTGAACTAGAACTTCCTCATCAACTATAAGTGCAATATCTCTTGTTACAGCAGGAAATTTTGGTAGTGCATTATATTTCTTATTTAAGTCAGCATATTTATATAGTATATCTAAGTTTAATTCTGCTATATAGCACCTTTGTTCCACTTCGTAGTTCTCTGAAACACTAGGATGGATTTCTCCAACTACGCCTACAAGTTCTCTCTTTATATATAAATTTGAAGTTTTTCCAGGGTGATAAGTTGGATTCTCACTTTCTCTTTTAAATGAGATATTTTTTAATCCCAAACTGTCTATTACATTTTCCACTACACCTTTTAAATCTAAATAATCAACATTCCCATACATTCCTATAGTTAATATGTTTCTTTCTTCCGGAAGCTTATCTGAATCCTCATTTGGTATATACACTTTTCCTATTTCAAACAATCTAGCTTCTTCATTATTTCTCGAGTAATTACGACCTAAACATTCCATCATAGATGCTATGGTTGTAGTTCTCATTATACTATAATCTTCTCCTAGAGGATTTTTTATAGTAACCACGTTTCTAATTTTACTATCTTCTGGCACTAAAATTTTATTGAAAATTTTAGGACTTACAAAAGAATAGCTTATAGATTGATTAAGCGCACTAGAAGTTAAAGAAAGCACTACTTTATCTTCTAATTTTTGCTTTTCACTTTTTCCACTTTTCGAAGTGGCACAATTAGGTAACGTAGATGGTATATTGTCATAACCATATATTCTAGCTATTTCTTCAGCGATGTCTTCTCTGATATTAATATCAGCTCTATTTGTAGGCACTTTTATAATTAAATAATCACCTTTTATTTCTGTAGCTAGTTCTAATCTATCCAAATATGTTTTCATATCACGCCTCGATATATCAGTTCCTAAAAAACTATTAATCCAAGTTGCATCCACTTCTAAAGTATGAGGTTTTAGAATTTTCGGATATACATCTATACACCCTTCCATTATTTCACCCGCACCTAATTCTTGTATTAAATTACAAGCCCTATCCATAGCCATTTGGACCATATTAGGATCTAAATCTTTTTCAAATTTTGAAGATGCATCAGTTCTTAGTGATAATTTTTTAGAAGCAAATCTAATATTTACCCCATCAAAGTTCGCACTCTCTAATATTATGCTTGTGCTATCTCCTTTAATTTCGGAATTTAAACCTCCCATTATACCCGCAAGACCTATAGTTCTATCTCCATCTTTTATATTTAAAATACTTTCATCTAATTCTCTTTCTACTTCGTCCAAGGTAATAAATTTTTCGTTAGAATTAGCTCTTTCAATTACTATATTATTAGTAGTAATTTGCCTAGCATCAAAAGCATGCATAGGTTGACCAAGCTCTACCATAACAAAATTTGTAATATCCACTATGTTATTTATCGGTCTAATTTCAGCTTCTAAAAGTCTTTCTTGCATCCATTGTGGAGAAGGCTCTATTTTAACATTTTTTATACCTTTTAACATGTACCTTCTGCAAAGTTCATCTTTAATATTAACCTTATAAATATCTTCCACATTCTCAGCTGCGGTAGCTTTATAATCAAGGGCTGGCTTTCTATATTCTATACCTAAAGTCGCAGCTGTTTCTCTAGCTATGCCTAGAACACTTAAGCAATCTGGTCTATTTGAAGTTATTTCAAAGTCTATTAATACACTTTGAAGCTTTAAAACTTCTTTTATATCTTTTCCAATAGGAGTATCCCCTGGAAGTATCATTAACCCATGAACAGGTTCATCCCCAGCAATTCCTAGTTCTTCCTCAGAACAGAACATACCATTTGAAACTATACCACGAAGCTTACCTTTTTTTATTTTTAATCCTCCATGCAAACTTGATCCATGAAGCGCTACCGGTACAATATCTTGCTCTTTCATATTAGTAGCCGCCGTAACAATTTGTGTTGGAAGGTCTAATCCTATATTTACTTGACATATAACTAATGCGTCAGCATCTGGATGTTTTACTATTTCTATTATTTTACCTGTAACAACATTTTCGATTTCAGCACCTGATATAATAAGCTCTTCTACTTTTGAACCAGACATAGTTAGTTTATCGGAAAGTTCCTTTGCTGAAATATTTATATCAACATAATCTTTAAGCCATTTAACTGGTACTTTCATTTTATATCCTCCTACCATTCTATTTTAGTAAACACTTGTCAATAGTTTAGCTTCTTGTATTCTTATAACTAGTAATTATAACTTTATACTTAGAATTGTTTTAAAAATCTCATATCACTTTCATAAAGTGCTCTAATATCATCTATTCCATATTTTAACATTGTAATTCTATCAAGACCAAATCCGAAAGCAAATCCACTATAAACTTCTGGATCAATTCCACAATTTCTTAAAACGTCTGGATGAACCATTCCGCAACCTAAAAGTTCTATCCAGCCACTACCACTACAAACCTTGCAGCCTTTACCATTACACACAAAACAAGTAGCATCCATCTCAGCTGAAGGTTCTGTAAACGGAAAATGATGTGGTCTAAACTTCATTTCCATCTTATCGCCAAACATCTTTTTGGTAAATAGCTCTAATGTTCCTTTTAAATCCGCAAAAGTAATACCCTTATCTACTACCAATCCTTCAATTTGATAAAATATCGGTGAATGAGTAGCATCTACTGCGTCTGATCTATAAACCTTACCAGGTGAAATCATTTTTATAGGTGGTTTCTGAGCTTCCATAGTCCTTATTTGTACTGGCGAGGTTTGAGTTCTTAAAACTATACTATCATTTATATAAAAGGTATCTTGCTCACCTCTTGCCGGATGATTTTTAGGTATGTTTAAAGCCTCGAAATTATAATAATCTCGCTCTACTTCGGGACCTTCTTCAATAGCGAATCCCATAGATAAAAATATATCATTAACTTTTTCAAGCGTTAAATCTAATGGATGTCTTTTCCCTACTACTTGTTTTTTTCCTGGCAATGATATATCTATAATTTCACTTTTTAGCTTTGTTTCCACTTCATGTTTTTTAAATAAATCTGAGGTTTTAGTTATAAGTATTTCTATGTCTTCTCGAACTTCATTTGCTATTTTACCAACAATTGGTCTTTCTTCATTTGATAGCTTTCCCATGCCCCTTAATATTTGTGTTAATTCACCTTTTTTACCTAAATATTTAACTCTAATATTTTCTAAATCTGCTTTAATATTTGTTTCTTTTAGTTCTTGCATTGCTGCTGCTTTTATGGCTTCTAATTTTTCCTTCATAATCAACACTCCTTTCCTATTTATGTAATTTTTACATTTAATAATTTTTTATAAAACAAAAAAAACCGTCCACAATGAAGGGACGGAAAATCCGCGGTACCACCCTAATTGACTTAAATAAAAGTCCTCTTAGATAAAGTTATCGATTCTACCCGCTAAGCAGCTACTTTATTTCGCTGTTAGAACTCTAGAGTGAACTTCGATATAAGAATTTCCTGTAGAAGCTCTCAGTCTAAGGCTTCTTATCCCTGTAAGTATTCTTATATTTACTTTCTCCGTCATAGTTTGTTATTATTTAAAAGTATACAAAATATTATAACCACAATTACAAAAAAATTCAACTATAAATTCAAAAATCCTATGTTATTTTTTTGCCTTACCACTTCATACATCATAATTGATGCAGCCACTGCTACATTTAAAGATTCTGCACCACCTGGCATAGGAATTTTAATTTTCAAATCACATAGGTCATAAACTTCGGTGCTTATTCCATTGCCTTCATTTCCAACCGATATAATAACTTTTTCTTTTAAATCTACCTCATAAAAATTTTTATCAGTGTCGAGGGAACTAGCAACGAGTTTAAATCCACTATTCCTAAGTTTTTGCACCAATGATAAATCATTATCATAAAGAACAGGTATTTTAAAAATAGAACCCATGGTTGCTCTTAAAGTTTTCTCATTATAAATATCTACAGTACCCTTTGTAATTATAACCCCTAATGCTCCTGCCGCATGAGCTGTTCTAATTATAGTTCCCATATTACCAGGATCTTGAATTTTATCAGCTAGAATATAGAACCCATGGTGATATTTAATTTCTACAGGCTTATTTCGAACAACAGCCATAATACCTTGTGGATTCTCCGTATCGCAAATACTTTTAAACAAACTGTCGCTAATGCTATAAACTTTAGTATTACTTTGTAGCTTGTTTTTCAAAGAAGAGTCTTCATATTTTAGCTCTCCTCTTGAACTTATAAAAATATTTACCACTTCGAAATCGGAATCTATTGCTTCCTCTGCAAATCTAAAACCCTCAACTAAAAACATATTACTGCTTATTCTATATTTTTTTTCTTTTAACTTTTTAATATCTTTAATCAATAAATTATCTTTACTTTGAATATTTTCCAAACTCAATACCCCTTATTTAACTAGACTTTCTAATTTATTTAATTCTTCAATACTACCTATCGCCACAATAATATCACCTTGTTCAATTACAGTATCCGGCAACGGAGAAACATCAATGTCATTATTTCTTTTTATAGCCATTACATTTATACCGTATCGAGCTCTTATATTCAATTCTCTTACAGTCTTATTATGCCACTCTTCCGGACTAACAACTTCTGCTATACTATAATCAGGAGATAATTCTATGTAGTCTAATATATTTGATGAGACTAAATTATGAGCAACGCGTACACCCATATCTCGTTCTGGAAAAACTACTCTATTTGCACCTATTTTATATAATACTTTAGCATGCAGTGCATTAGTTGCTTTTGTAACTACATATTTTACGCCTAGTTCCTTAACTAAGAGTGTTGCTAAAATACTAGATTGAATATTAGTACCTATACTAATAACTGCACAATCAAAATTACGAATACCAAGAGCTCTTAAGCTATTTTCATCATTTGCATCAACTTGAACTGCATGAGTCACTTTATCTGAAATATTCTGAACTACATCTTCATCAAAATCAACTGCTAATACATCATTCCCTAGTGAATATAAGGTCTCAGCAACGGATGTTCCAAATCTTCCAAGTCCTATAACAATAAACTGTCTTTTACTCATTAACCCCACCCCTATCCAATTAAAATTTTCCCCTCTGGATATTTTATAGTTCCAGATTTAGAATTTTTAGTTTTAGCTAATGCCAATATTATAGTAAGCAGTCCCACTCTCCCTGCATACATGGTAAGACTTATTACTATCTTACCTACAAATGTTAATTTTGTAGTTAACCCTAGGGTTAACCCAACTGTAGCAAATGCTGAAGTAGCCTCATATAAAAAGTATTCAAAAGGAATATCCTGCTGCTCAGTAATAGATAATATCATGGTAACTGTTATAACAAGCAGTAAGGAAAGAATAGTTATTACAACGGCTTTATATACAATATCCTTGCTTATGCGTTTTTTAGATATTTCAGTATCATCACGACCGCGAACAACAGACACTACCGTCATAAAAAGCAAAACCGCAGTGGTTGTTTTTATTCCACCAGCTGTTGAACCAGGAGATCCACCAATAAACATTAAAATTATTGTTAAAAACTTGCCTGCCATAGTCATTTTGTCTAAGGGAATAGAATTAAACCCAGCCGTTCTTGGAGAAACTGATGCAAAAATAGAAGATAAAAATTTGCCTTTAAAAGACATTCCTTGCATAGTGTAAGGATTATTCATCTCAAAAATATACATAAGTATTGCCCCTCCAACAATTAACACTAGGGTGGTATAAATAACTACTTTAGAATGTAAGGACAACTTTTTAAGCCCCTTGGAATTATAGACTTCTGCCCAAACATAAAATCCTAAACCACCTATTACAATTAGTGCTGAAATTGTCAATATTATTACAGAATTATTTGCATAAGCAGTAACACTACTAAAGTTCCCCATAAGGTCAAACCCAGCATTACAAAAAGCAGAAACCGCATGGAATATGCTATAATAAATTCCTTTGGCTAATCCAAATTGAGGAATAAATTGTGTTGAGAATAATACTGCACCTACTGCCTCAACAGAAAATGTAAATATCAATATATATTTAGCCATTTTAACTAACCCTTGTAGTGAATTAGCATTCATAGCTTCCTGCATTATTAATCTTCCCTTTAATGTTATCCGTTTACCTAAAATCAAAAAAACTAGTGTGGTAATAGACATGAATCCCAGTCCACCAATTTCTATAAGTAACATTATCACTGTTTTTCCAAAATATGTCCAGTATGTTCCTGTATCTAAAGTTACTAGTCCTGTAACACAGACAGCAGAAGTAGATGTAAATATACAATCTATAAAGGGCGTAATTTTACCACTCTGAGAAGCTATAGGTAGACTAAGCAATATTGCACCTACGAATATTACTATAGCAAAACCTAATGCAAGTATCTGAACAGGAGTATATATGTATTTCCTTTTAACAGCCTTAATACTTGATTCCAAATTAATCACCTCTAAATTTTGCCATTAATGTAATATTACTATTATAGCACTTAACATATTTTATTGCTAATTATATTATTTATAATATTTTTGTGAATAATGCAATAAAAAATGTAGCCTTAAAGGCTACATTTATAATAAATAGTTTTTAAGCTTGTAATTGTTTTTTTGCAACTTCTACTAATTCAGCAAAAGCTTTTGGATCATTTATAGCTATTTCAGAAAGCATTTTTCTGTTAATTTCTATGCCTGCAAGTTTCATTCCATTCATAAATCTTGAATATGAAAGGTCACTAAGTCTTGAAGCGGCATTGATTCTAGCAATCCAAAGTTTTCTAAAATCTCTTTTCTTTAATCTTCTTCCAATATAAGCATTTCTTAATGCTCTTATTACTGATTCATTAGCTGTTTTAAACAACTTGCTTTTTCCACCATAGTATCCTTTTGCAAGTTTTAATACTTTTTTATGGTTTTTACGAGCGTTAACTGCCCTCTTTATTCTTGCCATTTAATATTCCTCCTAATCACCATTCACTTATAAGTATGGTAACAATTTTCTCATTGCTTTCAGTTGAGTTGTTGAAACAAACGCAGTTTTTCTAAGGTTTCTTTTTGTCTTTGAGCTTTTGTGTGTTAACAGATGACTTTTAAAAGCTTTCGCTCTTTTTAACTTTCCTGTACCTGTCTTCTTAAATCTTTTTGCTGCGCCTCTATGTGTCTTCATTTTAGGCATAATAAAATTCCTCCTCTCGGTTATGCTCTTTTAGGAGCTAAAATCATTATCATATTTCGTCCTTCTTGCCTAGCTGCTTTCTCAACAATATAAACATCACCGATTTTTTCTACAAAAGAGCTTAGTATCTTGTATCCCACTTTTGTATTTTCAATTTGTCTTCCTTTGAATCTAATGGTTATTTTCACCTTATCTTCATCCAACAAAAATCTTTTAGCATTGCTAGCCTTGATTGCAATATCATGGTCTTCTATTGTTGCATTTAGTCGTATTTCCTTAAGATTTACAACTTTTTGCTTCTTCTTGGCTTCTTTTTCTTTTTTCTGTTGTTCGTAGATAAACTTACCAAAGTCCATTATTCTACATACTGGTGGCTTTGCAGTAGGGGACATCATAACTAAATCCATGTCTTTTTCCTCTGCTTGCTTTAAGGCATCTTTAGTATTCAAAATACCTAATGCAGAACCATCAGCGCCTATAACTCTTATTTCTATGTGTCTTATTTCCTCATTCATCATGAAATCTTTGTTTTTACTAATAATTTTCACCTCCTAGGTGTATTAAGAAAATTTTATAATATTAAAATAATAAAAAGGACAGCAAATGCCGTCCTTAATAGTAACAAGTTTAAATTACTAATTAACCTAACTAGCATTACTGTTAGGTGAGAAACGGCTGTTTCTTCTTGTTAAATACAATTCTATTATATTAAAATATTTTTTTATATTTCCATTCACAACAATTAAAACTATACTATTTAAATCTCTGTTTGTCAATATTTTTTTGTTTTTATTTTAAATATAGACATTTTCGGCTTGTTGTTTTTTGAGATATCATAATTACCGTAGTTTTATACTATTTTTTATCTTTTCACATGCAGTGCACTCTTCACAATAATAGACCTTATCCACAAAGACTTTACTTATAGTTTGTAATAGTTCTTTATTTTTACAATTATGGGCACAGTGTATAATTATCTTTTTAGGAGCACTAGTTATCATTGTACTAATTATAAGTTCTTCTGTATTTTCCTTTGAATCAAATTTAACTTTTGGTAGTTCCATTAGCATATCTCCTGCTAAATCATTTCCTTGTTCATCCCTTAAGTAATATTCTCCATTTTTTTCGATTAAAATATTAATCTCATCTACCTTGCTTTCTTGAATATCAACAAAATATTTAAGTAGCTTTATAAACTCATTATATTCTTTTTCTACCATATATTCTTCTACAACTTTATCAACCATACACTCTAAATCAGTTTTCAAGGCTTTTGTCCTAAAAGTTAAAAATCCACTTATATTAATTTCCTTATTTTCTTCTATACATTTAGTTATTTTATCCATAATACTATTTTTTCTATTCATACAATATACCGCATTAGGACCTGCTATTGATCCTTCATTGAGCAATGCCTCTTGTATTCTAGGCTTAACCTGTTTCAGTTCATCATATCCAAGAAAAAAATAAGTTTCAGTTAGAAAATCATTGATTTCCTTTTTACAAAATTCCCTTATTACTATTTTATATAACATATTAGCAATATTTAAATTAAACATTTTTATACTACTATCACTTAAGTTATCATCCCCACAAAAAAATTTTATAAAGTGAGTGTCTTCTATTATACACTCTGCTATACCTAAAATCATCTTTTTATGTTCAAAGCACTTTTTAATGTCTTTGATTTCACCAATAATGCATTCCATACTGCTATTATATACAACAGTTAATAAAAGCATTTCGCACGCTCCCTTCTCATAAGATAGTATGTGTGTAAAATTAATGGATATGCAAAATACATTAAACAATAATCGACATATTGCAATTTACAATAGCTTTATGTTATAACGTAAACTATACAAATAAAAAAATATATATGAAATAAGAGGATGAAAATGAAAAATCTTATTGTTGATTTTAGAATTCATAATGAAGAGAAAGAAAATTTAATTTCTCTGGGATATAACTTACTTATTTGCCCTCCCAGCAATCTTTTATATGAGGCTATATGTGGTCACCCGGATATGCTTATGCATATTTGGGGCCATAGTATTATGGTTCATAAAGATATTAGCAATGAATTTATACAGGAGTTAGATTTGCTAAATTACAAAGTTTATAAATCAAATTCAACCCTGCAAAGTTTATACCCTTATGATATATGCCTCAATGCATTGTGCATTGGAAATCTTTTTGTTCATTCTGTTAATTATACAGATAGTAGTCTTTTATCATTTTTTAAAGACAAAAAAATAATAAACGTAAAGCAAGGTTATACAAAGTGTTCTACTTGCATAGTAAATAATCACGCAGTCATCACTAGTGATGTTTCTATTGCCAAAGCCTTAAGTCTTGAAAAAATAGATGTTTTATTAGTGCCTCCTGGAGATATTCTCCTTCCAGGCCTTAACTACGGTTTTATCGGTGGCGCAACTGGCCTTCTTTGCGATAACGTTTTAGCTTTTTATGGTCACTTAGATAACTATTTGTATGGAAAAGAAGTATTAAAATTTTTGAATAAACACAAGGTAGAACCTGTGTTTTTAAGAAATGGGAAACTAATTGATAGAGGGAGTATTTTTAGAATCTGAAAAAAAGATGCTCTTTAGCATTTCACCATAGTCGCTTCCGTGCCATGGTTTAAACGCCAAAAAAACACCATATAATTATGGTGTTTTTCATGGAGGCGCCACCCGGATTTGAACCGGGGAATAAAGGTTTTGCAGACCTTGACCTTACCGCTTGGCTATAGCGCCATTAATTGAATTTAAAATTGGAGCGGAAGACGAGATTCGAACTCGCGACGTTCACCTTGGCAAGGTGACGCTCTACCACTGAGCCACTCCCGCAACATTGGTGGCTAGACCAGGAATCGAACCAGGGACACGAGGATTTTCAGTCCTCTGCTCTACCGACTGAGCTATCCAGCCTTAATATTTTTCCAATTTTAAAATGGCGACCCAGAACGGACTCGAACCGTCGACCTCCGCCGTGACAGGGCGGCACTCTAACCAACTGAGCCACTGGGCCATATATGGTGGGAACAACAGGGTTCGAACCTGTGACCCTCTGCTTGTAAGGCAGATGCTCTCCCAGCTGAGCTATGCTCCCATATATTTTCATCAACTATTTTATTGTACATCACTTCTTGGCACTTGTCAACAACTTTATGCATTAATTGTTTTGCACTCTTTTGTTTGTTTGCTAAGGACTAAGTACATTTATATATTATAAGATTTTCTTAAACTTGTCAACAATAACTATCATGGATATTCATATATATTTCACTTATACTCCACAATTGTCAATTTTACTCTATTTATCTGCGTTTTTCAATATATGGCAACTTAGGGGTTTAAAAATAAATAATAAGCCAAGTATACTATCCTTAATTTAGTCATATAAAAAAGTTGCGAAGCAATCTTCTCGAATGATCATTGATCATTCGTTGCTTCACAACTTTCTCCTTTTAAAAAGTATATCTTAACCTATGAATTAGCGTTTTCAAGCAATTTCCCAATATCTTCATGATTAAATTCATAATTCTTATTACAAAAATGACATTTAATTTCCTCTGTTTTACCGTCATCATATAATTCTTCTAGGTCCTTTCTACCTATACTTATTAATGCCCTCTCCACTCTTTCTCTACAACAATCGCATTTATATGTTGGCAGAATCTCTTCATGTATTTTAAGTTCCATATCTTCAAATATAAATTCTAAAATTTCTTCAATAGTCATACCTTTTTCTATAAATTCCGTTATTGATGGAATTTCTTCAAGCCTATATGTTATTATATCAGCCAAAAATTCATCTGCACCAGGCATCATTTGGATTATAAACCCTCCTGAGGCTTTAATACTCATATCCGTATCCACTAATACTCCAAGGCCCACAGCTGAAGGTGTCTGCTCGGAAACAGTAAAGTAATAAGCTAGATCATCTCCAATTTCCCCTGTGGAAATTGGTACTTGCCCTATATACGGCTCCCTTAGCCCCATATCTCTTATAACTCTTAAATAACCATCTACACCAATGACGCCACTTACATCAAGTTTTCCCTTGCTATTCGCAGGTAAATCTACATTTGGATTTCCTATATATCCTTTTACACTTGAATCTGCATGAGCAGTTACTACAACACTTCTAGCTTTTCCTCCACCATCTATTTGCAGTGTTAAACTATCACTCTGCGACTTTAGCATAGTACCCATAAGCGTCCCAGCTGTTAGCATCCTACCTAATGCTGCGGCTGCAGTAGGCGCACATTTATGCATGTTTACTCCCTCATTTACTAAATCCGTAGTTATGGCTGCAATTATTCTAACCTGTCCACCCTTTGCAGTAGCTCTAACTAATTTATCCATATACTAATTCCCCCTTATATCCTTTGAGCGTTCACGGAAACTCCTTAGTTCCTGTGATTACTCATTTTTAGTATCATTAATTTTTGTTGATTCCCCCACTTTTTTCGCATAAAACACTTGACAAGTTTGTAGAATTTTGCGGTCCTCCTATT
>NZ_BHYK01000024.1 GCF_003865095.1 Clostridium tagluense | reverse complement strand
TGTTGAGTTAGATACAACAATTATATCAGAAAAGAGGGGGTCATTGCTTTTTTACGTTTAAAATAGCACAAACCCTTGCAATAGCAAGGATTTAAATAAATAAAATAAAGATAGTGTTAACACTATCAAATTTTATAAGGAGGAGTAAAAATGAAAAAAATAGGATTACTTCCTAGACTTATTATAGCTATTATTTTAGGTATCATGTTAGGAGGCATACTTCCAGAAACCGGGATTAAAATTTTTGCAACATTCAATGGATTATTTGGTCAATTTTTAGGATTTGCTATACCTCTTATAATTATAGGATTTGTAGCACCGGGTATAGGTGATCTTGGCACTGGAGCTGGTAAGATTCTAGCTATAACAGCAGGAATAGCTTATGCTTCCACTGTACTTGCCGGAACTTTGGCATATTTTGCAAATGCTACTATTCTTCCAATGTTTTTAAAACCCGGATCTTTAGGAGACTTTGCTAAGGGTGGGTTAGCTACATCATTTATTAATATTAAAATACCACCTCTAATGGATGTAATGACAGCGTTAGTTCTTGCCTTTACATTAGGTATAGGAATTGCTGTAATAAAATCTACTGCCATAAAGAGCGTTATGAAGGAATTTCAAGATATTATTACTAAACTGATTACGGGTATAGTAATCCCATTACTTCCTATATACATTATGGGTACTTTTGCAAATATGACTTATGCTGGTCAAGTTGCTTCTATATTAAAAGTATTCTCAAAAGTATTTATTTTAGTACTTATACTTCACTTTACAGTAATTGTCCTTCAATATGTAATTGCTGGAATAATAGCTGGTGCTAATCCATTTAAATTAATAAAAACAATGATTCCTGCATATTTAACAGCAATAGGAACTCAATCATCTGCAGCAACTATTCCAGTTACTCTTGCTCAAACTAAAAAAAATGGAGTAAATGATGGAGTAGCAGACTTTGTAGTACCGCTTTGTGCAACTATACATCTTTCTGGTAGTACAATAACACTAGTTAGTTGCTCCCTTGCAATAATGATGTTAAATGGCATGAATTATAGTTTCGGGACTTTCTTTGGATTTATCTTAGCCTTGGGGGTTACAATGGTAGCTGCTCCTGGGGTTCCCGGTGGAGCTGTAATGGCATCACTTGGGCTACTTCAAAGCATGCTTGGATTCAGCGAACCATTAACATCCCTTATGATTGCTCTATACTTAGCTCAAGATAGTTTTGGTACTGCTTGCAACATAACTGGTGATGGAGCAATTGCAATATTAATAAATAAAATTTCAGGACATAAACTTTTTGACCAAAAACACGAAAATGCAAAAGAAGAAAATATTGTTGCTTAAAAGTAATATATAAAATTGCGTATATTAAGCAAAATAAAACCATCCTGCTAAAAAAGCAAGGTGGTTTTATTTGAGTAATATCAATATTATAGTGTAAGCGACTAAAATTCATTCTGCAATTTAGCAGGGATTCTTGCTAAGAATAAAGAATATATTACATAATAGTATTTGGAAATATAAGCATGATAAAAAATGTTATTGCACATTATTTGTGTAATACTATATAAAGGAGTGAGAAATTTATGAGAACACTTATTGCTTATGGTTCTAAGCATGGTGCTACAGAAAAATGTAGTAAAGCTTTAAAAGATAAGCTTGATGGGGAAGTCACCATTGTAAATATAAAAAAGGACGTAATGCCTGATATGAGTTCATTTGATAATATTGTTATCGGCGGGTCAATCTATGCAGGGAGAATCCAAAAGGAAATAAGAGAATTTTGTTTCAAAAATGCTAATATTTTAAAAAATAAAAAAATAGGTATTTTTGTATGTTGTATGAGTGAAGGGGAAAAAGCAATATCACAGTTGAATGATAGTTTGCCACACGAATTAATGTCTATGGCCACAGCTAAAGAACATTTTGGAGGAGGCTTTGCATTTAGTAAAATGAATTTTTTTGAGAAATTTATAATTAAGATGGTATCTAAAAAAGAGAAAAATGCTATTAAAGTAAATATTAATAAAGATGTTTTAAATATACATGAAGATAACATTAATAGATTTGTACAATTAATGAATAATAAGTAGTCTTTAATTAGTTCTGTAACGTAATGAAAGGAGAATTAAGGAATGTATAGTTTTAAAAATGATTATAGTGAAGGTGCCCATCCAAATATATTGAAAGCACTAATGGAATCAAATATGGAACAGTCAGAAGGGTATGGGGAAGATAAATATTCTTTAGCTGCTATTACATTGTTAAAGGATAAAATGAAGTGTGATGAGGTTGATATACATATGTTTTGTGGTGGAACTCAAACAAATCTTACTGCAATATCTGCGTTTTTAAGACCACATGAGGCTGTTATTTCAGCAAGTACTGGACATGTATTAGTTCACGAGACTGGAGCTATTGAAGCCACTGGTCATAAAGTTATTTCTATGAAAGTAGATGATGGAAAACTTAAGCCTATTCATATAAAAATGACACTCGAAGAGCATACCGATGAGCATATGGTAAAGCCTAAGATGGTTTATATTTCAAATCCCACCGAAATAGGGTCTATATACAAGAAACAAGAATTAAAAGATTTAAGTGAGTGTTGCAGACTTAACAATTTGATTTTATACCTTGATGGAGCAAGACTAGGATCTGCATTATGCTCAAAAGGGAATGATATTGAGTTTTCAGATTTGCCAAGGCTAACTGATGCTTTTTATATAGGCGGGACTAAAAATGGTGCATTAATGGGAGAAGCTCTTGTTATTTGCAGAGAGTCGCTTAAAGAAGATTTTAGATTTCATATTAAGCAAAAGGGCGGATTACTTGCAAAGGGAAGGCTAATTGGTATACAGTTTTTGGAGTTATTTAAAGAGAATATTTTTTTTGACTTAGCGAAACATGCAAATGATATGGCGCAGCTATTAAAAATGGGAATTAGTAATTGTGGATATGAATTTTTAATAGATTCGCAAACAAATCAAATATTTCCAATATTACCTAATAAAATAATTGAAAAGCTTAAGGAAAAGTATTCCTTTTATATATGGCAAAAAATTGATGAGGATAATTCTGCTATTCGGTTAGTAACATCCTGGGCTACAGCGGAAGAGGCTGTTAAGTCATTTATAGATGATATTACCATATTTATGAATGAATTTTATGTGGTATAATGTAAGTTGTTAATGAAATAAGGAGGTTTTTCAATGGCAATACTTACATCTATTAAGGATGCATTAAACGCGCAACAATATAAATCCGAGATTGAGAAATTAATCGAGGAAAATAAAAATTTGAGATATATAAAACTAACTCCAACTCAATTGGGAATGAGCCAAGTTTTAGCTAAAACTAAAGAACTTGAATTGGAGATTGAAGAATATGATAAGCTAATTGAAACAAAAACAAAAGCTATAGAAGAACTAAATAGGGAATATAAGAGCCAAGCTGGATATCAAACCAAAGAATTTGAAGAAAAATCAAATGAATATGATAATTTGATCCTTCTAAAGGCTAAGGATTTTGAAGACAAGAGTGCGGAATATGATGATTTAATCAGAACCAAAAGTGAAGAATATAATAGTTTAATGGAAGTAAAGAGTAAAGAACTGGAAGATAAAAAATCGCAATACGATGACTTAATTGGAACTAAAAGTCAAGAATATGATAATTTAATTGAATTAAAAGGCAAAGAAATGCAAGATAAAAGTACAGAATACAATGAATTTATTGAAAGAAAAAACAGTGAATATGAAGAGTTAACTAAACAAAAGGCAGAGGAACACAAGCTAAAATTGAATGAATATGAAGTTTTAATGGTCAGTAAAATAAAATCTATTGACGAAATTAATTTGGAATATAATAATCTTAAAACATCTGTAGATAGCTTAAAGTCTGAAATTATAACTTTAGATGATGATATTCTAATGCAAAGTTATGGGGTTTATAAGCCTGAATATAATTTAATGAATTCAATAAAAGGTGCTACAATGTTTCAGGATCTTAGAGAAAAGCAAAGGTCTATGGTTAAATCTAAAGAAGCTATAGAATTTAAGCAATGGATTGTAAATGGGAACATAAAAGAAGGTAATGAAGTAGTTGATGATATGACAGAGGATATGATTAAACTAGTCCTTAGGATTTTTAATGACGAGTGCGATTCTATTATTGATAAGGTGAAATTCAGTAATATAGAAGTAATAGAAAATAGAATTAAAACGTTCTTCGAGGATTTAAATAAGTTTTCTATTTTAACACAAGTTAAAATAGTCCCTAAATATCTTAATACCAAACTAGAAGAACTTTACGTTACTTATGAATACAAATTAAAGCAGCAGGAAGAAAAGGAAGAACAAAATAGAACAATGTAATATACAGAAAAATTTATTAGTTAAACAAAAATGCCCTTGTAATGTAAAATTACAAGGGCATTTTTATATTATGTCAGGAAAAATCCTTACAATCACTTGAATAAAAAATAAATGATTTTTGTAGCCTGTGCTACATCAAATAATAAAAAATTCTGATATATTATAAATATACAAATTTTATTATAAGGAGGTATTTTTATGATTAAACTAATTGGTATCTTGATCATTGTAATAGGGTTTATGTGGAAAAAAGATACTATTGCAGTAGTAGTTGTAGCAGGGATAACTACTGGGCTAGTGTCAGGTATACCTTTTAACAAGGTAGTGGAAATTTTGGGCCGAGCATTTGTTGAAAATAGATATATGTCGGTATTTATAATTTCTCTACCTGTTATAGGACTACTAGAAAGATATGGTCTTCGAGAAAGAGCTGCATATCTTATAGGTAAAATAAAATCAGTAACTGTTGGAAAGTTAACTTCTCTCTACTTAGTAATTAGAACTGTTGCAGCTATGTTTGGAATAAGGTTAGGTGGACATGTTCAGTTTATAAGACCTCTAATTCTTCCAATGGCAGAGGGTGCTGCAGAAGCTAGATACAAAGTTATTGATAAAGAGGATTCTCAAACGATAAAAGGGTTAGAAGCTGCGGTTGAAAATTATGGTAACTTTTTTGGACAGAATTTCTTTGTAGCTTCCGGTGGTGTTCTTTTAATTGTTGGTGTTTTAAAAGAATTAAAATATACTGTTGAGGCAATTGATATAGCAAAGGCATCATTACCAATTGCAATTATTATTATGTTAATTGGTAGTATTCAATTTTTCTATTACGATAAAAAATTCGATAAAAAATATAATGTAAATAAAAATAACAAATCTACAAAAGGGGGTGGATTGGATGCTTAAAACTACATTAACCGAACTGCTTTATACCTTTTGTGGCCTAATTTGTTTTATAACTGTGTATTTTACTCTTAAAGATAAAAAACATCAATCTAAAATTCCAACATCTTTATTTTGGGGTATTCTTGGATTTATATTTGTATTCAGTAGAATAGGTGATTTGTGGGGTAATAAATCTTTTAGAATTCCAGACCTATTCATTGGATATTTAGTTATTGGACTTGCTGTCCTTTCAGCAATTAAAAAAGTTAAAATTGGTAGTTTTAATGAATCTACTAAAGAATTCAAGCAGAAGATGTCTCAAAAAATAGGTAATAAGATTTTCTTGCCAGCTCTAGCTTTAGCAATATTCACATTTGCTATTGCACAAGTATTTACAGTTCAATTGGGATCTCTAGTAGCACTAGGGCTTGCAACATTAATTGCAACTTTATGGGCTATCCTTATGACAAAGGGCAAACCTGCGGAAATCGCAGATGATGGAAGAAGATTATTAGAAATGGTTGGACCAGTTAGTATGCTTCCACAGCTGTTAGCAGCATTAGGTGCTGTTTTTGCTGCAGCCGGAGTTGGTGATGTAGTAGCAAATGGAATAAAAACAATTATACCACAAGGGAATATATTAGCTGGGGTTATTGCATACTGTGTTGGAATGGCTTTATTTACCGCAATAATGGGCAATGGGTTTGCTGCATTTGCAGTTATTACAGCTGGAATTGGAGTGCCTTTTGTAATAGCTCAAGGAGGAAATCCAGCAATAGTTGCAGCACTTGGACTCACCGCTGGATTCTGTGGAACTCTTTTAACTCCAATGGCAGCCAATTTCAATATTGTTCCAACAGCAATACTTGAGATTGAAGATACAAAATATGGAGTAATAAAATACCAAGCACCAGTTGCATTAACTATGCTTGTTATTCATATAGGAATAATGTATTTCTGGGCATTTTGATAAAAGTGTCTAAAGCAAATAAAAAAAAATAACTAATGAGGTGATAACATGAAAGTATTAATAACAGGATTTGATCCCTTTGGAGGGGAAAAGATTAATCCATCTTTCGAAGCAGTAAGAAGATTAGAGGATGTAATTGCTGGTGCTGAAATTGTGAAGCTTGAAATACCAACGGTGTTTAATAAATCTATTATGGAACTAGAAAAGGCAATAATTAAAGAAAATCCAGACATAGTGATTTGTGTTGGTCAAGCTGGTGGTAGATTTGATTTAACTATAGAAAGAGTTTCAATTAATGTAGATGATGCAAGAATTCCAGATAATGAGGGAAATCAATTTATTGATAAAGCAATTTTTGAAGGAGGCGAAAATGCTTATTTTTCAAATCTTCCTATTAAAGCAATGGTAGAAGAAATTCGAAAAGGTGGTATTCCAGCCTCTCTTTCTAATAGTGCAGGTACATTTGTGTGTAATCATATAATGTATGGATTACTTCATTTAATTCATACAAAATACCCAGCAGTAAGAGGCACTTTTATTCATGTTCCATTTATTCCAGCACAAGTAATGAGTAAAGCCAATACTCCATATATGGAGCTTGAGAAAATCACACAAGGATTAACATTAGCAATAAAAGCAGCTGTTGAAAATAAAGAAGATATAAAAGCTGTGCTTGGTACTATATGCTAATAAATATTCAATTTAAATAAAAAAATTTGTTTATAGAAGTTTATTAGAAAACTTTTATAATTATTTGGTTGGAAAAGTCTAAAAAATGAACTATTTCTATATATTTATATAGAGATGGTTCATTTTTTATATATTAACTATTTGTAAAATATAAAAAAATTTAATGATATAATAAAAATATATTAAAAATTTATATGTTTTCAAAAGAATAGAAATAGTAAAATCTTATTGTAGTATATGCTTAGGAGGAAATCTATGTATGAGAAGTTTTTTGAGCCTGATCGACAAGCGATAATGCGAGATTATTTTTTAAATACACTCAGTAAACTTGGACAAATAAGCAAATATAATAAAAATGAACTGTTAGAGTTTGATTCTGGACTTCATGTAGGAATTGTGTTAAAAGGTGTGGTGACACAAAGCGTTATTAGTTTAAATGGGCATGAAAAAATCTTATATTTTATTCGAAGTGGAGAGATAGTAGGTGAAATGATTTATTTTTGTGGGGGCATGGATTCCATTGTTTCAACGGAAAAAGAATATGTAGAAAAACTTTTTAAAGTTTCTTTTTTTTATTTAAAAAGAAAGGAATTGTTAATGCTTAGTCGAAATAGATAGATATATATATAAATAATAAAATATTTAGGAGGCAGTTATTATGAATTTATTGATTTTGGCCCCAATTTGTTCTATATTAGCACTTGCTTTTGCTGGATATCTTGCATATAAAGTATTGAAAGAAGATGAAGGAACGGAGCAAATGAAAAAAATTGCTACGGCTATTAGACAAGGTGCAGATGCTTATTTAAAAAGGCAGTATACAGGAGTAGCTCTTTTCTTTGCAGTTATGTTTGTAATCCTAGGAATACTTGCAGGATTTGGATTCCTTACACCCTTTGTACCTTTTGCATTTATAAGTGGAGGATTTTTTTCAGGTCTTTCAGGCTTTATAGGAATGAAAATCGCCACCCGTGCAAATGTTAGAACGGCGCACGCAGCTGGGAAAAGTCTTAATAGTGCTCTAAAGGTTGCGTTTTCAAGCGGTGCAGTAATGGGACTTACTGTTGTAGGTCTTGGACTTCTTGATATTAGCATATGGTATTATTTGTTGGATTTTTTCTATAGGAATTTAGATGAAGCAATGAGAATTCAAAATATAACTAGTGCAATGATTACCTTTGGAATGGGAGCTAGCTCCATGGCATTATTTGCACGCGTTGGTGGAGGTATATTTACTAAAGCAGCGGATGTAGGTGCAGATCTTGTTGGTAAAATTGAAGTAGGAATTCCTGAAGATGATCCAAGAAACCCTGCAGTTATAGCTGATAACGTTGGGGACAATGTTGGTGATGTAGCTGGTATGGGCGCAGATCTTTACGAATCCTATGTTGGGTCAATAGTATCCACTGCGGCGCTTGCAGTAGCTGCTGGACTTGGAGTTAAAGGTGTAACAATTCCTATGACTATAGCGTCAATTGGTGTAGTTGCATCTATTATTGGAACCTTCTTTGTTAAATCAGGGGAGAAAACTGAGCAAAAGGGTCTTTTAGCGGCTCTTAGGCGAGGGGTATATGTAAGTTCTGGAATAATTGCAATACTATCCTTTTTCTTAGTTTGGAATGTACTTGGATGGGAGCACATAGGAGTTTACTTTGCAATATTAAGTGGGCTTATAGCAGGTAATTTAATTGGTTTTTGTACAGAGTACTTTACCTCAGATACGTATAAGCCTACTAAAAAACTAGCACAAACAACAACAACTGGTGCAGCTACAGTTATAATAGGTGGTATTTCCCTTGGAATGATGTCTACTTTTCTTCCTGTTATAATAGTAGCTATGGCAATAGCCGCTAGTTTTTATTTTGCTGGAGGATCAGGAGATTATAATATGGGCTTATATGGTGTGGGGATAGCTGCAGTAGGTATGCTTAGTACGCTAGGTATAACCTTAGCTACAGATGCTTATGGTCCTGTAGCAGACAATGCTGGCGGTATTGCAGAAATGACTCATCAAGATCCTATAGTACGCGAAAGAACAGACGCTCTTGATTCTTTAGGGAATACTACAGCAGCTACAGGCAAAGGTTTTGCTATAGGGTCAGCAGCTTTAACAGCACTTGCACTTATAGCAGCTTATAGGGATCAGGTAGAAATTATTGTGAAAAAAGAAAATTTGGATTTTGTTTTTAACTTGTCAATATTAAATCCTCAGGTTCTTATAGGGCTATTTATAGGTGGAATGGTGCCTTTTGTATTTGCAGCATTAACAATGGATGCAGTAGGTAAAACAGCACAACTTATAGTTGTAGAAGTTAGGAGACAATTTAAAGAAATATTGGGACTTATGGACGGTAGCGCAGAAGCAGATTATGCAACCTGCGTTGATATCTGTACAAAAGCAGCTCAAAAGGAAATGATTATGCCTGCACTACTGGCTATTATTATTCCAATAACAGTTGGATTGCTTTTAGGTGTAAATGGTGTGGCAGGACTTCTCGCAGGAGCAACTGTAACGGGTTTTGTACTTGCAGTTATGATGGCAAATTCAGGTGGAGCTTGGGATAATGCCAAAAAGCATATTGAAGCTGGAAACCTTGGTGGAAAAGGGTCAGATTGTCATAAGGCAGCCGTTGTTGGAGACACTGTAGGAGATCCATTTAAGGATACTTCAGGTCCAGCCATAAATATATTGATTAAGTTACTTTCAATGGTATCAATAGTGTTTGCAGCATTTATTTTGAAATTTTCAATATTTTAAGAAAACTAAAAGCGGCTCCCCATTAATTTAGGGAGCCGCTTTTAAAATTTAAAATTATTAAACTTCTTTAACTATCTCATCGTAACCTCTTCTATATGCTCTTGGATAAAGAGACTTATTTTCATCTAAGTGCCCAAGTGCAATTAGCATTACTACTGTCTTATTTTCTTCAAGTCCAAATTCACGACGTACACCTTCAAAATCCATGCCACTCATTGGATGAGAATCTACTCCAAAGCTCTTTGCTGAATACATTATAGACATGGCTAGAAGCCCTGCATTACTTTCTGCAAACTTTAATTTATTTTCTTCTGTGGTACCATATAAACTATTTGCGAAACCTTGTGTTCCTGCTAATTTTGCTTGATCATTATCAAGCATCTTCAACATATCCTGCCATGTAGGATTAGATGCATCATATCCAGTTTTATTACCCACAATTATTAAAGTTACTGGAGCTTCTAATATTTTAGGTTGACTATTTGAAAGTTTATGTAATCTCTCTTTAGCTTCTTTGGATTTTACTGCTATAATTTCCCAAGGTTGAAGGTTAAATGCTGAGGGAGCGAGTACTGCAAGGTTAATTATATCCTTGAGTAATGCATCATCCACTCCTTTATTTGTATCAAAAAAATTGATGGACCTTCTATCTTCGTAAACCTGTTTTAAATTCATTTTAATACACTCCTTTATCCTTTTGATTATCTATTACTAATGGCTATAAATTACTAATAACTATTAATTACTTTATAATAGTATAATAACAATAATCCACTGCTTATGTCAAGTAGTTACTAAAATTGTTTTTATGAATTTAATAAAACAAGAAAGGTATTGAAATTATTTAGTCGAATTATATATAATGAGTTATAAAATATTTTGGCTTTCAATAATTACGAATATGAAAGGATTTTTTTTATGAATGAAAATAAAAATAAATACATGGAAATAATGGATATTGATCCATATCTCAAACCCTTTAAAAAGGATATTGAACTTAGAGGGTCCAATTATACTTGTTACAAAAAAAAATTGCTTTCTAATAATCAAAGCTTTCAGTCTTTTGCCAGTGGAGACTTGTTTTATGGGTTTCATCTAGTACAAGATGGATGGATTTATAGAGAATGGGCTCCGGGAGCTGATGCTCTTTATCTAATTGGAGACTTTAATTATTGGAATCCCAAAACACATCCATTGCAAAAAAAAGAAAATGGAAATTGGGAGATTTTTTTGCCAGGGTTACAAGCATTAAAGCATATGTCCTGTGTTAAAGTAAGGGTAGTTGCAAAAAATGTATCAAGAGATAGAATTCCACTTTATATTAAACGTACTGTGCAAAATCCTGTTACTCATGATTTTGTAGGACAAATTTGGCAACCAGATTATAGCTTTAATTGGCAGGATAGTGAATTTCATGTTGATAATAAGAAACCCTTGTTTATATATGAATCTCATGTAGGTATGGCACAGGAAAAAGAAGGTATGGGTACTTTTAAAGAATTTACAGAAATTACGCTTCCAAGGATAAAGGCTGCTGGTTACAATACTGTGCAACTTATGGCAGTAATGCAGCACCCTTATTATGCCTCCTTTGGTTATCAAGTATCTAATTTTTTTGCTGTTTCTTCATGGTTTGGAACCCCAGAAGATCTTAAAGTATTAATTAATACTGCCCACTTAATGGGTATTTCCGTATTGCTTGATTTAGTTCATTCCCATTCAATTAAAAATATAGCAGAGGGTATTAATGAGTTTGACGGAACAGATTATCAATTCTTTAATACTGGAACTCTCGGAAATCATTCTGCTTGGGGTACAAAGCTTTTTAATTATGGAAAACCAGAGGTTATTCATTTTCTTTTGTCAAACATTAAGTTTTGGCTGGAGGAGTATCATTTTGATGGGTATAGATTTGATGGTGTTTCATCCATGCTATATCACCACCATGGACTGGGTGTAGCCTTTACAAATTATAGTAAATACTTTAGTATGGATACGGATATAGAAGCAATTACTTATCTTCAATTTGCTAATGATTTAATAAGACAAGTGAAACCTAATGCCATAACTATTGCAGAGGATATGAGTGGAATGCCTGGAATGTGTTTACCAGTAGAGGTTGGTGGTCTGGGTTTTGACTATAGGCTGTCTATGGGAGTACCTGATCTTTGGGTGAAAATACTTAAAGAATTGCCTGATGAAAAATGGAGTATGAGTAAGCTGTGGTATGAATTAACTAGTAGACGACCTCATGAAAAGAATATAGGTTATTCTGAATCACATGATCAAGCACTTGTAGGTGATAAGACCTTAATGTTCCGTTTAGGTGACAAGGAAATGTATACTCATATGTCAAAAAATGATGATAATTTAATAATAAGTAGAGCAGTAGAACTTCATAAACTTATTAGATTTATTACCATGATTTTAGCTGGCGAAGGCTATTTGAATTTTATGGGTAATGAATTTGGTCATCCGGAATGGATTGATTTTCCAAGACAAGGTAACAATTGGAGTTATCATTATGCAAGAAGGCAATGGAGTTTAATGGAAGATAAAAAGCTTAAATATGAATATTTATCAAATTTTGATAAAGAAATGCTGAATTTAGTAAAAACCTATAATGTTTTAAGCGCTTGTGATTTACAAAATCTTTGGACTGATGAGAAGCATAAACTGCTTGCTTTCAGAAAAGGTGGGCTGATATTTTTATTTAATTTTAATCATTGTGAATCTTTCGCTGAATATGAATTACCTACTGGCGAAATGGGTGAATATAAAATTGTGTTTAACAGTGATGAAAAAATATTTGGTGGGCAAGGTAGAATTGCAAGAGATTATATTTACGGTGCAGAAACCTTGAAGCATAAGGAAAATAAAACTGGGGTTATAATATACTCACCTAGTAGAACGGTGCTAGTGCTAAAGAAAGTGAGGTAATATTACAATATACTTCACAGATGAGTTTTTCATATTGGAGGAGAGAACATGTTAAATCCGGGACGAATACTAGATGAAAAATACGAAATAATAAAAGTCTTAGGACGAGGCGGTATGGGGACAGTATATCTCTGCAAGAATAACAGGTTAGGAAACTTTTGGGCGATTAAGGAAGTAAATGGCCAGTGGAAAGACAAAATAGATTTTCTTGCTGAGCCTAATTTACTAAAGAATTTAAGTCACATAGGAATTGTACGAATTATTGATATCTTTTATGAAGATGATAATTTATACATTGTGGAGGACTATATTGAAGGGACGACCTTAAAGGAATATGTGGAGGCAAATGGGTCTCTATCTGCAGAACTTGTAACAGATATATCACTGCAACTCTGCAGCATATTAGGTTACCTTCATAGTTTTAATCCACCAATTATATATAGAGATTTAAAGCCTGCTAACATAATGATAAAATCTAACAATAAGGTGGTACTTATCGACTTTGGAATAGCGCGGACATATAAGGAAAATCAAGAAGGTGACACTATGATTTTAGGTTCACTGGGATACATAGCACCAGAACAACTTATAAATGCCCAATCCAATGCTCAAACAGACATTTACTCTCTTGGTGCCACTATGTTTTTTATGCTTACAAGTAAATCCATAAACCTACCTTCAGAGCTTATGTTTGAGAAAAATTATATGTCGGATGATGCTAAGAGTTTAGTTAGTGTTATTAAAAAGGCTTCAGCTATAGATCCTAAAAGCCGCTATAGTGATGTATCAGCGATGCGATCTGCACTTAATGCTAATATAGATGAGGTCGAAAATGAAAAAACAATGTTTATGAATTCCAGTGAATCTGCTAGGGATACTTCCAAAACAGTTTTGGTAGAGGATAAAAAACCTAAGAATAGAACTAAGCTAATTATAATATCAGCGCTTGCTTGTATAATAGCGTTGGTTGTTATTTTAGCCTGGGTAATGAATAATAAAGCAGTAGATAAAAATGATTCTGAACATTCAATTGCGCCTAAATCAACCGAAGCAACGGTGGCTAAAACAATCGAAGAAACTAAGCCGAAGGTAGGACCGGCAGCTGAAGTTGTGGAAAAAGATACTATTGTTATGGGGATATTAGATATAAAAAATCCTGTGATATTAAGTTCTGGCACAAGCAATGGAAAAGGCAAGGACAAGGCCAGGGGCAAGGAGAAAGATAAAGAGAAAGATAAAGAGAAAGATAATAATGAGGATAAAAATCAGCTTGTGCAGTACAATTTAAAGACTGCAGCATCTATTGCTAACTCAAAACTATCTGTTTCACTAACTAGCATTCTGCTTATAAAGGATGATGTTATAGTTACATTAAATATTGAAAATATAGCCGCTGCTACACAAAGATTAGATATAAGCAAAACTTATTTAGTAAATGATAAAAATGAAGCTACAAAAAGCTATAATCAGAGTTCAACTACTATGGTGCTAATTCCACAAAGCTCGGGCAAACAGGAAGTTAAGCTGTACTTTAAAGATTTGGATATTGAGCAAGGTTCTTATATATTGAAAACAGTTTTAAGCTCTGCTGTAAATAAAGATATAAATTTATCTGTAGATGTTAAAAAATCATGATAAATTATGCCATATACATTGTGTATATGGCATAATTATTTTTGAAAATAATACACTAAACAGATGGACTATTTATTTTTTTATTAATTCTTTAAATTCCATGCTGTCTTGCACATTATCAAAATCCTCTTCATTTTTTGCTGTATTTTTAATATTTGGGTTAATATCAATGGCCAGTTTAAGATATTTTATAGTATTTTCAATATCACCTTTTCTTCCATAGATACTAGCTATACCATAATAGCTCCATTCGAATTTTTCCACTTCTAAAGCACTCTTATACCATTTGATGGCTTCATCATAATGTCTGTATAACTCATTAGCTAGTGCTTTATTAAATCTTGCATAACCATAATCAGGTTTTAGTTTTAAAGCACGATCAATTTGCTCTATACCATTTTTAAAATTCCCACTGTAGGCTAGTGCAATTCCTTCAACAGCATATGCTTTATAAAAGTTAGGATCTTCTTTAAGCACTTGTTTTTCAGTTTCAATAGCTTGCACATACTTTTTTTCGAAAAACTCATCATAGCCTATTTTACATTTGTTTTCTAAGTTCTCTTGTTTATGTTTTACCTCTTGCAATTTTTTAATTTCAGCGTCTTTTAACCTATTTTTTTTTATCTCTTCACTTTTATTAGGGTTTACTTCAGCCTTATTGTTTTTTATGTTGAAATTTTTAATTGCTGCATTAGCCACTATGAGTGCAATAATAATAAAAATTGATAGCTTGAATTTAAAGCATTGTGACTTCATTTTTTTTCACCTATTTTCTTATTATAGGGCTTTAAGTTAACACTTAAAACCCTATAAATGAATCCTATGGATTCAATCTTAATTTGAACTTATCAAAACTGAAGTTTGCATTAACAAAAATTCTGCCCAAGGAATAAATATTAGTATTTTTATCTATAAAGCCAGACTTAGTTGAAAAAGCTAATTTATAGCCTGATTCTTTTGCGGCTTTTATTGTGTCGGCAGAATATTCTCCAAAGGGATATGCTATGTAATTTATTTTTCTGCCTAATATTTTTTCTAATTTATCTTTTGAAGATTTCATTGTTTTTATATTAGAACTATAAGATATTTTAGTTAAATGTTCATGTGCGGTTGTGTGGCTTTCTATTCTCATATTGTTTGAATCCATGGATTTTATCTCATTAGAGGTTAAAAAATCTTTCTCAGCATCTATGGCACCAGCAATTACAAACACAGTTGCTTTTAATCCTAATTCCTTTAAAATAGGATAAGCATTAGTGTAGTTATCTTTATAGCCATCATCAAAGGTTATAATTATGGGTTTCTTAGGTACTATTTTACCTATTTTCATATAACTATAAAGTTCATCTATAGTTAAGGTTGTATAATTATTATCTTTAAGATATTTCATTTGCATTCTAAAGTTTTCTTTGGAAACTCTTAAGGAATTTCCTTTTTCATAACTAATAGAATGATACATAAGTATTGGTATTTTAATGTTTTTTACCTGAAAAACAGATGCTGATTTATAAGTTTTTTCTTCGAGTTTTAAGCTATCATACACAGCCAAATTATCTGAGTGTTCCGTTGGTAATTTTATTTTTTCACTAATAATTTCTGGTATTTTTGCTTCATTTAGTGTATTTATTCCTTTAGAAGTTCCTAACCTATTTATTCCATAAGTTAAGCCTATACACAATATAAGAATTGCTATTGTAATTATTATAAGTGGTTTTTTACTTAATTTCATAATACGCCCCATTTTGTTATTTATTTTTATAATTAAATTTTAGATATAGTTACATAATAGCAATATATTCACATTTAATAAAGCAAAATATATTTAAATGAGTTAGAATTGAGAGTAGCAGTGATTTGGTCAAAAGGAAAAATAGTAATAAAAATAAGGGGTACATAGCTTAAATTGCTATGTACCCCTTGTTTTTGTCTTTAAAGTGACTTATACATTTTTTCCTTTTTCGCGAAGAAATTCAATTAACATTGCTCTATTTGTATTAACAATAAGTTCTTCAGGCATACCTATGTCTTTAAGTAGTTTTTCTACAGAACTAAAATTTCCTATAGAAAAACAGAAATGAGCATCACTATTCACAATAATCTTTACACCGAATTCTATGCAAAGTTTTGCTATTTTAGTGCAATTCTTGTCACTACCTATTCTCGAAGTTATAAAAGAACTATTATTTAATTCTATTAGTATATTTTTTTCTTTTGCTTTTTTTACTATTTCTTCTTCATGTATAGGAAATTTTGGATTTCCAAGATGTCCTAAAATATTAACATTTGGATTGTCCATAGCTTTTAAAATAGCGGCTGTATTTAAATCCGCACTCTTTCCACCTTCCATAAGTGGTTCATGCATGCTTACTATCATTATGTCAAGACCCTTTTGCAAGTCTAATGGCAGATCAAGATTACCTTCATAATCAATTATATTAGCTTCACAACCGTAAAGCATTTTAACACCGTACAATTCTCTTGGCAGTACTTTAAAATTTCCAAAATACCAAAGATCAGGAGAACCTGGCATATTAGGACCATGATCTGTAACCCCTAATATCTCAAGACCTATCTCATTAGCATATTTTGCATTTTCCATTAGTGTACTATATGCATGACCACTAACTATAGTATGGGTATGTAAATCTGCAACAAACTTCATAAAATCTCTCCTTTCACTTTTTCATTTGTTTATCTTTAATTGTATACCAAAATTCAGGCTTATGGTTATAATTTATTTAAATAACCCTAAATTCTCCACCATAAACGGTGAAGCCTATTACAACTACTAGAAATAAAAGTAAGATATATATTACTTCAAATAAATTGCCCGCATCGGAGCCTGTGGTAATATGTGGTGGTAATTTAAGCTTAAACTTACCTATTTTTTCTAAAAACTGAACAAATTTATTATGGAAGCCTAATTTATTTAATAATACTGCAATAAATCTTGGAATTGAAAGTAATGGTACTCCTTCTTTTGTAAATATATCAGCCCAATAAATATGACTTATATACCCAACAAAAAAACATCCTGTTAAATATTCGTAGCCTAATTTTTTAAATACATAGGAAGCTGAAATGTTGAAAATAGCAACTCCTTCTAGTGAATGTAAAAATGACCTATGAGGGAAGGTTGCTATACCAATTAATAAAATACAAATAAGATAGATATTTGCGTCATTTAAATTAGTAAAGTTATAAATGGATAAAATCAAGCTTGAACCAGCATAAGTTAAAAATATGGAAATTCTTATAAAATCATTGGATCCTACACTTATTATAGCTGATAATTTTTTATAAACCGTCCCAATTACTGGGATTTTTTTAAAAATTCGTTCATTAGTTACTCCTAAAACCATTAAAACAAAAGACGTAAAATATGTAAATATATAAGCGTATTCCCCTATAAATTTAATTTTTTCTAACTCCCATATAATATCTTTTGAATACCATAAAATTAATGCCCCAAGTCCAACCCCTAAGAATAATCTAAGCAGTAACTTTAATATTTTTTCTAAAGTATTTATCACCTTATTACTTGCATTTGTAAGTGGGTTCATGTGATTTATCTTACTATGTTGACTATCCGCATCAACAACTAACCCTGCAAGTCCTGCTGTTGCAAGGCCTACAAGGCTTATTCCTATGGGGACATGTATATATTCATTGTTGAATATTGGCATAGAATTAACAATAGGTATTGTTGCTACTATTGCATAGGATAGCATTGCTATCTTTTGATGTGATTTTCCATTCATATTATGTCTCCTTATCTTTTTAATGTCATAGCAAAAATCACAAGGGGCACTAATTACATATTATTCTTCAAAAACTTAACGATATAACTTAATGTGTAAAAATCACAATTAAGTTCAGCTTTCATTATATTTAATCCTTTAATTAACGTTTGTTCATCAAAATTTTCCAATAATATCATTAGACTTATTATATTAATGCCACCATCTTTTGTATCAAGAACTCTAGCAGCTTTAACATATTTATTTTTCATTGCATTTACAATAGCAATTTGAAGGTCTTCACTAATTTCCATTTCAGGCATTTCACTAAATACTTTAGTATCTGAATTCTTAATGCTAAGATTTTTAGCTTTTGTAAGATCCGAATTTAAAAATATAGTGTTTTTAAATTCTGCATCTTTAAAATCAGCCCCATCTAAATTAACAGAGTCAAATATAGCATTTTCAAATATTGTATCTTTAAAATCACTGTTCTTAAGATTTGTTCCAATGAATTCAGCCCATTTAAAGGTACAGTCAGAAAATACACAAGATTTAAAATGTGCACCTCTAAAAGTTACATAATCAAAATTTGACCTGGAAAAATTACAATTATAGCAATTGCTTCTCTCAAGATTTTTATACATAAAGTTCTTATCTTTTTTCTCTATATTGTTGTAAACAAAATTATTTCTAACACTATGATTCTTACCCATTTTTACCTCCATGGCAAATACATTTATTTGCCTTCCTTTTATTAGTCTAATTAAAAAGACTCCTAACCAATTTTGAGAAGTGGCTAGAAGTCTCCATATTCATTATAAATATTATACACAAATTTAATAAAAGTCAATGATTTATTGAAATCTTATATTTTTTTATAGCAGATTGTAAATTAAAGGGCGAATTATGGCCTGATTTGCTTTTATATAACAAAGAAAATATAATTAATAAAATAGAGGACTTCGAAAATAATATATAACAGATAAAAGATGCAATAATAAATGTCGATAAAGTAGAAGGCTTGAGAGTTCAACGAATAGAAGAAAGGAGAGAGGCTAAAATGTATAGTATTGAAGTTAAAGGCTCTAGTGGCAGCTATCCAATATACATTAAGGATGGATTGCTTGGCGAAATTGGTAGTGAAGTTAAGAAGATATATAAAGGAAGAAAAATAGCTATAGTAACAGATTCTAATGTTAATAAATTTTACGGTAAAAAGGTGCTTAGCTCATTAAAAGCAGAGGGGTTTGAGACTTTTAAAATTGTGGTGAAAGTGGGGGAAGAAAGCAAGTCCTTTGGCACTCTTTTAGGAGTATACGACAAACTTTTAGATTTCAAGATAAACAGGGGAGATATTATAATTGCCTTAGGTGGTGGAGTTGTGGGAGATATGACTGGTTTTGCAGCAGCAACTTTTTTAAGAGGAATTCCATTAATACAAATTCCAACTACGCTACTTTCGCAAGTGGATAGTAGCGTAGGTGGCAAGGTGGCAGTAGACCTACCTCGTGGGAAGAATCTGGTAGGAAGTTTTTATAATCCAAGGGCAGTTTTTATTGATCCATTGCTCCTTAGAACCCTTAATGATAAATATTTTAATGACGGTATGGGTGAAGTAATAAAATATGGAGCAATTAAAGATAGAGAGTTGTTTTATAAATTAATGAATTATGAAAACAAAGAAGCTGTTTTAAAAGACATAGATAAAATTATTTATACTTGTTGCAGCATTAAGGCAGGCATTGTTGAAAGAGATGAGAGGGACACTGGGGAGAGGATGTTACTAAACTTTGGTCATACCATAGGGCACGCAATTGAGCAATTCTTTAATTTTAAGGAGTACTCCCATGGAGAAGCGGTGGCAATGGGAATGCATGCTATAACAAAATTAGGGGAAGAAATAGGAGTGACTAAAATTGGGACAGCAAATATTATAAAAGACATCTTAATTAAGTATAATTTACCTTGGAACTTGCCTGAAATAAAAACTAAAGCTATAATTGAAACTATTAGTCATGATAAGAAAAATATTGGTGATTCTATGAAATTTATATTAATAGAATCCATTGGCAATAGCTTTATTGAAAAAATCAAGTCCGCTAAAATTGAAGATTATTTACAACGAAATCACAAATAAATTATTATATTGAATTGAGGTAATAAGTTATGAAGTCGGTTATGATACAGCCTTTTTCTTTAAAAGGAAAAGTGAAAATTCCACCATCAAAATCCTTATGTCATAGAGCAATTATAGCTGCAGCACTGAGCTATGGGGAATGCATGGTCCATAATGTTAATATGTCTGAGGATATAATAGCTACTTGTGAAATTATAGAAAAACTTGGAGCGAAAATAAAAGAAAGTAAAGGAAGTCTTAAAATAAATGGAGAAGGCGTATTTGACCTTTTTCACCAGGGGACTTCTAATAATAAAATTGAAAACAATGAAACAGCTCGTAATGAGTTAGAATGCAATGAAAGTGGATCAACCTTACGTTTTTTAATCCCTATAGCAATGCACAGTATGGGGAAAATAGTCTTTAAAGGTAAAGGGAAACTAGTAGAAAGAACACTTAAACCTTATTATGAAATCTTTGATAAGCAGAATATAAAGTATACAACAGATAGAGGGTACCTTCCACTAACAATAGATGGGAGACTTAATCCTGGAATTTTTGAACTTAGAGGAGATGTAAGCTCCCAGTTTATTACCGGTCTTCTTTATGCACTACCTTTATTAAATGGAGATTCAATAATTGTGGTTACTACCAAAATGGAATCTATTGGTTACATAGATTTAACTTTAGATATACTTTCTAAATTTGGAGTAATCATAGAAAATAATAATTATAGAGAATTCGTGGTAAAAGGAAATCAACACTATGAAAAAAGAGACTACAGAGTTGAAGGTGATTTTTCACAAGCAGCATTTTACCTTGCAGCAGGTGTTTTAGGTGGAGAGGTTTCCTGTGTTGATTTAAATATGGAATCACTCCAAGGAGACAGGGTAATAGTGGACATAATAAAAAATATGGGTGGAAAGATCTCACTTACAGATGGAATTTTAAAGGCTTCAAAATCAGATTTACGAGGCACTATTGTTGATGTATCGCAATGTCCTGACCTTTTACCAATAGTTGCAGTGCTTGGTGCATTAAGCTTTGGTACCACAGAAATTATTAATGCTAGGAGAGCTAGAATTAAAGAATCTGATAGATTAAAAGCTATAGCAACAGAGCTAAATAAAATTGGGGCTGAGGTTATAGAAAGAGAGGATTCGCTGATAATTCATGGTAAACCATGGCTTAAGGGTGGAGTGGTAAACAGTTGGAATGATCATAGAATAGCTATGGCCATGGCAATTGCATCAATTAAATGTACGCAGAAGCTTATAATAGAGGATAGTGGGGCAGTAAAAAAATCTTACCCGAATTTTTATGAGGATTTTAAGAGCCTAGGAGGGGAAATTAATGAGTGGACAATGGGGTAAAAAAATAAAGTATTCTATATTTGGAGAATCTCATGGAAGAGGCATAGGAATAACTATTGATGGATTACCCGCCGGTACAAAACTTGATATGGATTTTATAAATAATGAAATGCAAAGACGTGCGCCAGGTAAAAATGAATTTTCAACTACAAGAAGAGAAGGAGACAAAGTTGAAATTCTAAGTGGATATTTTAATGGATATACAACTGGTACACCTCTTTGCGCGGTTATATTTAATGAAAATCAAAATTCTGTGGATTATGACAAGTTAAAGGATTTGGCAAGACCAGGCCATGCAGATTTTACAGGAAAAGTTAAATATTCAGGCTTTAATGATTATAGAGGTGGCGGTCATTTCTCAGGAAGAATTACTGCGCCACTTGTTTTTGCAGGTGCTGTTGCAAGGCAAATCCTTTTTCATAAGGGAATCCAAATAGGAAGTCATGTTTTGAGTATTGAGAATGTATTTGACAACTACTTTGATGCTGTTAATTTAAAAAATCAATTTCTAATAGATATTTTAAACAAAGATTTTCCCGTAATTGATGATGTTAAAGGGAAAGAAATGAAAAGTATTATTTTAAAAGCTAAGGAAGAATCTGATTCCGTTGGAGGTATAATTGAGGCCGCTATATTAAACGTGCCTTGTGGACTTGGCGAACCATTTTTTGATTCTATAGAGAGTAATTTAGCTCAATTACTATTTTCTGTGCCAGCAGTAAAGGGTGTAGAATTTGGTAGTGGCTTTGATATAACGAAGCTTCGAGGAAGTAAGGCGAATGATCTGCCTTACATGAATAAAGGCAGTGTTGCAACTAAAACTAACAATAATGGTGGAATAAATGGAGGCATTTCTAATGGGATGCCCATAGTATTTAGAGTTGCAATGAAACCAACCCCTTCCATAGCTAAGATTCAAAGTACCATTGATATGGACACCTTCGAAAATTCAGAAGTATCGATTACAGGTAGGCATGACCCTTGTATAGTTTTAAGAGCACTACCAGTAATTGAAGCCTGCGCTGCAATGAGCATTTTAGATTTTATATAATATTACAGCTTCGTCGAGGATAAGTAGTGCGAAGGTGATGATTTAAGGATGTGGTTTAATGAGTAATGTAGATAATTTTGATATAAATGATTTGAGAAATCAAATTGATAAAATCGATGCGAGCCTTCTTTCCCTATTTGAAAATCGTATGGAGTTAGTTCAAAAGATAGGTGAATATAAAAAGAAAAATAATATGGAAATTTTAAATGGAGCTAGAGAGGAAGCGGTTATAAAGAAGAACTTAGATTTAGTTAAAAATAGTAATTTACATTTAGAAGTAGAGGAATTCTTTAAAGCTGTTATGGAAATAAGCAGAGGCCTTCAAAACAAAAATCACAGGAGGGAAAACATAGTTTTAATTGGGATGCCTGGCTCAGGTAAAAGTACAATTGGGGAAATACTCGCAGAAAAATTAGGCATGAGTTTCCTAGACATAGACACATATATTGAAAAGAGTACAAATCTTAAGATTACTGAAATATTTAAAAATGGTGAGGCTTTGTTTAGAGACATAGAAGCTAAGGCAGTTTTGGAAGTATCAGAAAGAGTCTCAGCAGTTATTTCAACTGGTGGTGGGGTAATTAAGAGATATGATAATATTAAAAGTCTTAAGAAAAATGGAATTATAATTTACATCAATCGACCTATTAAAAACATAGCAGGGGATATAGATGTTAAGACTCGCCCTTTACTTTCAAAGGATCCATCTCAGCTTTACTTAATCTTTGAAGAGAGAGGCCTTTTGTATAAAAAATATTGTGATTATGAAATTATGAATATTAGTAACACTTATGATGTAGTTAATAATATTATAGAGATATATGCAGAAAATAATAAATAAGAGGTGCGGTTATGAAGGTATTAATAATTAATGGTCCGAACTTAAACTTTCTTGGAATAAGGGAGAAGAACGTCTACGGAAACACAACTTACGAAGAAATGTGTAGTTATCTCTATAAAGAGGCTAAAAAACTTCAGGTTCCTATTGATATTGTTCAAAGCAATATCGAAGGTGAAATAATAAACTTCATACAGGATGCTTACGATAAGTACGATGGAATAATCATTAATGCTGGAGCATACACCCATTATAGCATTGCAATATTTGATGCTATAAAATCAGTTTCTATAAATACTATAGAGGTTCATCTTAGTAATATCTATGCAAGGGAAGAATTTAGACAAAAATCAGTAACTGCTCCAGCCTGCATAGGCCAAATTTGTGGCTTTGGTAAATATGGTTACGTTATGGCTTTAAACGCTTTATTACAAAAATAGTGACAATAGACTAACTTGAATTCTGTGTATAGTTAAAATTATTATAAAGGAGGGGAAAGCCTATGGCTGGGTTTTTATTGGAGATTGGTTTAAAGTTTCAAACTGTTAGTGTTTTGATAAGGCTAATAATAACGTTAGCATTAATAATTATATTTCATTTAGTTAAAAAAGGTATCTGCTCATTTGTTGATAAATCCAAATTTTACTCTAAGGATATAATAAAATATAAAAAGACAACTTCATTATTTATAAATATTTTATCAGTTATGGTCATTATACCAATATGGATGTATGAGTCTAAAGATATATTGACTTTTTTGGGGATTTTCTCAGCTGGGCTAGCCTTTGCTTTTCGTGATGTTGTAGCTAGTTTTCTAGGGTGGGTAATAATTAACACCCAAAAGCCTTTTGCAATTGGTGATAGAATAAAAATTGGGAAAAGCCTTGGTGACGTATTAGCAGTGGACTGGTTTTATACCACTATAATTGAAGTTATTGAAAATGATAACAAAACTTATGGACAAAGTACGGGAAGAATTACTCATATACCAAATATAATACTGCTCACTGAAGAACTTATAAATGAGACTAACTCCTTCCCGTTTACTTGGAATGAGATTGAAATAAACCTTAGCCTTAGCAGCAATTGGAAAAAAGCTAAAGAGATATTAGTAGCTATTGCTAATGATAAAGTAGGAGATATAGAACAAGAAGCAAAGGAGGCACTAAGTATAGCCTCAAAAACTCTTCCAATTTATTATGAAAACCTTTCTCATACAATATACACTTCTATAGAAGAGGGAAGAGTGTGTTTAAGTTTAAGGTTTATTTGCAAGGCGCGAAATTTTAGAAATTTAGAACATGCCATAGTAGAGGATATTTTAGAGGAGTTTTCTAAAAATGAAGATATAGAATTATTGTAATTAAAGGTCAGTGGCGCTATCTGGCTACGGACCTTTAATCCTGTTTGTATATTATTGTTAATAATACATATTCAAATAAAAAATTATCTTTTATTTACTTTTAAATAAAAACTGACCTCTTCCAAGATTATTAACCTTCACTTTTACATTAACAATAATGTCTGCATTGCAAACAATGTTATCCCAATCTGTTTCGGGGCTTCGTCCAAAAGTAGCTGCAGCATCACGACCAAGTTCTAGGCAATCTACTTTATACTGGTTTTGCATTTTATTTATAAATTCATTGCACCTTCTCTCTGTTTCTTCCTCTAATTCATGAGTGTACTTTTCTACTGTTTTGGGGTTTATCATAAAGTCAGAATACATAGTATTATTTACTACTTGACCTTTAAATTCTAAATCAATAATAAATTTATATTTTCCATTGATTTTTTTACAATGTACCTTCCTTTTGGATTCTCCATAATTTGATATCGAGCTTAGTGAATCCTTTTGAAGTGTTAGTATTCCTTTAACCTTATCTTCCCTTAAAATATTCATATACCTGGCATCTTTAATCGGTATTGTTGCAACCATCTTGTCTTTTTTAAAAACAGCCATGCCGTTTAAAGTAATTTTATTGTTTAATATTTCAAGGTATGGAAGAACTAGATTTCTTCCCTCTGAGTCTACCCTTACATATGTATCTACAACTTTATAATCGTCAGACATGAAATTCTGTTGCATAGAGCTTTCAATCATGCCATCAATATGATCTGCCGAAGACACAGCATCTTCAACTTTAAATTTTAGCATATCAAGAGCTTTGTCTTTACAAACAACAATCCACGTAGCATCATTCATTTGTTGATTAGAAAACATTATGTCAATAATAGGATTAATACCATAAGTTGCCACAGCTTCGCTAAAAATAAATACTTTCTGCAATCCAAGCAAGAATTCTTTGCTGCTGGTAGTTTGTCTGGTTGACCTGCTTTCAGCAATGTTATTACCAATGCCTTCCAATATAACAGTTGAAATTTCATTTTTTTTAGTGAAAGTATACGCACTTGCAGCAACATCATATTCAGTCAATGGTTTACTTGTAATGAGGTCAAAGGATAGTCCAGAGCAAACATCAATTTTTTCTATGGCAAGGTTACCTTCGCTTGAATTAAATAAGAGATATATAAATATACATGAAACAGATAATATAATTAAAGTATATCTTTTCATTCATAAGTTTCTCCTTTTTTTTAATAAGGAATATGATACAAAATAGACTAACTTACTTTCTAGTTGTTTTTTTTGAATATGCCTAAGATCATTCTTATCTATTAAAAGAGTTAATAATGCAATTATGGTTACATAAGAAATATTAAATAAGATTATCCAAGGCATAATCTTGCCAGAAATTTCTCTTCTTGTTACTTCATTTCCCATAAATAGAGGGAATATAAAAATAACTGGTATTAATAGAAAGCAAATTGTTTTTCTTTCTATTTTAGTAATATTATTTAATATTTTAGTTGCAGCATAAAATTCAATAGACATGGTTTTATAAGCAATTGTAATCCATATGACCATCTCTACATATCTAAAATTATTTATCACAGGTATTTTAAATGATTCAGCCACGAAGGAAAATGGCCATAACTGTTTTACTACTAAATCCGGACCAGAAAAATAGATAGATGTAAAAACTATCCATGTATGAAAAAATATTACGACAAGGGCACTAATGTAGGCAGCTTTTAATATATATTTTTTATCTTCCACATATGGATATATTACTAAGAGTAATTCCATATTTGAATAGGCGAAGGAGGTTTTTAGACTTCCTTCTAAAATTTTCGAGACACCTGCGCCAAAAAAAGGTTTTACATTTAAAATACTTGCGGACTTAAAGGTTACTGAGGATGCCACCACAATAAAACATAATAAAAAAAATGTTATAGTAGTAAATCTGGCGAGTACCTTTAAGCCTTTAATTGAAGCATAACAAGCAACAACAGCAAAAATCATAACCATTTTAAAATGTGGGATAAAATATATACTATATGCTCTTAATTGATTGCTTGAACCAGAAATAACTAGTACAATGTAGAATAAAAATGTAAACATAAACAATAAATTTAAAACATTTCCTATTATTTTTCCAAAGTATACTTTACTTAAATTCATTATATTACTATTAGGATGTCTTTTGATTATTATTCCTGAAGCGAGAACAATATATAGTGGATATATTCCACCTATAATGGTAGAAATCCATCCATCCTGTTTTGCTATCCTTACTACATCTGCAGGAAGACTAGTTACACCCATACCTATGATACAGCCAACCAAGATAAAAAAGAGTTCAATAGAGGTTATTAGATTGTTTTTTTCATTCATCTTTTTTTCTCCTAAATTTATGCCTAAAACTAGTTTGTCTTTTAATATTCTGTTCTGAGATTATGGAGGGCCTGGTATTCATTTTCCATAATGCTGATCGAATAAAAGTATCTTTTAAATCATCCTTGTTAAAGGCCATATATGGAACACCAAAATTCTCCAAGGAAGACAAATGAAGGATAAGTAGAGTATAGCCTGTAGCAACACCCATTATACCCATGGCATTTGCTAGAAACAACATTGGGAATCTTAACATTCTTATAGAAATAGACATATCAACTGTGGGCACTGCAAAAGAAGCAATAATAGTGATTCCAATAACAAGAAGCGTAGTAGGACTTACCATATTTGATTGTACTGCAGCATTTCCTATAATAATGCCTCCCACTATACTTAAAGTCTGTGCTATTTTTGAGGGAAGCCTTAATCCGCCTTCTCTTAGAATTTCCATCAGTATTTCTAGTATAAGTATTTCCATAAAGGGCGAAAGTGATATTCCTATTCGTGATTGGACTACTGGAACAACAAATTCAACAGGTATTAGCTCCCCGTTATATTTAATTAAGGTTAAATAAATTGAGGGAAGCGTAATTACTAATAAAACTGATAAAAATCTAAGAAGCCTTATTATATTTGCAGATATTGTTTTTTCATTATAATCTTCAACGGTGTGAAAAAATTCAACAAATACAGAAGGGATTGTCAATACAAAGGGAGCTCCATTTAAAATTACAGCTATTCTACCTTCCATAATACTTGGGGTTACTCTATCTGGCCTCTCTGTTGACATACACATAGGAAAAATGCTGTAGGCATTTTCATCTATAAATTCTTGGAGTGCTCCCATACCAGTAATGAAATCTACGTCTATTATATTTATTCTTTCTCTTAGATCATCTAGGGCCTGGATATTAACTAAATCTTTAATATAAACTAAGGCTAAATCTGTTTGTGTTCGTCTCCCAACCACAAGTTTTTCAATGGAGAGGTTTGAATCTTTTATGTACCTCCTAAGCAAACTTATATTCACGTCTAAGTTTTCTACAAATCCATCCCTGGATCCACGGAGTGAGGTTTCGTTCATTGGATCGGATACTGCCCTCATGCTACCACCAGCGGTATCTATTACTATATAATCTTCTATATTTTCAATTAAGAGTAGTGTATTTCCGTTTTTAATGTTTTTAGAAACTTCCATCGTATTAGCCTTAATAAAAGAACAATCTGCAGTTATATAAGTGCTGCACAAAAAACTGGGGGTTTCACTATTTAGTTCTATGGGGCTACGTGTTTCTATCATTAGTGGATTAAGAATATCCCTATTAATAATATTTTTATCTACTAGACCATCAATGTATACAATTGCACCTTGTATAGGTGGATTTTTACCAATTGATATTCTTTTGACTTTAATGGGAGATGAAGGGCCTAATATATTTACAATGGTATTTATTTTAGAGTCAATTGTTTCAATTTCCATATATATATCACCTTTATGGTATATTTTTAATAAGCATAATAACAATAATAATAGTGTACCCCTTGAAAAAAAATGTATGTAAATGATCTTGAATAATAAAAACAAATTTTTATTACAACTTTTTTAAAGAATTTTCAGATAAAAGATTATGTACAATTTGTTAATAAAAAATATTATCAATGATTTTAATTCAATATAATGGAATAAAATGAGTTAAAATACAGACGCATACCTAATAACATAACCCTATGCAAGTTTTAGCAAGATAATATTATACATTTAGAGGTATAAACATTCAAAAAAAAAAATTGTGAATATTTATACTCTATTTTTTCTTTTATACATGATAAGTTAGGACATCCTGAATATATATACAAAAATTGCTAAATTTTTAGTTTGCAAACGTTAGCATACAGAGTATTCTAGAGGAAAGCAGAGCTTAGTGCAAAAATCAAGTGCTAAATTAATAACTATGCTGATAAGGGAGATATATATGCATTTATGGCAAAATACTCTATTTTACTAATAAAATCCTACCCATTATAATGATGGCATCAACAAAAACAACGGGGAGGCAGTTTGAATGAAATCATTTATAAATGTAACTTCTGAAATAGGAAAACTTAATAAAGTAATGCTACATAGACCTGGGAGAGAGATAGAAAACTTAGTACCAGAGCTTCTTGAAAGATTACTTTTTGATGATATTCCTTATTTAGAAGTAGCAAGAAAAGAGCATGATATATTTGCAAAAATATTAAAAGAAAATGATGTGGAGGTTCTTTATTTAGAAGAACTTGCTACTGAGGCCTTAAATGATGATAAAGTAAAAAAAATATTTTTACAACAGTTTTTACAAGAAAGTCACATTAGTAATAAAGAGATATACGAATCTCTTTATACATATTTAATATCAAAGCCTACAAGTGAGATGATTGATATACTTATGGCTGGAGTTAGAAAAAATGAGATAGATATTAAGGGGATGCACTCGCTTAGAGGATTAATATCAAATCAATATCCTTTCTACTTAGACCCTATGCCTAATCTTTACTTTACAAGAGATCCAGGTGCTTCAATTGGAAATGGTATTACAATAAATACTATGCAAACTGAAGCTAGAAGGCGCGAGACATTGTTCCTTAAATATATTCATGAATATCATAAATCTTTTAAACAATATGAAGTACCACTTTGGTACGATAGAAGCCTTCCTAATAATATTGAAGGTGGGGACGAGCTTGTATTATCTGCAACAACTCTTGCAGTAGGGTGTAGTCAAAGAACTTCACCTGAGGCTATAGAAGTGGTAGCAAAGAATTTGTTTGCAAAACATGCTTCTTTCGAAAAAGTATTAGTATTGGAGATTCCAGCTTGTAGAGCATTTATGCATCTTGATACTGTATTTACTATGGTTGACTATGATAAATTTACAATACATCCAGCTATAGAAGGACCCCTTAATGTTTTTGAAATTACAAAAGGTGTTAATGGAGAATTGCATATTAAACAATCTAAAGATGTATTAGAAAATATATTAAAATCTGCATTAAAGGTACCTTCAGTTGAATTAATAAGATGTGGTGGTGGTGACTCTATTATAGCAGCAAGAGAACAGTGGAATGATGGATCAAACACTCTAGCTATTGCACCAGGAAAGGTTATAACTTATGAACGAAATTATGTTACAAATGAAATTTTATCAAAACGTGGTATAACGGTCTTAACAATGCCAAGTGCTGAACTTTCGAGAGGAAGAGGCGGTCCAAGATGTATGAGTATGCCTCTAAACAGAGATGACTTATAAAAACAAAAATAACAAAATATTAGGAGGAATTTATTATGTTTAACTTAAGAAACAGAAACTTTTTAACTTTGATGGACTTTACTCCAAAGGAAATAAACTACTTTTTAGATTTAGCTAGAGATTTAAAAAGAGCTAAGTATGCAGGTACAGAACAGCAGACACTAAAAGGTAAAAACATTGCGCTAATATTTGAAAAAAGTTCTACAAGAACAAGATGTGCTTTTGAAGTAGGCGCACTAGACCAAGGGGCACATGTAACTTATCTTGGACCTACAGGAACTCAAATTGGTAAAAAGGAATCTGTAGCAGATACAGCAAGAGTCCTTGGAAGAATGTATGATGGAATAGAATATAGAGGATATGGACAAGAAGTAGTAGAAGAATTAGCTAAATATGCAGGAGTGCCAGTTTGGAATGGCTTGACTACTGAAGATCACCCTACTCAAATTCTTGCTGACTTTTTAACTATTAAAGAACATTTTTCTAAACCATTAAATGAAATCAAATTTGTTTATGCTGGTGATGGAAGAAATAATATGGCAAATGCCCTTATGATAGGAGCTGCCAAGATGGGTATGGACTTTAGAATAGTTGCTCCAAATTCATTATTTCCTGAAGATGCACTAGTTAATAAATGTAGAGAAGTAGCCAGTGATACAGGAGCAAAAATCACTATTACGGATGATGTAGCGCAGGGAGTAAAAGGAGCAGATGTTATATACACTGACGTTTGGGTATCCATGGGAGAAGCAGATGAAGTGTGGGAGCAAAGGATTAATATATTAAAACCATATCAAGTTAATAAAGAAATGATGAAGTTAACTGGCAATAAAGATACTAAATTTATGCACTGTCTGCCAGCATATCATGATTTAAAAACTGGAGTTGGTAGAGAAGTATTTGAAAAATTTGGAATGAATGGTGTTGAAGTTACAGATGAAGTATTTGAAAGTGAGGCTTCAATAGTATTTGATGAAGCAGAAAACAGAATGCATACAATCAAAGCAGTTATGGTTGCTACACTTGGAAACTAGTCTAAAATAATTTATAAATATAAAGTTAATTGGTGAGGGTAATATTATTGCCCTCACCAATTTTAAATATAGCTACTTAGCAAGCGAAAGGAGATTACAAAATGGAAAAGGATAATGATAAAAAATTAGGCTTGTCTCTACTAGTCGCTCTTGGAGTTGGATCCATGATTGGTGGAGGAATATTTAATAGTCCAACTGATCTTATAGGTAAGGCAAACCCTCAAGCAACAATTATTGCTTGGATAATTGGTGGACTTGGTGTAGCATTTTTAGCACTAGTATTTCAATTGCTTGCAAATAAAAGACCAGAGCTTACAGGTGGAATATTTACTTATGCAAAAGAAGGCTTTGGAGAATTTGTTGGGTTCAATTCAGCCTGGGGATATTGGTTAAGTGCTTGGCTTGGAAATGTTGCATTTTTTATTCTTATATTTAAAACTTTTAATAGTTTAGTCGGTGACGTGAAACCTATAGTATCATTTATATTAGCATCAGCACTATTATGGGTAATTCATTATGTACAAATGCGTGGAGTTAAAAGCGCTGGAATAATAAACGCAATTGCCACAGTTGCAAAACTCATTCCATTATTAATGGTAATTGTATTTGGGCTGGTAATATTCAAATCTGGAACTTTCAATGTAGAAAATTGGAAAACAGCCTTAGCAGCTACTGGAAATTCTACTACATTGTTCTTGCAAGTTAAAGGCGCAATGGGTACAATTTTGTGGTGTTTTATTGGTATTGAAGCTGCAACAGTACTATCTGAGAGGGCAAAATCTCAAAAGATTGTTGGAACGGCTACAATAATAAGTTTAATTATAACTTTAGTTCTTTACATACTGGTTTCAACAACAGCTATGGGAGTAATTCCAGCTGAAACTCTTATTAATTCAGCAACACCTTTAGCAGATATGCTATCTCTTACTGTACTTGGCAGTGTTGGAGCCATAATTGTTAAAGTTGGTTTAATAATTTCACTTGTAGGTTGCTTAATTAGTTGGGTTATGCTTGCAGCGGAAATTCCTTATGTTGCAGCAAAAGGTGGCACAATGCCGAAATGGTTTATGAAACAAAATGACAATGGTGCTGCAATAAATTCATTACTATTAACTGATGCATTAACTCAAATATTTTTACTTTCGCTACTTTTACCAGCACTTCAGTCTGCCTATGGTAATGTATTTTTAATTTCTACAACATGTATTTTAATTCCATACTTACTTTCATCATTATATGCAGTTAAGGTTGCATTAGCAGATGGTTTAGGAGCTAAAGATAAGATAGTTTCTATATTAGCTTGTGTCTATTCGATATATGTAATTTATGCAGTAGGAATAAATTATCTAGGAGCAGCAGTAATACTGTATGCGGTTGGCATATTTGTATTTATAAAGGCTAAGAAAGAAAAGAATGAACCTATTACTTCAAATGAGAAAATAGCAATGGCTGCGATTATTGTAGTGGCAATCTTAATGATTATACTGCTCTCAATTGGTAAAATTAAACTTTAAATGTAATTTCAATAAAATATAAAAGCTGTTAAATAAAATATATTTACTAGCTTAACGTAAAAGGAGAGATAAATATGGCAAGAATAGTAATAGCACTTGGTGGAAATGCCCTTCAAGCAAATCCTAAGGATACTACAGCAGAAGCGCAGTTAGTAACTGCAAGAGAAACTTCTGGAGCTATTGTAGATTTAATTGAAGAGGGGCATGAGGTAATTGTTGCTCATGGTAATGGACCTCAAGTAGGTCAACTTATAGCTACTTATGAAGCAGCCGCTTCAATAAATGAAAATAGCCCAATAATGCCTTTTCCTGAATGTGGAGCTATGAGTCAAGGTTATATAGGGTATCATCTACAACAAAGCATTAGGGCAGAGATGAGAAAAAGAGGGATAAATAAGGAAGTCGCAACAGTAGTTACTCAGGTAATAGTAGACCCTAATGATGAAGGATTTAAGAATCCAACTAAACCAGTAGGTTCTTTCTTTACAGAGCAGCAAGCGAAGAAACTAATGACTGAAAAAGGATATATAATGAAGGAAGATTCAAATAGAGGCTGGAGACGTGTAGTGGCTTCACCACTTCCAATGGCTATAGTTGAAGAACCTATTATAAAAACATTAGTTGAAGCTGGACATGTTGTTATAACTGTTGGTGGAGGCGGTATACCTGTAATTGACACAGGAAATGGAACGCTTGAAGGAGTACCAGCAGTAATAGATAAGGATTTTGCTTCTTGTAAAATAGCAGAACTTCTAAATGCTGATGCATTGGTTGTACTTACAGCAGTTGAACAGGTTGCTATTAACTTTGGAAGGCCTGATCAAAAGAATCTTTCAAGTATAACAGTAAAAGAAGCTAAAACTTATATTGAAGAAGGACATTTTGCTCCTGGTTCAATGCTTCCTAAAATAAAAGCAGCTCTTAGCTTTGTTGAAGCAAAAGAAGGTAGAAAAGCAATTATAACATCCCTTGAAAAAGCTAGGGAAGCCATAGGTGGAACAGCTGGAACAGTAATAATAAATTAATAGTGTTTAAATGTAAGTCATAAGCTGAAAATGCTTATGACTTATATTTAACTTTTTTGATGGTTTTATAACCAGTTTAAGTTGATGCAAAGGTATAATGAGTTTCTATTGCTTTAATATTTTTTTGATGTTACAATTATTATTGTAAATTTATAAATTAAATATTAGCTATAGGTGCTCTGTAACAAGGGGTAAAAGGAAAAGTGGTTAAAGACCACTGCAGCCCGCCGCTACTGTATTAGAGGATGAAATCCAAAAAACCATTGGGAAACTGAGAAGGTTGGAGAGTAAGATGACGCTAAAGCCAGTAAACCTGCCTAAATGCTCAAGATTTTAGTCTTCGGGGGGAGGATGAAAAATGCATAATTTAACAATAATATTGGGTAATCCAATAGGTGAAAAAAATTAATTGCATTATTCCACATCCATGAGGTGTGGTTTTTTTATTTGCTATTTTTTTACTTATGGATTTATCACTAAATTAATAAGGAGATAATATGAAAAATATTGTACTTGTAACAGGTGGTGCAAGGAGCGGGAAAAGTAGCTATGCAGAGAAGTTAGCTAAAGAAGAAAAGGCGGGTGTACTTTATATCGCAACTTCAATTCCATTTGATGATGAAATGAAGGATAGAGTGAAAAAGCATAAAGAAAGAAGACCATCTAATTGGCATACTTTTGAAGGCTATAAGAATTTAAAGCATGTATTTTATAATGAAGAAATACACTTTGATACGATTTTATTAGATTGTATAACAATAATGGTTACAAATCTTATGTTTGACATTTCAGGGGATAACTTTGATGATCTTAATGCTGAGGCTATAGATAGTATGGAAAAAGAAATTCTACAAGAAGTAGCTGATTTTCTTTGCGAAGCTGAAAAAAGCACAAAAACAGTAATTATTGTAACTAATGAAATTGGAGCAGGAATTGTACCAGAATATAAAATGGCAAGGGTCTTTCGCGATATTGCAGGTAGAGTAAATCAGTATATAGCATCCAGGGCGCAGAGCGTTCACTTGGTGGTTTGTGGAATTCCAATTAAAATTAAGTAGATAATTATAAAATCAAAATTTATGGAGGAAATTTATGTTTAAGAAAAAAAGTATAATAAATATAGTTTTGGCTATTTTTGTTTGTTTTGTGTTTAGTGCATGTGGTAACAAGGCTACAAGCAGCAAGGAGCCCAATATTACTAAAAAGGAAGCTGTGGGCGTTCTATATCCTATAAAAGTGGTAGATTCATATAAGAGAACAGTTACCATTGAAAAAGAACCTAAGAGGATTATTACAATTGCGCCAAATATAACAGAGGGAGTATATGCCCTTGGTAAAGGTGGAAATCTAGTTGGTAGAAGTGATTACGATGATTATCCAACTGAGACCCTTAAGGTAGCCTCTGTTGGTAGTCTATTAAAACCAAATATAGAGAAAATTGTTGAATTAAAACCTGATGTAGTTATTGCATCAACTCATTTTGATAAGACTGTTGTTAAAAAATTAGAAGCTCTTAATATAAAAGTTATAGTACTTTATGGTGAAGAAAGTTTTGCTGGTGTATATGATACAATGTCAAAGCTCGGACAGGTTGTAAATGCCAGTGAAAAAGCACAGTCAATAATATCAGATATGAAAAAGAAGGTTGCAGATATAACTAGTAAGGTAGCAAATGCTAAGAAGCCAACAGTTTATTATGTAGCAGGTTTTGGTAAAAGTGGAGATTTCACTGCAGGAAAAGATACATTTATAGGTAATATGATAGAAATAGCTGGTGGTAAAAACGCTGCAGATGATGCAATTGGTTGGAAATACAGTGTAGAAAAGCTTGTAGAAAAGAATCCTGATATTCTAATATGTTCTAAGTTCTTTGATACAAAAAAAGGCATAGAAGCTACTAATGGTTACAAAGATCTGAAGGCAGTTAAAAATGGGAAATTATCGGGGATTGATGATAATACTATTGTTAGGCAGGGACCAAGACTTGCAGAGGGTCTAGAAGCAATGGCTAAACTAATTCATCCTGAACTTTTCAAATAAAAGGGGTTGCACTACCATGACGTTTATAGAAAATAAGAGTTATTATAAAAGAGTTTTTGGAGTAGGGGTATTTTTACTTATAATTGTGATGATTGCTGCGGCAAATTTCGGAGTGGCAGATATTTCTTTTAAACAGACGGCTTTAATCATAACAAGTAAAATTCCAATAGTGAATAACTTTGTATCCATAGATGGAATTAAGTCCACATCAATAACCATATTATTGAATTTAAGACTCCCTAGGATACTTTTAGCTTGTTTAGTAGGAGCAGCACTTTCAGTGGTTGGTACTTCTTTTCAAGGAATTTTTAAGAATCCAATGGCAGACCCATTTGTTTTAGGAGTTTCGTCAGGAGCAGCACTTGGAGCCACTATAACCATGGTTTTTCTTAAAGAAACTCATTTTTTAGGAATGAGCATGGTAGCATTAACTGCGTTTATAGGGGCTATAATTACTACTTTTTTAGTTTATAATATTGCGAGAGTTGGTACAAAAGTTCCAGTGGCCACACTTCTTCTTGCAGGTATTGCTATAAATTATTTATTATCTTCTATAATTTCATTAATGATGACCTTTAATAGCGATAATATTGAAAAAATAGTTATGTGGACCATGGGTAGTTTTTCCACAGCAGGTTGGAATGAAGTGATTCTACTATCTATAATAGTAGTTCCCTCAATATTGTTTATATCTACATTTTCAAGAGATCTTAATATCATGCTCCTTGGTGAAGATAGTGCAAGAAGTCTTGGTATAGATGTAAATGGATTTAAAAAGTACATATTTGTAATAAGTACACTAATGGTTGCAGCAGTTGTATCTGTAAGTGGAATAATTGGATTTGTAGGGCTTATAGTGCCTCATGCTATTAGAATGATTTTTGGATCTGATAATAGGGTGGTTATACCATTTTCTGCACTGGGGGGAGCTATATTTTTAGTGATTTGTGATACGCTTGCAAGGGTAGTAGTGCCTCCATCTGAAATACCAGTGGGAATTATAACTTCAATTTTTGGAGTTCCATTTTTTATATATCTATTATATAGAACAAAGAAGAAGGCGATATAAATTGATAGAGATAAATAACGTATGCTTTTCCTTTGAAAAAGAAGTATTAAAGGATATTAATGTAAATATTGAAAGCGGAAAATTTTATACTATCCTAGGACCAAATGGATCAGGTAAAACTACTCTTTTAAGGATACTATCAAAATCTCTCCCTATGGAAAAAGGTGAGATTTTTATTGATGAAGTGGATTTAACCCAAATAAAACCAAAGGTGCTAGCAAAGGAAATGGCTGTAGTGCCACAAAGCACAGAAATTGAGTTTGATTTTTCAGTACAAGATATAGTTCTTATGGGAAGAACTCCTCATATTTCTAGATTTTGCTCAGAAAGCGAAAAAGACATAAAAATAGCTATGAATGCTATGAAAATAACTAACACTTGGGAGCTTAGAAATAAAAGCATAAATGCACTTAGTGGTGGAGAAAAACAACGAGTTGTGGTGGCAAGAGCAATTGCTCAAGAAACAGGAATAATTCTTCTAGATGAGCCTATTTCTCACCTAGACATTCATCACCAAATTGAAATAATGAATCAATTAAAAGAACTAAATCAAAATAAAAACATAACGATTATTGCAGTGCTTCATGATTTGAATTTAGCAGCTGCATATTGTGATCATATGATACTAATGCATAATTGTGGAGTCTACAAAGATGGAATCCCAGAGGAAGTATTAACTGAAGATATAATTAAGAAAGTTTATGGATTAGATGTCTATATAACCAAAAATCCTAAAACAAAAAAAACTTTTATTATGCCTTTTTAGTACAAAAACAATATGTAAAATGTATATAAATAGTAAAAAGCATCTGCCTAGCAGATGCTTTTTACTATTTATATACAAAAAAACTAAAATTTAAACAAAATGTGCTATAGTTAAAATTAATTTAAGAATATATATATATATATATATAGTTGAGCAGATATGGTATGATTCAATAAATATTATTTGAAAATAAAAAATATTATTAAGGAGAGATTACATATGAAAGTGAATAATGTAAATGGTGAAGTATTATATAACGCATTTTTATCAGGCGTTATACATGTAAGAAAACAAAAAAATGCACTAAATAAAATGAATGTCTTTCCTATTCCAGATGGGGATACGGGTAGCAATCTTATATCTACCATGAATGCCATAATTGAAGAAACAAAATTTGAAAATTCCATTAAAGCTACAATTAATTCTATGGCGGATGCAGCACTAATTGGAGCAAGAGGAAATTCAGGAATAATTTTTGCGCAATTTATAAATGGAATTAATGAAGAAATAAATGATACAGAAGTTCTAACTATATCAACATTTGCGGAAGCATTAAAGAGAGCTGTTCCATATGCGTATAAAGCTATCTTAAATCCTGTTGAAGGAACTATGATAACAGTTATAAGAGAGTGGTCAGAAGCAGTTTATAAATTGAAGGATGCAACTAAAAATTTTGAGGAAATAATAATTAGTACTTTAGAAGATGCAAAAATATCCCTTGCAAACACACCAAATCTTCTTGAAATTTTAAAAAAACATTCTGTAGTGGATTCTGGTGCAAGTGGCTTTGTAAGTTTTCTTCAGGGAATTGTGAACTTCCTTAAGGATAAAAACATTATAAAACTGAAATTACATATGGAAGAAATACTGTTGGAAGAAGAGGCCTATAATTTCACTGCAGATATAACTTACAGGTATTGCACAGAAGCTCTAATTTCAAATGAAAATTTAAATAGTGATGAGATAAAGAATGAAATAAAACATTTAGGAGATTCGTTAATTGTTGCAGGAAATTCTAAAAAGATTAGAATACACATACACACCAATAAACCAGATGAATTATTTTATATATTAAGAGAAAAAGGTAAAATAGTTCAGCAAAAGGTTGATGACATGAAAAAGCAGTATGAAGTGGTGAATAATAGGAAAAGTAAAACAGCTATCCTAACTGATTCCATTGCTGATTTACCAGAGGCGTTAATTGAAAAGTATCAAATTCATGTTATACCATTGAATTTAATTATTGAAGATAGTCCATATTTAGATAAGCTGACTATAAAACCTGATAAATTTTATTCCATGATTGACTCTTTAAAAGAGTATCCTACAAGTTCACAACCAACAATAAAAAGTGTGGAGAATATATTTTCTTTTTTAGTTAGCCACTATGAATCAATAATAACAATCATAGTGTCAAAAGAGATGAGTGGAACTTTTAATGCAGTACAAAAGGCTTCAGAAAAATTTATAGAAGAAGGAAAGAAAATAACTGTAATTAATTCCAAATTAAACTCTGGAGCGGAAGGATTATTAGTTTTAGAAGCAGCAAAGTTATTAGAGAGTGGAAAAAATTATGAGCAAGTTGTGGAGATAATAGAAGAAACTATTAATAGAGCAAAAATATATGTTAGTGTTAATACTTTTAAATATATGGTAAGGGGTGGACGGGTTTCAGCCATGAAAGGGTTTATAGGAAAAATTTTAAATCTAAAACCTATAATATCAATTGATGAAAATGGAAAAGGAATTGCCTTCGGTAAAACCTTTAGTACAAAAGCAAATACAAAAAAAATACTGGACATAGTTAAAAAAGCAAATCAAGAAAACAGAATAATATCTTATAATGTTGTGCATGCCAATTGTCATATAAAAGCAAGTGAACTGGCTTTGAAATTAACGGAAAATTTAGGACAAGCACCAGAGTATATTACTGAAATATCACCAGTTGTTGGATTAAATGCAGGGATTGGGGCCATTGCGGTATCATTTATAAGTTGTTAGTGTCCAAAATACAAAATAGAGGAGTTTTATTATGGATTTATATTTGCAAAGTATAGGAGTTATTTTCGTTTATATGACTGTTTTTTTTATTGTTGCACAGATTGTGAAAAACAATTCTATAGTTGATATGGGATGGGGTCTTGGATTTGTAGTGATAGCAGTTTATACATTGCTCACTTCTGGAAATTACAATTTTCGATCTGTTATAGTTACAGTCCTAGTTTTTGTATGGGGAATGAGACTGTTTTATCATATATTAAAAAGAAACTTAGGGAAACCAGAAGATTTTAGATATGTTGCCATGAGAAAAAAATGGGGAAAATTGATAGTAGTAAGGGGCTTTTTACAAGTGTTTATGTTACAAGGAGCTCTCATGCTAGTAATAGCATATCCCATTATAATGAATAATGCTACGGACACCGGAAGTTTAGGGTTATTAGAAATTATAGGTGTCGTAATTTGGATAGTTGGTTTTGCTTTTGAAGCGTTAGGAGACAAACAGTTAAAAGATTTTATTTCAGATAAAAAAAACAAGGGTCATATAATGAAAGGGGGACTTTGGAAATATACAAGGCATCCCAATTATTTTGGAGAAGCTACAATGTGGTGGGGAATATTTATAATCAGCTTATCATCAAGAAGTGGCATAGCTGGAATTATTAGCCCTATACTTATAACTCTGCTACTGTTATTTGTTTCTGGAGTGCCAATGCTTGAAAAACATTACAAAGACAACAAAGAATTTCAGGATTATTCAAAGTATACCAACATATTTGTACCTTGGGTTCCTAAAAAAATTAAAAAAAATTAGAGGGTGGTGAGTTGATTTTATGAAAATAGGGAAAATAATTTCATTTATTGGTTTTTTATTAATGCTTGGAATGCTTATATATGGATTTTCTATTGGGAATTTTACAGGTGAAGGTAAAATATTATTAGGAATGCCTTGGGGACAAATATCCTTAGTAGATATTTATATTGAATTTGTTATAGTATGCTTTTGGATAGTTCATAGAGAGAATAATATTATTAAAGCTATAATTTGGGTTTTACTAGTTTTAATTTTAGGAAGTATGATGAGTTGTTTATATATTTTCATAGCATTTAATAATAGTAATGGGGACTGGGAAAGATTCTGGCACAAAAATAGAATTTGATATTTAAGCTTTATAAAATAAATTCTTAAGCTGAAAGGATGCAATAATATGATTAGAAATCAATGGTATGGTATATTGGACTCAAAAGAGATAAAAAATAAAAAACCAATTGGTGTCACAAGGCTTGGTGAAAAACTTGTTTTTTGGAGAAGTGAAAATGGTAAAGTAAATTGTATTTTTGATAAATGCTGTCATAGAGGGGCATCTTTAAGTGCTGGACAAGTAATTCATGACAAAATTACTTGTCCATTTCATGGATTTCAATATGATGCTTCTGGAAAAGTAACATTAATACCAGCCAATGGCAAAAATACTCCTATACCAGAAAGGTTTAAGGTTAATGCTTATCAAGTGGAAGAAAAATATGGCTTAATTTGGCTATGGTATGGAGACTTCACTGATGAGTTGCTAGAAATTCCTTTTTTTAAATACTTACGTGAAGGGTTCTCATATGGGGGATTCTCAGAGATGTGGCCAGTTCATTACACAAGAGCTGTTGAAAATCAATTAGATGCTGTTCATTTGCCTTTTGTCCATGCATCTTCCATAGGTAGGGGCAATAAGACAATAGTAAATGGACCTGTTGTTAAGTGGGAAGAGAATTTAATGACCTTTTATGTAGATAACCAAGTGGATGATGGAAAAATTCAACCATTGAAACCAGACGAAATTGAAAACTATAAAAATTTATTTAGTCTTCAGCTTCAAATGCCAAATACGTGGCAAAATATTATTAGCAAGGACCTTAGAATAGTAGCGATCTTTGTGCCTATTGATGATGAACACACTCAAATTTATCTTAGATTTTACCAGAAATTTATGAAAATTCCTGTATTAAAACAATTAGTTAATAAAATGAGTAATATTAGCAATAAATATATTCTTCATCAAGATAGAAGGATTGTTTTAACACAAACACCTAAAAAAACTGAATTTAAAATGGGTGAGAATCTTATTCAAGGAGATGCCCCTATTATTGAATACCGTAAGAGGAGAGCTTTCTTGAAAGATGAAATTGAAAACAAGTAGATGGATAACATATGTTATTTTAATAAAAATGAAATGGATTATGTGGAAATATAAATCAATATGGAAATTATTGTTGTAAAACGAATTTAAATAAAGTAATATAAGTTATGAGAGCAAATTACAATCAATTTAATTGGAGGAGATTAATAAATGTTTGAAATGAAAGAAAAATATAAAACCGGTATTCTACTTATTGATACCGAGCATGAAAAACTTTTTGAAATAGGTGAAAGAGCCTATCAATTATTAAAAAGTCCATATGATATGGATAAATATGATAAAATAGTTGCAGTAATTGAAGAACTAAGAGCGTATACAGTTTATCATTTTGAAGATGAAGAAAAGTATATGGAGAGTATAAATTATAAAAGATTATTCACTCAAAAAATGGACCATGCAGGTTTTATTAAAAAAATAGATGAAGTGGATTTACGTAAGATTGATGCAAATCAGGATGAGGCTATAATGACAATATTAACTTATTTAAATGATTGGCTGGTTAATCATATATTAGAGAAAGATTTACTTATACCAGTAAAATAAATTTTTAAAAAGAGAGTCAGTAACTGATTCTCTTTTTTTGTACATCTTATATATAAATTGATAAAAAATAATAAATCTTATATAATAATACTAAGAGAATATTCGCTTATAAAAAGTAGGAGGCTATAATGTTTGATATTGAATCATGTGTGTGTTTTATAAATAACAAGACATCTAAAAAAATGGCGGATATGTTTAATGAAAGATTAATTCCGCTTGGTGTAACCAGAGTTCAGTGGATGGCCATGTATTATCTATTAAAATACGGAGATATGAATCAAAAGGACTTAGGAGAAAGAATGGACATTAAAGAGTCTACTGTGGCTAGGCTTTTAGATAGAATGGAAACAGAGGATTTAATTTTAAGAACTCAAGCCAAGGAAGATAGAAGAATTAAATATATTAAACTTACCCAAAAGGGCAGGGAGAGAATTGAAGAGCTTTTAGAAGAAGGGCAAAAAATGAGTGAGTTTTTTTCAAAGGGAATTACAGAAGAAGAAACTGAAGTATTTAAAAGAGTGCTCCAAAAATTCATGAAAAATATTAGTTAAATTTTTATCAGGTGTATTGCAATTGCCTTAAATACTTGCTATACTAATCATTAGTATAACAAGTATTTAAGGAGGTAATATTATGGCTAAAAATGTTAGAGAAATGTTAAATGATTTTATAGGTGGTTTAGAAACAGTAGGACAAACTAATGGAGAACATGTAGGGGCATTTATGAACTTACTTGGTACTACATATAAACCAGGTGCCTTAGATACAAAGACTAAGGAATTAATCAGCATCGGTATTGCCACCTACAGCCGCTGTGAATACTGTATAGTATTCCATGTTTATAAAGCATTTGAGGCAGGTGCAACAGCAGAAGAGATAATGGAAGCAGCTATGGTTTCGGTTGCCTTTGGTGGCGGGCCTTCAATGGCTTATAGTGTAACTTTACTTAAGGATTCTATTGAAGAATTCAAAAACGATTTTAATAAATAACATAAACAAAGTAGCTATGATGCAGGATAAATAAGGCACGTTAGCTGCTTTATTTATTATAGTTAAAAGGAGTGAAAAAATGAATATAGAGGTTAAGCTAGAAAAATCTATAAATAAAAATAATGAAACAAAAATAACTAAAATTTTAAAAAAAGTAGGAGACCCTGTTAAGATAAATGATGGAATATTCGAAGTGGAAAGCGGAAAGGGTGTTAGCACTGTTACTTCAAAAGTACAGGGAATTATTGAGAGCATTAATGTAGATGAAGGAGATACAGTTAATGCAGATAAGGTATTAGCGCAAATAAATGGAGAACAAGCCGCCAAAATGGGAAATACTAACCCTAAAACATTTAACTACTTTCAAAATTTAATTAAGCCAGCAAAACTCGGAATGGAAAGTGATATTACAATAATTGGTGGTGGGCCGGGAGGATATGTAGCTGCAATTCAAGCTGCTAAATTAGGCGCAAAGGTTATATTGATAGAAAAAGAAAAACTGGGTGGAACTTGTTTAAACTGGGGATGCATTCCTACTAAAACACTGGTTAGATCTGCACAGGTTTTCGATACATTGAAAAGGGCTGAAGAATTTGGATGTTATGCTGAAAACATTGGAATTAAAATGAAAAAGGTTATTGATAGAAAAAATAAGGTTGTTGCAGAACTGGTTCAAGGTATTCAGTATTTAATGAATAAAAACGGTATAAAGGTTATAAATGGAACTGCTGAAATTATTGATAAGGAAACTATACTAGCAAAAAATACTACACAAGAAATTACTATTAAAACAAAAAATATTATTATTGCTACAGGTTCAAAATCATCAGTAGTACCTATTGTGGGTATTGAAAATAAAAATGTAATTGATAGCAATGATGCCTTGTCGCTTATGGAAGTTCCAAAGAAACTAGTAATTGTAGGTGGAGGGGTCATTGGTATGGAGTTTGCCTATATTTATGCTAGCGTTGGTGCGGAGGTTTCAGTGGTGGAATTTATGGATCAATGCCTTATAAGCTGTGATGAAGATATATGCGAAGAAAATAAAAAAAGTGCAGCAAAAAAAGGAATTAAGATCTATACTACTGCAAAGGTAGAGGAAATTTGTGAAGCTGAGAATAATGAATGCATAGTTCATTTTATACAAGACGGTAAGGATAAATATATATCAGCAAATAAAGTGCTTTTATCTGTAGGAAGAACTCCGTATATAGAGGGACTTGGATTAGAAAATGCAGGAATAGAATTAAACAATAATAAAAAAGGAATTAAGGTTAATTCGAAAATGCAGACTAATGTTTCAAATATATATGCTATTGGTGATGTAACAAATATTATATTACTTGCTCATGCAGCCTCCCACCAAGGAGTTGTAGCTGCAAAAAATATAATGGGTAAGCCTTGCGATATGGATTATACAGCAGTTCCTAGCGCAATTTTCACAGAACCTGAAATTGCCATGGTTGGTATAGGTGAAAAAATGGCAAAGCTTCAGGGAATAGAAGTAGAAGTAGGCAAATTCTCATTTTCAGCTAATGGAAAAGCACTATCCTATGGAGAAAGCGATGGCTTTATTAAAATTATAAGGGATAAAAATACACAGAGATTAATTGGTGCAAGTATTGTTGGGCTACATGCTACAGATTTAATTGCAGAGCTTACTCTAGCCATTAAAAATAACTTAAGTGCAGAAGCAATAACTGAAACTATACATGCTCATCCTACTACATCGGAGGTAATTCCCGAAGTTGCCCTGTCTTTAGAAGGTGGCGCCATCCATTTTGCATAATAATGCAATTAACTAGCATAATAATACCATTAATTTTTAACAATTGGTACAACCTGATTGCTTGTATTTAGGCCTTTAGTGAGGGATGACAATACCTCTACTTACAGTGTATGGGTACATTTTGAATATATCATAGACATATGTTATACTTTGCCTTATAAATAATATTTAGGGAGGTTTTATTATGGAAAGATATGAACTTAATAAAAATTTAGCTCAAATGTTAAAAGGCGGAGTAATTATGGACGTGGTGAATGTGGAGCAGGCAATAATTGCAGAAAGGGCTGGAGCTTGCGCTGTAATGGCACTAGAACGAGTTCCTTCAGATATTAGAAAGCAAGGTGGCGTGGCTAGAATGTCTGACCCTAAAATGATTAAAGAAATAAAGGCAGCTGTAACTATTCCAGTAATGGCTAAAGGTAGGATAGGCCATTTTGTTGAAGCGCAAATTCTGCAGGAAATAGGAGTAGATTTTATAGATGAAAGTGAAGTTTTGACTCCAGCAGATGAACAATATCATATAAATAAGAGTGATTTTAAGGTTCCTTATGTTTGTGGAGCGAGAAATTTAGGAGAGGCACTAAGGAGAATTTCTGAAGGTGCTGCAATGATAAGAACAAAAGGTGAAGCCGGCACAGGAAATGTAGTAGAAGCTGTTAGGCATATGAGATGTATTATGGATGATATTAGAAAAGTAAAAAATGCTCCAAAAGAAGAGTTAATGACTTTAGCTAAAGACATGGGAGCACCAATTCATTTAATCCAATATGTATGGGAAAATGGTAAACTTCCTGTAGTAAATTTTGCAGCAGGTGGAATAGCAACGCCAGCGGATGCAGCACTCATGATGCAACTTGGTGCAGAAGGAGTTTTTGTAGGTTCAGGAATTTTTAAAGCAGAGAATCCTGAAGCAGTAGCAAAAGCTATAGTACTCGCAACAACCTATTACAATGATCCTAAGGTTATAGCAGAAGTTTCAGAAAATCTAGGACAAGCAATGGATGGACTAGAATTAAGTGAAATTAAAGATAGATATTCGGAAAGAGGCTGGTAAGATTGAAAATTGGAGTTTTAGCACTTCAAGGTGGTGTAATAGAGCATATAAACCACATAAACCAACTTGGACATGAAGGCGTAGAGGTTAAGAAACTTGAAGATTTTAAAGATTTACGAGGAATCATTTTGCCCGGTGGCGAGAGCACAACCATCGGAAAACTTTTAAGAGAAAGAAATATGTTTATATTTTTAAGAGAAAAAATCATTTCAGGATTTCCAGTGTGGGGAACTTGTGCGGGAATGATACTACTTGCTAAACATATTGAGGAATCTTCCAGTGGTCATCTTAAAGTTATGGATATAAAGGTAAAAAGAAATGCTTACGGTAGCCAACTTGCTAGTTTTAAAAAAAATGTTATAATCAATGAGATTTCAAGTGAGCCAATACCATTAATTTTTATTAGAGCGCCATTAATTACAGAAGTTTTTGAAGATGTTAAAACAATATGTACTGTTGATGATAAAATTGTAGCAGCAAAACAAAATAATATGTTTGCTACAGCCTTCCACCCAGAACTTACTGATAACTTAGAAGTTCATAGATATTTTGTAAATATGTGCAAATAAAACTTAATATAAGTCCATAAAAACATAAGTTAATCTGTAGTTTTTACTATATTATTAACTAAATTGTTTAAAAAAACTATCACCCTAAGAGTAAAGTCTCAGGGTGACAGTTTTTTTTATAAGATATTATAGGTAAAATAATTGGTTGACTTGCAGCATGAAAGATGATATTATTTTATTAGTTTAGCGAGTTAACGTGATACAGTGATGAATTAAAGCGAGAGGAGCAAGATTTTGAATAATTGGAAAAGAAATATACCTGAAGGTTCAAGAGATATACTTTTTGAGGATTGCAATAATAAAATTAAAATCATAAATTTACTTAGAAAATTGTATATAAATTCTGGTTTCTTAGAAGTGATATCCCCTACATTAGAATTTTATGATGTTTTTCAGGGGGATAACATATCCATTGAACAGGAAAAAATGTATAAGCTTTTTGATAATGTAGGAAGGATATTGGTGTTAAGACCAGATATGACAATGCCAATAGCAAGAATTGTTGCAACAAAGCTGAAAGATTCATTGTATCCACTAAGAATATGCTACAGCGGAAATATATTTAGAATGAACGAAAATTGGGAGGGAAAGGTCAGTGAAACCACTCAATCTGGAATTGAAATAATAGGAAGTGAAGGCCAAAAGGCAGATGCAGAAGTAATTATAACCGCCATTAAGGCGCTTCTTACTATAGGGGTAAAAAAATTCGAACTTGAAATAGGGCAGGCTGAGTTTTTCAAAGGTCTTATTGAAGACATGGAACTTGATTACGATGAGATTGAAAGATTAAGAGGGTTTGTTGAAAATAAAAACTTTGGATCACTGCGAGAGTTTATAGAAGAAAAAGAAGAGGTACTTGGTAGAAAAAATGTAGAGGCTTTAAAAAAATTGCCGGAGCTATTTGGAGGCATTGAAATACTTGCCAAGGCTAGAATGCTAACCCAAAATAAAAGGGCACAAGCAGCATTAGATACTATAGAAAAAATATATGAACGATTAGAAAATGTAGGCCTGGGTAATTATATTTCTATAGACTTAGGAATGGTACAGCATATTGATTATTACACTGGTATTACTTTCAGAGGATACAGTAGTGAAGTTGGGACTACAATTATTAGTGGAGGCAAATATGACAATTTAACCGTAAAGTTTGGAAAAGCTATGCCAGCAGTTGGATTTGCCATAGATGTGGATAATATTTTATCTGTTCTTGAAAAACAAGGAAATAATAATGAAAAAGGCAGAACAAAATTTCTTATTCATTATGAAAACTCATTAATAGGAGAGGCCTGGAGATTGGCAGCACAAATTAGAGAAAGAGACTTTGTTTGTGAACTAAGCTTATTTGAAGAAAAAGAAAAAACTTTAAGTTATGGTGAGCAAAAAAAAATAGATAAAATGCTTTGCATAGTTGAACATGACAAATATGAAATAACAGATATTAAAAGTAAAAAGGGTTGGAATGTAGATACGCAGGAACTCATTGATAGTTTGGAGGAGTAATTATGAAGGCAATAAGAATAGCATTAACAAAAGGAAGACTAGAAAAGTATGCTATTAAAATGTTTGAAGACCTGGGAATAGATTGTACAGAGCTAAAAAATAAAGGAAGAAAATTAATCCTTAAAGATAAGAAAAACAATATAGAGTTTGTCCTTGTAAAATCTACAGATGTTTTAACCTATGTAGAGTATGGAGCAGCAGATATTGGAATTGTAGGTAAAGATACTTTAATGGAGCAGAATAAAGATTTTTATGAAGTAGTTGATTTAAAGGTTGGAAAATGTATGTTTGCAGTAGCTGCATTGCCAAGTTTTCAAACTTATGATGGATACAATCGTAAAAAGATAGCTACAAAATACCCTACAGTGGCAAAAGAGTATTTCAAAAGAAATGATGAAGATGTTGAAATTATTAAACTCGATGGGTCAGTGGAACTTGCTCCTATATTAGAATTATCTGATGCAATTGTAGATTTGGTAGAAACAGGAGATACTTTAAAAGAAAATGGACTGATTATTATAGAAAAAATTTGTGATATTAGTGCAAGAATGATAGTAAATAGAGCCAGTATGAAAATGAAAAAAGAAAAAATTAGCAATTTGATAGATAAGGTTCAACAATACGTAGATAGGAATGAGGTGACAGCATCATGATGAAAATTACACAAGCAAATAGTAATGAAGGAAAAGAATACATAGAATTTCTAAAAAAAAGAGCAGAAGATGTTCAAAATGACGTAAATATTGTAGTAGATAAAATTTTACAAGATATAAAAACTAGAGGCGATGATGCCATAATAGAGTACACAAAAAAATTTGATAGTAAATTTATTACTTTAGAGAATATTATTGTAACAGCTACAGAAATTAAAAACGCATATAAAATGGTAGATAAAGATTTTTTAGAGGCAATAACACTAGCAAAGCAAAATGTGAGAGAGTTCCATGAAAAACAAGTGAAAAACCCTTGGATGATGAAAAAAGAAAAAGGTGTTGTTTTAGGCCAAACTGTAAGAGGTATTGAAAGCGTAGGAATATATGTGCCTGGTGGTACAGCCGCTTACCCTTCAACTGTTATCATGAATGCAATTCCAGCAAAGGTGGCAGGTGTTAAAAATTTAGTGATGGTAACACCACCTACGTTGGATGGAAGTGTGAATCCACATATATTAGTGGCTGCAGATATAGCAGGAGTGGACCAAATTTATAAAGTAGGCGGTGCACAGGCAATCGCAGGACTTGCATTTGGAACGGAAACTATTTCTAAGGTGGATAAAATAGTGGGACCAGGAAATATATATGTGGCCATGGCGAAAAAAAACGTATTCGGATACGTAGATATAGACATGATTGCAGGTCCCAGTGAAATACTAATTATCGCAGATGAAAATTCCAATGAAAAGTACATTGCAGCGGATTTAATGTCTCAAGCGGAACATGATGTACTTGCCTCTGCAATGCTTATAACCACCTCAAGAGAACTTGCAGACAAGGTGGTGTGCGAGCTAGGAGTTCAGATAAAAGCTATGAGCCGGAAAGATATTATAAGTGAATCCTTGGAAAGATATGGAGTTATCTTAATTGTCCAAAATATAAAAGAGGCCATAGATTTAGCCAATAAAATTGCACCAGAACATCTTGAAGTCTTGCTAGATAATCCATTTGATTTTTTAGGGGATATAAAAAATGCAGGTTCCATATTCTTAGGTAGTTATTCACCAGAACCACTTGGGGACTATATTGCAGGTCCCAATCATGTTCTGCCAACCAGTGGCAGCGCAAGATTCTTTTCTCCCTTATCTGTAGATGACTTTATAAAGAAATCAAGTTATATATATTATACCAAGGAGGCATTAAGTGAGGTTGCGGATAATGTAGTAAAGCTTACAGAGGTTGAAGGATTAACAGCTCATGGAAATTCTATAAAGGTGAGGTTAGAATCATGATACAGGATTATTTTAGAAGTGATTTAAGTGATTTTAAATCATATAAAGTCAGTAAGAATGATTATAAAGTTAGGATGGATGCCAATGAGTGTTTTAGTAACCTTCCCCAGGAGATAAGGATGAAAATAGCTTGGGCAATAGAGGAATGTATTTTTAATAGATATCCAGATGCAGGTGCATCTATGGTATGTGAGCTCTATGCACAATATTCAAATGTTAAAAGTATTAATGTTATGGCTGGAAATGGTTCAGACGAGTGCATACAAATCATTGCAAATACTTTTCTAAATACTGGGGATAAGGTAGCAGTTCAAAGTCCTGATTTTTCAATGTATGGCTTATATACTAGAGTTGCAGGAGGAATTCCAATTGAAATTCCACTTGGCGATGAATTTAAATTGGATGTAGATGGTTTTATTTCAATTGTTAATAAAGAAAAGGTTAAAATAGTATTTTTATCTAACCCCAATAATCCTACAGGGGGCATTATTAAAAGAGATGATATTATTAAAATAATAGAAGGATGCAGTTGTATTGTAGTAATAGATGAGGCTTACTTTGAATTTTACGGTGAAACTATAGTAGATAAAATCTGCGCCTATGAAAATTTAATTGTACTTAGAACCTGTTCTAAAATTGGACTTGCTGCAATAAGACTGGGATTTTTGATTACAAGTCCTATTCTAATGGGAGAACTTAAAAAAGTAAAACCACCCTATAATGTGAATGCAATTTCGCAGTGTATTGCTTGTGTTATTTTAAAAGATTCGGAAATAATATATAAGAATGTGGAACGTATACTTCTAGAAAGAAAGTACTTATGGCAAAAATTGAGTAATATTAATGGGATTAAACTCTATAATGCACAAGCTAATTTTATATTAATTGGAGTTGAAAATGCACAAATAATGAAACAAAGACTTTTAGATGCTGGAATAAATATAAGAAGTTTTACAGCTATTACACTGCAAAATTGTTTAAGAATAACAATAGGAAGCAGAGAAGAAAACCAATGCTTAATAAACAATATTTCCCAGGAAAATATAGGCAATATATAAACTTTAAATGGATTTCTATTTGCAATAATTGAAGGAGCGATGTATGTGATTTCAAGACAATCAAAAATTGAGAGAGAAAGTAGTGAAACAAAAATTGATATAAGTATAAACCTAGATGGATCTGGGAAGTATGAATGTAACACAGGCATAGGTTTCTTTGATCATATGTTATGTCTTTTTGCAAAACATGGACTTTTGGATTTATATGTGGCAGTAGCAGGGGATTTAAATGTTGATTCTCATCATACAATTGAAGATGTAGGTATTGTACTTGGTAGCGTCATAAAAGAGGCAATGAAGGGCAAAGAGGGGATAAAAAGATATGGAACCAGTTTTGTACCTATGGATGAAACATTGGCTACGGTGTCCCTGGATTTGAGTGGCAGAGCATACCTTGTATTTGAAGGGGATTTTACTGTTGACCTAATTGGGAGTTTTGATACAGAGATGGTTGAGGAGTTTTTTAGGGCCGTTGCAGTAAATGCTGGAATTACACTTCATGCAAGAGTGCTTTATGGTAAAAATAATCATCATATGGTGGAAGCACTATTTAAAGCTTTTGGAAAAGCGCTAAGTGAAGCCTTAACCTATGACGATCGAATAAAAGGCGTACTTTCTACAAAAGGATGTCTATAAGGAGGGATACTATGATAGCCATAGTGGATTACGGTGTTGGAAATTTGAAAAGTGTTCAAAATGCGCTTAAAGCAATAAATATTCCTTCAATAATATCTTCAGATAAGGAGGAAATCGCAAAGAGTAGAAGCATTATTGTTCCAGGTGTAGGTGCCTTTCCAGATGCAATGAAAAATCTAAGGGATAAGGGACTAGATGTAGTAATAAAAAGAGCGGCAGAAACAGGAAAACCAATACTTGGCATATGCCTTGGTATGCAACTTTTCTTTGAGGAAAGTGAAGAAATTGAAAGGTGCACGGGACTAGGACTTCTTAAAGGAACCGTTAAAAAATTAGAAGGTTCTATAAAAATTCCTCATATGGGTTGGAATGATTTATCTTTTGAAACTTATACAGCACTTCTGGAAGGTGTGGTAGAGCATAGTTATGTATATTTTGTTCATTCTTATTATGCAAAAGTCGGAGAAGATAATATAGTAAACGCATATACTATGTATGAAAAAAAGATACCTGCAATTGTAAGCAAGGGAAATATATTTGGCCTGCAGTTCCATCCAGAGAAAAGCGGAGAGGCTGGAATGAAATTACTTAAAAACTTTGGAGGGATAATGTAATGAAGATATTTCCTGCTATAGACGTGAAAAATGGAAAGTGTGTTAGGCTTTATCAGGGCGAATTCTCTTCATCGGAGGTAGTGGGGGAAAATCCACTGCAAACAGCCTTAAGCTTTGTAGAACAGGGAGCAGAATATATACATATGGTAGATTTGGATGGAGCTCTAAGTGGAACTATTGGAAATGCAAATAGTATAAATAGAGTTATAAAAAATATAAATATCCCTATACAGTTAGGTGGAGGGATAAGAAGTTTGGGTGCCATTGAAATACTTTTAGAAAAGGGTTTAAACAAAGTAATATTGGGTACAGCAGCTTTGAACAATCCGTCACTAGTAAAAGAAGCAGTGAAAAAATTTGGAGCTAAAATTGCCATTGGCATTGATGCAAGGGATGGGTATGTAGCAGTGGAGGGTTGGAAAACCAGTAGCAAAATAGAATATATAGATTTCGCAAAACAAATGGAAAATATAGGAGTAAAAACTATTATTTTTACAGATATAAGTAGGGATGGCACTTTGACTGGACCTAATTTAGAAGCAACAGGGAAGATAAATGAAGAGGTGTCTTGTAATATTATTGCATCTGGTGGTATGAAAGGCATTGAAGATATAAAAAAACTTGCGAAGATGAACATGTATGGAGCAATTATAGGAAAAGCACTTTACAGTGGGAATATATCTCTAGCAGAAGCAATCACTGAGGGAAGGGGGATTCCCTATGCTTACTAAGAGAATCATTCCTTGCCTAGATGTAACTATGGGAAGGGTAATGAAGGGAATCAATTTTATAAATTTAACAGATGTAGGAGACCCTGTAGAAATTGCAGAATTTTATAACAGTGAAGGGGCAGATGAAATTGTATTTCTAGATATAACAGCCACTCATGAGGGAAGAGAAACTATGCTTGATGTAGTGAGACGAACTGCTGAAAAGGTATTTATTCCCCTGACAGTAGGTGGAGGAATTAAGAGTATAGAGGATTTTAAAGAAACACTTAGAGCTGGAGCAGATAAAATATCTATAAACTCCGCTGCGATTCGAAATCCGAAGCTTATTTACGATGCAGCAGCTAAATTTGGAAGTCAATGTGTTGTGGTTGCTATAGATGGCAAAAAGAACGAAGACAGTTTAGGATGGCATGTAGTCATAAATGGTGGGCGAATAAATACGGGCCTGGATGCAGTAACCTGGGCCCAAAAGGTAGAAGAGTTAGGGGCAGGAGAAATACTCTTAACCAGTATGGATTGCGATGGAATGAAAAAAGGCTATGATATAGAGTTCATAAATGCAATTACGAGCAGTGTAAATATTCCTGTGATTGCTTCAGGTGGATGTGGGAAAATAGAGGACTTTTATGAGGTTTTTGAAAAAAGTGGAGCAGATGCAGCTCTTGCAGCTTCACTGTTTCATTACAAAGAACTATCTATAAAACAAGTAAAAGAATATCTTAAAAATAGTGGTGTAGAAATTAGGGTCTAGACACATGAAAGTAAATTAGTATACCGATTTGTTATTTATCTTAATGAGACTTAAAAAAATAAAGAAATGTGGTGAGCTTGTGAATGACATACTTGAAATTGAATTTAATAATGGACTAGTACCTGCAATAGTGCAGGAGTATATCACCGGAAAAGTTTTAATGCTTGCCTACATGAATGAGGAATCCTTCAAAAAAACTATTGAAACTGGAACAACTTGGTTCTTTAGTAGATCTAGAAATAAGTTGTGGAACAAAGGAGAAACATCAGGACATTTTCAATATGTAAAAAACATTAGCATTGATTGTGATGTAGATACAATTCTTATAGTAGTAGAGCAAATTGGAGTAGCTTGTCATACTGGAAGTAAAACTTGTTTTTACAGGGAAATTTGGAATAGTAAGGTATAGCTGGGCAGAAACAATATCAAAAATAAAGATGTTAAAATAAGCAGAGAAGGAGAATAAAAATGAATGAAATAAACGTAGTACAGGAACTTTATAAAATCATTGAAGAAAGAAAAGAAAATCCTATAGAAGGCTCTTACACAAGTTATCTTTTCGAAGAAGGTTTGGATAAAATCCTTAAAAAAATAGGAGAGGAAAGTGCAGAAGTTTTAATTAGTAGCAAGAACAATGACCCGAAAGAAGTGGTTTCAGAAATATCAGATTTATTATATCATACCCTAGTACTTATGGTGCTACAGGGTGTAAAAGTAGAGGATGTAGCTACCGAACTTGAAAAAAGGCGGGAAAAGATATGCAATAAAAAACAAAATAAGAAAGATATTGCAGGTATACACTAAAATAAAAGTTAAATTATCTAGCATTTAAATAATTTAATCTAAATAATAAGAATATTGTTAAAAAACACCCCAATACTTCAAAAGATATCTTTTGAAGTATTGGGGCGTTTCTAAAAAGCAAAGTTTTTTTAAAACTCAAATGTTCGACTATGCTAAGCATCTCCTGAAGTAAACTGATTTACAACATCATTTAATTCATAAATCATTTTCATTAATTTTTGCGATGTATCCGAAATTTGTTCAATAGATGCTGATTCTTTTTGAATAGATTCTGCTATTTCAAAGATATTTGTGGAGGATTGATCTGCAATCTCTTGAATTTGATCTATGTTATGATAAATTTTATTGGTATTTCCTTGTATTTTGGTTAATTTATCATTTGCACTGTCTAACTTATTTTTACTAATAATAGAAGCTTCTAATACATTTTGCATAAAGGCCTCTACTTCTTTTACAGCAGTTTCTCCTGTTTCCACATCTTCATTTCCATTTTGAATAGATGTAAGTGCTTTTTTTGTATTCTCTTGGGTTTTTCCTACCAAGTTCTTAATTCCATCCGCTGATTTTATAGATTCTTCCGCTAATTTTCTAACTTCATCTGCAACTACAGCAAAACCTTTTCCAGATTCTCCTGCTCGAGCTGCTTCAATAGAAGCATTTAGTGCTAATAAATTAGTTTGTCTTGCGATTCCATTTATAATTTCAACTATACTTCCTATTTCATTAGAAATAGATTCCAATGCATATATGGCATCAGAGCTTAAATTAACACTATGTCTAATTTTATCCATCTGTTTTGACATATATTGTATTTTTATATTACCTCCAGTAACTAGTTTGCTAGTTTCATCTGAATTGATAACAGCATACATAACCTCATCTTTTACTGTATTTATGTTTTCTATTACGTCTTTAATATGCTTTGTAATGTCACCAGTTTCTCTAACTTGAACTTTAGCACCTTCACTCATATTTTGAGCGGTTGCAGAGATTTCTTCAGAAAATGCTGTTGCACTTTCGAAAGCTACTATAATTTCGTTGGAATACTCTGATACAGAGGAGGTAGCTGTTTGTATTCTGTTAATCATTTTCTTTAAATTTAATATCATGTTATTAAAACTTGTAGCCAAAACTCCAACTTCATCATTATTTTGCACCATAATAACTTGCTCCAAATTGCCCTCAGAGATTTTTTTCGCTGTCTTTACCAAAGTTTGAATAGGACGAACCATATTGCGTATTAAAAATGAAAGACACAATGTGCCAATTATAAAGAATAATGCAGCAAGAGCTACTGCTTGCAAAATCATTTTTTTCTTTGCAATATTCAAATTTTCCATTGACAATCCAACATCCACGGCACCAATATGTTTACCATTTTGGTACAGAGGAATGGCTATATCATATGCCAGTATATTCGTACCAGGATATAAAAAAGTGTTTGTAAAGGTCTTCTCATCTACTGCCGCAGTTTTACTTCCAATGTCATCCAATACAATCCCAATTCTTTTAGGGTTACTATGGGCAAGTGATTTCAAATCTTTCCCAATGACGCAAGCATATACAACATTGGACTCCTTTGCAATTTCATTAACAATTGCTTGAATATGAATTTCGACTTTTGCTTTTTCTATTGCATCGGCGGATATTCCAACTTGTATTATACCGCCATTTTTCAAGCTGATTTCTCCATATTTATAGTATTTCTTGTCTGTTTTACTTTGCCTAACAGCTTCAATAATTTCTTTTTTTGTACCTTTGAATAATGGATCGGTGGGATGATTTTCTGGATAAGCCCAACCTAAATTTTCTGCTAAATTAGAATATAGTATTTTTCGATTTGGTCCAGTAACATCTATTTCTGCTACTCCTATTTTTTCCGCCAGTTCGGTTAGATATGCATTAGATATATTATTGTTTCCAGCCAAAGAATAGGCTACCGACTTTAATTTTTCGTCTAATTGTTGATCTAGAGCTACCACAGTTTTATTGCTCATTTCTATCTGGCGTTCAAACTGTTTTACCAAAGATAATCCATCTGCTTGCATGTTTCTTAGTAATTCTTTATTTATTGTGTAAACAGAAAGCACAGTTAACAATGAAAGTGAAATTAAAAGAATACCCGAAGTTATGATATTCGCCTTAAGTCCAATAGAAAAATTTTTCTTATCCTTTTTCATAAAGAGTCCCCCTTTTAATTTATCAGTATTTTTAGAATATTCTTTATTCTATCATTTCTTCCATAAAACATCAAGAATCTTTATATTATCTTAAAGTTTACTTAAGTGCGAATCCGTTTTAACTGTATTTTTACAAAAAACTCTAATTTTCTTCAAAAAAGCATTCATAGCCTCTGTAAGTTCTCCTAGATATTAGCAAAGTTCACACCTAAACTTTAAATTTAGATAAAATACTTAAAAGTTTATCTGAATTTTCTTTAGCAAATTTTGTTTCAGCTATTACTTCATTTGATTTTTTAACAACATCTGTAAGTTTATCTGTTATATTTACAGTACCCTGAGCACCTTCAGTTGCTGCACCGGTTATTCCATCAATTGTACTAACTATAACATCAATTGACTCTGAGAGTTCCAGTGTACTTGAGTTAAAATCATGGACTAAAGAATTTACAAAATTAGCATCAGTGCTATATTTATCTCCTGTGTCTACTAAAGATTCATAGTCCTTTAAAACCTTTGTATCCATAAAGTTTAATATTTCTATAGAACCATTTGAAAGATTAGAAACTGTTGATGTTACCGTACCTGTAACCTTTTGTATTTTTACTACTGTATTATTTGATTGTTCTGCTAATTGTCTTATTTCATCAGCAACTACTGAGAAACCTTTACCTGCTTCCCCTGCACGAGCTGCTTCAATAGCTGCGTTAAGTGCTAATAAATTAGTTTGAGCAGATATTTGAAGTATTATATCTGAAAGTACATTTATTTCCGCTACTATCTTTGACTCTTCAATTGCTTTTTCTAATTTAGTTTTTGTATTAAGATACATTTTATGAGTTTCTTGTTGTGAGGTTAGTGCACTATTTTTTAAGGCTACGGCTCTACCATTTATTTCTTTAGAAGATACTTCCCCATCTCTAGCTTTATTCGATAAAGAACCAACAACTAAATTAACTTCATTAACTGTTGCACTTATTTCTTCTGTAGATGCAGCGGTTTCTTCCATACCCGCAGCTAGTTCCTCAGTAGTAGCAAATACATCCTCTATTTGTACATTTAAATCAACCATATTCTTGCTAATCATATCTACGGTTTCAACTGTATACGCTGTAGTTTCATTTACTTCAATCATTATAGTTCTTAAATTCGCTAAAAACTTATTTATAGCAGTTGCAAGTATACCTAATTCATCTTTAGATGAAATTTTAATTTCTTGAGTTAAATCTCCACCTTTACTTGCCAATGTTTCCATTTCATTTTTCAAAATGTTTATAGGGTTAATAATGCTTCTTATTATTAAAGTCGCTCCAACTGCAGCCAGTAAAATTGATATTAAATTAATTACTATAAGGGTATTTCTAGAATTTGCATATGCAATATCACATTTAGCAGATACATCTTTTGCATCTTTATTATTATAGTCCACTAATTTTATAAGTGAATTACTTGCTGTATCAAAAGCTTGCTCACCTTCAATGTGCATTATTTTTACTGCTTCTTGTGTTTTTAATTGGGTACTTAATGCTATTACTTTTTTATGAATTTCTAAATATTTAGGCCATTCATTTTTTACTGTGTTATACATTTCCCTATCATCATTAGTTACAATAGTTTTTTCATATTCAATTAAGTTCTTATTTATTTGATTATTTTTTTCATCCATTGATTTTTCTATTTCCTTCATTTCTTCATTAGATGTAGCTATAATATGCTCAAACTCTAAAATTCTATAATTAGATGTCAAGGTATTAGCAGCACTTGAATACTGAATTCCTGGAATACTACTTGTTGCTATTAACGTTGACATATCATTCACATCTTTAAGGGTTTGCATTGAGTATATACCCGTGCCTAATACTACCATTAATAAAAATGTAAATGCTGAAATTAGTTTGTGTTTAATTGTTAATTTTTTCATTTGTTCCCCCTATATTTATATAATTTAGACAAAAATAGACTTTGGTTATGCCATTATATAATATTTCGTTGTAAATTAACGAAACTTTATAATTTGATTAATAATAAAATCATAAAATAATCGTTTATTCTACATAATATGCATAAATTATAAATTTCATCATTTGGATTTGAATAATAGGTATATTGATGATGTATATATGCACTTATAAAATAAGCAAAGTAAGTACCTGAAGATACAAAATGGGTAAAGGTAGGGAAGCTTAAAAATTGAAAAAGAGATATAAATGGTAAATAGTATATTGACAAATCATAAGAAATGGTGTATTTTATAAGTATAATTAGCACTCAATCATACTGAGTGCTAACAAATAAAAAACAAGAGGATTTGTTATGAAAGGGGATATTTTAATTGGAAAAGAAACAGTTTAAAACGGAGTCTAAAAGAATTCTGGATATGATGGTAAATTCAATATATACTCATAGGGATATTTTTTTAAGAGAACTTATTTCTAATTCAAGTGATGCTATTGACAAAATTTATTATAAGACATTGACAGATGAAACGCTAACTTTCGATAAAGAAAACTACTATATTACAATAGCAAGTGATAAGGAAAATAGGATATTAAAAATTTCTGATACAGGTATTGGAATGTCAGAAGATGAACTTAGTGATAATCTTGGAGTTATAGCTAAGAGTGGATCTTTGGCATTTAAAAAAGAAAATGAAATAAAAGATGGGTATGATATAATAGGACAGTTTGGAGTAGGATTTTATTCTGCGTTTATGGTAGCTGACAATATTACTGTTATAAGTAAAGTTTTAGGTAGTGATGAGGCGCACAAGTGGGAATCTAATGGTGCAGATGGTTATACAATAGAACCTTGCACAAAAGACTCTGTTGGTACAGAAATTACACTTAAGATAAAAGAAAATACAGAAGATGAAAACTTTGATGAATACCTTGAGGAACACGGAATAAAATCCATTATAAAGAAATATTCTGATTTTATTAGATATCCAATTAAAATGGAGGTAAGTGAATCAAGACTTAAAGAAGGTAGTGAAACAGAACATGAGGACTTTATGGTGGAAAAAACTGTAAATAGTATGGTTCCTATATGGAGAAAAAACAAAAGTGAACTTACAGATGAGGATTATAACAACTTTTATGCCGAAAAGCATTATGGTTTTGATAAACCAACAAAGCATATTCACATAAGTGTTGATGGAGCTATAAGTTATAACGCAATTTTGTATATCCCAGAAAAAACACCTTATGATTTCTATACAAAAGAATATGAAAAGGGCCTAGAGTTATATTCAAGCGGCGTCTTAATTATGAATAAGTGTGCAGATTTATTGCCTGATTATTTTAGTTTTGTAAAAGGAATAGTGGATTCAGAGGACTTGTCACTTAATATATCGAGAGAGGTATTACAGCATGATAGACAGCTGAAACTTATTGCTAAAAACATAAAAACTAAAATTAAGGGTGAGTTAGACAATTTATTGAAAAATGAAAGAGAAAAATATGATGAATTCTATAAATCTTTCGGAAGACAATTAAAGTATGGTATTTATAGCGATTTTGGAAGTAATAAAGAAGTTTTACAAGACTTATTACTATTCTATTCGTCAAAAGAGAAGAAAATGGTCACTTTAGATGAATATGTTTCTAGAATGCCAGAAGATCAGAAATACATTTATTATGCTGCAGGAGAATCAAACGAGCGAATAGAAAAATTACCACAAATTGAAATGGTATCAGATAAAGGATTTGAAATTCTATACTTTACGGATGATGTAGATGAATTTGCAATAAGAATGATAATGGCATATAAAGAAAAAGAGTTTAAATCTGTATCAAGTGGTGAATTAGGTATAGAAGCAGAAGAAAAAGAAGATGCTACTAAAACTGATGACAAAGAAAGTAAAGAATTATTTGAAAATATGAAAAAACTTTTATCAGATAAGGTTAAAGATGTTAGGGCATCAAAGAGACTTAAGAACTATCCAGTATGTTTATCAAATGATGGTGACCTTACAATAGAAATGGAAAAAGTATTAAATGCTATGCCTAACAGCGAAAATATAAAAGCAGACAAGGTTTTAGAAATAAATATAAACCATGATATGTTTAAAGCTCTTAAAGAGTCTTTTGAAAATGATAAAGATAAGTTTGGTTTGTATACAAATATATTATATAATCAAGCATTGCTTATCGAGGGACTTCCAATTAATGACCCAGTAGAATTTACAAACAATGTATGTAAGATAATGATATAATCAAGATACCTTTTTCATGAAAATCAAAAGGGTGTAATGAGCTATAAATGGACATTAGTTCGTTTATAGCTCATTTTTATGGTTTTTTAGTGGATCTAATTCTTCTGTTTTACATTGGGATCGGTTATTTACGTAGCAGGTGTAATATTATGGAGTAATTACAGCAAGAAAATCATTAATAAATTTAAAAAAAATGCATCAATGTGAAATATTACCTGAGAAAAATAGTGGAATAAGCATTGGTTATTCATTATTTCCTAGTGATGGAGTTATTTTTGAAGAATTAATAAAAATTGCAGATGAAAAAATGTATGAGGATAAACAAAGGAGAAAATAATTATGATAAAACTCATTGCAACTGATATGGATGGTACATTATTAAATGATAATGGAAATATAAACGAAAAAATATTTGATTTAATTAATATTCTGAATGAAAAGGATATAAAATTTGTAGCAGCCAGTGGTAGGTTTTACTCTCAACTGCAAAAAAACTTCGAAAAGGTAAATACGGATATGATATTCATTGCTCATAATGGAGCTCTTGTTAAGAACAACAAGGGGAAGGCGCTATATGAAAACATTATTAATAAAGAAGAAATAAACCATGTAATAGATTTAAATCCAGAATTAGGAGAGCAATTATTATTAGCAGGAGAGAATGAGGCATACATAGTAAATCCGTCAGAAGATATGTTGAATACATTTACACTGTTTGGCGTGCCTGCAGTAATATTAAAATCTTTTAGTGAAATAAAAAATCCAATATACAAAATTACTTATTATATGGCTAGTGGTGTAAATCCATCAATAGTCAATTATATGAAGGAAAATTTAAGTGATAAACTTGAATTTGTTGTATCTGGGGACAAGTGGGTAGATATAATGAATAAAGGGGTAAGCAAAGGAAATGCTATAAAAATACTTCAAGAAAAATTTAAGATAAATCAAAGCAACACAATGGTTTTTGGAGATTATTATAATGATTTGACTATGTTTAAGGCAGCACACTATAGTTATGCCATGGAGAATGCCCCAGAAGATGTTAAAAAGCATGCTAACTTTATTGCAGAAAGCAATAATGAAGATGGAGTCTATAATGTAATAGCTTCATCATTAATGAAGTTAGAGTGTAGTTAAATAAGTTTTATGTTGTTGAAATTTAATTTATATTGGGTTATAGCATCAATTTGATTGGAAAAAAATGTCGAAAATCTTGGTAAATGCAACAATTCATACCTTTTGGTAAGTTACCTTACAAAAAAGTGCGTACTTGTTACATATATTTTCATAGCGTATAATATTTAATGTAAGTGCTATTAATTTAGCAAAAAAACAAAGGAGTGTGGAAATTAAAATGATAACTATAGTTGCAAAAAATTCAATAAAACAGGGCAAAACAGAAGAATTCAAACTTTTAGCAGAAAAACTTATAAATGAAAGTAGAAAAGAAAGTGGGTGTATATCTTACAACTTATATGAGGATTCTAATAATTGTAATATATTAACCTTCATAGAAGAATGGGAAAATAGTGAAGCAATTAATCTTCATAATAACTCAGAACATTTTACTAGTATTGTACCGAAATTTGGAGATTTAAAACAAGGACAGTCAGAGGTGAATTTATATAAAAGGGTATAATTAGGAGGAATAATAAATGAAAGTTGTAGCATTTAACGGAAGTCCAAATAAAGAGGGAAATACTTATTTTGCAATAAAAATGGTTTTAAGTGAACTTGAAAAAGAAGGAATAGAAACAGAAATCATTCATGTAGGTAACAAGTCAATTAGAGGATGTATTGCCTGTAATAAATGTGCAAAAAATAAAGATGAGAAATGTGTGCTTCCAGGTGATGAGGTTAATGAGTGGATTCAAAAAATGAAGGGAGCAAATGGAATAATTTTAGGGTCCCCTGTGCATTATTCGTCCATGGGAGGAACTATGAAATCATTTTTAGATAGAGCTTTTTATGTTGCAGGTAATAATAATGGAATGTTAAGACATAAGGTTGGTGCATCTGTTGTTGCTGTAAGACGTGCAGGCGGGATTCCAACTTTTAATCAGCTAAATAATTTTATTAATTATTCGGAAATGTTAATGCCAACTTCAAATTATTGGAATGTAATTAATGGCACAAGACCAGGAGATGCATTGCAAGATGAAGAAGGTGCTCAAATTATGAGAGTACTAGGAAAAAATATGGCATGGCTTATGAAATTGGTTGAAAATGGAAAAGGAAATATTAAAGCACCAGAGAGAGAAGATAAAATATTCATGAATTTCATTCGTTAATATTCTATAATGATTGATGAGATTAGTAAGTTATATAATATTTTATACAACTAAAAAGAACTGCTTTAGATATGAGCAGTTCTTTTTAGTTTGTTTATATAAGTTTATAAATTATAGCATCTCAATAAATGCAGCAATTCTTGTTTTAAGTTGTCCTACATCATTTTGAGAATAATCTGTTTCTAAACTCATATATGGAGTATGTTTTTCTTCTTTCATAAATTTATTGATTGAATAACTTTCCACACTATAAGTATGACAGGCCTGTAGAATTACATCGATTACACCATCTACTTTGTATTCATCTACTAAAGTTGAAAGAGACCTTATTCTGCCGTCATTAGGACTCATACATGAACAAGGTATATTTAAATATTTTTTAGTAAGTGCATCTATTGGATCTATACTTTCATCTACTAATTCTTGATTTGCTTTTATTCCTGTACAGTTTTCATAACAAACAACTACACCATCATTTTCCTCTATGAGTTTAATGATTTTCTCAGTAGCCCCACCTAAAGGACAACCAGTAATTAATATCCTTTTTCTGCTTTCGCTTACCTTTTTATTTCCATTTTCATAATCTTCTTTTATATCTTGGGTGAACTTTGTAAGCGTTTTTATGTGGGCTTCCTTATCTGTTTTAAATGTAGCCCCATATAATACTTGAAGCATTTCGGTTCCAGTAATAGGAGGTGGGCACATTTTCCCTAGTTCATAAAAATCTATTAGTGCTTTTCTTTCTCTATTTCTAAGATTAATGGCTTCCTTAAGCTTTTCCTGCGTGATGTCTACTCCAAATTCACTTTCTAATCGCTCTTTAAATAAAATCATTTCATGTTTCCAAGCATTAAAGGCAGTCTCTCCCTTGTTAGTTTGAGGTAATTGCATTACGTGCATTGGTTTAATTTTTCCTAGATACTCATACATTTTTTTCTTTCCATCACAAGTAGTTTCTCCAACTATCATATCTGAAAAATAAAAATATGGACATTTATCTGTTAAACCAAAACCGTAGCTTGATTTAATAAGTGGACATAAATTTTTGGGAAGATGCTTTTCAGCTTCGGCAATAGGTTCGTCACTCATGCTACAAAGTGAAATAGGAATAGCACCGGCAGCCATAATAAGTTCCCAGGGACTGTATGTGCAATAAGTTCCTACTATTTTTTTTCCATCATCTTTTAAGTTTTTTACATCAACAAACCCCTTTTGTCTTGCTTCATTGAATTCATTGAATATTTTAGGTAAGTCATTCATAGTGTGTAATCCTCCTTAAATCATCATCTGCGATGCTGTAATATTAACGACTTCAGAAGGAGACTTTCCTTCTGAAGTCGTTAAAAGTCTCTAAAAGTTATTCTATAACACTTTAATTATAGAATTTCTATATTGTGAAGTCTAATAGGATTTTTATATTAATTAGCTGTTATCTATTTAAAATAACTATGCAGAAAAACTATTTTTGAGAAAACCACATACTATGGTGGAAATTTTTCGAAAATACTACTAAATGTGACTGTAAAAAAAAAATCTAGATTAATTTAGAATATTAAGTAAAATGATGGTGAATATTTGTGGTTTTTCGTGTATAATGTAATTAAAATAGATTTATATTACAAAAAAATACATATTTAGTTAATTAAAAGTTAAATAGTATTTATATTCATTTTTTTTAAAAAAATATATAATAAAACAAAGGTTGGTGTAAAAATGGGAAAAATTAAAATTGTGGTTGTAGATGATTCACCTTTTTCAATAAGTATCATTACTGAAATTTTAACGGAAAAGGGTTTTGAGGTAATTGGAAATGCTAGTTCACTACAAGAAACCATAGAAGTGGTTGAATCTAAAAGACCAGATTTGGTAACTATGGATATGACTATGCCAGGAACTGACGGATTAGAATGTACTAGAGCGATTCATAAAATAGACCCTAATATAAAAGTGATTATTGTTAGCTCAATGATGGATGATGAAATTGTAACGGAAGCTAGAGAAAATAAGGTGTCAGGATATGTTCAAAAACCTGTACAACCTGATGAAATTGCAACAGCGATACAAAGGGCCATGGTGGATGAAAAATTATTTGATGATTTAGAAGAAATATATTTTAATGTATTTAAAGAAGTATTTTCTGACAATATGAATAGAATAGTAAAAGAAGCTCCAGCTTTTGAAAAAGAAGTTACAGCAAATGGAACACAAGAGTCAAGAGGAATCTCTATTGTTGTGGGAATTATAGGAAAATATTGTGGTAGTATGATTGTCGATTTATCTTATGAAACTGCTGAGGCTATGACTAAGTGTGCCTTGAAAAGAGAAATGAAGAACACGGAAGAATCCTTAGCTATGATGGGTGAATTCGCTAATATTATTTCAGGAAATGCTTGCTCCTTATTAAATCGCAAAAATAGTGTTTTTGGGTTTAGGGTAGCTCCACCAACTATATTCCACGGAACTTCTCTGAATGTATCTAGAACAATACTTGATGCTAAATCCATAGTTGCACAAACGATTTTTGGAGAGATAAGTTTAAATGTAGGATTTAAAAGGGGGGCTAATGAATGGATGTAAATCTTGTAAATCCATTTATAGATTCATTTTTGAATGTAATGCCTCAGCTTGGGTTTAAAGAGGTTAAAAAACAGGGGGTTAGTGTTAAAGGAAAAAGTATTAAAAGTTTAGGGGTAATGATTATATTAGGTATAGTGGGGGATATTAAAGGAAATATTATTTATTCACTAACGGATGAAAGTGCAAAACAAATTGCATCCGTAATGATGATGGGTATGCCTGTTCCTGAACTAGATGATATGGCACAAAGTGCGTTATCAGAGCTTTCAAATATGCTCACTGCAAATGCTAGTACCAATTTTGCTGAAAATGGAACAACTATTAATATTTCAACCCCAACATTAATGCATGGAAGTGATTTTGAAGCAAAGATGAATACTGATGCAGTTTTATGTGTTAGCCTTATTGTTGACAATATTCCAATTGAAATTAATATTGCCTTCGATTAATGTTCAATAATAATAGATAAAATTAACTTAAATAAATATATATGAATGTATATATGCTTTTAATATAATATAGTATAAAACTAAAAATAATATTTGTTAGTATATAGGGGCTTTTAAAAAATAGAAATTATTCATATTTTTTAAAAGCCCCTTATTTAGTTACAATAGTAGACTAAAAAAGTAGATTAGACAGGGGGAGTGAGTTTAGATGAAAAAAATAGGTACTAAAATAATAGCTTTAAACACTTTAGTTGTACTATTAACAGCACTATTAATCGGAGGAATGGCAACCTATAGAATGTCCCTGATTAGTAAGAATTCGGTTACAACAATTGATGTAACTGTTAGGAAAGATTATGATGAAAAAATTAAAAACGGAGTAGAAAATGTTATAACTATGTTAGAGGGGATTAATAAAAAATATGAAGGTGGAGAAATCACATTAGAGAAAGCTAAAAAACTTGGTGCTGATTTAACACGTGAAATGAAATATGGTGAAAATGGATATTTTTGGATTGATACCGTTGAAGGAGTAAATGTAGTACTTCTTGGTGGGGAAGCTGAAGGTAAAAATAGATATGAGTTAAAGGACGTGAAAGGAAAATTTATAATTAAAGAAATTATTGCAAATGGGTTAAAAGACGGAGGTGGATACACAGATTATTGGTTTCCTAAAAAAGGGGAAGAAGTAGCATCCCCAAAGAGATCATATAGTAAAGTATTTAAAGCTTTTAATTGGGTTATTGGTACAGGAAATTATGTTGATGATATGGACAAATTTATTGCAGGTGAAAAGGCGAGTTTGCAAAAAAGTTTTTATGAAAGTGTAATTAATTTTATGATTTTAGTTATAATTGTTTTTGGATTATCTGTAATTATTTCATTTTATTTTAGTAAAAAAATATCTAATCCTATCTTGCTTATAAGTAAGCTGGTGGACAAGACCGCAAAGCTTGATTTAGCTTATGACAAAAGTTATGAAGGAATTTTAAAATACAAGGATGAAACAGGAATTATAGCACAATCCGTTGCTGATTTAAGGCGAGCACTTAGAGACATCACTACTAATTTGCGAGATAATTCTCGGGAAGTTCTTGAATATTCAAAAGGTATGGCTGTTGCTACGGATGAAACTGTCCAATCTATAGAAGCAGTATCCGTGGCAATTGAGGAACTAGCAAAGGGAGCAACAAATCAAGTACAAGATGCGCAAAGTGGTGCTAAGGATTTGTCGAATCTTGCAGAAGAAATTAATACTGCAGTGAAGAGTTCAGAGATTTTAAAGGATTATTCTAATGAGACTAAACTAGTAAATGCAGAGGGATTAAAATCTATGAAGGTGCTTACTGAAAGATTTAGGGAAAGTAACAAGTCTAATGAAGAAGTAGTAGAAAACATATCTGTGCTCCAAAATAAATCAAATTCCATCGGAGAAATTATAAGCACTATACAAGCTGTAGCAGAACAAACAAATCTTTTAGCATTAAATGCTGCTATAGAAGCAGCTAGAGCTGGAGAAGCTGGGAAGGGATTTGCAGTAGTTGCTGATGAGGTAAGAAAACTTGCAGAAAAAACCGCAGAAGCTACTAATGAAATTACAACTATGATTGGTGAAATCCAAAGGGAAATTAGCAAAGTAACAACAAATATAAATAAGGGGACGAATATCAATAAAGAAGCAAATTCATCCATGGAGCTGTCACAAAAATCTTTTGATAGTATTGAAAAATCTATTATTAATATGATTACTCAAATTGATACATTGGGTTCTAATATCAATAATGTAGATAAAAACAAAGATAAGGTATTACAATCTATAGAAGGAATGTCGGCAATATCAGAACAAACGGCAGCTTCAACGCAGGAAATAGCTGCATCTATGGAAGAACAAACTAGTGCTATGGAAGAAATATCAAATACTGCTGAAAATTTTGAGAAGATTGTAATTAAATTAGATGAAATAGTACAGAAGTTCAAACTATAATATGGAAAATTTTCAAATGTAAAAAGTATAGAATAAAAACTAGCCTTCTAGGATAATATAATCCTAGAAAGGGGAGTTTTTAATGCCAAATAAACCTACGAAAATGAATATACAGAATGATTTAAATAAGAGACATAATAAACCTGGAATTGTGGATGCAGAAGATGAACCAGTTAATAATAAGCCAATAAAAGATGCTAAAAAGACATTTAGCTAAAAAAAGAGCCCTAGGGCTCTTTTTTTATTGTAAAATCATTTATGTTCATGTATATTAGTTGGTTTATTTCCTCTAAATCCATAATTAGTTGAAACTTTTCTTCCAATACTGGTAATTTTACCTGTTATACATCCGCGACAATGAGCAGGAGTGTCTCCAGTACATATTTTACCTGGATATAGAGCATATTGTTTTCTATATTCGCCTTCTGTAACATTAGGCATAACAACATTGGCGCCACTTTGTAGGGCCATTAGTCTCCCGTTTTTATTTAGGGACTCCATAGCCGTTGTTGCAGGTATATTAATGTCTGGTAGTAGCAAACGTGTTATAGACATAACTTTAAGTGCCATAGTTAACTCCTTACCTTTAGCGTTTGCAAGGGGGGTGTCTTCATTTGGAATAAAAGGCCCTATGCCTAACATGTCAGCATCAATTTCTTTGAAAAATAATATATCATCTGCATAGGATTCTATAGTTTGGTTTGGAAGTCCAACCATAACACCTGTTCCAACTTCAAAGCCTAATTCTTTTAATATTTTTAAGCAATTCAGTCTGCTTTCATGACTCATACCTGGATCTAGCTTTTCATATAGTTCTTTGTCTGTTGTTTCAATCCTTAGAAGATATCTATCAGCACCAGCAGCTCTAAAAGCCTTATATTCATCAAAAGTTTTTTCACCTATACTCAAAGTTAGGGCTAAACCTAAATCTTTTATTCCTTTTATTATTCTTACAATTTTATCACTGGTGTAATAATTATCTTCACCACCTTGAAGGACTATGGTTTTATAACCAAAGGATTTAGCTTTAGTGGCAAAGTCCAAAATTTGTTCCTCTGTTAATCTATATCTAATTATTTTTTTATTATCGCGGCGAAGTCCGCAGTAAAAACAATTGCGCTTACATATATTAGTAAATTCAATAAGACCTCTAAGGTGAACGTCATCACCTAAGTATTTTTTTCTAACTTCATCAGCCGCGTTAAATAGTTCTTGGTCTGCATCATTGCTCTCTAAAAGAGAGATGATTTCCTGTTTGTTTAATATATGCTGCGTTTTTGCTTTATTTATGATTTCTAATAATTTCATTATTATCTGGCACCCCCTAGTATTCATCTGAGGAGAATAAAAGTTATAAACTCTTATTTCCTTTCAGTTATCTGGAGTATAAAACAATTAACAATTATTTTTCCTCCTAAGACATAGTGTTAGAACTATCATAGTATTATTGAAAATATATGTAAAGATAAAACAGAAAAAAATTATAATATATTATTAAATTTAGAAGCATACTAATAAAACAAATTAATAAATAATTATTATTGACTTAGTAAAGGAAAGATGTTATTATTAAATCATAGTTTAATTGCATACGATTTAAGTTATAGCAATTGAAAGTAAAGGAGAGATTATTTATGAATAAAGTTGAGATTTATACAAGTAGTAGTTGTGGATTTTGTCATATGGCTATGGAGTTTTTTAAAGAAAACAATATTGATTATATTGAGCATAATATCTCTGAAGATTTAGAAGCAAAAAAGGCACTTATAAAAAAAGGATATAGATCTGTTCCGGTAATAAATATAAATGGAGAAGAAATGATGGGTTTTGATAAAGAAAAAGTGGCTGCTATGCTAAGTTTATAAAAGCAAAGGGCTGTAAAATATAAAAAGAAGCTAAGACATATAATGGTACCTATAAGAAGGACACTTGAAAAAAAGTGTTTGGACTATAGGTACTTTTTTTGTATAATTTATATATAGATAGGATGGTGGCAAATGAGTAAGATTTTATTTACCCCAAAAGATATTATAAAGCTTAAAAATAATAAAAATGTCAAAAGGGTTAGTGAATATGCAATCACATATAATTATGAATTTAAAATATTATTTATAGATGAATATATAGTTGGAAAACTACCAAGACAGATTTTTGAGGAAAATGGATTCGATATAAACATAATAGGGTATAAAAGAATTGAACAATCATCACAAAGGTGGAGAGCGGCATATAAGAAAGATGGAATTATAGGCTTAGAAGATACTAGGAAAACTGCGAGCGGGAGACCATGCTCTACCGAGCTCACTAAGGAAGAAATAATAGAAAGGCAAGAAGCAAAAATAAAATTACTTGAGGCACAGGTAGAACTGTTAAAAAAATTAGACGCGAAAGAAAGGATGGTGGTACAAAAAAATAACAAAATTAGATCTAGTGATGTTTTTAAAATTATTAAAGAAATTATTGATAAATATAGCTTTAAAAATGTAATTGGATACTTATGCAAATTATCAGGAGTATCTAGATCTGGATACTACAATTTTATTGCCTCAAAAGATATACGAATAGAGAGCGAACAGCATGATTTAGAACATAGAGATTTAATATTGAAGGTGTTTAATAGAAGAGGTTATAAGAAAGGCTCTAGATCTATTAAAATGATTTTGGAGAATGAATTTAATATTGTATATAGTTTAAAACGTATCCGTAGGATTATGAATAAATACGAAATAATATGTCCTCACAGAAGGCCCAATCCATATAGAAAAATTGCTAAGGCAACAAAAGAACATCGCGTAGTGAAAAATATTCTAAATCGTGAATTTAAGCAGGCTACGCCAGGAAAGGTCCTGCTTACTGATATAACATATTTACCATATGGTAATAGTAAGATGGCTTACTTGTCAACAGTTAAGGACTCTTCAACAAATGAGATATTAGCATATCAAACTTCCGATAGAATAACACTTGATATAGCCTTAGATACAATAAAGAAGCTAGTTAAGACTAGGCGTGTAACATTAACAAAAGATGCCTTTATTCATTCAGACCAAGGTAGTCATTATACAAGCCCAACATTTCAAAAGCTACTAAACAAACACAACTTATCACAGTCAATGTCACGTAGAGGTAACTGTTGGGACAACGCTCCTCAGGAATCATTTTTTGGACATATGAAAGACGAGATAGATCTAAAATCCTGCACTACACTTAAAGCTGTTAAGAAAATGATAGATAACTATATTACATATTATAATAATTACAGGTATCAATGGAACCTAAAAAAAATGACTCCTGTACAATACAGAAATCATCTCTTGGCTTGTTAGCACCTTTTTTTATAGTGTCCTTGACATAGGTACCATTTTAACATTAGCTTCTTTTTACTTGTAAAAATCTAAAAGCTAATAAAAACGTTGACATATGCAATGTTAACTGATACAATATAAAGAGTAGTCACTCAGTGGCGAATAAATATTTTTAAATTGGTCTTTGAAAATTAAACAGAGAAATAGGTAAAATAGCGAAATAGTATTTCGCTTGACCAGTTAATTACTTTAGATAAAAAAGTAATTTTAGTCGTAAGACTAAGAAGTATGTAATGAGCTTGCGAATCAACGTAATGTTGATTAAACGACTTAACAGTTGTCGCAGATTATTCATTTCAAATAAAAAGTGTAAACTTTTAAATTGAGAGTTTGATCCTGGCTCAGGACGAACGCTGGCGGCGTGCCTAACACATGCAAGTCGAGCGATGAAACCCTTCGGGGTGGATTAGCGGCGGACGGGTGAGTAACACGTGGGTAACCTGCCTCAAAGAGGGGAATAGCCTCCCGAAAGGGAGATTAATACCGCATAATATGTTTTGATCGCATGATTGAAACATCAAAGGATTTTTCTTTTAGAGAATTCCACTTTGAGATGGACCCGCGGCGCATTAGCTAGTTGGTGAGGTAACGGCCCACCAAGGCAACGATGCGTAGCCGACCTGAGAGGGTGATCGGCCACATTGGAACTGAGACACGGTCCAGACTC
>NZ_BHYK01000023.1 GCF_003865095.1 Clostridium tagluense | reverse complement strand
CATTGGAATTCGCAAACACAAGAAAAGGCTATTGGAGAATTTCCAACAGCCCAATTATGACTCGCTCATTAACAAATGATACTTTAAAGAGACGTAACTACATATTCTTTTCGGATTATTATAGCCATGTTAAACCGTAAACTAATGAAACGCCGTATACCGAACGGTACGTACGGTGTTGTGAAAGGGGCGAAACATTTTAATTGTTAGCCTCTATTCGATTATACTTTATTATTATATATTGAGGCGATTTAGGAGATGAATTAACTAATGAAGCTAAATGGTAAGGCAAATTCTATAATAGTAGTAAAATAATACGTGTAGTAATTTGTTATAAATTGCCCAGGAAATAGGACTATATAGCTATAATTATGACCATATATGGTTGTTTGTGAACATGTGCCACAGAGAAAGACTAGGAGACATAACAATTGATAATTGTTATGTACCCCAGAGAAGGTTAAGGAGGGTTAATGTGTTTGATTTTGAATATCAACTAAAGATTCTTCCAGAGGCACCAGGAGTATATCTTATGAGGAACCATCTTGGTGAAGTAATATATGTAGGGAAGGCTAAAATATTAAAAAATAGGGTAAGACAATACTTTCAAAATTCAAAGAATCATTCTGAAAAAGTGAAGGCTATGGTAAAAAATATAGCTGAATTTGAATACATAGTGACGGATTCAGAAATGGAAGCACTAATACTAGAGTGTAATCTTATTAAGAAATATAGTCCAAGATACAATATTTTGCTTAAGGACGACAAACATTATCCTTTTATAAAAATAACCATAAATGAGGAATTCCCAAGAGTTTTCGTAACTAGAAATATTGCAAATGATGGAGGGAAATATTTTGGACCATATACAGATTCGGCTGCTGTATATACCGTTATTGAACTTATAAAAAAAATATTCCCCCTTAGAACCTGCAAGCGAGTTATTAAAGAAGGATTACCTCATACAAGGCCTTGCTTGAACTATCATATTGGGCTTTGCAAAGCTCCTTGTGCTGGTTATATTAGTAGAGAAGATTATGGTGAATTCATAAAAGGTACAATGCAGCTGCTTACAGGAAAAGATACAAATATAGTGGATGATCTAAAGGGAAAAATGGGAAGCGCAGCAGAATCTTTGGAATATGAAAAAGCAGCGGGTTTTCGAGATAAAATTTTGGCGGTAGACAAGATAAACGAAAAGCAAAAAATTGTAATAGGTAATTGTGAAAATGAAGATTTCATTAATTTATATGTGGATGAAAAAGATGTCTGTCTTCAGGTGTTTTTCCTTCGGGATGGAAAGATAATAGGTCGGGAACATTTTATTTTAAATGACGAAGCGGGTGAACTAGGAAGTGAACTTATAGAAGGATTTATAAAGAGATTTTACGGAGGTACAGCCTTTATTCCTAAAACTATATATGTTCCTTTTATAAATGAGGGAGAGATTCTGGAGCAATGGCTTAGCATGAAAAAAGATTCAAAGGTAACCATTAAGATTCCTCAAAAGGGAGAAAAGAAGAAGACCTTAGAGATGGTAGAAAATAATGCTAAGATAACCCTTGCGCAATTCAAATTAAAGGATAGAGAGGATAAGGAAATTCATAAAATTGCATTGCAGGAGCTTGTAGAATTATTGGAACTTGGCGAAATACCAGAGAGGATTGAATCCTATGACATTTCGAATATAATGGGGGTAGATTCTGTAGGTACCATGGTAGTTTTTGAAGATGGAAAGCCTAAAAGCAGCGATTATAGAAGGTTTAAAATAAAATCAGTAATAGGAGCTAATGATTATGATAGTATGCGTGAAATCTTAGAGCGGAGATTTAAGCGTGGACTTTATGAAGTGGAAGAAATAAAAGAAAGAAATTTAGAATTAAGTAAAGGCAAGTTTTGTATATTTCCTGATTTAATTCTTATGGATGGCGGAAAAGGACAAGTCAATGTGGCGTTAGAGGTGTTAAACAATCTTAATATCCATATACCTGTATGTGGAATGGTTAAGGATGACAGGCACAAAACTAGAGGACTTATATATAATAATATAGAGATGATTATGAAAAGTAATTCTCAAAGCATGCATTTAATTACTAGAATACAGGATGAGGTGCATAGATTTGCTATTACTTATCACAGAACCTTAAGAGATAAAAGAACTCTATATTCTATATTAGACAATATACCTAATATAGGGGAAAAGAGAAGAAGAGAGCTACTCAAGAAATTTGGTAGCATTGATAATATAAAAAATGCAAGCAATAAGGAATTAATGGAAACACCCTCCATGGATAGTAAAGCGTCGCAATGTGTTTTAGAATATTTCAAAAAACAGTAAATAGTGACCTAGGAACTAATAATGAATTTAAATTGTTGAAATATCTTGTGAAAAAGGGTAAACTAAAATAGCTATAACTTTCCTAACATGAATTATAATTTATGTTAGGAAAGTATATAAATATATTAATATGTTCAAGGAGAGTATATGAAGCAATATGTAGAATTATTTAAACAATTATATGAAGTAATAGACAAAGCAAACATAATGATAGATGAGCCAATGAAAAACCATACTTATTTCAAGGTAGGTGGGCCAGCGGATATCTTAGTAACTCCAGAAGATATTAAAGAAATTCAAGCTATAATAAGAATTTGCAAAGAAAATGGAGTTAAATATTATTTAATAGGCAATGGTTCTAATTTATTAGTAAAAGATGGTGGAATTCGAGGGGTAGTTATAAAGCTATCTAAGATTGATAAAATTGAGGTAGAAGGAAATAAAATAATGGCACAAAGTGGAGCTACATTATACAACGTGGCTGAGGTAGCTTTGGGCAGTGGGCTTAAGGGCATGGAGTTTGCCAGTGGAATTCCAGGTAGTATTGGTGGCGCAGCAGCTATGAATGCAGGAGCCTATGATGGCGAAATGTCTATGGTAATGGAAAGTATGTTAGCAATTGATAATAATGGAGAATTATTAACTTTAACAAAGGGTGAAATGGAACTTGATTATAGGAGTAGCGCAATTTTAAAATACGGATACACAGTAGTATCAGTTACTCTTAATCTCCAGGTTGGAGATGTGGAAGTTATAAAAGCAAGGATGGACACTCTTGCGAAAAGAAGAAGTGATAAGCAACCTTTAGAATACCCATCAGCCGGAAGTACATTTAAAAGGCCAGAAGGCCATTTTGCCGGTAAGCTTATAGAAGATTGTGGATTGAAAGGTACTTATGTTGGAGAGGCTCAAGTGTCTGAGAAGCATTCTGGTTTTATTATTAATAAGAAGAATGCCAGTGCAAAGGATATTCTGGAATTGATTCAGCTTGTTCAGAATCAAGTGAAAGAAAAATTTGGGGTACAACTTCACACCGAAGTAAAAATTTGGGGAGAAGAAAAAGAATCATCTAAACAAGTTTAAATAACCACATTTCAGAAGGATTTTCTTCTGAAATGTGGTTTTAATATAATTAAATAATCATGGGATACACAGTAAGAAAAGAAATTTTGGGTTTAAGCTTTTTATAAAGCAGGGCTTTTTGATAAGTTACTAAAATGCACAACGGGATAAACTGTTGTGCGTTTTTTTTTCACATATACCCTGGACATCTCTTTAAAAAATATCCTTGTGATGGCTAACTTGTTATTTTTTTCAGATGCCTAATCACCCCTAAATGTGTTATAATAAAAAAATGAAACTGTATTATTAATAATCTTTGTAAAGGGGGGTTTTTAAATGAGATTTGTTATATTAACGGGACTTTCCGGTGCTGGTAAAACACAAACTATAAGAAACCTTGAAGACTTAGGATTTTTTTGTGTAGATAATTTGCCACCTACAGTAATTCCTAAATTTGCAGAGGCATGTTATCAAACCAACGGAAATATAGATAAAATCGCACTAGTTATAGACATTAGAGGCGGAAAATTTTTTGATGATTTGTTTGAAAGCTTAACCTTTCTAAAAGAACAAGGATATATGTATGAAATATTATTTTTAGAGGCTTCAGATGAAGTACTTGTTAAAAGATATAAAGAATCAAGACGAAAACATCCTCTAGCTCCAGAGGGAAGGGTTTTAAATGGAATTGCAACCGAAAGAAAAAAACTTAAGGATGTACGTGAGCGTGCTGACCATATAATTAATACTACTAAACTTTCTGCAAGAGAGCTTACGGAAGAAATAAATAATATTTATGCGGAAGAAGGTCAGATGGAGACAAAACTTATGATAACTGTGCTTTCTTTTGGCTTTAAATATGGGATACCTGTGGATTCGGATTTAGTATTTGATGTTAGGTTTTTGCCAAACCCATATTATATTCCAGAGCTTAAACAGTATTCAGGTAATGAAAAGCCAGTTCGCGATTATGTACTAGATTTTGAGGGAACTATAGTATTTATAGAAAAACTTCAGGATATGTTAGAGTTTCTTATTCCCAATTATAAAAAAGAGGGGAAAAGACAACTTATAGTATCTATTGGATGCACAGGGGGAAGACATAGATCCGTAGCTATAGCCAACAAAATTTATGAAATACTAGAGCAAAGCGGATATAGTGTCAATATAGATCATAGGGACATATATGAAGATGTAAATAGAGGTGGCGGAAAGCTATGATAACCAGGGATTTGCTCAAACCTGGTGTTAATATAAAAAGATGGGTTCTTGTAGGTATTATAGGGATTTTCTTACTGTTTTATGGAATTAATGAGTTTATTAATAAAAAATATTTGTGGTCTATAAAGTCAGCTTTTCCTATTTTTTTCATTGGTATCGGAGTTTTGATTTTGTATATTGCTTTAATGCAAATTATTAAATCATTTATTATATTGATAAACATAGGAAATGTAGATGTAGCAATTGACTCGAAAAATTTTGGGGATTTGATTTATGAAAAGAGAGCACTTGTAAAAGGTCCTAAAATTGTAGTAATCGGAGGCGGTACAGGTCTTGCAACTATGCTCCGAGGCTTAAAAAAATATACCAATAATATAACTGCAATAGTTACGGTGGCAGATGATGGCGGGGGATCGGGTGTTTTAAGGGAAGATTTAGGGATTCTCCCCCCTGGAGATATTAGAAATTGTATTTTAGCCTTAGCAGATACGGAGCCATTAATGGAGGAATTATTGCAGTATAGATTTAAAGATGGACGGCTCAAGGATCAAAATTTCGGTAATTTGTTTTTAGCAGCAATGGATGGAATTTCAAATAATTTCGAAGAAGCTGTTCAGAAAATGAGTTCGGTGCTTGCTGTAACAGGAAGAGTTATACCAGTTACACTAGATAATATGATATTAAAGGCGAAACTCCAAAATGGAAAAATAATTGATGGAGAATCCAATATACCAAAAGCTGCCCTAGATTATAACAGTCCTATTGAGGAGGTTTTTATAGAGCCTATAGATGCTAAAGCAATTAAGGAAGCATTGTTTGCCATAAATGGCGCAGATGCAGTAATCTTAGGACCAGGTAGTCTCTATACTAGCATTATTCCCAATCTATTAGTACGGGAGATAAGAGATGCCTTAGATAAAACAAAAGCCTTAAGGATTTATGTGTCAAATATAATGACTCAGCCAGGAGAAAGCGATGATTTTTGCGTATGCGACCACATAAAAGCTATACATAAGCATGCTGGATGCAAGGTTGTAGATTATGTTTTAGTTAATGTAGGGAAATTAAGTAATGAGTTAGAAGAAAAATATCAAAAGGATAATTCTAATATGGTTAATATAAACGAAAAGGAAGTTAAAAAGCTGGGTATAGAGGTAATTAAGAGCGATTTTGTAAAGATTCAAAAGGGATACGTAAGGCATGACGCAGACAAGCTTGCAGCCATTATATTAGAAACAATTATGGAAAAAAAACTATTTTACGATAAGAAGAGAATAGTGGAGTATTTTTATTTATCACAGAGGCTTAAGGAACATAAAAATAAATAATGATCCATATTTATTTTTATGATCTTTGGGAAAATAAACGCAATAAGGAGTAAAATAATGTCATTTTCGTCTAAGGTTAAAAATGAAATTTGTAGATTTACAGAAATGAGCAAGAAAGAAGCCATGGCAGAACTTGCGGCTATAATGAAGGTTAGTGGAACTATTGGACTTGGTTCAAATAAACAAGTGAATTTTCAAATAACTACCGAAAATCCTGCAATTGCAAGACTTATCTTTAAATTATTAAAGGAGCACTTTGCCATTCATGCTAGGTTACTAGTCAAAAGAAGTAATTCTCTTAAGAAAAAGAATGTTTATGTGGTTATAATTACAGAAGAAATGGGTGTTAAAGACTTATTAAAGCAAGTGGCAGTACTAGAAGACGAGAACTTTTTTTCCATAGATTATACTATACCAGAAAGGTTAATTGATGCTGAAGAATGCAAACGTAAATATATAAGAGGTGCATTTTTAGGTGGTGGAAGTATCAGTAATCCAGAAAAAAACTACCATGTAGAATTTGTTACGCATGACAGTGATTATGCGCAGGAACTGTGCACACTTATTAATAGTTATGGACTATGTTCAAAGATAATACAAAGAAAAAGTAGTTTTGTAATTTATATTAAAGAAGGTGAGCAGATTGTTGATCTACTTAATATCATTGGTGCTCATAACTCATTATTATTCCTGGAGAATGTAAGAATAATGAAGGAAATGAGAAACAATGTAAATAGGCTTGTGAACTGCGAAACCGCCAATCTTAGCAAAACAGTGAATGCATCAGTAAGACAAGTGGAGAGTATTAAATTAATACAAAAGGAATTAGGGTTTCAAAGGCTTCCTAAAAATTTAAGGGAAATTGCGGAACTTCGCCTTGAGTACCCAGATGAATCACTAAAAGAGCTTGGTGCAATACTTGAACCACCAGTGGGCAAATCTGGAATTAATCATAGATTAAGAAGAATAGAAAAGATTGCTGAGGAATTAAGGAAAGAAGGAAGGTAAAACATCTAATGTCAAAGCATGAAGAGATTGTTAATTTTATCATTTCCCTAGATATTGGAACTAAAATTTCAGTAAGGGGCATAAGTAGCGAACTCGGCCTTAGCGATGGTACAGCATATAGAGCTATAAAAGAAGCTGAAAATATGGGAATTGTTAAGACTGTACCTAGGGTTGGAACTGTAAGAGTAGACAAAGTAGATAAAAAAAATATTGAAAGCTTGACTTATGCTGAAGTTATAAACATCCTTGATGCAACAATTTTAGGTGGAAAAAAGGGCATAAACAGAAGTTTAAATAAATTCATAATAGGGGCAATGGCTGTTGAAACTATACATAAATACATAAGCCCAGGGTATCTACTTATCGTTGGAAATAGGGAAGAGGCGCAAGAACTTGCCCTTGAAAATGAAGCAGCGGTATTAATTACTGGAGGCTTTAATTGTAGTGAAAAAATAAAGGCCTTGGCAAACGAAAAGGGTATTCCTGTATTGTCTTCATCTTATGATACCTTTACAGTAGCAAGTATGATAAATAAGGCTATTTATGAAAGTATGATTAAAAAAGAAATTATTTCAGTTGAAGATGTAATGGAAATACATCCTAAGTATCTTAGTGGCACTGACACTGTTGCTACCTGGAGAAAACTAATGATGGAAACTAATCATGAAAGATATCCTGTGGTAGATGAGAATATGAAGCTTATTGGCATAGTTACACTAAGAGATCTACAAGGGCATGATGATGAAAATGAACAAATATATAAGGTTATGAGTAAGGATACTATAAGTGTAACACCTAAAACAACAGTAGCTTATGCTGCTCACATTATGGGATGGGATGGAATAAAGCTCTGTCCTGTGGTTAATAAGAAAAAGCTAGTAGGAGTTCTAAGTATTGAGGATGTTATAAAAGCAATGGAGTTTTCACTAAGGCAGCCTCAGGTATCGGAAACTATAGAAGATCTTATTTTAAAGAATTTTAAATGTGATATTGAGGGGGAGAGGCTACACTTTAATGGTCAGATTATTCCTCAAATGCTAGACCCTGTTGGAACTGCATCTTGGAGTTCACTTAATATGCTTTTATCAACTATGGGAATAATGGCACTAAGAAAAAATAACAATATCAATATTTCGGTAGATAGTATTATGGCATATTTTATGAAGCCTGTACAAATGGGTAGTGATATAGATATATATGCAGAAGTCCTGGATAAGGGCAGAAGTTTTTCTAAAGTAGAAATCAGTATGTATAATAGACTTAAGCAGCCCGTGGCAAAGGCTATGATTTCCGCAAAAACATTTAGTAAATAATATATGGGTTGATATTAATATGATTTTATGAGGAGGTACTTTAATGTTTACACACATAGTATTTTTCAAGTTAAAAAGTAAAGAGCAAGCACAGGGTGCTAGAAATATTTTACTTAGTATGGAGGGAAAGATACCACAACTTAAGGGGCTAGAGGTGGGAGTGGATATTCTACATACTGAGCGTTCTTATGATTTAGTTTTGATTACCAGGTTTGATACACTAGGCGATATGAAATCTTATGCGGTACATGAGTATCATGTAAATGAGGTGCTTAAATATTTAAAACCAATGCTCGAGTCTTCTAAAGTTGTGGACTATGAGAGTTAAATTGGGGATTAATTAAGGCCTCTGTGGATAAAAATAACTTTATATGATTAATTATATGGTTTGAGGGGAAGTGAAAAAATATGCACCAAAAATCAGAGAAAGAAGACGTAGAAAATTTCGTTCATCTCCATGTACATACAGAGTATAGTTTGCTGGATGGTTCCGGGAAGATTAAAGAACTCATATCTAAAACCAAGGAGTTAGGTATGAAGAGCATTGCTATAACAGACCATGGAGTGATGTATGGCTGTGTGGAATTTTATAAGCAGGCAAAGGAGCAAGGCATTAAACCTATTATTGGGTGTGAAATATATGTAGCTGCTAAGTCTATGTACATAAAAGAAGCAGATAGAGAAAATCAAACTCATCATTTAGTGCTTTTAGTTAAGAATGCATTGGGGTATGAAAATTTAATGCGGATAGTATCCGCAGCTTCCATTAAAGGCTTTTATTATAAACCAAGGGTTGATCATGAATTTTTGTCAAAGTATAGTGAAGGAATAATAGCTAGTAGTGCATGCCTTGGTGGTGAGGTTCAAAGTCATCTTCTTCGCGATAATTATGAAAAAGCAAAGGAAATAGCACTGCAATATAAAGAAATTTTCAAAGATGGCTTTTATTTGGAATTACAATATCATGGTATGCAGGACCAACTTAAGGTCAATGAACTTTTAATTAAACTTTCAAAGGATACAGGAATTCCTTTAATTTGTAGTAATGATACTCACTATATTAATAAAGAGGATGCAAAGGCTCATGATGTGCTCTTATGCATTCAAACAGCGAAAACTGTGGATGAAGAAAATAGAATGAGATATCCATCAGATGAGTTTTATTTAAAATCTCCTGATGAAATGAAAAAGACCTTTGCTTATGTTCCAGAGGCTTTAAGTAATACAGTAAAAATTGCAGAGCAGTGTAATTTTGATTATGAATTTCATGTATCTAAATTACCCAAGTTTCCATTACCAGACGCAGTAGATCCTTATGAATTTCTAAGAGAAAATTGCTACAAGGGTATGTCATCGCTTTATAAGGTCTTTAGTGAGGTACAGGAAAAGGGTTTTTCTATAGAACATGTAAATGAAATAGCCGGCAGAAGTGATCAGGCTAAAGAGTATGTGGTCAGACTGGAATATGAACTTAATATAATAAAGCAAATGGGATACATAGATTATTTTCTTATAGTATGGGATTTTATAAAGTTTGCAGTAGAACATGATATTCCCACTGGGCCTGGTCGTGGCTCTGCGGCAGGTTCTATAGTGGCTTATGCATTAGGAATAACTAAGATAGACCCTATAAAATATAGTCTTATTTTTGAGAGATTTTTAAATCCAGAGCGAGTTTCAATGCCGGATATAGATTCGGATTTCTGCTATGAAGGACGTCAAGCTGTAATTGATTATGTAGTTGACAAATATGGCTCTGATAATGTATCACAAATTATAACTTTTGGAACTATGGCTCCAAGAGCTTGTATAAGAGATGTAGGAAGGGCTATGAATTATTCTTATGCAGAGGTAGATAGAATTGCTAAGATGATTCCAACTGTAATTGGTATAACTATAAATAAAGCTCTTGAGATGAATGCAGAGCTTAACTCCTTATATGAAGATGATATACGGGTTGAAGCACTTATAGATATTGCAAAGGCCTTAGAGGGACTACCAAGGCATAGTTCTACTCACGCAGCAGGAGTAGTTATTGCCTCGAAGCCATTAGTAAATTATGTTCCTCTTCAGAAAAATGAGGAAATGATAGTAACGCAATTTCCTATGGGAACCTTAGAGGAACTTGGGCTTTTGAAAATGGATTTTTTAGGTCTTCGAACACTTACAGTTATGAGAGATTGTGTGGATTTCATAAAGGAAAACAGGAATGTGAGTATAGATATAGATGATTTAGATATTGAAGATCACAAGGTCTATAAGATGATTGGAGAAGGTAAAACTGTAGGAATATTTCAATTAGAATCTGCAGGAATGACTAGCTTTATGAAAGAACTAAAGCCAGACAATTTAGAAGATATTATCGCTGGTATAAGTTTATATAGACCAGGTCCTATGGCTGAGATTCCACGCTATATAAGAAATAAAAATAGTATGGATAAGGTAGAATATGAAACTCCAGAGCTCGAAGAAATTCTTGGCGTTACATATGGTGTAATGGTATATCAAGAGCAAGTAATGGAAATTGTTAGAAAGCTAGCTGGTTATTCCATGGGTAGATCGGACCTTGTACGTCGTGCTATGTCTAAAAAGAAGCACAAGGTTATGGAAGAGGAACGATATAATTTTATCCATGGAATAGTCCGCGGGGATGGAACCATAGAAGTAGAAGGTTGCCTCCGAAATGGAATTTCGGAAAAGGCTGCAAACCGCATATTTGACCAAATGATGGATTTTGCGTCTTATGCTTTTAATAAATCACATGCCGCAGCTTATGCAGTGGTTGGTTATCAAACAGCATATTTAATGTGTTATTATCCCACAGAATTTATAGCTGCTATGCTAAACAGCGTAAAGGGTGCTAGTGAGAAAATAGCTTTTTATACCAGATATGCAGTGCAAATTGGTATTGGAGTGCTACCTCCTAGTATAAATGAAAGTTACGCTGGGTTTACCGTAAAAGGAGATACTATAAGATTTGGGCTTACAGCTTTAAAAAATGTAGGGGTAAATGTAATAGACAGTATTGTGAAAAATCGAGAAGAAAAAGGTGATTTCACCGGTTTCATGGATTTTTGCAATAAAATAGATACCTCCTGTGTAAGCAAAAGAGCAGTAGAAAGTCTTATTAAAGCAGGAGCCTTTGATGATTTCAAAATTCATAGGTCTCAACTGCTAGCAATCTATGAAAAAGTATTAGATGGAGTAAATAATGATAGGAAGAGAAATATTTCTGGACAAATAAATTTATTTTTAGATTTTGAAAATGATTATAATAATTTCGAAATAGAGTATCCTAATATTAAAGAATTTAAAAAGAAACATCTTTTAGCTATGGAAAAAGAAATGACAGGAATATATTTATCTGGTCACCCACTAGATGAATATGAAGAGACTCTCAAAATACAGACGGATACAAGAATATCGGATATCGTGGTAGATGAAAGCCTTGAAGAAGGTAATGAACTATTGAATGAAAGCTTTAAACTTCAAGATGGGGATAAAGTTATTATCGGAGGCATAATATCGACTGTTTCGAAAAAAGTTACAAAAAATAATGCAATGATGGCTTTTATTAATCTAGAAGACCTATATGCAAGTGTGGAAGTAATAGTTTTTCCTAAGACCTTTGAAAAATATAAGTCCTTAATAGAAGAGGATGAAATAGTAATAATAAAAGGAAGAGTAAGTATTAGGGAAGAAGAACAACCCAAGATTTTGTGTGAAGATATTAAACCCCTTTTAAAGATTAACAGTGAAAAAATTTATATTTTGATAGAAAATGAAACGATGATGAAAGATACACTAAAAAAATTAAAGCAAAACTTGACCATTTATAGGGGATACACTCCGGTATATATTTGTACAAAGGAGCCAAGAAAAATGTATGTTGCGGATAAAGCATTATGGCTCAGTGAGGAAACTGATACTATGGAAGTCTTAAGAGGCATATTTGGAAAAAATAACATAAAAATACAATAAAACCTTTACCTATTACAAGTAAAAACCACGGGGAAAATTTTTTTTCTCCCGTTTTTACCCGTTAAAAGGTTTACAATGCCACCATAGTATGCTATATATTAAAAATTTATTATTTATGAATATAAAACGTTGAATATTTCGCGAATTTTGTATAAAATTAGAGTATAAGAAAAATTTTAATTAGTATTAATATTACTGTCAATAAACATGGATATATTATAACCATAGTGGGACTAACTTTGACCCGATGGTACAGAGATTGTCCCGATAGTGCAAGGAAGAAAACTATAAGGAGGTTAATGTTTATGAAAACAATTGCGGTATTAACAAGTGGGGGAGACGCGCCAGGAATGAATGCAGCCCTTAGAGCAGTAGTTAGAATGGCTATCTATAAAGGTATAAGGGTTATGGGTGTACAAAGAGGATATAGTGGGCTTATAAATGGTGAGCTTTTTGAAATGGATAGACGTTCTGTTTCTGATATAATTCATAAAGGTGGAACTATTCTTAGAACTGCACGTTGTGAAGAATTTAAAACTCCAGAAGGAAGAGAAAAAGCAGCTAATGTACTAAGAGTATTTGGCATTGATGGCCTAGTGGTAATTGGTGGCGATGGGTCTTTCACAGGAGCACAGTATTTATCAGAAATGGGTATTGCAACTGTTGGTATCCCTGGAACTATTGATAATGACTTACCTTATACTGAATATGCTATAGGATTTGATACGGCTTTAAATACAGTACTTGATGCTATAAATAAAATAAGAGACACTTCAAGTTCCCATGAAAGAATTAGTGTAGTTGAAGTAATGGGAAGAAATTGTGGAGACATAGCCTTACACGCTGGAATTGGCGGAGGGGCTGAAAAAGTAATTATTCCTGAAAAAGGGTATGAAATAGATGATTTGTGCAAAACTATATTTGAAGGTAAGCTAAGAGGGAAAATGCACAACCTAATAATACTGGCTGAAGGCGTAGGTGGAGCAAATGAGCTTGCTAAGGAAATTGAAGAAATAACAGGAATAGAATCTAGAGCTACCATACTTGGTCATATTCAAAGAGGTGGAAGCCCGAGTGCCTTTGATAGAATGCTTGCTTCAAGAATGGGAGTAGCAGCAGTAGAAGTACTTATGGAAGGTAAATCAGGAAGAGTAATTGGTATGAGAGATGGTAAAATAATTGATGAAGATATCAATACAGCGCTTGCAATGCCAAGAAAATTAGACGAAGAACTTTATGAAATATCAAAAATTCTTTCTTATTAGAAATAAGCAAAAATATGTTAAAACAAGCATATTTAAATAGATATTAAATTCAAAAATAAGATTCAATAAGGAGAGTAATTTATGAAAAAAACTAAAATTATATGTACCGTAGGACCAGCTAGTGACAACAGTGAAACTATAAGAAGCTTAATCAATGCAGGGATGGATGTCTCAAGACACAATTTTTCTCACGGAGACCACGCTGAACATAAGATAAGAATGGATCTTGTAAAAGACCTTAGAGTAGAGCTTAATAAACATATTGCTATAATACTTGATACTAAAGGACCAGAAATTAGAACAGGAAATTTTGCAGCGGGTAAAGTTGAATTAAAAGAAGGTGCTAAGTTTACAGTTGTTTGTGGTGAAGAAGTTATTGGAGATGAGACTACTTGCTCAGTGACATATAATAAACTAAATGAAGATGTTAAGCCTAATGATATTATATTAATAGATGACGGCCTCGTAGGACTTATAGTACAAGAAGTAAAAGGTAAAAAAATTGAATGTATAGTTGCTAATACTGGCATGGTTGGTAATCATAAAGGAGTCAACGTGCCTGGAGTTTCAATAAATCTTCCTGCACTTACAGGTCAAGATATTGAAGATTTAAAATTCGGAGTTACCCAGGAAGTTGATATTGTTGCTGCATCTTTTATAAGAAAAGCTTCTGACGTACTTGACATAAGACGTATACTTAATGAAAATGGTGGAGCAGATATACAAATATTCTCTAAGATTGAAAATAGAGAAGGCGTTAATAATATCGATGATATTATTAAGTTCTCTGACGGTATTATGGTTGCAAGAGGAGATTTAGGAGTTGAAATTCCTACTGAAGAAGTTCCAATAGTTCAAAAAATGATTATTCAGAAGTGCAATGCTGCTGGAAAGGCAGTTATAACAGCTACTCAAATGTTAGATTCTATGATGAGAAATCCAAGACCAACTAGAGCAGAGTCATCAGACGTTGCAAATGCAATATTTGATGGTACAGATGCTATAATGCTTAGTGGTGAAACTGCTAATGGTAAATACCCTGTAGAGGCAGTAACCATAATGTCTAAAATAGCAAAAGCTGCTGAAGATGTTCTTAACTATGAAGAAAATTTAAACAAGAAGAGAAAGTCTCATATTCCTAATGTACCAAATGCTATTAGTTTAGCTACTTGTAATACAGCTATGGAACTCAATGCTTCAGCTATTATTACTGCAACTCAAAGTGGTAGTACAGCTAGAAAAGTTTCAGCTTATAGACCAGAATGTCCTGTTATAGCAGTTACTCCTTATGAAAAAGTAGCTAGAAGTCTTGCATTAAACTGGGGTGTAATCGCAATATGTGCAGAAAAAGTAGAATCTACAGATGAACTTATAGATAAATCTGTGAATATTGCACTAAAAGCAGGCTATGTAGAAAAGGGAGATTTAGTAGTTATGGCTGCTGGAATTCCAGCGAATTTTGTAGGTAGCACAAATATGATGAAGGTTCATATTGTTGGTGATATATTACTTCAAGGTAAGGGCAATATAAGTGCATCAGCATGTGGTACAGCTTATTATGTTAAAAGCACAAAAGAAGCTAATGATACCATGCAAGATGGAGATATTTTAGTGGTGAAAACATTAAACAGAGAATATATTGAGATATTAGATAGAGTTTCTGGAATTATAGTAGAAGAAGATGAATTAAGCTCAAGTGTTGTAATTGAATGTACATCAAGAGAAATTCCAATAATATATAATGCAACTGGAGCAACGGAAATTATTAAAACTGGTTCATTTATAACTATGGATGCAGCTCGAGGTATTGTTTATAGCGGTAGGGCTAATGTAAAAAATTAAAAAGCAACTAGCTTACCCCTAATATGCTAAGTTAGTGATGCTGTGATTAAGATTGTCAGATATATGGCAATCTTTTTTTTTGAAAATACTTTACATATTAAGAAAATTTATGTATAATTAAAACAATTATGGGTACAATTATAAATAAATACCAAGGCAACTGATTTCTATTAGAGCATCTATATGGTGCTTTTTTTGTTTTTAAATGAAAAATCACAAAAATTATGAGTTTAATTATCTTTATCTTTCTTTTCTATAGTATAATAAAAGTAAAAGCTACAAACTATAATTAAAATTAAGTAGTGGGAGGGATAAATATGAACGGAGTTTTAAGTTGCAGCGCAATGAATTGTGTTAATAATATATCAGCAATATGTTCAGCTAGGACTATCCATGTTTCTGGATCAAACGCCCATAGTAGCGAGGGAACACAGTGTGAGAATTTTGCTGAAAAGGGATTAAAGAATTCATTAATTAATGTGCTCAATATGAATGTAGTAGGTGAATTTAAACAAGCATTTAATGGTGACTCTATAGAAATGAGTCCAATGATTAGATGTGAAGCTATATATTGTAAACATAATGAAAAAAAATTATGTTTAGCAGGTAATATTATAATGTATGGGAAAGATGCTTTAAGTATTGAAAAAACAGAATGTGAGACCTTCGAAGAATAAAGTCATTTTTCAATTATAAAGTTTAGGGTTTTTCTTAGATGATGATAAAAGGCATCTTGAAAGAAATTATTTTTTCAAGATGCCTTTAGTATGGGAAAATAGTTATAGCTAAGGTAGGAGGAAAAATAATGAAAAGTAATAAAAAATTTGATAATTATATTATTCCAGTTAAAAAAAATGAAGACTATATAATGACTATAGATAATATGGGGTACGAGGGTGAAGGTGTAGGTAAGATAGATAACTTTACTGTTTTTGTAGCTGGTGCAATATTAGGTGAAAAGGTAAAAATAAAAATTGTTAAGATTTCTAAAAATTTTGCCTTTGGTAAATTATTAGAGATAATAGAATCATCAAGCAGTAGAATAGAGCCAGTCTGTAGTATATATAAGAATTGTGGAGGTTGTAATCTTCAACATATAGATTATACAGGGCAATTAGATTTTAAAACGAATAGGGTAATACAGGTTATAAATAGGATAGGAAAATTGGAAGATGTAATAGTGCACCCTACACTAGGAATGGAAAAACCTTATAATTACAGAAATAAGGTTCAATTACCTGTGTCTAATAAAAATGGAACAATAGATATTGGTTTTTATGCAGCAAGAAGTCACGACATAATAAACATGGAAACCTGCCATATTCAAGATAAGGTAGCGGATGTCGTGGTAAAGCTTACGAAACAATGGATGAAAGAGTATAATATCCAAAGTTATAATGAAGAAAATCATAAGGGACTGCTTCGTCATATTATGATTAGAAAAGGGTTTAAAACAGGAGAAGTAATGGTGGTCTTAGTCACGAATGGTAAGAATATTCCATATAAAGAAGAATTTATAGCAACGATGACTAAAAAGATCCAAGGGCTTGTCAGTGTAGTACAAAATATTAATAGTGAAAAAACAAATGTAATACTGGGAGCAAAATGTGTAACGCTATGGGGAAAAGATACTATAACTGATTATATAGGAGAATTCAAATTTGAAGTTTCTCCACTATCATTTTTCCAAGTTAATTCAATTCAAACAGAAAAGTTGTATAGTAAAGCACTAGAGTATGCAAACTTAAGTGGTGGAGAAGTGGTGCTGGATGCTTATTGTGGTACAGGAACTATATCCTTATTTCTATCTCAAAAGGCGAAAAAGGTATATGGGGTGGAGATAGTACCAGAAGCCATTGAAAATGCTATAATAAACGCAAAAGAAAACAAGGTAAATAATACAGAGTTTATAGTAGGTGAGGCAGAAAGTGCTATTCCAAAACTTATAAGTCTTGGAGTGCAGGCTGATGTAGTGGTAGTTGACCCACCAAGAAAGGGTTGTGATAAAACTCTCTTAGAAGCCATAAGCAGTATGGGACCTAGAACTATAGTTTATGTTTCTTGTGATCCGGGTACTTTAGCTCGGGACTTAGGAATTTTAGATGAACTTGGATATAAGACCTTAGAAATTCAGCCTGTGGATATGTTTCCTCAAACCGCTCATGTGGAGTGCGTGGCGCGTATAGAGAAAAAATAGCCTGGTGCCATCCACGGGGCAAGTTGAGGATTTTAGGAGAAAATTGAAGTGTGTTTTATGTTCCCTCAGACTATTAGTCTGGGGGATTTTTGCTTAAGGTGAGTTTAACAAATACTTTATATTTCATTTGGAAGGCTGTTTTTTATAATTGCGGAAAAGAATAAACTGATTTTTATTTTTTTGTTTTGTTATATAAGAAATGTTGGAGATGAAGGGACGGAAAACTTATTATTTAGGTAATATAATGACTTATGGCAATACTAATGAAAAGTCTATTTGTGAATTTGTAGGTTCGTTGTGCTATAATTACATTATACACGTACAATGTAATTATACGTTTCCATAGATTTTGCATAAAAAGGGAGTGGGAAAATGCAAAAGGAAAAAAATATTAAAGTTGGAATTGGTTTTGCTACTGGGAGAAAGAGTTTTAAGAAGGTACTGAGAACCTATATACATACTTGGTGTGAATCCGGTTTGGTAGGAAATAAAGGGGTCAGCTTAAACATTTTTGTGGCATATGATACAAATTATAATAAAACTAAAATAACGGATTTCACTAATATAAATCCAGAGCTACTGAAACAAATTGATAGTAGCGAATTTATTGGTAATAGCAATATAAGAGAAGAAATAGACTATTTAATTTCTGAAAATGTAATAGATAGTGATGAAGCGCAGCTGATATTTGGTAAGGGCTATGCAGCTAAGCGAAATACTGTGCTATATTACGCTATAAAAAATAACATGGATTATCTGGTTTTTCTAGACGATGATGAATACCCAATGGCTGTTACCAGTACCAGGGATACTGCAATATGGGGTGGACAGGAGGTCCTAACAAACCATATTAAGTATATTGCTGGAGCTGATATAACCCACGGACATCATTGTGGGTACATATCGCCTATTCCATATATGGATTTCAATGATAAAATGACAGAAGGGGATTTTAAATCATTTATTGAGGCTATAAGCAATGATATAGTTAATTGGGATACCTTGAAAAATGTTATGAAAAAAGGCGGGGTGACCTATGCTGATACAAAGATTTTGACAAGCGATGAGGCAATAGAGGTGGAGGAAATAAACCATTCAAAATTTATCTCAGGGGCTAATCTTTGTATTAACCTTACGAATCCTAGTCGCATTTTCCCGTTTTACAATCCACCAGGAGCTAGAGGTGAAGATACTTTTTTAGCTACTTGCCTAAGCGATAGGAAGGTTTTGAGAGTGCCATGCTATACATTCCATGATGGGTTTTCTACTTACAATTATCTCTTGGAGGGTGTTCTGCCAATACGACTTAAGTTTATTAAAGCGGATACAGAACAGATTATCACTCGCTTTTATAAAGCTTGTATAGGCTGGATTCGTTATAAGCCACTGTTTATCTATATAACACAACAATCTTCTTATGAAGAAAAGATTAAAGAAATGAGGCAACAACTTGTGGAAACACTACCTAAAATCTGTGAGTATTTTGGTAGGCGTGATTTTAGTAAGGTCCTAGATGAATTAGAGAAATATCATAAAAATGTTGAAAAACATTATGGTGAATTTATTGAAACACAAAGAGTTTGGGCAAAGATTATGGAACACTATTCTAAGGATAAGTAAAATATGCAAGCAATAACTTATAAACTAATCTTAAAATAGGTTTTTACCTTTTGTAAGCAAATTGTTGAAATTAGAAAGCAAGGGTGATAAATATTAAAAAAACTAAAAGATTATTCATGGTAGAATAATCGGAATTGATGCACAAAACCTGTGTGTTACACTGGAAAGCAATGAAACTGTGTATTTTGATATCCTTTCTGTTGATACTGGTTCGGAGATGGCAGGAAAAAGCGTTCAGGGAGTTCTGGAATATGCATGCTGCATCGAACCATTGGAAAACCTATTTACATTACGGGGGAATTTTATAGAAAAGATAGCTATCTTCAGTCTGTTGATTATGATTTTATTTTCGGAGCAGGAGACTGTATTTCCTTTTATGAATTTTCATATGTAAAAAAAGTTGGTGTTTATGCCATCAGGGAAGCTCCTCACCTCTACAATAATATACTGAAATTCATAAGAAATGATGGATTGCAGGAATATATACCTCAGAAAAATTATATGGCAATTATATCCTCAGGGAATAAAAAAGGAATCATACAGTATAAGGGAATGGCTATATCAGGAGGAGCATGCTGGAAATTGAAGGATTTTATTCATTGTAAATTCATGAAAAAGTTCAAATTTTATTGATGAGTTTTAAATTTTATGAAAAAGTATATATCAGAATTTGTCGGAAAATTCTGATATATTATAAATTCCAAATAATGTATAATAAGAGTGATTAAACTATAAAAGGGGGATTTTTTATGGAATCATTCGGTCAACTAGTTGCCCAAATTGATAGCTGGATATGGGGAATACCACTTATTGTATTATTGTTTGGCACTCATCTATTTTTAACTTTTAGGCTTAAATTTATTCAACGCTACATTTTTAAGGCTATAAAACTTTCTGTAACCAAAGATGATTTTGGTGTGGGAGATGTAAGTCAATTTAGTGCTCTAACTACAGCGCTTGCAGCTACTATAGGAACAGGAAATATAGTTGGTGTTGCAACAGCAGTTGGTCTTGGTGGACCTGGTGCAGTTCTTTGGTGTTGGTTAACGGGTGTATTTGGAATAGCTACAAAGTATTCTGAGTCTTTATTATCTGTTAAGTATCGTGTTAAAACTAAAGATGGTACAATGGCAGGTGGACCAATGTATGTTTTAGAACATGCACTTAATGCAAAATGGGCAGGAGTATTATTTGCAGTATTTACAAGTATTGCAGCTTTTGGTATTGGGTGTATGGTACAAGCAAACTCCGTATCGTCAATGGTATATGAAACATTTAAAATCCCAACGTGGGCTACAGGCCTTGTAATAGCTGTATTAGTAGCAGTTGTTATATTAGGTGGAATAAAGAAAATAGCTAAGGTTTGCGATATTTTAGTTCCATTCATGGCTATATTTTATGTTATTGGGTGTATTATACTTCTAATAATAGGTTACAAAACTATTGGAAGCACAATAGTCCTAATATTTAAGGATGCTTTCTCACCTCAAGCTGCAGCTGGTGGATTTGCTGGAGCAGGGGTTATGATGGCAATGAGATATGGTGTTTCAAGGGGACTTTTCTCAAATGAATCAGGTCTTGGTAGTGCACCTATAGTTGCAGCTGCAGCACAAACAAGAAATCCTGTTAAGCAAGCTCTAGTTTCAGCAACAGGTACTTTTTGGGATACAGTAGTTGTATGTGCAATGACAGGCTTAGTTATTGTAAATTCGGGTTTGTGGCAAGAAGGAGTAAAGGGTGCGGCACTTACTAAAGGAGCATTCGCGGCTATTCCTGTAATAGGGCCTATCATTTTAACAGTTGGACTTTTAACATTTGTATTTTCAACTATACTTGGTTGGTCATACTATGGAGAAAAGGCAATCGAATACTTACTTGGTAAAAAAGCAATCCTTCCTTATAGAATACTTTGGGTTATATTTGTTTACGTTGGCTCAGTGTTCTCACTTAATCTAGTTTGGGATTTAGCGGATTTATTTAATGGATTAATGGCACTTCCAAATCTAATTGCTTTAATAGTACTCAGTCCTGTAATTGTTAGTGAAACTAAGAAATATTTATGGGATGATAACCTTGAAGCAATAGACACTGATCCCATAAGGCAAGTTGATGAAAAAGGAAATTCTTTATCAATGTAAATAGATTTTATAAATAAAGCTCTTGGCACGCTAAAATGCTAAGGGCTTCAATAATTTTATAGATTAAAGCACTAAAAGTTTAAAAATTGTTTACATATGCTAAATTTTAAATACTGCTATATTATAAATATTGTGATAAAATATTAGTGTATTAGAATTGAGAGGAGATAATCATGGATATTATAAAAAAGGTATTTAAAGACTGGATACTGCCAATACTAGCAGCAATTATAATAGCAATTATCATAAATAAGGTTATTTTCTTTAACGTGTCTGTTCCAACTGGATCAATGCTACCAACTATAAAACTAGATGATAAGATTTTAGTAACAAGAGTTCATAACAAGAAAAACCTTAAACATGGGGATATAGTAGTATTCCATTCTGATGAATTAAATGAAGATTTAATAAAGAGACTTATTGGACTACCTAATGATGAAGTGGAAATTAGAGATGATGGGTCACTATACATAAACAAGGTGAAAATAGACGAGAGTTATGTTGTAAATCCAGGTGGCAAAGCAGGAATGAAATTTAAAATTCCAGAAGGCAGTTACTTTTTTATGGGAGATAATAGAATAAACTCTTCAGATGCAAGATACTGGGCAAATCCTTTTATACCCGGGAAAGATATAATGGGTAAAGCAAGAATTAGAATTAGTCCCTTTAGCACATTTGGAAAATTAAAATAAGAAAATAGTAGAGTATGAATGCAAGTTTATACATCTGCTATTTTCATTTTTTTTGAAAACATGCCACAGTTAGGAATATCTATCACAATATTTCTTGGTTAGATATAACATACGGTCCTAAAATACTTCCAGGGTTAGCATTAAGTCATGAATTCTCAACAATGATGTTCTTTGCACTAGGATTAGCAAATTACCTATTCGCTACAAAAATAGACAAAAAAACCATTTAGTGTTATAATTAGTTAGGGTATAAAAGATTAAATGGTGAAAAAGTAAAACTGTTTTTTTATCACAATAAGTCAGTAGAAAGATTTATGAGATGAAGCAAAATGCTATTAATAGATTAATTATGTTTCTAAAGTATTTGTCTCGAAAGGGATGGATTACTTTTGAAAAATAATAATATATATCATATCTAAATAAAACACATTAGATGATTTAATGTGGACTATAAATGGAGGGGAACGAATATGGAAATAAATAAATTAATTGACGCTATGAAAGAGGATATTGTTAAATCTACTCAAGAGGTCATAAGAATTAAGAGTATAGAAAGTGAACCAAAACCTGGAATGCCTTTTGGAGAAGGTGTAGCTAAAACATTAGAATGTGCTTTAAATACTGCAAAGAATTTAGGCTTTCATACAGTTAACTTAGATGGTTATGTTGGATATGCAGAGTACGGACAAGGTGAGGATTATGTTTTAGCCTTAGGACACTTAGATGTAGTTCCTGAAGGAGAAGGATGGATTTATCCACCTTACGGCGCAGAAATTCATGATGGGAAAATGTACGGACGTGGAACTACAGATGATAAAGGACCAATAATGGCAACATTATATGGACTAAAGGCAATTAAAGATGCAAAATTACCTATTTCTAAAAGAATTAGAATCTTATTTGGAACTAATGAAGAAACGGGAAGCAATGAAATTGAACATTATTTAAAAAAAGAAAAAGCACCAGTTGCTGGTTTTACGCCAGATGCAGACTATCCAATAATCAATGGAGAAAAAGGTATAACTATTTTCAACATTGTAAAAGATTTTAATAAAAAGAATTCTGGTGAAAACCTTATAAAATATATCAAAGGTGGTCGAGTAGCTAACATAGTACCTGATTATTGTGAAGCAGGAATTGTAGCTAAAGATGCGAAAAACATTATTAGTGCATTAGATATTTTTGCAAAACAGATGGATTACAAGCTTTCCTGTGAAGTTAAGGAAGATGTGGTAATAATTAAATCTGTAGGTGAAGCAGCTCATGGAAGTACACCAGAAATTGGAGTAAATGCTATAATGCAATTATTTGCTTTCCTTGGAACTGTAGATATTGGAACAAACGATGTGTCAGAATTCGTTAAATTTTTAAATAAGAATATAGGTATGGAAACACATGGTGAGTCTTTTGGGGTTTGTCTCGAAGATGAGAATTCAGGAAAATTATCCTTTAATGTTGGAGTTGTAAGCATGGATGAAAATTCAGCTACAATGACTTTGAATTTAAGATACCCTGTAACAAATAAACTAGAAGATATGATGAATCCATTTAATAGTAGGATAGAAGGAACTGGAATAAAAATAGAAAAGTTTGAGCACCAAGGACCATTATACTTTTCACCAGATAGCCCAATTATTAAAGCACTTCAAAAAGTTTATACTGAGCAAACTGGAGAAGAAGCTAAATTACTATCTATAGGTGGAGGAACTTATGCTAAGGAAATGCCTAACACTGTAGCATTTGGACCAATGTTCCCAGGAGAACCAGATACTATTCATAAGAAAAATGAATATATTACTATAGATAATTTAATTAAGAATGCTAAAATATATGCTCACGCATTATATGAATTAGCAAAGTAATAATGGAATAACATATAGGCCTATATCTTATAAAATGAGATATAGGCCTTAGTATTTTAAAAGAGCTATATTTTTAAAATTAATTAATATAAAAGTTGTAGAATTAAAATGGATATAGAGGTATAATACAATATTATGAACAACTTAAACACTATAAAAAATATTAAACTTTTAGTGGAGGATAATTATGAAAATAAAAGAGATTAAAATGGGTAAAATTAGTACTCCTTTGAAAAAACCATATAGAGTAGGAAAGAGATTCCTTACATACTCTGATGAAATAGTTATAAAAATGATTACAGATACAGGAGAAATAGGATATGGTAGTGCAGCTCCTACGCCTTCTATAACTGGAGAAACAGAGAATTCAATTATTGGAGCAATAAATTATATTAAGCCAGAAATTCTAGGACTCGACATCGATAATCTTGAAGAAATTATGAAAGTAATTCATAATTCAATTCATGGAAATAATAGTGCGAAAGCTGCTATTGATATGGCTATATATGATTTACTTTGTAAAAAATATGGAGTGCCACTTTATAAATTTTTGGGAGGATACAAAACTTCATTAACTACGGATCTTACAATAGCAAATGATACTGTAGAACAAATGGTAGGAAAATCCCTAGAAGCTGTAATGGATGGGTATACTTATTTAAAGGTAAAAATTGGGAACGATTTAGAACATGATATAGAGAGAGTAAAAGCTGTAAGAAAAGCAGTAAGACGAGGAATAAAAATAAGGGTAGATGCTAATCAAGGTTGGAGACCCAAAGAAGCTGTAAGTATTATTAGAAAATTTGAAGATATGGGACTAGACATTGAGTTTGTTGAGCAACCAGTTAATGCTTGGGATATAGATGGGTTAAAATATGTTACAGATAACGTAGAAACAAAAATTCTTGCAGATGAAGCAGTTTTTGGGCCTTCAGATGCTTTCAAGATAATTGAAAGAAGAGCGGCAGATCTTATAAGCATAAAGCTTATGAAGTGTGGGGGCATAAATAATGCAATAAAAATATACAATATGGCAGAAAATATGGGTATAAGATGCATGATGGGTTGTATGCTAGAAAGTAGAATGGGCATAACAGCAGCAGCTAGTTTTGCGGTATCGAAATCTAATATGATTAAAGCAGACTTAGATACTATGTTGTTATTTGAGCATGATTCAATAATTGGAGGAGCAGCTATTACAGGAAATAGAATAACTATTAATGATTCTCCAGGCCTTGGTATTTCAGATATTATCGGATGGCATGAAATTTTATAAAAATATAACCATTGAAATGGGGTGATAGTTTTGAATAATAATAAATATGATATGGACGCTAGTCTCATAGAAGTGGAATTAAAAAAGCAATTAGAATTTAATATAGAAGAAGAAAAACTAAAAGTGGATATTGAAATCATTAGTGAAGAAATTCTAAAATATATTGAAAAGAGAAAGGAAATTACAAAATATATTTTAGAGTATAGGAAAAAAGTAATTGAAGACTATAGAGATGATGAGGATATGGTAATAGAATATTTTGATCATGAGATATATGTTAAGGAAGAAGCCTTCAAAACTATTGATAGAAGACTCAAAGAGTTAACTCAGCTTAAGAGCTCTCCTTATTTTGGAAGAATTGATTTTTCGGAAGAAGATTTTGGTATTAATAAAATGTATATAGGAAGATTTGGAGTTACTCCAGAGAATACATTTGAACCACTAATAGTAGATTGGAGAGCACCAATTGCATCCTTATTTTATACCGGAGCTTTAGGAGAAACTTTTTATGAAGCACCTAAAGAAAAGATGCTAGTGAATATTTTAGCTAAGAGACAATACATTATAAAAAAAGAAAAACTTATGGGTATGTTTGACTCAGCACTAGATATAAAAGATGAGATACTTCAAATGGTGCTTAGTAGCAATGCTTCAGAAAAGTTAAAAGATATAATAATGACAATACAAAAGGAACAGGATGACTTAATAAGACAACCAAGAACCAAAACTATTGTTGTGGATGGTGTGGCAGGAAGTGGAAAAACTACTATTGCTCTTCATAGGGTAGCTTATTTACTTTATAATTACAGAAAAATACTCCAAGATAAAGTTCTAATACTCGGACCCAATAATGTATTTATGGAGTATATATCACAAGTGTTACCAAGTCTTGGAGAATCAGGGGTTAAACAAACAACCTTTAGAGACTTTGCTTTTGATATTTTAGAGATTGAAGAAGTAATGAGTCTAAAAGAATACATGGAAAAAGTGCTTAGTGGTGAAAGTGAATTTACAGAAGATATTATCTATAAAAATTCTATAGAATATAAAAATTTCCTCGATGAATCAGTAGAAAAATTAGATAGTGAATATTTTAAAATAGAAGATTTACTTTTTATGAATGAGGTAATATTATCTAAAGAAGATATAATGGAAATGTTTTATAATTATTATAAAACTATGCCCTTATTTAGGAGAAGTAAGAAAATTAAAAGAATTATTTATTCTAAGATTAGTGATGCTAGAGATGAAAAAATTAGACTTATACAAAAGGAATATGAAAAAACTGTGTCTTTATTATCTGAGGAAGAACAAAGTTTTAAAGTAAATGATTTAGAGTTTAACAGAAAACTTAAAATACGAGAAGTTATTAGAGAGATAATAAAGTTAAAAAGAAATCTTGCTTGGCTAGAAAATGGAAACTGTGTTGATTTATACAATAAAATCAATGGCTATAAAAGATTAACTGAAAATGATTTAGGTGGTATCTTGTATTTTAAAAATAAGTTAGAGGGAATAAAAGTTTCTGAGCAAATCAAACATGTAGTAATAGATGAAGCTCAGGATTATAATCAACTTCAATTCCTAGTAATAAAAGAATTAACAAGGTGTACTTCCTTAACCATAGTTGGAGATAGTAATCAACGGATTATTCCATATCAGGGAAGACTGCCTATGCATGACTTGAAAAATATACTTCCACAATGTAATGTTCAGGAGTTTAAACTAAATACTAGTTATAGATCTACAGTGGAAATTATGGAGTATGCCAATAAATATTTGAGTACAGAACCTATTGTTCCTATAGTAAGAAGTGGCGAAGCTGTAACAGAAAAATCAATATCTGACACGGATGAATTTAAAAGTTATATGGTACAAAAAATTGAAGATTTTAAAAGCAATGCTTATGAAAATATTGCAATTATATGTAAGGATATAAATGAAACAGAAAAAATCTTCAAGTTAATTAAAGACATTGCTAAGATTAAAATTATTAACAATGAAAATGCAGTGTATCATAGTGGCATTGTTGTTATTCCATCCTATTTTGCTAAGGGACTTGAGTTTGATGCAGTTATTATGCTGCTAGAAGCATCAAGTGGTACAGGAGATGAATATAAGCAAGAGGATAAACTTAGATATGTGATGGCAACTAGAGCATTACATGAGCTTCATGTGGTTCAAAAAAGTTCATTTTAGATTAAAAAATTTTTCTTATATTATGCTATAAGGTCAAGTATATATTGCTTAAATGCATTTTACGCAATATATACTTTTGTTAGCATAATCTAAGAAAAAAGAGTGTGCCATAAAAACAATATTGTTTTCAAAATAAAAGGAGATAAACTAACGCGGTCTACTACCTTGTTAGTTCATCCCAATCTTCCATGATCTCATTTAATTCTATTAGTGTACTAGCTTTATCTTCACTGGTTATGGAGCCACGAAGTTTAGCTATATTTAAACTTATATTATATATTTCATCTCGCTCAACACTAAATTGAATACGTGGAATTATTTTTTTCCAGGCTAAATCAATATTAGTCATATCTTGCTCAAGCATATCCCATCTCTCGGATTTTGCATGTTCTATAGATACCTCTACAAAAGCAACTACATCTTCTGACTGGTTATGAGGTTTTTTTAAATAATTACCACCAAGCATTAATAATACAAAGACTGTTAAAGTAACTATTGGTATAGAGTATGATATTAATTTTTTCATAAAGTTAAGTTACTCCCTTATATTTTATTTGTTATTTTTTTTTATATGATCTTTATAAAGATCTATATGTAGGCCACTGGTGGCATTATAAATAGCTAAGAATACTTCGGAAGCGTCATTAATGCCTTTGCTTTTTAATTGTTTCATTAACCATCTTTCATTCCTATTGATCTTATCTAAGCTATCTTGCAAAATGGAGCCATCGTAAATCACTTCAAAATCAATACTGGCAGGTGAAGTTTTAAGATTTAAATCTTTTGGGGTAACTGGATCACACTGAGTTTTTTTTAAGATAGACAATTGACCATCTTTTTCCAGGATTGCATAAGCCACTTGGTCTATATCAAAAATATCTTTATCTCTTAACTGTGATAGAAGGTCGCCTATGGTGTATCGAAATTTTTTCATGGACTCCTCTAGTATTTTTCCATTTATAATAACGATGGTAGGCTGTCCATCTAGGTATTTTTCAGCAGTCTTTGATTTAAGAGTTATTAATTGTAAAATTAAGCATAAAGCAGTCCATGTAAATAGTCCTACCCAATGAGGCCATGCTCTACTAGTTAAATCTGTAGTTAGAGAGGAGGCTGTAGAACCTATAGTTATACCAACTACATAATCAAAAAAAGTAAGCTGACTAACCTGCTGCTTGCCGAGAATACGGGTAAATATCAATAATGTAAAAAAGCCAATGATTCCTCTGACTAGTACTATTAGGCCTTCGTTCATGGGAACACCTTCCTTCAATAATATTATATCCAAGTTTATAAGTTATATTAATTTTAATATTTTACAAACAATAAATTTAAATTATTATTTGCTCAAGGTGAAATTTAAGTGATGAGTTAGCCAAGTAACTTACCACTTGCAACCTGGGTGGCACCAGAGATATAATAAGCGTGTATTTAAGTAAAAAACAAGAGGATGATAAAGATGGATTTGATAAAAATTGTTTCAAATGTTCAGAAAATTTCTGAGGCAATATCAAGTGTCATAAGGGTAGATGTGACTGTTGTAGATAATAATTATAATAGAATAGCAGGTACAGGAAGATATAGAAATTGTATTGGAGAAAAAGTAAATGAAAAATCTGCTTTTGGGTTTTCTTTAACACAAGGAGAAAGTTTTATTATTGAAAATCCTAGGCAACATTTTACATGTTTAGAATGTGAGAATGCTTACAACTGCGAGGAATTTGCAGAGGTCTGTTGTCCAATTCATGTAGGAGATGTCACTGTTGGAGTAATTGGGCTTATTGCCTTTGAAGAAGAGCAACGGGATGCTATTATAAATAATAAAGAAAATCTAATGAATTTTCTAAATAGAATGGCGGATTTAATATCATCAAAGTTATTAGAACAGGAAAATACAGAGCAAATAAAGCTTTTAGTAAGTGAACTAGAGATAGTTCTCGATGCTGTAGATAGAGGGATTATAGCAGCGGATCACGCAGGAAACATTCTTCATTATAATACCAAAGCAGCAGAGTTATTTAAGCTTCAGCGAAATCAAATTTTAAAAACTAATATAAAAAAATTTATTGGTAGTTTAGATTTTGATTTGCTTATTGATGAACATAAAAATTTAAAAAATAAAGAATTCACTTATAATAATAATAGCCATCATTTCAGGGGAGTTTTTGATGCAAAGCCTATTAGTATCGGCGATAAAAGCTTTGGCATAGTATGTTCCTTTAGTAATATTTCTGATTTGTTAAAAACAGTAAATCATATTACCACGGGTACCATGATTACTTCCTTTGATAGTATTATAGGTAGTAGTTCTTGTTTAGAGCAGGTTAAAGTAGAAGCAAAAAAGGCTGCGAAATCTACTTCTACAGTGCTTATTCAGGGAGAAAGTGGAACGGGAAAAGAATTATTTGCAAGGGCTGTTCACTTTTATAGTGCTAGAGCTAAAGGGCCTTTTATTCCAATAAATTGCGCGGCTATTCCAGAACAATTACTAGAAAGTGAGCTTTTTGGGTATGAGGATGGAGCGTTTACAGGAGCAAGAAGAGGTGGTAAGGCAGGGAAATTTGAACTCGCAAATAAGGGAACTATATTTTTAGATGAAATTGGAGATATGCCTATTCATCTTCAAACTAAACTTTTAAGGGTAGTACAGGAATACGTTATTGAGAAGATTGGCGGAAAAGAATCCATTCCTATAGATGTAAGAATTATTGTAGCTACTAATAAAGATTTAGAAAAAAAAGTGTTAGAAGGGGAGTTTAGGCAAGATTTGTTTTATAGATTAAATGTAATCCCACTTAATATACCTCCATTAAGGGATCGAAAAGATGATATAGTGATTCTTATGGATTATCTTTTGGAAAAATGTAACGTTAAGCTAGAAAAGCATATAAGTAAAATAGAAGATTCTGTTTTAGAAATTTTCATGAATTATAAGTGGCCAGGGAACGTACGTGAATTGGAAAATACCATAGAATATGCCGTAAATATGTGCGGTAGCTCAGTTATAAAATGTATGGATTTGCCTAAGCGGTTGAAAGTTTCATCAAATACTTTAGAAATTAATAAAAATATAGGGATTATACCTATTAAAGAATTAGAGAAAAAGGAAATTTTAAAAGCGTTAGAACATTTTGGACATAGCAAACAAGCCATTACAAAGGCTGCTGAAGCTTTAGAATTAAGTAGAGCAACGCTGTATAGAAAATTAAAAGAATATAAAGCGGAACAGTATCAAAATGAGAATTAATTATCAATTTGATACTGTTTTTCCATGGTTTTTATCATTTTGAGAAAAATAAAATTAAGGGGGCTATTATATCAATGATTTTATTGGCATGAATATTGCTTTAATATGTATTAGTAGTATTAAAAAACATTCATAAAGACTACATAAGTTTTTGATATATTTAAATTTGATAGTATACATATTTTTAATAATATAATTCATAGAGGGAGTGATTTCATGAAATTAAGAAATCTTATAGTTGAAACGTTGAAAGAGGAAGTAGTTCCTGCCATGGGATGTACTGAGCCAGTAGCTGTTGCTCTTGCCTGCGCAAAGGCTAAAGAATTAATGGCTTTTAATTATATAGAGAGTGCAAAAGTTTTTGTTAGTCCGAATATATACAAAAATGGATTATCCGTTGGCATACCAAATACAAAGGAAGTTGGGCTTCATATCGCAGCGGCCCTTGGGTTTATTGGTGGAGAAAGTGAAAAGGATTTAAGAGTACTTGAAGGAATTAATGAGAGGCAAGTACAACTTGCGAAAGAACTTTTGCATAGTGGAAGAGTATCATTAGATATTAAAGATACTGAAGACAAGATTTATGTAGAAGTAAATCTTGTGACAGATAAAGGCAATTCTAATGTGATTATAAGCGGAAAACATAATAGATTTGTTTATATTGAAAGACTAGGAGAAGTCCTTTTAGATTTAAGAAAAGGGGATAAAAAAAGCAATATTGGAAAGAACATTCTATATGGTTTAAAAGTAAGAGAAATTATAAGCGAAATTGAGAAAATTCCTCATAAAGATATAGCTTTTATGTTAGATGGAGTAGTAATGAATGAAGCTATAGCTGAAGTTGGACTTAAAGAAAAAATGGGCATGGGGGTTGGATTTAGTCTTAAGAAAGGTATGGAGCAAGGATTTCTTTGTGAGGACTTAATGACTTCTTCAATGATGCTAACTGCAGCTGCTAGCGATGCTAGAATGTCCGGAATAAATTTATCAGTTATGAGTAGCAACGGAAGTGGAAATAATGGGCTTACAGCAATTTTACCATTAGTAGCATACAAAAATAAATTTAATGTGACTGATGAAAAACTGGCTAAAGCAGTTGCGATAAGTCATATTATGAATAGCTATATAAAACATTATATAGGAAGATTATCAGCGCTTTGTGCTTGTGGTGTTGCAGCTGGAACTGGTTCTGGGGTAGCTATAGCATGGTTAATGGGTGCGAGTGAAGAGCAAATAGATGGTGTTATAAAGAACACCCTTGCAAATACAAGCGGTATGATATGTGATGGTGCAAAGGAAGGATGTGCATTGAAGCTTTCCACATCTGCATCAGTTGCTGTGCAATCCGCAGTTTTGGCTATAAATGGTTCTATTGTACCTGCAAGAAATGGAATTGTTGCAGAAACTGCTGAAGATACAATTATGAATTTAGGAGTTTTATCTTCAGAAGGCATGAATATTGCGGATGTTGTTATATTAAATACTATGAAGAAAATGCAAAAAGAGTTTGAGACCTTGCCGTTACATGAAAATTCAAAATCATACTTAAAAAAACAAGGCATTATCGCATAGCATTTAATAAAACAAATAATGAGTGAGAATGTATTATATTTTACATCTTATTCTCATAAATTTATTTAAAAAAAATTGTAATTTACTATTGAATTTTATTTTAATTCTGATATAATAAAATCAATAGATAGTAATTAAACTTACTTAAAAATTTTATATGAATATATATTTCTGGGATATTCGTGAAGCTCTTATTTTCAACCTACAGTATTAATACGGGAGTTCAAGATCTAGATGCATACTAGGCCTATAAGACCAATATTTAATTGGCAAGGACTGCTAAACATCTCTGAGGACACCCACCTATCATAAAGATAGGTGCAAAAATTGGGGCAACGGTACCTTGGATTATAAATTTAAAAATTTTGGTTCGTTTATAAAAGAGATAGAAATATCTCTTTTTTTAGTTTGTAAAAAATTATTAAATTTTGAAAATTAATCGTGGACGGTTAACAACTATTTATACTTTTCTTTTTTATGCTATAATTGTATTAAATTAATAAGGCAGTTATAAAAAAATACCAGCTTAATGAATAGTTGCTTTTTTGAATATAATTAGTATAGAGGTGAAGTTTTATGACAGATGATAAAATTCTACAAATGATAGAGAGTAACCCAATTATTATAAAAAATATTAAAGAACTTAGTGAGGAAATGAAGATTAGGGCTATAAAAAAAGATGGGATAATGATACGTTATATAAAAAATCCTACAAAACAGATGCAAGACATGGCAATAAAAAGTAATTGTATGGCCATTGAGTTTATAGAAAATCCAACTTATGATATGAAAAAATATGTTGTATCAAAGATTTGGAATACTTTAGACTTTATAGAAAATCCCAGCGCCGAATTAATAAAGATCGGTATTAAGCAAAAAGGGTATGCAATAAAATATGCCAAAAGCCCCAGCATAGAATTACAAAAATTAGCTATAGAAAGAGATTATGACTCTATAAGATTTATAGACAGCCCAATTGAAGAAATACAACTTTTAGCTATAGAAAAAAACTATGAGACTTTAAGATATATAGAAAATGCAACTATAAAGGCAGAAATATTGGCCATTACGGAAAATGAAGCTGCTATAAAGTTCATTTTAAACATAGATGAAAATAAAAAAATATTGTTTTTAAAACACAATTCCCTGGTAATGAAATATTTTATTAATGACCTACCAAGGGATGCGGTAGAGATGGCTTTTAAAGAGGTATTATCTAAAGAAGATATATCAGAAAAATATGTAAGGGATTTTATTAACTGTGAAAGTATAAATGAGAAATATGGTAATATATCATTGGATAAAATCATTTTTATTTATAAATATGGAAGTAAAACCTGCAAAAAAATAGCGGTTGATGAAAAATTGAAGATGATCTAAGGGGAGATAAGTTATGAATTTTAAGGATACGCTGCAAAGTGCGGAGCTTGTTATAGAAACGGATGAAGTACCAATAATTGTAGGAGAAAGCGGTATAGGAAAAACTGCCCTAGCTAAGGAACTCGCAAAAAAGAAAGGCTGGAGCCTAGTTGTTATAGATGGAAACCTTTTAAAAGAAGGAGAAATAGGTGGTCTTCCAACAGTTGAAGATTATAGTTTTAAGGATGATAGCGGTAGGGCTATTAGTAAAAAAAATACTGTTTACGCGGTTCATACAAAGCTACAGGAAATAGATAGTTTGATAGATGATGGCAAAGAGGTTTTTTTATTTATTGATGAGATAAACCGTTGTGAGCATACTGTGCAACAAGAGCTTATGAATCTTATATTAAACAGAGATATAAATGGGTATAAGCTTCATGATAGAGTAAAAATATTAGCTGCAATGAATCCTTCTAGTAAATATGGAGACGATGTTGACTATCAAGTAGTTGATATGGATGCAGCACAAGAAAATAGATTTGTTTGGCTTTATATGGAAAGCGATTCAAAAGCTTGGCTGAGCTGGGCTATTGAAAATAAAATAGAGCAAAAGGTTATAGAGTTTATATCTACTTTTCCGGAATATTTACAAAGTACATTAAAGGGTGAGCAGATAAAGGCAACTCCTAGAAGCTTTGAACGGGTTTCTAAAAGCTATAGGATTTACAAAACAAATAAAGATAAAACTCCTAAAAGAGTATTTTTAAATATTCTAAAAGGTAATTTAGGTGATAGAATTGCTCATGAGTTTATGGCTTTTGAACAGGAGAATAATAAACCTTTAATTTCTTATGAAGAGGTGTTTGATCCTTCAGAATTGACGCAAGAGGTTATAGGAAAAGTAAAAAAAGAAAGCCACACAAGACTATACTTGATAGCAAAGAATATTTTGCATAATTTAGATAGAAAAGAAATTTTAAATAGCGATATAACAAGATTTGTAGAGTTTTTGGGGTTATATCCTGTGGACCTAGGCATAGGGATTATGCAGGATATTAAAGAGAGTTATAATGCTACTTATAAATTATGTTTGGAAAATGAAGCTTTTGTTGAAATGTATTTTAAGGCCTATAATGAGATAAAAGGCTAGGTGATATTATGGGAAAGGTATTTGAAAGTTTTAAAAACTCACTTTACGACCAGATTTCTAATCTGAAAAGAATTGAAGACATGCCAAAAGATTTTAATGAAGAATTTTTGAAACTTATTACTATGGTTAATTTTATGCTCATAGAAGATAATGAAAACTTTTATGGCTACTTTCTACTTCAAATGTCTAGAGAAATAAAATATGATATAACTTCGCCCACAGCTGTGAATTTTAAATTATCTAAATATGTAATTTATTTCAACCCATATATTTTTTTGAATCTTACAGGGGAGCAGATGAAAAGCACTATTAAACATGAGATTTATCACATACTATCATTTCATTTAAATCGTGCAAGAGTACTTAAAACAAAATATAGTAACTTGGCCATTAATATGGCGATGGATATAGTAGTTAATCAGCATCTAAAGGATCTTCCACACTTTGCTACAACTTTAGATAGTATAAATTTTAAATATAGTTTAAATATGCAACCTTATATGATTATGGAGTATTATGTGGATAAAATTCAAATGGCTCTAAATTTATTAGAGGAAAAAGATGAAACTAAGGAAGATGAGTCTAAGTACGAGCAGATAAAAAAAGAATATGATGCTTCTAAAACTCATGATTTGTGGGAAGAATCCACAGAAATAGATGAGGAGACCCTTAAAAATTTTACAGAGAAATTTGTAGTGTTAGCAGAGAAGGGCGCAGTTCCTCTTTATTTGGAGGATATGCTTAAAGGTCTTGCAGGGAAAAAGGGTGAAATTCCTTGGAATATGTATCTAAAGAAAATGATGGGAACGCTAGAAGGTGACAAAAAGAAGACTATTACAAGAAGAAGTAGACGCCAACCTAATAGATTAGATTTAAGAGGAGAACTTAGGGGGCATACAGCTAGAATTACCCTGGCTATAGACATAAGTGGAAGTATTAGTGATGAGGAATTTCATGGAGCAATAAAAGAGGTTTTTAATATTGTAAAAACCTATAAACACGAAATAACACTGCTTGAATGTGATACGGAAATAAGACAAGCATACAAGGTGAAATCCATTAATAATGTACGTAAGCGAAGCAGTACTGGCGGTGGTGGTACAAAATTTACACCGGTTTTTAATTATGTGAATAATACTGATACAAACATACTAATATATTTTACAGACGGAAAGGGTGAAGTAAACCTAGGTGTAACGCCAAAAGGCTATAAAACCTTGTGGGTTATATCAGGACGTGGTGATAAACTTTCATTAACGCAGCCCTTTGGCACGATAAAAAAACTAAAACCTGTAGACATAAAAGAGGATACTGAGGATAGGATAGATGTAATGGTGGATGGTTTTTCTGGGAATAACCATGAGCCAATATATTAGGAAATTTTTCTTAGGTTATGCTATAAGGTCAAGTATAATATAATAGCTTTATTTTAGTAGGGAAGATATAATTAAAGTATTCATTGGGCAAAATTAAAACATGAATAATCAAATAAGTTAAAGGCGGAAATATATGAGAAATTTAAAAATGATATTAGAATATGATGGAAGCAGATATAAAGGATGGCAAAAACAAGAGGATAACGATTTAACATTGCAAGGTAAAATTCAAAGTGTACTGTCTAAGATGGCAGGAGAACCTATTGAGGTTTCAGGCTGCGTGCGAACAGATGTAGGGGTACATGCTGAAAATTATATGGCGAACTTTCATACAAATAGCGATTTAAGCAATGAAGCCATACTGGATTATCTACATGAATTTTTACCAGAAGATATAGTAGTGAAATCTATGGTAGAAGCAAGTGAAAAATTTCATGTGGCATATAACATAAAATCAATTACTTACGTGTATAAAATAAATAATAATGAATTAAGAAATGTATTTAATAGAAAATATGTTTATCATAGTGAGGGTAAACTTAATTTAGAGGAAATGAGAATTGCAGCAGAATCTTTAGTTGGAACTCATGACTTTCAGGGGTTTACTACGGTCACATCTGATACTAAATCTACTATTAGAACTATTAATTATATAAATATAATTGAGAAAAATGATATGGTAGAAATAGAAATTAATGGTAATGATTTTTTGTGGAATATGGTAAGAATTATTATAGCAAGCCTTATAGATATAGGTGAAGGAAAGCTAGAGGTAGAAGATATAGAAACGCTGTTAACTGAAATAACAGAGTCAAAATATAGCTTAATGGCTAAATCAAAAGGGCTATCACTAAGAAATATAGAATACTAGGATAAAAAAGCATGAAATTTGTCTCTGTAAATGATTGTACAAAAAAGAGAAAGTGATATTCACTTTCTCTTTTTTGTTAATGCATTTTTCTATTTAACTATTACTAGCTCATATTCGTCAGTACCAAGGCCAATAGCCTTTGCATGGGCTAGTCCAACCTTCCAATTTGTATCAGGATGTATATGAGAAAATTTATCTTGTCCCTCATGATAATCTCTATCGGAAAGTTCAGTTGCGTATAATGCTGTTGATTTGTTAACCATATCAACGCAAGCTTGATCTAAGGCTACTGGATCAAAGGATGCAGCTATGCCTATATCTGGAACAATTGATACATCGTTTGAGTTCCAACAATCACAATTAGGGGAAACATTCATAATAAAGCTAATATGGAAAGTTGGCTTATCTTTAGCAACTGCATAGGCATATTCTGCAATCTTTTCATTAGCAATGTCCGCGGATTCATTCCACTTTACAGTTGCTGAGTCAAAACGACATACGGCAACACATTGACCGCAGCCTACACATTTATCATAATCTATAGTTGCTTTCTTATTCTCATTAAATGAAATTGCACCATGCAGGCAATTTTTAATGCAGAGTCCACAGCTTACACATTTATCATGTTTCATAACAGGTTTGGAAGCAGAATGCATTTCAAGCTTTCCTCCAATGGAACCAGAGCCCATACCTAAATTCTTTAATGATCCACCAAAACCAGTCATTTCATGGCCCTTAAAGTGGGTCATAGAAATAACTATATCTGAATCTGCAATGGCTGAGGCTATTTTAGCAGTTTTGCAATATTTTTGGTGTATTGGAATTTCTCTATAATCCCCACCTTTTAATCCATCGGCTATAATTACGTTACAGCCAACTGACATTGGATTAAAACCATTTTCCATGGCTGCTTCAATATGGTCTACAGCATTAAACCTTCTTCCAGAATATAATGTATTTGCATCGGTAAGGAAAGGCTTACCACCTAGTTCTTTCACAAGTTTAACAATGCTACCAGCATAGTTTGGTCGTATGTAGGAAAGATTTCCTGGCTCTCCAAAATGAATTTTTATAGCTACGAATTTATTTATAAAATCAATATTTTTTATACCTGCATCTACTACAAGTTTTTGAAGCTTATCCAATAGATTATATCCTGGCTTTGTTCTTAAGTCTGTAAAATATACCTTTGATTTTTTCATTTAGGTACCTCCTAGGGCTATAATAATATTTATTCGAATTAATTTGTATAATTCTACTATTATAACATATTGCAACAAAGGTTTCCAATTATAAATATTTCCACTTAGTATATTTAAGAGGGAAAGTTCTCTAGGTTCCATTATACAGGGAAAGAAATTCTTGGCTTGCTTAAAGGTGTACAAGAATCATGACTAACTTAGTGTAAATAAGCCTAATAGTAAAAAACATATTAAATGCCAGAAATTAATTATCAAATAAACTAAAGTAGCAATATTAATAATAATATTGGACTGCTTTAACTGAGTTTCATTTGCCTTTTTCATTCTAATGTATAGGCATAATAACAACACCGCTGGTAGTACAATTTTTAATATAAAACTAGCAGATAAACTTTGCAGGGCTTTTGTGATTAAAAAATTTGTCTCTAGGAATAAGCCCGTAGACAAAAGTAATATAGTAAATAATATATCAGTTACATTCAGCAAGTATAAAATGAAAAACTTATATTTTATATTTCCAAGTGTATAGTTTTTTATAAAAGTTATCAATCTAAACACCTCATTCAAGAGTTAGTATATTCAAGTAAAATGATAAATATATTATTATTGTTAGTTATGTTAAAATTTATTTTCATTTGACTAGTATTTGCATATAAAAAAATAAATATACAGCGACCTGTTGGAGTGCATTAAGGATGGATTTAACAATATTTAGGAAGGGGATGATAAATGCATGGGTATTGCAGAAAATAATGCAAGGCTTAAATCAAAATTATAGTAATTAAAAATAAAATGATTATATATGTTTATAAAAAATACGTATTTATATAATAAGAAATATATAATTTTTAAATTTAGAATGAATCAGTATCATATCTGCTTCATTTTTATATGAGGAATTATATATGAATAATAATATACATAACTTATGCTTCAGAGGGAGTCCTTGAAAAGTAAAGCAGTTTTAAATGAAAATTTCTTTAAAAAAGAGGTTGACACATCTTATTTTTAGTATTAGTATATAAGTGCACCACCCCCACACCGGGGGAGGGTATAGGAGAGGCGAAATAATGAATAATGAGCAAAAAGAAGCCATAAAGGCTTTAAAAATATCAAAATTAATTGTTAAATAAAATATATGGAAATTATACAAGGAGGGAAATTATATGGTAACTAAGTCATTAAAAATAGAAGGCATGACCTGTGCATCTTGTGCAAAGGCTGTAGAAAGAGCTACTAAAAAATTGCAAGGAGTAAATGAATCGAATGTAAATATTGCTACAGAAAAACTAAGTATAAACTTTGACGAAGCAGTGGTTTCTGTAGAAGATATTCAAACAGCTGTTGAAAAAGCAGGATATAAAGCAATTGGTGATGCTGTTAATAAAACTATGAAAATTGAAGGAATGACCTGTGCGTCTTGTGCGAAGGCCGTAGAAAGAGCTACAAGAAAGCTTGATGGAGTTACAGAGGCAAATGTTAATTATGCAACCGAGAAGTTAAGTATAAACTACGAACCTTCAAAGGTTAAAGTAATAGATATAAAAAAAGCAATAGAAAAAGCTGGATATAACGCTATAGAAGAAGAGACTACAGTAGATGAAGATAAAGAGAAAAAAGAAAAAGAAATAAAACTGTTATGGAAAAAATTCATTATATCTGCCATATTTGCAGTTCCGCTACTATATATATCTATGGGTCATATGATAGGATTTCCACTTCCGGATTTTATTAATCCAATGATGAATCCTGTAGCTTTTGCTTTAATACAATTAATTCTAACTATACCTGTTGTAATTGCTGGTAATAGATACTATACAGTTGGATTTAAAGCATTGATTAGAAGAAGTCCAAATATGGATTCACTTATTGCAATAGGTACATCAGCGGCTGTTCTTTATGGAATATTTGCAACAGTTAAGATTATTTTAGGAGATACAAGTTATGCTATGGACTTATACTTTGAGTCAGCGGCAGTAATTATCACTTTAATAACCCTTGGTAAGTATTTAGAATCTGTTTCTAAGGGAAAGACCTCTGAAGCTATAAAGAAGCTTATGGGACTTGCTCCTAAAACAGCTATGGTTATAAGAAATGGAAAAGAAATAGAAATTACAATTGAAGAAGTGGAAGTAGGAGATATTATAATAGTTAAACCAGGAGAAAAGATGCCTGTAGATGGTAAAGTTGTAGAGGGTACTACTTCTGTAGATGAGTCAATGCTTACAGGTGAAAGTATGCCAGTAGAAAAAAATTATGGAGACAAGATTATTGGCGCAAGTATAAATAAAAATGGAACTATAAAATATGAAGCTACTAGAGTTGGCAAGGATACAGCGCTTGCTCAAATTATAAAATTAGTAGAAGATGCTCAAGGATCTAAAGCTCCCATTGCAAAACTTGCAGATGTTATTTCAGGTTACTTTGTTCCAATAGTTATAACCCTGGCAGTGTTATCTGGTTTAGGATGGTACTTCATCGGTGGAGAATCAGCAATGTTCTCACTTACAATATTTATATCTGTTCTAGTAATCGCTTGTCCTTGTGCCCTTGGACTTGCTACTCCAACAGCAATAATGGTTGGTACAGGTAAAGGTGCAGAATATGGTGTTTTAATAAAAAGTGGTGTAGCACTAGAAACTGCTCATAAGATACAAACTGTAGTATTTGACAAAACAGGTACTATTACTGAAGGTAAACCAAAGGTTACCGATGTGGTTGTTATAAATGGCATAGTACAAAACGACTTACTGCAATTAGCAGCTTCTGCAGAAAAAGGATCAGAACATCCACTTGGAGAAGCGATTGTAAAAGGAGCCACAGAAAAGGGATTAGAATTTAAGAAACTTGATTTCTTTAAAGCTATTCCGGGTTATGGTATTGAAGTTAAAATAGATGGTAAAAACATTCTACTTGGAAACAGAAAACTTATGATTGAAAGAAAAATATCCTTAGAAAAGTTAGAAAAAATTTCAAACAAATTAGCCCAAGAAGGTAAGACCCCAATGTATATAGCTATAGAAAGCGAGATGGCAGGTATTATCGCTGTTGCTGATACTGTTAAAGCAAGTAGTAAGAAAGCGATAGAAAAGCTTCATGAGATGGGAATTGAAGTAGCAATGATAACTGGTGACAATAAGAGAACCGCGCAGGCTATAGCTAAACAAGTCGGAATTGATAGAATATACGCCGAAGTATTACCACAAGACAAGGCAAAGGTCGTTAAAAAGCTTCAAGCAGAAGGCACAAAGGTTGCTATGGTTGGTGATGGTATAAACGATGCCCCAGCACTAGCGCAAGCGGATATCGGGATAGCTATCGGCTCTGGAACAGACGTTGCAATGGAATCAGCAGACATAGTTCTTATGAGAAGCGACTTAATGGATGTTCCTACAGCGCTAGAGTTAAGTAAAAGTACTATAAGAAATATTAAACAAAACTTATTCTGGGCATTTGGGTATAATACAATAGGAATACCAGTTGCTATGGGAATCCTACATGTATTTGGAGGTCCATTATTAAATCCTATGATAGCAGGAGCTGCAATGAGTCTTAGTTCTGTGTCTGTAGTAACCAATGCTTTAAGATTAAAGAGATTTAAGCCAGTTAGATAGATATTAAAATATATGATTTTAGGAAGTATTATTGAATATAAAGAATATTAGGAGGAATACAAAATGAAAAAGAAAATATTAGTTGAAGGTATGAAGTGTGAAAATTGCGTTAAGCATGTGAAGGAAGCAGTAGGTAGTGTAGAGGGTGTAATTAGTGCAGATGTAAATCTTTCTAATAAATCTGTTATAATTGAGACTAACACTGAGGTAAGTGATGAAGCTATAAAACTTGCCGTTAATAGTGAAAAATATAAAGTAGTTGATTTGTAATTAATCTTGACATAAATTGAATAATAATTTAGAATTAAACTCCATATGGGAGTGATAAAATATGAATGAAGAAAAGAAAAAAGCTTTACTGGCCTTAAAAACTTCAAAAGGACAAATAGAAGGAATAATTAAAATGATTGAAGAAGAAAGGTACTGTATGGATATATCTAATCAGATAGTTGCATCTCAGTCTTTATTGAAAAAAGCTAATTTATTGATTTTAAAACAGCATCTCAATCATTGTGTAAAAGATGCCTTCATAAACAACATGGGAGATGAAAAAGTAGATGAAATAATAGGTTTACTTTCTAAGTTACTAAAAGACTAAATAAAAGAGACTAGACAATGATAAATGAGAGTTCTATTAGATACAGAGTTACTAAAGATACAGCGTTAGCTCAAATTATTTTCTTCATAACTTCTTCACAAAATTAGTGTATTGTTTATATAATTTAATTAAGAATGTGTATTAAGTGCAAAGAGCTGTGGATAACCACAGCTCTTTAAAATTACCTGTTATTTAAATAATCATCTTCATATCCATTTATCTTTTTAATAACCTTTGTTAATACTTCATCTACTTTAGAAAAATCCATATTTGGAATAAAGGAAGTTTCAAGTTCGTCATGTAGAGCTTTAGCTTCTTTTATTGTGGCTAAACCCTTGTTTAAAAGTGTGAAAAACTGGGTTGCATCATATTCCATTTCAGCTTTATTTTTTTCAAGGGTACTAAGATTTAAACAGTCTTTCATGTCAATTACAGTACCGGGTAGATCTAAATTATTTATTTCATTGGAGGTTAATATGGCAACATTTAAGTCAGGAATCAATATATGCTCGATTTTTTCAGGAATAAGGGGTGTATGGAAAATTTCTACATAGTGACCACGTCTTAAGGCTTCAGAAGATAAGAATTCTAGTATACTTGACTTGCCAGTACCAGGACCGCCTTTTAGTACATAAATTTTCTTGTAATCTGAGCACAAGTTTTCAATATAGGTGATAATACCATTAGGTGTAAAAGCTGTAGCAAATAAATGTCTATCATAACCTATATTAGATGCTGGAGTAGTAAATAGTGATTCTTTTAGATTTTCTTTTAGTAGGTTTATCTTATTAATATTTAAGGCTTCATTATTATAGGTATACCAATCATCATAAACTAATTTAGCTGCTCCAAAAAATTTATAGGCTCTTTTAAAAGTTTTACCCACTTTTTTATTTATGTCGATTATTTTATGCCTATATTTCTTAAAGCCTTCTTCATCCCAACAATCTCCCATGTTTAGAATTTCATCTACAGCTCCAGGATTTACGGGGTCTACTACATGAGGTGAAGTCCCATCAAGTATTGCTACATTAAGTCCTTTAATAACTAATCCATCTAATGAATTATTATCAGAAGAGCAGTGATGGTATTCTATGTCGTAGCCTTTTTCATTAAAGTATTTACCAACTTTCTTCATTAAGGAGGATTTACCTGTTCCAGGGCCTCCTTTTATGCATATTATTCTTCTTGCTTCATCCTGACCTAATATATACCTATAGAAGGAATAGAAGCCTCTTGAAGTATTGCCGCCGGGGAAAATATTTTTAATAGTACCTTGCATAAATATCACACTCCATATCATCATATCAATATATAATATTCAAAAGCATAGAAAATGGTGATATAGAAAACCCTGATAATATAATTTAGACACCGCCTAAATTAGAAGAATATATAATTCAACAATTGAAAATAAGTTAAAAACTAGGGTGTCAAGCATTTTTGAAAATGTCCCAGAATATTTAAAACATTAGCACCAGTTTTTCTGGTGCTTTTTATATTAATTTTGGTTATTTAATGAATGTTGTGCAAAGTGGCTTTAAGATTATTTAGTTACTTTTAAATTTTTCTTAAAATATTTTTTAAATATCTTTTAGCCGTAGGCTTCTAATTTTTGATACATTAAAACTGAAAGGTTATTTTTGAAAATGTGCAATAATCCTCCCATTCATATTAGCGTAGCTAGTGAATGCCAATCCAGTTCTTTTTATCAATTTGATTTTATTATCTATGACTTCTATTGGTCAATTTCTTAATTTTGGGGTTCACTTAATAAACCTTTGAAGATTGTCTTTTTCAAAGATCTAAAATGACCAGATTTTTAGTGTTCCTATGCTACACTATTGTTTCGGTGAGCTTGCTTGTTTAGATACCGCTCAAATGAATCTTGTTTCCAAGGATGACTCATTGGTGGTATGTAGCGTTTTCTAGGTTGGGCATTTGGAACAGCTAAATAAAAGTTTTTCGAGGAAAGTTCGTGCCCAGGTAATAAATCTAGCGCATAAACTTTCTCATCTACACACAAGAAAATCTCGCCATTAAATGATTGAATTACCATTCCAACTGTTCCTTTGCGATAATGTACAGAATGTCCATTGCAATCCATAGGTAAATAGTAATTCTTTTTAAATTTGATACAACTTCCGTTATCCACCTTCCTACTAGTCAATACGGCAAGAGTTAAGTTGATTTTTTCAATATCTGGTTGCGTTTCAAAGACAGATTTGATATTATCAACAGGTAATGCAAACTGAGCATTGAATTCTTTTATGTAGGAGTTTAAGAATTCGTTTGCTTGCTCAATTGTGTTTATACCACTTATCCGCATTTCCAAGGGGAGGCGTGATTGTAACGTCTGAAACATTCTTTCTACGCGTCCCTTGGCTTGTGGAACACTACTGGTTTTAATTTCTATACCCAATTGTTTACATGCGTAGCTAAATTGTGTAAATGTGTCCTCTTCAACTGAAGGGGAATTTTTTTGTTTATATTCAAATACAGTACGTCTATCAGTAAATAACATGTAGGGAATACCATAGTCAGTAAGTACTTGGTATAGTACATGATAGTATCCATTTAAAGTTTCTTGTGAATCGAAATAAGCACCCACAATAGCGCCAGTAGCATCATCTACTGCGATATGCAGCTGACTTTTCTCGTTACCGAACCAAAGATGTACCGAAGCATCCATTTGAAGCATTTCGCCTGCATAAGCACATCTTGGACGTCTAGGATGTGCATCCTCGGCAGCAATTATAGAACTTTGAATTTTAGCAATTTCTTTTATAGAATTAGTTGCCTTTTGCAGCTCTTTTAATTCAGCCTTGATCCTTTTTCTTGTAGCACGCTTCGCCTTAGGGGACAGGATGAAATCCTGCATAAGGATAGAACGAATGGTGGTAGTGGAAACCGTTATATTCTCGTGCTTTTTTAGCAATTCGCAAAAATGAGTAATATTGGCTTCAGGGTATTTGGTGCAATATAAATCTAGGATTAACTGTTTGGTATTAGCATCAAGAGTATGCACGGGCTTTCGCCCTCGATTACCATGAATAAAGAATTCTTTCCCACTTTCTTTATACCCATTAATCAATCTGTTAATATGCCTAAGCGAACAATTTAGAGTAATAGCTGCCCGCTTTTTGTTGCCAGCTGTTTCTATTAATTTTTTTATAGTAGAGTACTTATCCATTTCTTCCATAGTTAAATTCACCTTTCTTATTATCAGCACCTCATTTCTAGTTATGAGGTTTATTATACAATGTTTTCATATTTGGGACATAATCAAATGTGGTATAGTAAGACATTATCATAAACGAATCATACAATTGAAAATAAGTTAAAAACTAGGGTTGACAAAAATAAAATATGGCATATAATAAAAACATAACTATTCCTATATGAATACTAATATATGCGATGAAAAAGGAAAGTAATATGTTCAAAGGGTACAGAGAGGAAGCACTGCTGAGAAGCTTCTACCGAAAAATATATGAAGTGCCCTTTGGAGTATGGACCCGAAATTATAGTAGGGGACTACGGGTTCGCCCGTTAAAGCGATAAAGCATTTTGTGCTTGAAATTAAGTGAGATTTTATATCTAATTAGGGTGGGACCGCGAAGTTTATAGCTTCGTCTCTATAAAAGGAGACGGGCTTTTTTGACGTCAAAAATATATCTGTATTTTTGAAAAAGGTCTTAGCCACAACACTATTTTTAAATATGTTACGCAAAAATTAAATGGAGGCGATGTTATGGGTTCGTTAGATTATTTTAATAAGATAGCTAAAAGTTGGAACGTAATAAGAAGTGAGTATTTTGAGGAAAGGTTAAAGTATGAGGTATTATCTAAAGTAAATATAAAAGATAAAGTAGTGGCTGACCTTGGATGCGGTACTGGATTTTTATCCTTGGCACTGGCATTAGAGGCAAGTATTGTATTTTCTATAGATCAATCTGTAAATATGCTTAGAGAATCTAAAAAATTAATGGAAACTAAAAAATTCAACAATGTATATCCAATAAAATCATCTATAGACAACTTGGTTTTATTTGATGAATCTGTAGATGTGGTATTTATTAATATGGCTCTTCATCATGTGAAGGATGCTAAAAAAGCTATTGAAGAGATGTATAGAATAATTAAAAAAGATGGGACTTTAATAATATCAGATGTACTAGAGCACAATGGTCAGTGGGCAAAGGATGAGATGTTTGACGAATGGCTTGGGTTTTCAAATCAGCAGTTGAAAGAGTGGTTAACTGGCGTTGGGTTTGACATAGTGAATATTGAAAATACAAATTTAAAATGCAAAGGATATTCTAGCAAAGGTGAATTTACTGAAACTGGGATTTTCATTGCAGTAGCAAATAAAGGAGGGCTAAATTATGAAATTTAATTCATTATTAATGCAAGAAGAAATGTCTAAGGAAAAGGTTAAAGTTGAAAGTTTTTCATTAGATCACACAAAGGTAAAGGCACCTTTTGTAAGAAGATGCGAAGTAAAGGTAGGTCAGAAGGGTGATATAGTAACAAAGTTTGATTTAAGATTCATGCAACCAAATGTTGAGTTTATGGATATAGCAGCTATCCATACCTTAGAGCATTTGCTTGCTGGATATATGAGAGAGGTAATGGAGGGAATTATAGACATTTCACCCATGGGATGTAGAACAGGGTTTTATATGATTACATGGAATGATGTGAGTGTGGATAAGGTTATAGAAACTTTAAATTATGGACTCACAAAGGTAATAGAGTCAGAGGAGATACCAGCAGCCAATAAATTTCAATGTGGAAATTATAAAGACCATTCCTTAGAAGGTGCAAAAGAATATGCAAAATTAGTTTTAAATAGGGGTGTTAGCAGTGAAATATATAAATAGCATATTAGATATTATAGGAAATACACCACTTATTAAATTAAATAATTTGGGCGTAAAAGAAGGTGTAAATATCTTCGCAAAACTAGAGGGGGAGAACCCCGGTGGTAGTGTTAAAGATAGAGTTGGAGTTTACATGATAAAAGATGCAGAAGACAAGGGTATTTTAAAGGCTGGATATACCATTGTTGAAGCTACTGCAGGAAATACTGGCATAGGAGTTGCGATTGCAGCCTTAAATAAAGAATATAAAGTAATATTTGTGGTTCCAGAAAAGTTTTCTGTAGAAAAGCAAACATTGATGAGAGCATTAGGAGCAACTATTATTAATACACGGAGAGAAGATGGAATGCTAGGGGCTATTGCCAAAGCAAAAGAACTACTTAATAAAATTCCTAATTCTATCTCACTCCAGCAGTTTGAAAATGATGCTAACCCAAAGGCTCATTATGAAACTACAGGACCAGAAATATATGATGCATTAGAAGGTGAAATTGATTATTTTGTGGCAGGAGCAGGAAGTGGCGGTACCTTTAGTGGTGTTATGAAATATTTAAAGGAAATGAATAAAAATACAAAGGGTATATTAGTGGATCCTTATGGTTCAACTCTTGGTGGTGGTGAAGAGTTTTGTTATGATATAGAAGGAATAGGAAACAATTTTGTGCCTGGAACCATGGATATGAGTTTAGTGGATGACATTATAAAGGTTTCTGATGATGAAGCTTTAAACATGCTAAACCTAATTGCAGTAAAAGAAGGGCTTATTGTAGGTAGCTCTTCGGGGGCCGCATTAGTAGCTGCAATAAAACTTGGAAAAACCATTGAAAAGGGGAATATCGTTGTGATACTGCCCGATAGAGGAGATAGATATTTTAGCAAGAACATTTATAATTAATACTTGTGCTTATAAACATACTGTGATAGACTAAGAACTAATTTAATAAGTAAACTACCTAGGGTAGAGGTGCTATATCTAAAAGTACTTGTTCGGAGCTGACAGGCGAGGATGAATAAGGAAAGGAGCTATAGCCGAAGAAGATATATTTTGTGAAAATATTTTCTGGTTTTACATATAATATGTGTACGACTGTCACTGATTTTTCAGTGGAGAACTACAAGGTACACGAAGTTTGTATAAAAACATGTATTTTTATGCAGCAAAGGTGTTCCTTTGCTGCATTTATTTTTTTTGAAACAATAGCTTGACGTTCCTGGAGGTAAATCTAAAAATATTAGTAGTTGATTGTAGCATCGCAGATGATAATTTAACGACATTTCAGAAAATAGGTAAAATCAATTAGTGCACAAGCAAGTACACTAGATATAAAGGGGAATGATTGAATTATGGCAGTAGTTGTTCAAAAATATGGAGGTTCTTCTGTAGGCACTACAGAGAAAATTAAAGGTATTGCAGAAAGTATAGTAAAAAGAAAAAATGAAAACACAGATTTAGTTATAGTTGTATCTGCTATGGGGAAAACTACGGATGATTTAATAGCTCTATCAAAAGGTATAACGCAGCAGCCAGATAAGAGGGAACTCGACGCTATATTGTCAACAGGAGAAATAATTTCAAGTGCACTACTGGCCATGGCAATTAAGGCTTTAGGATGCGATGCTATAAGCTATACTGCACACCAAATTGGCATTCAAACTAGTGGACAATATGGTAAAGCATTAATTAAGGATATACAAGATAAGAAAATTAAAAAAAGCTTAAAAGAAGGCAAAATTGTAATAGTTGCTGGCTTCCAAGGAATAAATGAAGATGGTGATATTACCACCTTAGGCAGAGGTGGGTCTGATACCACTGCCGTAGCTTTGGCTGTTAAACTTTGCGGTAGCTGTGAAATATATACGGATGTGGCTGGAATATATAGTGTAGATCCTAGAGCATATGGAGAGGCTAAGAAATTAGATGAGATAGAATATGAAGAGATGCTGGAGCTAGCCAGTTTGGGAGCTCAAATAATGCATTCAAGATCTATAGAGCTTGCACAAAAATATGGTATCCCTATATATGTAGGACTCAGTAATAGTGATATTAAAGGAACTGTAATTAGGGAGGTTAAAAATATGGATATGGAAAGTAAACCAGTAACGGGAATAGCAACTAGTGATGAGGATGTGGCAGTAACTCTCCAGCGTATACCTAAAGACGTGAATATATTGGCCACTATATTTGAAGCTATAGGAAGTAAAAGAATTAATATAGATATGATAAGTCAAACGTCGCCTATAGATGGAACCGTAAATGTATCCTTTACAATTCCTAAAGAAAGTTTAAAGGATAGTTTAGAAATTATAGATAACGTGGTAGTAGATAATAAAGTTATAGTAGACGCGGACATAACTAAATTTTCACTGGTGGGGCTTGGAATGAAAACAACCTCAGGAGTAGCAGCTAGAGTGTTTAGGGTTTTTAGCAAAAACAGTATCGAGATTAAAATGATTACTACTTCAGAAATAAGAATTACTTGCGCTATTAAAACAGAAGATAAATTAAAGGCTATACAAGTTATTGCAAAGGAATTTAATATGTAAATAAGCTATAGAAGGAGGGATTTATGTGAGATTTTTTGGTAATATAGTGAACGAAAATAATAAATTAAATATTGCAGGCGTTAGTGCGCAGGCTCTAGCTAAGGAATACGGCACCCCTCTTTATGTAATGGATGAACAGCTTATACGCGGTAATTGTAGAAGGTTCTCTAAAGCTTTTGAAGGTCAGGAAGGTGGGAATAAGGTAGCTTACGCGGGAAAAGCATTTTTAACTATGGCTATGTGCGAAATTGTAAAAAGTGAAGGACTATATTTGGATGTAGTTTCAGGAGGAGAATTATATACTGCCTATAAGGCTGATTTTCCATTAAGCAAGGTGTATTTTCATGGTAATAATAAAACATTGGATGAAATTGAAATGGCAATAGAACTGGGGGTAGGAACTTTTGTGGTAGATAATCTTCATGAAATGGAGATTATACATAAAAAGGCAATGGAAAAAGGCATTATGCAACGGGTTCTTCTTCGTGTAACTCCAGGTATAGAAGCTCATACTCATGAGTACATAAAAACTGGGCAAATTGATTCAAAGTTTGGATTTACTACATTAAATAATGAACTAGAAGAAGTTATAAACATTGCTTTAGGTCTTTCAAATATAAAGCTTGTAGGATTACATTGTCATATAGGGTCTCAAATTTTCGAGTTACAACCTTACAGAGATGCTGTGGGCATAATGTTGTCTTTCATTAAGGATATTAAAGAAAAATTTAGTTATGATATAGAAGAATTGGATCTAGGGGGAGGCTTTGGCGTTTATTATAACAAAGGTGATGAGCCAAAGGAAATAGAGGACTTCTGCAGAGTAATAATCCAGGAAGCTAAAATTAAGTGCAAGGAGTATGGAATAAAATCACCTACGCTTGTAATAGAGCCGGGGAGGTCTATTGTAGCTAATGCGGGAATTACTTTATATACTGTAGGTGCTATAAAGGATATACCAAATGTAAGAAAATATGTGGCAGTAGATGGTGGCATGACAGATAATATAAGGCCGGCATTATACAATGCAGAGTATCAATGTGTACTTGCCAATAGAATAAATGAACCTTGCATGGAGGTAGTTACAATAGCTGGTAAGTGTTGTGAAAGTGGAGATATATTATTAGAAGGTGTAAGATTACCAGTGGTTGATACTGGAGACCTTATGGCTGTACTTTCAACGGGGGCTTATGGATATTCAATGAGTAGTAATTATAATAAAATACGGAAGGCTGCGGTAGTTTTAGTAAGTGAAGGAAAGCATAGACTTATATGCAAAAGACAAACTTACAAGGACATGATTAGTAATGAAGTGTGCTTATAAGTGAAAAAAATCGACTTCGTGCCTTGCAATATGAGCTCGAAACGTGAAATTTCATTAAGAAATTCTAAACTTTTGAAAATATAAAATTCTCTGACGCTCACATTCGCCTTCCTGGCTCAGGTTCGCTAGCCTGCCGTCCTGGCAGGCTCACGAGAATTTTATATTTGCAAAAGAAGAATTTCTAAATGGAATTTCAATGTTTTTTCGCTTCTTATTGCAAGGAACGAAGTCGAAATTTTATACTTATTTAGTCTAAGTAGCCATCGGGATATGCCTTAAGGGCACATAAAAATTCCAAAGAAGAATAAAATTCTACTTATACTTTCTTTTTTTCATCTATACTACCCCTAAATAATCTCTATCTAATGTCATTAAGGCATTATATTGAGGGCAACATTTTGTAAGTTCACTATTAATTGCATCTCCTAGTTTGGATTCATCATCTGCTGTAAAGTTTGGGTTAAAATCAATTACAGCATCAAAGATTAAATTTTTATACTCACCACTACCTACAATTCTAAAATCATGAATCGATTTTATTATAGGAAAATGTTTTAATACATTTAAAAGCTCTATTCGGCAATCATTAACTTCTTCATCATCTGTATTTATAGGATCCATGTGAATAACTAAATGTATGTCAAATTCTTCTGAAATCTCTTTTTCAGCTTTGTCTATAATCTCATGAATTTCAACTATAGAAATATCACAGGGAACTTCTGCATGAATAGAACCCATGCATCGACTAGGTCCATAGTTATGGATAACTAAATCGTGGGCGCCAGTAATATGGTCATAGGATAGTAGCTTATATTGTATACCTTTCACAAGGTTCACGTCAGGAGCCTCACCAAGCAAGGGATTCATTGTGTCTTTTATAAGTGAAAAGCCAGCATATATTATGAAAAAGGATACTAGCATTCCTATGTAACCATCTATAGGAATGTCAATCCATATAGAAAGAAGCAGTGATAGTGCAACACAGCTTGAACTAACTACATCACTTAATGCATCAAAGGAAGAAGCTTCTAATGCAGAAGATTTTATAGCCTTGCCTAGGGTCTTATTAAATCCACTAATCCAAAGTTTGAAAATTATAGACACTAATATTAATATAAAGGGTATAAGATTAAAAATTACTTTTGAGGGATTAACTATTCTACTATAGGATGTTTTAATAAACTCAAAACCTACTAGTATTACTAAGAAAGAAACTATAAGACCAGAAATATATTCAAGCCTTCCATGACCAAAAGGATGCTCCTTATCGGCAGGTTTACTAGCTAGCTTAAACCCTAAAATGGTAATAACGGAAGAAGCCACATCTGAAAGGTTATTAAATGCATCTGCAGTAACTGCTATACTATTTAATAGTATTCCTATTATTAGTTTTGTAATAAAAAGAATTAAGTTTACTATAATTCCAACTAAACCGCCTAGGTAACCATAGGCAACTCTTACTTTTTTATTAGTAGTGTCCTCAGGGTTTTTTATGAATTTTGAAATTAAAAATTTTGATAACATATTTTCACCTCTAATTATATAGTATAATTTAAACTATTAATTTTTAAACATATATTTAATAATTAATTATAGCATTAATTTAGAATTTATAGAAATATTACCAAAAATTTTGTTATAATAGTGAAAGGGGATAAGCAAAGTGCTTATGTGCCACAATATGCATTGGAGGGATATATATGAATAGTGAATTAGAATTTGCCCAAAATCTTATTGATTATATTTATGATAGTCCAACAGCTTTTCATGCTGTAGAAAAGGTTAAGGAAGATTTGTCTAAAGAAGGCTTTGTGGAAATTAAACAAGAAGAAAAGTGGAACCTTGAAAAAGGTGGAAAATATTTTGTTACGAAAAATGACTCTGCACTAACTGCATTTGTAGTTGGAAAGGGAGAAATTGAAGAAAATGGATTTAAAATTATTGGAGCTCATACAGATTCACCTAGCTTTAGGATTAAGCCATCACCAGAAATGGTAGTTGATAATACATATGTAAAATTAAATACTGAGGTTTATGGCGGACCAATACTCAATACTTGGATGGATAGGCCACTAGCCGTAGCAGGACGAGTAACTTTAAGAAGTGATAATATTTTATACCCAGAGACTAGGCTAGTAAATATTAATAAGCCTATAATGATAATACCTAATCTAGCTATTCATATGAATAGAGATATAAATACTGGAATTGAACTAAATAAACAAAAGGATACGCTGCCACTGTTATCAATGGTGAGCACCGAATTAGAAAAGAAGAATTACCTTATAAGTGCCATTGCAAGTGAACTATCTGTAGACATTAAACAAATTATAGATTTTGATTTATTTCTTTATGAATATGAAAAGGGATCAATTATAGGTTTGAATAATGAATTTATTTCTAGTTCAAGATTAGATGATTTAGCTATGGTGCATGCAGGAATAAGAGCATTGACCAGAGTGCAAGCTGTAGAGGCAACAAATGTAATGGTTTGCTTTGATAATGAAGAAGTAGGAAGCTCAACTAAGCAGGGGGCGGACTCTAATATGTTAGTTGATATTTTAGAACGCATTACAATATCCCAGGGTAAAAATAGAGAGGATTTTTTAAGAGCTATTTCTAAATCTTTTATAATATCTGCAGACAATGCACATGCCGTTCATCCTAACAGTCCTGAAAAGAACGATCCAACAAATAAGCTTTATATGAATAAAGGCCCTGTTATAAAAATTAGTGCTAGTCAAAGTTATACCACTGATAGTAACTCTGATGCTGTTTATGAATTAATTTGCGAAAAAGCAGGAGTACCAGTACAAAAATTTGTTAATCGTTCTGATGCCCGTGGAGGTTCAACTATAGGGCCAATATCTTCAACTCATTTAAATATACGCTCAGTGGATATGGGAAGTCCGACCCTAGCCATGCATTCCATAAGAGAACTAGGCGGAGTAATGGACCATACTTATGTTACAAAATCCTTCCAAGAATTTTATGAAATTTAATATAAAAATAAGAAAAAGAACTCACAATGATTTTATTGTGAGTTCTTTTTCTTATTTTTACTAATAATTAAAGGGTTAGTTGGAGATAATAATTTGAGTTAGTCCTAAATCTTCATAAACATAATTAACAAAAAGCGTTGAAAGGGTGGTTATAGTGCTTTATCTTACATTAGGGGCAATAGTCGTAATAAGTGGTTTAATTTACTTAGTGGTAAGGAAAAATATAAATTATTATCAAGAAGAAAATTTACTAAAAGATATTCCAACCATAAATGTCAATAGAGAGGATTTAGAAAAACATGCCTCTGAAATAGCACACCATTACTCTGATATCAAGAATACTAATTGCAAGAAAAAGCTTATTAGTAATTTAGATAGAAGCTATGAAAAAATTTTAAAAGGCTACGAAAACATATATAAGGAAGGAAAAAGCAAAAGAGAAGTAGTACCTGCAGCAGAATGGCTTTTGGATAATCTTTATTTGGTAGAAAAAGAGTATAAAAGTATAAAACATAATATGCCAAAAACATATTATAATGACCTGCCAGTTATATATAAAGGAGTTATAAAGGGGTATCCAAGGGTATATCATATTGCTATTGAAATGGTATCCCACACTGATGGTAGAATTGATGAAAGTGTTATTGCAAACTTTATTAGGGCTTACCAAAAGAGCACTTTACTAACCACAGGTGAACTATGGGCTATTCCTATAATGCTTCGAATAGCATTAATACAAAATATTAGTAAGATAACTGAGAAAATTGTTAATGCAGAGCAGGATAAAAAGGAAGCAGAACTTGTTGCAGAGCGGTTAATTAATAGTTTCAATGAAGGTAAGGTTGACACTGTACTATCACTATTAAATAGTGAAAAGCACACATTTAATTCTCATTTTACAGAAAGATTATTGAAACTACTCAGGGATAATGGCATTGATTCTAAAGATGTTTATGATTATATAGATGAAAAACTTGGAGCGCTTGAAACAAGCTCAGAGAAAATCATATCCCTAGAGCATCAAATGGAAGCTAATTTTGAAATATCTATGGGTAATTCTATTAATAGTATAAGAGTTATTGAAGGTTTAAATTGGAGAAATTATTTTGAAAAATTAAGTTCTGTAGAGAGTATACTGAGGGATGATCCAGCTTGCATTTACGGAGAAATGGATTTTAAGTCAAGAGATAATTATAGGCATGAAATAGAAAAGATATACAAACATACAAAGCTTCCAGAATCCTATATAGCAAAAAAAATTATTGAATGTTGCAAGGAAAATGAGGCATCAGAAAGTAATGTTTATAAACAGCATGTTGGGTATTATTTGGTAGATGAAGGAATCCAAGAATTGAAGGAGAAAATAGGATACAAGAATACAGGCATAGGATGGCTTACAAATATCACAAAGAAGAATAGAGAAAATTTATATATAGGTACTATTATTGTGTTCACAATGTTAATAATATCTCTATTTATTGTGTTTAGTCTATTATATGATAATGACAAAGTATTATGGAGATATGTTGTAGCTATAATTGTGATATTAGTGCCTTGTAGCGAAATAGCAATATCGATTTTCAACTGGAGTGTAAGTATTTTAATTTCTCCATCTTTTATTCCTAAAATGGAATTTAAAGAAGTAATACCAGAGAAATTTAGTACAGTGGTTGTAATTCCAACCTTACTCAATAATCCTTCTAGGGTAGAAGAGTTAATAGCCGACTTAGAAATATACTATTTAGCCAATTCACAAAACAATTTATATTTTGCTTTACTTGGAGATTTTAAGGATAGTGCCACAAGGGAGGAAGAAGGAGATAAAGCAGTAGTGAGCCGAGGGCTTCTAGCCATAGAATCACTAAATAAAAAGTATTGTACTAATGGGAAGGAAATATTTTTCTTCTTAAATAGAGTAAGGCAGTACAACAAAAGTGAGGATAAGTGGATAGGTTGGGAAAGAAAACGTGGAAAGCTTATGGAGTTTAATGAGTTTCTTCGAGGGAATGAAAATACTAGTTACAATGTAATAAGTAAGAATGCACAAATACTGAGATCGGTTAAATATGTTATTACTTTAGATGCAGATACAAAGCTCCCAAGAGATTCTGCTAAAAAATTAATAGGTGCCATGGCTCATCCCCTAAATAATGCGGTTATAAATTATAGTAAAAAAACTGTGAGTAGAGGCTATGGGCTTATGCAACCAAGAATAGGGGTATCAATTCTTAGTGCACATAAAACCCTATTTTCAAAGATATTCTCTGGTGAAACAGGCATAGATATGTATACTACCGCTGTATCTGATGTATATCAGGATTTATTTGGAGAAGGAATTTTTACTGGAAAAGGAATTTATGATGTAGATGTTTTTAATTATATGTTAAAAGATGAGATACCTGAAAATACAGTTTTAAGCCACGACTTATTAGAGGGGGCATATGTTAGGACTGCCTTAGTTACGGATGTGGAGTTTATAGATGGATACCCAGCTTATTATAATTCAAGTTGTATGAGACTCCATAGGTGGACTAGAGGTGATTGGCAATTATTACCTTGGCTTAAAAGTTCTTCACCTTTAAGCAGGATGTCTAAATGGAAAATATTAGATAACTTAAGAAGAAGTTTATTAGCTCCAACCATTACAATACTCCTTATACTTACTTTAAGTGGAATATTGCCTGATGGTACGGATAAATGGTTTATTACAGCCTTTGTTGCGATAATAGCCCCTATACTTTTTGATGTAACAGAAGCTGTAGTCTCTCCGGCTATAGGTATAAGTTTATCAGGTAAAATTCAAAATAGTAAGATGGCTATAGAACAGGTATTTTTGATTTTTTGTTTTATACCTTTTCAAGCATACCTTATGTTAGATGCCATAATTAGAACCTTATATAGATTGATTATTAGCAAGAAAAATTTATTAGAGTGGCAGACAGCAGCAGACGTGGAGGTGAAACTAGGAAAAAAATTTAAAAATTTTATAGCTTTTATGTGGATGGGTAGTGCAATTTCACTGTTGATTTTATTTCTAGCATTCAATAGTGCTGCAAGCATTGGAATTCTTAGTATACCTTCCTGCGCTCTATGGCTTTTAAGCCCTTTAGTGGCCTATCTTATAAGTCGCGATAGAGGTTTAGAAACCCTTGAGATGAATGAACAAGAAGTGATTTTCTTAAGGAAAATAAGTAGAAAAACTTGGGCTTATTTTGAAGATTTTGTTAATGACGAAAATAATTGGCTTGGACCTGATAATTACCAAGAAGACCCGCCTAATGGAGTAGCACATAGAACTTCTCCAACGGATTTAGGTATGGGCCTTACCTCAAATATAGTTGCCTATGATTTAGGATATATAGGAATCATAGAGACTGTAAGCAGGATAGGAAAGAGTATGACGTCAATGGAAGACATGGCTACTTACAAAGGTCATTTTTATAATTGGTATGATACTAAAAATAAAACACCACTTTATCCAAGATACGTATCCACTGTGGATAGTGGGAATTTAGTTGGCTACCTGTGGGTAGTTTCACAGGCTCTTGAGGATTATTTATGTGTTCCAATATTTAACCAGATGCAGGTTAGAGGGTTGAAAGACACCATGAGGCTTGCTAATGAAGAAATAGAAGAGACCATGGGAATAAAAGGATTATATCAGGTCTTAATAGGAAACTTAAATAATGATGTAATTGATTTTAAATCCTGGGAAACTATGCTTGTAGACTTATCTATTAAAATTAAAGAAGTGGGAAAAAATGAATGTGGAAATGAATTATATTGGAATAAAAAGCTTAAAAGTGATGTGGAAGGATTTTTAGAGGAAATAAATGAATTTTTCCCTTGGTTTAATATTACTCTGGAAGAAAACATTGATTTAGATATTAATAATTCTTTAAGCAATTTATTAGAAAGAACAGCTTTAAATGCTATTCCAAAAAAAATAAGTAAAATATTAAATATGTTAAATAGTAAGCCCCAAAATGATGAATATTTAAAAAAATTAAAAATATCATTACAAAACACAAAAGAAAAATCTCAAATGATTATTAGTAGCATTGAGAACTTGAAACAAAGACTAAACTCTATGGCGGAAGCTACAGATTTTAAAATGGTATACGACAAAGAACGGGAATTGTTTAGTATTGGATATGACGTAGAGAATGATAATTTAGGTAAGAGCTATTATGATTTATTAGCATCTGAATCAAGGCAGGCTAGCTTTGTAGCTATAGCAAAAGGGGATATTCCTAAAAAACATTGGTTTGTGCTTGGTAGATCTATGACTCTTATGGGTAAAAGTAAGGGACTGGTTTCTTGGAGTGGAACTATGTTTGAATACTTGATGCCCTTACTTATAATGAAAAATTATCAGGGCACAATGCTAGACGAAACCTACAAAGCTGTAATTCAGGCACAAAAGAAATATTGTAATGAAAAAGAGGTGCCTTTTGGAATCTCTGAATCTGCATTTTACAATTTTGATGTAAATTTAAATTATCAATATAAGGCATTCGGAATACCTGGAGTAGGCTTAAAGCGAGGATTAGCAAATGAATTGGTTATTTCTCCATATTCTACGGTGATGGCATTGCAAACTGATTTCAGAGGGGCTTATGATAATCTTCGTGAACTTGCTAGTGAGGGCTTAGAGGGAACTTATGGATTTTATGAAGCTGCAGATTATACCAAAAATAGAATACCTAGTGAGGAATCTAAAGCTATTATTAAGTGTTTTATGATTCACCATGAAGGAATGAGCTTAATGGCAATAGACAATGTATTATTAAACAATATTCTCCAAAAAAGATTTCATAGCTTACCAAAGGTGAAAGCTACAGAACTATTACTTCAAGAAAAAATTTCTAAAAGAGTAGTATATGATAGAGAATATAAATTTAATGTATCAGGAACTACTATGGGAAAACAAAAGATTATAGTTAGAAAATATACTACAGCAAACACAGAATCGCCAGAAACACATTTAATTTCAAATGGAAGCTATTCCTTAATGATTTCTAATAGTGGCGCGGGGTATGCTTCAAGGAATAGAACTATGATTTATAGATGGAAAGAAGATGTTACTAAAGACAATACAGGCATGTTTGTGTATATCAAAGATGTGGATGAGAATGAATACTTCAGCGCGGCTTATGAACCTTGTAAAAGTGAAGGGGATAGCTATGAAGTAACCTTCGCCTTAGACAAAGCAGAATTTACAAGGGGTGATAACAATATTACTACTCGCATGGAAATTACTGTGTCTACAGAAGATGATTCAGAAGTAAGAAGATTATCCATTACAAACCATGGCACAAAGAGTAAAAATTTAGAAATAACTAGTTATTTAGAAGTAACGCTGGCTCATTATGATGCAGATATAGTGCATCCAGCATTTGGTAATCTATTTGTAAAAACAGAGTATATAGATAATCCTAGCTGTATCCTGGCAACAAGAAGACCGAGAGCTAAAGGCGCATTGCAACCTTGGCTTATGCAAACTGTTGCAGTTTATGGAACTACCATAGGAACTGTTCAATATGAAACTAGCAGAGAGAATTTCATAGGACGCGGTGAAAACATAATACATCCAAGAGCAATGAAGCGAGACTCACTTTTAACTAACACTGTGGGGGCGGTCCTGGATCCTATAATAAGTTTAAGAAGGCGAGTTAAGATAAAACCTGGCGAAACCTGTGTTATAGCATTCACTACCTCAATAGCTAATAGTAAAGCGGAAGTAATAAGTCTAGCTAAAAAATATAGTGAACTGCACAATGTAGATAGGGTATTTGATTTAGCGTGGAGTCAAACTCAGGTAGATATGAAATATCTAGGTATAAAATCTACCCAAGCAAACTTATACCAAGTAATGGCTTCTAAAATTTTGTTTTTAAATTCTACTTTTAAAGAAAGAGGAGAATTTATAAAAAAGGTAAAGACGGGTCAATCTACTCTTTGGGGATATGGTATTTCAGGAGATTTACCTATAATGCTACTTATAGCAAGGGAGAGCAAAGATAGAGACTTAGCTCGCCAACTTGTAAATGCCCATGAATACTTAAGCCTTAAAGGACTAAGAGTTGATTTGGTAATAATAAATCTTCAAAAAACCTCATATGATCAACCACTACAAGCTGATATTAAAAATTTGGTAGGTAGTAGTCACTTAAGAGATAAAGAAAATAAACCAGGGGGACTATTTATACTTAATAAGGCAACTATAAGGGATGATGATATAGATCTTTTTATAGCTATAGCTAGAATAGTTATAGATTCCTCCAAGGGGATGTTAGTATCTCAAATTAGGAATAACTATGAGAAAATAGAAAAACAACCATTTTTGAAAAAAGCAGAAAATAAATTTGCGTTTAAAACTCACAAGTTCGATATTAAACCATTAGAGTATTTTAATGACTTAGGAGGCTTTGATGTAGAAAATGAAAATTACACCATTCTACTTAAAGATTTTAATAATACACCAGCACCTTGGATAAATGTAATTTCCAATGGCGATTTTGGATTTCATGTGTCAGAATGTGGAGCAGCTTATACTTGGCATGGTAATAGTCGCGAGAATAAAATTACTACTTGGTCAAATGACTGGGTAAGTGATGAGCCCTCAGAAGCTATATATTTGCGAGATGACACTTTTGGGAATGTGTGGTCCATTACACCCAAACCTATAAGAGATGGTGGAGAATATTTAATCCAGCATGGCTTTGGATATTCAAATTTTAAACATGAGGCTTATGGAATTATGGGTGAAGTAATCATGTTTGTGCCTATGTCACATAACCTTAAGCTATGTAAAATAAAACTTGTGAATAATAGCGATATAGCTCGAGAGTTAAGTATAACCTATTATGCAGAGCTTGTAATGGGGGTTGCAAGGGAGCATACTGCTCAGCATATTGTTACTTATTTCAATGAAGAAAACAAATATATATATGCTACAAATACTTATAGTCAGAATTTTGGTAAATTAAATGCTTTCTTAAAATTAATTGGTGGGGAGAATCAAAGCTTTACTGGAGACAGAGGTGAGTTTCTAGGTAGAGGAGGAAGTGTAGAAGACCCCGATGCATTAAAGAGAGTAAGACTTTCGAACACCGTAGGAGCTGGAATAGACCCCTGCTTAGCAGTTACTTCTAAAATTTATCTGGAGCCTAATATGGAGATTGAACTTGTAGCTATGATAGGTGAAAATGAGGATTTAGATAGTATTTCTAATGCTATTGTGGAATTTGAAGATTTTGAAAGAGTTGATACGCAATTGCAAAAGGTGAAGGATTATTGGAATAAATTACTTCATACATTGCAGGTTAAGACTCCAGATAAGAGTATGGATTTAATGCTTAATGGATGGCTAATGTACCAAACTATAGTATGTAGACTGTGGGCAAGAACTGCATTTTATCAATCCGGTGGAGCTTATGGCTTTAGAGATCAGCTTCAGGATGTTATGCCTGTAAGCTTGCTTGAACCTAGTATGACAAAAAAACAAATTCTACTTAGTGCTTCAAGACAATTTGTTGAGGGCGATGTGCAACATTGGTGGCATCCAGTTGTAGATAGTGGAATAAGAACAAGGTTCTCTGATGACTTATTATGGTTACCTTTTGTAACTATGGAATATATAAAAAATACAGGTGATTTTGATATCCTTGAAGAAAGTGCGCAGTACTTAATGGATACGCCACTAGCGGTTGGGGAAGATGAAAGATATAACATTTCAGGAAAGGCAGATTTTACAGGCAGTATATATGAACACTGCACTAAAGCAATAGACAAAGCTCTTAAATTTGGTCCTCATAATATTCCATTAATGGGCAGTGGAGATTGGAATGATGGAATGAGTACTGTAGGCAACAAAGGAAGCGGTGAAAGTGTATGGCTGGGGTGGTTTTTATATAATATATTAGAGGAGTTCTCTGGGGCTTGCAAGTATAAAAAGGATGAGGCGAGACTACAGCGATATAAGGGGATGCAAGAATATATAAGGATAAATCTAGAGGATAATGCATGGGATGGCAATTGGTATAGGAGAGCATATTTCGATGATGGCACAGCCCTTGGTTCATCTGAAAATGAAGAGTGTAAGATTGATTCTCTATCTCAATCCTGGGCAGTTATATCTGGAGCTGCAAATAGTGACAGAGCAGGGATGGCTATGAAGTCCTTAGAACACTATTTAATAAAAGAAGATAATGGAATGATTTTACTGTTAACTCCACCTTTTAGCAAATCTAATTTAGAACCTGGTTATATCAAAGGCTATGTACCTGGAGTTAGAGAAAATGGAGGTCAATATACGCATGCTGCAACTTGGGTAATTCTTGCCTTTGCTAAACTTCACAATGGTAATAAAGCAACTAAGTTGTATAATATGATAAACCCTATTAATCATACAAAAACATTGCTCCAGTGTGAAAGATATAAAACGGAGCCTTACGTAATGACTGCAGATGTTTATGGAAAAGAACCTCATATAGGGCGAGGAGGGTGGAGTTGGTATACTGGAACCTCAGGGTGGATGTATACAACGGGAATAGAAGCTATTTTAGGTTTTAAACTAAAAGAGGGAAAAGGATTTACCATTGAACCCTGTGTGCCAGATGAATGGTCACACTATGAGATTATTTATAAAAAAGATAAATTTGAGTATGAAATCCAGATTAAACGAGAGGGAGATAAAGGTATTTGGCTTGATGGAAATTTATGTGAAGATGCGCTAATTCCATTTATTGATGGAGTGCATAAAGTAGAGGTTATAATTTAAAAAACGGATAACTTCTAAAAAGAAGTTATCCGTTTTTATGATTAAATTTGCCTTATGAAAAGTTATTCTTCTATATCTAAAATTTCTTGTCCACCATTATAGGTGTAGTCAAATTCTACATTAGATATATTCATAGCAACTATAGGGTCAGTTACCGGGTCTGGTAGCATAGTAGAGTCTTTTTCTGAATAAGATCTAATGTCTCTGGGTTCTACATCATAAAAATCCCTTTGGTGAGGCGCATACAGTTTCATTTCATTTTTGCCCATATTCATACCTCCTTTTATATTTATATTATATAGTGTTCCAAATAAGAGTGAAAAAATGAAGGTAATATTAGTCAAATCAATACCGGTGGTTCTAAATGAATATAATAAGGTTATTTCGGAAAAAATATATAAATAACTAAAAATTCACAATTTAATAAAGGAGAATTAAATAAAATGTAGAATATATATACTTATAGTTGTTATCAATAAATAACTATTATAGATTAATAAGATTACAATTAGACTTATAGTGTTCTAAATTTAAAGGAGGAATAATAATGACTGAATTAAGACAAATTTACAAATGTGAAATATGTGGTAATATAGTTGAAGTGGTCCACAATGCTGGAGGAACTTTAGTCTGTTGTGGAAAACCTATGACACTTAAAGGCGAAAATACTCAGGACGCAGCAGTTGAAAAACATGTTCCAGTAGTAGAAAAAATAGAAGGTGGAATTAGAGTCATGGTTGGAGCAGTAGAGCATCCGATGACAGAAGAACATCATATTGAATTTATAGAAGTGCATACAGAAAGTAAAGTATACAGAAAATACTTAAAACCAGGTGAAAAACCAGTAGCAGAATTTAAATTAGATGAAGAAGTGTTGTTTGTACGCGAATACTGCAACTTACATGGTCTTTGGAAAGCATAAAATTTAAATTTGTGTTGACAATTTAAGTAAATAAGCATATCATGGTTTAAATACATTTAAATTATTTATATTGTTATAGTCGTTGATGAGAAGCAAGTAAATTTAAAAACAGATTTTCAGAGAGTCGTAGATAGTGTGATTGCGATAATTATGTTTAAATTGAATGGGTCTCTAAGACTCGGGATGAATTGCAGTAGTCCTTGACGTAAGCCTTACGTTATAAAGGTAGGATATCTTAGTGTATCTGTTTGAGTAGAAGCTCTAATAGCTTCTAAGTATTAGGTGGTACCGTGTATATGCGCCCTATGGATTTATCCATAGGGCTTTTTTTACATTAAAGGACCTTTTAATACATTGAATAAATCATATATTATATTTTAGGAGATGATATTTTTGGAAGGTAATAAAAAAGTAATATTTAGTGGAATTAAACCTTCAGGCGACTTAACTTTAGGAAATTATTTAGGAGCTATAAAAAACTGGGTTAAATTACAAGAAGAATATGAATGCTATTTTTGTGTGATGGATTTGCATGCAATTACAGTAAAACAAGAACCAAAGGATTTGAGAAGGAGATCCTTAGAACTATTAGCTATTTATTTAGCTTCAGGCATTGATCCTGAGAAAAATACCATATTTATTCAGTCGCATGTCCCAGCTCATAGTGAAGCTGGTTGGATGTTAACTTGTTCCACTTACATGGGGGAATTAAGTAGAATGACTCAATATAAAGATAAATCTAAAAATAGTGGAGAAAGTATATCAGCAGGTTTATTTAACTATCCAGTGCTGATGGCAGCAGACATTTTATTATATCAAACTGATTTAGTTCCTGTAGGAAAGGATCAACTTCAACATCTTGAAATTGCAAGGGATATAGGGGAAAGATTCAATAGGATATATAGCGACACATTTGTAATCCCAGAAGCGTATGTACCCAAATCAGGGGCTAAGATAATGGATATGCAAGATCCAACAAAAAAAATGTCTAAATCAGAAGAAAATATTAATGGATATATTTTAATAATGGATCCACCAGAAGTTATAAGAAAGAAAGTAAATAGGGCTGTCACAGATAGCTTAGGAGAAGTTAAGTATAATGAGGAACAATTAGGTGTTAAAAACTTAATGACTATACTAATGACTATAACTGGTATGTCTATAAAAGAAATTGAAGAAAAATATGAAGGCCTAGGCTATGCTCAATTTAAAAATGATGTAGCAGAAGCAATAGTTTCTGAACTTGAGCCAATACAGGTAAAGATTAAGGGATATACGGGTAACAAAGCTTATTTAGAGGAGATTTATAAAAAAGGTTCTGAGAAGGCTAACTATGTTGCCAATAAGACATTAAGAAAAATGCAAAAGAAAATAGGATTTATTCCGAGATAAAGTTTAAAATTTCTCCGGCGTGCCTTACAAACGAGCTCGGGGCTGGAAATTCCATTAAGAAATTCTAATCTTTTGCTCATATTGCAAGTCACTCGGTGAAAATTTTATACGTTCATGCGCAGTCCCTTACGAGCAGTGAAAAAGAAGCTGAAAATAAAGTCTTTTATAAAACCCTAGTCTGTAGTATCATTTTAAATTTACAGGCTGTGGTTTTTTTATTTATAGAGTACAAGCTTAGTTGACAGAAATGTTCATAAAAGATAAAATCAATAGGTAGAGAATTTAAAAATGAAAATTTTAGAATCACTAGAAGTACAGAGAGTGATTGTAGGAATATATATTTATAGTACATATTAAAATATTTAAAAAAGGAGTGCGATAACCTTGCTGGATTACATAAAAGAGATTCAAAAGAGAAGAACATTTGCTATAATTTCCCACCCGGATGCTGGTAAAACTACATTAACAGAAAAGTTATTATTATATGGAGGAGCAATAAGGCTTGCAGGTTCAGTTAAAGCTAGAAAAGCCTCTAAACATGCGGTTTCTGACTGGATGGAAATAGAAAAACAAAGAGGTATTTCTGTTACATCTTCAGTTATGCAATTTAATTATAATGATTTTTGTATAAACATACTTGATACACCAGGTCACCAAGACTTTAGTGAAGATACTTATAGAACCCTTATGGCTGCAGATAGTGCAGTAATGATTATTGATGGTGCAAAAGGAGTAGAGGAGCAAACAAGAAAGCTATTCCATGTATGTAGTATTAGAGAGATACCCATATTTACGTTTATTAACAAGATGGATAGAGAAACTAGAGATATATTCGAACTTATGGATGAGATAGAAAATGAATTTGGAATTAAATCTTACCCAATGAATTGGCCTATAGGTTGTGGGGTAGATTTTAAAGGTGTTTACGATAGACGAACAAAGGAAATAATTGTTTTTGATGATGGAAAGCATGGGCAAATAGCAGCTAAAGAGACAAAAATTAGTGTTAATGATGAAAAGGCAATTGAGCTTATTGGAGATGTACTATATGAAAAGCTTATGGAAGATATGGAGCTTTTAGATGTAGCAGGTGATGATTTTGATTTAGCAAAAGTTGCTACTGGAGAGCTTACGCCAGTATTTTTTGGAAGTGCCTCAACCAATTTTGGAGTTGAACCTTTTTTAGATAACTTTTTACGATTAACTTCATCGCCATTACCAAGAAATTCAAGCATAGGTAAAATAGACGTTTTCAGCAAAGATTTTTCTGCTTTTGTATTTAAAATTCAAGCTAATATGAATAAAGCTCACAGAGATAGAATGGCTTTTATGAGAATTTGTTCTGGACAGTTTGAAAAAGGTATGGACGTTTATCATGTGCAAGGTGGTAATAAAATAAAATTAGCGCAACCTCAACAATTTTTAGCGCAAGAGAGAGAAATAGTTGAGGCGGCTTATGCAGGAGATATTATTGGGGTTTTTGATCCAGGTATATTTAGCATAGGAGATACAATATGTGCCTCATCAAATAAATTTAAGTTTGAAGGAATACCAACTTTTGCCCCAGAACATTTTGCAAGTGTGAGAACTGTTGATACAATGAAGAGAAAGCAATTTATAAAGGGTATAACACAAATAGCTGAAGAAGGTGCAATCCAAGTATTTAAGGAACTTCATATAGGGATTGAACAAATTATAGTTGGGGTTGTAGGAGTGCTTCAGTTTGAAGTATTAGAATTCAGACTTAAAAATGAGTATAATGCAGATATTAAGATGGACAGATTGGCATTTAAATATATAAGATGGATTGAAAATAGTAATATAGACAAAGAAGAACTTAACTTAACTAGTGATACGAGGATAGTTAAAGACCTTAAGGACAGAGATTTGTTACTATTTCAAAGTGATTGGTCCATTAGTTGGGCAATAGAGCATAATAAAGGTTTGATTTTATCAGATGTTAGCAAAAACGATGACTAATTTAAAAATAAAAGAAAAAATCTCTTGAAATAATTTCAAGAGATTTTTTCTTTTATTTTTTTACGTGCTTTTTCTTCTACTGGATAGAGCATCAACTATAAAGATAATTGTAGCAACTATTAGTAGGATATTGATTAAATTACCACCTATGCTGAAAAGTACTCCAATTAAAACAAATAATACTACAAAGCCACCTAACCAACGTAGAAAAGGCATATGCGTACCTCCATTTATAAATCTACTAGAGTGGATTTATCCACTCTAGTGAATTATGCATATGAATACTAGATATAGTATGTATTACTTTAGCAATGTATATGCAAAAATATATGGAAGTATGGTTAAAAGTGTATGCATACATTTGAAAAAATGATTATTTTTGTATATACTAATATTAAAAGATTGCTTAGGAATATATTTTAAGGCTAAATTGCATTAAAAATTAAATCATGGGAGGAAAAATATGGAAAATAGAGTATCAGCAATTAAAACTATTGACATAGTACAAATCAGTCTAATGGCAGCGATTACATTTATAGCTACGAGTGTTATACATTTCCCCAGTTCTATGGGAGTACTCCATTTAGGAGATAGCATGATTTTTTTATCAGCTATATTATTTGGAAGAAAAAAAGCAGCTATATCATCGGCTATTGGTATGTGTTTATTTGATCTAATGACTGGATATACTATGTGGGCGCCATTTACTCTTGTTATTAAAGGCGGTATGGGTTATATTGCTGGAACCATTGCTTATAGAAAAAATTATGATGGAAATAAATTTTCAAATAATGTTTTTGCTTTTGTCATAGCGGGTATTTGGATGATTGTGGCATATTATTTAGGTGGAGCAATTATACTAACATTTATTTCTAAAGAATTTACTCTTGAAAAGGCATTAATTATTGCTTTAAAGGATATACCTACTAACATTCTTCAAGTAGTAGGCGGTATGGCTCTAGCACTGCCTTTAATAACAGCTTTAAAAACAAAAATTAATAGATAAGATAATAAACATAAAAATAGAGCTATTATTATCAATACTTTAGTGTTGATAAATAAGAGCTCTATTTTTATATTATGCCTGTATATTTATTTTTCTTGGCTTTTCTAGTTTTAATATAAAATATACTGAAAATTATTGTTGGTATTAATATGAAGCATACTACAGAGAAATAGGCAAAAACATTTAAAAACTTATATAGAAACAATACTTTAGCTGAAACAAAATAGGAAATTGCGAATACAAATAAAGTAATAATGTATATAGTGTATTTATTAAAGAAAGAAAGTTGTTTTAATAGAATTAGTATGGCATTCAGCGTTAACATATATTTTATAAACCATCCACCCACCATTTGAAGCATTACAAAAAATTCCCCACCCTCTAAAAAACTGAAGTAACTAACTAACTGAGTTTGTATGAGCTTGGGATAGTTAAGGCTAAGGACTCTAGCTATGCCGAAGGTACTTAAAAGACCAATGTTTGCAACAATCTCCATTTGTATTACAATTAATATTGCAATAATGCAGTGCTTTGTGATTTTTGACTTACTTATTACTTTGGATAAAAAGGGAATGCAAACTCCTATACCTCCATAGCATCCAAGTGCTTTTATTATAGATAAAATAAAAGAGGGGGTGATACCATCCGCCATTATAGGAAGTAAGTAACTAAGTTTTTTATATTTGGATGTAAGAATTGCTAGGTTTATACCTGCAACCATAATAAGACATATACCTATAATAGTAACTATAATTATTGACCTAGTACCTTTTTTTGTAATATAAATGGCTGGTATTAATATAAACAAAAGAAAAAACCAAGGTGGAGTATCTGAAAGCATATTTAGGTGCAAGGCATTTGCCTCCACTGAAGAACTTTCTATCAAGGCAACAATTAAGGCTATGATAAATAGTATCAAAAAAATGTCACCTATAGTTTTACCTAAAGCCCTATGGTATATTTCATTCATATTATAGCAATTAGTTTTTTTACAAACAAAAAGTATATAAATAAAATATAAAAGTAAAAGAATAGAGGCAATAATAACGGAAATCCAGGAATTTCTACCTGCATTTATAATGAATATATTGGGGTAAGTTTTCATTGCTACAATGGAAGTTCCCCAAATAATGAAGATTAGATGTTTTGTATTTAGCTTATCCATGTTAACTCCTTGTTTCAATTTTATATTCTTTGAAAATAAAACTTGCAATATATTAGTAGTATTTCCCAATTTGAGAATAATAATCTTAAATATTACAAATAATAAAAAGGGTGATTAAAATGGAAAAACTAAATATGGATTATATTAAGGCAAAATTGAAAAATAGCTATGATGTGAAATATCGAGAGATAGAATGCGCACTGGGAATAGTAATCGGCGTATTTATTGATGATTTATGTGATTCTAAATTTATTAGTGAATATATATTTGAGCCACTAATACAAAAAAATATTTCAAATGTAGATTTAGAGTATATAAAAAAAGAAGTATTATCAGCGAGTAGCATTGGAGATATTAACAGTAATGATGATGCTATATCACACATTTTGTCTGGGGATTTGGTGCTGGTATTTTCTTTTACAAATAGTGCAATTTATTGTGAGGCCAAGGGGTATGTGAGGCGGAGTGTTGGCGTACCTCCTTCAGAAAATGTAATTAAAGGACCAAGAGAAGGATTTACGGAGGCTTTTGTAGATAATGTATCTCTGATTAGACGAAAGATAAAAAATTCGGATTTAAAATTCGAAACCTTAGTTTTAGGGAGTAAATCTAACACAGTAGTTGTCATATGCTATATAGAAGGGGTAGCCCCAAGGAAGCTTGTTCATTATATAAGAAAAAAAGTGTCTAGCATAAAGCTAGAGTTTATATTAGATACGAATTATATCGAGGAACAATTAAAAAATAAGCACACAGCTTTTGACACAATAGGAACTACAGAAAAACCAGATGTTGTAGCATCAAAGCTTTTAGAAGGAAAAATAGCAATAATTGTAGATGGAACACCATTTGTAATTACTGCACCATATTTTTTCGTGGATAATTTTCAAGCACCAGATGATTATTATTCTAATAAGTATTTTGCTAATTTATCGAGACTTACCAGGGTAGTTAGCTTCTTCTCAGCTAGCTTATTGTCAGGGTTATACTTGGCTATTGCTTGTTTCCATTTTTCCCTTATTCCTACTGTGTTTGCTGTGAAGTTCACAATTTCAAGAGCGGGTGTACCTCTTCCCACTGTTATAGAGCTATTAGTAATGACTTTTTTCTTTCAACTACTTAGAGAGGCGGGTATAAGATTACCACAATCTATAGGCCAGTCAATGAGCATTGTTGGTGCTTTAATTTTAGGTGATGCTGCAGTGGGAGTAGGCCTGGCATCCCAAAGCACTGTAGTAATTGTGGCACTTTCTTCTATATCTTCTTTTTTAGTTCCTAAGCTTTATGGAGCTCTAACCATATGGAATATAATTATTATTTTGTTTTCCTCGGTGCTGGGACTTCCAGGATTTTATATTAGTTTCTTTGTTTTTATCTCACATATGGCGAGTCTTGAAAGCTGTGGATATCCATATTTATTTCCTTTAGGTACGTTAGAGAGCTTTAAATTAAAGGATTTACTATATAGAAAAGACCTAGGAGAAATATCTAATAGTATTTTTGATAAGGATGTTTATAATGAATAAGTATAAAAAAATATTAATCATAGTCTTAATAATAATGAATTGTTTTAGTATGACATCGTGTTTCAGTTACAGGGATATTAATAAAGTTTTATTTATTACTGCCTTAATAATAGATGTAGATAATATGGGGAATCCTATATTATATGCTGAAGCTTTTAAGGGAATAAGAGGGGTAGCACCTCAAGGAATGGATGAAAGAATATTATTTAAAGGAACAGGAAAAACAATCTTTGAAGCTGTTAGAAATATGAATGCTACTTCCAGTTATAAATTAAATTATACACAGAATAAAGCCATAATATTTACTCAAAAGGCAGCAGAATTCGGTCTTGATAATTTTATAGATATTTTAGACCGGGATCAAGAATTTCTTATAAGACCGTATATTGCAATATACCTAGGGGATCCAGAAAAACTTATAAAGTTGAATATTATTCAAGATAAGTACATTGGATTATTTGTAGTGCAACTTATAGAAAATATTGGGGCGTCTTCAAGGGCTGTAAAACTAAGTTTAAATGAATTTTACAACCAAAGGAATATGGGAGATAAAAGCAATGTCATAACCATAATAGATATCACAAAAGATAGTTTAGAACCAAAATTACAAATAAATGGTGGAGCAGTTATTAAAAATGATAAAATGGTTAGTATATTATCAATTTTTGAAGGGCAAGGGTTCAACTTTTTAATGAATAGCATTTCAGGCGGTACTTTAGAAATAACTAATCCCTGTGATATTAATAAATTTGTAACTTTAGAAATTAAAAAAAGTAAAACTAAGACAGAAATTAGCTATTATGATAATGTTATTCATTTAAAAAAGAAAATTAAAGTTAAGGTGGATTTTGGAGAGGCCCAGAAAAGTATTTTACTTACAAAAGAAAACATAAGTAAAATCAAAAATAAATCAGAAGAGAATATTGTGAAAGCCTGCAATAATGTATTTGAAAAATACAAGGAGATGGGTATAGATATCTTTGATGTAAGTGAAGAATTTTACAGGAAATATCCAAAGATAAAAATCAAAGATATTATTAAGAAAACTGAGTTAAAAGTAGAAGCAGAAGTAGAAATAATGAATACAGGGGATGCTAATAACTTCCAATAAAAAAATCATAGGAAGTTCTGCAATTTAGTTGTATACTAATTATAGGATAATGGATTTATAATACATTTAGTTAAAAGGAATGTTAAATTGAATGGAAAAAGAATTAGAATTGGTAGAAAAATTTGAAAGACTAAGGGAAGAGTTTGAAACTTATCAAAATTTCGCTGAAAGTACCATACAAATTATAAGTGAAAAAAATACTAAGTTAGAGAAAAGGTTGGATAATATAACTAACATTGTTGAAATTAGTAAGTATATTAATTCTAATATTAGTGATTCTAACTTAATATCTATGATAAATGACATGATTATAGGTATTTCAGGTGTAACATATTCATCAATATATTTATATGAATTTGATAAATTGGTAGTTAAGGCAACAAATAGTGATGCGGTGGATTTAAATTTAAAGTTTAAAGACCATTTTGTACAATTAAATGAAGGGAAATTATTTATTATTAATTCTAAGAGCGCTGTGGGAGAGGATTTAATAAAAGATAAAATACATTCAATAATAGGTATACCAATTAATTTAAGAGATAAATTTACGGGTTACATAATAGTAGAACATACACTATGGAATTTTTTTAGCCAAGAGTATGTAAGTTTTATGTCTTCTATTGCTATTCAAATTGCTATAACTATTGAAAATAGTTTGTTATATGCTAAGGTTAAGGAAAGTTCAATAAGAGATCCCTTACTTGGAATATACAATAGAAAATACTTTTTTGACACCATAGAAAATAAACTTTTTAGTGATATATCTACTGAATTTGCAATAGTTATGATGGATATTGATGATTTTAAAAAAGTGAATGATTTGTATGGTCATCAAGCTGGTGATGATATTTTATTAAGTATTACCAATACTATAAGTGAAAATTTGCATGATGAAGATATAGTGGCTAGATATGGCGGGGAAGAAATTGTTATATATATTCATGAAGTTCGAAACTATAACATAGTTTATAATAGAATTGACAATATCAGAAAAAAAATAGCTAATACCATAAGTGAGAGTAAGAAGCTAAAAAACCCCATTACAGCTAGTTTTGGAATTAGCTATTACAAGGGAAATAAAAGTGTGGATAAAGTATTAGAAATAGCAGATATAATGCTTTATAAAGCTAAAGCAAGTGGTAAAAATAGAGTTGTAAGCGAATAAAAGGGCGATGGTATTCCATCGTCTTTTGTTGAATATGCCAGAGTATCATTAGAAAAATTATCTTAGAAACATTGCATATCAATAAACATAGTATATTATTATAGCACGGTTGGAGTGAAATATATGGATACAAAAAAAATAAGCATATTGTTAAAAAGGGATGAAGGTACAAAATTAGATTTTAAGTTAAAAATGGATATATTAATAGAAAGCGGTAAAAAAGAATTAGCTAAAGATATATGTGCTATAGCAAATTCTCGTGGAGGAAGAGGATATATTCTTGTTGGAGTGGAAGATAAGACCAAAAGAGTTATAGGTATTAATCTTGACGACTTTAAAGAAGAGCAGTTTCAACAAATTATTAGTTCAAGATGTGAACCACCTATTCCAATTTCCATAGATTTTGTAATATATCAAACTAAAAATTTGGCAATTATAACTATATATGATGGTGGTCAGAAGCCTTATCAATTAAGAGAAAATGGTGCTTTTTACATTAGGCGTGGTTCTACAACAGATACCATGAGAAAGGACGAATTAATCTCTTGTTTACAAGAAAATCTAAGTTTAAATATTGAAACTATGCCTATTATAAATAGTGATATCAATAGTTTGGACTTTAATATAATCAATAAATACTTTTTAAACAAGGGAATTGTAGTAACTGATGACAATAGATTAGAGTTTATGGATAATACAGGAATAACCTTTATTGAAAGAGATTATAATAAGAGAGTTGTTACACTAGGTGGCTTATTGGTGTTTTCAGGAGTTAATAGTATTTATCTACCTCATAATATGATTAAGATAGTAAACAAGGTAAATAATAAGCTTGATGAGGTTATAATTGTGCAGGGAAGTCTATTATATATGCTAGATAGGGTAGAAGAACTGTTCAAAAATATATTTCCTTTAAATTATCCTATAGCCTCCGTACATGAAGCTGTAAAAAATGCAATACTTTTTAGGGACTATACTATGTTCTATAAGGAAATACAAATAGCAATAAATTATAATAGCGTTAGCGTAATTAGTCCTGGTAATTTATTATTTTCAAATAAAATTAATGCTCATAATTATTCAAAAAGAAATATGTGGATATACGATAAGTTAATAGCCTTAGATGATAGAAAAAGATTCATAAAATCTGGGAAAGGATTTGCAAGAATGAAGAAGGCTTTTGTAAAATATGGTAAAGTGATATTTGTGGATTCAAAAGATGATAATAGTTTTAAGGTTATTTTTCCAGGAATTAAAAATTTTATTTAATAAGTATAATATTGCAAAAATATTCTGAATAATATATAATGAGTGTAACTATATTGCGTACAGTGTAGACCTGTTTAATAATTATCTGGTTATGTTAGATAAAATAGGAGGCGGTTAACATGATTCATGTATTTTGCGGTAGAAAAGGTTCAGGTAAAACTAAAGCTTTGATTAAACTTGCCAATGAAAAGGTTCATGAGGTTAAGGGGAACATAGTGTATATTGATGATGATACTAAGGCAGTACTACAATTAAACAGCAAAATGAGATTTGTAGCTACAAATGAGTTTAATTTAAAAAATAATAATGATTTTTATGGTTTTTTGTGCGGTATGCTCTCAAAAGATTACGATATTGATACCATTTTTGTTGATGGTGTATTTAATATTGTTGATGATAAACTTGAGCATACGGCACAATTGTTTTCTAAAATGGATTCTTTAGCTAGAAAGTATAATGTAGATTTTTATGTAAATGTTAGTTGTGAATATAAAACCCCACCAGAATTTTTAAAGGATTATATCGCGTAAGCATTTAATTGATTTTTAGTGTAATGCAGGGCTAAAAACCCTGCATTTTTTATAAATAGAGCAAATGGTTGAAAATCAGAGTATATAGCAAGTAAATAGATATAAATAGAGAAAATGACCAATTAGTAAACTTGATATACTTTAAATATACCTATACAATTAACAGAATAAAAGTTTATATTTAAAAGGCTATGAAGGAAAAAAGTAACTGTAGGAATTATTAAGAGAGCTAGTGGTAGGTGTGAACTAGTTAATGAATATAGTGAAATACATTCTGGAGCTTTAAGCTGAAATAAAGTCGTTAATGAGCAGTTTCGAAGATGGTAAGTAGCTGTGAAGATGATGTTTAAAGTAAGCTGAGACGGACTTACCTTACGTTATAAGGCATGAGCGGATTGTTAAATCAATTTGGGTGGTACCACGGAATTATTTCGTCCCTTTCATAGGGGCGTTTTTTTATTTCCCAAAAATAATAGAGCATTAAAAATAAGGAGGAATAATTTATGTCAAATGTATATGATACACTGTACGAGCGAGGATACATCAAACAACTTACTCATGAGGAGGAAATAAGGAAAATACTAGACACTGAAAAGGTAACATTTTATATAGGATTTGACCCTACGGCGGATAGTCTACATATAGGCCATTTTATTGCTATGATGTTTATGGCACATATGCAAAGGGCAGGCCATAGGCCTATAGCCTTAGTTGGCGGTGGAACTGCAATGATAGGTGATCCGTCAGGAAAAACAGATATGAGAAAAATGCTTACAAAAGAAGAAATTGATTATAATATATCATGCATAAAATCGCAGCTTTCAAAACTTATAGACTTTAGTGATGGTAAAGCAATACTCGAAAACAATGCAGATTGGCTACTAAACTTAAACTATGTAGAATTTATAAGAGATATAGGAGTACATTTTTCAGTAAACAGGATGTTAACTGCTGAATGCTTTAAACAGAGATTAGAAAAAGGACTATCTTTCCTTGAGTTTAATTATATGCTTATGCAGGGATATGACTTTTTAGTTTTAAATCAGAAATATGGATGTACTATGCAACTCGGTGGAGATGATCAATGGTCTAACATAATTGCTGGTATGGAACTAATAAGAAGAAAAGAAAGTAAATCTTCATATGGAATGACATGTGCATTGCTTACTAACAGTGAAGGCAAAAAGATGGGAAAAACAGAGAATGGTGCACTATGGCTTGATGCAGATAAAACGTCACCTTATGATTTTTATCAATACTGGAGAAATGTAGCAGACTCAGATGTTAAGCAATGCTTATCCTTACTTACATTTGTACCAATGGATGAAGTTAGAAGATTAAGTGCTTTAAAAGATGAAAAGATTAATGAAGCTAAAAAAGTTTTAGCTTTTGAGGTTACAAAACTTATTCATGGAGAAGAAGAAGCTATAAAGGCTCAGACAGCAGCAGAAGCATTGTTTGGTGGTGGAGCTAATATGAGCACCGTGCCTAAAGTATCTATACCCTTAGATATGAAGAGTGTGGGACTCATGGATATATTAGTGTACACTAAAGTAGTACCATCAAAAGCAGAAGCTAGAAGGCTTATTGAACAGGGTGGATTAACTGTTAATGGCAGAAAAATTGAAGATAAAAATGAAACACTTTTAGACTCAGATTTTAAGGATGCTAGTGTACTTATAAAAAAAGGAAAGAAAAAATACTATTCCTTAATTATAGAATAATAAAGTTAAAAAAACAAAGCTGAAGTTAATATTTTAGCTTTGTTTTTTTAGTAACATTTATTTTATGGGGATTGTTAATAATTATTTAATACTTTCAGTTAAAAATAGATAATTATTGACTTCCCCCTTTAAAAAAAAGTGTTTCATACGATAATTAAATGTTGATAACTTTTAAAAATGTTATTATTCAAAAAAAGGGGGGTGGCTTATGTCTATAATTAGCAATATTGCAATACAACAGAATCCACAAGCTAAAAAAGCTTTTAGTAAGATATCTTTTGAAGCTGGGGAAACCTTCAATGCAAGAATAGTAGGTACAGATCAGGAAAAGGGAGAAGTTAGTTTAAAATTACTAGATGGATGGCAATTTTCTGCAAAGATTGATAAGCCACTGCAGCAGGCTCCAGAAGGTAAAGTGCTTAAATTTGAAGTAGAAGGTTTTGAAAATGATAAGCTTGAAATAAAATTAGTATATGAAGATAAAGAAGGTAAAACTATTGATACTGAAGGCTTGGAAGCCTTCAGTAAGGGAGATAGCCCCGGCACTGATAAATCGGATGCAGTGCTTTTTGGAAAAATGATAAAACATGATATGTCGTTAACTAAAGATAATATAATTGATATAAAAAATCTGGTTGATTTTAGAGAAAAGATATCCTTAAATTCCAATAAAGAAGAAATTTTTATTGCTAGATACCTTGAAAGTAGAAATATTGACCCTAGCAGTGAAAAGGGAAATGAAACAACAAAAATTTTAAAAAACTTTTTTGAGGCATTAAAGAATTTAGATATTGATGAGATATTATTATTTAAAGAAAATAATATAGAAATTACTAAAGGAAATTTGGATAGCTTTATAAAACTATTTAAAGGAGAGTCAACGCTATACAACAATTTAAAAGATATTAGCAACTACTTTTTAAATAGTGATACAGATAAAAATACGTTAAAGAATATACAGGATTCCAAAGTAAGTGTGGGCCTAAATAACTTTATAGATTTAGATGAAAGTAGCAAAGAGTCTACAAATTTAGAATTTAAAAGCAGTAATGAAACAAAGACGGTGCAGCTACCAAATAATAATGGAAAAATAGTGGATAAAACTCAGAATTCAGATAATCTTAGACCTAATAACAACCTAAAAGGAATAGTTAATTTAATAAATAAAGAGTTAAAGAATTTAGATGTTAATTATAGGGTATTAAATTCTACTATTAAAACTTTAGAACTAGATAAAAATATAGAATTCAATGCATATTTTGGAATAGATGAAAATATAAAACCAAGTAAAACTTTAGGACTAGATAAAAATATAGAACTTAGTAAGGGTTTTGGAATAGATGAAAATATAAAACCAGGTAAAACATTAGAACTAGATAAAAATATAGAACTTAGTAAGGGTTTTGGAATAGATGAAAATATAAAACCAGGTAAAACTTTAGAACCAGATAAAAATATAGAACTTAATAAGGGTTCTGGAATAGATGAAAATATAAAACTAGGTAAAACTTTAGAACTAAATAAGAATTTAGAACTTAATATAGAAAATGGAATAGATAAAAATATAAAGCTAGAAAATATTAAGTTTAATAGTAGCACAATAGAAGCAATGGTTGATAAAATTTTCAAGGTGGAGCAAATATTTTTAAGTCCAGATAGCTATGTTAAATTAATAGAAAATTTAGAGGTAAAATTAAACATAGCAAAGAACGAACCTATTAGTGTGAAACTAGAAAGTATAGTGCCAAATGAAGAATTACCTTTAAATGCAAATATATCACAAAAAGATAAGCCAGATGAAGTGGAACTAACTACTAAGAGTGCTATCAATACTAAGGCAAATGGATATGGAAAAAACAATTCACTTAATGAAATTATAAATATGATAAAAAAAGAATTGAATATTTCAGAGGTTGAAAAGGGAATTATAAATAATGTAGAAAGTGACGTAGAAAAGATAACTACAGATTTTCTTATTAAAGAACAAATTAAGTTAAAGACTGAAGAGATTAAAAATATAGTTAAAGACCTTATTGAAAATAAGATTAACTTAAAGCCAGAGGCCTATGAAAAGGTTATGGGTTTATTCCATGAAAAACTTAACGATTTGAAGATGTTTAATTCTATTTCTGAACAATATTACTATTTGGATTTGCCTATAAACGTTAAAGATGATGAATATCAATTTAAATTAATTATTAAAGATGATAGGAAAAAAGGGAAAAAGATTGACAGTAAGAATGTTAAAATTGCTACTAGTGTCAAAACAATAAATATGGGAACTGTAGATGCATATATTAAAATTAATAATAATAATATGAATATTGATATTAATTGTGATAAATTCTGGGTTAAGGTCTTAAAATTGGGCAAGGAAAAGTTAATAAAGGATTTATCCAATCTAAATTATAGAGTTAATATTGATGTTAATAACAAGGCCAAAGAATTTACATTAGTAAGTTGCGGAGAATTTTTTGATGATAGAAGTTTTAATACCCTCAATATAAAGGTATAATATAATAGAGCATTAAGAAAAATAATAGTGAATATGCTGGAGTATTATATTTAATATAATTTAAAATAGAACTATCGAACACTAATGAGGGGTGTTAAAATGAAAAAAGTAAAAAAAGCTGCTGCCATAAAATATGAACAAGGATATGATGTTCCTATAGTAACAGCAGCTGGGATGGGTTATATTGCAGATAAAATTCTGGTGAAGGCTGAAGAGAGTAAGGTAGCCGTAGTGCAAAACGAGGAATTGGCTAATTTACTTTTAAATGTGGATATAGGATCAGAAATACCCTTCGAATTATATGATGCAATAGCAAAGGTTATTGCTTATGTAATGGATATAGATTCAATAATGAAAAAAGATTAAAAAGGAGGTATATTATGGCGTTATGGGCAATATCTGATCTTCATTTAGCTTTAAATTCAGATAAACCCATGGATATATTTGGAGATAAATGGGAGAAACATCATGAAAAAATAAAAGAAAATTGGCTTAGTAAAGTTTCAGCTAATGATACTGTGTTAATTGCAGGGGACATTTCATGGTCCATGAATATTTCAGAGGGCCTTGAGGATTTGGAGTGGATTCATAAACTCCCAGGTAAAAAAATACTTATCAAAGGAAATCATGACTATTGGTGGAGTAGCATCACAAAGCTTAATTCTCTTTATGAAGATATGAATTTTATTCAAAATAATTTTTTTAATTATAAAGATTTCGCTATATGCGGTACCCGGGGATGGAATTGTCCGGGATCTACAAAATTTACAGAGCATGACCAGAAAATATATAATAGAGAGTTAATAAGGCTTCGAATATCATTAGATGAGGCGGTGAAAAATGGATATAGTAAATTTATTGTAATGCTTCATTATCCACCTACTAATGATAAATTCGAAGAAACTAAACTTATAAGTTTAGTAAAAGAATATAATGTGGCAAAGGTAATATACGGACATTTGCATGGACCATCTTTAAATAGGTTATATGAGGGAAATATAGAAGGCGTAGAGTATATAGTAACTTCTTGTGATTATTTGGACTTTGATCCTTTAAAAATATTAGAATAGCACAAAGAGGTAAGTTTTTGTGTATAAGTATGACTACTAGATTTATTTATGTGGATAACAAACATAATAATCATAGGAATGTAAAAACAAACAACAAGTTAAATATTCTAGCATATTAACTTGTTATTTGTTTTTATGTATTTAAATTATTATTTAAAAATTTTAGAGAAAAAACCAGATTTCTTAGTATTTTCTATTGGCTCAAAGTTTTCTGTAGAAGCTTTATTTAGGTTTTCATTAGCAAGTAATAATGCAGCTTCTTCCTCTTTTATAAGGTCCTTCATATCTCTCGCAAGTTCTTTCAAACTCTGCTTTACAGTAGGGCTTGTTATTACATTACTAAACCAAACTAGTGAAGTTTCTGTATTGCCAATACGTCTATTTAGCTCTCCAATAAGATACATAGCACTATATTTATCCATACCATATATAGGGAAGGCTTCTGCATAATATGAATCATTAAGTCCTTCTAGTGCTTGCTTTAAAAATACTAGCTCCATCTCGCGGGCATCTTGGGTTTCGAGTAGCCTGTACATCCAGGCTAGTTTCATACAATTGATTGCTTTTTTACTTGATTTTGCATTGGTTATTATATAATTTAAAAGGGATAGTTTATACCTTTCAATAGCGATATGTATATCATAAACCTCTGGATACATCCTGCCCTTCCATTTAGGTGTAATAGACTGTTGTACTTTTTCTATTTCTATACTTCTTATACTATGGAAATCTGTTTTCATAGCTGAATACCCGCAAGAATTACAAATCCAAACGTCATAGAAATAAGGATTAATTAATGAATACCTTATAAAAAAGTCACTGTCTTTTTTTATCATTCTATAAGCCGATGACTTTACTGCGCTAGTTTTGAAAATTGCTCCACATACAGGGCAGGTAACTTCTTTACTATATAGAAGAGACTTTTCCTGGTTGATTTGACTATTTTCTTTCACAGTTTCAGTTTTTTTATTATAGATTTTAATATCTTCAATATTATCAAACCCCATATTTTCTAGACCAGAAAACATTTTTTTATCCATTTAATCACCCCAAAATAAAATTTACTGTATTATGATTAGTTATAAATTTGGTGTATTTTCCTAAAATAATTGCTTTTATGTTAATTTAGTAGTAAATTAATTATAACAGAAAATTAATAAAAATATAATATTAATAAAAGACAGCATCCGAAAATTTGTATATATTTTTTGTAAGCATGAAATTTTATGTAAAGGACTGAGTATATGGCAATAAGAGAGTGGAAAAGATTCTTAATACCTTATGAACAGGCAGTAGAAGAGTTAAAGGTAAAGTTCAAAAGCATTCGGCGCGAATATAGACGTAAAAATGATTATTCACCTGTGGAGTTTGTTACGGGTAGGGTTAAAGAAATATCTAGTATCCTTGAAAAAGCTAATAAATTCTGTATCCCTTTAGATCGAATTGAATTTGAAATGGAGGATATTGCGGGAATAAGAGTAATGTGCCAATTTGTTGATGACATTGATAAGGTGGTAAATTTGATTCGCGAAAGACGTGATATGAAAATAGTTTATGAAAAAGATTATGTTGCCAATGTAAAAGAAAGCGGATATAGAAGCTACCATATGATCATAAAGTATCCGGTGAATTTATCTGATGGCCAAACCGAAATACTAGCGGAATTTCAAATTAGAACCTTGGCAATGAATTTTTGGGCTACGGTAGAGCATTCCCTAAATTATAAATATAAGCATGATATACCAGAGTATATAAGGGAAAAACTTAAAAATGCTGCAGATGCTGCTTTTCAGTTAGATCAGCAGATGTTAGAAATTAAAGATGAGATTAAAGACGCACAAAAACTCTTTGAGGTTAAATCTAATTTGGTATCTGATATAATGAATAATATTCTTTTGATTTCTTCCCTTGGAAAATTAATGGATGCAACTAGGTATAGAGAACAATTAAATAAGCTACTAGAAGAAGGAGAAGTCTTTGAGCTTAGCAGTCTTCTTAAATCAACTCAAAAGACCTTAGATGTGTATGGCGTTTCATAACATGTAAACAATATAAATCAAAAAATAAGAGTAGGGAGTCTAAACTAGACTCCCTACTCTATTTTTTTGATTTATACTGATCAGTGAATAGTTTTTACTAAGAAGCTACTATATTAACTAATCTTCCTTTTATTATAATAATCTTTCTTACAGTTTTACCTTCTAAGGAAGCAATTAGTGTTTCATCTTCAAGAGCAGCTTTTTTTATAGCTTCTTCATCTAAATTTTGCGCTATAGTTATTCTGGATTTAATTTTACCATTTACTTGAATAGCTATCTCTATTTCATCTTTGATTAGAGCACTAGCATCAAATTTAGGAAAGCTTTGATTAAATATAGAATAACCCATACCTAAGGTTTCCCACTTTTCTTCTGCAAAGTGAGGAGCAAAAGGTGCTAAAAGTAAAAGATAATCCACAAGAACTTCTTTTAAGAAATTACTATTAACAGTTTCTTCATTAACATATTTTGATAGAGCATTTGTAAGTTCCATAAGTCTTGCAATAGCTGTATTAAATTGAAGTTTTTCTGTGTCTTCAGTAACTCCCTTTATTGCAAAATGTCTCCAGTAGTTTAATTCTTTTTCTGCCTTATTTAGAGGAGCCTCATTATTACTTTCTTTTAACATTTCAGAAATTCCAGTGTCTACAGCTCGTTCAATTCTATCAACGAATTTTCCAATAGCTTTTATACCATCATCACTCCAAGCACCACCATCAGTATAACCAAAGCCAAACATTAGGTACATTCTAAACACATCTGCACCAAACTCTTTTATATACTGGTCTGGTGAAATAGTATTTCCTTTGGATTTACTCATTTTTAATCCGTCTGGTCCTAAAATTAAACCTTGGTGAGTAAGAGACAAGAAAGGTTCATCAAAGTTTAAATAGCCCATATCGCGAAGAGCTTTGGTGATAAACCTTGCATACAGTAAATGCATACATGCATGTTCAGGGCCACCTACATACTTGTCTACAGGAAGCATTTTGTTTATTAAGTCTGTATCAAAAGCCTTTTCACTATTTTTGTTATCTACATATCTTAAATAGTAAAAAGAAGAACAAACGAAGGTATCTAAGGTATCAGCTTCTCTGTGGGCAGGACTTCCACAAACTGGGCAAGGTACATTAATAAAGTCTGCAGATTTAGCTAGGGGTGATTCTCCGTCTGGTGCAAATTCTACGTCATAAGGTAATTCTACAGGAAGTTGGTCTTCAGGTACTGGTACAGGCCCACATTTATCACAGTGAATTATTGGAATAGGAGCTCCCCAATATCTCTGCCTTGAAACTAACCAATCACGAAGCCTGAAGTTTACTTTTTCTGTTCCTAAATTTTGAGCTTCTAATTTTTTTACTACAGCAATTTTTCCATCCACAGTAGATAAACCATTAAACTCTTCACTATTTACCATTTTTCCATGTTCAGTGTAAGGAAGATCTTCGAGACTATTTATTTCGGTTTTTGTACCAGAAATTACACTATTAGCAGGAACAATTACTCTTTCGATAGGTAAATTATATTTAGTAGCAAAGGCAAAATCTCTATCATCATGAGCGGGGACAGCCATTACGATGCCGGTTCCATAGGTATTTAAAACGTAGTCAGCAATCCAAATGGGGATTTTTATTCCATTAATAGGATTAATAGCATAGGAACCAGTAAATACACCGGTTTTTTCTCTTGTAATAGATTGTCTTTCTATATCAGATTGCTTATTAGCTTCATCTCTATAAGTCACCACAGCATCTTTATATTCATCTTTAGTTAGGACACCTACAAGGTCATTTTCAGGTGCAAGTACCACATAGGTAACACCGTATAGGGTGTCAACTCTTGTGGTGAAGACACTAAAGTCTATATCTGAATCTTCCACTTTAAATGTAACCTCAGCGCCAGTAGATTTTCCTATCCAATGTTTTTGCATTGATTTAGTTTTTTCAGGCCAATCCAAGGTATCAAGTTTTTCTAATAGTTCATCAGCATAGTCAGTAATTTTTAAAAACCATTGGGTTAAATTCTTTTTAGTAACCTGAGTGCCGCACCGCTCACAAGAACCATCTACTAATACTTGCTCATTTGCAAGTACAGTACTACAACTAGGGCACCAATTTACAGGGGCCTTTTTTCTGTAGGCAAGACCTTTTTCAAATAGTTTTAAGAATAACCATTGAGTCCATTTATAATAATCTGGACGGCAAGTTACAACTTCATGATCCCAATTAAACATTGCGCCCATGGCTTTTAATTGCTTTTCCATAGTAGTAATGTTTTGCTCTGTAGAATCTTTTGGATGCACACCAGTTTTTATTGCATAGTTTTCAGCAGGCAATCCAAAAGCGTCAAAGCCCATTGGCTGAAATACATTGTAACCTTGCATTTTCTTCATTCTAGCCCAGGTATCTACGGGCCCATAGTTAAACCAATGCCCAGCATGTAGTTGACTTCCAGACGGATAAGAGAACATTTCAAGCACATATAGCTTCTTATCAGTATTATTTTCATCAAATTTATAGAGATTAGTTTGTTCCCATTTTTGTTGCCATTTTTCATCGATGGTTGTATTATATTTTGCCATTAATATTCCTCCTTGTATTATCTGAGCGTTCACGGAAACTCCTTAGTTCCTGTGATTACTCATTTTTAGTATCATTAATTTTTGTTGATTCCCCCACTTTTTTCGCATAAAACACTTGACAAGTTTGTAGAATTTTGCGGTCCTTCTCTT
>NZ_BHYK01000022.1 GCF_003865095.1 Clostridium tagluense | reverse complement strand
GTTTTGCCGCCGACTTCCTTCAGATTCCACGTCACCATGGACACCCTTGTCTTAAGCTATGCACTTGGCACTATTAACCCGTGCTAGGGACTTTCACCCATTAGATTGCGTCCATGCCGGGCGCACATAAAATAATTATTATAATGATATTTCATTAAAATCATTAATAATATTAAGTCGAGAAAGGAAATTACTAAGATTAAAAAAGCTCTAAAAACTTGTAAGCTGCTGGCAAATGGACGAGCTCAGCTACTGAGGGACGAAGTGGTTGATTGGCCTGTCCATTTGCCGTGAAAAATGGACGAGTTTCTGACCTCTACTATAAACTTATTTTTTTGAAACTCTAAATTCTCAGAACAAAAGTAACTGTTCTGCCAGGCTGAGGTGAGAAACCTGTCCATTTTTCACCCGAGCGAAGCGAGGCCCTATATGTAAAACATGTGGAGTTTTTTAAATAAAAGTAAATAATTTCTTTACTTCTCATATTTATTTAGTGCGTAGATAAATTACATCGAATTAACTATTCAATGTAAATCTAGAAAAAGTTTTTTTAAATAATGTTTTTGACATATTGATGCCAATCGAACAATTTGATATGATAAAATTAGAAAATGGAGGTGGATCTTATGTTATTTGGTGATAGAATTAAACAACTTAGAGACAGTTCTGGATTAACCCAAGTTGAACTCGGTAAATTAATCGGAGTATCCGATAGAGTTTTAGGCTACTATGAGGCCAATGAAAGGTTCCCTAGAAAACAAGAGGTCATTGCAAAGTTTGCCCAGGTATTCAACGTTTCTGTTGATTATTTGCTTGGTACAGATGGGTCATTTTTTAAAGATACTGACGAAAAATATAGTGCTATAGGTCACAACCAAGCACAAGGAGTACTAAAGAGTGTAGAAATGCTGTTCGCTGGCGTGGAACTCATGGAAGATGATAAAGATGAGCTTTTCAGAATGATTTCAGAGCTTTATTTTGATGCCAAAAAGAAAAACAAGGAGAAGTACAGTAAAAATAAGAACTATGAGTAGCTTTTCTACTAAACAATTCAAATTCAACGTTACAAATAATTTAAATCTAATTATTTCCATAACCCTCCCCCTTCCTCCATATATATAAGATAAAACCCCAAAGGAGGAATCACCACATGAACAAAACCCAAATAATAAAAGACCTGATCCCAGGTGCTCTACTATCCTATAACAAATACAACATCCTTCCCTCATTAACCATAGCCCAAGCCATACTAGAAACAGGTTGGCTTCAGCATGTTAAAGGTAATAACATATTCGGAATCAAATGGACAAAAGACTGTGGCTATGAAGTTCAAGAGCTTAAAACTCATGAATTTATAAATGGAGTTAAAACTCCCATGGTGTGCAAATTTAGAAAATATGACTCGTTAGAAGATAGCTTACTAGACCATGGAAAGCTTTTAAGCTTTAGTAGGTACAAAAACTGTAATGACCTCTAAAAATTACAAGGAAGCTTGCCTTAACGTTTACAAATCCGGTTACTGCACTGACCATGAGTACCCTGAAAAACTAATAGCCATAATTGAAGAAAATAAGCTTTATGTTTATGATGCTGCTCCTATATCTAAAATCTCTAAAAACGTTTCTACTGAGGATATTAAATATGTACAGAAATGCTTAAACCTTATGAAAATAAGAGATGTTAATAATAATGCTTTAATTATAGATGGAGCCATTGGACCATTAACCCTAAGTGCAATTAAAAAGCTTCAGCAAATTCTTAACCTTTCTACCTATGGCATATGTGGACCGGTGGTATTATCTGAAATAAAAAGCATTATGGAAAAGCCCCTATGTAGCCTTAAGTCTACGGTCTACAAAACAGCTATAAGATACATCCAATGGAGAACTTACGCAGTTATTGATGGTATTTATGAAGATGAAACTGTAATCCATGTTAAGGAATATCAGAAAAACAATAAATTAATTGCGGATGGAATTGTAGGTAATGCTACCTGGCAATGCTTGCTCTCGTGAATCATCACCTTCTATGCTTTAATTTTTTTAACAAAAAAATATTCCACCAAGGATTAATCCTTGGTGGAATATTTTACTATGCTACATCAACTGTGCTACTATCAGTAGTAACTATTTTAGCATCTTTCTTACCAACTAAGTTACCATTGGCTGATGCAAAAATGTTTTTTGCAATGACTAAATCCATAAGCGCATTTACCTGCGCTTATGTCACAGTTGGAACTCCATTTTCATCAGCTTTAATGTCATCTACTGATAAAGTAAAATACTTACCTTCTATAGATGTTAAAAATCTCATAACTAATTTATGCATATCACTTTTCCTCCTTTAAATTATTTAACCCTTATTTTTGAGATTTTCCTATAACAGTGGATATAACTGCAGTTAAACCCACGATAGATTTATTGAGGTCTTCAATTTTCTTCTCAAACCTAACCAGCAAATATATACTCGCACCTATAGGGAAGCCAACTGTATTAACCAGCTTAACAAATGCATCATACATGACGCATACCTCCCTCACAGCTATGAATAATATATATGCTTATCCAATTGTTTTCTAGAATTTTTCAAATATATTTTTTAAGCTTTTTTAAAGCCTTATCTTTAATCTTTCTATAGTGAGAATAACTATTATCACCCGCGCAGGCTATTTCGCCAAGGCTATCCGAAAGAAGGTAGAATCTCTCCACAACGTCCCTTTCCACTGGATCTAATTTTTCTAAGGCATCATAGAGCCTCTTAACTTCATCATAAGCCATCACTTCATCCTCTACTGTAAAACTATAGTTTGCAGTTGCATTTATGCTTATAGGCTCCGCATTCGGAACCTCTCTATAGTGTTTTACCTTTCCCTTTAAAAGAGCTTTGAAATTAGTTTTAATAGAATTTATGCAGTACCCATTAAAACTATTGCTACCTAGCTTGTACATACCAATGGCTTTTATAACTGAAAGATACCCCTGCTGCACAAGATCCTCAAACTCATAGCTTGGTATTCGGTATTTTGAAGCTTGTTTTAAAATCAAGTATTTATACTTGTTTATAACCTCAACTACAGCTTCTTCATCTCCAGTTTTTGCTTTTCTAACTAACTCTTCCATAATATACACCACCCTTTCTATCCAGTAAATTTACTTTTTATGATAATAATTAAATTAGCTAATCACCTTCCTGCTCCGGCAGACTCCAGCCTAGTAGCTTCCTTTCAAGCTCATCAAAGTCATATTGCCTTTGGTCATAATCACAGAAAGTACCCTTTTTTATATTTCTATTTGAAGATGGCTTATTTTTATTATCCCATTCCCTTTGGTAAGCGCGTACACCATCTGCAGTTTTAATGCCTCTGCTTATCCAACAGTCCAATATCTTAGTTATATACTTAATAGTTCTAGCGTTATACTTTACTGCCTCTTCAATCGCCATAATAATAACTTCGCAGTTTACATCACGTGTAAAATCCATTAACTTTTTATGTTCTAGGGGTGTCATTGGGTGAATATTATTTTCAAAAACCTTAATTACACTTTTAATGTCAGGTATAAAATTTTTTTTAGCACTTACTACTTCTTCTTTTTTATTTATTTCTTTTTGCTTATTACTTATTATTTCTTCTTTATTACTTATTACTTTATTACTTGGAAGTCCCTTATAAGCCCCTTCATAGCTCCTTTCCTCACTGCTATGCAAGGGTGAAAAGGATTGATTTTCCTCATATTTCTGATTATCACATGATATTTTATCACATACTGATTTACTATTTGGAGTATCCGTAGTAGCCCCTTGCACATCCCTATAAAGCCCCTCAAATATTTTCTCCACCTCTAACTCATATGCCTCGCACTGCTGATAAAGTATCTCTATGAACTTAGATTTTTTAACTTTACTTAATTCTTTATTTACGCATTTAATTGCATTGATGTTGTTCGGCTCATTATATTTTATCCAGTTTAAAATCATAATTTCTTTTGTTTCATCACAATAAATTATCTTTTCGTACTCACAGAACCTAGTAAGGAGCTTGTCTATAGTTTCTCTATTATATCCAGTTTCAGTAACTATGATTTGCTTTGGAAGTTCATAAATACCACACTGACTGGTTTTAGAATTAGTCATTAAATAAAGATAGAAAAACTTTTCTTCAGGCGTCAAATCCATTACAAACCCATCACTCCAGAACTCAGTATATAGCTGTCTATATTTAGCCATTGTTTAACCCTCCCTCTTTTGAAAGCAGTCTGCTTCCCTAGGTTTTCTTGAAGCTTTAATAATCATTAAGTCTTATTCCATGTTTAATAGCCTTTTCTTTAACTATAGCGATATAAATTTCTTTGAGCTTTGGATCATTATCAATTACATCTAAATTATTAAGTTGATTTACCTTGCATTGATGCATTCCTTGACTTAATGCTCTTACTTTCAGATTATTAAGTCTTGTTTTAAGCTTGCATTTAGCCCTTTCCTCAAGTGCATTGTATATATCGTCTTTAGGAGTTCTATAATTATTCAGCCCTTTGCATATCTTAGATATTATTAAGTTAGTTTTCTTCCTCCACTCTGCCCCTGGGTTAATTTCAATTACTTCTCTATAATATGTTTCTTCTAGCATCTCATAAACTTCCCATGCCTTATCTGTATCAAGTATTTTTGCATGTCTTAATGCTCCTCTTTCTGTCCAAAGATACAGTGACGGAGCACGGTTACAAGCTACACCGATATTATCTGGATAGTTCTTAAAGCATCTAAGTTTATTTCCCTGCAATAAAAAATAGTGTTTACCTTCAATAAATCTGTCTTTATGATTATTAAAATTATCATTAATATTTCTTTCGCTAGCACCATATCCTAAAGCTAATTGTTCCGTAGTCAGTACCCTTTGATTTTTGTGTTCTACTTTTAATAAATTCACTTAATATTCCCCCTTATCACTAGAATTATTGAATTACTTCTATAATCCTTAAGTTACCAGTATCTTTATATTTTTTATTCACAAAATAATACCAGGGTATCGTTATTATTTTGGTAACTTAGTTGGTAAAAAAATTTCATCAATGCCTTTATTGAAAAAGTTTGCTATTTCTCTAGCTTCTTAATCCATTTTCTTTTCTATTATATGTGGACACAGTAATGTTTAATAGATTAGCCATTTTCTTTTGGTTTATATTGTTCTTAGATCTCAAAGCTTTTAATTCATAATAAACTGTCATTAACTCACCACCTTACAAAAAAATATTTATCTATTCGGTAACTTCATTATATTACCATTTGGATAACAAGTCAATAAACCATTCAATAGGTTTTATATTATTGGTAACTATTATTTTAATATCTTCTATCTCTTGTATAATATTTACTATGGAGGTGATTCATTTGGTAACATTCGGTGATAGATTAAAGACAGAAAGAAACAGAATACATATTACATTGGAAACAATGGCTGAAGATTTGAAAACTACAAAGGCAACTTTAAGCCGTTATGAAAATTGTTTACGAGAACCTAAAGTTGATTTTGTTAAGCAAATAGCTGATTATTTACAATGCTCTACAGATTACCTCCTGGGCAGAACAGATAATAGATTAGGAATATTAGTACAGGATAATGTGGATAATAATGACATTAAAATTGAAATAGATAAAAGTATTTACCCTGATGGTCTTACTCATGAACAAGTAATAGAAATATTAGAAAATCTAAAAAAAGCTGGTTTTAAATGGGAATCTAAGGATAAATAGAACTACAGTACTTTATTTCACAAAATTTTATTTAATAAATTTAGCGCCATATGTTAAAAAAACATGTGGCGCTATTTTGGTTTATATGTAATTTTCCCCATAATTAACTAATTTGTATTAAATAGTGTATTGTTTTTATTGTTTTTTACAATTTTAATTTAATTCTTGAAAATTTTACTAAATCCGTTTATAATTAATTAGAACACATGTTCATTTCATGACAATTATTATATAGTTTGGGGGAGATGAAAATGTATAAACTAGAAGGAATAATTAAGGTAGAGATTAACAGTAAGGTTATATACTGCAATAATAATTACAATCATATCGGTGTACTAAGCAAAAATGAAATTACTAGCCCAAAAGCTAGTGGTAATGATATAGACTATACTTATATACAAATGCAGGAGGAAGATGCAACGGATAGGCTGAATAATGTTATTTATAAATAACAAAAGACTGCACTATTTTAAGTACAGTCTTAATTGCTCAATATAAGAAAGTTTGAGAACCGAGTAACTTTCAGAATAAATATCTACATTATTTTATTGATGCCTCATAAATTGTACAAATTGAATTGGATAACATCAAATTGAATTCTTTGTCTGTTTGCTGGGCAGTCAATCCTTGCGATAAGGCGCGTGAAAAGCTAGCTATCAGTTCGTGATTATGCGCAAGTTTTTCATTTGCTTCGCTTTGAGTGTATCCTCCTGATAAAGCCACAATCCGTAAAACATGCGGATTATCCATTAAATCGTGATAGAAGTTATCTACTGTTGGTATTGAAAGTTTAAGCATGACTTTGACGTCCTTGTCAAGGGCAGATAATTGATTGGAAATTTCAGATTTTAATAGTTCTTCTGATTTTTCCTTATCCTTGCTGTGGATATCAACCTCAGGTTCGATAATTGGAATAAGTCCCGCCTGAGCTATTTTCTTGCCAATATCGAACTGTTGCTCAACTAATTTTCGAATTCCTTCTGAATTGGCTTCTTTAATGACTGAACGCATTTTTGTCCCGAAAATGTTTTTTTCAACTGCCCGTTTTAAGAGTTCATTTAAATTGGGAATTGGTTTCATGAGTTGAACGCCGTTTTCAAGTCCAGCCAGCCCTTTATCGATCTTTAAAAAAGGCACAACGTTTTTGTTCTTCCAAAGAAAATCCGCGGTAAATTGATCACCAATTTTACGATCCATAGTGTTTTCAAATAAAATGGCACCCAAAATGTGATCCGAATTGAATGCAGGGTTCGTGATAATACGAGTTCTCATTTCGTGTACCAAATTGAACATTTCCTCGTCATTTGAATAACTGTCTTTCGAAATTCCATACTGTAGAAGTGCAGTGGGAGTACTGCCCCCACTCTGGTCCAATGCAGCTATAAAACCTTTTCCAGTATGGATTCGATCCATTTGTTCCTTATTCATATAATTATCCCCTTTCATTTTTATTAACTGAATAATATCTTTAATTTTATTATAGCACTTCCTACGTATGCTTTCCATTTTTATAAAACCATAAATTAATCTATTTTTTTCAAAGTTCATTTTAATTCAGAACAGGAATTTTTCTAACAGATTTTCTTCTTTGTGAGTTTGCTTTTATGAATTGTATTTGGTATCATATGGTTTGTAGCAACATTATAATAAGCTATAAAAAAAGGTGGAGTAACAATGGATAATCAAGAGCAAAAACATCAGCGACGTGTTCGATATAAAGGCACTAACCCTAAATCTTATAAAGAAAAATATAAGGAACTGCAACCAGAGAAATATGCTGATACCATAGCAAAAGTTATTCAAAAGGGTAGTACTCCTGCTGGTATGCATCGTTCAATTTGTGTTAAAGAAATATTAGAATTCTTACAAATTACTCCTGGGCAAACAGGACTAGATGTAACACTAGGTTATGGTGGTCATACTTTAGAGATGCTTAAATGCTTAAATTCAAAGGGTCACTTGTATGCAATGGATGTAGATTCTATTGAGTTACCTCGCACCCAAGAGCGCTTAGAGAGCTTAGGTTATGGCTCCGAAATTTTAACAATCAAACAAATGAACTTTTCCCATATAGATCAAATTGCTTTAGAATCAGGGCCATTGAATTTTGTATTGGCAGATTTGGGTGTCTCTTCAATGCAAATAGACAATCCTGAAAGAGGATTTTCATTTAAGAGTGAAGGACCACTCGACTTACGTCTAAACCCTAAAAAAGGTATATCTGCTGCAGCTCGTTTAAAAACTGTTTCGCTAGATGAATTAGAAGGAATGCTTATAGAAAACGCCGACGAGCCTAATGCTGCAGCAATCGCTCGAGCTATTATTTCCCAAATTAAAAAAGGAATAGATATATCAACAACAACGCAGCTTCAACAAATTATCAAAGATGCTCTGAAATTTATTCCAGGAAATGATAAGAATGATGCGATTAAAAAAACCTGTCAACGATGCTTTCAAGCATTGCGAATTGATGTGAATAATGAATTTGAAGTGTTATATGAATTTTTGGAAAAGCTTCCTTCTACCCTTGCTGAGGGTGGGCGCGTTGCTATACTTTCATTTCATTCAGGAGAAGATCGTCTCGTTAAAAAATCTTTTCAACGCTTTTTTCGTGAAGGCATCTATCGTGAAATAGCTCCCGATGCTATTCGACCATCATCACAAGAATGTAATACCAATGGTCGTGCTCGCTGTGCTAAATTACGTTGGGCTATAAAAGCATAATTTTTAATTTTCGGCACTTTATTTGCCTAAAAATACAGCAATCTAGTCTTTTTAATAATTCTAAATGACTTTATCAAAATAGCCTATTATAATCAATCTTCTTGATTATAATAGGCTATTACTAAAAAAAGATAGACTTCTCTTACCTCAAAATTATTCACTTTCATTATAATACAACAAAAGATACTTTAATATTTAAGTAAAACATTTTATTGGTTATCTACCTATATATAAACATTATCAGTTGATTTTTTCGAGGAAAGTACTTACTGCATCACAAATATCTGTAACATTAGTTTGATAAATGAAATGGGAGCAATCAATAATTCTTGATTCAGCTTTTGCTCCCAGTCTATTTAAGTGATTTATTTGATATTCTGCTCCTGCTTTTTTCTCCGTTTGTGAGGATATGAGTTTCAATACCGGTATTTCTTGGGGGAAACCTATTGCATTTACCTCCTTGATGTTTTCAAGCATGCGATACGACTGATTGATTATAGTATCGTTGAGAACATAATAAGCAAACAATTTATAGTCACTGATTTCTTTTTCATTGTATCCATTTTCGGATTTTTGAGAAGGATGCATCAATCCATTAATGCGTGTTAATCCACAAGCTTGCTGCAACTTGGCAATTCCGAATAAGAATTTGGGCGGATTTCCAGTTCCTGTTTTTGCAGTTGATGTTGTGTCCAGCATAATAATCGCAGACACCTCATCAGGATATTTTGCGGCATAATATTCACTGTAAATGCCAGACGCGGAGTGAGGCATTAAGACATAAGGCGCCTTAAAGCCAGCCAAAGACAATGCAGTTCTGATTTCTTCCGTATAGTTTTCATTTGTTCGTGGTGTATCTGTCTGGTCGCTGAAACCAATACCGAAATATTCAATGCAGACAACAGTATATTCTTTAGAAAGCTCTCTCATCAGTGGGCCAAAGTCCGCACTTGGTAAAGACACCCCAAAACCCGGTAACAACACAAAGGTTTTCTCGCCATCACCCATAGAATACACATGCATCTTTTGCTCCTTTATTTCTACCATCTGTCCATAAGGTGATACAGCTTCAAGCTCATTTGAAAAAAATATTTTGTTGATTGCAAATCCGATTATATTGAGACAAACAATGACTCCTAAGATAATTGCAAAAACAGTCATTACCTTTTAACCTCTTTTCTATTTGATTTTATACATTTTTCTCACTCACTCTCTGTGGGTGCAGATATCACAGAAATATCTCTGGCTTTTCTTCCGTTTGCAACTTCAAAGTTGTATTTTATAATAAGCCCTCGTAGCTCCGATAAAAATTGGTCGAACTCATTATCATCCATCATAAGTACTGAATTGTTCAAAAAAATTTTATCTTTAGCGGGGTCCGGATTTTCTCCGCTGAAGTAGTTGTGAAACCTTGCATATCTGTTCATCAAAAAACCCAATGCATTCTGAGAAGCATTTTTAAGGGTGTTATTCTTTGATATTTCCCCTATATTCAAGGCAAGAGTTCTTTCAAGGCTCCCTCGAATCTTTTTTTCGGATACAACAGACAAAATGTTATTGTCTAATAAAATATTAATATGACGGTACATGGTGGTCCTCGGAACATCACTGATTTTTTCACAAAGCTCTGTGGCAGTAATGCTTCGTCTTGTGGAAAGCTCTTGTATGATTCTCATTCGGGCAGGATTTAACATAACCTCATTTATCTCTTTCGTAATACTACACCTCCATTGGTTCCATTTATAATTATAATACCAAAAATGGAATTAATCAAGCAAAACATTAAACAATGTTTGAATCTTTACATACACTCATAAACACCCCAAAAAAAAATAAAAAAATTAGTACAGGAGTAAATTCCCATACCAATTTCTAGTTAGATATAGACTTCTAAAGTTATTACACAAATCTATCATTATCTATTTTTTTATTATTACGTCATACAAAATACCAGTTCTGCCTACAGCTACAACATCTAAAGTTAGTAATGAATGACAGTACCCTTCTTTACATTCCGGTATATTTAAATATTCATGCTTCAGTTCTTCTAAATATCCACACTTGTATTTTTCGTCACTTACTAATTCTTGCAACTCATTTATTATGTTATTCTCAAATTCATCCCTGGTATACTCATTGTATGTACCCATGATTTGAGATTCCCCATATACCGCCTTTATCCATACCCTAAATACCATCTCTGTACTACATGTATATTTCTTTTTTAAACTATATTTAACTGACATTTAATTTTACACCTCATTTAACCTTTCTTTTATTATTTATGACATCTTAGCTACTAGCATAATTATGCCCATTTTCATGTCAAAAAAAATAAATTTTAGGAGCATATATAGTGAACCCCTTAGTAAGAATTTTACATCATTTATTTGTGATTTACAATTAATATTAAACTTTACTTATAATTTTTAAATAAAAGCCTTAGAAACTACATAAAAAATTTTTTTTTATTTCTCCTTTCAAATTTTATGTTAATGGCTTAAATCCTTTTAACCTTAAAGCATTTGTTAATACAGAAACCGAACTAAAACTCATTGCTAGTGCTGCAATAATAGGATTTAGAAGCGGGCCTCCAAATAGATGCAGTATTCCCATTGCAACTGGTATTCCTAGTATATTGTAACCAAAAGCCCAAAACAGGTTTTGTTTTATATTTGTTATTGTTTTCTTACTTAACTGTAACGCAGTAGGTACATCCATTAAATCACTTCTCATAAGTACTATGTCTGCGGATTCCATAGCTACATCAGTACCTGACCCTATAGCTATACCAATATCAGCTTGGGCAAGTGCAGGCGCATCATTAATTCCATCCCCAACCATAGCAACTTTTTTACCTTCTGCTTGAAGCTTTTTAACGACCTTTGCTTTATCCTCAGGAAGAACCTCGGCGTATATTCTATCTATACCAACTTGCGCTGCAATAGCCGCTGCAGTTCTTTTATTATCACCAGTTATCATGGCAACTTCTATTCCCATAGAATGAAGTCTTTCTATGGCTTTTTTACTATTTTCCTTAACGGTATCTGCAACTGCAATGATTCCACTTATCTTGTTATCTATAGCGATATACATTGGAGTTTTGCCTTCTTCCGCAAGCTTGTTTGAAATATCCTCTAACTTCTCTAAGGAAATTTTACTTTCTACCATAAGTTTCATATTTCCAAGTAGAACTTTATTACCTTCTATACTAACTTCTATTCCATAACCAGGTATAGCTTCAAATTTGTCTACCTTTTTAAGTTCTAAAGATCTTTCCTGTGCACCTTTAACTATAGCCTCACCTAATGGATGTTCAGATCCTTTTTCAGCAGAGGCTGCTATTTGAAGTAAGTATGTCTGGGAAGTACCCTCTACAGTAACAATATCTGTTACCTTTGGTTTTCCCTCCGTAAGTGTTCCAGTCTTATCAAATACTATAGTTTGAATCTTATGTGCAGTCTCCAATGCTACACCGCTTTTTATAAGTACACCATATTCTGCACCTTTTCCTGTTCCAACCATTATTGCTGTAGGAGTTGCAAGGCCAAGAGCACAAGGGCAAGCTATTACAAGCACTGATATGAATATAGTTAATGAAAACACTATGGTCTCGCCAGATATAAGCCAAGCTAATGAAGAAATTAATGCGAGTCCTATAACCACCGGAACAAAATAACTTGATATAATATCTGCCATCTTAGCTATAGGAGCTTTTGAGCCCTGGGCATTTTCAACCAAAGTTATAATTTGTGCCAGTGCCGTATCTTTACCCACTCTAGTTGCTTTATATTTAATTGATCCATTCTTATTTATACTTGCACCAATTATCTTATGTCCAATAGCTTTTTCTACTGGCATACTTTCACCAGTTAGCATTGACTCATCTACGAGTGTTGTTCCTTCCACAACCTCACCATCTACTGGCATTTTTTCACCAGGCCTCACAACTACTATATCACCCACTTCAACTTCATCAATTGAAATTTCAATTTCCATATTATCTCTTATGATAATAGCTGTTTTAGGTGCTAGGCCCATAAGCTTTTTAATTGCTTCGGAAGTCTTTCCTTTTGTAACTGATTCTAAATACTTTCCTAAAGTAATAAGTGTCAAAATAACTCCTGCTGATTCAAAGTACATTACATAATCAACATTTCCCAGAAAGGTTATTTCATATACAGCAAATAAACTATACAAAAATGCCGCAGATGTTCCAATGGATATAAGCGAATCCATATTAGGACTTAACCGTACTAAAGATTTAAATCCGACAATAAAATACTTTTTACCAGAAGTCATAACTGGAATCACAAGTATCAATTGTATAATGGCGTAAGCTACTGGATGTAGCATAGGATCAATAGCTAAAGGAAGCTGATAGTTTAACTTTTCTGCAATCATTGGCACCATTGCAATTAGAAGTAATGGCACTGCAAATACTGCTGATATTATAAATCTATTCCATAAGGCTTTTATTTCTTTTTCTTTTTTTTCTCGATCAATGTCCACGTTACTTTCATCTTCGCAGGCTTTGTATCCTGCTTTTTCGATTGCTTTCTTTATGTCAGAAGTTCTTACCCTGGTGGGTTCAAAGCTTATATTCAATTTTTCAGTAGCAAAATTTACATTTGTTTCAACTACTCCAGGGAGTTTTTTTATAACCCTCTCGATGGTCTTTGCGCATGCAGCACAGGTCATTCCCTCTATTTTCAAGGTTTTATTACTGGTTTCAACTAAAGCTTTATAACCACCTTTTTCTACAGCATTTTGTATGTCTAATAACTTAACCTTTGTTTCATCATAAGATATATTTAATTTTTCAGTAGCAAAATTCACATTTGCTTCCGTAACGCCTGGTAACTTCTTTGAAATCCTTTCAACACTTTTTGCACAAGCAGCGCAGGTCATTCCTTCTATTTTTAATGATTTTGTTTCCACCTTATATTGCCTCCTTAATACCTTATTATTTATCCATAATCTTTGATAGCAATCCAATTATCTCATCAATCTTCTCTTCACCATTATCACTAAGTACCGCGTCCTTAACACAATGACTTAGATGCTGTTTTAATATTAACAAGTTAGCTTTCTTTAAAAGAGATTGCGCTGCAATTATCTGATTAGATACATCTAGACAATATCTTCCCTCTTCTATCATCTTTATAATTCCTTCTACTTGTCCTTTTGAAGTTTTTAAGGATTGCAATGCCTTGATTTTTTCTTGATTCATTTAAGTATCTCCTTCCCCCTGCGAGGGGTGCCTACAAAATATACTATACACCTCAAATGCATAGTATATTTATAACTGACTAATTTATTTTAATTTATAACCCTTAACTAATTGATCATCTTTACTGTCCATATTATCTTTACCAGCTACTTCTAATTTAAATCCAGTACCCTGAAGTTTTGTAACATCTAAACCTGCTTTAATTAGTGGCTCTGCCTTAAATACAAATTCCATGTCCTCATCAGATGCCCCTAAGTTCTCTGTAAAGTGCACTGAATTACCCTCTCCAAGCATTAAAGCATAATGTTTTTCATCTTCCATATATTTAATTAGCTTTGGATCCTGCTCTAAGATCCTTCTAAAAGCATCCTCTGAGCCATTTGAAGTTTCTTTTTTATCACTTACGTTAAAAGGAAAAATTATTCTATTTGATAGCTGAACTCCGCCTTCTATCTCAGCAGGTTTATATACCCACTTATTTGGGTCTAACTTTTTAACGTCCAAACCAGCTTTAATTAATGGATCTGCATCTATTACCATAGCAAAGTCTATTTTATTTGCAGAGGTATCTTTAGTCCATTCGAACTTATCATTTGCAGGAAGCTTAAATCCCCAATGCTTAAGAGCACTATGATAGCCCTTGCTCTTAGGATTTGCCTTTACAATAGCATTAAAAGCTTTAAGCGCACCATCAGAGTCTTTACTTACAGTTTGAGATTTACTACTACAACCCACAAATGATAGAGTAAGAATAGCTGAAGTTAACAATATCATAATTTTTTTATTATTTTTCATATTTAAAACAACTCCTTCTAATATTTATAGTTATATAATATCCAATTATTATGAAGATTAAATGAAGAAACATATTATTATTCACCTATGCTCCTAAATACTCTTTTCTTATTTGCTCTAAATCTACATTTTTCAAATCATCTACAATAACCATAGACCCTACAAACTTGGTTTTTAAGGTGCTGTGGAATCTCCTCCACCCATGTTGCAACCAGGCATTCCACTTGATGGAGCTGGTATTGAAGCATCTGGCTTTGAGGTGTCCACAGCTTTCACGTTATCAACCACCTTAAATACACCCCTAATCATGCCCATTCCACAGCTGAAGTTTATATCTTGATCCTTTGGTGTAAATTCAATAACATTCTCGCCTGGCTCTAAATTCTTCTCAATATTTAAAGAAGGAATTATAATTTGGCTGTTACAGGAGTTTAATGCCTTACCATCAATTATCCATTTTACAGGCATATTTTTCTGTATATATAGACCATTTGGGGTATAACCAGCACCATCTGCCGTCATCCGAACTATCTGAACCCCATTCTCTATAATGGGTTTAGCAGCGGGCGTTGCTGATGCCGATGTTTTATTACCAGATAAAGTAGCAGCTAGTGAAGCTGTAGAAGGCACATTAACACCAGCCAGGGCTAGTCCTCTAGTTCCCATTACCATACCCAAAACTACAACTAGTATTCCACTAAATTTTAAAAGAGTCTTTGTATATCCTTTACTTATGAGACCTGATACTGCGCCAAAGGTAAGCATTAATGGTACTGTACCTAGAGAAAATATTAGCATAGCTAAGGCACCCTTGTAAGCACTTCCAGTTCCTAAGGCATATAATTGCATTGTCTGAAGTGGTCCACAGGGCATAAGTCCATTAAAAGCGCCAACTAAAAAAGGAGTTTTTGGTTTTTTCTTAACCTTGCAAGCAGACCATGGGAGCTTTATATTAAACTTTCTAAATAAGCTATAGCCACTCATATTAAGTCCCATCATTATCATAAACAAACCAGCAAATATTTGAAGTCCAGCCTTCACGGGGAGTGAAAGTGAAAGAACAGAACCTAGAGAACCAACTATCCCACCAAGAATAGTGTAGGAAACAACTCTACCTGCGTTGTATAGAATGGCAGGTTTCATGGAATCAAATTTACTTTTACTATCTTTATTTATACTTTGTGATAGCATTATTCCCCCACACATACCTACACAATGGATTGATGTAATGGCTCCAACAATGAATAGAACAAAATATGTAGCACCGTTTAGCTTTGAGGTCATATCAATTCCACCTGTTGAATTTCCAATTAATATAATTGCTGCTACAATTATAAATATACCCACTATTCTATAGTTATTTGAATTCTCTGTACTATAACCAGCTGCTTTTATAGTAGTTTTAATCTTTTCGTTGTTGCAGAAATCTGTGTCATACTCTATAGTTAAAGATTGGTCGCTGAAACTAGCTTTAGCGGTTTTTACACCATCTAATTTTCTAACTGCTCTTTCCACTCTTGACTCGCAGGATGTACATGTCATGTCAAAGACTTTGATTTTTTCTTTTTTAACGCTCACTTTTTTACCTCCTAATTAAATGGATCTTTATCTTGCAAGGTTCATGAATATTAAGCTGTACCTTTAATCCTATGAATATAAATCTTAATTTTAATTATACAAAAAAGATGTGTAGATTTTATAAAGAAATGTAAGAAATTTCAATGAAAAACTTAATTAACATTAGTAAAGTATATTATTTAATCTCAAGTGTTTTCTTATCCTCATTGGTATTGTCAAAGCAACTTTCTTTTTTATTGCCACCCCTCATCATTGGAATCATTAAAATCATCATTACTGGACATAAAAATGGCAACATCTTCAGAACTACTCTACCAGTACTTGGACTAATCTTTGTTATAATCGGCAAAGAAAACAGAATAACTATAGGTAAGCCACAACAAATTACCATGTGAGCCATATGTTTTAGTGGACTATGCTTACCATTACTTTGCTTAACTTTTTTATCTTCATTGAAATTCATTATTAACCCTCCAATATGCTTTCTATAATTTAGAAAACACTCATAATTTAATTACATTATATGCTAGGCATGTGAAGAAACTAAAAGCATACTTTATTGTTTTTTCCAATTAGAAAAATAATTTATGTTTTTACCATAGGTACTTATTCCTTATATCTTCCTGCGCGTATATTATTTATGAGATGATCCCAACATTCTACTAAAATACACGGTAACAACGCATCCCTTTCCCTCTTTACTCTTCACATCTATGCTTGCCTTATGAAGTGTCAATATATTCTTTACAATGGTGAGTCCTATTCCTGTGCCTTCTATTTCATGTCTACTTTTGTCTCCCCTATATAGCCTCTCAAATATATAAGGTAAATCCTCCTTATTAATTCCAATGCCTGTATCTTTTATTTTTAATATTACCTTTTCATCAGTTTCTTTCAAAGTAATATTAATTTCCCCTAACCCTTCTGTAAATTTGACTGCATTAGAAAGTAAATTAATAATTACCTGTTTTATCTTATCACGGTCTCCTAAAATGTTACATGGGTTACTAGTGCTACATTCTAAGGATATGTTAAGATTCTTATTTTCCGCTATTACTTCAAAATCATTTACCACTGAAGAAAGAATATCCCTCAAATCAATTTTTTCCATGCTTAGCACTATTTCCTCCGCCTCAACCTCTTTTAAGGTATTTAAATTGTCTAAAAGCTTTCCAAATCTAATAACCTCTTCATTAAGGTAAGTTAATCTTTCATTATCTACTGGAAAAATACCATCAATCATAGCTTCAAAATTATTTTGAAGAATATTAAGAGGTGTTCTAATTTCATGGGATATATCTGATATTAATCTTTTTCTAAGCACATCCTGATGCTGAAGCTTTTCTCCAAGCGTATTTATGCTATTTCTTAAATCTTCAAGCTCTAAAATATTACTCTTATTATGTGACCTTTCTCCATAATTTCCGTTTGAAAGATAAACTGAAATCTTTGAAATTTGACTAAGAGGGGTGGAAAATTGCTTTGAAATAAATATACTTATTAATATTGTTATTAAGATTGAAAGTACAACACTTAGAATAATACTCTCATTTATTGAAATTTTGAAATTTACATCTTCTTTGGATAATAGCACTGGAGCATATTGTCCTATTTCTACATATCCTACAATTTTGTTATTAGATCTTATTTCAAAGGTGCTTGTAGTATAAACCCCTTCATTTTTAATGTGCATATGAACGTTAGGATTGTGAATCATGTCACTCGGGTTCATTCCCCAAATGATTTTTTTATTTTCCTCCTTAAGAGTAAGACAATAGTTACTCATATAGGCTTCATGCATAATTTCTATTCCTGAATTTTCACTCCACTTACCACTTTTTTTATATACCTCCTCTAAATATTTAACTATTCTTATATTCCTCTTATTTTGTATCTCAACTAAGTAATTGTCAAAGGTTCTTGATATTGTTATATTTACAAAAAGCGTAGATAATAAAAGTGCTAATATAGCCGTACATACCAAAATAATACTTAATCTTCTTCTTATGCTTTGCATAAATTAATCACCACCAAATTTGTAACCAATTTTAGTTACAGTTAATATATATTTAGGATTTCTGGTGTCCTCTTCTATCTTTTTACGTATATTTTTAATGTGTACATCTATTGTTCTATCAAAACCTTGAAAATCTATTCCCATAATTCTTTCAATCAGTTTTTCTCTTGTAAATATTTTTCCCTCATTAGATGAAAGAATATGTACTATGTCAAATTCATTTGGTGTAAGATATATTTCTTCGCCACGCGCTTTAACCATTCTTTTCTCATAATTAATTTCTAAATCACCATTACTATAAGTTTTTGTTTCACACTCATTTACATTCAGCCTTCTAAATAAAGACCTTACTCTTGCAGTTAGTTCTCGTGGGCTGAACGGCTTAACTAGATACTCATCTGCTCCTAGATTTAATCCTTCTATTCTATTCTCCAAAGTGCTCTTTGCTGTAAGCATAAATATATGCACCTCAGAAATTTTCCTTAGTACACTACAAACCTCTTCACCAGATATGTCAGGCAGCATTAGGTCTAATATAACTAAACCGAATTCAATTTTTTCGAAAAGTTTTATACCTTCCATACCTTTTGTAGCACAATAAACAATATAGCCTTCTTTTTCAAGATATGCTTTTAATATTTCTGAAATCTTTTCTTCGTCTTCAATAATCAATATATTATTCACGTTTAATTAACCCCTTTTTAAATTTAATAGTTGACATATTTGAATTCTGCTCATTATTATGATTCTCTAATATTTAGCATAATATATAAAAATATGTTATTTAAGGAGTTAATAATGTGAAAGTAAACTCCCGTTGAAAAATCAATGGAAAGATTTTCTCATTTCTATGATAGCTTCCTCATAATATAATTATATCTACAAAAAAATGTCTTCAAAACACTATAAATGTATTATTAATCCTATAACCCTGTTGGATAAAAAAGTATTAGTTGATAGGGATGAAAAATATTTATATAATATGATATTTATCAAAAATATAATTTCATCAATACGATAATAAAGAATATATATTATGCAAAGTTCATTAAAAAAACTTCAAACTGTACTTTGCACAATATATGTATTTTTTATTTTACTCTTCTGGCAGTTACATAATCATTTCTTCCTACTGGTGAAATTTTAATCACATCTCCTGTATGAGGAGCATGGATATAATTATTATCACCAACGTACATGCCCATGTGGTGAGGATTAGCAAATGTTCCAAAGAATATCAAATCTCCAGGTTGAAGATTCTCTCTTGATACTTGTACACCATCATTTATCTGATCAAAGGTGGTTCTCCCTACTGATATTCCAAAATGCGCGTATACGTATTGGGTAAATCCTGAGCAATCAAATCCCGAAGGAGATGTTCCACCCCATAAATATGGTGTGCCAAGGAAGTTAGAAGCGTAGGCTATTATAGCATTATCTGATATAGTAGCTGATCCTCTTGAGGGTGTATATTTAGGTGCTGAATTTCTTATTTCATTTATCTTTGTTATACTTTTACTTGCTGACGCCTCTGGTTCACTTATTTGTGCTACAAGAACCTTTTCCTTACTGTTTTTTAGTTCTGTTATCAATTTATTATGTAACTCTTTAGATACAATTTCCTTACTCTTTAGTTCAGCTATCAATTTATTTTGTGATTCTTTAGTAACATTTATCTTATCAAGCTTCTGCTTATTTTCTACTTGTAAATTCAGCAATACTTCCTTTGTATTATTTAAACTCTGCTGCTTTTCAATTAATTCTTTTTGAGCGACTTTAAACTCCGCCACTACTTTTTCATCAAATTCAATAATGGTTTTTATGTTTTCTACTCTAGATACAAAATCTCCAAAGCTCTCCGACTCAAGTATTACACTCATATACCCATCAAATCCATTTATGTACAAGATTCTCATTCTACTATTAAATAATTCTTCTTCCTTTTGGTTTTCCTTTTCAACCTGCTTAGCCTTCGCAGCGGCACTCTCAATCGCCTTTTTAGTTTGGAGTATTTTTACTTTATTTTCTTCTGTCTTGGTCATGATTTCTTCAATTTGATTATCAAACTCTTCTAGTCTAGTTTCAATTGCTCCCCTCTCATCTTGAATTTTCGTTAGTGAATCCTTCTGCTGTTGTAACCTCTCATTTGTTGGAATCGCGAGTGCTGTTACATTTGAAGTGAAAATCAAGGTAATTACAACTGCGATACTCCTCAGGGCATTCTTCATTATTACATCTCCTTCACTCTTTTAAGTTTTATAATGTACAGAGTGAATTTATCATAAACTTATGAAGTTCTTATGAAGATTGTCCACATTTATGGTTATGCATTTAAAAATAGTATAGAGGGCATAGACACGCTTCTTAAAATACTGCAGTAACCATACCTACTTTATTCATATCTTTATCACTAATTAAAAAGTCATATCAAAATGGAAGATTTCACTACTCCTTTGATATGACTAACATTCATTTAAAAGATCTAAAGAATTATCTCTATGCTATCTTCTCATCATATTTTCGTATAACACTTGAAATTTTTGTATATTTAAAAGCAGTGGCTTCTATTTTTACAACATCATATCCTGCCTCTTCAATAGCTGCCTTAATAATTTCATCAGTAATATTCTTGCTTATTTCAGCAGTAACAACAAGCTTTTTAATGTCCACGTCTTGTGCCCCAATTTCCATTAGCACTTGGACAACATGATTTAGATCATGTCCCAAGGTCATACTTTTTACTAATATCTTCTTTTTCATTTATATATATCTCCCTTCAAATTTGAATATTATCGTAATGGCTTAAAGCCCTTTATTCGTAGTACATTTGTTAAATCCGGAAACTGAACTAAAACTCCCTTCCGTAAATAATTTAACTCTATCTACCATTATTATTACAAAATAATATAAAGAGATTATAAAGATATACAATTTTTATAAAATATTACTCGCATTTGCTAAAACTATTTTTCAAAAGTATCCTTAGAGACCTTTTGTTTCTGAGAACTACAGCAGCTTTTATTGCTATTATTTCCTTCATGGTCTGAACGATTCCCATGTCCTTTGCAACATCCTAAACCTAATTTAGACATAGCAAACATTCCACCTATAAATATTAGTATTGTTATTATTGTTTCCATATTCACCTCTCCTTTTTTCTCATAAAAACATCATACAAAATACTTATAAAGATTCTATGTAGAAGCGCACTATCTAAAGAAATATTAAAACTAAATCTAAGCTTTATATCCTTTATACACTTCCTGATAAGTTATATTAAAACTGCTAAAATGTCCTATGCAATTAGTAAAAATTATTCTAAATTAATATTAGTGATACTCCCTATTGAAATTGAACATATTTTAAATAAAACAATATCATATTATATTATGAGTAATTAATTATGGATTACTTGCATCACCATTAATACATTTTCCCATAAATGCACCGCTAATCTTCACAAATGCAAATCATCTTGCACAAGAAACCTATAATGAAATTATTAGATTGTCTCCAACTGGTAAAAATTTACCTGCAAAGGTACTTATAGTTGGACCAATATCATCAATGATAGAGTTGCAATTATTAAATACAGGATTGTCAACTATAAGAATTGCGGGAAATGACCCTATTCATGCTGCATGTGAAGCAATGGAATTTAGATATAAAATTTCACCGGATTCTATGGAAGGTAAAGAAACCATTATGATAGTCTCTGCTGATGAGTATACTGAATGTATACCTGCCGCATATTATTCTGCACATATGGGAGTACCTATGCTTTTTACTTATAGAGATAATTTACCAGAAATTACAAAACAAAAATTAATTAAATATAATGATAAAAATATATTAGTTATTAGTAGTGAACAAACAATTTCAGATCATGTTCTCAATAAAATTAGATTGCGCACATTCTGGGCGCAGAAAAAAAACCCTTGTAAACATTTTATTTTGTTTACAAGGGTTTTTTTAATATAATTTTTTATGGGTAAACTATTCTAATTTTCAGCAACATAGTCAGCTTTGGTTCTGCTGCTTTCATTCTTACCAGGAATTGTAACACTAATATATACGCTTCCTGACGCTAAATTAAGTTGAGATATAGTAATAGTTATTTGTGTACCATTGGATGATGCTGTTGCTATACCAATCAAATTTCCACCAGTAGAAGCATCATAAACTTTTACAAGAGAACTAGGTATCAAATTATTCACTGTAATTGTATCAGGTGTATTTACTTTGCTATTAACTATGCTTACATTCCCTGCAAATACAGCTGTTGAGTCTTGCTCCGCAGTATAATTTACTTTTATTCTGCTACTTTCGCCTTTTCCGAAATTTGCAACAGAAATATATGCACTTCCCGCGTTAGTATTTAATTGTGGTATGGTAACAATAACTGAATTGTTATTGTTTGACACCACAGCCGAACCAAGCAAATTACCATTACCTGCAGCGTCATAAACATTAACAATATCATTAGCTGTTACGCCGTTTACAGTTACTGTATCAGCTAATACAGCATTATTTACAATAGATACATTTCCTACAAGAAGAGATATAGACTCTGAAACATAATCAGCTTGCGTCCTAGCACTCTCCGTATCACCATATCTTATTACAGATAAATAAACACTTCCAGCAATGGTTCCAAGTTGCGAAATACTTATAGTAACGTCAGAATCACCACTTGCTACAGTTGCGGTTCCAAGTAAAGTTCCACCAGTAGCCGAACTATAAGCTTTAACTATATCCTTAGATGATAAACCTGTTACATTAATGGTATCAGATTTTCCTGAATTATTTACTAGGGTTATATCACCTTTAGCCAGAGCATCTGATTTTGATTCAGCATTATATGTTACTGGGATTCTAGCACTCTCTGCTTTACCAGTACTTTTCACAGAAACATATATGTTTCCACCACTAATTCCAAGTTGTGTTAGTGTAAGTGTTACTGCTCTGCTACCAGCAGGCACCGTTGCTGTTGCTAACAAAGTTCCAGTAGCACTGCTGTATATATTAACTACATCATTAGGTTGTAGACCTATCAATGCAACTGTACCAGGTATTGTTGCATTGTTTACTACTGTTATATTTGCAACGTCTGGAGCACTACTAACTAGTTTTGCAGCGTAACTAACCACTGTTCTATCGCTTTCTAGCTTTCCTGTGCTTGTAGTTGACACATATACATCTCCAGCTACAGATCCTAGCTGAGTAACAGAAATCGTTGCTTCTGTATCATAAGTTCCAACTGTTGCTGTACCAAGCAAAGTTCCTCCTACAGCGGCATTATAAACATTTATAATATCGCCACCGCTTATTCCGCTAACTGTTACTGTACCAGCTATTCCCGCATTATTTACAATAACTACGTTTTTAGCTACAGGTGAATGAGATTTAGATTCTGCGATAAATCCTACTTGAGTTCTACCACTTTCAAGTTTGCTTGTACTTATTACAGAAACATATACACTTCCTGATCCAGTTCCAATCTGATTAATTGAAACTGTTGCACTTGTTGCATAACTTGCTATAGTTTCAGTTCCAAGTAATGTTCCGCCAGTAGCAGAATCATATACATTCACTATATCAGTAGCGGAAAGTCCCGTTACTTTTACAGTATCTGTAATTCCTGCATTGTTAGCAACAACAATACTACTAGCTGCTGGAGTATTGGAAGTTGGCTCTGCAGAATAATCTACTTTTGCTCTATCACTTTGAGATTTGTTTGTACTTGTTACTAATACATAAACACTTCCTGCCGTAGTTCCAAGTTGCGGTATAGAAATAATTGCATCAGTACCGCCAGAAGCTACTGTGGCAGTGCCAAGTAAGTTTCCACCCTTAGCCAAATCATATATATTTACAATATCATTAGCAGAAAGTCCTGTTACTTTCACAGTATCTTCCATACCTGAGTTATTGGTAATTGATACATTTATAGCATCTACCAAGCTAGATTGACCTTCAGCAGCATATTTAACGTCTACCCTAGCACTTTCTATTTTATTTGTACTTGTTCTAGAAACATAAATATCGCCTGCTTGGCTTCCAATCTGAGCAATTGTTATTGTTGCTTCAGAACTGTATTTTGCCACTGTTGCAGTTCCTATCAAATTTCCACCCCGTGCTGCATCATACACATTGATGATTTCATTATCTGAAAGTCTACCAACTTGTACTGTATCAGGTTGTCCTGCATTATTAGTAACTACTATATTACTAATATCTACAATAGTAGAACTACCTTCTGCGGCGTAAGTAGATTGTGTTCTTGAGCTTTTTATTTTATTTGTACTAGTTATAGAAACATATACGCTTCCAGAACCAGTTCCAAGCTGAGCTATAGATACCGTAGCACTTGTACTACCAGCAGCTACTGTAGCAGTCCCTAATAAAGTCCCACCACTCGCGTTATCATATACATTTACTACATCACCAGCAGCTAATGTAGCAGCATATACTGTATCCGCTTTACCTGAATTATTACTTACAATTATATTATTCACACCTATGGTATTAGATTGTCCTTCAGCAGCATAAGATGTTGCAATTCTGCTACTTTCTATCTTGTTTGTACTTGTAACGGAAACATATACAGTCCCCGCAGAAGTTCCAAGTCGTGATATGCTAGCTGTTGCAGCGGTATTCATAGCTGCCACTGTTGCAGTTCCTAATAAATTACCTCCAGTTAAAGCATCATATACCTTAATCACATCTCCCGCAGCAAAATCGGATACAGTAACTGTATCAGCCGTCCCTACATTATTAGTGATTAATATATTACTAGAATCAACTAAAGTTGATTGCAATTCTCCATTATAGGTTACGCCAGTTCTATCACTTTCAAGCGTTCCTGAACTTGTAACTGAAAGATAAACAGTTCCTGAGGTCTTGCCCAATTGAGATACATTAATAGTAACATCAAATCCAGATGCTGCAACAGTTCCTGTTGCTACTGTAGTTCCTCCAGATGCTACCGTATATACATTAACTTTATCTTTAGGAGAAAGTCCATCTACATATATTGTATCAACTTTTCCCGTATTGTTTGTTATTGTTACATTTTTCACAAGCACTAAATTGGATTGATTTTCAGCCGAAAAAACTATAGGCGTTCTAGTACTTTCATGCATTCCTAGGCTTGTGACTGAAATATAGAGAGTTCCACTTGTAATTCCAAGCTGAGTAAAAGACTTGGTTACCTCTGTGGTATTAGAAGGTACTGTGGCAACTCCAAATAAATTTCCACTAACTGCTACAGTGTATATTTTTACTATATCGCCAGGATTTAGCCCGGAAAGATTTACTGTATCGGGTTTACCTGAATTATTTGTAATTGTTATGTTACTATCGCTGGGTGCGCTTGAGTAATTTTCGGCTGAAAAATCAGCTCCTACTCTATCACTTTCAAGCATCCCTTTACTCTTAACTGAAATATATACACTTCCACCAGCAACACCAAGCTGAGTGAAGGATTTAGTTACATCTGTAGTATTGGCCCCCACAGTTGCAGTTCCAAGTAAGCCTCCTCCAGTTGCCTTATTATATATTTTTATTGCATCTCCAGGAATAAGTCCCGAAACATATATTGTATCGGCTTTACCTGAATTGTTTGTAACCGTTATGCCAGATGACAATGGAGTATTGGAGACAGGCTCCGAATCATAGTCCATTTTAGTTCTACTGCTCTCCGTCATACCTTTAGACATAACAGATATATACACGCTTCCTTTTAAAGCTCCAATCTGCGCTATTTTTATAGTTAAATCTGTTTTATTTGCACCTACAGTTGCTTTGCATATTATTTTTCCACCTGTAGCAGCATTATATACATTAACTATATCACCAGTCATTACACCAGTGATATATATAGAATCCGCTGTTCCTATTACATTGTTGGTAATTGTAACCTCATCTGAACTCGGTGCAGCTGATGCGCTTAGTGCATAGGCCGTATATGGTTGAAAAACAAAAAATACGATCATTAGTATAGACAAAATTCCTAAAAGTGACTTTTTCATTGTAATAACTCCTTTCAATAATAAGATGCATATCAACTATTTACAATTAGATAAATTTTATAGAGTGTTCTTTATCTAACTTAAATTATAATAACAATAAAAGCAAATTTTCATGTGTACCTCCAAATTATTAATTTGCATCCTTGCATAAATTTGCATCCTTGCATAAATACTCTTTAAATAAATTATCGTAATAAATCGTCTTTTCTTTAGGGGTAAAGTCAACATTTCCCATAAAGTATAGTTGTGATATATTTGGTAACATTCGATGATCCATTAAAAACTTAAAGAAACAGATGCCAGATCTTCATTGTCACTTAAATGGAGTTTGATATGAATTACCACCTTGAAATTTTTATGCCGCCTAAAAGATGTAATATTATAACAATTCAAATGCCCTCTAAAACGAATCTACAGTAAGTATATAAAAGCATGAGAGACAACATATATTTTTTTGTGAATAAACCCACTAATTTAGTCGAATTTTAGCTTATTTGAACGAATTATGAATTGAAGTTCCTGAATCAATACTATATAATAGGAAATATTGTAATGATAAATTCTATTATAGAGGTGTATTTATGTTTTCAAAGTTAAGAGAATTACTAATAGGCAAGACACTAAAAACAGAAGAATTAGAGGGAGAAAAATTAAATGTTTTTTGGGGACTGCCCATTTTATCTAGTGATGCTGTTTCCTCTGTTGCATATGCAGGGGAAGAAATTTTAATTGTATTAATTGGCGTTATAGGTCTTATGTCATATATATATATGTTTTATGCCGCATTGTGTATTGTTGTGCTATTATTTTTACTTGTTATGTCTTACAGGCAGACTATTGATAGCTACCCATGTGGTGGAGGCTCATATATAGTTGCAAAGGATAATCTTGGTATAGTCCCAGGGCTTACTGCTGGAGCGGCACTTACTATAGATTATATACTGACAGTTGCTGTTAGTATATGTGCTGGAACTGCTGCAATAACTTCAGCTATGCCATCCTTGCTTCCTCATAAAGTAGCCATAGCTCTTACAATGTTATTCATCATAACATTAGGTAACTTAAGAGGAGTTAAGGAATCATCTAAGCTTTTTGGAGTTCCAACATACTTATTTATCTTTTCTTGCGTAGTGCTTATTGTTACTGGTATTGTACGGCACTCTATTTTTAACTATTCACCAGCACCACTGTATCCAGCGCCACAAGCAATAGGTGACATTACATTGTTCCTGTTTCTTCGCGCATTTGCTTCAGGCTGTACTGCATTATCAGGGGTTGAAGCTGTAAGTAATGGTATACCTAACTTTAAAGCACCATCACAAAAAAATGCAAAAGCTGTTTTGGGTTTACTAGCTTTTTTAGTTCTATTTATTTTTGGTGGTTTATCTTTCCTAGCAACAATTTATCATCCAGTACCTCATCCAGATGTAACAGTCTTCGCTCAAATTGCTCAGCAAGTTTTCGGAAAAAACATTATGTTTTACACTATGCAAGTTACCACTGCATTAATTTTGGTAATGGCTGCAAATACAGCCTATGCAGGTTTACCACTTTTACTTTCTTTGATGGCAAAAGACGGATATGCTCCAAGACAATTTTCTCAAAGAGGAAAGAGACTAAGTTTTTCAAATGGAATAATAGTACTGGGAGCAGCTGCAGCTATGTTAATTATTGTTTTTAAAGCTGATACTCATTTGCTTCTTCCTTTATATGCAGTAGGTGTATTTTTATCTTTTACACTTTCACAGGTTGGAATGTTCTTAAAGTGGGTAAGAAGTAGAACACCTGGCTTTAGACATAAGGCATTTATAAATGGATTAGGTGCTATTGTAACTTTTATTACGGTAATACTCATAGGCATAACAAAGTTTTTCCATGGTGCTTGGATAGTTTGTATTATAATACCTATACTTGTTTATCTTATGGCGAAGGTTAAGGAACATTATACCAAAGTAGCAGAGCAACTTAAATTAACCTTAGAACAAAGACCTAATGAAGGGGTGACAACGAATAACCAACAACATGTGATAATACTTGTAAGCGCCTTAAATAAATCATTTTTAAAGTCATTAAACTGCGCTAGATGCTTATCACAAAATGTAGTTGCCTTTCATGTATCCACTGATTCAGAAGCTACTGAAAAATTAGAAAGAAAATGGAAAGAGTATAATCCCGGAATTCAATTAATAATAAAACATTCTGCCTATAGGGATATAATGAGACCATTAATGAGTTTTATAGAATCTGAAGAACGGGCTTCAAAACATGGTGAAACTGTAACAGTTGTGGTAACACAATTTTCTATTACTAAGTGGTGGCATAATATACTTCATAACCAAACAGGATATTTTATAAAGAGTATGCTATATAAAAACAGAAATGTGGCAGTGCTTACTGTACCATATATAATAGAAGAGTAGAAATGAATGTTTTCCCCTCTTACACCATTAAATTTAAAAAAACACCTAAGAAAATTTTTCTTAGGTGTTTTTTTGTATTTGTCTTTTTTAAATTTTATATCACCATCTTACCGCTCCATTTACCGCATCTATCTCCAAAGCAGCCTACAGTTTTTTCTCCATCTTTTATTTGAATTACCTCACAATTGTTACCACAACCATTACACTCAATACTTCTAGGTACAAAATCACTAGTTGCTATTTCAAAACCTTTGAAATTGCTTTTTCCACTTTTCATAAGTTCTTCTTTTGCAAGTATTGCAGATCCTATAGCACCCATTACATCATAGTGCTCTGGAACGTAAATCTCAGTTCCTAGTGCTTTTTCAAAAGCTGCTTTAATGCCAATATTTGCTGCCACTCCACCTTGAAAAAATATTTTTGAGCGAATATCTTTTCCTTTACCTACATTACTTAAATAATTCCGTACCATGGCCTCACAAAGACCTCCTATTATGTCTTCCTCATTATATCCAAGCTGTTGCTTATGTATCATGTCAGATTCAGCAAAAACAGCACATCTACCAGCTATTCTTACGGGTGATTTTGACTTTAATGCGTACTGCCCGAAATTTTCGATAGGTATCTCAAGCCTTTCTGCCTGCCTATCAAGAAAAGACCCTGTCCCTGCTGCACATACCGTATTCATAGCAAAATCTGTAACTATGCCATTTTTCAGTAAGATTATCTTTGAATCTTGGCCTCCAATTTCTAATATAGTGCTTACATCTTTGTCAATTTCAAGGGCTGCCACTGCATGAGCAGTAATTTCATTTTTTATTATGTCAGCTCCTATTAAAAAAGCCGCCATCTGTCTTCCACTACCCGTAGTACCTACTGAAGCTATCTGCTCACTACCATATTGCTCACTTAAAATTTTAAGTCCATTTTGGATTGCCTTTATTGGTTTACCTTTTGTTCTTAAATATAATTTTTGAATAACCTTTAAAGTATTATCTAATAGTACAATGTTAGTACTTACAGATCCTACATCAACTCCCATATAATACATTGTTTTTCTTCCTTTCTAACATATCTACAAATGCTTCTATTCTAGTAATATATCCTGCCTCTCCAGTCATTTCATCTACTACCAAGGTCATTATTGGAAAATCCTTGTCATTTGAAATTGCAGGCAAAATAGCTTTTGATACAATTTCTGGCATACATCCCATAGGGAAAATTTGAATTGCTCCATCTAAACTCTCTTTCTGCGCAAGTAATGCTTCACCTATACATTCTCTAGCGTGCCCACCAATATAATGTGGAAGATACTGCCTTGAGGCTATTCTTATATCAATTGAATTAAGCTTTAAGCACCTAAGCGCCGTGTCTTTAATCCACCAACTAGGGGTAAGCATTCTTTTAGTGGATACTCCGTAATCCATAAGTTTATCTTCTATATAAAGATTAGAAAATGGTTCAATTACCGTATAAATTTCACCAATAATTGCAATTTTTATTGGTGACTTATGTTTATTAATAGAAATCTCACTTATTTTCTTCTTATATTCTTTTAGGATATTCACCATCTGTGATGGTGTATTTGCTTTTACAGCATTGTTTTTGCATTCTTTTAAAAGTTTCTTAAATTGTCCTTTGTTTACTTCAAATCCTGTTAAATAATGTACTTTACTTTCAATTTTCTCTATTAAATCAATTACATTATAGGCTATCTTTAGTGCTCTAAATCTTTCACCCCTACTTTTTGTACTATTATCCGCGATCTTGGATAAACGATTTAAAAATTCCTCTTTGCCTATATCAAAAGGGCTATCCACTACAATAAAAGTCAAATCGTGTCCCATTTTCTTTAGTGCATTAATCTGTAATTCACAGTACTCACCAAATCTACAAGGTCCACAGCTTCCAACTATAATTATAGTATCTGCGCCCTTTTCTATACTCTGCAAATAATTACCCATCATAATTTTGTACGGTAAGCACATTTCTTCTGGAGAAAATTTTGAACCTAATTCTAGCGCCTCCTTACTACTAAAAGGTGGAATTATACATTCTATTCCCAGTCCATCAAATAGTGCTTTAGCTGCAAGATATGTGTTGCCTAAATGTGGAAATGTTATTTTCATTATTTTTTTTCCTTTCAATCATATCAATAAAAGCCTCAATCCTTGTGTCTAGACCGCCTTCACCAGTATGTTCATCAACTTTTAACACTAATAGTGGAAAATCCTCAATTTTTTCTTTAATAAGTTCAAGTACCACAGAGTCTATTCCACAAGCAAAGGATGATATATATATTGCCCCGGAAATCTCATTGTGTTTTGCTATAGCAGTTGTAAATCCGTAAGAATTTGTAGCAAAGGTCCAAAATGGCCTTTTAAAAAGAGTTTTTACTTGTAAGTTAATTTGCTCCTCCTCTACATATTCTTCTGTTATAACCCCCACTCCCATTTTATTTAATTTTTTTACTATATTCATATTAATAAAAGTGTCATAAAGATTATATGGATGACCTACTAGTGCAATAGTTATTTTAAATCCTTCATCTTTAATACCAAATTTAAAGTTTCTCTGCTCCTCTAATGCACTGTTAAATGCAGATTTTATTTTACTAGTATCTCCGGTAACCATCTTCCCAAGTTTTTTACACCAAGTATATAACTCCTTCTCACTGGTAGCATATATAGGTTCTGTCATTACCTTTGGCATATTTGGTATGCTATATAATATCATTTCCGGAAGTCCACAAAACTTAGGACATATAAATTCTCGCTCCCTGACCCTCATAATTCTAGGTACTATTAATAAATCACATTTGTCTTTTATATCTATTATATGTCCATGAAATATCTTTATAGGCAAACAAGCCTCGTCAACGCAACATTTAACTCCTGCGTTTAAAATATCTTTATTTGTATCTGTAGATGTAATTACTTCTGCATCTAATTCAATTAAAAACTTTTCTATAAAAGGATGGTATTTATAATATAATAAGCCCTTTGGGACACCAACTTTCATATTTTCCTCCTCGTTTTCCAATCTATTAGTACTTCTTTATTCTGAACTATTAAACTAAAAAGTATTCCTAAATATAAAAAAACCTGGACTTAAGTCCAGATTTTTTTACACTATTAATCCATTCCAAGTAATTATCCCCACTATACCATCAACATTTATTTTTTTTATAGTTTGATATTTTAATACCGCTTTTTCAGTATCATTACCAAATATTCCATCTATAATTATATTTAATCTCCACTGAATATAACGGTTAGCAACAATATTATTATTGCCAAATTTAAGCAGAGGCTTACTCAAAATATTTGCAAGTGCTACATTTGTCTTCAAATCATTAATGCCATTTATTTCGAGGCCTACTATGCCTTGGAATCTCTTAACGGAAGATATAGTTTTTTCGCCCATAATTCCATCCTCATTAAGTTTTTTTCCAGTATAATCTAATATATTTAATATATTCAATCCATTTTGCATTTTTAACAATGCAATGTCAACTGAGGGTTTTGCATCTCCATTTTCACTGTCTTTTTCATTAACGGTACTTCCTGTTAGCCCTTTTACAATAGCATTTGCTGTCTTTTCTGCATTAAATCTTTGCATATCCTCTTTAGAATCTACAAATCCACCTTCCACAAGTATAGCAGGCATTTTTGTGTTTTTTAGTACATATAACCAGCTACCATCCTTTACCCCTCTATTAACATAATCTAAGGTTGCTATGGCATCCACAACTCTTTTTGCTATGTCTTTTCCTTCTTTTGATATAGCAAACACTTCTGTTCCACGCCCACCGCCTGAATTAAAATGAATAGACACATAGACATCCACCTTTTCTTCATTTGCTTTATTTACTCTTTTATAAAGCGAGTTTCCTAAATTAGATGCAAAACTTGGAGTGCAATCAACTACCTCATACTTAAGTGCTTTTAGTTTTTCTATAACGCGATCTCCAACTTGTTTATTTAACTCATCTTCTTTTCTTATACCCACAGCTCCCGTGTCTACTGGTGGACAGTTGTGTCCAATATCAATCCCATATTTCAAAGTAATTTTCCTCCCTTTAAACTTTAATTCCAAGTTAATTTTCTATCTCACAATTAAAATATGCTAATATCCATATATTGTGTAATAAAAAACAGTTTTGCAACATATTTTATTTACAAGGCAGTATAAGGATGTGGTTATTTGAAGATTAATATAAAGAAATCTATTTTAATAGTAGTATGTATTTTTTTCTTTTTAAATCTCTCTGGATGCAATTATACATTTAATAAAACTGTTTTTACAAAAAATAAACCGAACAATTATTATTACACAAATTTATTAATGAAAGATTTATCTCTAGAAAAGCCAACAGAGCTTTATGCTCTATATATGAATTTTTATAAGAAGAAGGACTTTTCTGTGGAGGATTTATCTTCATTCACTGGATTTTTCAATTCATTAAATAAAGATAATTTCATAGAAAAGCCAGCTAACTTACCAAATAAACCTTTATATAAAATATTTTTAACCTTTAGTAAAAATAAATATATTATAAATGTCTATAGCCAGAATTCTATTTCCATATATCCCTGGGATGGTGAATACAGCATGGATTACATTGACACAAGTAAAATGTACAAAGCTTATAATCTTTATGGACTATGCAAATACCTTATACCTAAATAAGGTATTTATTTTTTTTCTAGGATAATTGCATTCTCCTCTATAATTAATCACATTATAAGTATATAATTTCTAATATAGATAAGGCACATAGCAATCCATAATTGTTGTGTGTCCAAGATAACTATGAGGAGGTATTCATGCAAGCTATAGATTTTAAAGAGATTAATCAAAAAATATCCAAAAAATTATTAAGTCCAAAATATTTGAAAAGACATGATATTCCAAAAGCTCTTATAGAAGATTTTTTATCAAGCTCATGCTATTTAGAAAACTTAAGAATTATGATAGAATGCATGGATTTTACATGCACACGCACTCTTTTAATTTGTGAACCTGTGATGACTGAGCTGTGCAAAGATAATTTACCCAAAGACATGCTTAAATACCTATATAATTTTGCATTAGATAAATCCTTTCCAGAGGCTGTAACTATTACACTTCATAGTAATTTAGAAACTGCTTGCAGACTATATCTAACAGTTCTTAGAATTGTATGCAATGTTCAAAAAAGTTACAGTGATAGCACTTGGCAAAGTGAATACGCCATGAACTTTTTACTACAGGAAGAAATAGAAAGTTTAGAAAATGACGATGAATATGTAAAATTCACTAAAGCTTTTAAAAAAGACTATATATATGAGATGATGAAACTTAATGGTGAGGTTTTTAAATATAATACCCTTGACCATATTTGTGGAGTGCACTCTCTTTCGGTATATCTTGCAAGGCAACTTAAGCGCAAGAATGTTAAAATAGATTTAGGTAGAGTTTCAGGAGCTGCAGCTGGGCATGATGTTGGAAAATATGGTTGCTTTGGTGATGATCTTAAAAGAGTTCCTCATTTACATTACTATTACACAGATCAATGGTTTAAAAAACATAACATAAACTACATTAGAAATATTGCAATAAATCATTCTACCTGGGATTTAGAGCTTGAAAACCTATCACTAGAATCACTAATATTAATATATTCTGACTTTAGAGTTAAAAATCTCGAAACAAGTTTTGGCCCCACTATGAACATCTTCTCCTTAGATAAATCCTTTAAGGTTATACTCGATAAATTAGAAAATGTTGATGAAAAAAAAGAAAAAAGATATAGAAGGGTATATGCTAAACTAAAAGATTTTGAAGATTATTTAATTAGTATTGGCATTAATACGTGTCTAGATAAAGATGAAAATCATGCAATTCCAAAATCTCCAATTTATTCACTAATGCAAGGAAATGATATAGTTCAAAACCTTAAATATCTTTCTATAAATCATAATATTAACTTAATGCATACCTTGCGTGACGAATTTTCTTTAGATGAGGTATTAGAACAAGCTAGAAGCGAAAAAGACTGGAAGAATTTAAGACAATATATAATGGTGTTTGAAGAATATTCTACATATTTAACTCAAAAACAAAAGCTACAGACTATTAAGTTTCTCTATGATAATCTGACTCATTCTGAAGACGATATTAGACGTGTTTGTGCTCAGCTTATTGGAGTGCTTATAGCTATCTTTGACGAATACTATAGCAAGGAAATTCCCAAAAATGTTAATATAGAAAACCCTAATACACCAAGCTCAGATTTATTTGCGGAATATTTGAATTTGTTACTTTATCCAAGCCACAAAATGATTTCAAGTCATAAAACTTGGATGGGATATAGCACTAGAATTATGGTTAATAGCTTATTTGAAAATTGCAGAAAAAGTATGCTCATCCCCTACAGAAATATTATTCTTAAGTATTATGATTCTGCACACTTTGGCAATACGGAAACTCAATTATTTTTACTCGTAACTGCAAAATATATTCCCATGGAACCTTATGAAGAGAAATTATCCGTATTATTTAAATATGTAATTTCAATGACAAACAAAAGAAGCAGTATTTTAAGGCTTTCTGCCTTAGAAATTATAAACGACTTAATAATAAAGCTTCCAAAATCTAATTATTTAAAAGAAAATTTAATAGGACAGTTTTCCAGTTACTATACTAAAAGTAAACTCCCTGCAGAAAATTTACTTAAACTTAGAATTTTCACACTGCTTAATCTTAAAACTTCTATTCCTATTTTTCAAAAATTTTGTGAAGAGGATTATGCAAAAATACCCGACATATTTTTAAGCAATTTAAAAACAGCAACTGATTGGATAAAAAAGAAAAACCAAATCGATTTATTATTAAATTACACTTTAAATAAAGCCCCTGCCACAGGACTACATACAGCTATTCATTTTTGTAATTTGCTTAAAGTAAGTGCTATTGAGAGTGTTCGCAGTAGAGCCGGCATTGCCATACTTAAAATTATGCCCACACTTACATTACCTGAACGAAATGAAATTTCAGTAGAACTTCTTCGGGCACTAGAGATAGAAGGCCATAGATTTACTGAGTATATTCCACCATATTTCGGTGAAATCCTTCTTTGGTTACAACCTGTGGAGTTAAATGAAATTATTGATGATTTAAAAATCAAAATAAAAATAGCCAATGAAAATGTAAAGCCTCTTATTCTTAAAACTCTAGGTGTGTGCTTAGCTAATTATCCTAAGTACAGAAGTAGATTTATTGAAAAATCAGAGGATTATGATAACCGCCTATTAAATATACTTGGTATACTTTTAAATGGTCTAGCTGATTACAAAACAAAAGTTAAACAGTCCGCCATAAGTACCCTTGGCAAAGATGTTTTTGGTTCTAAACTGCTGTCTTTAGAGGAGAAAATTGTTATATTTAAATTAACTGCAAAAAAAATTCTTACACTAATTACGGAGGATAGCGCAGAACAGTTACTTTTCCTTACAAATTCTGCAGCACTAAATCACATATATAGATTTATATCAGATTTCACTTTCTTTATAGGTGAAATTAATATACCTATTCCTTCAAAAACAGCTTTTTTCCCGGGCACCTTTGACCCCTTCTCCCTTAGTCATAAAAACATTGCAAAATCTATAAGAAATATGGGTTTTGAAGTTTATTTATCTGTAGATGAGTTTTCTTGGTCAAAGAAAACTTTACCAAATTTACTTCGTAAAAATTTACTAAGTATGTCCATTGCAGATGAATTAGATATTTTTATTTATCCAGAAAGCTTTCCAACAAATATTTCTAATCCAGAGGATTTGAAAGTATTAAAGGAAAACTTTAGTGAATCTCAGGTTTATTTCGCTTCTGGCAGCGATGTTATATTAAATGCTACTTGCTATAAGAAGCCTGTAACTGAATTTTCTATACACACTTTTCCACATATAATTTTTGAGCGTGGAAAAAACAAACAATTAGATGAGGCTAAGAAAAGAATCCTTGGAGAAATTAAATTAATAAATCTGCCCTCTAGTTATGCCAGTATTAGCTCTAGTCAAATAAGAAATTATATTGATGACAACCGTGATATTTCAAGCTTAATTGATCCGCTAGTTCAACAGTATATTTATGAAAATGGTTTTTATCAAAGAGAACCACAGGATAAGCTATCACTGGCATATCCTCATATAGATATTGAGTTTGCTGAAGAGTTTACTGAAAGCTTTATAAAAAAGCTCTCTAATTCCTGTAGTGACAAAGAACTTGTTTTCCAAATTTTAACCCAGCTATCGAAAAAAATAGCGCCAAAACTTGTTATAATTAAAAATATCCAAAGTCATGAGATTCTAGGTTTTGCATCAATGCATTGGATTCGTTCCAATATTTTATACAGTGAATTATATGATGATAAATTATCAAGATATGTTCGTGAAAATGCATCTGGTAGAATTATCCTTATTGATCTAGTCTATATAAACAATAAGGAAAAAAGTAAAGAGAAGAATAAAATACTAGAGCAAATACTTATTACAGAGTCTTTAGCTTATGCCTTATCTAAAGATTATGAATATGCAATTTTCAAACCAATTTTACAAGAATTATATGCTCCTTCATTAATAGAACTTCTATATTTACATGGTTTTAAAAAAGTTGATACCACTGATCCTAGTTTAACTGCTCTTGTGGTGGATATGAATAGTCCTTGTGTATTAAACTTAGATTTAGAAAATATTCTTAAAGAACCCTTTAGGAGCAGCGCACGGGTAAAGCAAGTTATTTGCAGTACAAGAAAGCGTTTGCAACAGGTTATATCTAATTTGTATCCTGGAGAACTCGTATTATCCTTTGATAGTGATGTACTTCACCAGCAAATGATAAAAAAGGTTTGTAGTGAAAATGATGTCCCAATTAAAATAAGCCATACAAAGCAAAATGGGGAAGCTATGTGTGTACCTTATGGAGATATTCTTGACAGATATATAGTTCCAAATACTGTTACAAAATCACTACATACAGAAAAGTTTTTTAATCCTGAGCTTAAGGAATTTCATATTGGAGAATTCCCTTATTACTTAAATCTTAAGCATCAAATTAAAATGATAAAGTCTTTTAATAGACCTGTGATACTAGTAGATAATATACTTCATAAAGGTTATAGGATGAAAGCTCTAGACCCTCTCTTAAAAAAGGAGTCCATAAATGTAAAAAAAATTATTGCTGGCATTCTATCTGGGCGAGGAAAGGATCTAATGGATATGCAGCATCGCGATGTTGATAGTGTTTACTTTATACCAAAGCTTAAAATCTGGTTTAATGAGAATACACTATACCCATTTATTGGTGGAGATGCGCTATGGAGAGGCACTTACCCAAAAAGAAACTTACTTCCCTCCATTAATTTAATACTTCCCTATACTTACCCAGTTTTCATAAAAAATGTACTACCCAAAAATCTTTATGAATTATCAAGAGTGTGTATTGAAAATTCTATAGAGCTTTTAAAAGTTCTAGAAAATGAATACCATATCTTATATACTCGCAATTTAACTTTAGCTTCACTCGGTGAAGTATTTACTGTTCCACGCTGTCCTGATATTGGACGTGATATGCATTATGATTTAAATATTTCACCCTCCCACTACCTAGAAAATGATTTACAGCAATTACGTAGGTTAGATAATTTATTATAAATAAAAAGAGGTGCTTAAAATGTTTTACTATATTTGCCATGAAAAATTATTAATATCTAATGAAGAATATCCAAGTCTTGAGATTATGTCTGAAAGTGAAGCCGCAAAATATAAGGGCATGATTTTTGCCCTTAGTAAGATTAGCCCAGAACATGGGCGAAGGAGTTTCTCTGTTTCCCATGAGAATTTTCTCTTTTTAAAAGAAGAAAACTTAAATTTACTTGTAAGGCCTATAGTATCCACTGTGAAAGTGCCACAGTGGGTAAAAGAAGCTATTATTAATAATCGCGTTACATCTTTGAATACCATGTATCCTAACTGGAAGCAGGTATTAACATACAGCTCGCCTAACAAATGGAGAATAAATGTAATAGGACTTGGAGATGTTGGCGGCACTTTACTTACAGGTTTAAAACTCTTAGGCGCTCAAAAAATTCAAAGTCTCGGACTTTACGATAGGGATACAAATCGCAATGAACGCTACAAATATGAACTTAGTCAAATCCTTTCACCAGACATGAATGAAAATTCTATAAATATAGTGTCCTTAAAAGAGGAAGATGTCTTTGACTGTGATATGTTTGTATTTTGTGTATCTGTTGGCGTACCTGAGGTTGGAAAAGAGTCTACAGATGTTAGACTCGCACAGTTTAAAGGTAATTCTAAAGTAATTTCCCACTATGCTACCCTTGCACGTGAAAAAGGATTTATTGGCGTATTTGCAGTAGTATCAGATCCAGTGGATTTGCTTTGCAAAGTAGCATTTGTTGAAAGTAATAAAGATAGTTCCGGGCATATGGACTTTAAGGGCCTAGCTCCAGAACAAATTAGAGGTTATGGCCTGGGGGTTATGAATGCTAGAGCTTGTTATTATGCCATGCAGCAAGATGCTACAAAACATTATATACATGAAGGTAGAGCTTTTGGACCACATGGTGAAGGTCTCATCATAGCAGATAGTATTGAAAATTATAATGAATCACTTTCAGATTCTTTAACTCTTAGCACTAAGACTGCAAATTTAGAAGTTAGATCTACAGGCTTTAAACCATATATTGCTCCAGCTCTTTCTTCTGGAACTTTGTCAATACTCGCCACTATTAATTCACAGTGGCATTATAGTGCAACATTTATTGGGGGTACTTTTATGGGCTCTAGAAATAGACTTATACCTTCTGGAGCTGAGCTTGAAACCTTGAACCTAAATGAAGTACTCTTATGTAAGTTAAATTCAACCTATAAACTTCTTCGTGACTTTATATAACTTATTAAAGAAGTTTGTAAAAAGGGGGTTTTTATGAAGGATCTATTTGTAATTGTACCAAGCAAAAATGTATCTCCCATGCTTTCAGAAATGATAAGCGAGGTTACTCGTTACACCCATTATACTTTAGTGGAGGATGCTTACAATATTCCTGACCTTCAAAACAAGAAAATATTCTTTGCTTCTGAAAGTACAGATATTAATTGTGATATTGCAATGCTGGAGTTTTTTTCGAAATTATATGAAAAGGGCAATAAATGCCTTTTGGGTTCTTCTGCTGCTGTCCTTGTTCATAGTAGTACGGAACATGGTACCAAACGTACAAGTCAAGATATTATATATCTTGCAAACAACTTAGGTTGCTCATTCATAGGGCACAGCGTAGTAGAAGCTACTTCAACCCTTAGAAATTTTCTCACTTGGAAAAAGGTTTTAAATTTGCCCTTAGAAGAAATTTGTTTGAACCTGTGCTCTAGGCTTCGAAATCGATTATTAGAATATAACCCAATTACCATAAATAATCCTAAAGTATTAGTGCTATACTCAAGTCCACATAAAACTTCTAATACTTTGGATTTATGGCATATGACATCGGATCATCTCTCGCTTTACGATATTAGAGAACTACAAATAGAAAATGGAGATGTTTTAGACTGTAAAGGTTGCTCTTATAAATTATGTACTCATTACGGCACTCAAAATAAATGCTTTTATGGTGGAGTAATGGTAGATGATGTTCTTCCCTCCATTGAAAAATCTGATGCAATAATATGGCTATGTCCTAACTATAATGATGCAATAGCTTCAAATTTAACAGCTGTAATAAACAGGCTTACAGTGCTGTATAGAAAAATATCCTTTTATGATAAGAATATTTTTGCAGTGGTGGTATCCGGTAGTTCTGGAAGTGATTCCATTAGTAAACAATTAATTGGAGCCCTAAATGTAAATAAGGGCTTTAGATTGCCACCATATTTTTCTATAATGGCTATTGCTAATGACCCTGGTGAAATTTTTAAAGTTCCTCAAATTCATGAATCAGCTAAAAATTTTGCTGAGAATATTAAAAAGGAAATAAAAGCCTAATGTGCTTTTATTTCCTTTTTAGGTATCTTTTAAAAATAAACCTTATTCTACTTATTAGTTATTTTTTAAAGATTCCTTGATTTGGATTATAGGTTTATTTAGAATTGGATGAATAACATAAGGTGCTATATCACATAATGGCTCTAAAACAAACATTCTTTCCTGCATTCTTGGGTGTGGCAATATTATTTCTTCTTGCGGGCTAATAATATTATCATAAAGTAATACATCCAAGTCTAGAGTTCTAGGACCCCATCTTATAACTCTTTCCCTTTTAAACTCCTTTTCTATAGATAATAGGAATCGTACAAGCTCTACTGGATTTAAAAGTGTTTTTACCTCAATAGCACAATTTAAGAAATCCTCTTGTTCTAGATATCCTACAGGACTTGTTTGATAAAATTTTGATGTTTTTGTTATTTTAGTATGCGGTGAATTATTTATACGCTCTAGTGCGCCCTTAACATTTTTTTCTTTGTCTCCCATATTTCCACCTATACCAATATAAGAAATATGCCATTTTCTATCTACCTCTACTGATACATACCTAAGTGGCTTTCCAATAGGTGCCCAAGGTTTTTTAATTTTAACTACTACTCTTTGGACTAAATCATATTTTAAAAGTATAAATTCCGCTAATTTCTCTGTAGCTTTTTCTATTAAATCATAGCTTTCCTTCTTAAACTCTTCCTCCACAAATTGGCAAAGCTCACCATAATGAACTGTTTTAGTTAAGTCGTCAGTTGTGCCTGCTTCCCTTAAACTAAGGAAAAGCTCTAGTGAAATTAAAAATCTTTGTCCTAAGTTTTTTTCCTCTTTAAATACACCATGATGGGCGTATACTTCTAAGTCTTTTATATAAATTTTGTCCATAGTATTTATGTCCCCCCTATATTCCTTTGTAACTAAGAGTATTTCTTAAATTTACATTGTCATCTTTTAACTTCTGCATATAGCATCCGTCATAACGCAAACCCTTTTATTCTCGAGTATATCATGCACTCTTATAAATTCACAACCCTTCATTATTCCTATAGTAGTAGTTGCAAGTGTCCCACAAAGCCTTTCGCTTGCAGGTAAATCCAGTGCAAATCCTATCATGGATTTTCTTGAGGTTCCAAGCAGTACTGGATATCCTAAGCTATTTAGCTTTTCTAGGTTATTCATAGTTTTTAAATTTTCCTCATAACTTTTTGCGAAACCAATACCAGGGTCTAGGATTATATTTTCACTTTTAACTCCCGCCTTTATTGCTATTGCTATACTTTCTTCTAAATCTTTTAATATATCCACCATTAAATTGTTATACTGCCTATTATCTCTATTGTGCATTAAACAACAAGGCACATTATACTTAGCTGCAACTTTTGCAATGTAATCGTCCTTCTTAAACCCCCATACATCATTAATCATGGCTGCCCCTGCTTTTATGGCAAGTTCTGCAACCTTACCTTTATATGTATCCACAGAAATAGGAACCTCTATCTCCCTCTTTAAAGCCTCTATAATAGGCACTACTCTTTTAATCTCTTCTTCTTCACTTACAGAATTATGCCCTGGTCTTGTAGATTCACCACCAATATCGATAATATCTACTCCCTCAGAGACCATTTTTTTGGCATGCTTTATGGCTGCCTCCATATTATTAAATCTTCCCCCATCAGAAAAAGAATCAGGGGTAACATTTAAAATTCCCATTATGTACGTCCTTTTACCAATTTCAAAATCTTTGTTTCCTATTTTCATAAACTTCCTCCTAAAAAATAATTTTCAATATGTTATCTTCAAGTTTTTCTTCTCCACAGGCCATTTGCAATCATAAATAGCCCTACAGTTAGCACAATTTCTTGAAAGCTTGTCACACTTGTATAATATGTAGCTTAGACTATTTAATTTTTCAGTATTATTTCTATGATTTCCTATAGCCTCTATAATTTCATCTATTTCTTCAATATCATAACTACACTGCTTCAATATTTCACTCGCAATTTTCACACTAGCGGTATCATGAGCTGTTCCATTCTCATATTCTTCTCCACGACCTATATCATGCAAAAGTGCAGTTGCATAAATCATATATTGGGGTATATTTAAAGTATTTTCTAAACTTATTATGTACATAAGTCTTGCCACATCTAAAAAGTGCGGCATATCATGTTTGCAAAATTCTCTTTGTTTTTCTAGATTTTCTATCTTTTTTAAATTATACTGAAAACTACGGTTTTCTATAATAATATTGATTTTATCATTTATTAAATTTTTATCTATTGTTTCCACCCCTTTGGAGTAGTATTTAGGCGACTTCAAACAAATAACAAATCAATTTGCTAGTCTATTTTTCTATGCCTTATTCCTTATAATTTTCTACACATCTATCATAATACTTTTTTATTTGGGAAACAACCAAACTTTCATTAAAAATTTTATCTTGGATTTTATTTATCTTCATTATACCCATAATACTATTAGTTATAAAAACGCCCTCTGCTTTTATTAATTCATCATATGTAAACTCACCTTCTTGGATTTCAAATCCCATTGACAATGAATTTTGTATAATAAAATCTCGAATAATCCCCGGTAGTAAGCCACATTTAATATTTGGCGTAAATATAATCCCATTTTTCACAAAAAATATATTACTTACAGCTCCCTCACTTATAAATCCTTCTGTATTTAAAAATAGTGCTTCATTATAGCCTTTTTTTATAATCTTATCTCTTTCAATAATATTCTCTACGTAGTTAAAGGATTTAACATAAGTTAAATTAGAATGTGCATTTCGCCGTGTCTCACTTAATCCTAAAGAAAACCCTCGCGCGTAGTCACTATCTATATATGGAATTTCTCTTTTAGTAATTATAGTATTTTTCTCAGATACCATAATCTTAAGCACAGAGTTTTTAAGGCTAAGCTTTTCCACGCCAGCAAAAATTTCAGCTTCTGTAATTTCTTTATTTACCCCTAGTGTGCTAAGTCCACTATTTAACCTTTTTATATGCTCTCTAAGAAATATTGGTTTTTCTTTAACTAATATAGTCTCAAAGACTCCTCTTCCAAAGAAAAAGCCACTATCAAGAGATATCTTGTCTTCGCTTAAGTTACCATTTATAAGTATCATAATACCTCCTTAGGTGTCACCCATGTAGCACTACTCTATAATACTCGCATCAGAGCCTTTGCTTTATCTAAGGTTTCATCATATTCGCATTCTTCATTAGAATCCCAAGTTATTCCGCCACCTACGCCAAAATAAGCCTTATTGTCTTTTATTAAGATTGTTCTAATAATTATATTTAAATCCACATTTCCATCAAAGCCTAAATATCCAAGTGCCCCTGTATACACATTTCGACCTACTGGCTCTAATTCCTCAATAATTTCCATTGAACGTATTTTAGGTGTCCCTGTTATAGAACCTCCTGGAAAACAAGCCTTAATGCATTTTAGAGGGCTTATCCCATCTTTTAGTTCACCTACTACTGTAGATACCAAATGAAATACTGTACTATACTCCTCTAATTTAAAAAGTTCAGTTACTTTAACAGAGCTGGGTTTGCATACTTTACTTAAATCGTTTCGCTCTAAATCCACCACCATCAAAAGTTCAGCCTTATCTTTTTCGCTATTTATTAATATATTTTTATTTTTCAAATCTTCTGATTCATCTATTCCTCTTGGCATAGTGCCCTTTATAGGCCTAGTTTCTACCCTTCTATTTTTAATTGACAGAAATCTTTCTGGGGAGGAGCATATTATATTAAAATCTTCAAAGTTCATAAAGGCAGCAAAAGGAGCTGGATTTATATGTCTTAAGTCTTTATATATTTTATATGCACTTTTACGGGTGTTACAACTAAATCTTTGAGTTAAATTGGTAATATATATATCCCCACTTTTTATATACGCTCTTACCTTTGATACAGTATTGATATAATCCTTCTTTTCAAAACCCGAAGTAAATTTATTCACTATGCTTCCTACTTTTTCATATACAATTTTATGGCCCTTTTGTATCCGCTCTGCAATATCTAAAATACTGTCTTTTGGTGGTTTAAGTATGCCTAGTGCAGATATATAAACACTACTTTCAAGATTATCTAAGATAATAACGTTGTCATAAAAATTATAAATGCAATGTGGTATATCTATATCTTGATTTGCTATATTAGGTAGCTCTTCAACTTCCCTAGCAAGGTCGTAGGAAAAATACCCCATTCCGCCAGCTACAAAAGGAAGCTCAGTATTGTTTTCTATAGCATATTCTTTTATGATTTTATTTAACTCTTCAAAGGTATCCCCTGCATATACTTCTTCTCCCTTGTAGCATATACCATCTTTACTTTTAAAAGTTAAAAAACAGTTAACCCCTATAAAAGAGTATCTTCCTAAAGTTTCCGCATCTCTAGCACTATCTAATAACATTGTATTTAAATCTTCTTTAAATAGTGAATATATCTCAAATCCATCAAGTTTTGTGTTGAATTTTTCAATTAGTAGCTTCATTTTTTCTCCTTAGCTTTTTATAACTTTATTTTTAGTTCTGACCTCATTAATAAAATTCTTAAGAATTTCGTGTCCATACTCAGTTAGCTCTGCTTCAGGGTGAAACTGTACCCCTTCAATCAGGTACTGCTTATGTCTTATTCCCATTATAACCCCATCCTCCGTCTCACTAGTTATCTCTAGCACATCTGGTAGTGATTCTCTCTCTATTATTAAGGAATGATATCTTGTAACCTTCATTGGACTTACAATATTCTTAAACATATATTTTCCACTATGTACAATTTCAAATACTTTTCCATGTACTGGCTGGGTTCCTTGAATAATTTTACCACCAAACACCTTACCAATAATCTGATGACCGAGGCATATTCCCAAAATAGGTATACTCTCTTTAAATGTTTCCACTATTTCCATGCAAATTCCTGCATATTCTGGAGATTTTGGACCAGGTGAAATTATTATGGCTTCTGGTTTAATTCTCTCAATATCTGAAAAGGTAATTTTATCGTTTCTATAAATTAATATTTCCTCACCTAATTCTTCAAAGTATCTAACTAGGTTGTATACAAATGAATCATAGTTGTCTATCATCAAAAACATAATCTATCTCCTATTCTCTTATAATTACCTATTATAGCAAATATTTTGCAGAAAATCATTAGGATTAGGATAAGAGTTCACTAAAAGTGATTCATATATTCTTTAAAATTAAACGTATATATTACTAAAACTGTTTAGAATTTGTGGTATTTCTCCAAATAATAATTATTATTTGTTAGAAACCCCTTTTAATATTCACCATTATTAGTTAAAATGATATTATATAAATAAAATATCATAATTATTTTTTAGTTACTTTAATATTATTTATGATAAACTTTAAATTCGAGGTGATTTTATGTACAACAGAGGTGATTTCCATCTTCATACAAATGCATCTGATGGAAAACTAAGTCCTAAGGAATTAATTTATATAGCTTCTACAAGAGGTTTAGATATTATTGCAATAACAGATCATGACACTACTTTAAATGTTGAAGAAGGAATTATAGAAGGTGCACGTGAAAATATAAGGGTAGTTCCTGCCATAGAGCTCTCTACTATTCACAATAAAGAAAGTATTCATATTTTAGGTTATTTTAAAGATGATAGTTATAAAAATGGTGTTTTTCAAAATTACTTAAAAGAAATGGAAATTTATAGAGTATTAAGAGCTGAAAAAATAGTGGAAAATTTAGATACATTTTTCAAAATAAAATTAGATTACCAGAAAATTTTAGATGATGCTAAAGGGGTAATAGCTAGACCTCATATAGCTAAAGCTATAATGAATGCTGGTTACAAATATGATTGGAAATATATATTTGATAATTTGCTTTCAAACGATAGCCCTGCATACGTGCAAACCAAGAAAATCTCAACAGCCGATGGTATAGATATGTTAAAGAAAGTTAATGCATTGGTAGTACTTGCACACCCTGTGCTAATTAAAAAGTCTTCTATAGATGAAATGATGTGTTTCGATTTTGATGGTATTGAAGCCGTCTATCCAATAAATACAAAAAAACAAAAAGCCTTTCTAAAAGCAAAGGCTAGAGAGTATAATAAGTTTATTACTGCTGGTTCAGATTTCCATGGGATTACAACCTCAGATACCAGTCATGGTGTAATTGGTTCAGTTTTCCTAAGTCATAATGAACTAGCTGCCTTTGTAAATGAATTAGACAAATAAAAGGGATGTTTTCACATCCCTTTTATCATGTCATTTAATGCGTAAAAAAAGTATATATTACGTAAACTGCATTCGATCAAGCTTTAGTAATTCTTAGATAATTTTATGAAAGATACGTGAAGAAAAGTACATGTTTGAGCGCTAGCGAGTTTGTACTTTTTAGTATCTTTCATAAAATTATCTTAGAATTACTTAGCGCAGTGAGATGCAGTTGTAGTAATATATACTTTTTTTCTTTATATTTCTATTAAAAATGCTTCGTAAGCTCTAAAGGCTTCATAAATATCTGCTTTACTTGCAATTTCCCATGGTGCATGCATGTTATGAAGAGCAACTCCTGAATCAATAACCTGCATACCATACTCAGCTAGTATATAAGCTATAGTGCCACCGCCGCCTTGATCTACTTTGCCAAGCTCTGATGTTTGCCATGAAATTTTATGTTTAGCCATTATAGTTCTAAGCTCTGCAATAAATTCTGGGTTTGCATCGTTGCATCCGCCTTTCCCGCGAGCTCCAGTATACTTGTTAAAAACTATACCTTTACCAAAATATGCAGAATTACGTTTTTCCATAACTGAAGGAAAGTTTGGGTCATATGCCGCACTTACGTCAGAAGATAACATTTTAGAACTCGCGAGTGCTCTTCTTACTTTTAAGTCACTATATTCTCCCATTAAATTAACAACTTCAGCTACTGTGTTTTCAAAGAATCTAGATTGCATTCCTGTTGCGCCAATACTGCCTACTTCTTCTTTGTCCACAAGTAAAACAATACAAGTTTTGTCTGTTTCTTTGATATTCATTAATGCTTCATAAGATGTATAAGCACAAACTCTGTCATCATGTCCATAAGCCATAATCATACTGCTATCTAGTCCATAGCTTCTAGCACGCCCTGCAGGTACTACTTCTAGTTCAGAAGATACAAAATCTTCTTCATCTATGTCATATTTATCATTTAAAAGTCTTAATACATTTAACTTAACTCTATTTTTAGCTTCCTTATCTTCTACTGGTATACTTCCCATAAACACATTTAAATCTTCGCCTTCAATGCCCTTTGCCATAGTTTTTTGCATTTGGTCTGCAGATAAGTGAATTAGAAGATCTGATATTCCCACTACTGGTTCTTTTTCATCTTCTCCTATTACTATATCTACTACAGTGCCATCTTTCTTAACCACAACACCATGGATAGCTAAAGGTATAGTCACCCATTGATATTTCTTAACTCCACCATAATAATGTGTTTTAACTAATGCTAAATCAGAATCTTCATATAATGGATTTTGTTTTAAATCAAGTCTTGGCGAGTCAACATGAGCCCCTAAAATTTTAAAACCCTTTTCAATAGGCTCAGAACCAATTAAAAATAATGCTAAAGTTTTTCCCATGCAGTTTGCATAAACTTTATCACCGGCTTTTAATGCAGTGCCATCTTTTATATAAGTATCAATGTTTTTGTAACCATTTGTTTCAGCTAAAGTAATAAATTCAGTTACGCACTCTCTTTCAGTTTTGCATTTTGACATAAAATCTATATAATTATCAGATAATGTGAATACTTTTTCCAAATCACTTTTAGTGTATTTGTCCCAAGCTAATTCATATTTTTTTTCTAAATCTTTAACATCAGACATGTTTACTTACCCCCTAATATAAATACTTTTTATATTTACTATTCTACTAAATATTTTATTGAATTACAAATGCCAAAAATGTCTTAAAAAATCATTTTTGGGTTTAGTTGGTCCTAAATCAAATAAAACTTTCAAATTTTACAAATAAACAGTATATTTATGGTATTCACTGTATATTTTTGAAGTTTTATTATCTGAAAATTGCATATTATTAAAATAATTTATTTTTTAATTATTTTTTAATTATTTCGAGCTGCAGTTACTTCCTCTATTCTCATATTTATGGTCTCAACAGGCGTTATCTTAGAATTCAAACTATATCTATAATTAGCTGCGGCAGCTTCTATAATCACTGCTATATTTCTACCCGGCCTAATTGGCAATGTTATCTTTCTTAAAGGCACATTTAAAATGTCCATAAATTCATTATCTATACCAAGTCTATCATATTCTTCATTCTCATTCCACAGAGTAAGTGAAATATATATACTAATAGTCTTAGTGTTTAGAACAGAACTCATACCATAAATCGCTGGAATATCTATTATTCCCATACCTCTCACTTCCAGCATACCTGAGGTTATATATGGACAACTTCCTAGGAGCACACCATCAATTTCTTTAATGTCTACCGCGTCATCTGCAATAAGTCTATGTCCCCTTTTGATTAATTCTAAGGCACATTCACTCTTACCTATACCACTTTCACCACTAAGTAATATTCCTATGCCATAAACATCTACTAGAACTCCATGAAGTCTAGTTTCTGGGGCTAGCTTAGTGTCTAAGAAATTTGTAAGCTTACTAATAAATCTTGTGGAAATTAATTTGGTCCTTAAAATCCATGTACCATTTTCCTGCGCTGCCTTAAGAATTTCCGTGTGAGGTTCCAAATCCCTAGTAAAAATAACACAAAACGGATCTAATTTAAAATATTTATTAATTCGTTTCTTCCTAAGTTCTACTTCCATGCAGTCCAGAAATCCCCACTCTGCCATGCCTATTAATTGAACCCTCTTATTATCAAAATACTGATAAAAGCCTGCAATTTGAAGCCCTGGTCTATTAATATCACTAACATTAATTAATTTACCCTTTTCTCCTTGCACTAAAACCTCTAACTTAAAATTCTCTATTAATTCCTCTATAGTAACATCCATTAAATTCCCCCACCTCTACTCATTAGTAAATTTATTGTTTTTAATCCTTCTATTATACTTTTTTTATTGTATCTAGTTGCGCTCTAAAATTTCTTTTAACATTATCAATATACTTTTGTCTTAATTCTTGCTGCTCTGCTTTCTCCTCACCCGTAAGTCCCTCTTCTTTACTTTTCTTGTAAAGGTAATTTATTCTATTGGTTAACTCATCTATACCCATAATATCACTCCTATACTATTTTTAACTTTTTTATTAGTAACTATTGAAAATTAAACGTGTTCTATTTCTTATAATTATAGCACAAGAAATTTAAGACCTTTTTCGTCATTTACATATTATGTAAAATAGCTTTCTCAAACATTTGCGTGGGTTTATTTGGTATATTTTACCATATTGTGTTTAATTATTTCCCCCATTTATAGTCTATTTTGTAATTTTGTATATTTTATTGACTAAGAAAAAACCTAACATGATTTGAATAATTTGGTATACTATATTTGCTTTACAAAAACAAAATTAACAACAAGGAGTACACGTATATGAATAAGAGGTATAAATTTATGAATATTAAATTACAACTTATAAAAAGAGAATTAGAATCATTAAGACTGATATTGCATTTTCTACTGAATTTTAAAAAGCCTACAGATAAAATAGTTGTGTCTTGCAGTCAGCAATTAGATGAAGTTATTGTTAAGTATGAAAAAGTTAAAGCCACTTGCAAAAAAGTGGCTTAACCGTCCACCTATTATTATAAAAGAAATTTATATATCTAGTTCAAATAAAATATCATCAATTTCTATATCTGCATCTTCACCATAAAAAACTACAGCGAATTCATTAAATTCATATGCATCTTGTGATATATCACAGCCAATAAACTCGTACTCAATTTCCATTTGCTCCGCACATTCCTCCATAATATCTTCCACATTGTCTGCCGCAATATCGCTTAAATAAGGTAGAAAATATTCTTCGTACCAGTCCTCTTTATCCTTTTTAAAATCGCCTTCTTCATTTGCATAACAGTTAGCTGCTTCTATTTCTACTTCATCATAATAATATTTAAATTTTATAGCTATGGTGCCCTTTTTATATTGAATTTCAGCTATATCACTTAAATCATTTGTTTTTAAAAAATTTATTATATATTGTTTATTCATATAAATCCCCTCCATACTATATTTGCAAATTATTCATTGGTACTTTATGCTTATTTAAATAATACTAGAAATAGCTTTTTTTTTCTATAACAAATTCAAATAATATCAATTAATATATTTATGTATCATATTATTTACATATGAAATGCTTTTAATTCTTTATAAAAAAAGGAAAACTCCACTATTAAATCATCTCCTGCGGAGCTGCAATTAACGACTTCAGAAGGAGCTTTAGATTCCCACTTAAGTTTTTTCTTTGTTGCAGCATGTAACTCCCACTTATATAAGTAGGATACTTTCCTTCTGAAATATCATTAAAGTAAAATTTTCCTTTTTAATTATTTATTTGAGGTAAACTGTGATTGACTATTTTAAAATTTCTAAATAGGCTTCCACAAAGTTGTCAGCCATTTCATATTCCTTAGTACTTGGAACAAATTTAAATTTAAGTCCCTCTTCTACCACGTTAAATTTTAAAGATTTTAGCCTTTGTGTAAGCATAGGAATGCCTTCTCCACTCCATCCGTATGATCCAAAAGCTGCTGCTGCTTTGCCTCTATTGGTTATTGCACACACAAGAGATAAAACGTCCCAAGCAGGTTTTACAGCATCTTGATTAATAGTTGGAGAACCTATCATAATACCACTAGCTTTTTCAATTAATTCCACAATATCGCTTAAATTCATGGATGTAATTTCATGAGCCTCAGCTTTTATACCATTTTCATTGATTTTCTTAGCTAAATATTTTCCAACAGTTTCAGTATTACCATAAGCTGAAACATAAAAAATCTGAACATTTTTTTCTTTTATTTCATAAACTTTAGCCCATTCTCTATAAAGGTCTAAATACATTTTAATGTCATCTATATGTATAGGTCCATGACTTGGTGCTATCATATCTAATTCTAAATCTTTGATTTTATCCAGACCCATATTTACAAACTTTTTAAAAGGTCCCATTATAACATCAAAATAATATTTCATTTCATCAAAATAATCACCTGAACAAGCATCCGTTATACAATTAGTTGGTGAATAGTGACAGCCCATTACATCACAAGTAAATAATATTTTTTCTTGCTTAATATATGTAAAGATTGTATCAGGCCAATGTAAATTTGGTGCTGATATAAATTGTAAGGTATTTTTACCTAAACAAATTTCTTCTATTGCTGGCTTACTGTTAAATTCCTTATTAGTAATTTCTTTCAAATAGCTTATAGCAGCTTTTGAAGCAACAACAACAGCCTCTGGATAAACTTCTAAGAACTTAGATAAAGAACCACTATGATCCAGTTCTGTATGTTGAACAACTATGTAATCAACTTTTCTTTCTCCAATAACGCCTTTTATTTTACCTAAAAACTCTTCAAAATAACCATCTTTAACACAATCTATTATAGCAACTTTTTCATCGTCTATTAAATATGAATTATAAGTAGTTCCTTTTTTTGTTTCCATTATAATATCAAACACCCTAAGCTCTGGGTTGTTTACACCAATCCAATAAATATTGTCTTTTAACTTTGTTGTTTTCATTCTAAAATCCTCCTTGTAGTTCTCTGGGCAAGATAACAATCATCAACTGTTATTACCCCTATAAACTTATATGATTTTAATCCTCTTATATATAATATATTTTACCACATTTAGCAAACCTGTTCAACTAATAATTATTATTCGTTAGTAGTTTTTTAGTAATTCGCGTAACTTTGTTACTTTATAGTTTACCACTTAAATATTAAAATATTCTATTTTTTTAGCCATCACAATTTAGCGGTAAATATAAAGTTATTATATAATAGTGTTCTTATTCTAATAAACTTGAAGGTTTTTCCTTATAAAAGATATATTCCATATGTAGCGCCCTTGTAAGAACTACATATAATATTTTCTTGTCTAACTCATTATCACCATAACTTTCTTCGTCACAATTATAAACAATACTACAATCAAACTCTAAGCCTTTAGTCATATAGGAGGGTATAATTATTCTTTCTGATTGAAAATTTTTATCAGTATTTTTTATTAACTCCCAATCATTTTCGCTGTACTTTTTAAGTTGAGTTTTTATATATTTGCACTCCTTAAAGGTTTTTCCAATAACTGCAATACTTTTCTTTCCACTTATCTTTACACTTTTTACTATTTCATCTAATTTCTCCACAAACTCTTTTTCAACACTGTAACTTATTAAGTCTGGCTCTTTCCCATGTCTTAGTACAGGCCTCGCTGGAGTTATATAATTTTGTTGCTTTTGAAGTACCCTATTTGCAACATTTATTATTTCTATAGTAGATCTATAGCTTTGAGTCAGTGGAATATAATTCGCTTGTCCTTTAAAAACCTCACTAATAAGCTTTTGCCAACTCTCAATGCCCTTATAATAGTAGATACCTTGCCCAATATCACCTACAATTGTGAAAGAATCATTAACTGCAATGCTTTTAAGCATCAATAATTGAAAATTACTATAATCTTGCGCTTCATCTATTACAATATGAGAAAAATTGAATTTATCTAAACCTTCAACCTTAAGCTTCAAATAAAGTAAAGCTGCTAAATCATCGCTATCTATAATACTACCACTGATGCTTGCAATAGTTTCAGATTTAATAAAATCATATAACTTTGTGCCTATTTTGCCTTCTGTAAGTTCAGTGAAAACTTCTTCATCCATAAGTAAATTAAAATATAAATCAATTATGCTCTTTTGGGACCATTGTTTAAAATACTCATCCATGGCTTTTTTAGCATTAGCATTGAAATGCTTTTTTTCCTCATCCCTTTTATCATAAAGTTCAATAATTTTTTTTCTTTTAGAAGTTTCATCCTTAATATCTCTTTTAGCGCTTTGAATGGATCTCTCATAGGCATAATCTATCTTTTCGAAGACTTCTGGAATTATAACCTTTAATTTCAAGTTAAAATATCTCTTAATCTCCTGTTTTCTTTTATTTAACGGGAAGTTTATTAAATCCTTAGAGTATAATCTTTTTATTTCATTTGAAGTAAATAATATATACTCCCCCACCATAATATCCTCAATTTGAATATCTTTATTTTCTATATATTTTAAGTATCTATCCATAATACTTTTATATGTCATACTTCCTTTAAATTTGCTACTAGTAGTTATAAATTTCACTTTTTCCTTATTGCTCTCTTCCATAACTAAGGAAAATTTCATATCCTTAGTGTGAATTTTGCCACTATATTTTAAGATGTTGCAAGCAATATCCTCAAAGGTGCTTTGCTTAACTCCACTTACCCCAAGACTAGGTAGTATATCAGAAATATAATCTAAGAATAGCTTATTAGGCGCTATAACTAAAATCTCATGGGTAGTTAAGTTTTCACTATATTTATACATGAGGTATGCTAGCCTATGTAGTGCAACTGTAGTTTTTCCGGAACCTGCAGAACCCTGTATTATCATTACTGTATTTTTACTTGCCCTTATAATTTCATTCTGTTCCTTTTGAATTGTAGCTACAACATCTTTAAGCTTGCTTCCTATGCTTTGTTCTAAATTTATCTTTAAAAATTCATCTACTAGTGCATTATCCTCAGTTTCATCACTTGAAGATCTTAAAATTATATCATTAATACCTTCATCGAAAGCATTTTCTAATTTTTCATTTTCAATAAGAAATTTACGTTTTAGAGATAGCACACCGTCAACAAAACCTATAGGTGCCTTATAACTAACCTTACCTTGCTGCCCACTATAATACAATTCTGCAATGGGCGCTCTCCAATCAATTACTTTTTCTTCTCCCTCACTGCTATCATTTAAACCAAATTTGCCTATATAATAGCTTTCCTTATCTCTCCGAGCCTCACTAAAATCAATCCTTGCAAAATATGGTTTATGAGATGCTTCACTGTACTTTTGTAAATTTTTATTTGCAAACTCATATACCTGCTGTGTTAAAGCTAACTCTTCATTATATGTGCCACCAGAACTTTTCTTTAACATAGCTACTTTTTTTTCTAATTCTTCATGTTTTTCAGCTGCTAAATTAACTTGCTCACTTAGCCAGTCTACAGTTTCCTCTAGTCTACGCTTTTCTAATTCCATTTCACTCTTATCTATTGCCATTACCTCGCCCCCATTCCTATACTTTGATTTACAATTATATAATTTATCACATTAAATGTCAATTTGTGCTTGCATACCCTAAAAAAGTAATTATACAATATGAGGATCTACTCTACTTTATCTCAAATGCCCTATACTATATATCACAAGTAAGTAAAATTTCTTTAAGAAAATTTATGAATTCCTTAATAATAAAAATACCAAATCATATAATTTAGTAGTATGAAATTTAAGGGGGTATTTATGAATATTTTAATAACTGGTGCAAAAGGTAATATTGGAACATATCTTTGCAGCGTCTTGTCAAAATCACATACTATATATGGGTTAGATAAAACTCAGCTTAACATAATGGATAAAATAACTACTGAGAAAACTCTGAATGAATTAAAGCCTGATGCTGTAATTCATACTGCAGCCATAACAAATAAATATATTTGTGAATACAATGAAGATTTAGCCTATGGCGTAAACACTGTAGGAACTTTAAATATTGCTACTTGTTGTAATTCCCTTAACATTCCCATATTATATCTATCAAGCACAGATGTATATGGTGATATTAAATCTTCACCCTACATTGAAAGTGATGAATGTACTCCAATAAATGCATATAGTAAGAGTAAACTCGGAGCAGAAGAATTAATCCAAACTATTTGCAGCAAATATTTTATTATTCGCAGCTCAAATATATTTGGTGGCAATGATTGTTTTGTTACAAAACTTCTAAAAGGTAAACATACAGCAATTTATCTGTTTTCAAATCCCACTCTTTCCATAACTAATATTGAAGATTTGACCGCAGTGATTCAGAGGCTTATAGTCACTGATAAATATGGAGTATATAACTATACCAATGAAGGTTGTTTATCAAAATCACAGCTAATAAATAGTATAATAGAGTTTGGTAATCTTAATGTTCCATTGGTTTTAAACTCAGATAAACTTCTATTTAATCTCATCAAAGAACCTAAGTATACCTGTGTTAATAGTTCTCTTATAAAAAACTCCCTTGATATTGAAATTCCGCCTTGGAATGATAGACTTAAGGACTATATTAATAAGCAAATTTAGAATAGACTAAATCAGTTTACTATGGAAATCTTAAATTTTCTATCTTCATTGACATTTAGACACTTTCGGAATAGAATATCAGTATAGATATACCCACTATGGGTATGGAGGTGTTCTATGTTAACTATAGATGACAAAGCAATTAATGCTATACGAAAATCGAATTCAGTTTTAGTGGTTAAGTCTGTACTAAATTCGTGTGGTTGAGGAGGAACACCTACAAGAAGTCTCTGGATTGAGACTCAGAAAAATTTTTCTCCTTCAGAACAATTTATTTTAATGGAATATGAGGGCGTGAAGGTGTACCTTCATAAAAGCCTTATCCTAAATAAAGATATACACGTATATCAGAAGTTAAAAATCCCATTTTTCGGCTCCATATATGGAGTAAAAGGCGTTAGATTATAATATTCTATAGTTCAAGAGTTTTTCTTGGATTATGCTATAACGAAAAGTATATATCGCTAGAAATGCGTTTACGACGCCAAGTAATTCTAAGGCTTGTTCGAACGCATTTTACGCAATATATACTTTTGTTGCATACTCCAAGAAAAATATTTTATTTTACGGAATAATAATGTATAAATTATACATAATCATACAACATTATTTCAATATACAATTTACGGTAATAATGGTATATTTAAATAAAACTTATGAGGTTTAACATTTATAATTAGTATAAAACAAATATACAAATTCATTTATATTAAAATATAAAATTTAAGAATAATAAGGGGATAATAGTATGATTAAAGAAATTGAAACACGCAGAAGTATAAGAAAATACAAAAATAAGCCTGTAGAAGATGAAAAGATTCTTCAGTTGCTTGAAAGTGCCAGAATTGCTCCATCCGGCAGCAACACACAACCATGGCACTTTATTATAGTCAAATCAGAGGAAACAAAACAAAAAATATCAAAAGTATCTCATGATCAAAAATGGATGAACGCTGCTCCTATACATATCGTATGCGTTGCAGATATACGTGTAAGAATAAATGAAGACATAGACATATCACTAAATGAGAATAGTCCAGAACCAGAGCTTAAGCTTATAATTAGAGATACAACTATTGCAATAGAGCACCTAGTACTTGAAGCTGAAAATTTAGGCTTAGGTACTTGTTGGGTCGCTTGGTTTACTCAAGAAGAAATTAGACCAATATTAAATATTCCTTCAGATAAATATGTGGTTGGTATTATTCCTATTGGTTATTCAGATGAAACACCAATAGCTCGTCCACGAAAGAAATTCGAAGAAATAACACATTATGAAAAATGGTAAAATTTAATATATGAATCAAACCTGTTAATTCGCAACTTCCTTAAGTTTCGTCACAACTGTAAAAAAGCACGAATACGAAGAATTCACAAAATTAAACATTTTACATAGGCCTACACACATAAAGAATTCATTATCCTACCATCATCGAGGGTAAATCCTAATACTTTTCGAACAGCAATTTCTTTTCTTTTATCTAATATCCAAAACAGTGTCATTGCTATTATATTCACTATAGACACAATAAAAATTAATGCTGATACCACAATTACAGTTGTTACACTAGTAATTGAAGTATCATTATCATTAATAGGAAGGGGCTGTCTCAAAATAGAAAGTGATTTCTATTTTGAGACAGCCCCTTTTAAAAAAATATTTGATCTAAATTTTAAACCCAAGGGCAGTTACTTCGGATTTTCCTTGTGCATCAGCCCTAAAAACTTGAAAAACTCTCTCAGCAATATTTATATATACTTTATGATAACCCGTAGTATCGGTTATTGCAAGCTCATTACCTTTTGTTGTCATTATTTTTAACTATTAACTAAATTCTTCATACTTAAATCTAAAACTCTAAAAGAGTGAGTCAATGCCCCTACAGAAATATAGTCAACTCCACAACTCGCAACTTCCAAAATATTATCTAATGTTACATTTCCAGATGCCTCAATTATAGCTTTTTTATTAATTACCTCTACGGCTTTTTTCATAGTAAGAGAATCCATATTATCTAGCATTATAATATCGGCACCAACTTCTAAAGCCTCATTAATTTGCTGCAAAGTTTCAACTTCAACTTCGATTTTTTTAACAAAGGAAACATTCTGGCGTATAATACTAACTGCTGCTTTTATTCCACCCGCAGCACTTATATGATTTTCTTTTATTAGCACACTATCAGATAAATTGTATCTATGGTTACAGCCTCCACCCATTTTTACAGCATATTTTTCAAATATCCTCATATTAGGCGTAGTTTTTCTTGTATCCAAAATCTTCACGCCACTGCCTCTTAATTTATCTACATAAGTTTTAGTTAACGTTGCAATTCCACTCATTCTTCCAAGAAAATTTAATGCTGTTCGCTCCCCTGTCAATATATGTTTTGTTTTCCCACTTAGTTGTGCAATACACTGCCCTTCACACACTTCATCTCCATCTTTTTTAAAAAACTCTATATTCACCTCTTCCAGTATTTTAAAGACCCTCTCAAATACAGGAAGTCCAGCAATTATTCCATTTTCTTTAGCTATTAAATCAATACTACAATTACACTCATCACTTATAATAAATTCTGTTGTAATATCATTTTGAGGTACATCTTCTTTTATTGCCTCTATAAGAATATCATCAATAATTAACCAATTCATTCCTTATACCCTCTCCCATTTTCTTAAATTTATCTACAACTATAGTTTTATTAATTTCTCTATAATCCTTAATCCCCTTTAAATCATTTAAATCTTCATAGTTTAAAAGGTCAGTACTATCAATTGACTTATTTATAAACTCTGAAGCTCTTCTAGAAAAAACTAAGGCCTCCAATAGTGAATTACTTGCTAGCCTATTTGCTCCATGTACTCCCGTGCAGCTCACCTCACCACAGGCAAATAAATTCTCCATAGATGTTCTAGAACTTAAGTCAACAGCAATTCCTCCCATGTGATAGTGTTGTACTGGCGTTACTGGAATTTTGTTTTTTGTAATATCTATACCCCTTTGCAAACAATGATTATAAATACCTGGGAACCTATTAGTTATATAATCTTTGCCTTTAAATGAAATATCTAAAAATACAAAAGGCAGACTACTCTTTTTTTCTTCTCCATAAATTGCCTTAGCAACTACATCTCTTGGTAGTAGTTCGTCTACAAATCTTCTACCATATTCATTTAGAAGTTTGGCGCCTTCACCTCTTAGTGATTCTGATATGAGGAATTTCTCACAATTCAAATTATCATCATATAGTGCAGTTGGATGAAATTGAACATAGTCTAAATCAGAGGTTTTAATCTTATGTCTCAATGCAATAGCTATGCCATCCCCCGTTAAGCTTCTTCTATTAGTTGAATTTTTAAAGAGCCCTCCAATACCACCTGTTGCTAAAACAGTTGCCTTAGAATAGATATTTATTCTTTTTTCACCTTTAGTTGCAATACCTCCACAGCAGATATTATTTTTAGTAATAATATCAACCAAGGTAGTATTTTCTAATATACTCACATTTTTTTTATTTCTTAATGCTTCTAGCAAAGATAAAAAAAGTTCTTTTCCGGTTTCATCCTTTTTATGGACAATTCTACTTATGCTATGGGCACCTTCCTTTGTATATTTAAATTCGCCATTTTCCCTGTCAAAGCTTACTCCAAGATCTTTTACTTTATTTATATTATCTATGGATTCATATACTAGAGTTTGTACCGCTTTTATGGAATTTTTAAACTTCCCTGCTTTTAGTGTATCTTGTATAAACAAATCAAAATCACTTTGATCTCTAGCTACTGAAATCCCACCTTGAGCTAGAAATGTGTTACATTTATTTACTTCATCCTTAGTTATTAGAAGTATATTTAAGTCTTCTCTTAAATTCAATGCAGCATATAAGCCCGCTGCACCAGTTCCAACTATTAGCACATCTACAAAAATATCCATTAAATCACCTTGCCATTTCATGCATTGTATTTAGACATTTCTGTGCTGCGCGTCTTACATCTTCATCTAAGGTTATTTCATATTGTTTACTTTGAAGACTATTATAAACATCATCTAAGGTAGTTTTCTTCATACTTTTACAAATCATAGGTGTCTTCGGTGTTATAAATTGTTTATTAGGATTTTTATTTTTAAGTTCATAAAGTATACCTTCCTCTGTTACAATCATGTACTTTTGGCCGCTGTCTTCACTGGCAAATTTAATTATATCTCCAGTGCTTCCTATAAAGTCAGCTAGTTTCCTAATTTCACTATTACATTCAGGATGAACTAAAATTTTTATATCTTTGTCCGAATTTTTCACTTCAATAATCTCTTCTGCCTTTACAAATTCATGCACACAGCAAAAACCATTCCATAAAATCATATCCACATCGGGAGCTTTTTCATTTATATATTCACCTAGATTTTTATCTGGTATAAAAATTATTTCATCCTTATCTAAGCTATTAATTATTTTTAATGCATTGGAAGAAGTACAACATATATCGCTTTCGGCTTTAACTTCTGCTGTTGAATTTATATAACAGATAACCTTTGCCTTTGGGTGCTTCTTTTTAAGCTGCCTAACATCTTCCCCATTAATCATATCTGCCATAGTACATCCCGCCTCTATATTGGGAAGAAGCACTGTTTTTTCTGGTGAAAGTATTTTTGCACTCTCAGCCATGAACTTTACCCCACAAAATACTATTGTATTTTCATTACATTCTTTGGCTATTTTACTAAGATAATAAGAATCTCCTACGAAATCAGCTATCTCTTGAATATCATCATTCTCATAATAATGCGCTAGAATCAAAGCATTTTTTTCTACTTTCAATTCATTAATCTTTTCTTTTAACTCTTGCATTTATTTATACACCTCTTTATATACATGTATACAAGTGTATATACACCTGTATTCCATACTATAATAGCATTTGTGTAGAAATATATCAATATGTAGGTAAAATAAAAAGAGCATCCCCTATGATATTAATAATCATGGGCACACTCTTTTTCACAGTATTTCTTTTTTTGATAATTATTGTAAAGTTCCAGCCTCTAAGATGCTAAGTGTTTAATAATTCTTTAGCATCCTAGGAGAAATACAGTACTCGTAAAATTATTCTTATATTATGCTAACAAAAGTATATATTGCGTAGAATGCGTATGAGCAAGCCTTAGTAATTCTTAACTAATTTTAGTATCTTTTACTAAAATTAGTTTAGAATTACTTGGCGATGTGAACGCATTCCTAGCAATATATACTTTTAGTTAAAGCATAATATAAGAATAATTTTTACTCTTCTTCCTCTTCAGCTAGCTCGTACATTTCCTCAGCCTTAGACATATATAGTATTCCATCTAAATGATCAATCTCATGGCAGAAGGCTCTTGCAAGCAACCCTTCAGCTTTATAAGTTACTGGTTTTCCTTTAATATTCATTCCTTCCACTGTAACATTTGTAGGTCTAAAGACTTCACCCTCATGTCCCAAATAACTTAAACAACCCTCATAATCCTTTTCATTTCCTGACTTTGCTGTTATTTTAGGATTTATAACTATTATCGGTTCTTCTTCTTCATTGCCTAAATCAATTAAGATAACCCTTTTTAAAACGCCTATTTGAGGAGCTGCAAGGCCTATACCATTACCCTCATAAAGTGTATCCATCATATCGTCTACTAAGTTTAATATTTTACCGTCTACCTTGAAAACCTTGTCACAAATCGAATTAAGACGTTTGTCCCCATATTGTAAAATCTTTCTAACTGCCATATGCATTCTCCTCTACCTTATATTAATTGCTTTCCAAAGCAATAAATTTTAGTTTATTATATTTTATATTCTATTATAAATAGCCCTATACATCAATATATATTTTCATCAAAAAAAATTAAGGTGTCACAAAACCACCTTAATTTCATCATGATTACCCGCTGATTCTCTTTGCTTCTGCTATTCGTTGGGTTTCTTCCATCATGCTTTTAACCTTCATAAGTCTAGTTAAAGCACCTCTTTCATTTTCACCAAGCTTCATTTTTATATACTTTATGGTTTCTTGAAGTTGAGGTATTATCATATATTCCAGGGCGTTAACTGTTCTTCTGGTTTTTTCAATTTCGTCTGCCATTAGCTGACAAGATTTTTCTACTTCTGCAAGTTCTAAAAGCTTTGGAAGAATTAAATATAACTTTTCTATAGCTCCATCAAGCTCTCCAGAAGTATTCGCAAATCCATAAGGATATATGCTACCAGGATCATCTTCTAATTTTCTTTTAAATTTCATTATGGGAACATTAACACTCATAAGATTTTTTGTTGCAACTTCTACAGAAATACTTTCTTTTGGGTAGGCAATGGCCTCCTCTAGAAATTCTGAAGACATTAATGCACTTGCCATAAGAAAATCCTTATAAGAATTTTGTAATTCTTCTTCAACTTTTTTCCTAAGTTCATTGTTATGTTTTATAAGATCAATAAACCTTCTCATAAGCTCATCTTGTTTATCTTTTAATAATTTATGTCCACGAGTTGCTGTACCTAATCTTTTTTTAAGTTTAGTAAGCTCCATTCTAGTGGGATTGACATTTAACCTTGTCATGCTTACTCACCCTCTTTTTTAGGTAAATATTTTTCTACATATTCATCTCTAATTCTCTTAAGTTCATTTCTTGGTAGAATAGATAGAAGCTCCCATCCTAAATTTATTGTTTCATCAATAGTTCTATTAGTTTCAAATCCTTGCGCTACGTACTGCTTTTCAAAAGCATCTGCAAATATTGCATATTTTTTGTCTGCCTCAGATAAAGCTGATTCTCCTAATATAACTGCTAGCTCTTTTGCTTGCTTACCTTGAGCATATGCAGCAAATAATTGATTCATTGTATCAGCATGATCTTCGCGTGTTTTACCTTTACCTATACCCTTATCTTTAAGTCTTGATAGTGAAGGTAGAACATCTATTGGAGGCATAATTCCTTTTTTATAAAGCTCTCTGCTTAAAATAATCTGTCCTTCAGTTATATATCCTGTAAGATCTGGAATCGGATGAGTTATATCATCTTCTGGCATTGTAAGTATAGGAATTTGAGTTATTGAACCTTCGAGTCCTTTAATTCTTCCTGCTCTTTCATATAATGTAGAAAGGTCAGTATAAAGATATCCTGGATATCCACGTCTACCTGGAACTTCTTTTCTTGCAGCTGAAACTTCACGTAGAGCCTCACAGTAATTTGTAATATCCGTCATAATTACAAGAACATGATATCCTTTTTCATAAGCAAGATATTCAGCTGTAGTAAGCGCCATTCTAGGTGTAGCTATTCTCTCAATTGCCGGGTCATTTGCAAGATTCATAAACAATACAGTTCTATCAATAGCACCAGTATTTGTAAAATCGTCTACGAAAAATTGTGCTTCCTGAAAAGTTATTCCTATGGCTGCAAATACAACAACAAATTTCGAATCTGAATTTACTACCTTAGCTTGCCTTGCTATTTGAGCCGCAAGTTGCGCGTGTGGAAGACCTGATCCAGAAAATACTGGTAATTTCTGTCCCCTAACTAGTGTATTAAGTCCATCAATAGCAGAAATACCTGTTTGAATAAACTCTGAAGGATAATCTCTTGCCACCGGGTTTAGTGCTTCTCCATTAATATCCAGTCTCTTATCAGGAATAATTTTAGGTCCGCCGTCTTTAGGCCTTCCAAGACCGTCAAAGACTCTTCCAAGCATATCTTCTGAAACACCAAGTTCCAGTGGTCTTCCTAAAAATTTAGCTTTACTACCCTTTAAGTTAATTCCTGCAGAACTTTCAAATAACTGAACCATTGCTTTATCTTCATTTATTTCAAGTACTTTTCCGCTACGAATTTCACCATTTTGTAGCTCTATTTCTACTAGTTCATCATATCTAACGCCTTCAACTTTCTCTACAACCATTAGTGGTCCTACAACTTCTGATATGGTTCTGTATTCTTTAATCACGAGCAACTCCTCCTTCCGTTATTAATTTTTCTATTTCGTCGGACAAGGCTATAAATACATCATCAATTTTTGACATTTCAGTTTCTGCAATATATTTTACTCTTGCTATTTTATCTCTTGCTTCCATTTTTAATATCTTATCTAAATAAACTCCTGCAGTCAAAGCTTTTTCAGATTCAACATGGAATGCTATAACGAGCTTTAGCATTTTATATTGTTTATCTAAAGATGAATATGTATCAACCTCATGGAAGGCATTTTGTTGTAGATAATCTTCTCTAATTGACTTTGCAACTTCTAATTTCAATCTATCTTTTTCAGAAAGAGCGTCTACACCTACAAGTCTTACTATTTCATCAAGCTTTGATTCTTCTTGTAGAAGAAGCATGGCTTTAATTCTAAGTTCAGTCCAATCCTCTGCTACGGTATCATTCATCCACTTAGCTGTTTGATCTAAATATAATGAATAAGAATCCAACCAATTTATTGCTGGAAAGTGTCTTCTATAAGCAAGTTGGGCATCTAGTCCCCAAAACACTTTAACTATTCTAAGAGTTGCTTGAGTAACTGGCTCAGATAAATCTCCACCTGGAGGTGATACTGCACCAATAACTGTAATTGCTCCTTCGCGTTTACCATCTCCAACGCAAACTATCTTTCCTGATCTTTCATAAAAATCAGCTACACGTGAACCAAGATATGCTGGATATCCCTCATCACCTGGCATTTCTTCAAGTCTTCCAGACATTTCACGTAGTGCCTCTGCCCATCTAGACGTAGAATCCGCCATTAATGCTACAGAAAAACCCATGTCTCTAAAATACTCTGCAATAGTTATACCTGTATATACAGAAGCTTCTCTAGCTGCAACTGGCATGTTAGAGGTATTTGCAATTAACACTGTTCTTTTCATTAATGATTCGCCTGTTTTTGGATCTTTAAGTTCTGGAAACTCATTCAAAACGTCTGTCATTTCATTTCCACGTTCACCACAACCTATATAAACTACTATTTCAGCGTCTGCCCATTTCGCAAATTGATGCTGAACTACAGTTTTTCCACTTCCGAAAGGACCGGGAACACATGCAGTACCACCTTTTGTTACTGGGAAGAAAGTATCTATTACTCTTTGACCTGTAACTAGTGGCTCTACTGGATTTAATTTTGTAGCATAAGGTCTTCCACGTCTTACTGGCCATTTTTGCATCAAGGTAATTTGCACAATACCCTCTGAAGTTTGCACCTGCGCAACTGTATCTTCTACAGTATACTCACCTTGAGTTATAGAAGTTATAGTTCCAGAAATCCCCTTGGGTATCATTATTTTTTGAGTTATAACAGTAGTTTCCTTAACTGTACCTATAACGTAACCATAAGAAACTTCATCACCAACCACAGCCGTAGGAACAAACTCCCATTTCCTACTTCTATCTAAAGGCGAAACATTTACACCTTTTGTTAAATAATTACCAGCTATAGCTCTTATTGCATCAAGTGGTCTTTGAATACCGTCAAACATTGATTCCATAAGTCCTGGTCCAAGTTCCACACTTAATGGTTCTCCAGTAGACACTACTGGATCTCCTGGTCCTAGGCCTGATGTTTCCTCATATACTTGAATGGAGGCTCTATCTCCTCTCATTTCGATAATTTCGCCAATAAGACCTTTTTCTCCAACCTTAACTACGTCATATATATTAGCTTCGTCCATGTCTTTTGCAACAACTAATGGGCCAGAAACTTTTACAATTTTACCGATTTTCAAGTTATCTCCCTACCCTTCTATAAAATATTTACGCCCACCGCTTTTTCCACGTTATCGCGAATTCTTTGCATTCCTATGTTTAGCGAGCCCTGATTACTTGGTATTAATATAACGGCCGGAAGCATCTGTCTGTTATACCTTTTAATAGTTTCATCTAAATGCTGAGCTATTTGTTCTGTAACAAATATAACCGCATAATTATCTAATGCCATTTTATCTATAGCTTTTCTAGCTTCTTCAATTTCAATAACAGGGTATACGTCAATTCCGAGAGCTTTAAAAGCAAGTATTGAATCTTTATCTCCAACTACTCCTACTTTATGCATAAACCTCACGCACCCTTTCTCTTATAACGGTCGTATCAACATTATTTAATTTTCCAACCATAATTATTCTTATTATTTTTATTTCTGTTTCCTTGGCTAGGATATAAGCAAATACTGGTTCAGGTCCAAAAGTAATATACTTAGCAACTTTTAAAGTTTTCATAATATAGTTTTCTGAAAGCTTTTCAAGAGTGGAGAGTTTCCCAGTTTTTATATACTCTTCGAGTCCCAATTTTATAACGTCACCATATTTTAATGAAGAAAATTTAGCTGCCATATTTTCAATAGTATCATCAAATGCTCTTAATAAAATATCATTAGCTATATCTCCACCGGTCAGCATAACTTCTTTTAAAAATTCTACACTCTTCTCTTGCCTTTTTAATCTAATAATTGATTTTATATTACAAAAATTTATACTTGTAACAACATAATGGATTATAAAATCAATTTTTGTTTCTTTTGCCCGGTCTAACATATCTATATACATATATTTATCTATTATAATATCTATCTTTTGAGGATCCTTAAGTTCATTGTAGACTTTTTCTGTCTGGATTATAGCTTCTCTCATCTTAGGATTTAATTCCCTATAATCTTCAGCTGTCATATATAATTTAAGTTTTTCTATATCCACTGTACCTACAGGAATTAGCATATGAGAAAAGTCCTTATTTAAAGCTTTACCTTTTAACATTACCTTGATATTGTGGTAATCATATTTTAAGCTCATAATATCTACTATAAGAGGGTCTGGAGAAACACTATACATAAGGGAATATACTCGATTTAATTCCTCCTTAAGTAGTATATTGTAGTCCTCTGGCCTTTTTACATTTACCATTAAACTTGCATATTCAGTTTCTTGCAAGATTTTAATCACGTCTTCCGCGGAGGTACTATCAATCATTCTCTCAACCTTTACATTACTCAGGAGTCTTGTTTCTAATACTCTTAGCCTAGCCACAGCTTGTGTGAAATTCATTTTATCCATATATGGCTATCCTCCTTGTTTTGCTTAAGATAAGATAACAATTATTAATTGTTATCTTACTTAAATTTATTTGAATAATTCTTCAACAATTTCCGGTTCTAGCTCAGCTCTTAAAGAGTTAACTAGACTTTCAAAAGTATTATTAATTTCTATACCATTTTTAAGTACTATAAATCCACTATTTATGTCCCTAGGCTGTTCACTTAACTTTATCTCGCCTATTTTTCCAGCGGCTTTTAGTCCTGTATTTATTTGGGATAAATAATCTTCACTTATAATGCTCTTATATTTCCCAGGAAGTATTATTTCTTCATCCCCTGTTATTGGCATTGATAAAAGATATTTTTTTACAAGTTCAAAATATTCATTCTCGCCCATTACTAAAAGATTTTCTAGGGATTTCGCAAATACCTTATCAATCATCTTTTGCATAGCTACTAATTTTTCATTTCTAACTGTTAGCTTAGCATTTGATATAATTCTTTGTTTAACTGTAATAGCTTCAATTTTAGCTTTTTCTAACATCTGCCGCTCTAGTTCCTTGGCACCTTTTACTTTGTTTTCTATAATTAAAGCTCCGTTATCTTTAGCTTCCTTCAATATAGTCTCTGCTTTAATACTCGCATCCTCTACTATTTTAGAAGATAAATTTTCTAAATTTGACATATCTCCACATCCTCTAAACTCTTAGTTTTAAAATTAGAATGTCTTACTTACGAGTATTATTGAAACAACGAATGCTAAAATCGCATAAGTTTCAACCATTGCTGCAAGTATAATAGCTTTTGTGCTATGCTCTGGTTTTTTAGCTACTATTGCAATACCAGCTGCAGCTGTTTTAGCCTGAGATATTGCTGAGTATAAGCCTACAAATGCTATTGGTAAGCAAGCCATAAATAAGTACATTCCCTTATCTAAAGTCATAGCCGTTGCTAATTTGGGTAACACCATAAGTCCTATAACAAAACCATAAAGTCCTTGTGTACCTGGCAATAATTGAAGAATAAGAGCTTTACCAAATTTTTCTGGTTCTTCAGTTGTGAGTCCCGCAGCAGCTTCCCCAACTATACCTACGCCTCTTGCTGATCCTATTCCCGGTAAAATTACCGCTAGTGCCATTCCTAATGCTGCAAAAACATATCCACCATTTTTAGTTATAAATTCCATGAACGTCATAATTAATTCCTCCTTAAATTTGCTTTCCTTTTATTACAGTAATATATTGATTTTTTGGTTTAAATACTATAAACGCTTTTCCTCCACCTTCATAAAACTTACTAAAATACTCTACATATTGAAGTCTTGCACTATGAACAAATGCTCCTAACGCACTTAGTAACATATTAAAGGTTTGTGCACCCACAAATATAAATACTCCAAAAATAATGTTGAATGGAGCTGGTATCATTCCAATAAGCATATTAAAGGACACTGCTATAAATCCGCCAGAAAGTCCTAGTGCCATAAGTCTTGAGTATGAAACCAAATCTCCTATATAGCTTGATATACCATATAAACCATATAGTCCTCCACCAAGCTTTGCACCTATACCTTTATTTTGTCTTCCTTGGGTTAATACTAATGCAACCATTCCTACTATCATAACCCATTTACCTATATTGATTACATTTGGAGCGAGCCCTACAGTTGCTCCACCTAGGAATAAAAATGCTCCAGTTAATGCAGCATACCATGTTAAAACATCATAAATAGCATCCATTGGCTTACCATCTCGAATTAGCATGTAGCCACGAATTCCAAGACCAAAATAAATTTGGAATGCACCTATTACTATAGATATAACTAATAGCTTCATTAAATCTTCTCCAGGATTTATTAAACCCTTAAATTCAATTAAATCTCCAAAGAAACTTCCATAAAGGGCACCTGTTATTGCTGTTGGTATACTTAGAAATAAGAAGAACTTAGCAAACTTTTTCTGACCTTCATCTAAATTAAACATCTTTAATGCAAGTGCGCAAGCTATAAACATTACTATCCCATATCCTAAATCAGCTAGCATCATTCCAAAAAACACCATGTAAAAAGGTGTATGTAGTGGTGTTGGATCTATCTCTGAATATTTAGGCAGACTATACATTGATGTTATTAACTCAAAAGGTTCTACTAATGAGTTATTCTTCAAAAGTATAGGAACTTCATCATCTTCTTTAATGGCATCTTCTACCTCTAAATAGAAATTTTCTTTAGTTATAGCCTTTATTACCTCTTCTAAATCCTTTGCTAATCCTGTTGGTACCCAACCCTCTATAGCAACTACGCTTTCTGTTTTCAAGAAATTTTCACAAGCTGATGCTTTTATATGTTTATTTAATAAATATTCATAAACAACTTTAAAATCTTCTAAATACTTACAATCTTCTTTTATTTCACTATTTATTATTTCTTCTTCTTTAGCTATAGCATCTAATCTTGCCTTAAACTCCTTTAGTAGTTGTGCTGGAATTCCATCATATTTTAAATTAATAGCATTAAAGCTGTAGTTCTTAAGAATTTCTTTAGCTTTCTCTTCATACTCTTTATATACTAAAGCAATTACATTTACTCCATTTTTCCCTTCACTTATAACTTCTAAATAAGAATATGGAATTTCATTGTCAAATTTTTCTCTAAAAGTATCTTTAGAAACCTTTGGGATTGACCCCATTATAAATAGGGTGGAATTTAATGCTTTTAAATCCTTAAAATTTGAATCCAGTGGTATCCAAGGTGTCAATACTTCTATTTCAGAATTGATTTTAGCTTTTTCATTCTTCATTTCTGTAAGTATATTGTCTTTTTCTTTTAATTTTTTATAGTTTTCACTATAATTTGATTTTTTAGCTAATGTTTCTAGTTCTTCATAATTCAAAGACCTTTTACCCTTGACTAAAGATTTTATAGCGCCTTCTTTTTCTATGTGCTTTAGTAATAGGTCAATAGCAAATTTTACTTTTGCCTGTTCACCTTCTAAATAAGAAACTTTTTCATTTTCAGAGTCTTTTTTGAGAGATTGTAAATGTTCTTCTTCAAGCTTTTGTAGATTTATAAATTGAACATTTTCAAATCTATGAAGGCTATCTAGTAAAGTTTCTTTTTGTGATTCAAAGGCAAATAATGTGAATTTACTCATTTTAACTATTGCCATTATTTTTCACTATCCTCTCAACCACTATGCTTACTGCTCTATTAAATTTTTCACTTTCTAAACTAAGTATACTCTCTACCTCTATTTTACCTTTTTCTAAAATAGGTTCAGAACTTATCCTACCTTGTTCTTTAGCATTTTCGATGATCTTTTTAGTTTCTTCTCTAGCAGCATCCAAAACCTTTTTGTGCTGACCTTCAGCTTCAATCTCCGATTTTTTTAATATATCCTTACTACGGTCAATTGCCTTATTAATATTATCTGCTGCTTGCTCCTCTGCATTTTTTATACTTTTTATTGCCTCTAGTGCCAAAATATCACCACCTTTTTTCTAAGAAGGCACCTTAAAATAAATAAAAATGAAGTTTCTAATTTATTTATTTTTCTGTACCTAAATAGGTATAATGAGTATAGCTCAATTATTAAATACTTTTGTATAATATTAAACACCAAGTATGGTGTTTGATATTATACTTTATGTAGTATTGAATACAACTTAATTATACTTAGTATTAGTATAAATTTCAACTGATTTTTTTGAAAATTAACAAATATTCGTAATATTAAATCATTTTTCTGCGATTATTACGATTTTTAAGGTAGCTTTTGGGTTTTTTTTGAAATTTCGCGAAGTTCTTCTTTCATATTTTAAACTAGTATATAAGTTACATCTTTTATATTCTCCTCATCATTAATATCATAAATTAAATAATGAGCTTCCTCACAAATATTATTATTCTCTATATATTCTAAAATATTAATCATAAATTTTTCAATATGAATATTGTTAGTATTGTTTATACTATCGTTTTGCAGCAACTTTTCTTTAATCTTTTTTTCTGTTTCCTTGTTTACATCTCTAAGTAGAAAATTGGGAAGCCATTTCTTTTTGTTATATTTAAGATAATCATATTTAACAATCTCTTTTAAAGCAAAATTTTCACCTTTAAGTTTTTCTTCATTAAATTCAATAAATATTTTATAGTAATCTACAGAAGATATACTTCTACTAAGATACCCTTTATTATAAAAAAATGTGCCTAAGCACAAATAAAAATCAAAGGCAGATTCAAATTTAGGAGTAAAATATTTTAATATAGTTTTAAATTTTTGAGAATTATAGTATTTATCCACCATCTCTTCAACTCTTTTTAGAAGAATGATTTCATCATAACTTATGTCCTTGGTTTTCAGCACCTCATAGGGAGTATAGTTTGAGTGAACAATCCCCCACTGTTCTGCTTCATCTTTCATAGGTGCGCCTTTTAATATTTTAAGGAATCCAAGTTGTATTTCGTCCGGTTCTATGGCGTATAAATCATTAAAAGACTTTTTAAAGGATTCAAAGTTTTCCCCTGGAAGTCCTGCAATTAAATCTAGATGTTGCTTTATATTGCCATATTTTTTTAGCTCCATAACCTGTTTTTTTATATCTTCGAAAACTACAAATCTATTTATATTTTTTAATACTTCATTATTTGTTGTCTGAACGCCTACTTCAAACTGAAATCTCCCCTTTGGTGCCTTTTCTAAAAGTTTAAGCTGTTTATCATTTAATATATCTGCTGAGATTTCAAAATGAAAAGTGGTCTCTGTCTCTAAACTCATTAAATATTCCCAAATTCCCATAGCAAATTCATCACTACAATTAAAAGTTCTATCAACAAATTTTATAAGTTTTACATTTTTATCTATTAAAAACTTTAAGTCAACTTTAACCCTTTCTAAATCCATAAACCTAACTCCACGTATAGTTGAAGAAAGACAATATTTGCAGTTAAAAGGACATCCACGTGAAGCTTCGAAATATACTATTTTGTTATTTAAATCATCATCAATGTTATAGGGGAAAACAATCTTATTTAAATCCATAAGTTTTCTTTTCCCGCCATAAAATATTTTATCATTTTCTTTATAGTACAAGCCTTTAATATCTTTAAGGTCATTACCTGCTATCATGTATTCTATAAATTCTCTGTAGGTTTCTTCCCCTTCTCCCTCAATTAAGTAATCAGCAAAGCTATCTTTTAAATAATTTTCACTATCAAAAGACACTTCTGGACCTCCATATAACAATTTTATATTATTATCTATAAGTTTTAGCAAATCAGATATCTGTTTAACATAATCTCTATTCCATATGTAACAAGAAAAAACCACTATATCGGCTTTTTCTCTTATAATTTCTTGAACAATTCGCTCCACTCTATCATTTATAGAAAACTCTCTTATAAGGCACTGATAATTTAAATCCTCAGTAAATGCTTTTAAATACCTAATTGCAAGGTTACTGTGTGTAAATCTAGAATTAATTCCCACTAATAATACTTTCATCTTTTGATTTTCCTCTCCTTTTGCATATCATGTAATAAATATTGTCAGAACTTTTCAAAGTTGTTATTTCAAAATAAGGCTTTAAAATTTGAATTGTATTTTCTTTAGAACTATTTTTAAATAAATTTAAGTCTCTTAAATTTATTTTTTTTGTATTTTTATCAGGTAACACAATATTTATTCTTGAATTAAAAATTTTACCAAAGCCCTTATCTATGTCCCATATATATAATAACCCATCCCTTTTCAAAAATTTATATACATCTTCTATCAATTTTTCTTTGCTCTTTGTGAATTTCATATCACTTAGTGTAAAAAACAGTGCACAGGTGTCATATGAACCTTCCTCTATTTTTGTCTTATCCCCTTTGCCTTCTATATACTCTACACTATTGCTATCATCAATATATTGTTTGCATATGTTATATATAATCCCATAATTAGAAAAACCTATGTCTAATATATTTCCCTTGAAAATTTCTTTTTCTAAGTTTATAAAAACCTCCCTTTTCAATTATTGACCCCCTCATCAAATATAATTTTATATGTTTACTTGTTTTTAAATTATTCTTCAAAAACAAAATAATTCCTCTAAAACAAAGGAATTATTTCTTAATTTCATTATAAAAATTTAGCATTAACCCTGCGGTAGTCTTTTGTGCCCTCTGCACTATAAGTACAGATATTTTATTGTATTTTTCTTCTTTGCTTTTTACATTTGCGTAGGAAATATAAGTCTTATTAGCAAATACTGCATTGTTTTTTATATAGTCTTCTACCTTATCTTGCTTTATTATTTCATTGAAAATAGGAAAAGAATAATCACTCATTAATTTACTTATAATCCAAAGTTCAAAATTTCTGTGATTTTTCAGGAGTTTATTGTTCACATGCTGCGGAACTGTAGCATCTTGAACTAAATGGCATGCTGCTCCAAAATAAAACATTGCTTGCCTAATATCCCCTGCCTCCACGAATTTCAAAGCGCTTTTATAATATTTCTGGAATTCAGTTAATGCATTTGAAAATCCATAAAGGCCAGTACCCTTAAAGTGATGATAAAAATGATTTGAGCTCTTAAAGTCTTGATCTGCCCACGTAACTCCATTGTTTAATTCTTTTATATGTGATTTGTAAAAACTATGAACATCACTATATCCCTGATTTTTTAATATTTCGATAGCTTGAATATTTATAAATTTATGAACAATACAGTGAGTTTTCATGATCTTTTTTTTGATTGGATTTACTGTTATCATTAAGGCTTTTAAAGTTTTTCCATAAGTAGCTTCAATTTTTTTCTTCAAACTGTTCACCTCTTAATTTAGTATACACTAAATTGACTTTGAAAACATATTATTAATTTGCAACAATATGTATTTACTCTATTCTAGTTCTTTTTGCCGAGTCCTACAAGTATGCTAACTATTAAAGTTACTACAATTGCTAATAAATAGTAAAAAAATCTTTCTGTTCCCTTCCCTATAACATCACTTTGTTTTTTTTCTATTGATATTAGATATCCACTTTTAGAATCTAATAGAATTAATTTATTAAAAAACTTAATACTAGATATATAGGTGTCGCCTCCAAAGTTAATCTTTTCTTTAAGTACATTATTCTTATTTAAACTATATATACTATTATCTTTCTTTTCATAAAAATATATACATTCTTTATCACCTAAGATTCCTTCTTTATCAAATGATAAACCTACCAAACTATCTACTGCACTATGCTTATATATTGGTGCAGGTGGGTTTGTTGTAGGGTGCTGATCTAAAATAAAAGGTATAGTATTGTTATTTGTACCTTTAAATTTAGGGGAGCTTATTGGATCTCCACCAGCATAATCTGGAAAACCATACCATACATTCTTTTTAATTTGGTATATATAATCACTATCTCCAATCACAGGTCTTAACCCTCTATCCTCCATTCCTCCAACAGAAGCTATTATTTTGCCCTCACTGTTAAAATCTATGCCTTTGATATTTCTAATACCCCAAGCAAACTTTCCCTGAGCTCCAGTTTTTAAATTGTAAATTATTATGGATGAATTTCCAATCATATGTCCTGTTATGATTTGTCCCTTTATATTTTTAGTTTTATATGAAACAAATGATCCAGTTTCTTCCTCTCCGAAATTAATCCCTTTTATAGTTATATCTTTTGGTGAAATATCATGATTTTGAGGATAATCACCTATCCACGAATTATCAAGACCCACTACCCCAGAATTGCTAGCTGACCCTATTGTAACAAATAGATAATCTCCATTAACTCTAATCAAACTATTATTATAATCCCCATAATTAGGTATATTCTTAATTATTTCACTATTTTTCTTTGATTTTAAATTATAAGAATAAATAAATGCACCTGATGCGTAATACAGCACACTATTATTATAATCTAAACTAGTTATACTTAGCTTCTTATTAGTAAACAAATTATATGCACTACCAGCTTTATCAATGTACTGCACGTGGTCTTTGAAAGCTACGTAATAGTTTCCATCACTGTCTCTCGTAAAATCTACTGCTCCACTTAATCCCTTAAACAGTATCTGTGGTTTTATAGCTTCATCTTTCATGGTGATCCTATATTCGCTTAAAGAACTCTTTAATGAAAACAGTGCAAAAGCCATTATAGCTAAAATCACTATAAAACCAATGGTCTTCTTCATACTTTCCCCCCAAATTAAAAATACTCTAATCTATATATATTTACATAGATTAGAGTATATGTATTAATAATTTCTAGCAATTTGTATATGCTCTCGCTCAACTGACCATAAAGCATGAAATACTTCTTTAATAATTGTATTGTTTATTTTGTTTCCCTGTTTTTCATAAAATCTGGCAGCATGAATCTCTCTATTTTCTGCAAGTTCCATTAAGCTTTTGTCGCTTTTATGTTTACTATAGTCTATATCAACTAGTGTAGGTATTTGTTTGAAGCCTCCTAGCTTTTGATGCACTATAGCATGTACATATTCAATCTTTGAGAGTGCTACAAAAGTTTCTTTAACAGCCAAGCTATGAGCAAGTTTTGCTGCCGCCTTATAAAAATCCGAATTAAATATTTCAAGCTTCATTGCATGCTCTAGTATTATTAAAGTATTCTCATCTAAACTTTCAGTGGGGACTTTATAGATTTCTTCTTTAAAATTTGTTTCGTCTTCAGGTTTTAAATATGTAGCACTAACACCACAAAAGGGACAATATTTAATATGATCGCTTTCATTTGTTTCTAATAATCCTTGGTTATTCACATTGAAATTGTTTATATTTATATTCATCCCGCATATCAAACATTTCATATTATTACTCTCCTTAATTCACACTTAGTTAATTATCAAGTCCTGTGCTAGTCTATTTTGACTTGTTACTTTTTTTATTACTAATACAATTATTTTAACATAAAAAGCTCTCCATTCTTACAATTTGCATTATATAATTTTCATGTTCTTTTAGAATATAATCATAAAGCTTCACATAATAATTATTAATAACCGTTAACTACCAATGCTAAAAAAAAGGGAGGGGGCTTTTATGATTAAAGATAATTTCTATAGAGACTCAATAATTCTCACGGTATCAAATTTAACTGCTGGAATACTCAGATTTATGTTTTCAATTCTACTTTCAAAAAAATTAGGGGCAGAAGGTATGGGTCTATATAGCCTAGTAATGCCTATTTACGATTTATTCACTTGTCTTATTTGTGGTGGAATGGTAACCGCTATTTCAAAGGAAGCTTCAGCTTATTATGGAATAAATGATTATGGTAATCTTAACAAATCTATACATACTGCCTTAGTTTTTGATTTTATATGGGCTATATTAATAACGATTTTAGTATTTCTTTTTTCACCCTACATTAGTACATATATAATAAAAGACACAAGGACACTATATTCCCTTTGGGTTATTTGCCCCGCACTAATCTTTGTTGCTCTTTCATCTATATACAAGGGTTATTTCTACGGTATTTCAAATGTTAAAGTTCCTGCAATCATAGACGTAGTTGAAAAATTCGTAAGAATGGCTATAATACTTGGTCTAATAAATTATTTTGCATTAAAAAATGTAACTTCTACTGTGACTGCTACTTATATTTCCTTAAGCATTGGAGAATTAATAAGTTTTATTCTATTATTTATCTTCTATGAAAAAAGCAAAAATAAATTTAGAGGTTACAGAAAAAAAGCCGAAGGAAGAGCTCAACTTTTATTTAACATTCTGGTTGTTTCACTCCCCTTAAGCTTAAATGGTTTTTTAAACACTATAATTTCCGCCCTATCCACTTTGATTGTACCAAGGCGGCTAGTTTGCGCAGGCCTTGAATATACCGCCAGCCTCGCCCTAATAGGTAAGTTTTCAGGTATGGCTATGAGCATCGTCTTCTTTCCGTTTATCATTGTAATGTCCATGGCAACCATATTAACTCCAGATATTTCTAAAAGCATTAGTAAAAATGATTATAATGCACTAGAGCATAGAATAATGGAAGTTATAAAGATTTCATTTTTACTAGGTATTTCAACTATGATAATATGTTTATGCATTGGGGACTCTTTAGGAAAACTATTTTTTGACAGATATGACTTAGGCACCTACATACGCCTTGCTGCATTAAGCGCACCATTTATGTACATGTCTGGTTCCACCTTTGGAATTTTGAATGGACTTGGCAAACAAAAATCTCTTTTAGTAAATTCAGTAATAACCTCTATTCTCCAGCTTATATTGCTGTATATATTATTAGGTATCCCAAGTATAAACATTTTAGGCTACGGCATAACTCTCATTATAACCTCTGTAATAAGTTTTATATTGAATATTAATGCCATCAAAAAGAGCTGCTATCTAGAGTTTTCAGGGGCAGAATTATTAATCAATATTTGTCTTAGCATATTCTTATACTTTATATTGAAAATTCTAGATAATGCATTGCCAAATTCTATGTTTATTACTAAAAACGTAGTAATTATTGCCACTGGCTTCTCTCTAATATTCTTTTCTTTTTTCCTTACAAAAAAAAGTAAACAAGTCTAGCGCTTTAAAAGCATTAGATTTGTTTAAATTTCTACCTGATTTTATTTAAAATATACTTAGGTATAAGTTTCGTAATCTTGTGAGGTAATACCCCTAAATCTTCTTTAGTTATTCCACCTATCATCACTAAAGTAAAGAAATAAGTTAATATAGCAAAAACCATAGCTATTAATATAGCAATAGCATTAGCAAAATAGCCTTCACGAACAAAACTAAGTACAAAATTAAAATTAACATACATTAGTTTTGCGACAATGGCCATAAAACCTGCGGCTATTATTGGTTTAATTGCATGACTAAATAGATTAATTTTAACCCTTAGCACTTTGTTCATAGCACTATAGTTCAATATTAAAAGTATGGCAAAACTTACTCCATTGGCCATAACAGCACCCAATATATTAATGCTTGGTATTGCTACAAAAATATAATTAGTAACTGTTTTCCCTATTAATCCCACCACTGCATAAATGGTAACTAAGTAAAGTTTTCCAAGACCTTGAAGAATTGAAGTTTGAATAGCAACCACAGCCATAAGTATTATTATCACTGATCCATATATTAGTAATCTTGAAACATCAGAATCATACTTAAGTAAACCTATTATAGGTTTAGCTAAAACCGCAAGTCCAACTGCCGAAGGGACTGCCACTAAAAAACATAGCCTAAAGGCATAATTAACTTTGTCTCTTACAGCTTTTTTATCCCTAAGTACCATTAAGCTAGATATAGATGGTAAAATAGTTATAGCAAGTGATGATATAATAGCTATCGGCACACTTATTAAAGATGTGTATTTATTTAGTACACCCCATAAAACATCAACCTGTATTTTGTCAATTCCAACAGCTATCATTCTTGATTTAACTAACCATAAATCTATAATTAACCCTGATTGTTGTATTCCTAAACATACTGTCATTGGTACAGAATAGCTTAATAATTTTTTTATTAGTTTTTTAGTAGTCAATCTTTTTATTGCTAATTTATTATATCCTTTTGGAACTCTAAAAACTTTATTTTTTTCATAAAAATAAATCATATATAAGACTGCCACTAGCGCGCCTACAGATGTTCCAATAGTTCCACCTGCCGCACCTGCCGCTATACCATATCTTATAAAATAAGCTGCAAAAGCTAAACTAAATATAGTATTAGCAATTTGTTCTAATACCTGAGATACAGCAGTAGGGGTCATATTTCCTCGGCCTTGAAAATACCCTCTATAAGCTGATAATACAGATGATATTAAAATAGTTGGTGCCAATGACATAATTGCCAGTCTTGCAGAAGAACTAGCTGTTTTATTGGCTAGAGGTGCTGCGAAAATAATCATTAAAATAGACATAATCATGCCTAATATCAAAAGTAAAAATCTAGCTATTTTAAAAGTCTTTACTGCATCTTTATAATTTTCAATAGCTATAAGCTCTGAAACCATCTTGGAAATAGCCACAGGAATACCTGCATTTGTTAAAATATACATATATACAAATATACTGTAAGCAGAAGAATATACACCATAGCCTTGCTTACCTAATATATTGTTTAAAAAAGGTACGTAGAGTAGGGATAAAAGCTTAACCATAAAACCTGCTGCAGATAATATGGCAAAGCCTTTTGTGGTAGATTGTTTTTCTAAATTCGCTTTTTCACTCATTAAATCATCACCTTCGGTGCTGTAATGTGTCTAAACACCCTCTAAAATTTAAATACGTCTTTTTTAATCTTTTTTAATACTGGTGGTAAACTTTCTGCAATAGTTTTGTTCTCCATATAAGATAGTTCTTCTGGGCAATTCTTAAATGTTGCCTTATATGCATATAGAAATTGATAATCTAAACCATATTTATTATTGAAAAAACTATTCATTTTTTTATCTCCGTATTTTGAATCACCAACAATTGCATTTCCTAAATGGCTTAAATGTGCGCGAAGCTGATGGCTTCTTCCTGTTAAAAGATTAATATCTATTAAAGAGAATGTACCACAACTTTGCAAAGTTTTAACTTCCATTGCTATTTTTTTTGTATTTGGCATTTGAGTGTCAAATACCTGTGATATATTTGCATCTTCATCTTTACGTATATATCCTTCGTAAACTCCATCTTTAATCCTATTACTTACTAGTGCCATATAAAATTTCTCAACGTTTCGCTCTCTTATCATTTCATTCAAAAGTTTAAGAGATTTGAAATTCTTACCAAAGATAACTATACCTGAAGTATTTCTATCTAGTCTATTACATGGTGCTGGGGTAAAGGTTATTTCATTTTCTGGTCTGTAATCTCCCTTATCAAATAAATAAGAAAGCACATAATCTATTAAAGTAGCTTCGCCGCCCACTTTATCAGAATGAACTAAAACACCTGGCCATTTTTCCACCATTAATATATTTGAATCCTCAAAAGTTATTTTCAAATTATTATCAATTCTTTTAAACTCTTCCTTTTTAAACTCACTGGTAATATATTTTGTTTCAACAATATCACCTTCTACTAGTGAATGTTTTTCCTTTATTTTGCTACCATTGACCCTAATATCACCTTTTCTAAATGCTTTATATATTTTGCTAAGTGGTACATCACCAAGTACTTTTCTCATAAATTTATCTGTTCTTTGTCCTGCTTCATTTGCTCCAATTTCTATCCTCATCCATATCCTCCTAATTCTTCTATCTCTTGTTCTTTTATATAATGACGAATCCTCAGATAATCTAATTTATTTTGTAATAAATCAACTTACACTTTTTAAAAAACACATCAAGCATCAATTATATACTAATATGGGTTATGAATTCAATAAAAATTCGTAAGCGAGTTTACATTGCATAGCTACACCTACTTTTATACAACTCTCATCTATGTCAAATAAACTTCCATGAGCCGGATTTACTATACCTTTTTCTGCGTTTCCACTTCCTAGAAAATAAAATAGTGATGGTCTTTCCATTGAGAAATAAGCAAAACTTTCCACTCCCATAGTAGGCTTATCTAATTTATAAACATTGTCCTCACCAATTAATTCACTTGCTTTTTTTTCAAACATCTCCGCTAGTTTATCGTTATTATAAAGACAAGGGTAGCTTTCCTCTATATCAATTTCACATTTGCCTCTCATAGAGTGCACAATGCCCTCTACTACCTGGACTAATCTTTTTTTTATATATTCTCTATGTTCACTTTTCATAGTTCTAATAATCCCTGATATTGTCACTTCTTCTGGTATAATATTTTGAGCTGTGCCTCCATGAATGGATCCTATAGTTATAACGGCTGCATCTGTGGGTGGAATTTCTCGACTTACAATATTTTGAAGAGAAATAATAACATTGCTAGCTATTACAATAGGATCAATAGTCATATGTGGACTTGCACCATGTCCTCCTTTACCTATTATTTTTATAGTAAATGGATTTGATGCTGCATAGGCATCACCTCTTTTTATACCAACAGTCCCAGCTTCTAGCCACTCTTCTACATGAAGCCCAATAACAGCATCTACGCTAGGATGCTCTAGCACTCCCTCTTTAATCATTAAAGGCGCACCACCAGTAGTTTCTTCTGCTGGTTCAAAAAACAATTTAACATTGCCTCGGATTTCATCTTTCATGCTATTTAATATTTTTGCTGTTCCTAAAAGTATGGTGGTATGAGCATCATGCCCACAAGCATGCATTTTACCTAAAGTTTTTGATGCGTAACTGCATATTTTCTTATCCTCTAGAGGAAGTGCATCCATATCCGCCCTTAGCGCAATGGTTTTTCCACCCTTGCCGCGAATAATAGCACAAATTCCTGTTCCAGCTACTTCATAAAATTCAATTCCCTCTACTGATAAAAAGTCTTTTACCTTTTGAGATGTTCTAAATAAATTAAAGCCTAGTTCTGGGTTTTCATGAAGATCACGCCTTATTTCTATTAACTCACTTTCAATACTTTTTGCCCTATCTAAAAAATTCAATAATTACACCTCTTTAATTGTTAGTCACTTTCAAAACAAGTAATTTATTTTATTTAGGATGTACTAATGCTGTTTTTCCCAATACATTTGAATTACATCTCCATTATTTAGCGTCTCGTAATAACTAGCTTTGCTTCCATTGAGTGTCAGTATTAAGTTTCCCTTTGAAATAGATAAATCGAATTCTACATAATCAAATATATCAAGAAATATGTATTTTTCTTTATTTTTAAGGGTAATGTTTTTTTTATTAACTTCAACAATAACACTTGGCACTCCGCTTTCTAATTTAGTATGTACAATTTCTATGTTAGCCTGCTTCTCATTAGCTATGGACTCCTTATTTTCTATTTCCTTGTGAATTTCGAAGGGTATATCAGCTTGTTTCACCTCTTGTTCTTCCACATCTTCCACAATACTTTCATCCTTTTCAATTACACTATATATTCTGTCCCCTTCTTTTATAATATAATCCTTTTGTAGCTCTTTATTATTCATTATAAAAGTTGAACCACATGCAATATCAGGGAAATAATTTGCGTATTCCTGTATTGTAGTAGGGAACACTATGCGAGCATCGTCATCTTCTTTTATTACAGCGTTTATTCGCGACCTTTCGCCATTAATAAATGTTGCTGGCTCAATATTTTGTATTATATCATCAAAATAAAAACTCACAGCTTGAATATTCTTCACAAAATCTATAATTTTAGGCTCAGCATTTTTTCCATCAATACAGAAATCAATTTCAATAACATCGCCTTCTTTTACCTCAGAATCAATATTACTAGGTATACTGTTTATCCTTATTTCTGCTCCCGTGCCAAGAGTTCCAAAGGCCACTCGTTTTATCTCATTAACTACAAATCTTATATTACGTCCATTTTTTCCAATCAATATTTTCGGGTTTATGCCTGATTGTACCATTACATCCATAACCGTATGTTTATGTGCATTAAATAGACTTATAATCTTATCATTTATGGTGACGTCAACAAAATCATGACCTAGTTTCTTTATTGATATAAGTGCAATGCCTAAAACTGTAACTCCTATGCTTCCAAGCTTACCATCACATATACAGTCAACTACTGCATCCCGACCTTTAATTGCAACCCTTTGAATTGGTAGATTTAAAATTTTAGCAATATTTTCTTTAATAAAAGGTGTATGTGCTCCCCCACCTACTAGAAATACTGCATTAGGAGCCTTTCCTCCATTTAATTCAATTATCTTATTCCCAATTTCTTCTGAAATCTTCGTAACTGTAGGATTAATTATTTTCAATACATCCTCTGGCTCTATTTCATTTTCAAAGCCTAAAACATCTATAAATTGAATTTTGTCTTTTCCACTGCACTGCTTTTTAATTATTTCAGCGGTATTAAAATCAACTAAATAAGCCTGCGCTATTATTTCAGTTATCTCATCTCCTGCAATAGGCACCATACCATAAGCACTTATGCTGTCCTTGCTACTAATCGCAATATCCGAGGTACCTGCTCCAATATCCACTAAGGCTAAATTTAATAATCTTAAATTCTGTGGCACTGCAGCTTCCATAGCAGCTATTGGCTCTAAGGTTAAACTTACAACTTCAAGTCCAGCTTTATTCATAACAGCATAAAGACTATCAACCACTGAGCGTGGAAGGAAGGTCGCAATTATTTCTACTGCAATCTTCTCTCCTTTGTGGGCGTTTAGATTGGAGATTATGTATCCATTTAAATAGTAATTTTTCACACTATATCCTACACAATAAAGTTTACCTTGTGTGGACTTATTAACTTCATCCTCAGCCATTTTAACTGCAGTAAGCTCTAAACTTCTAATGACTTCTCTATCAATTTCATTATCGCCCTCAATTTCTATTTCAGACTTTATTTCAGTTGTCCTTAAAAATCTTCCCGCAGCCGCAATAGCAACCTTAGTTAATGAAATCTTTAAACTGCCCTCTAATTCTTTTTTTATTTTTTTTACTCCACTAGCTACCAATTGAATATCATGAATTTGACCATCAATCATAGCCCTTTCTTCATGTTCTATGTAACTTTCAGCAATAACTTGAAATTTTTTCTCAGCTATTACCCCCACTGTCCCTATGATAGATCTTGTTCCTATATCTAAAGCAAATATAATATCCTCTGCGTTAACATTTGTGATTTCCATTTGTATACCTCTTCCTCACAAAATTATTTTAATGTACATAAGCTCATATTCATAGAATATGAGCTTATTAAAATTATATAACATTATATAGCAACTTTCAACAAAACTACTGTATTAACTTAATTACTCCAGAGTTTTCTGATATATAAGGTAATTGTTTTATAATAGTGTAAATATATTTTGGTTTTGATTTATCCTCTTTTAAAACCTGCTCCAATGATAACTCATTATAATACAATAGCTTGCACCAAAAATCCACAAAGTCATCTCTTGTAATAAAAATAATATTATCTCGCTCTTTAACTGTAAACCCACAGTTAAATCTCTCCAAAATTTCTACTTCTGAGTATTCTTTATTTGACAAAATTAATCGTACATCTTCCCACATTTTCTTAAATGCAACCATTATATTCCTCCTTAATAGGACTACCTTTTATAGTATAACATATTGATGTTCCATGTTAAATATTACGCTCTATTACATTATATGTGTTATTCAATTGCTTTGCAACTAGATAATATAATACATAAATCATATAATTTAACCCCAAATTCTTTTCTAGACTTTTGATATTAGTGAGTTATTATACAATACCGACGCATCAAATTTTCTTGTAATTCCACCCTCAAATTTCAAATCTAAATCTTTACTTGTAATTGAAATTACCTTTCCCTTGCCAAAATTTTTATGTAGTATAATGTCCCCTTCCTTAAAAGGAAGCCCTGTAGGTAATCCCCCTATAATATTGCATTCCACAACAAATCGTGAGGTTTCCTTGGCTTTTCCTTTCACACTTTTACAAATGCATAACCAAACATTATCTATGGCTCTTGTGATTCCTACATAAAACAATCTTCTTTCTTCTTCTATGTTATTGTCCATACTATTTACATGTGGTATATTCTCCTCATTACAATTAATAAGGTATACATTTTTAAACTCCATACCCTTCACGCCATGAATTGTACTAAGTATTACCGCATCCTCATTTGTATTTTTCTTGCCCTTACTAATTTCTTCTTTAACCTGGTCTACATGAGCTAGAAAAGCTATTATAGAGTTATACCCATCTATGGATTGCCTAAACTCTTCAATGACATCCTCCATCTCACCTAAATCTATCTTAAACTTAGTACAATACTCTCTAATATAGTCATGATAGCCGATACTTAAAACTATATTGTCTATAGCGCTTCTTAGAGAAATTTTATTTAAAATGTGAATACTTTTTTTTAATTTATCTAGCATCTTCATTTGAAAGATTGGCACGCCGGAAATATCCTTTACAGTTTCAAAACAGTCTTCTTTAACAGTATTTCTTCTTAAATTGTCTAAATTTAATTTACTTACATATCTAAAAGGTTTATTTATTATTCTAAGGAAGCTCTCTTTATCGGATTTATCAATACTTAATTTTAAGTATGCAATTATATCCTTACAAATGAAATGTTGAAAGAAATCATATTCCTTATCTAAAAGCATAAAAGGTATTCTCTTCTTTATAAAAACATCTATTAAACTTCTACACTCCACATTTGTTCTGTACAATATGGCATTATTTTTATAATTTTTATCCAGTGTTTCATGGCGACTTTGAATAATGCTGCTGATTTCCTCTGCCTGAGAGTTTTCATTTATATTATTAAGTACTGCAATACCACCATCTTGCTCTTTAAACGCTACTATGGTTTTTTCATTTCTCATGCTATTATTTTTTATAATATTCATAGATATTTCTACTATGTTCTTTGGACATCTATAATTAGTAGAAAGAGGAACTTTGCCTCCCCCTTCAAAATGCTGTGAAAACTTCACCATGCATTCAGGATTCGAGCCTCTGAACCCATAAATACATTGATCCTCATCTCCTACTGCAAAAATAGAACTGTCTTCATTTAATAGTTTTAGTATATCTACTTGCATAGAATCACAATCTTGAAATTCATCAACTAAAATATGCTTAAATAAAGTTCTATACCCCTTAAGTATTGTATAGTTTTTTATAAATAAATCCCTACATCCTATTTGGAGATCATCAAAATCAAATAAATTTCTTTCTTTCCTATACTGTTCATAAATATTATAAGCTGCTACAAATATTCCTTTATCAATGCTTGAATTAAAATCATCAATTATTTTTCCACTTGTTTTAAATACGGAAATATTATTTATGACTTCCTTTACTTTTTCATCGCTTACCTCATCCAAATAGGACATCAGTACATTTTTTATTAGCTTATACACCTCTAGTGTATTAATTATGTTTATCTGTCCATAATAATTTTTAAGGATCTTATAAAACAAGCCATGAAAGGTTCCAAAAAACGGAACTCTCTCTTTTCCATTGATAGCAATATATCTATTTTTCATATTAATAGCTGCAGCTCTTGTAAACGTAATGACGATAATATTACTCGGTTTAATATTTTGCTCATTTATTAAATGAACAATTCTATTAACTATAACTACGGTTTTTCCGGATCCTGGTCCTGCAGTAACTAGTAAATTTCTATTATCTGAAAAAACTGCTGCTCTTTGTTGCTCACTTAGATTTGAATTTATTTTACTCTTAATCACCTTATTATTCATATTACGCTTGTTCTCCACCTTCATTCAATTGTCATATATTATGTTTATACCCAAAATACTATTGTATTAATCCTATTTAAACATTAAAATATAAATATGTTATAATTCCATTATATACTTTTATTAAATTTCAAAGGGGAAAAAATTATGAAACACTCAAAAGATTTTAATGTGCAGAATGAAAGAAATTTAACAATGCTCGTAGACTTTTATGAATTAACTATGGGAAATGGTTATCTTCATAATAATGTTCAAGATAAGATTGCTTACTTTGATATGTTTTTTAGACGAGTACCTGACGGTGGTGGCTATTGTATAATGGCAGGGGTACAACAATTAATTGAATATCTTTCAAATTTAAAATTTTCAGATGATGATATATCCTATTTAAAAAGCAAAAATATTTTTTCAGATGATTTTATGGATTATCTAAAGGATTTCAAATTTTCCTGTGATGTATGGGCAGTGCCAGAAGGTTATCCTGTTTTTCCTGGTGAACCCTTAGTTATAGTTAAAGGACCTGTTATGCAGGCTCAATTCGTTGAGACAATGATACTCCTCACAATTAATCATCAAACCTTAATAGCTACTAAAGCAAGTAGAATATGTAGAGCCGCAAAAGGCAGACCTGTTATGGAATTTGGTTCTAGACGTGCCCAAGGTTATGATGGTGCTATATATGGAGCTCGTGCTGCTGTTATTGGTGGTTGTGTTGGTACTGCCTGCACTATAGCTGAAGAAATGTTTGGTATTCCAGCCCTTGGTACTATGGCCCATAGTTGGGTACAACTTTTTGATAATGAATACGATTCCTTTAAAGCATGGTCTGAAACTTACCCTGATAACTGTGTACTACTTATAGATACTTATAATGTACTACTCTCTGGTGTTCCTAATGCCATAAAGGTATTTAATGAAGTACTTAAACCTATGGGAAAAAGACCTAAAGCAGTTCGAATTGATAGCGGTGATATTACCTATCTAACTAAAAAAGTTAGAATAATGTTAGATGAAGCTGGATATGAGGATGTAAAAATCACCATTTCCAATTCTCTTGATGAATATATTATAAGAGGGGTTTTGGAAAGTGGGGCACAAATTGATAGCTTTGGTGTAGGTGAAAGACTTATTACTGCAAGATCAGAACCAGTATTTGGCGGTGTTTATAAACTTGTTGCTGTGGAAAACGACGGAGAAATAATACCAAAAATTAAGATTAGTGAAAATGAAGAAAAAATCACCAATCCCGCTTTCAAAAAATTATATAGAATTTTCGATAAAACATCCCACAAGGCTATTGCAGATTTAATTACCTTACACAATGAGGAAATCGATGAAACTAAACCCCTTGAAATATTTAATTCTATATATACTTGGAAAAAGAAAAAAATTAAAAATTTCTATATAAAAGATCTTATGGTTAAGATTTTCGAAAATGGACAGCCGATTTATGAATCACCGTCTGTTATGGATATAAAAGCATTTTCTGCTAAAGAAGTTTCTAAATTATGGAGCGAAGTTTTAAGATTTGAAAATCCTCATGCCTATTATGTGGATCTTTCTTCGGATTTATGGAACCTTAAGCAAGGCTTATTAAATTATTATTCCGAAACCTTTGAGCAGTAATATGAATAAATTTATTATCTAGCCTAAAGGAATACAAGGAGGTATTATGGATCAAACTTTAAAAATCAAACTTTCCAAAGATGCTCACGGCAAGCTTATAGAAATGCTTAAGCAAACGGATGAATATACCAGCGTAAGATTTATGTACGTAAGTGGTTGCTGTAAATCAGCAAAAGTTGACATTTACTTAGACAATTTTAAAACAGGAGACATAAAGAATAATATTGATGATTTGCCCATATTATATGATGAAACTCTCTTGGATAGCATTATGGAACTCACAATAGCCTATAGTGATTCTAGATTTTGGGTTAAAACAGTTTCTACAAAAGATAGCAAGAGAAATTGTCCTAAGTCTAATAGTGCATCCTGTAGTGGTTGCTCTGGAAATTGTGGTTCACATTAGAGAATCGAATAGAGGCTAACAATTAAAATGTTTCGCCCCTTTCACAACACCGTACGTACCGTTCGGTATACGGCGTTTCATTAGTTTACGGTTTAACGTGGCTATAATAATCCGAAAAGAATATGTAGTTACGTCTCTTTAAAGTATCATTTGTTAATGAGCGAGTCATAATTGGGCTGTTGGAAATTCTCCAATAGCCTTTTCTTGTGTTTGCGAATTCCAATG
>NZ_BHYK01000021.1 GCF_003865095.1 Clostridium tagluense | reverse complement strand
ATTCTACTAATAAAAGCATGATTGAAAGTTCTGAAAAAAAAAGAATTAAAGAAATGAAAGTGATGTCTGCTTATGTTGATGGAGCTATTTATAGTTTAGATGATTTGAACTCAAATCCAGATAAATATAAAAACATTACAGATAAGGCAAAAGTAGTATACATTAAAGGTATGGATGGAGATATATGGGATGGAAAAACAAATAAAAAAGAATCTTTTAGCGAAGGTGGCGTAATTGATTATACAGGGGATGCTAAAGTTCATGGTTCTCCTAATAATTCAGAGGTCGTATTTAATTCTAAACAAGCGTTAGGATTATATAACTTTGTTAAAACAATGCCAGTCCAATCATTCAATCGAAATGCTATTTCCCCTCCACAATTTTCACAACAAAGTATGGATTCCGTGGTTCATTTAAGTGTTGATAATCTGATTAATGTTAATGGAAACGTTGATAAAGAGTCATTGCCAAGCTTAAAAGAGATTTCTAAGTCAGTAATAGGAGATATTCGAAAAGAACTTAACAAAACGGGAATCTTTAGGAGAGTGTAGAGATACACTTTCTTATTTTTTTAGAAAGGAGGTTTGAAAATATTGTTTATAAATACAGATTTTACTTATGATGGAATTCTATCTTCCGATATGAATGTACATATAATATCTACTAAGTCTGGCATGGTTGAAATGCCTTTTGGTTATTCAAGAGAAATCATCGAAGAAAGTGTTCCCTTTAGAAGTCAACCTTACTTTTTTGGATTTCAAAGAAAATGTATGACATTAGAAATTGAACTTGGTAAGATAGGCGAAAATGAAAAAGATACAGAGTGGACTTATGAAGAAAAAAAGAAATTAGTTGAATGGTTTTGGCAAAAAGACTATAAACCATTTATCTCATTAGACAATCCAGAACTGATTTACTATTGTACTCCTGTAGGAGACTCAACAAGATTTGATAATGGATATGCACATGGATATGTTAAATTGCAATTAAGATGTAATTCACCTCATGCCTATTCTCCGACTTATGTTAAAAGCTATGATTATCAAGTTGGAGTGTTAAATATAATTGAAATAACAAACCCAAGTAATGTGAATGAATATTATTATCCCGAAGTTCAATTTAAAATGATGAATTCAACAAGTATAACTATAAGAAATTTAACTACGGGAGAGGAATTTACATTCACAGGTTTAAATATAGGTGAAAATATTTATGTTGATAATAGTTTGAAGCAAATTGAAACAGATATGTTGGATACATACCGTTTATCTAATTTTAACAAAAAATGGCTAAGGTTAGTAAAGGGCGTTAATAGATTAGAAATAATCGGAAAAGTAAATGTAGTGTTTAGAAGTTCTTATCCAATATCTATATAAAAAATTAGGGAGGTGCAAATTTGGAAAAAGGAATTGTGTATATTAATGGAATTAAAAATACAAAAACTGGAATAATTCAAGATTCTACCTCTTTAGTTGGGATATCTAAAGTGGATAATAGTAATACAGAAAATTTATTATCTTTGGGACAGATAGATATTGATAAGAAAACAATGCATGAAAGTGTTGAATTAATATTGTGTAAGCCAAGCAAGGAAGAAATAGCTATTTTAAATGAGGCATATAATAGAGAATTAAGCATTACATTTAATGATGTAGGAGAGTTGAGTTTCTCTATTCCTTATTATATTCAGAAGCAGTATGAACAGGTGATTAATCCAAATTGGGAATTAATCAAAGAAGGTTATCTTGTAAAAATAGAAAAAAATTATTATACAATAGATAATACAAGTATTAATGGAGATACCCAAAAAGAGGTTAAAAATGTTCAATGTTATTCTCTTGAATATCAATTAACTAAAAGAAAATTAAGAGGAATGTTTGGGACTAGACAATTATACAAAGGCCTTAATGACGGAGTAGTTGTAAATATCAAATATAGTTTAGATGGCTCAACGTGGAATCTCTACACTAAACCATTTGAGATAATAGATAATACGACAGTTAATTTTCAAACTTTGGATATGAATAGTGTTGTACTTAATTCATTTATTTGGAATGCTAATAATAAAATAAATGAAACACAAGGACTTACAATTAATTCTTCTCTAATAGATATAGTTCAAGGTTCTATAACCAAAAAATTGTTGATATCAGCAAAAATAATATCTGAAATTGGAGAGGGCATTCTAAACATACTTGAGAGTGAAACAACATGGAAAGTGGGTTATATTGATAGAGCAGTTAGAGAAGATACAACCACGGGTCAAAATCATAGAAGATACAGGACTTTTGATATAAAAGAAAAATCATGGTTAGAGGTTATTAAGGATGATATTCAAAAAGCTTTTGGTTGCTTTGTATTTTTCGATACTGACAAAAAAGAATTGAATATATATAAGACATTGGATTATAAAGTAAATAAGGGATTATATATTTCAGAAGAAAATTATATTAAATCTATAAAGAAAAATGTTAAGGATACAGAAATAGTAACTAGACTTCATGTATTTGGGAAAGATAATATATCTATTTCAACAATAAATCCGACAGGGCAAACTTACATTGAAAATTTTGATTATTATAGAAGTATAAAATATATGCCACAAGATTTACTTAATGCACTTGATAATTATTTTGGAAGTGTAAATGGCTCTACAATTGGGTTATTAAATGATAAATCTAAAAAATTCACTCAATTTTATGCTGAATTACAAGATTTAAGATTTAAACAATTAAAATTAGAGAATGAAAAAGCAGACTTGGATGCGAAATATAAGGTTGCTGATAATGATATAGACTATGCTATTCAGTCTCACAATAAGGATAATACTTTGCCAGTCATAATTGCAGGCGTAGGAGATAAAAATGAGGATATTACTAAGGAGATACTTCAAAATTTAAGTGGTGTAAACAAACCTAGAGACTTATCATCATTAAATGCAGTTAGGGACTCGGCTAAAAAATTAGTTGATTTAAAACAAATGGAAATAGAACAGATTGAATCAAACATTGAATATAAATTAGAGACAATTATTACTTTAAAAAATCTACTAGCAAAAGACAGAACCCAATCTATAATGTTTGAGGGTATTATTTATCCTATTAACTTTACAAAAACACAAGTCGCTTTACTAGATGAATTTGTAAAAGAAGATACTTGGCAAAAAGATATATTTGTTGATTTTTTCAATGCCTATGAATTACTTTCAGAGGGAATCATAACTTTGAAAAAGTTATCTAAACCAAGAATTGAGTTTGAACTTGATATAATAGATTTATTGAATATTATAGATTGTCAGAAAGATTGGGATAAAATAAATATAGGAGATATAGTGAACATATACTATGATAAATTTAATATTGCAATAGAAGCAAGATTAATCAAAATAAATCATAATATTGATGAAAATTCTTTGAGTGTAACTATATCAACAGATGATGAATTAGATGACCCTGCTAAATATCTATCTCAAATTGCAGGCAATGCAAATAACGCAAAAAATTCAATAGATATTTTTAAGCATGGATGGGATTTAAGTATGGTCAACCAAGACCAGATATCTCAAATAATAGGAAGTGCTTTGGATACTGCAAAAAATAGAGTTCTAAGTGGAAGAAATCAAAATATTGAAATCTCTGAAAGAGGTATCAGCATGAAGGATATGTTCGATGATAAGGAACAATTGAGAATGTTGAACAATGTAATTGCATTCACGACTGATGGGTGGGAAACTTGCTCTACAGCTATTACACCTTACGGAATAGTGGCTCAAGAAATCTATGGAAAAATTGTAGGGTCTAATAGATTAATAATTACAAATATGAATGATAGTGGTGAAAGTTCTTTCTTAGTTGATGCAAACCACATGAAAGCAATAAATATGGATTTATCATTATTAAACAAAAGTCAAACAAATAGAATATACTTAAATCCCGAAATTGGAATCAAAATTCAAAAAAAAATTAAGGGTGAGTGGGGAGATGTACTTTGGTTAGGTATGGATGGGAGAATTCAATCAAACTACATGGTAACATCAAATTTAGAAATTAAAAATGATGAAGGAGATGTAGTTTTAAATTCTGAAACAAATTATTTAAATATAGGGAAATTTGCAACTATTGTTGATGACGGTTTGTTAACTCCTATTGAGAAAATGTATTTGCGAAAAGAATGGATAAGAATACAAGTTGAATATCCAAAAATTGTTAGTCAAGCAAAGAAATATAAAAACAGTTCAAGAGATAGTTTAGAATTAGTAAATACAAGTAAGCTTCAAGCTAGATATTTAGAGTTGGATGCATTTATAACTCCACTACTTCGAGAAATGACAAAAACAACAACTGTTGATAAAACACAATTCGACACAGTATTCGGAAATTACTATTCAGAAGTCAAAGACATTCTCGCTAAAATAGAAGATTCCTTGAAATATAGTTCATTGCAATTGGGAGAATGGTATAATCACGTAGTTATGGATGCAATAAATGGAATAACTGTTACCAAAGTTGATGCAGATGGAAATAATGAAATAGCCCGAACTATACTGAATGCCACAACTGGTATAACTATTGCAGTAAAAAAGAATGGAATTTGGGAAGATAATTTTTGGGTAGATATGAATGGAAGATTACAATGTAAATATATGATTGCAACAAACTTGGAAATAAAAAATGATGGAGGAGAATTATTACTTAATTCAAAAGAAGGATTTCTGAATGTTGGGAAATTTGAAACTATCACTATGGATGGAATGTTATCCCCATTAGAAAAAATTTCAGTAAGGCAGGAATGGTTGAGAATTCAAAATGAATATCCAAAAATAATTATCCAAGCGACCAAATATAATACAAGTGAAAGAGATAATTTGCAATTAGTTGATACAAGTAATTTGAAAACACAATATTCGCAATTAGATGCTTATATAACTCCACTTCTTCTAAACATGGAGAATCCAAGTCCTGTAACCCAAAGTTTATTTGATGTGAAGTTTGGAAATTACTATTCAGAGGTTAAGTTAATTCTTAATAAAATAGAAGATTCCTTGAAGTATAGTTCATTGCAATTGGGTGGATGGTATAACAATACTGTTATTGATGCAATAAATGGAATAACCGTTACCAAAGTTGATGCAGATGGGAATAATGAAATAGCCAAAACGGTTTTAAATGCAACTACAGGAATTTCCATTTCAACAAAGAAAAAAGGAGTTTGGGAGGATAACTTTTGGGTTGACACAGAAGGAAATCTTATTGCTAAGAACCTTATGATTTTGGATGAATTTGGAAGACCTGCATTCGTAGCGGATGATAAAGGAGAATTAGATTTAGAAGGTAGATTAAGGGTTATGAGATATCTTGATGATACTGTGAGTAGTAAGAAAATAGTATTGATAGATATTTATAAAGATGACCCTAAAGGCGGTAAGATACTTGTAAACAACTGGGAAGGAAAGAAAAATATATTCATGGGTTCTTCCCCCGATTCAAACTATAATGGTGGATTTTTAAAAATGTATAATGATGAAGAAAAACCTCGAATTGAATTTGGTACTTATACTAGTGAAGATGCAGGTCGAATTAATCTTATGGGGATTGATGATAAAGCTAAGATATCTTTATCTGCAATTGATGATGAAGGAGATTCAGCAGGTGTTATTAAGCTATTTGACAAGAATAATAATCCTATGATATTTATATCCTCAGATACAAGTCAAAATACTATGAGTCGGCATAATGCACAAATAACTATAGGTAAGACAACTAATACTCCTAAGGTTGGATTATATGGTGGACATGATGATTTTGGAGGCTTCATAGAACTTTCGGATAAATATGGAATTCCAAATTTGAGCATGGGAGATATTAGTTTGGGGACTTTAGGTGGCGGTATGCAAGTATTTTATGCCAACATGGGTTCTAATACACATGAGGAAAGAATTAGCAAGCGTAGAGTTCAAGTTGGCGTATTTAATGGAGGTTCTGATGGTCAAGTACAAATGTACAATAGTTCTGGTGACATGATAGGTAGGGTTTCGAGTGAAGGTGGAGTTATGAGTGTCTATGGAAAAGAAAAAACTTGTTTTATAAAATTCAAAGAAAATGGTGATATTGACATAGATGCAGGGTCTGGAAATGTAAATATCAAAGGGACTAAAATCAATCTTAACTAAGGGGGTGCTGAATTGAGCGGAGTTGCTAGTGAGGGTAAAGAAGTTGAAGGTGATTGTAATGGAGATTATGAGAGTTGGGAAGTAGTAGGTTCTTCGGAATTCGGGCCGATTTGGGGTTTTGTAACTCGAAATGAAAATGGTACAGTATCTACAACTTTGAAAAGAGGTTCTTCCAATGTATATATAAATGGAAAATCGGCATCGAGAAAAAGTGATACTATGGATTTAAATAAAGATTATCCTAATGTAAGACACCATGACCCTCTCTCTGCGACTGGAAGAATCTCTACTGGCTCTTCTACTGTTTTTGTAAATGGATTAGCTATAGCACGAAAAGGGGATACTGTTACAGCTAATGGATGTTCTTCTGTTAAAATAAAACAAGGAAGTGAAAATGTTATTTCAAATTAAGGAGGTGTTCAAAAATGAAAGTAGAACTTACAAATGAAATGCTTAATAATTTAATGTTATTTATGGATAGGATTGATATAAAAGGATTGAAAGAAATTCATGCTATAAATGAAATATTAGATGCTACATATAGAGCGAAAAATCAAGAAATTGAAACGAATGAAGGTAAATAGATTGCACCTTAAATTTAAGGAGGTGAAAAAGTGATAAATTTAAAATATTTTGATACTATTAGAATGTTGCTTAGAAGTGGAAAAACAGGTGACGAATATATTCAAAAAACACAACCCGTAAAAATTGTGTTAAGTAAATGTCAATTAGAAGAAATTCCAGACCTTCAATATCATGTGAGAATTGCAGGTTATACAGAATTAAATGAAAATGCTTATCAAAGGGTTAAAATAATAAATTCAAATCAATTTCTTGTGAATTATGAAAATGGAATGGTTTATTTTAATTCTTCTGAGGAGGGAAAGACTGTAACTGCTGAATATAAAGGTAGAGGATTAATTCAATATCCTGCTGAAAGAATTTATGTTAATAATACAGATTTTAATTTAGCAAGTCAATTTCCTTATGTAATAGATAATCTTCAAAAATATTTAAATTTCTTAGTTGAAAGAACAAAAGAACTTACAGAATTTGTTGCTACTAAAGAGCATGAGCTTACAGATTTTGTTAATAAAAAGGTAGCTTTGTTGAATGAGTTTGTTGGTTCTAAGGTTTTGTACCTAACTGACTTTGTTGATAAAAAAGTTATTCAAATCAAAGATATAGTTAGTGAGTATGAAGATTATGTTGAAGATAAAAGAGTTGAATTCACAGATTATGTTGATGATTATATTGATGTAGCTAATGATAAAATTGATGAAATGGATGTACATATTATTGCTAGTGATGCTCAAACAGATGATTGCAGAGAACAGACTAGACAATGCAAAATTGAAACTGATAGAGCTATAATAGCAACAAACGATTGTATCATTACAACGGATGATTCAATTGAATTGTATAATCAAGTTTCAGACCTACATGATGATATGAGTTCAACTCTTGAATGTGCAGAATATGAACTTGTTGAATTAAAAAAAGCAACTCTTGCAACTAGATTGATTATGCAAAGTCCTGTGTCCACATTAGCAGAGGTTTCATTAGTATATCTTAATCCCGAAATTGGGTGGGCAGTACAAACAGAGGACACGGGTAATATTTACCGTTGGAATGGGGTACATTGGATGTATGCTTATAACTTACAATCCACAATATCTCCTGCTACAGATACAATGAATGGGATTATGACTAAGGAGCAATTTAATAAATTAGTTAACATTGAAGAAAAGTCTCAAGTAAATTATATTGGTGAAAAAGCAAAAGAAGTACTACCTACATATTTTAAAATAAAAACAGTTGTATTCATATTAGCAGAAGATATTAGAATTGGAAGCCAAGGAGTCTACGTTCAAATGCCTTTTAACGGCACAATAGCAGATATTAGAGGATTTTGTAAGACAACAGGGGCAGACAATACAGTACTAAAAATAGAAAAAGCAAGTGAAAGTGATTTCTTAGCAGACACTTGGACAAGCATGTTTAAGATAAATGAAAATCTAATAATACCTACTAATAGTAGAGTGTCATTATCTTATAGTTTATTAAACACAATTATAAATAGAAATGATTATTTACGAATTAATATTGTAGATGTTGGAATTGGCATAAGAGATATAACCATCCAAGTTAATATTAATATTTAAAATACGAGATATAAAGAGGAGGAATATAAAATGGCTTTAGGAAATCCAGTCGTTACATGGTATAATAATACAAATACAACAAATGTCACAAATTGGAACTTAGGTGTTGTCGATGCAGATAATGACCCAACACTCACAGAAACTCAATTTGTTATATGGAATAATAGAGGTGGAAATGTTGCCGTGAAGAGTATGGAACAATGCACAATTACTACTAAAGATAGTGCTGGTGGGCTTAATTTACCACTGGTAAAAGAAACATGGGTGCAAGCAAGATGTGATAGTATGGGTGAAACAATGTTTGATTCAACAACATTAATAGGTGCTACATTCGATGCTACTGGTGGAAATTGGAAACCAAAAGAACATGTTATTCGAGCAGAGGATTCAGCGGTTGGAACAGGCGTTATTGCAGGAAATATTAACACAGGAACTCTAACAACAATAGCAGATAAACAAAATTTTTCGAAAGTAACTTTAAGGATGAAAATACCGCCAAGTGCTACAGCAGGAAATGTAGACTTTTTAGTAAGAGTTTACTACACAATACTATAATAAATAAAAGTAAAATAAGACACACTCTTTTAAAAGGGTGTGTTTTCACTTTCAATGAAAAATGGGAGGTATATCAACAATGTTCAATAAAATAAATGAAGTAAGACCATATAGTATGAATAATAATCAAGATTTTATGTGGATTTCAGAAAATCTTAATGCAGTAATAAAATCAGAGTTTGACCTAAATGATGAAGCAAACTCATTTTCAGATATTGACAAAAGAAGCTTAATGAATTTTGGATTAATTGGTTGTGGCCATAAAATGTTTTATGAAATACCAACAGGTAGGTTTAATATTAATGGAGATATAATTGACATTATATATAAAGCTGATGACAAGGAATATAATTTAACTAATCAATTTGTATTATATAATGATGTGATTCAGTTTAAGGAGTGTTGCTCTGATTTTAATATAATAGCAGACAGGGAGAGCCATAAAACACACACGATTGTAACATCATATAATTTTGGTTATAAAGTTAAACTGAACATAGATGAAAAAATATTTAGTTTTAAAGCCGTTTGCACAATTCCATATGATAAATCTGCTTACATTAATTTTAGATTAGTTTGTAATGAGGATATTGATGGTGTTCTTGTTATCAAGAAGAATGGATTTTGTATAGCCGAATTTCAAGCACCCTTAAAAGAAAATTACAGTGGTGAAGTTAATTGGATAATAAAATAATTATATAATGAAATGTTGATTTCATTCAATAAGTTAATTTGAAAACAAGAGTAAATAGAAGGAAACAGGAGTAAATAAGAGCATGAGGGAGGTAAATTATGGCTAAATTAGGAGAACAGTTATTAGTAGCAGAAAGTGGTTGGAAAAGACACGAAGCACAAGACGATTGGTTTAGTGATTTAACAAAATTTAGAAAACTAACAACTGATGTTTCATATCAAGCAATAGGATTTGACCAATATCAAAAATCAAAAGATGGTACTATTAAATTTAATTTTATAGGTGGTAAATTTAGGTATATTGGTTTAGTAAATCATACTTATCCAAACGCAAGTATAACTTTAATTAATATTGATGGTATTGAATATGATATAAAATATAGCGACTTTCCCACTGATGTAATGCAGTGTATATATATTGAAATTTTAAACTTAGAATATAAAGAACACTATGTAATATTATCTAATAAATCTTTAGATGGAGTTTTAGGGGTAAATATAGATGCAATAGATATAGAATCTACAGGAATATTGAAACCATATAGAGAAATACCGACTGGAATAATCATGTCCAATCCAAATTACGATATTTACAAAAATATATATGTAGATAAACAATTTGAAATTAATTATAAATTAATATCTCCACACATTAAAAAGAACACTACAGAAATGGATTCAGTAATAGATAAGACTTCTGAAACTCTAGGCAATGGGAAAATGTTCAGTCTGCCGATAGATTGTAGCAAGTGGACAAAAATAAGTAATATAGTAATAAAATGAAGAATTTATGTGAGGTGAAATGTAAATGGCAAAGGAATATACTGAAAATATTATACCTAATATGACAAGTAATAATACCCCCAGTGGAACAGTAAGTTCAAGCGGGTGTTTAAATAGTTCTTGGTATGATTTTAATGCATTTAATTATGCAACATTGACTAATGGATGGATAGGTAATATTGCAAATGGTAGTTGGATACAGTATCAATTCAATACTGGGAAAAAAATAAAAAAATATACTATTTCAAATGTAACTGGTGCAAATAATATCAGATATCCTAGAGGGTTTAGTCTCAAAGCATCAAACACAGGTTTATTCACAGGGGAAGAAGTGACCTTAGATACACAAATAAATCTAATATTTACAAATGGCGAGAAAAAAACATTTATATGTTCAACTATTCCGAAAATTTCGTATCTATATTATAGAATTACTGATATTGCTAGTTCTACATGGCAACCTGTAATCAGTATGATAGAAATGATGGAGGAGGTAAATAAAACTAAATTTTTATTAAAGGATGGGAATAAATGCAAAAGTGTTTCAGTTGACAAGTATACAGACGATTTAATACCTATTATGATAAGCAATACAAGTCCTAGTGGAATTGCTAGTGCTAGTGGGGAACATGTTGGAAAAATACCCTATCAAGCATGGAGAGCATTTGATGATAAGTCAATCAAAGGATTAAGTTCTTGGGGCATTAAAACTATAATTGGTTGGTTAGCATATGAGTTTCCAGTAGCACAAAGGATTAACAAATATACATTATTAGGGTATTCGCAATATGATTCTGAATGGAAATCACTAATGCCTAATTCTTGGACATTTGAAGGCAGTAATGATAGTTCAACTTGGGTTATACTAGATACCCAAAATAACATAAATGACTGGCAAGATAGTGTTAAAAAAACCTTTATGTTCAATAATGGTATTGCCTATAAAAAGTATAGAATTAATATAAATAAAAATAATGGTCATGCCTCATTCATAGAATTAGGTGGACTTGAAATGATGATGAATATTAGTTATAAAAGTAGTCTAAATTTATCTTATCCACCAACTGAAAATGACTTCCTAACAAATGGCATGGATGATATATCACCATTATACAATCAAGAAGTTAATCCTAAAACTAATGAATTACTCGATGGCGGAGAAGTTTTAGGAAGTGGAATTGTTCATAAGTATCATGTTAACAAAAGTGACATGGAGAATATAACAGGATTTACAATATCGTAATGAAAGATAGATTTTAATAAAGGAGGTTAGTTTATGAGCATAACTTATGATGGAAGTAGTTTGGTACAAAGCACATTATCGAGTGATAAACTTACATTAACTGCGACTGCATCATATGGGTGTGGTAAGTTGAACAAGTCTTATCTAACGGGAAAATATTATTTGGAATTTAAAATTTTACAAAACATCCAAAATGGAAATATAGGAATTATAGAAAATACAAAGACATATACGAGCGGAGGTGGATTGCAAAGTTCGGGGGATGGTTATTATTGTGTTGCAGACATAGGTGGATGGATTGCGAATGATATATGTAGTATGTGGCTAGATATTGACAAAAAAGAAATGAAAATCTATAAAAACAATGTATTAATAACAAGTTATTATGGCACATATGCTAAGAGCATAATAAATCCAATCCCTTCCATATCAATATGGGGTGGAGTTTCTTGTCAAACAATATTAAAACCTCCATTTAAATATACCATACCAGTGGGATATAAACCTTATGACTATGAGATTATAAAATATTTAGTTCAACAAAACAATGATATATATGCAATGAAATCAGAATTTCATGTTAATCTTGGACAACCTACTAATGACACTCAATTGCAAGAATGGTTTAAAATGTACGGGAGTGATGATTTAAGTTGTTTAATGACCGAGTATGATAAAAATACTGCTATTGTAAAAGATATGGGGGTCTTGGGTAGTGGTAAATTGTTTAGTTACGATATAAAAATTTAACTTTGAAAATGAATAAATAAAAATTTTATTAAGGAAGGTGATAATATGGCGGGAGTTTTAAAACCGAGTGGTGTTAAAGGAGAAGGAAGTTGGGTTGTCAATGCCTTTAGTGCAAGTGGTTATCCACAAAAAGATGGGTTATTTGATGGTAAGATTGGAGAATATAATGGTTCAAGTACATTTTATTGGAGTGATGCTAATTGCTATTTAGATATAACGTTTAATCAAAAAACAAATATATGGGCATTATCACACAATGATTACCCTCTACGAAATGCTAATTTTACAATACAAAAATGGAATGGGATAAGTTGGGTTAGTTTTTCAATAATTCAAAATACTAGGTCTGACGTTTCAAACATATGGACTAAAGTGATAAATGAAATGCCACAAGGGAGATATAGATTTTCTGGTTTCAGAATGGATGCAGAATGGTATTTAGAGTTACCTCCAATTAATAAATACTTGATACAGAATAAAAATAATTTATTTAAGGTTGAGGATGAAGAGGTTACGGATTTAGGTGTGGTAACTCCAACAGAAGATTTGTTTAAATCTCAAGGTATGGATGAAATTCCTTTTTTTACAGAGTTAATGATTACGCAACTCGGAAATTGTAAAGTTTTAAAATGGACAGATAATACCAATGATGAAAAAAGTTTGACTTTAGTTTATGGTTGCAAAAAATACATACCATTAGATAAAATACAAGACGAATTTGACATACTAGAATACATAGAATAGGAGGTGAACCAATGAGACAATTAACAATTTTAGGTACTGCAAAGTCAATTATACAAAAGGCAACTAATCCAGAAATATTGGTCTACACTGACGATGTTGATTTAACTCAAAAATCGGCAGATATTACAGGTGATAAAAAAATAAAGTATAAACATAAAGTGGAGATTGACGGAAAAGTTGTTAAGGAATATGGAGATTTTGGTTATGGAGATACTATGGGAAGTGTTTCTCTTGAAGATTTAATCAGTCCTGTGAAAAGTGGGGAAAAGAAAAGCATTGCTACAATAACTGCCTTACAGGATGACGGTATTGTTGTAACTGAAAGTTCGAATATCAATATATATAGTCAAAGAAACTATTCATTACAATTTGATGGAACTGCAAATCAATATGTTTCAATTACAGTACCTACGGGATTTACACTTGCGGATAAAACTGTTCAAGTTCTTGTAAAACCGAATGGGGGTTCTTGGAGTATGAGAACCGATAGTGGAGTATTTGTTATACTATCTGGAACTGAATTATGTATAGGTAAATCTCAAAATTGTATAATTGATGAAGTTAGAATTTGGTTAACTGCTAGTGTAAAACCATATTTAGCGAAACCGTTAAAAGGAAATAATACGGGATTAATTGCATATTATAGGTTCAATGAGTTTGATGGAACTAATGTATATGATAATAGTAATAATGGCTATCATGGAGTAATTAATGGTTCTGCTAAATTTATTAATGATAGATATTTAGAGCAAAATGTTATTGATGCGATAATTACAAACGATATTAATAATGTAACAACAGTATTGCCAAAAAACTCCATTCATAATTACAAAGTTAATATTGAAAGACCTCAAATGCCATCGGCTATAATATTAGAAACTAATAAAACTGAAAAGGTATTTGGAGTTGGAAAATTAATAGAATATGATATATCTAAAGAAGATTGGGAAAAAATTAATGGAGTGGGAATTATAGAATCCCGTGATGGACAATTTGTTTCACAGATTGTAGGAAATAAAAAGAGTCTATATGATTATGATGTTAAAATTTCAGAAATTGGTTATTCATTAAAGAATTCAGTCAGCGTGTCTTATGATACAATCAATGAAAATATATCTGTAGATACAAATAATTTCAAGCAAGCAGTTTCAAGCTATACTAATAAAATAACAGTTTATGAAGAAGGTGGATTTGAAACAAGTAAAGAAAATAAATTTTTATTATACAATAGAGAGCCAACTCTTATATTGGGTTTAGTTGATGCAATGAATTTATTTTTACAAGTTGGGGATGCTGATGGAGATAAGGTGAAATTTAGAATAGAATTAAATGGTAAGAAGTTTTATCCGTCAACATCTGATTATACTGAATTACAAACAACACCTGTTATATTTACTAAACTGCTAGGAAGTAAAGAAGTTTTGGTTGGGGCAACTAATATAATGAAAGTATATACTAAAGACGAATATGAAGTTGAAAGTTCCCACATAATCAATTTTACAGGTGAGTATTGTGGATTGATGTTTACTGATGAAACTGGAAGTTATTATTCTAGTGATTTAGGAGATATAATAAAAAGACTAGATTTTGGCATAATTACGGCAGGCCAAACATCTAAAATTGCAAAAGTATATTTAAAAAATACAACTGGATATAGTGTTTCAAATATCAAAATAAGCCTAGATGTAAGTACAATCCCAAAGAATAATATTGTCAAGATTAGCTCACAACCAGAACCGTTTGATAGTGTTGATAGTATATCATATCCCAATACACTAGGAAATGGTGAACAAGTGCCTTTTTTTGTAAGGGTTAAAACACAAGTTCTAGGTGGTAATGATGGAACGTTTGTAATAAATGCAACGGGGATACCTGTATAGTAGTTCCAATGGAATTGAGGTGATTTAATGAGTTTAAATAATAAAATGGAAAGTGCCTTTAAATTAATATGGAATGGAGAGAATAATTTTCCATCTCAAGTGAAAATAGCAAGGCATGAAAATAGTGGGATGGCATGTAGTGTAAAAATAATTCCTTCAAGCAAAATGGAAGGTGAAATTGTATTAAGACAACCGCCTGTAACAATAAAGGAATATATACCTGTTAAAGATGCCTATGTAAATGAAGGAGTTCCAAAATTAAACTATGGTAAGTCAAATATCCTTAAAATAGGAATTGATGAAAATGGTAAAAGAAACAGAGCATTTATGGACTTTAATATTTCTGATTTGCCACGGAATATGTATATTGCAGAAGCAACATTAGAAATTATTTCTTATGATAGTTGTGATTTTGAATATTTGGAAATATCAAGTGCTACTAAAGAATATGAAGAATATGGATTAACGTGGGATAATCAAGTTACTAGGGATAAAGTTATTTCTATCGAAGTATTAGATAAAAATACAAAAAAATACGTCTTCAATGTGACAGAGGTTGTTTCAAATGATTGGTATGGAAAAGACTTTAATAATCATGGATTTATATTAAAAGGATATGACGAAACTAAGAAACAGATGAAAGAGTTTTCATCAAGAGAAAGTTATAATCCACCAAAATTAATTATAAAATATATGGATTTGGCAACATCTGAATTTGGAGGCTCTAAACTTACTGGTAATGTTCAAATTAGAACAAAATGGAATAATGGAATAGCAGGTAATGTAACAGTCCATAGATATGATAGTTTTCATCTTTTACCTTCAAAAGTACATATTTTAAATAGGGAAATGTGTGAATGTCAAGTGTTTATTATAAAAAGAAGTGTCAAGGGTAAAGTTATTGTTAGGCAAAAGAATAACTTATTTGGTAATGTTCAGATACGAATGGAAGGTGTTCCTATTCATCTCAATGGAAATGTTATTATCAATCAGAATCATATCCTATGTAATGCACTTGTAAAACAAATATTTGAATTTCCATCAAAAGTACATGTTTCAAATCGTATTTTTAAAGGTATAATATCAAATATAGTTATAAATGGGATAACGAAAGGTAATGTACAAGTCAAAGTGCCACAAGGATTAGCATGTCAAGTACAAGTAAAATATGGGGCTAAAAGTGAACTAGTAAGTAGTGTTTTAATTAGTTCTAATGTATTAAAAGGTACTGTACAAATCAAGAGTAAGAGCTTGAATTCTATAGCAGGGCATTTAATAGTAAAATATAAAAATGACTTTATAGGTCATGTTACGATATCAAGGGAATATATTGTGGGTAAAGTAGAAGTCATTAACCATAGCACCTTAGCTTCTAGCCTTAATATAAAAGGACTTAGTAAAATCACGGGTGACGTTAAAGTTAAATTAACTCGTTATAAGAGTGTAGTTAGTTCCGTAATACCCAAGGCACAAATAACTATAAATGCTTCGGTTCAAGTTAATTCTCAGTTTATGCGTTCAAGTGTAAATGTTAAAACCCATAAAGCTATTCTTGGTAGAGCAATATTAAAAACTTATGATAGCATTAATTCAAGTGTAGAAGTTATTAATTATAAGAATATTAAAAGTATTGTTTCAATAAGAAATAGTGGATTTTATGATATAGTTTGTTCTATTCAGATAAAGTCAAAAGGTGGAAAGAAAAGTTATGCATTTATAATGTAGGAATGTGAGAAATCACGTTCCTTTTTTATGCAAAAATAAAAGACAAATTTCATTAAAGGAGGTATGTTAAATGGAGAAAATGATGTTGCAAGGAGGAGTTTTGAGTAATGGCAATTTAGTATACGTGGTAGGCGATACTAGATTTACTGCGAGTGGTATTTATTCAGCAAATACTAATCCTAGTAAGATGTTTGACGGAATATACACTAGCGGAAATCACGTAAATGATGCTTTAGTTTCATCATTATATAGTGGTTTAGATTTAAATATAGAATTTGCTATGCCTAAATATGTTAATCAAATTAGGTTTATTCGTAATGCTGATGTTACAACTCAAACTTATACTTTATCTAAGTACAAAAATGGGGTATGGACAGTAGTTAAATCCGAGAGTGCGGTTGCTATAGGTATATGGAGTGAAATAACAATAAATGACAATGTAGAGAAAATTAAGATTAACTGTGTAGCATCAAATCAAGGAGGTGGTGGAGCGGGCATTATATCTGAATTGGAAATATATACAACGGAAGAAAAGTATCTTGTTAAAAATGGCACAGATGTATATACAGTAACACCTAATTTCTACAAGGTAGCACAAGAACCAGTGACAAAAGAAATGTTTGATAAATACGGAAGTTATGATTTGCTAAATATGACCAAGACGTTAAATGAAAGTGCGATTTTAATGAATAAGGTTGGGACTTTGGGAGTTGGTAATGAATTTGAATGTAGTTTAATTAGTAACATATTAAGTATTAAAAATGTGGAGGTAATATAAAAATGGCGGGATTATTAAAACCGATAGGAGTAAGTAAGGAAGGAGTTTTCGTTGTTAATGATTGCCATTGTTACTTCGGAAGTGACAGAAAACTACAAAAAAATGGATTATTTGACGGTATAGTTGGAGCGTATGATACTGCAAATGCTTTCTATTGGTATGAAGCAAGTGATTTTTTAAATATAACTATTAATCAAAAATCCAATATATGGGTATTTAGCGGTATCAGTGGTACTACAAGCAACGGTGATTTAGATATAAAAAAATGGGATGGAACTGTTTGGAATAACTTTTCAATTCCGCAAGTTAGAAGAAGTACAAATGCTAATGAATGGACAAAAACTATCAGTGATTTACCAGAAGGGATGTATAGATTTTCGTATGGTGGCGGATATAGAATAGATATTGAATGGTATATAGAAGCAGTCCCAATTAAAAGATACCTAATCCAAAATGAAACTAATGATTTATTTACCGTCAATGGTGGATTAGTTAATCTAGGAGCAAAAATTACAACAGAAGACCTTTATATAACCAAAGGATTCAGTGATGTAACATTGCTAAATGGAACAACATTTAATCAAACAAAAACAATGAAGGATGAAGGTGTTATCGGAACGGGGAAAATGTTTAGTGTTGATATAGATACTAGCATGATTAAAAATATTAATATAACATAAAATGGAAATTTTATTAAAGGAAGGTGAAAATATGGCAAATGGAGATTTAATTAAATTAGGTACATTATATGTAAATGGAATTAAACAACCGAATCCTATGAATGGGGGAGATATACCTAAATATACAAGTGGCAACATAGAGATAAAAGATACTGATGTTGATGATGCTTATAAAATAAAATGGATAGAAGTTATACTTGATGATAAAAAATTTTTAGTTGCAGATAGAAATATTTTAGCAAGCGTAAGTTGGGATATTTTAAATGGACAAGGATTAATTACAGGGAAAGATATTACCATTGATGGGAAACAATGTAAACTAAGACTACTTACGGGTGGAAGTTTTGATAGGGATAAGAATAATAATGAATGGGATAAGATAATTACAGACGATAATAATAAATGGCATTGGGTAGACAGTCTCAGTTGGGTTCAAAATCTATATCGTGAGACTGTCTACCGTGTTGTTCGTGGTGGCTCTTCGGCTAGGTCTTCTGGTTACACTGGCAGTAACGATAGCCAAGGTTGGCGACCAGTCTTTGAAGTTCTACCACAAACTAAGTATTTAGTACAGAATAAAAATAATAATTTATTCAAGATTATAAATGATGTAGTAATTGATTTAGGTATAATTTCTCCAATTGAAAATGTATTTATAAAACAAGGTATGAACATTATGCCTTTGTTGACAGAAGCGATTATTACACAAATTGGAAATTGTAAGGTGTTGAAATGGACAGATAGTGGCATAGTTAATCATACGTTAAATATCCAAGTTGAATACAAAGACAAGCTATTTAAGTGTATAGAGGGGTATAAATTGAAGATGTGGACTGATGATGTAAGTATATCAACTGCTAAGTTAAACTACAGCACAGAGCCTTATAGACCCATAGATAAGTTAGACGAAAAATTCAAAGTTCTTATGTACAAAGAGTAATGAAATAACAATTTCATTATACCCATGTTTAAATAAGATAGAAAAGGTGGTGATAAAATGAAAGCTATAGTCACATATTCTGATTTTCTTACTGTCGATAATAAACAGATTTTATCAAAGATATCAAGTGATTTAAGTGCAGATATACAACTAGATTTATCAATTGTTCAAAAAGACAATGGAAAAGTATGTGAAATTAAAATGATTGACAAACTCGGTGTTCAAGAATTATCAGAAATTATCAACAAACATGATGTTAAAGAAATGATTTACCTATTAAAAGATATTTACGGTCAATTATAGTCAATTATAAAAAATAATACAAATTAGAGGAGGAAATTATTATGAATTTAACAATTACAAGAGGTATTGAAAATAACAAATTTACAACATTGGTGGCGTTCAAAGAATTCGGGGGTATTGGAATGACCTCAGAGGATGAAATGGCTTTACTTCAAAATTATCCAATTATTTTAACCTATGGTGAGATTACATTTTCAGATAAATTCAAGGTTGTTAGTGGTAATGTAGTGCAAGATTCAACAGGTGATACAGTTACTCTTATTTTAAGCGAAAGGAAAACACCATTGACACAGGTATTCCAAGTTAGGTATGAAGTGAGTACTGGTCAAATATTAGATGCAGAATTGGGTACTTCATTGATTTCTAAAGAACTAGTTGCTCAAGCAAAATGTATTTTATTTGAAAATAAAGTAAAAGAAAGAATAACAAGCTTACTTACTATTGCTAAAACTAAAAATAATTCATTTGAGATTAATTCACCTATAGATGTAGTTATCTAAAGTTTCCATCTATAAATTAATAAAAGCATAGGTGAATAACCTGTGCTTTTTAAGGTTAAGCATATAAAAGAAAATGGGAGGTGATGAAATGGATATAGAAAGTTTAATTTCAACATTAGGATTTCCAATTTCATGTGTTGTTGCTCTTGGATATTATATAAATAATTTCTCTAAAATAGCAAGAGAAGACGGTAATTTAAGAGAAAAATCATTAATGGAAGCAGGCAATACAAGAGAAAAAATACTAATGGAAGTGAATAAAGAATTTGCAGTTGCTTTGAATAAAGCTTCTGATGCCATAACAGAAAATGGTAAGATGCAACTTGCACTATTTGAAAGAATGCATATGGTTGAAGGTAAGATTGATAATTTAGATGTTAAGGTAGATGTTATTATTCAGTCAAATATGGAACATAGTGTTAATAAATAATTATATAATGATTAATGGGGGATTGATGAAAATATCAGTCTCTTATATTTTAAATTGAAATATACAAAACATGAGGAGGAAATTAAATGATATATGAAATAAATGCAGGACACTGTTTACAAGGGAATGATTCTGGAGCTGAGGGATGTGGATTTCATGAGCAAGATTTGACGAGATTGGTTGGAAATTTAGTAATATCAAAATTAATAGCACAAGGTCATACTGTAATCAATTGTACAGTTGATTCAGCTTCAAGTGTTAGGTTGTCTTTAAATACTATTTGTGCTAAAGCAAATGCAGTAAAAGCAGATGTGTTTGTAAGTATCCATTTAAATGCAAGTGATGGGTTAGGACATGGTACAGAAGTTTTTACATATGGTGGAAAAGAAATAAAACAAGCAAGAGATATTCTAAATAATATTGTATCTATGGGATATACAAATAGAGGTATTAAAGATGGTAGCCATCTTGCGGTAGTAAGAGGTACTAGTTGTACAGGATTTTTAGTAGAATTATGTTTTATAGATAATGTTGCTGATATGAGATTATTTAATGCAGAGAAAATGGCCAATGCCATAGTTTTAGGTTTAACAGGTCAAGCTTCTAGTTCTATTCCGAATAAAAAAAGTTCAAGATATTGCAAGGCTTGGCAGTATTTTTATAATGAAAAAACAAAAACATCAGCACCTATATCTACAGATGGATTCTATGGAAAAAAGACACAAGAAAGTTTAGATTTTCTTTTAGGTTATATTAAACAAGGAAAAAAATATAGCTACTGTTTAGAATTTCAAAAATTTTACAATTTCATCACACAAACTTCGGCTAAAGTTGCAGAGGATGGTTACTGGGGAGCAAAGACCGAACAAGCATATCAAACAATGAATAATTTAGTTAAGTAACTAAGGAGTATGAAATGAATAAATTAAAAGATTTACTAGAAGTTAAGAAATTGATTGCAATATTATTTGCAGTTGTTTTTTCAATCTTGAGCTTGCGTGGAAAAGTAACCTCGGAGCAATTTATAATTGTTTTTACAACTATACTTAGTTTCTATTATGGACAATCTTCTGCTAGGGGTGCAATTAAAGAAAATAAATAAAATAGGGAGTGATAAACCATGAATGAAATGTTAATTACCATATTGGTTTTAATAATATGTTTAGGAATAGGTGCAGGATTCAAATATCTTAAAACAAATAATATGATTAAGAAACAAGACATTGATTATGTAATTTCAGCATTTGGCTTAACTTCACAAATTGCAATACAAATGAATTTATTTAATGAAAAAAATATAGTTAAGATATCAGACATTATTATAAAAAGTTTGACTTATTGTAAAGCTAATTTTGATGGAGTTAATATATATGATAATACCAAATTATATGTTTATGATATGTGTAAGGCTTCGGGTATGAAACTTAATGACTCACAAGTTAGTATGATTAACCAATTAATTCTAATTGCCTTGAATAAAGACATAATATAGGAGCAATATATGATAAAATATGAAAATGCTTTGTATTGAAATTTAGAAATCGAACGCAAATCAAATGATGATATATTAGAGTTACAAAAAACTTTATTTGATTTATTTTGTAGAAATCGAAAGTAGAGTAAAATAGTATGAATAGAGTGGAGATTTATTCTCTGCTCTATTTTTTTTGCAAACTATCTATCATATAAATTAATCTCATAATAATTCTTATGAGGCCAATATTGTAAAAACAGTATAAATGCATTATAATATACTTGAGGTGTTAATTTTATGATGAATAGTAATGGGAAATTTGAAGAATACCTACTAAAAAGTAGGAAAGATTTAAAAACAGTAAATGCATATGGTACAGATGTTAGATTATTTCTTGAATATATAAAAATACCCTTAGAAGTTATTGACTATATACATATTGAAAAATATAAATCTTATTTATTTAATAATGGGTATAAAATATCATCTATTAATAGAAAGATGGTAGCTCTGAATGTTTTTATGAAATATAATGGTAAGAATATAGAAATAAATCAAGAAAAATTTCAGTTGCAAAGTTTTCAAGATAATGTAATTGAAAGTGAAGAATTATTTAAAATCATTGAACAGGCAAAAATTAGAAATGACTATAGAGCAAAAGCATTACTCTATACTATGTATTATACAGGTATGAGAATAAGTGAAACACTTCAATTAACCGTTTTTAATATAGAACAAGATACAATTTTGATAAAAGGTAAAGGTAGAAAATATAGAAATGTTTTCATACCTAACAAATTAAAAGCTATTTGGAAAGAATATATGAATTTTAGAATTAATAAAGGGGATAAATTATTCACTGGTGAAAGGGGTTCTATAACAAGAGAAACATCCAATAAAATTTTTAAGAAATATGCTAGATTGTCGGGTATAGATGTAAAAAAAGCACATAATCATAATCTAAGGCATTTATATTGTAGGAAAATGATTAGTATGAATGTAGATATATCCACTTTGGCTGATTTAGTAGGGCATTCAGATATTAATATTACAAGAAAATATTTAATAAAATCAAAGAAAGAATTATTAGATATTATTAATTCACTTGATTAATTAATCAAGAAACAATTTAAAAAATAGGAAAGTAGTTTGTAAATAACTTTAATTAGTTATATAAATTACTTTCCTATTTTTTTCGTTTTTATTTTATCTGAATAACATTAAAAATTTTATTAGGCAAAACTATTACTTCATGTTCACTCTTATCCTCAATGTGAGCAAGTATATCCTTAACATATACTTTTGCTTTATAAACTTTCCCATTATCACTAAATCTATTAGCAAACCATTCTGCAACCTTAATATCTGTAGTCCATGAATAAGATTTTTTATATGGAGTGGATTTTTCACCTTCTCCTCTATATATTATAATAACATCCGTAGATGTACAATTTTGTGACTTTTTATTATATTTAAAAACCTTCTCAATAAACTTTTTTGATAAAGAATTAAATCCGTATTCACTTGATGTATATATACTTTCAAATATTTCATATTTTTGATTATCGGGAATGTCATCAAATAGTTTTTTATACATCATAAATCTAAATGGTTTATCTATTAAGCAGAATAAAGATTTATAATTATTAGTTGCTATGCATTCATTATGTCTATTTGTTCTTAGGACTATTTGTTCTTTTACTCGAAAATCTTTAAAAAAACTAGTACTCATTTCATATATTTCAACTAACACAGTTTCTTTTGCATAACAATAAGGATACAATTTACCCTCCACCTTGTAAAAATCAGCTATATTCAATCCAAAACTAATTATTATATCTTCAAATACTTTATTATTTAAATTTATTAAAGGGATTGAATTTTTCATGTTGGACTGTTCCATGATGATAATATCATTAATATTCATATTAAATTATCCTCCAAATATAGAACGAAAAGGAAGCTTTCACTTCCTATACATTCTACTTATATTATATATCTATATATCAATAGAGTCAATAACAATTGCTCAATCATATATACTACTTTACTTTCTATTTTTAAGTTCTTCTAATGTAGGATATAAACCACATCCCATTTTCCCTTCGGGACAGTAGCCTAACATGATACAATGTGCTCCCATTTTCTTGAATATTAAAGGGGATACTGTTCTACACTGTCTAAGCATTTCATTTGATAAATCTCTTATTTCGTCTTGGGCACGGGAGCAAGAGCGATGTTGGAAGAAGTTAATTAAACTACGAATATTCATGGTAATTATTATTTTAGTTTCACACGCATTAGGAAATATATAACGGGCATTCTCTATAGCTTTTTTTTCTAATTGAGAGTATTCTTTTTTATGCGATTTTTGAAAATCTTCTTCTCCATTTAGTTGATTGCTTGGGAGATATCCATTTTCTAAATATGAGTTATTTTTAATATGGTAATCATCTATATATCTCATTAATAATATATGAACTAGTTCATCATAAGTTTGTTGACTTTGTTCCATTGATTTGATAAATATTTCTCTAGCATCTTTATTATTTTCAATATCTTTTGGTATTATATATTGGAATTGTGCTAACTTTACGTATCTTTGAGATTGCTGAGAATATGAAGCTATTCTATGCCTAACTAATTGATGGGTGAGAGTCCTAGATATTCCTTCTACTGCAAATGTGAAAGAACAGTGTTCTAGTATACTTTCATGACCAATACCCATAATCATATTGATAAATTTTTCTATATTTGCCTCTGTTAACTTCTCTTCTAATTCATTTATTGTTGAGTGACTATAGCATAATTTTCCTGCCGTTGCAATAACCTTCTCAATATTTGGAGTGTGTGCTATTAATGTAACTTTTAGTTTTGCCTGTGTCATTTTATCATTTCTCCTCTTAATATCTGATTTAATTATTTTGTTTACCTGTACTATATTTATAGTATAGCACAGGTGTTTAATATTGTAAAGCATTTTATAATTGGCTTTCATTCAATATAAATTTAATTACTTTGTCATTATTTGTTCTAGTATTAATAAGAAATGAACCGCTATTATTAGGTCTGCCATGAATGTACTCATATAAATTTCTTTGTTCATTTACTTTATTTGTAGGAGCATTATCATCCAATCTAAATTCCTTAGATTTACCTTTTTCAGTTTCTAGTATAATATTAGCTTTGGGATGTGGATTAATAATTGTTCCTATTACTTTGTTGCCTTCTAATTCACCTAGTGATACGGCCATATTTCCTTTAGCATTTCTAGAACCCTTACTACTTATACGGCTAGAAGATACAATTAATGCTTTACCTTCTTCTGTTACAAATAATATGTCTACATCAACATCAATATACTTAATATCAAGTAATTTACTTTCCTCTGCATAAGAATTTTTCAATTTCACATAATTAGCCATGAAGGATTTAATGTTTATTTTAGCAACTTTACCATTTTCAAATACTGACATTATATAGCCTTGAGAACTTTCATCCACAGATATAATTCTAATAATTTCTTCACCTTTTTCTAATTCAATTAGATTAGGAATAAATTCACCTAAAGCTTTTGATGGATTATTACAAGTGTCCAAACTAGCACAAGGTATTTTATATCTATTTGCTTTATTTGTAAAGAGTAGTAATACTGATTTATTTGAGGAATTTAATTCTGAAACCTGTGAATCATCATCTTTCATGTAACTAGTTTCTATTGTTTTTAAAGTTTTCTTAATATATCCATGTTTTGTATAAGTTATTTTGCAACTATAATCGGGAATTAAATCTTCCTTAGTTATTTCTACAATGCTATCTGCTTCAATAATTTTAGTTCTTCTTGGTTGTTTGAATTTTTTAATTACATCTTGTAAATCTTCAATTATAAGTTTATCAATTTCAGCAGGACTATCAACAACTAGTTTTAAATCATTTAATTTTATTTCAACTCCATCAATTTCTGCTATTTGTTTTATAACATATTTTTCATTTATATTTCCTAATTTAATATTAGTTATGCTATCTGCTTGAATAGAATCTATACTAAAGGCATCAATTAATTCATTTATTATATTATCTGAATGTCTAATAATAGCTACTGCTTTATCAATATCAACTAATACTTTTTTTAAACCATGTAGAAAATGTAATTCTTTTTCTAGTTTAGTTATATCAAAATTCAAACCATTAACCATACATTCTCGTCTAAATATTGTCCATTCTTTTATAACACTATGCACACCTAGAACAACTGGCCTACCGTCTAATAACATATTCATATTTGAACTAAAATTAGATTCTAAGGGAGTCATTGCAAAAAGTTTATTCATTAGTTTCTTCATGTCAGTACCTTTTTTACAATCAATTCCAATACTAAGTCCTTGAATACCTGTTTGGTTAAGCACATTTGTTACTTCCTTTAAATCACCTTTTTTAACTTTATCAATTATTCTATCAATTATAGCTTCTATATTTATTTTTACTCCATAAGGAATTTCAGTTATTGTAATTGAATTCCCTTCTATTTTATATTTGGCTCTTAATGTTATATCTCCAAGTCCTTCAAAATTAACACGTTCAATCTCCTTCATATCTTTAACTATATAACCGCCAGTGGCAAAATCGGGTATTAACATAGGAATTTTTTCACCTTTTAGATAAGCTATATTAGCATTACATACTTCTTCTAAGTTAAATGACGGGGAATTATTAGCCATACCAACCGCTATACCATTACTGGCCATACATAAGATTATAGGGAATCGAGTAGGAAGATGTTTAGGCATTTTACTTGAATTATCATAGTTACCTATCATTTTTACCATATTCTTAGATATACCCTGCATACAATCTATACCTAATTTGGACATCCGACACTCTGTATATCTTGATGCTCCATATTTCATTTTTTTAGAACAGCTACTACCCCAGTTCCCTTGTCCTTCTAAAAGATTATATTTATGCCTATCTTTTTGAACTAAATAAACCATAGTAGGGTAACAATCACCATGAGGTGAATATTCCATTACTCTACCACTTGTAGTTGCTGACTTTAAGAAATCAAATGTTTTATTCTCAAACATAGTCCATAATATTTTTTCATGTATGGGCTTCATACCACTGAATAAATTGGGTAATGCTCTATGTTTAATTACATACTGTGCAAAATCAATTGAGTTTTGTTGAACTATTTCGTCTACGTCTCTATCTATATACATGCAATTCCTCCATTATTCTTCATCATTAATATATTCATGTAAATGTTCCATTATAAATTCTCTACGTCTTGTTACATCATCATCCATCCATATTTCAAAGTTCTCAATCATTTTTTCAACACTACCAATCGTAACTTTTGTCATAACTCTTGTTTCGGGATTTAATGCAGTATTATACATATCTATTGCATCAAGTTCTCCTAATCCTTTTAAGTAGTTACTTGTAACTTTACCATTTTTAGGTTGTAAATTTAATTCAGCTACCTTTTCATCTCTTTCTAAATCTGTAAAGGCATAATATTTATCATCCTTTTGTTTAATTATGTATTTTGGAGTCTGAGCAATATATACTTTACCTTCAACAATTAATTCTCTCATTAATCTATATATCATAGTCAATAATAATACTTGGATATTCTGACCATCAAAATCGGCATCTGTGGCTATTACAATTCTACCGTAACGCAAGTTTTTTATATTAAAATTTCCTAATTCCTTATTAAATTTAGATTTAACATCTACACCACAACCTAATATCCTAATTAAATTCATTATTACTAAATTTGCAAATATTTTTTCATAATTAGCTTTTAAACAATTCAATACCTTACCTGTTATTGCGAACCCTGCTTGTCTTAAATAATCTCTTGCTAATATAATACTACCTAATGCAGAAGTTCCCTCAGCAATGTATATTTCACTTTCCTCGTCATGTATTTTACAATCATCTAAACCATCTACTCCACCATTCATATTATCTACCTTTTCAGATAATTTTTTCTTTGTAGCTTCAATAGTTTTAGTAGATTGTTCATATGCTCTCTTACAAATAAGTATCTGTTTAACCATTCTAACAAAGTCATCTTTTTTCTCTATTGCATGGATTTCTAACATTTCTTGTATGTATTTTTTAGCTACTTCTTTATACAATTCTTTCTCTGTACTGAATTTTGTTTGACCTTTAAATTCAACATTATTACTCTCTACATTACAACAAAAGGTAATAGCTCCTTCTACATCTGTGTTGGATATTGGTTTTTCTTTCTTCTCATATAAATTATTATCTTTAGCATATTTATTTATAAATGTTTTTATTCCAAGTATTACACCATCATGAATACTGCTTCTCTCAATAAGATTATTTCCGTTTAACATAGATTCTTGGAGAAGAGTTTCTTCATTAGAACATGACATAACAACCTCTATTTGAGTTTTTTCAAGGAAGTCTTCTGCTCGTTCCCTTGTTTCTAGTGGCCTTGGATTTTCAAATGCAGGATTATCATGAAATTCTTCACCTTTAATTAGTTCTTCATACATCTTACTAGGACACACAATTGGAGCTATTAGATGGTCTAAAGTATGTTTTAAAAAATAATCCTCTAAACTATCATAATGGAATATTTCTTCATTATCTATATATGTAAATGTAAAGGTTATTTTTGGTGAAACCTTTGACGTTCTATCTATTATGAATTTTATTGCTTCATATGTGTATGTAACATTGGTGTACATTGCTGAATCTAATTGGAAGACTAGTTTAGTACCATGTTTATCTGTATCTTTTACAAATGTTAATGGAGTTTTCATTATTCCACCATCTGCATAATCTATGTAATACTCTTTGCCTAAATTACATGAAGTTGCTTCAAATAATGTTGAAGTCATATTTAATACTGCCATACCAAGACCATTAGTTCCCGAATTAACTTTATCACCTTTTTCATATTTTCCACCTGCAAATAATGTAGTAAATAATAATTCATAATAAGGTGTATTATTATCATCAATATCTGCCAATGGTAATCCTCTTCCTGTATCTTCTAATGTTATGGTTTTTAAATCTTCATCTAAAGTTATGTAAATGTGACCCTCTTCAAAATTATTTAATATTTCATCTACCATATTATTTAATATTTCTTTAACTCCATGTTGAAAATTATCTCTACTTCCAAAGAATACTGGTAGCTTATCCCTCGCTTGTTCTCGATGGTTTAAGGCTCTAACTTTATCATTTTGCATTGTACCAATCCTTTCTTGTTATATATTCATTTTATAATTGTCTTTTATTAGAATAATTCTTCTTTTATGATTTCTTTGACTAGTGTTAATATTGCTTCATTAGTATCTATATTAACTGTTTTATCCATGTAAAAGTTCTTATATTCAGTTTCAACTAAATTTTGCATATATGTAGCCATTTCTAAATATTGTTCCTTAGTATATTTGCCATGTTTAATATCCAACAATAATAAACGTTTAGGGTCATCTAATTCATACCAAATAGCTTTTTTAAAGTCTTTAAATCCTTGGTTAGCAAATCTTATTAAAAAATCTAATATTCTTATGCTATGCATAGCCATTTTTGTTTCATATCCATGCATTTTAATTAGATGCTTAGTTCCCTCTGTTCCTTTATCAATATCATTTTTCTTAGTAATATGCATACCTACACAGGCATTAAAGAGATATGGCAGATTCATAATAACAATTTTATCTTTGTTTTTAAATAATTCATTGATACAATGTTTAGATTTTGATGTTAATTCAATATTTACTAGTAACTCCTCAGTGAATAATACTTCTAAGAAATTTACATTCGCTTTCCACCATAAGTTAGACACTTTTCTTATATCATGACAATCGAAATCTTCAAGTTCTCCAATAATTGATTTACTGAATTGATGGTTAGTATATAAATCATCAAAAGTAGGTATCAGAAATAATTTATAATCTCTATCACTGGATTCTTCATTCAAATTATAGTTCCAAGACCCTACTAAAGCCCTAAATCCGTATTTTCTTCCTTCTAAATTAGGCATATTATATCCTCTCTTTCAATATTGGATTAAGATAATGTTTAGTACAAAGAGGAATATAATATTCTTCGCTATCTGTTGTATCTCCACACTTTATTATATCTCCTGTATATATTGGCTTTTCATTACCTATTCTTAAATTCATAGTAGCTTTTTTATCACAATAAGAACATATTGTTTTAATTTCTTCAATTGTTTCTGCCCAATATAATAGAGCATTACTTCCATCGAATAATTCTCCTTTAATAGAACTATTTTTTAACCCATAGCATAGGACAGGAATATCAAGTTCTTTGGTTATATCAACTAATTCTAAAACTTGTTTTTTTGTTAAGAATTGTGCTTCATCCACCAAAATGGCTTTAATAATTTCTTTAAATTCAAATATGTAATTTAATATATATGTGTAAAGGTCATCTGTATCTAATATATCAATACAATCATGAGACATTCCAGTTCTACTTTCTATTATATTGGGTTTTGACCTAGTATCTTTGGAAGGCTTAAAGATTAGCACTTTTTTACCTTGGCTTTCATAATTATGTGCAACCATTAGTAGATTTGCAGTTTTTGAAGAATTCATGCACCCATGTCTGTAATATAATTTACTCAAATTATTTAACCTCCTTAAATTTAGATAATTCCCAATACCATGTATAATTATCTTCTTCTTTGCATATAGCATAGAAATTGAAATCATCACCCTCTGTAGTTAAAAACCTTTTACAAGTATCTTTTTTAATACAATCTTGTTTTTTACATAATCCGATTCTTGCCATTATTTGGTTTCCTCCTTATCTTCAAGCTGAATAAATCCCATAGTTTTGACCTCTACATCTATGTAAATCTCAATCCCTTCATTAAATAAGTTTTGATGACCTGTAGATGTATAAAATTTATCACCCATATTGTGTCTCCTTTTATAATTGTTTTTTATTCTATGTATTAATTAGCTCCTTTCTATTATTTTATTAATTGTACTAATTCTTTAGTTAAAGATTTTATTTTTGCTCTAAGATAAGCTATTTTTATACCCTTAGTTTTATTATAATCATCTTCGGGTAAACATTTAGCCGTTCCCTTTGTTCCATCATCTAAAATTACTATTGTTACATTTTTACTATGTATTACCTTTTCATTTCTTGATTTAATTCTAAAACAGTCCAATCGTGTTATGCCTGTAATAGATGACGTTTCTGTAAACAATTGCTTTACATCACTATAAACTATGTTTTTTACCTCGGTTTGATTTTTCATAGCTATCAGACTCCTTCTTGCCGTAGCATAATCACTCCTTGAATTTAAATTAGATATTTTAACCACATACCCTGTTCTCGAAGCATGAATGTAAGTATCATCTCCTATATATATACCTACATGATGTGGAGAGTCTATTAGTCCAAAGAATATCAAATCTCCAACTTGTAAATCTTTCTTAGCAACGGCAGTACCTTCTTTAACTTGAGTTGTAGTAGTACGTGAAATATCTTTGCCTAACTGTTTAAATACATAATTTACTAGTCCAGAGCAATCAAATCCTGTCATATTTTCGCCACCCCACATGTATTCTGCACCTAAACATTTTTTTGCTTCATCTGCAATATCTTGACCTACAAACTTATTGTTCTTCATGAAATCATTCTCCTTTTATTCTATAATTATTTTAGTTCTATTAAATATTTAATCGTTAATTGTTCTTCACGATAAACTACAATTTCATCATTTCTTAACATGCCTTTATCTTTATGTGCATGTAATGAATTGGCTCCACTACATTTGTTCTGTAGCTTTTCATAAGTTAGGCTATTATAATCATGCTCAAAAGAATATACATCATATGGCTTACCATAAGCCACATCAAATAAGCCCATGAAAGCAGATTTTGAATTACCATTTGACCAATAACTACCCTCAATAGAAGTATAACCTAATGATTTTTTAGGGTTAGGGGCAAAGTAAATACCATAACCAAACATCTTACCTGTAATAATGGCAGAAGGTCTCAATATTAATCCATTGTTTATAATTGACCAAAAATTCTCATTTCGACTGCCGTGGAATAGCAATCTATTATCTTTTATTTTATTTTCTTGTATAAACTTATCATATTTTTTTTGGGTTCTTAAATTTGTTATTTTCCAACCTTGGCAAAATCTATTAGCTATGTCTGCTAAATTTGATTTTATAATCCGTTCATCTTTTTCTGTGATATTTTCAATTTTTAAACCCATGACTTCTAATATTGTTTGAGATGGTAATTCTTCTACACTTATATTCGTATCTTGGACTAATTCCTGTTGCTTAACTTGACCTTCCATTACATCTAATAAATCCTGCTCTCGTTCCATTATAATTGTAAAATCATTATTATTATGAGCTAAATAATCAGAAACTCTAGCCATTTTACGAGGTATAATTTGGAATAATTCAACCAATAATTTATTAAATATATCCATTTTATTACTATGTATTAATTTATCTAGCATTAGTTGAGCTTCATTAATCATCACTTTTGTAACGCTTTCAGATGTTATTGTATAGTTATCTTTTATGGCTTGTCTTGCCATTTGTTGAAGCCTTAAAACTATATTTCTAATTGAGGCATCTTTTATTTCTATGTATTCATTTGTTTTCCCTGTGACTCTAATTTCGGCAACTAGTCTAGTTTGGTCAACATAATGTTTCTTCTCTATTTTCTCCTTTAATTTGCTATCCCAATCTGACATTTCATATATTCTTTTCGCAGGACTGGCACATGCGATTCTACCATATTCTACTTGGAAATTATTATCATCTAATTGTATCATTTTATAGTATTTATTATTATTTGCATGTGGTTCTACTTTAACTAAATATAGATACTTCTTATCTTCCATAAAATCTACTCCTTCTTATTCCTAAAGTTCTTCTGCATCATGTTCTACTTCTATAAAGCCGTCTGCCATTGCTTCATCAAAAATTCTCTTGTTAAACATTCTTATCTTTCCATAATCTTCTGTTATAATAGTAAATATTACTTTATTCTTACAAGGAAATCCTTTAATTACTTTATGTTTATGTATTACTTTCATGCTTTAGTCTCCTCTCAGTTTATATATTTTTTATTTGTTTTATAATTATTTTTAATATATCAACATAATAAACAATAGTTAGATAATTGTCAAGTTTTAATTTTATTATCTCATTACCTTTTTTTATGTTTTTTAAATAGGACATCTATGATTAGTTCTATAATTGCTTCGATTATTGCTTCAATCATAATTATCCTCCTAATTTTTATTTTATAATTATTTAGCCATATTACTTTAACATAAATTCAAACTTGGCTTTATAAGGAACTGTTTCTAGTAATTGCCCCCTTAATTTATCATAATGTTTATGAAGTTTTGGGTTATGATATTTAAACCACATATCTTTATCATCTCTTATCATTGCATCCCTAAGCAGGGTAGCAGATATAGGCAGTCTGCTCCTAGGTATAATAATCTCTGTAAGGTCTTTAATATCTTCTGAGTCGAACCATCTCGACCTAGCTTCGTCATTACCATAAACCATCAATTCGGGTAGCTTATATATATATTGCTTTACATTCTTTATAACATATCTTCCCCAATCAGAGGTGATATCATCTTCATTTGTTAGGTCGGGTAATGGTTTTACAATTACGTTGTTGTCGGGATAAACTTCTTTAATCATTTCTATTCTTGTCTGAATGTCAAAAGGATTCCTTTCAGTACCTATCTCTTGAGCTGACCCAACTAGTATTAATATTCTATCACTCATTTTTAAAGCTACATCAACTAGGCTCTCATGTCCCTTATGAAATAATTGAAATCTACCACATAGCATTGATATATCAAATGGTTTTGTATACATTAATATGCCCCCTTATTCATTCTTTTTAACATTTCTTTTTTATAGTTTCTAATTTTGCTAGTTTAACTTTGCTTCGAGCACAAACCTTAAACTCCCAAAAATAGTCGTATATGGAATTTAATTCTTTCATTAATTCTTCATTAGACAAGTCTTTAATAATCATTATAGATTCCTCCATTAATTGTTTCCTAATATATTTAAAATGAGACTTTACATCTTTTTTAATCTAGGTCGTACAATAAGTGTTTCTGTATTTACTGATACTGATTGAAAATATCCTTTATATATTTATTGCCAAACAGGACAAGTTCTTTGATGTTTAAATACAGGATTCCATCCTTGTGCTTCTCCATGATATAATTCAGTTTCAAGTAATTTAATTGTTCCTACACAGTCACTTTATGATTTAGGGTCATTCATAATCTTTCTCCTTTCAACCAATCGGTAGGTCATAATATTCTCAGAAGGAGATTCAGACTCCTACTGAAAATTATTGAATTACGAACTAATTTTCACCTTCTGAAAAGTGCATTCCTTTGAAAACTTTTCTCAACCACCGTTTATGACCCTCATCATCTTTTTTTATATACCCAACGTAATTATTGATATTAGTATATCTGTTATTCACAGGTATAAATTCATATATAGAGCCTTGGGTAAAAAGATTGCAAGTTGAAAATGCTGGTTTAGCTGTTGCCTTACATGTTAAAATCAATTTATCACTTCCTTTTAATATCTAATTCGCAATATTCTCATATTATTCATTATAACAATTTTGATATTTCATTCAATTTCTGTTGAAGTACGGTTTTCTTTTCAACTTCCTCTACGTTAATTAACTCTTCTAACCCTTGTAATAAGTCCCATACCTCTAACATAAGTTTTGTATTTTCATCGGTCTTTAATAATTCCACTTTATCAAAAATTTGTTGAAGTTTATTATGCGTTTGCTCAGACATTTATGATTCACTCCTTATTTTACTATCCTTTGTTTTGGGAGATGACAATAATCTTTTTCTCCATGCTTAAGCTTTCGATAATAGGTATTAATAGATATATTATATTTATCTCTTATTTCTTGTACTTGCATCCCACTTTTCCTATCATTATAAATATCTGACGGAAGAATATCTATTCTAAAATGGTCTGCCACTTCAAGATTTTCTATCCTATCATCTGTGTTATCTCTATTCTTATGTAGAACTATTCCTCCCTTAGTTAGATATCTACCTAATTTTTGTTCCATTATAAGCCTAGATTCTTTTATAAACCCTTTTAAATCACAGTTTGGATGTAGTGGCCGATATATAAAGGCAAACCCCTCAGCCGTAATTTTTTTTGCTCTACTCACTTTTTTATGTTGCCCCTGTTTATGAATTTCGATAATAGTTTCCTTTGTTTTTAGTAACCTTAATCTAAATGCCTTTGCTTCTACAGTACCTATTGTAGTATTAAATAAAAGGGCTAAATCTTTATTTGAGGTAGTGGAATAAAGCATTTTAAAAAATTCAGTTTTATCCCATGCCCACATAATATTATTTTGTTTTGCTCTTTTTCTTATCATAAGTTTACTCCTGTTTAGAATTATTTTAAATATTTTATCATTTCTTCCTCTAACATGAGAGGAACTTTATCTTCAATAGCTTTTTGAGGTTTTGTTGTTTTACTAGTATCATGTCCACATAATAAATAATCAAGTTTTTTAGAATATGAATTGGCAATTATAGCTCCTACTTCTTCTAGTTTACTTTTTAGTTCATCTTTTTTTAAGTTAAAAACTCCCGTAGGGTATACTGTTTTATTATATAGTAAATTATCCGTGTCTTCCACCTTAACTTTCTTTTCTTCATTAAACTCTATATACTCTAATAAATCAAGAACTAATTTTTTATTATCAACATTTAAATACCATGAATACAAGGAGTCATTTGTTATTTTACCTAAATCTTCAATTTTTCCAAAGTCAAATCCATTCTCAATTGCATCTGATATATTACTCCATTTATTATCAAAATATTCTGCTATGTCTTTACTAGTTCCAAGCCCTATGTTTGGAATGCCCAATGAATTTAAAAATCTTACTAACGTTGTTTTCTTTGATATTTCAATTGCAGAAATTAATTTATTATATCTAGGTATTGCAAATCGAGGTAATTTTAATATTTCATTCTTTTTATCTTCTAGTTTATATAAGTCCCCGATATCTTTTATTATATTATTTTTCATAAAAGCTTCTATAGTAGCAGATGATAAACCCTTTATATTCATTGCCGATTTGATACAATAATGTTCGATTGTTTTAGATAATTTAGCATCACACGTTGGATTTAAGCAATATAATTTTTTAGACTCATTATCTTGCCTTACCTCTACTTGCCCGCCACAAACAGGACATTTGGTGGGTATTTGTTCTGTATTACTTCGAGTAATATTATTTTCAATTTTAGGTATTATCATATTTCTTTTGGATGCTTCAATTGTATCTCCTTCACCTAACTTTAAACTTTGGAATATGCTTACATTACTTAGTGAAGCTCTACTTATTCTACAATTATCAATTAAAACTGTATTGAATATTCCTGTAGGTACTATTTGACCTGTCCTTGTCGGATTCCATTCTGTATAGTCATATTTTGTTTCATGCCATAAGTCTTCAAATTTAAAGCTAATGCTATGTTTAAAGTGGTGGCTAGTTTTGCCCAGTGACAATCCATATTCAAGGTCATTAAAAGCTAATACTAGTCCATCTATTGGATATGGTAAATTTGGGATACTATTTTGAATTTCTTCCATTTTTTCTTCCAAATTATCTTTATTAACTAACCAATAATTAACTGTATCAAATCCTTGTGCTTTTAGCCATTCCAACTGTTCTATTTTTGTTTTAAATTCTATACCTTTTATTATGTTAAAGGCTTTGAACTTAATGTTTCTTTCTTTACATATTCTGCTATCCATTATGCTTGCTGTAGCAGTAGCTAGATTTCTTGGATGGGTATATTTTTTCTTTGGGTCTAAAATTTTACTGTTAATTCTATTAAAATCTTCAAAATCCATATACATTTCACCAGTAACTTGAGTCTCATTTTCTATTGAAATTGCTTGGGGTATATTGCCTATGCTATTAATATTATGGCTTATATCTTCTCCTTCATTGGTATCTGAACCACCTCTTGTACTTAATTCCTTAATCAGTTTAATATATTTTGTTTTCCCTGTACCTCCATCCATTTTCTCCATTAATATTCCTTCTCTATCTCCAATCCATGAGACTAATTCCTTGGCATCTTTTATCTTACCAAGTGAAAGTAATGGAATGTCATGTTTGACTTTTGGTAAGTCGCTATTTACTATTTTATATCCTGCTCTTTGTGTAGGACTATTACTTAAGATTATGCCAGTTATATCTTCTAATTCCTTTAATTCATCGAATCCTGTATTATATTCTCTGTTTTCCATAACCGATATGTTATAATTATAATAACTATCAGAAGCAGGGTTTAATTGGCTAATTAATTCTTTCATTCTTAACAGATTTATATTGAGCATTTTAGTAGCCTCCTAAGTTGTTTTCACTTAAATATTTTAGCATATAATCTCTTGTTTTTGTTAACTTTACAATTCTTTTATTGTTATGTTCCATGTAGTTATTATAAGTTTCTAATTCTTTAGTTTTAATATAATCTAATCTATATTCTAATTTTCTAAGTCCTTTTGCCTTTTGTTTCATAGCTATATTCTGATTTAATATTGACTTGGATTCTGTTCCACAAATACTTTCTCCATAGAATATGTTTTTTTGAGTTTGATTAATTTCAAATTTTAATAATTCTATCAATCTCTCAAATTTGTTTATTTCAAGTAAAGTTGTCTCAGAAGTTTTATATTTAGGAATAGTATTTGCCTTTCCAATTAAGTTTTCGTATAATTCTTTTACTGCATCTTTTGTTATTGGAACAACTACATTTTTTAATTCAACAGATTCATTTAAGGACAAATCTATTTTAGTTACTTTAGTTGTTCTAGTTAATCCATTATCTATGTAATGTTCTGAAAGAAAGAGCTTATCATATATAATGTTATTATTAGGTCTTTCTTTTATAAATAATCCTAATTCAAAAAGTTCACATCCACATTTTGTTACTAATATTAAATCTCCGTATTTCATAATTATTTCTCCTTATCTCTTATTTATAATTTTCAAAGAAATCATCTAATATACTTACATTTTTACTAATTTCTGAATTTCCACTTTTATGAATAATTAATTTTTTATTAGTGTTATTTAGGATACTTTCTATATAATCAGCTATGGGTGTTATACCACTGGTATGTCCTTTTTCTCCCGAGTTAGCTGATACTATTTTTAAATTAATCAGAGCTATATGTAAATCAGATAAAGTTTTAGATAACGTTTTGCTAAGGTCATCTGTTTCAATTAGTTTTTTCTTTATGATTTTCCAACACTCAACCATTATGCTATATTTTCCAAACTCTGAATTAAGTTGGCCAATATAAGATTTTGGTTTTCTACAATTTTGGATTGTTTTAATATTTCATTTTCAATTTTTTCTTTTCTATATTTACTTAAACAGTCAGACCATTCTTCTTTTGTTTCATCTGAAATAGGTTGCATATCATATTCTTCTATGTATGTTAATGTGTGAATTGTCATGTTATTACAATAATTATCTAATGTTATGTGAAATTTATTTTTACAAATATTATTTGAAACTTGTATTTCTCCTGTTATGTATCCACCTGTTTCCTCTAATTTATCTATATACGTAAACTTATATTCAATATCAATATCCTCATTTATCAATTCTTTAAGTCCACTTTTATTTGTGATAATTGTTTCGTATACCGTTATAACATCTAGGTCTATATGTAGTTCTTTTACCCCCATTAAAAAAATCTTTAATTGATTATTAAAATTACTCATTCATATCAATCTCCCTTTCATCTTTGCTTATAAAATATATTAACTACGGAAGCATCATCCTCCGTAGTTATATAATAGCACCTTATTTAATTTATGTCAACGTATTTTATAATTATTTTTAATGATTAAATTTTTTATTTGCTAAGAAGTAAATTCATATCTACTTTATGTTTTGAAGACATCTGATTCCAAATTTTCACTATTGCTTGAATAACCTCGTCTGAATCCCTGTATGACCAATCTTCATTAAATATAGTTTCATCATACACTATTAATATTTCCTGCAACTTTAAGATATCTTCTTCCACTTTATGCTACCTCCAAATCTTCTTGTTCTTCCATATCTATAATATCATCTGCTTTTATAAGTCCTTCTAATACTTTGAAAGAGAAGTTTTTATGTTTATAGGCGGTAAATTTTTCCTTATCATCAATTCTTACAACTATACCCTCTCTAACATGAGTTAGACCAATAGGGTCAGCTCCATCAACATATTTATCTACCCTTTCCATTAAATCTTCAATAGTAGTAAATATGAATTTATCAAATTCAATACAATGTTTTGCTCCCATTTGCTCACATCTTAGTTTTACTAATTCCCAAGGATATTCAACAATAAAACCTTGTGGATTGGTAGAAGTCATTCTATAAACATACATATCACTTTGACCTTCATTACAACCATATGTAAATTTTGTGGTTTCTCCATATTTCTTTATAAATTCCTTATCATTTGTTTTTTATTTGAGCACTCGGGCATAATAGTTTTACAATCATTTTCATATCCTACAATTTCACAAAACACTGTTTCACCCTGTCTCAATTTTCCTGTGAAGAAATCATGGTGTGGTTTCCTAAAGGAATCGAATGTTTCTGACAACACAACCCTTCTAGTACCAGTAATGAGTGCTAACGTTCTCTTGGGCTTTACTTTGATTTTGAGAGCCTTTAATATAGGTTGTATAAATGATGGTATCTTTTTAGTTACTTCCTTAATAGAATAGCTTGTTCTTTGGGAAGTTCCATGTTGCTTCAAAGTTATATAGCATAAATCACCTTTTTTGAAAGCATTATGTGAATATGCCAGTTGTGAAGTATCACTATGTTCTTTAAAAAATGGATATGATATTCTATGTATTATTTTTTCTTTAGCAATTCCTTGTTGCGGATTATGCTTTCTAAATGGTACGTATTTTTCACAAATTAGAATCCCATTAAGAGAATTTATTATATCCCCTTCTTTTAATTTAGAAATATCACAGAAAGTCTCAAGAGATTTTAATGGCATTACTAATCCATCCGATTGCTCTTTTCTAAGCCTTATAGTTGAGACATGACGGCTTGAAGCATCAAGATATCCACCAATATTAACTCCATTTGCATCTTTTTTTCGGAGCAGGTTGTTTTTCTCACAATATTCCATACTTAAACGACCATCTGTAGGGAAGTATACAATCAATTCATCATTTTGAGTTTCTAAAGAGACTATTACAGAATTACCAAAACATTCTCCCACTTGCAACCTATCCGCATTACTATGTTTTCTAATATCCTTTATTCTTGTTATATAAGCATTATACATTTATATCATTCTCCCTTTTTTCTTTAAATTTCATCAATCCTATCTGCATAAATAACCAACCTATAGAAAATACTCGACTACAAGATTCAAAATTTCTTTTTATAATTTTTGGCTTCCACCAAATATTGCTATCTACTTCTACAAAGAATAATTTTCTTGATTTTTTATTTAATATGTGGAACATAAACTCATATCTTTCTTTCTCATTATTAAGTTTTTTCTCAATTGTAGGTTTTATTTCAAAACTATCTTTCCAATTATTAAAATCTAATTTTATTTTTTGTTTTTTCAAAAACATTACTGCTTTCCATAATATATAATTGCCATGAAAGTTTATTGGTCTCACATACCTAAAATTTATTGAATAAGGGACATCATTTCTTAAGAAAAAATTACATATATCCCAAGGTAATAGAGTTCCATCAGAACAAACAACCTCGGCAAATTTTTCCATAAGTTCTTGAGTATTTAGTTTACATTTAAATTTAAAGCAACTATATTCAAAACTATTTATATCTTTTAAATCTCCGTGATAAATCTTCCATTTTAATTTTATTTTATATTCTTCTCTCATAAGTTTCTCCTTTTGAATTGCTAATTACTGTGGCATTTTGTAAACATATTCAATGAGTTCAATATTATATTTATCTTGGTTATTTAACATTCTTGATTGAGTAATGATAAAGTTTTCAAATTCATTTAGCACTTCCATAGCTCTTGTCCCTGTTTTGTAGAATCCTAATTGTATATTAGTATTAATGTCTACTATAGAAACAGTACCCCCAACACTAGCCCTAATACTAATTGATTTAGTTTTAATTAATGTTTGGTTCTGTTGGCTTCTAATCCACATTTACAAGTTCCTCCTTGGTTAAGAACACCTGCCCACATCTCGGACATTTATAATTATTTTTTATTAAATCCTTAACGGATAGTCCCCTATAACAATCATTACATTTAATTTCCCATCCTGTATTTTCCTTTATATATATATCATAAACTTCAAAATATCTTTTGTTGAAGTTCTGTAGTTCCCCATCATCATTAAATGCCCCAAATGACTCTGAGCTAGGGGTTGAGTTACTATAGGCAGAATCATAAATCTCTCCTACTGTTAAAACTACTAATCCCTCGTTGTTTAATTTTTTATTTGTAATGCACTTTAATCTTTTAACTATTTCATAAGCCATTAATATGCCTCCTAGTATGTCTTTAATTCAATATTATTTGTTTTTAACAAATGCCTTAATGCAGACTATTACACTTTCAATATGATTTCTCATTACGAATAATTCATCCGAATATTCGGGGTAATGGTTTATTCCATATTTACATAATGGGATTACATAGGTTTCTGTTTCTTCTATATATTCCTTCATCTTTTCAATTGTGAAAGCATCAATCATTGTAGATATATTATGGCATCTGTCTGATACCTTTATCAGAATTGCTCTTATATCAAAGCTAATTCCTTCATAATAAACAGGTGTAGACATATCTTTCGTCTTACTTAACAATGATACTAAGGTTTCTACATCATGACTGAATCCATATTCTAATACTAAGTCGTTCCGTGAGGTGTTACAATCCTCAACCACATCATGCAGTATCGCACTTGTCAATAATGTTTCATCATATAATCTTAGAGCAACTAATTCGCTAACAACACGCATGGGATGTTCTATATAATCTCCTCCCAGTTTACGTTTCTGGCCGTCATGTAATTCTATTGCGACTTGGATTGCTTTAAGCATGTTCCAATATTGCTTTCCTTTTGCAAAACCTTTTAAATAGACTAGTTCTTTATGCATATATGACTACATCTCCTTTTGAATTAATCTTTGGGTACAGACTATTCTTAAAATATGAGTTAATCTTTTAACCATATTTGAGAAATTGTAATACCTATAAAAATTGATATGCCCATTAGTAATAGAACAGTTCCGATATAGCCAAACGGTATTATTTTAAACATATTTTCTCCTTTCATTAATACATATTTTTTCGTATTATGTACTACCTAGGATAAAAACCATCTTGTTTTTGAGGCTTTTTCTCGAATCTATGACATGTAATGATTAATTTTATAGGACTATGCAACTCAAAATCCATTCCGATTTCATTCACAGTTGCAGTTACCTGTATTAATTTTTCTGAATACTTGCAAATATTTTGGTGTCTACAATTTTCACAACTAACATTAGTTAACATTATTTAAGCTCCTCCAAATACATTCCCCAATAATCTGCCCCTTCTTCACTATCTATTGTAAATGGGTATTCTCTAAAAGTATTATTATCTTTTTTTATGTATTGTTGTTTAATTAACTCTTGATGAAATTTAGGACTAAATGTAATCTCTTTAATCTTAGATGCTTTTATATCTTTATTTGTACCTTCTTTTATTGATAGGAAATATTTTATAAATAACATTATTTGCTCTTTCATAGTTAATTGCTCCTTTTATTTATATTATTTATGACAATCGGGACATCTCCAAGGGTCATCATAACATTCTGTTACCCTACAACCACAATAACTGCATGTCCAAGTGTAATTCATATGTACCTTACCTTTAAATATTTTAATTTTCATAATATACCTCCATTTTATAATTATTTATTATCTTCCAAGTAATTTGTATATGCTTTGCCACAACAATTACTGTCTACACACATCACAGGTTCTCCACCATAACAATGAACTCCATTTTGTGATTCTTCTAAGGAACAATATTCGCATAGCTCTTCATTTAATTCCTCAATAGATTTTGGTTTATTCCTGTTTAAGCTTTTAAATTCAAAACAATCCAAGAACTTATTTATTTCATTAAAAGACTTGTATGTACATTCTTTGCTATCTAAGTTTTCCACAGTTATATAACTTGCATATATTGCTCCACCATTATGACCTGCCCGTTTAACTGCAATTGAAAGTAATATAGTCTTGTCCACTTTTAAATCCTTAAACATTTCTGCTTTTGTTTTTTTAAGATTTTAGTAACTTGAAGCTTTTCACTTTCCAATATGATGTCCATTTATAACCATCCTTTTGAGTTTTACAATTATTCGATTAGTTTAAATTCCATATTTCCTGTACCATCCATCTTTATATCCATAGTTGCTAATGGCTCATTATCTTTTGATTTAGGTAAAATCTCATTCATCATTTTAGAAAAGGAAAACAACATTTGTACATTATCAAAATCTTCTTGTGTTAATAAATTTGCTCCACACTGAGGACAAGGTTTATTCAACCATTCTTCATATTCTCTCAATTTAACATCATCATTTCTATAATCACATACATCACATTTAACACCCTCTATATTTAAGGCTAAAGCTTCTTTCATCTTTCTATTTCTCCTCTTTACTGAATTATTAGTTATTCTTCTATTTTACAATCTACTATTTCAAGTTTAACTACTAAGTTCTGTAAATATCTTGCTTCTTCTTCTATGTTACTTTCATTCCCTTCATCATCTTTTAAAACACAAGTATACCAATATTCTCCTTTATCATTTTCTATAATTTGCAACTGACAATTATTTTCTTCAAACTGTTCATCTACAGGTATTTCATCAATATCTATACTGTCTAAAATTGTTTTCCCAAAACAGTTTCCGCCAATCTTTTGTTTGAATGTACCTTTATACTCACCCTCTTGTAATGTTACTTCCACTGTATGAATTCTTCCTTTAAAATTATCTAAATTCTCATATTTTTTCATAGTATCCTCCTTAGTGATTTCCAATTATTTTATATTTAAATATTCTTTTTCTATATGGTCATGTACAAAGTAATCATTATAATCGTTTTGCTCTATGTAATACCATTTTCCGTTTTTCATATGTGACTCTAATAAATAATCATGAAGATAATTTGTTGCTTTGCCATCGAAATCAATCATTTGTCTAAATGACAATTCATTTATAGAATTATTAGAATTATTCACATTGTTAGTGATTTCTGTTATCAATGCTTTTGTATAATATTCTTGAACCACATAAACTGCTCTTACGAATTTAGGAAGTTTAAAAAATCTATCATTTATTATTGAAATTTGAGTTGGCATAGTCAAATGGAATACAACTCTTTCACATTTATAATAAGGAAATTTTTCATCAAATATAGAGGTGTGTAACTCTAGGGTGCAGTTATATTCTTCTAGTAAATTAAATAATTTTATATAAAATAACTTATTATTATTTTCCTCATATTCATATAGTGGGTCTCCACCACCACTTAAACTAATAATTTCACCTTTATGTAACTCTAATATTTTTGCTAAGTTGTCCCATCCAAACTGGAATGTATCGGTATAAGGAATTTTTATCCCATTTTCTCTATAAACACAATAGCTACAACCCCAATGACACGAAAAATTAGTCAATATACTTAACATTTTCTTTCCCATATATCTACTCCTTCTTATTTTATAATATCCAATTCACAATCATTTAATAAATCTTCTAGCATACTAATTTGATGTTTAACTAAAGAATTATATATCTCAATACTTTCTGACCATCTATTAAATTATTTCTATTCAATTCCATTTATTACCCCTTTGGATTATTCATCCTATTATTTCTAATATTCTTCTAATCGCTTCCTGTTTTTTCCTATTATTTATTTCTTTTGCTATATGGCCACATTTAGCAATTCTATTGTACTCTAGTATTCTTTTATAGTTTCTTGATGTGTACATCATTATATCTCATTCCTATTTTCTTGCATTAATAAACACTAAATTCATAATACATGCCATTTTCAGTGTGTGTTTGATTAAGCCTCTGAGTAAGTTTCTTCTCAAGTATTCTATGTGAATATAATTCGTTGTCTGTATCATATGTATATATAATTGCTTGGGCTATATCTTTAGTTGAAACGTTCACCATTATTCGATGACACCTTCTTTAAATATGTAATTCTTTATAACTTGTTGTGACCAATCCTCAAATTCATCAAAATGACTTAAAATATCTTCTTTGTTTAGCCACATTCCACTTTGGACACCAATTTCTTCGGATTTAATATCATTTGTATCAATAGTAATTTTATAAACTAAAGCTAAATGGTCTGCATTGATTCCAACATTATCTTTAATTGTTGCTATTAGTTCTAAGGATTGAATCATTTCTTGAGTTATTCCAATTTCTTCTTCAAGTTCTCTATACATGCCACTTGAAATTACATAATTAATGTTTTCACAATAATCTTCAATGCCTACATGTCCCCCTGCCATTCCTTTTTTACCAATTAATCTTAGTTCATTAGAACCACTTTCTCTAAATATGAAAAAGTATTTATCTTCTATAGCATGTTTAACAAGCATATAAGGGATTGGATGGCGTTGAAATTTATCATGTTCGCATATACTTCTTTTACCAAAATGCATAGGTATTGTTGTTAAGTCAATTTCTTTTTCACTATATCCTGTAGGTATTAATCCTAAATGCCCTTCTTTAAAGAATAATATCATTTCATTTAATTTTGGCTTTTCAATCTCCATCATTTGAGATTTAACTTGATTTAAGGTATCATAAATTACTAAATCCTTAACAGTGTTCATACCTTCTAACATTTCATTCTTAAATTCTGTTGCTTGTTTTTTATTTAGTTTATTCATTTTAATTAGCTCCCTTTTATTATGTATTTTTTATTTTATTATATAATTATGTATTTTACGTTTTTAAAATATAGGGGAGCTTACTGCTCCCCCATTAATTTATTTACTAGAGTAGTTTAAGAGCAACCAGTTGTAGTTGCACAATCCAAACATACTTTACAAGTGCCATTTTGAACAAGTTTATCACTATGACAATTAGAACAAATTTCTCCATAAAGCCTTTTGCCTTTTGGTTTTTCAATTTCAGTTATTTGTTCTTGTTTTATAATTATTTCTTTCTCTATTGGAAGAACCACTATAGGCTTAACTATATTTTCAATTGGTTTAACTTGACACCTTGAATAATCTCCTATTTCCATTTCAATTATTCTACTGATTAAATCTGAAATACTATCACAGTATTTAATATTTGGGTGTCTACTAACAAAACCATTTGGTTCATATTTCTGACCTTTCAACATATTAGCTATATCTATTGGTGCAACGTGATTTTGGAGCATTACAGATATTGATTTTGAAAGGGAATTCAATAATCCTGTAATAGTTCCACCTTCTCTATCTGTGGTAATATAGATTTCACAGATTTCACCGTTTTCACGCCTATTTACAGTTGTATAGACTTTAATATCTGCAACCTCGGCAGGGTGTGTTGTTCCTCTTCTTATTCCATTAATTTTATCTCTACGTGGTTTATTCATTTGTTTTTCCAATTCATATGCCTTTTTAATTAAATCATTATACGACATATCTTCATACATCACATCAAACTCACCATCAATTGTACTATTAAGTGGTTGACAAACCTTAGAACCATCTATGTAAATAGTAATTCCTTTACAACCTAATTTATAGGATTGTAGGAATATTTCTGAGACTTTTTGTTTTAGAGTACCTTTCGGTAAATTTACAGTTTTTGAAATAGCACCCGATAACATAGGAGTTAAACAAGCCATCATTAGAACATGTGCCATTGGTTTTATGTATCTGTTTCCTGTGCCACATTTGTTAGCAGTATCAAATATTGGCAAATGTTCTTCCTTCAAATGAGGAGCACCTTCTAATTTACCATCTTTTATCATGCCATCTGTATTTTTTGCTAATACATAATCTGTAATATCTTTAACTTCTATTTTATTATATCCAAGGTTAAATAAAGCTTTTTCCATTAATGGATTAACCATAATCATCATTCCACCATCTGCTAATTTCTTGTAAGCTACATGACTAAAGAAAGGTTCTATTGATGTAGCTTGACAATCCATAGCAAATGAAATTGTTCCTGTTGGTGCAATTACAGTTACTTGAGCATTTCTATATCCATATAACTCACCAAATCCTAAAGCATTTATCCAACATGTTTTTACTGAATCAGAAACGTTAATCCAATTGAGTTCTAATAATATTTGATGATTTAATTCAATAGGAGAATAGTTTAATCCTTCATAGTTACTATTAATTACTTTGCTTACTCTTGAATGATTTCTTATTACTTTAAGCATATCATCCTTATTAATATCATATTTCTCAAATGCCCCAATTTTTTTAGCCATTAATGAAGAGGTAAAGTATGACTGACCTGTCAAGATAGATGTTAGTGAACTTGCAAGATTTCTACTTACCTCAGAATCGTAAGGCAATCCCATTGTCATTAATAGTCCACTTAAATTTGCAATTCCTAATCCAGTAGTCCTAAACATATGGGTTCTTCTTGCTACATCCTCTGTTGGGAAGTGACCCCAATGGATTGAAGCTTCTAGCATAATTTGTAATAATCCTATGCAATGTTTATATCCTTCAACATCGAAAATCTTAGTTTCTTCATTATAAAATTTAAGAATATTTATACTTGCTAAGTTACAAGCCGTATCATCTAAAAATGCATATTCTCCACAAGGATTTGTAGAATTTATCCTATTATGTGGAGCATTGTATTCTCCATCTTCTCCACGAGGACAAGTATGCCAAGCATTAAAAGTACCATCAAAAGCAGGAGCAGGGTCAGCACAATCATGAGCAGAGGAAACAAATGCATCCCATAATGTACTTACATCTACAATTTTATTAACACTACTATCTACTCTACCTTTTAATTCAAATTTACTATCAATTCCTTTAGTTACATATTCATCTACCTTATACATAAATTCATCTGTCATTCTAACTGTATTATTAGCATTTTGGCCTGCTACTGTTTCATAGGCTTCTCCTCCGAATGACGTATCATATCCCATTTTACCTAATGCTCTTACCTTTTCTTCTTCCTTAGATTTCCAAGTTATGTAATCCATTATTTCGGGATGGTCAATAAATAATTGGTTCATTTTAGCAGACCGTCTTAAAGTTCCACCACTTTTTATACTTCCTGCATTAGCATCATAACCTTTTAAGAAAGTCATAACACCACTACTAACTCCTCCACCACTTAATCTTTCACCTTTTGCTCTTAGAACTGAGAAATTACTTCCTGTACCCGAACCACCTTTAAATAGCTTTGTTTCTGTAACATATTGTTCTGATATAGATTTTGCTCCTAATAGTTTATCTTCTATTCCTATAATAAAACATGCACTTGCTTGAGTTCTTGTATATCTATCCTTGGATTGGACAACTTTCTTTAAATCTGTATTATAGTAAAAATTACCATCAGTTTCTTCATTTGAAGGATAATATTTAAGACCAGTATTAAACCATTGTGGAGAATTTGGAGCGAACATTTGTTTTAAGAACATATAAGCTAATTCATCATATAATATGACTCCCTCTGATACAGTTATTAATTTTTCATCTGTAGCACTTTCTACCCAAAATTTAACCATTCTATGTATTACTTCTTTTAATGAATATTCATATCCTCTATCATTTTGAACATTTGCCATTTTAAAATATTTTGAAGCAATAATATCACAAGCATGTTGAGAATAATCCTCGGGAAAGTCTAAATCAATACCTTCATATATCATTGTGCCTAATTTGTAATCCTTAATTGATACATCTACCTTTTTCCACTTGAATAAATCATATACCGACTTTTTTGTTTGCCCTTCTAGTTCCTTTGTATATCTTCTAACTATTAAATCTTTTAAATTCATATCTTTCATTAATTGAACCTCCGTGTGTTTTATATTTGTTTTTTATATCTAATCAATGTTATTAATTTATATGTATTTTTTAATAAGAATTTCTAATTCTTCATATTCTCTAAAATCGGATAATCTTTCTACTGTTTTACCATTTTGTATAAATAAAATGGTTGGCAGGCTCATTATTCTAAATTGTTTTCTTAGCTTAAGGTTTTCTTCTATATTTGCTTTATAAAATTTAATCATGCCATAGTTTTGTTCTAATTGTTCTATAATAGGAGATAATCTCTCACATGGATTACACCATGTCCCCCAAAAGTCTATTAGGATTAGCCCTTGTTTCTCATTGATATCTGTAAAATTGTCATCATTTATTATATTCATATTATTACCTACCTTTCATTGTTTGTTGAACGCTTTTAAATAACATGCTTTCAACTATTTTAGTATAACATAACCATATATATTTGTCAAATGTTTTATAATTATCTTTTATGTTTTAATTTATAATATATCCTTTAACTTTTGGTTTGCCCATGTTTGAAACCCTTCTATAATATTCACTATTATTTTCATCTGATAATTTAGCCACAAATACATCCAGTCTTCTTCTATTATCAAAATGACTGCCACCTCTATCTGCAACATAAACTTCGCCATACCCTTCTAATTTAATCCTAGTGCCAAGTTTCCAGACATTACTTGCCACCATACCCTCTTCTAAAGTCTTTCCTTTACAATTAACGCCACCTGCACTTGAGTTCTCTTCTTCTGCATCTGTATAAAAAGTTAAAGTAAATTCTATCTTTTCTACATCTCGACCTTTGGATAGAGCATTCTGTTTTTGAATTTTATTTTTTCTAGCTTCAAATGCTTCTTTCTTTTGCTTTAGTACTCTTGCTTCCTTTTCAAGTTTGTTCTTTTTAATTTTAACATCATTTTTTTCTACTATTTTTAAAAATTTGTTATAATCTGAATCCATATCCTTTACACTTATATTGCTTTTTTCTATTATTTTTCCTTCAAACTTATATGTATCAGCTTGTGTACCCACACTTGTACCTATTATTAAACTACACATAAGAAACATACTAAGTCCTGTTCTCACCCTCTTATTCATATTATTCCCCCTTTCTAATCAGATTTATTATTCCAACCACAATCACATTCATTATAATATATAGATTCTGAACAAGGTTGTCCTCGGCAATCTCCTCTATTCTCTTGATATGTATTTGTTTTAAAATCTTCTCCACAATCGGGACATTTATGATTTTCAAATCTATGAACTTGAATTTCACAGTGTATAAAGTTTAAAACACCTTTTAAATTTTTTTCCTCTGTTAAATCATATAATAAATTAATCCCATCTTCTGATAAGTGGTCTTGAGGATTTTCCAATATATCTAGGAATTCTGAAAAGTAACATGTTTTATTTAGCATATAGTTTTCCTTTCTTGTTTATTTGGGAGTTCTTTTAACCCATGAGTTTATTGTATCACAAATAATTATAAAGTCAATCTTTTATAGATATTAAAATAGTAACTTAGCTATTTTAACAAGTAAACCTTCTGAACTAATCCAGTATATTTTACCGCCTAATAGAGCAACAAGGATAAAACTCCAAAATGTTATTGTCCCTAAAATCTGAATGATACATGAATAGCCGACCTTTAATGCTTCTTTGAATGGTATTTTCATTGTATACCTCCACTTTTTACAACTTTAAAAGTTCATTACTTAAAGTAGTGAATAATCTAATACATTCATTAGTATCATTCATTTTTATAAATATTTTTTTACCACTATCTAGTGTTATATTTCCATTGACCTCTTCTTTATTGATGAATGCTATATCTACCTCACTATCATCTGTGTCTATGTATGCAATATCATATTTTTCATCATGGATTACCTTGGCTAATATAATTAATATATTATGGATTGGTAATTTAATCTTTTCAGTATCTAAAAATAACTTATTCATTTGAATTCCTCCTATTTATTATTTTTATCTCTATACTTTGCAACTAATATCATCATGGTTGTGCAACATGCAAGAGCAATAGAATTTGTTACAAAAAACATTGCCGTTTTACCCGTTATAAAATTATAGAAGGCATAACATTCCATAAGGAAAACTCCTATAAATATATTCACATAATAAGCAAGTGAAATATCCCCTACACTTTTAGTTTTTAGGGTTCTTTTTATTTGAGGATAATACCCTATTGAAAGGACTATTCCACCTATAAGTTGTAATACATTCATTAGTATTTCTAGTTTTGACATAATAATAATTCCTCCTATTTTAAACTGATTTATTTTTAATCCTAATATAATTTAATAATTAACTACTTCTAATCTTATTCCTTTCTTTTTGCATAACTCAATTGAGTCCTTAGTTCCATGACTTAGACCATCCCAAAAGCCTATTGCTATATCAGATGTGTCCACCATATCTCTATTTCTATTAAACCCTGCTAAAGCATTATAAGGTTTGTCATATTTGTTATATTTAATCTTACAAGGAGTAGCTTCTAAATCATCCCACTGAGCAGGGAAATATTCTGTTTTATAACCTTTTTCTACTGCATATCTCTCCCCTAAACTATCAGCCCCTTTAGCTCTTCCCGATATTACAGTTATATCATCTGTTATATCTTTTAATATTAAATCACACTTACTTTTTAGTAATTCATAATTGTTAAAATCTCTGCCACCAAATATAAAAACATTAATCATATGTATTACTCCTTATTCTATTATTATTTTAATTTTATTTTTAGGAATTATTTCCTTAATATAGTCATCTGACAAACTTTTACCAACACAAAATATAGTTCTAGTTGTAATCATTTCTATATTATCTGTGTTTATATTTAGAAGTGCAATAGGATATTCACATTCACCACACATGTTTTGTACTAATAAATATTTACCACCTTTTTCTGTTACAAGTATATCGCCTATATTAGCCTGTTCTTTTTTTATTACTCTATTATCTTCTATCTTCATTTAAATCTCCTCCTAAATTTTATTTAGCCTCTTGTATAATTACTTTTCCTTGAGAAACACCTAGATTGCTTTTTTCCTTAAATTCATATCTTTCGGCCTTATCATTTTCAATCATTGGTTTAGTCAAATACCATAGGTTACTATCAGACCATGTAACATTGACTAATTTTTCACCTTTGGATAAGTTTAATTCCATAGTTCCACCATTTTCTTTAACTCCATTATTACATCCACCTAATACCATTGTTCCAACTATAAATAATACTAATATTGCTTTTTTCATTATAATTCCCCCTGTTTGTTTTCATTAATTTTAATTTCGGATATTACCCACTTTATCATAGCATCTAAACATTTATGTTCCCAATGATTAAAGTCTCCATTTTCTTTTTTAAGTTTATTCTCTTCCCCTTCTTTTAGACTTTCTTTACTTAATCTAGTCCCTTCATTCAATCGGGCTTGTAGTTCAATATCTATTTCTACATCAATTTTACAACTTACAATCAATTGCAATGAATTAAACATAGATTCATAATCATAATAACCATCCATATATTTATCTCTATCTTCATCAATTAATCTAACTAATGTAACTTTATCACCAATTATTGTCGTATCCTCATACTCTGCAATTACCTCAACTTTAAGTCCTTTTTCATAACCATATAATATATTTCCTCTTATAGAATCTATTATTGTTTGATTTATGTATCCTATTTTCATTATTAAAAATCCCTCCCATTAATTAAATGAATACTGAATCTTTTGATAGCCCCCGCACTCATATATCCATGAGTACATCTATTTTGGAATGTAAAATCTCTATTCTTATCAGTTAACCTTTTATGGATTATATTTTCATCTTGTATAGACATTTGACCTTTTTCATCCTTATCAAATATAACACAATCCCATAATTCTCCTTTATTATCTTTTAATATAAAATCAACAACACATATTTGTCCCTTATACATTTTTTATATCAACTCCATTTATAGTTTATTTTAAATTATCTGTCATATAATCCTCTATAGCATATGAGAATAGCCCCATATCAACTATAGTTTTTGATGATTGAATAGTAAAATTATCAATTTGTGCTTGAGTAAACTTAGATTCATTCTGCATTATGTTTTTCCAACGATTCATTTGTTTAATCATTTCTTCACCTTTAAGCCATAACATTTTTCTGTTGTCCATTTTATATTTGTTCCTTATTATATATCTCTGAAAAGTTTTTGGAAGTTTTAAGTTTTTCATTTAGTTTAGAAAATCTAGTTTTATATATTTGTTTTGTTGAATTTAAAGTTATAATATATTCATTTTCATAACTACCTTCTATTAATTTCAAACTATCACTCAATAATATTAAAGATTCCAATATGTCTGTTTGGCAGAGCATCATAGTGTTCTTTTCATAGCATTCTTTAATTAATGCCATAGTTTCAATGAATAAGCCCTCTGCTCCTTTATTATGCATATCATTAATTGTTTTATATTTTTCACTTTTCAAATTATTAATTATGCTAAGACAATAATAGTATCTAGCATTAACATCACCCAAAAATTCATTTCCCTCCCAGTGTGAACGATTCCAATATTTACTACCAAAGTGATAAGCAAAGTCTTCCAAATCATCAACTTTATTTTTAGATGCTCTTTTTTTAGAAATCTTTTTTGATTTGGCTTCATCCAATATATCTTCAATTAATGCAAAATAAAAAATCATATTTACAATGGGTATTAGCGAGCATATTGGGAATGTAATTACTAACATGAATAGATTGTCGAACTTGCTCATTTTTTGTGTCCATAGGGGATTAGGATGCATGTTCAATGTTAAAATAGCTAACATAATATATAGTGTTAAGCATATTAGACAATAGATAGCAACAATCATTGTTTTTCACCATCCTTATTATATGTATCTGAAAATTCTTTAGCAATTCTTAACTCCTCTTGTAGCTTAGAAAATCGTGAAGCATATACTGTTTTTGCTGAGTTTTGTTCTATATTATATTCTTTTTCATAAGTGATTAATTGGGCTTGTAATGCTTTATTTAATGAGGTTAGTGATTTTAATATATCTTCTTCACAAAATTTTATTGTATTTTTATCATAGCATTCCTTAATCAGTACCATTGTTTTAAAGAATAATTCTTCACCTTTTTTATTATGTATATCATGAATTGTCACGTAATTGGATTGTTTAAGTTCTATTAATTTATTATTACATTCATTATACTTGTTATAGATTTTTAATAGTTCTACTGATTGGCATATCCGTTTATTATGATAAGACATAGTTCCAAATGCATAAGCAAAATCTACTAATTCATCAATCTTTTCTTGTAATTCCTTGTTTTCTATCTTTTCTTTAGCCTTTAACTCCCAAATATAGCCCGTTATTAATACATACCACATAAAAATATTGAAGAATGGAACTACTATTGCAAAAGGTGCAAAGATAAACATAAATCCACAATCTGTTTCCGTATAGCCATTATCCCATAACTTCGGGGTAAGTTTATAAGTAGTAATTGCAAACCCAATATATGCAACTAAATTAAATATTGTATGATACATTAAAATTTTCATTCAACTCCCTCCTTTTTACTTTATAATTATTTTTTATTCTTATATATATCATTTTCTTTTATATACTCTTCAATAATTTTATCTATGTATGGAATTGAAATATTCTTTGAGGCATTTATATCTGCATTTTCTTCATGCCCACAGGTCACGTTCATACATTTGAATTTTGCTTGATTAGTTTTACAATCTCTATTATCTGTATGGATATTCCCACATTTACTACATCTTTTAGAAGTGTATTGAGGTTTTACATAAATTACATCTATTCCCACTTCCCTTGCTTTGTATTCTATTTTGGTTTGCAAATCATAGTAACTCCAATCTTTTAAAAATTTACCATGCGTGTTTTTAGTTGCTCCACTCAAATCTTCCATTTGTATTACTCCGCAGTTACCTCTTATAGCAAACTCAACTATATATTTACTATATTTATGATTAAATGTATCTGCAAAATTACTAGCCTTATTTCTTATTTTTTCTAATGGTTTCATTCTATTCTTATATCCATGTCCTACTCTACCTTCTCCTACCCATTTACTAGCTATGCTCATTTCTCTTTTTTTCTTATCTATTGTATCTCTATATTTTACTAATTCTAAACCATCTATAGCTCCTATATTATGTTTGTTTAGTTGCTTTTGATGTATTTTTTGATTTTGTTTATATACTTCATTTTGCATTTCAAACTCACTCATGCCCATATTAAATAGTTTTTGTCTGAATCTTATTAACTCTTGTCCATTTAATATATTATGTTTGTAATTTACCCAATCCCATTCTTGGGTATTACCATCCCATATTGCCATTGTTGCAACATTTACAATTCCTAAGTCAATTCCTAATATTCTATTTTCATCTAAATTAGATTCTTTAGCTTCAAATGAAAAAGACATAATCAGTTCAATTTTACCTTTATCAGATATTTTTAGTTGAGCAGAACCCTGTTTATATCCATTATTTATTAATTTATTTATTGTAGATTTCTTATTCCCATCCATTTTGTCAATTTCAAATTGTAATTGATATCCTTTCTTCTGACCAATTTGTTCTAAACCTTTCATACTAAATAATGAAATATCTACAAAGTAACCATTGTGATTTCTTAGTTTGTAATTGTTGTTTTTTAGATAACAAGGAGTATCTAATTTATACGTTGGTAAATTAGCCCTATAATTAAGCACATCTTTTCTTAATCTTTTCCAATCATTTTGTACTTGTTGTTGATGTAATGTGCTTACATTGCTAGTATTACAGATATTCATTATTTCTTTCATATAACCCTCAATTACATTTTTATAATTCTTACCATATGTAGCTTGTTCGTATTCTTTTTGATTGAAATTCTTATCATTACTTTTTAGTTCCATTATATTTAAAGAGTGTTGTTTCCACATATCTATTGCTTTATTAGAAGCTTTACAAGAAAGATAACTCATATTTTTGATTATTTTCTTAGCTTCTTTTATATCTATATTTATACATTTATTTAAAATTACTTTTATACATTTATTCATTTTATTTGCTCCTTTTAATGTCTTATATTAATAATATTTGTACAGATTCAAATATATTCATGTTAAGTCCTAACAATATTTGCTTTATATGTATAGTTTAATATTACATAGATTCAAATATATATCATGTTAATTCCTTATTGAACTATAAAAAGACTATGCAAATTCGACCCTTAACTTCAAATATATATCATGTTAAGTCTTTATCTATGACTTTAAGCCATTCCTTAAATATATATTCCCTTACACCTCGCATAACTACTGCTTTTTGTAAGAAGCTTTACCAACCGAAATGGTTAGAAGGCTTATTGAGGGTTTTCAACGGTCTATAGAGTTTATTTGATAAATTAATATGTATTAAACCTCCAACGTTGCTACTACTCAATTTAGGACTCTGAATAGCCCTTTATTTTATATTGATTTTTTATATCTTATCACCTTCTTTATTATTTGATTTATATTGTTTATTTATTAAATTCATAGTTTTTATATTTAAATTTATGTTATGGAGGTGCAAGTTCTTAAATTTTGTAACTCCATCACCTTAAATATACTACTCATATACAGATTGTAACGACTGCTTTTGAAATTCTACTATATTAGAACCTCCTTACATTTTATACTCATATATAGATTGTAACTCCATATGTATCAAACACAGTAATATCAATGTACACAACCTATGATTATGTGAATCTACTTTCTTAGTTACAAATATACTGAATAATGAATGTGCTAACGGACTTTGTGTTAACAATTTCAACGTGTGCGAATATGTATATGTTTCTATGTATACTTCTGTTTCGCACCGTTACCTTATTGAGAGTATTACAAAACTTATTTGAAATAAGATTTACTTGTCACTTTCTCAATTTAGGCTAATTAAGTTAGCCTTTATTTTATATTTGAGGATACATTGTTAAATAAATTTAGTATCCTCTATTAGTCCATTTTATTATTATTTTTTATACTATTTTTATTTAAAATTTATTTCAAAGTCTCATGTTCCCTCACTTCCTTCCTAACTTCTATTATTATAATAACATACTAAATCAATTAAATCAAGTCATTTCATAATTATTTTTTATTCTTTTATCTTAATGTTTTCGATATAAGAGTTTTCATTATACTCAACATCAACTGTATTACCCACACAATACATATTCCAAACTTCATAGCTATTAATTTTCAATATAATAACATTATCTCTTACTTTATCATAAAATGATAAGAAATTACCCGTATATCTTCCATTACTATTATTCTTCGCCACTAGTTTAACCCCATATAGTTTAAATGTTTTAATTTTCGGCTCAACCTTTACTTCAACTTTTTTGGGAGGATTATATTTTAGTTCAAGATTATTCATATAGACAAGTGAGAATTTAATCCCTACAAGGACTATGACGGTAACTATACCCATACTCCAAATTTTTATAAAGTTTTTATTTTTCAATTTTTAACACTCCTTACATACCTATATTATCTAAGCTATTTCTCCACTTATTCAACAAAACATCTTCCTTCTTTATAAATGTTTTTATTCTTTCGTTTGATATTTCATCACTTTGGCGTTTACCTTCATTATCTAATTTTATAATATTTTTAGCTATTTTACCTATTATTTCATTGTAATTATCAATCCTATCTTTTATATCTATGTATTCTGTGAAATCATTTATTTTATTTAATTGGGCTATGATATATAAGATTTTTTCTTGATGCATAAAGAATAAGTCATTCCCTTTAATTTCTTCAATAGGAGCTAATATTTTTTCCTCAATAAGTTTTTTAACATCTTTGTCTGCATATTCTATTATGAATAATTGTGTTCGTTGATAAGTCTTATTTATATTAACTTTAAATAATTTAGATAATAATTTATATATGTATTTTTGTTCTGTTAAAACTAATTCTATATAACAATCGAGTTTTATAAAATAATTTAAGTCGCAATAATCTCTATTTAACTCTGCAAAAGAACGATTCTCTCCATAATATATTTCATAGTATTCATCACTGGTGCTTTTCCAATGTGTATGTAAACATTTATAATTAATACCTTTAATATATTCTCCATGTGTTTTGGTACAATACATTTTAATTATTTCTTCCATTCTTTAAATCTCCTTTTATAATTATTTTTAATGTGAAAGCCACAAGAATTTTTCGCAACTCTTATGGCTTTATTATATAACTATTCTTTTGTTTTGTCAATCTCTATTTTATTATTATTTTTTAATTCATTTCTCATGTAATATTTGAAGGTATGGTATATGAATACAAAAGAAACATCCTTATCAACAAATATGAAGGGTATATTGTATTCAATTGATAAAGAATGTAATAAAGCTAGAAAAGAACTTGGTTCTATTCTATTACTATAGTTATGCTTCACTATATCCCCAAAAGTATTCTCCTCTATCATTAATATTATCTTACCATCTTGGGTCTTACACCTCTCAAATTCCCTTTTAAATCTATCTCTATTTGTACTTATATTTACTCCCAGTTCATTGAGACTGTTTTTCCGCTCTATAGCAAATTTTGAATCAAAATAGGTATCTTCAAGAATACCTAACTTAAGGTTCTGTGGTAGCATAACTGAATAATCTCCATATGATAGCTTATACTTCTTCCACTTTATATCATACTTATCAAAACACTCCATGATAAAAGTATCCTTCTCCCTAGTATCTACAAGCATAATTATAGTAGATAATAATTCCTTGATTTGTTTCTCTGTATATTTCATCTATTCTACCACCATTCTATAATTATGTAATACATTCTCATATTCATCCCTATCTTTAATCCAAAATTTCTTATCATTTTTGATTAAAACAAGGTATAACATGTCATTTATCTCAAAAGGTTTTTTATTATAATTCGTTTTATTGACCTTAATATATAAAGTTGAGCCTACTGATATATTATATAGTGTAACAAAAGGCGTTCCATACTGATTAAATTCTAAATTAGTAACCATGACCAATTTTTCATCAAAAGAGCTATCTTTTAAATCTGTATACCCGACCAATTCTATTTCAAATTTAATTCTATCAATTATAGAAGTTGTGTGTTTTGTTAATGTCTCTATAAACTCTTTAATTTCTATGGTACGTTTTATCTTTGTTTTTTCTACATAAGTTTTTTTGTATAATTCTTGATGCTTTGTATAGATGCCTAATAGGTAATTAATATCACCATATTCAGAAAAATAATCCAACTTAATCAATATCTCAATATGTTTCTTATTAAGCTTAGTATTGCACATCATATGGGATAATAAATCTACGAAACTTTCCAGTTCTATATCTTTCATATCATATAGTATCTGTGGTGCATCTTTGGACATATTTTTAACGCTATTTAATGGTTGTGTTATATAACCTTTTTCTTTATAAGCCGTGAATCCTCGGTTATCATCTCTGAATTTCATAGGTTTTAAATTAATATTAAAGTGTATCATTTCCTTTTTAATCAGTGATACTTTAGTTTTCTCGCCTTTGTCTGTAAAGCGTTGTAATACCACTTCATAAAATTCATATGGATAATTAGCTTTCTGCCATGCTTGAGTTACACTATCTATGGCATAAGAGAATCCATGAGGAGAATTGAACCCATATGAACTAAAATCCTCCACTATACCCCATACTTTTTGAGCAAGGATAAGAGCATCTTCCTCATTATCTGCATCCCCTGTTTCAATGATTTTTTGAGCAAAGGTAGCTATAAATTTAGGTTTAACATCTGCTATTTTCTTCTTCTTTTTCTTTGATATTGCTTTGATTATATTATATGTATCTTTCATGGCGAATCCTGCAAAAGCCAGTATCTTCATTAAATCTTCTTGAAATAATATGAAGGATGAATCACAATACTGATTTTGTAATAAGGTATCCAATGCTTTTATGTTATATTGGTATCTCTGTCTTTTTTCAAAGTATGAATATAAAGATTTAAATGATGGTCTGATTCCTGCAATAAATTGAGTTAATTCCACGATATTTCGGGCTTTATATATCATCATTTTTTGAGTTGTTTTTTCTTTCTCACATTGATTGATACATTGAGTATGTCCATTTGCATATATATCCCAAACCTTTTTGTCATCTTTTATAATTTTTAATAAATCATTTATTTCTATTGGTTGCATACCAATTCTTCTATATACTGAATTGATTATTCTTGTACTATCCACTATAAGAAAATCGTTTTTTAACCAACCAAAGGCATCTATTGTAATACTCTCTATCAGAGCAGTTAAGACTTCCTTCTTAGTTGTCTCGGATTTACATAGGACTATACCCACTTCTTCCTCTATATCACAACTAGCCACGATTGAACCACAATTATGTACAACAAGATTATTAACTGTATAAGAATGGTCATTTTCAACTTCAATATTATATACAGTATCAGTCTTATCTAATTTTTCTTTACTGTAGTAGGGACACCATATATAACCATCTTTATAAAAAGCCCTGTCTTTTTTACATACTACATATTTAAATTTAACATCATATTTTTCTTTAGAATTAACTTTTCTACCTTCTATGTATTCTACTTTAGGGGCTATGTATGTAATTCCACAAGGCATATGATAAGCTTTATTTACACAAGCTACTACACCTAATGCTAATTCTTTGCTTACTGTTTTTAATGATTGATAACCCTTTTTAGTCAAATGTCCATCTGCACTAAAGTATCCCTCTAAAAATACTTTTAACAATTCTATGGGCAAGTCAAGAATATCATTTGTAAATCTTTTGCCATATGCATATTTACCAAAGGTTTTAACGTATTCATGAATGTCTTTCCCTTTTATAATTATTTTATATGTAGTAGTTTCTTCTTGAACCCTATATTCAAACATGTTACCAATTTTTGATTTAATATCTTCTAATTCATTCTTTCCTTTACCACAACATATTATCGTTCGTTTAACTATATCTCCTTCACATTTACCACTTAATCTAGCAAATTCTTCATACCATCCATCTCCAATAAATCTTCCTATTATCCACCAAAAATCTTTATTGTCAAAAGGTAAGTCAAAATCATTACAAGGTATAATTGAATTATTATTAATTGCAACTGCCATCATATCTTGTTTTTTTAATTCTGAGACAGGAATCCAATCAACTTTTAAATCCATTTTATTTTTAGGTTTTATTCTTCTACCAACTAACATAGGATGATTTCCTGTGACTTCTATTCCTAAAGAACCCATAGCTTTTAGATTGTATATATCATTAGATTCTCTATCCATTAGTTTCATTACTTTTTCAAATTTATTATTATGTGTTAGCACCTTATCGCCTAATACAATAGCCTTAATTTTTTTATATCCTTTATCTGTTGTAATTAATTCATTTTTAGTAAAGCATGGGTGAGACTTTCTATTATCCACGATACCTAAATAACGTTGACACCCTTCTATAATATGTCCAAATTCTTCCTTGTCGATGTAGTCATACATATCAATATCATCTTTTTCATCATCTTCTGCATATAAAACGGCTTTCTCATATTTCTCAATTTGCTTAGAAACATCATTTGCAACTTGAGCATCAACATCATTTGCCCTAGCATACATCTTAAATGCAGACTTCAAATGTAATCTTCCGAATGATATTAAGTCATAACATCTATCATCTCCTAGTATTTCCTTTTGGGCAAGTAAGAAAGGAATCCTATCTGTAACATTATAATCTTCATCGGGGGGAGTTTTAGACTCTAATACCCTTTCCTTAGTTAAGAAACGTTCGGAATACATATCTATTGGAGCGGAAATACAATCTATATTTGTAAATCCTAATAACTTATTTAAATACATGGCTACATTACTACCTCTACCACTCTGAGTTAATTCACCTCCATATTTCTCAATACCTAATTCAATAACCTTCTTGTTAAACAGGAAATAGTCACACATAGCACAACCTAAAATTTCATTCATTTCTTTGACAATTTCATCAGTATACTGCTTATGTAATTCTTGAGGTATCTTTTCTTTTTCTTTATCCCATAGTTCAAAAATAGTTTGGATAAATATTTTATCTTTTTCGGTCTGATTAAGATTAGGATATAGAGTAGGCATTTTCATTGTTCTATTTAATATGATATCATCGAAATCAAGTATTATATTTGTATTATCTATAGCCTTAGTTATTTGTTCCTCTGATAAGACCCCTTGTTCTACAAACCTATTATAGAATGTATCATAGCTAGGGAAATCCATAAACCATCCATCTTCCTCGGGATATGCAATACCCGAACTTTTCAATAAATCATCTCTATCTGCAAGTTGACTATTATCAATTACATGGCTATCTGTTCCTGCTATTAAAGGTATATTATACATAACGCTTAAGGCTAAAATATTTTTATTTACTTCTACTTGCCTTTCAGTATGATTTGATTGAACCTCTAAATAGAAATGAGTAAAATGTTCATTTAGTTTCAATACAACCTCATTCATATCCTCATACTTATTCCAAAATGCTAAACAGGCAGTAGTGACAAATACATCATCTTTAGGTAAACCTAGAATTAATTCTAAATCTAATCTTGGTTTATAGTAATATCCAGTTTTATTAGCAATTGATATGGCTTTATTTAAAGCTTTTCTACCTTTTTCATTCCTTGCCAATAAGACCATATGACAATTTGACCTATCTGTACTCAATCTATCCTTAACCCAATAGACTTCTGCTCCAAATATAAATTTTATATCTGTTTCATTTGCTCTGTTAAACTCCTCTAATTCATCATAAACTCTAAAATAAGGAGATTGAAAGCCATGCTCCACTGTACTATATATTTGTTTTCCACCTATTTCCTTCATTTTGACAAGATAATCATTTGTAACTAAGGGGCTATCTTTAGTATAAACATTGGAATAGCTTGTATGTTTATGGTAATTCTGATATATTTTTTCCATATTGTCAATCTCCTTTGTGTCTAATATATGTGAATGTCACTCATTAAAATTTGCTTTGATTTAGTCATTATTTTTGTTCCAAAATTGTAAAAAGAATTAACTGCTAAACTCCCTATAGTATCAAAACAAAAAGCATTTGACAATTTATCTACTTCATCCTGCTCTATATTAAATTTCATGCAATCGAATTCCCCTGCCGTTAATTTAACATGAACTATTTTCATTACTTTTACATCAGTTTTAAACATACATTTTAATAAGAATAAAGGTTCTTTGAATCCTTCTCCTACAATAAAACTTATCTTCTCTAAATCTTTAAGGAATTCCCATGTAATGTCAGATTGTTTCAATTCCATCTCAACTTGAAGGCTTGTATCACATACTACATCTTTAAGTTCATCATCAAGATATAACATTAAGGCATCTAGGTTACTTTCTTCAATTTCAACCCCAAAAGCACCTTGATGTCCCTCAGCACTAACCACTAACTTAGATTTATTCATTAACACTCTTACATCAATATCTCCCAAACTTCTACCACTACCCTTATGAATGGTACTTTTATCTCTTAATTCCCCTAATATAAAGGTTGGTTTTTGATACTTTTTCATAATATTATTTGCCACTAATCCATTCAAAGTAGAATTACCATCCTTTGATTTTGCTATTGCATATATTACTTTGTGAGAAGTATCTAAATCTTTATCTACTTCCTTTAACATCTTTGCTTGAATTACTTTTCTTTCTTCATTTAATTTGGCACATTTTTTAATCATAGCTTTCATGAATTTTTCATCATTTGAAGTCAAGATTGCTATAATATCTTCTATATGTTCAAGCCTTATTATTGAATTTATAAATGGGACTAGGTAAAAGGATATAGTTGTTGAATTTGGTCTAAAATCTTTCTTCAAGTGTTTTAATATTAGTTGCAATGGTAAACTGCAATTATTATGTATTTTAAATAACCCTTTCATTATTAAATGCCTTGTTTCTAAATTACTGACATTCATCATATCTCCAATCATTCCTACGGCACAATAATCTATTAATGGTTCTGAATAAGTAGTACACATTACTTCATCAATAGCTTGGCAGGTTTTGTAACACACCCCTGCCCCACATAAAAATTTATTAGGATAATCATTGAATTGTGGATTTACTATAGTAGCAAACCTATTTAATACATCTGATTCATGGTGGTCTAATATGACTATGTTCATATCCTCAGATAGTTCTTTGCATTCTTCTACACAATTAGAACTACTATCCACAATTATTAATAAATCTAAATCTTTTGGGACTTTATCTACTATAACGCCATGACCCTCACCTCTTTGGTGATACAATAATATTGGTGTAATCCCATGAGCTATAAGGTAATGATATATTATTGCTAAAGAAGTTACTCCATCGGCATCTATATCTCCATATATCCCCACTTTACAATTATTTTCTATTGCATCTATTATGTAATCAACTGCTTCTCTCATACTTGATAACTCCCAATGCGAATGGGTGTATTTCTCGGAAGGATATAAAAAATCCTGTTTATTCTCGATACCTCTAATTTTTAATATTTTAGTTATAATGTTATCTTCTTCCTCATATTTTTCTTGAGGTACTTTTATTTTATAATCCATTTAATGCACTCCTTATCTTAATCATTTTATAATTATTTATAATGGGTCAATATATATTAAATGCTCTACCATTATTTTATCTATTGTAATTCTATCTAAATCCAACATTGACACTTTCTCTTGTGTAATATATGGATTAGAAGACATACACATATCTACTACATTCACTTCATTAGAAAAGAATACATTATTTACTTGAACTTTATAAGCTTGTTCCGTGGCATGGCTTAATGGCATTCCTTCATCTAAAGCTACTATTACATTGCAACCCATAGATTTAATTAATTTAGCTTGTCTAGGTGAAATATTATTCCCCCCTAGGGCTACAACATTATAAAACCCCAATTCTCTGCCTTTCAACACAGACTTTTCACTTTCTACAATTATAATAATACTTTTCTCTAATATGTATTTATAGTTTTCATATAGCCCGAATAAAGTACATGACTTTCTAAAATCTATAACAGGCAAATATTTAAGTTCTTTTTTCTTTATTTCTATTCTATTTTTTCTACCCATAATTCCAATAATTTCACCAATTTCATTTCGCCAAACAATAGTTATTCGGTTTGACACAATATCATAACCTATAGTGAATGCTTCTTGTGTAATAGCACTAATACCATCTTGTATAAATAAGTTGCTTACACCATATCTAAGGTACTCCTCTAAAATTATTTCACTATATACAGGTGGAGGAGTTTCATCAACTTCTTTTGCTTTGCCAAAGCCTTTAAAGAATCCATCAAAAGGTAATTTTATATTTGTTGTGTCCGTATAACCTTTTTTTATATTCAATTTGTTAGCCAACCATTTAATTGATTCACCTAGTTCGATTCCTTTAACATCTGCAACTAAAGTTAAAATATCTCCAAAGCCATCTCTACTAAAACTTCTATAACTTAAGGTATCTATTCTTAACTTATTTCCACTACCTGTTCCTTCATCATCCATGCCAAATCTAATTTCAATATCTGATATATTATGTATGTTTTGACACCCAATGTCTTCTAGTATGCTTTTTAGCTTATCTTCTTGGTTGTATAATGCCTCTTTAATTTTTACTATCATAGGATTCCTATTCTCCTATCCTAAAAGCGATTTTTACTTGAAACAGTAGAACATGTAGCTATTTCATTCCACTTATTTGCATATCCGATAAATTCATATATTATTGCAGTTCCTACTTCATCATTTCTTGTTTTGAAGTGGAAGAATATTTTATATTTTTTATCTTTATTTAATGTGACCATTTCTTTTTCACTTGTGAATTTTCCATGAGAATCTTTTTTTAATCTATAAGGTTTTATATCACATGGCTCTCCCTCATATTCATCATCCCATAAATCTCTAAAACCAATCATTTCAGAAAATACTTCTGCTACTTGCTTACCATTACTTAAGCATTCATTATCAATGATTCGTATTTTATTTTTTAATGACGGGGATAGCTGAAATGTGATTACTCCTGCAATATTGTTTTTAGAACATATTTGGAATATATCTTTAGAATCTTGAATAAGAGACATCCAAGTATTAGCATCTCCCTCACCCGAATATTTCATTGTGTCATACAATAGGACTTCTAACCCTGTTTTAGATAATTTTTTCACTACTTTTTTTACCTTTCCCATATCATAATCATAGAGTTTAACAAATTTAATATATGGAGAGTATTCTTCTTTTATAATCTTTCTAGCTTTCTCCACCATTTCTCTATCTTCATCACTCCAAGTTCCTGCTTTGAACTTTTTCCTTGTTAATTTCCAGTAATCTAATCTTTCAGTTATTACATATGTTTGTAGGAGCATTTTATAAACCATTGACCTTTGCTCATTTGCTACAATACAAGTTTTTATTTTTTGTTCGGCAATAGGAATTATTATATTTGCCATTGCAAAGGAACTTTTACCCCCATTAGTATAAGAACTAAACATTGTCAAATCACCTTTTGGTAATCCCATAGTTAAATAATTTAGTTTTGGACAGTGTTTTCCATAGTTTATTCCCATATTTTCACCGCTAAGGATATCGTCTATTTCTGCATCTGTTAAGTCTAAATCTTCAAATTCTATGTCCGTACAAATATTTATATCTATGTCACTGATTTGATATTCTATGTAATCTACTATTTGACTGCTATTCATTTTTAATATTTTATCCCAATGTAAATCAATATCTAAGATTCCTTTTTCTTTATATCTCTTTATTAAATTCCATTTAGTCCATTCATCAAAGATAGAATCGGCATTCCTAATGTCAACTATGTTTGATAATTCTTTTATGGTATTATATCCACCCATTGTTGTATATTTATCTAGTAATCCTAATGCCTCAATTTCTGTGCTAAAGGATACTTCATCAATAACTTCTATACCTTTAGCTACTAACCTCTCTGTCATACCTATGTAAAATAGAGCATCTTCACTTAACAATACTTTATTTATAGAATAATCTTCTAACAAACTGGGGTCTTTGAGTATTAATCCCGATAACATACCCTCTGCTCTTTTAATTTTATCATTTAAGTTATGCATATGTATTTCCCTCCATTAATCTAAAAAGTCGCTGATATCGGGTCTTTTCGTCTTTAATTTTTGTTCTTCATGAATATTCATAATGTCAACATCAACAATGTCTATTTTTGATTTTTCAAATAATTTAGCCATATCCTTTTGCTCTTGTTTATATTTATTTTGAACACTATTAATATTATTTGCAATTATTGTAACTATGTATTTTGTTTTAGCATATTCCGACTTCATTTGTTTATTATTTAAGCACCAGTTTATTTTATCTTCAAAATCCAAGAATGTCCTTTCTATAACAATAAAACTATAATATTTATGTATTTTATTTATTTCATTTTTCATCATTGGAATAGTAAATGGTTCATTAAGTATTTTTGAAACTGTTTGAAAGCATTTTTCTTGGTCTTGTAATTCTTTGATATTACTGTCATATTCTTCTTTCGTACAGTAATAGCTATTTATTTTACCATTAGAAACTTTATATGCATTATCTGTCTTTAAATCTGCTCTGCACACTTTACATTTACAAGCTCTTGCCATGATATCATTCTCCTTTATAAAAATAGAGGTAAGGGATATAACCCTCACCCCTTAAAGTATTATTTTATTAAAGCTATTATTTTGTCTAATGCATCCATTGCTATTGTTGCAGGGTCTTCAAAGTTTATAATTGTGTATTCTGCCATGATAGCTTGAAGCTTACTCATATCTAATTTACTTAAGTTAGATGTAATCATAGCTAGTTTTTCTTTCTTTAATTTACTTTCATCAATAGGCTTTTTAATTATTTTCTCCTTTATCTCTTCAACTTTCTTTTCTACCTTCTTGCTATCTTTCTTAGTTTCTACCACAGGAGAAGGCTCAGTTCCGTCAAGTACAGGATAAATTCCTATTTGCTTACCAATAGCAAGTTGTATTTCAGCAATTATATTATCACTGGTGAATTCACATTTATCAACTATGTATTTTAAATGAGATTTTAAATCTATTGCAAACTCTTCATCTCTAAAAGCTATTACCCTTTTTTCCGATGCAATTTTACCAACCTGTTTATTTTTCTTTGTAAATGCATCTTTCATTGTCTCTAAGTCTGTCATTTCCCTTACTGTATAAGCACACATTACCATACTTACTTTATCTTTAAGTGCCGTATAGTATTTATTATCTAAGTTAGAAGTGATTTGTTCAAATTCTACATCAGTCATTTGGTCTACCTTATTTTTTGATTTTGTATGTCCTATAAAGAATGGGCAAATTCCATGTTCTCTTAATTTAAAAACTGTATCTACTACCATTTCAACTGTTTTGTTTTCTCCTGCTTGATACCCCCCAAAACACCTTTTAATTGTGTCTACCTTATCACTTGGGTCTTTTACCTTTTTATTATTCATTTCAACTACTCTTGCTTCTGCTAATCTAAATATTTCATCTGTACTATCAATTCCAACCATTTTTAACTTGCTATAGTCGAATTTACCGTCTGTAAAGCCCTTATCTTTATCATCACAAAGTTGGTCTATAATTTCCTCTACATCTTCCCAAGTCTCTGCAACATCAGACCATAGATTACCTATATGTTCGGGTTTTGGTTCTTTCCCAATTGTTAAGTGCAAATATCCATATATACCAAATAATTTCTGACCCATTTCAACTACGGCAGTTGTTTTTCCTATTCCACCAATACCATTCATCAAATAGCTATAATCCTCAAATTTTGCACTTACTTGTCTAATTTCACCAATTTGTCTTCTACCCATATGTATAATCAATCTCCTTCAAATTTAAATTATTTTATATTTATTTATTATGTATAGGGAAGGGGGATTACCCCCTATTTTGAATTAAATAATTTTTTCATTAATATTTCTTGTTCTGTCAACTCTACAGGTTTTTCAGTATCGTCATCTTTTACGGCATCTGCCTTTTTAGTTGTATCTGCCTTTTTATCTGAATCATCTGCAACTAAGTAATCTGTAATATCTATTGCTTTAAATACTTCCACTGAACCATTTGGATAATTCTTTAAATCACCGTTAGAAACTCTTAGTTCAGTTATTCTATCTCCGTATATATTTCCTTTTGGAGCGAAGTCACTTAATTTATTTTTTCCAAATGTAATTGCTAGTTTTTGTTGGTCTGTTAACTTGCTTTCATCAAACTCTAATTTTTCACTACCGTTAATAATATTAATTTCTACACCCATTTTATGCATTTGTTTTTTATCTGTTATCTTGAAGGTGTCTTTCATAAAGTCTAACAACATTACGTGCTCGGGAATCTCTTCATCCACATTAGTGTAATCAATTACTACAGTTAGAGGATATAATTTATCTGCTCTTTTAACTCTATCCCCAACATATCCATTAACAATGAATTTCTTCATTTTTTTATCATCATCAATAGAATCTTTTTCGTAAAAGATATCTAAGTAAGCTTTTAATTGGTTCTCGTAACTAACAGGTACTATTTCTATGTAATTTGGTACATATTGAAGGTTATTCTTTCCATCATAGTAATTAGATTTTATATTACCAGTTGCTCTAATCTTATAACCTTTGAATAGAGGTAATGCTTGATTTAGGAATGTTATTGCATCTTTAATATGACAAAATTCAACTCTGTTTGTAGCTACTGCTCTAATTTGTTCATCATAGTCTTTAATTGCCACTTCATCCTCGGGTGTTTTATCTTCTGCTTTTTTAAACTCATGAGCATGTTTCTTATAAATTAACTTAGTATATTCTTTCTTCTTATCAAAATCTGTTTCTAAGTCAATAATTATTTTTACAAAATCAGAGGTCTTTTCAAAAGTGCTTGGTAAATTAGTATCTGCCAAGTTGATATCAAACATTTCTCCATCTTTACCTAGTAATTTACAAGTTTTTACTGTGTCTGTATGTATGTATTCCATAGTTACAAATTGAGCATTACTATCATCCTTAACCCCAATGTTTAACTTTGTTCTTGACCATTTACTTGCATCAGATAATTTCTTCACACTAAGTATTTCCTTACCCTGAGTTAATTCCCCTATAAAATCAAATCTACCATTCTTAAATAATTTTTCAGCCATATGTATAATCATTCTCCTCTTATTGTTTTATTTTTATGTTTTATTAATAGTTTAAAATATTTTTTGATTTGTTTCTTATTGAAGTGGGGCTTCTTGCCCGTGCAATTGGTTTAGTACCTTTCATTCTGACCACTCCTTACTCTATTATCATATCATAATTTGTGTTTTATGTCAAGTCGTTTTATAATTACTCTTTATGTTTAAAACTATTCATATAACCATTCTGCAAATTGTTCTAAATCATCATCAAATATAACACCGCTATCCTCTGCTTTTTTAAGAAAATCTTTTACAATTACCAGTTTCTCTTCATCATCCATTAATTTCTCCTCTCAACTTTTTTATTTTGTATCCTTCCGACATTTACTAGTATAGCATGAATTCTTATTGCTGTCAACATTTTATAATTGTTTTTAATAAGTAATTTAGATTTCTTCAAATATATCTTTTTCTCCATCAGTTAAACATTCATGACATATGATATTTCCTTCTTTGTTCATATAAAAAGTAGCTTCTTTAACAGAAAACTTTTTTGCACATCTGCTACAAATATATGTTATGTAATCTAATGGATTATAGCCACTGATATTTGTTCCCAAAACTTCTTCCATTTCATTGATTGTAATATCAGACACGTTTATTATGGTTAAATCCTCTTTTTCTAAAGTGCCATAGATGTTACTATTCTTACCCAGTAGTTCTCCAAACCACACATTACACCCAATAGCTGACTTAATTATTTTTTCATCTGCTATGAATATTCCTTCTACTGAGCCACTGGTATTACAACTGCTATAAAATTTATATAATTTTTTCATTTAATAAGCTCCTTTATATTGAAATCTTAGAATATTATCTATCCTAGAAACAAGTTACCAATGATACAGATAACTTCTTTCTAACATAGGGGTTGTCAGCCCCTTATAAATTTATGATGCCAAGAATATCCCACCCATTAATATAAATACACCTGCTATAATTGCTCCTAATTCACATAATACTATTTTAGCTATTCCTATTGCTATATCCATCGGAATCATAGGTGTAGCTTTTACCGCATCTATAATTTGAACTATACCACCTATAAACATTACCACCACACCGACATAAATGCCTAGCAAAATACCCCCTACAATTAATAATGACCCCATAATAGCTGAAACTGTGTTAAATGATAATTTTATCTTTTTCTTTTTAAACATAATTTAATCCCCTTTTTATAATTATTTTTTATTGTTCTATAACCCTAGTCCAAATTTTTTCTAAATTATAACGAATATTTATTTCATTCTTATAATCTAAACACAAAAATGAATGATTAGTTAAGGGTTGATAAATTTTTATAGCATCCTTGCTTTGAGCCTCTATATGAGTTAAATTTTCATTAAAGCTTGCTAAAGGAAACCAAGCTTGACCACTTAGTATATCTCCATTATTTGTTCCCAACAATACCATTCCAAATGTCCCATCCCTAAGTTCTAACCACATGCCTGTTTTTAAATCTGATTTTTTCATATTATGACACCCTTTTTTTATAATTCTTTTCTATATGTTCAATAAATTCAAAATCAATAACCTCTGTAGCATTACCAATATCACTAAACCATGCTAAAGGGATGCTTTTCCTACCTATTGTATCTTTAGTTTCTTGCATTTTTTCACTTGTTATAAGATAGCATTTATCAATTTCCTTAAACCATATCAAATAATATCCTAATCCACCACATTGCTCCCATACTTTAAAGAACTCAAATTGATGGTCTCCAATGTTTGCAAAAGGAAAGGATGTTACACTACTAGCTACGCTTTTGGCTTCAACTGTGATGGCTTGACCACACTGTAGTGTGCCTATAAAATCACAAATTGATTTTTGTTTAGGGAAAGCACTTACTATTCTTGCACCATTCCTAATTATTGAAAATTCTGTTGGTATTTTATATATGTATGCTCTGCCGTCTTTTTTATATGCATCTGCTTTCTTTTTTATTATATCTTCAAAATCTAGTCCCCTATTACTATGTGAACTTTTTACTTTAGCTATGTGAAAGACCTCCTAATTTGTATTATATATTTATTTTTTATGTAATTTATTTAATGATTCCTAATTTTTTTGCTTCTTTCTCCCATGATGGATATTCATTCATAGACATATCATATAATTTTTCATCTGATATTTTACTCATATCTTTTAATTTAAAGAAATTAGCATTATCAACTTTTCTGCCTTGCATAGTATCTAATTCACTTAAGAATCTAAAACTTTCATTCCCAATCCCTATAAATTGCCAAAATATATTATGATTTGAGGCTTCAATTATAGCTTGTTTTGCCTGTTCTCTGTCATTATTTTCACCATCTGTAATGAAAATTACAAAGGTAGGTATATTAGAGGGTTCTTCTTTTATGTATTTTTTAACAATATCCTTAATTACAGGGGCATAACTAGTGCCTCCCCAACTAATATCTTTCATTAGTACATTATCTACATATCCTTTAAAGTCTGTTTCTTTAATGGGTTTCATTCTTTTAAAATGATTGTTAAATGTCCATACATCTAATTCGCTATTATCATCTAATTTAATTGCTACGGGTAATAATCTTTCTATGGTTTCTTGAATTGTTCCATCATTATACAAATCTTGCATAGAATATGATTCATCAATTATTAATGAAACTCTAGCTACTGTGTTTTGCATGGATTTCTTTTCTAGTGATATTTTAAAAGTTTGTTTTCTTAAATCTATTTTTGAAGTACCTACATTACTATCCATTGAAGTAGCTATACTATTACATGCTGTCTCTTGCTTAGTTTCTTTTTTCTTAAACATATCGAATATTCCCATCATTAATCAATCTCCCCATTTTTTAGTATAGTTTATTTATACCGCATAAAATTAAAATTTGTTCTCCTATATTCTTTACATTATGTGAACGTATGTATTATAATATATATGAAACTCATATTTAAATATTCTTTCCAAATTTTTTATCATAATAATCAATTCTTGCCAGTTCATTTGCTAACTCAAAACATTTTTTACGAACATCTTTTGATAAACTGTTATATTTAACTTTACCCACACCTACAATATCCTCTTCTGAATTTGATTCTAAAAATGAAACAGTTACATGTCCATCTTTGCTTTTACAAAAAGTTATATAGTCTGTTTTTTGCCCATTAAGTATCATTTCTTCAATTGTTTTAAGTTTAATTTGGTTAACGCTCATATTAATGACCACCTTCGTAATTATTTTGGCTGACAACTTCTCTACTTTCTATAGTATACCACACATTAAGTTATTGTCAACCATTTTATAATTACTCTTTATTACTGTTTAATTATAGACTCTCAGCTAAATTTTTAGCTACTTTAGCATAGAAATCACTTCTAGCTCTCAATTCAGCTAGACATATTCCCTCACGATAGTTTAAGCTATCCTCTTCTAAACACCTAGCTATACCAATCCCCTTAATCCCATTACATTTGTTATTTAGATAAAACTCACAAATTATTTTATAGCCTTCTCTTCTATATTTTATCATAAACTCATGTTCTTTTTTCACATGTACTTTTAAAGTTGCTTCATTTATATCTAATAATTTTGTGCCATTAGCCTCTTCTGTTTGGTTTAATATGTAGAATCCTATATCTTCTTTAGCATTTCTATTTCTATCAATTTCTTCCAATTCAACAATTTTACCTTTTAATACATCAATTTTCTTTTGAGCTTTACTTTTATGTATTCCTTTAATCTGTGTAGTTTCTTTTGCTTCTTCTACTTTTGTATCTTCTAATAGTTCATAAACAAAGGCATTTGTCTCAATATTATCCCATGTAGTACCACTTGGGGCAGATTCCTTAAATCTAAAGGAATATTTCTTCTCATATCCACATTTATCTCCCTCACAACTATAATATTTACCAAACCCCACTGTAGCTATAACTTCATATTCTTTATAGACCAATAACACTTTCATCCCTAAAACTTCTGATTCCCTAACAGTTAGTAATTTGCCTCTCATATTTACAGTCTCCTCTGTTTTATCATTTTTGTTTGTACATTGTTCTGTTTTTCCCAATATTTTATATGTATTACCGTTTATCTTATTATACTCAGCTAGTGTAGTGATACTACAAAACCAATTCTTGTTACTTTTTAATACCTTTGCATATCCATTATAATTAAACTTAATTTCTCTTACTTCTCCCTCAGTCATATCATTTGTATGCCAAACTTTAGTTCCATTTTCTAATTGGTTAAGTTCCTCAAAGCTTAATAGTTTACCTTTCATTCCAGTGGTTTTATCTGTTTTATTACTTAATTCTTTAGTAGTGCCTACTTCCTCTATTACTTCATATGTATGACAATTACAATTAGTATAATCCTCTAATCCTTCTAAAATAAAGCAATTATCGTTATAATCATTTTTTAATACTCTTTTAAATCCTTTATAAGTTAACAACACTTTTCTAAGATTTCCTATAGGCACTTGCTTATTATAATGCCAAACTTTAGTACCTTCTGCTAATTGATTAACTTCCTCATAACTTAATTCTTTTCCTATCATTTTATCTATCTCCTTTTTGTATAATTATTTTTTTGAATGTTGGAATTGGATTGAACTTATGAAGACTAGCCTCATGTTTCCAAAATATATCCATATCTATTTTTTTATCACCACATGTACCATTATCCATGTATTCATTTAGTTGATGATAAGTAAAACCTAAATTTTCTTCATCTGACTTTGCACATAAACCATCACTAGGGATTTTATGCACTAAGTTATGGCTTATTCCTAAGTAATCTCCAATAGCTATAACTTCCTCTGTATCAAAGTCTGAAATAGGGTTAAAATCTGAACTTGAATCCCCAAATTTTGTTGTGTAGCCGACATATGACTCTGACTTATTTCCTGTTCCACAAACTCTATATCCTAATGTTTGACCTATTGCATATAATGTAGCCATTCGTATTCTAGGGGCTATATTTATTAAAGATTGGTCTGATAAGTATTGGAATTCTTGAATATTATCAACTAATCCATTAAAAGAATCTGCTATATTTACAATTGAATATTTAATATCCAAATCTTTTACAACTTTTAAACTATCTGAAATATCCTTTTGAACACCATTGGGCAGTAATACTCCATATACTCTGTCTTTACCTAAAGCCTCTACCAATAATGCACTTACTACTGTAGAATCCTTACCACCACTGATACCCAAAATTGCCCCCTTTGCAGATTTATTATTTTTAAAATATACCTGTATCCATTCAATCACTTTTTTAGTTTCCATTGCTACATTAAAATCTTTTTTCATTTTATAATCCCCTTTCAATCTCGTCTATTAATTTTAGTAATATATTGTATGTTTCTCGTAATGAGGCTCTATCATCTAGTAGTACATTATAGTAAAGTTTACCACCACTCGGAATGTTCAACCCTTTAATATTTTCATTTATAGAATCAAAGGGTATACTATTGGCTCTCAAATACGTTTTAATTGGTTCATGCCGTTCCTTACCCGAAACTGTGTACACAATGAAGTGAGCATGATTTTTCCACCTTTGTAGTAAGGAAATAACATTATCAAAAGTGCGACCTTCTCCGTGATAGTCAAAAACAGTTCCGTCAAAATCGTAGGCTATAATTATTTTTCTATGTGTTTTATATTCGTTTTTTAATCGGTTATATGTATTTTCTGTATTTAGGTAAAAATCCATATTAACTCCTTCAATATCTTATATTACTATTTTTTTGTTTTTTATTATATAAAAGTCTTTATACTTAGTCTTTGTTGCCTTTAATCGACTTACTGTTTTTTTATTCAACTTTACCCCTAAAACTGCTTCTGATTCCTGTTCCATAGCCACAAGGCCATCAAACCTTTTCAACAGATTGTTTTCTAAATTATATACATCAATATAAATTCTGCCACTGCTAACTCTTTTTTTAGGTTCTTGATTAATAATAGTTATGGATTCATTCCATGAACATCCTCTTTTTATTGCTGAAACATTGCTACTCGTGATATTATACATTTTTGAAATCTCCTTCTGTGAAAAAATTCCTCTATGTGCTAGTTTATATACCTCAATAGCCTCTTGTTCTGTCAACGTATGAAAAGCATTATGTTCCCCTTTTTGTGAAGGAGACAAGCCTGTCTCATGGGCATGCCTTGCGTTTTCCAGAGTTGTTACCCATTCTAAGTTGTCTACATGGTTGTTCTGTTTATCTCCATCTTTATGATTTACTATATCTTTTCCCTCTATTAAATCAATAAAATATAAAGCTACTAATCTGTGGGGTTTGACAGTTTTAGTTTTTTGATGATTCCACAAGCTAGTATATAAATATCCTTGTTTGCCTAATCTTAACTTTTTTAGCACTCCCTTTTCTTTTCTATGTACACCCAAAGAATTTACAGTCATTCTGTCTAAAGACCTAATATTTCCACAATTAGATATTTGGTATACTCCTTTATAGCCTTTTATATCTTTCCATATTTCTATCTTTCTATCTTCTATCAATTATTTCCACCGTTTAATTTGTTTCTAATCTCTTCCAAACTACATTCACTTTTCATTTCACCATTTTCAAATATTACTTTCAATAAATTTCCTTCGTAATTTTTTGCTTGGTTAATAGTTAATTCGTCTTTGCATGATATTATATTGTTTTCGTCTTTAAAAACCACACACATTCCCTTTTGACTCTTTTTAAAATTCCCACTATCGCTTTTTGGGTCTTTAAATATTTGAACCTCTTTACCATTAATTACTGCATGAGTTCCTTTGAGACAGAAACCATAAGTGTCACGGGATACCATGTTATAGGTAAAACTCCCTATGCCAAGCACAACGTTATTAGTTGCAAATCCTTTACGTGTTAATTGACCACATATATCTTCTGCTCTATCTAATGTAATACTATCTCCATATACACAACCTATATGACTATCTAACACCTTATACCCCTTAGCATTGATAGTACCTCCAAATAAATCCCATAAAGCTTCAACTGTGCCCTTTTGCTCAAGTGTTAATTCAACTTCTTTACATGATTTTATACTACTTCTATCTATATAGTAATACTGTTTATCATATCTATTCCACTCAAGGTCAATAATCATTTCATAATACTTTCCTTGAAACTTAAATATTCCTGTATTTTCATCAGAACCACATTCTCCATGTGGAGTATCATTACTTATTTCCTCGACTAAGCAGTCTTTCATATATCTTTTACACTCTTCAAGAGTTTTACAGTATTTATCATTCTCTAAATCAGTAATTTCACAACTTCCACATATTATTTTCACAGGGTCTCCACTATCTCCACGGATAACTATTTTACCATCTCTCTTTAGTATATCATCTTTTAGTATAGGCAAAGTATGTTCTATTAAACTCCAATAATCATAAGTGTCAGAAACTATACTTAATATGCCATTAGGATATACTTCATTAATCAACCTTTTATATCCGTCTATTTCTGCCCATCTACCATAAGAGCACATAACACTATGTTCTGTGGAAGGAGTTCCTAGACCAATTATATCTTTACCTAATTCACAATTATAATATTTTTCTAGGTAGAGGATGGCAGGAATTGTAGCAGAACCTTTGAAAGATAATAAATGACCGCTACTACTACTTTCAGCAGATTCTAAGCAAGACATTCCTCTCATGCTAAAATCACCGCAACTCATTTCAACATTTCCATCAACAACTGTTTTCTCATAATATTTATTCATGATTTTTCTGAATGCATGTCCTGTAGTTGCAGATGTGATTGGTAGCCATACATGACACGAAATAATTGTCTCTAAATAATTAACTAGCCATGCAAAATCATCATGAGTATTTGTAATAGAGAACATCGGAACTTTAATTGGAACTAGTGTACCCTCTTCTACTGCATTTATTTCTATCGGTAGATATCCTAAATCATGTAATCTTTCAATATGTAAAGTATCTGCATGTTCTGCTCCCATTGAATAACTTATAACTCTTTTATAATCCGCTATGACTTGTGCTTTTGGAAGATTAAAGAAATTATCATTGAAATAATCTATTAGATATTTCTTTATAAATCCTTGAAGTCCAAACATAACAACTTCATTCTCCTTTGTTCTAGTCATTCTTGGAGTCCAATAGGATACTAATTTAGTCATTCCATCAGCATAGCATTTATGATGAATAGTTTTATAGAAATCCGTTAATAACATTGGGTTTGTATTTTTCATATTATTTTGCCTCCCGATTAATTATTTTCATTTGTAAAGATTCCATAATATCTAAAGCCTTTTCATGTAAATCATCATCATTACTTGCACAACAAGAAGCATCAATTGTTATTTCTGCATTAGGAAAAGCAGTTTGAAATGATATTGCATTACTGATTACACATTTATCTGTTACAATTCCTATTATCTCAATTTCATCAATATTAATATCTTTTATTAATTTAAAAATATTTTGTCCTAATGCGAAGGTACTCTTATTCACATGGTCTCCATAACTTGCAGACTGGTCTAAATTTATAAATTTCTGTAATTTACCATATAATTTATGTCCAAATGTACCTTTCATACAATGTATAACTGGTAAATGTTTTCCTTCTCTAGTGGCAAGATAATCCTCATGGTGCGTATCATATGTAAACATTACATAATCTTTATTCTTCTGATATTCTTTAACTTTCTGATATATATTATTTTCTATTTCTATAGCTCTTAGAAAACCTAAACTGCCCACTACAAAGTCATTTTGGTAGTCAACAACTAATAACAACTTCATTTATATCAATCCTTTCACAACTTGAATTTTTTCATGTGATTTAGTAAGTATACTATCTGTTGTATAAATCTTTTTTATCAAATCTGTAGTTAATAATTCACCTTCAAATATAGTATCTTCACAATGAGTAACTACAAGGTAAATATCAGTTGCTCCAAGTTCTTTTAACTTCTCAGCACTTAGCATAAATGTACCACCTTTACTACATAAATCGTCTACTATTACCACACGGAATGAATTTAGTGTAGGGACTGTTCCTTCAATTGTTAATTTTTTTATTCTTCCTGTAGAAAAATCTCTTTCTTTATTTGCAGTTAATATCCTATCATATTTTATTTGTTTTGAGTAGCGTTTCAAAGCCCCTCCATCGGGATAAAATAGATAATCATTTTCTCCAAAGTTTAAATCTTTCATTAATTTTTCTGCAATATAGGAAGAGGTGTTAAAAACTTTTACTCTATTTAATAATGCAACACAAACATCTGAATGAGGTTCACTAATTACAACTCTATCAAAATTTAAATTATTAATTAAATCACACACATATTTTAAGGTGAACACTGTTTGACCCTCTGTTCTATCCATTCGGCTATAAGGCATATATAGAATTACTAATTCGCTTTTTACTGAGGTATTATCTAAATGTTTTGTTAAGAACATAAGATTCATTAAGTCCATATCATTTTCAAACTTTAAAATAATTGAATTGTTCTTTAAAATATTTAACCTATTTGAATCAATTAGAGTTTCGCCATTTGGAAATTGTTTAGTTTCAACTAATTTATTATTTAAATATATCATAATTTGCTCCTTCTATGTAGGTTTATTTTATAATTATGTTTTATTACTTGCTACTCCACTACTATACCACGATGTATTGTTCCTGTCAAGTCTTTTTAATTTCATTTTATTTTTATTTAATATGCTTCATATCTATAATTAGCATCCACTTTAAAACATTTTTCATTCTCAAAGTATCTAAATATTTCGGTGCTTATAGGGTTAATAAATAATTGTAGTTTTGTGATTTCTCTACTAGTTAAACATATCATACTTTCTACTTCATATATCTCAGTATTATTCATTAATAACTTACTATCGTTATCTCCATCTTGCTCCTTATCATAATCTTTAATAACTGGAATATCCAAATCTTCTACCATGCAAATAAAATCCTCAATTGAATCCTTAACACTACATACCCTACCATTAAATGCTATGTAATCATAATTTACTTCCATTGCTTTTTTTACACATGTAAGATAATCTGACGGAAACATTTTATGGGAATCAAATACTTCTCTCCAAGTTAATTTCATTATAATCCTCCTATAATATTTATTTTTTATGTATTACTTGCTTATTTTAATATATTCACAATCACAATCCATACATTTTACAATTAATTTTTCTTCAATGGATTTGAGTTCCTTACTACACTTTGGGCATTTGTACTTAAAAGTAGGTTTTCTTGGTTTTAGTTTAGCATCTTTGAATTCTTCTATACGTTTAATATTAAAAGCTTCTTCATCCAAACCCATTTCTTGTATTTCTGCCAATAAATTATCACTTAATGAAGTTTGTGAATACCCTGTTCGGCCTGCCTTTTCAACAATTAATCCAATTCTTTCTGCTTCTGTTTTAAAATGTTCATTATGCTTTTGAGAATGAGAATTGCAATCCTCAATGTTATGTTGATTATTTGCCAAATGAACAACCTCATGAATCAAAGTTTCTATTACCTCTTCATATGGGCTATCCAAACGATTAGATGTTATATTAATTTCATAGAAATGTTGGTCTATTTCATTGATTTTTCTTATCCATCTAGGTAAACAAGAACACCAACCATATATTATCTTTTTCTTATTTGGATTAGCTTGGACTGTGATTATGGGTGGTATTAACTCATTATTATAATGAGCCTCATTTATAAAATCAAAAGCAGTATGTAATTCATGTATTAGTTTATCCATTTATTAGTCTCCTTTATGTAAATTTTATTTTATAATTATTTCATTAAATTATGTATTTCAAAATCTGAATCCAAACATTCAATTCTAATCAAGCATTGGTTTGGTATTACTCCATTATTAATCATATCATCATAATATTCATTAATCTTATTGAAAATATAGTTTGGTATTGGAGACATATAACTTCTTTCTGTGTCTTTTTCAGTTATTATAGTCATATATATTTTATTTACACCATATTTATATGTTTCATTTAATAATTCGTGTACATCACTTATACATTCATTTTTATTATGGATTGACAACATAATTCCAGTATCCTTGTACTTTAAATTATTAACATTCTTTCTGATTATTTCATCAAAGCCACCATTGAATGCAAAAAGCTCTTTACCATTTTTAAAACCTGTACCTGCTCCTTCTAAATTTTGAAAATCTTTTTCTTTAAAATCATATATCATTCGGTCACATGTAATCTCTTTGTCATCCAATAAGTGTTTTATTTTTCTAGCCAAGAAAATCTCCACTTCCATACCACACTTATCCTTCAAATTTGCTATTTCTAAAGTTATTGTTTTCTCTGTTCCAATTATATTATTTTTAAACATTGTAACTAACTCCTTTTTACTCATTTTTATAATAAGTCTAACCCTAATTCATTTTTAAGTGAACCTACATGCTCTAATTTAACAACATCTATATTATAGACCTCTATATTATTAATAAAAGGCTGACACTTACTTTTGAGCATTTCTATATCATTCGCTTCTACTGTATGTGTTCTACCCTTAAGATAACTAATTCTTGCTTCTAGCATAATGTTATTACTCCTTCTGTAAATTATTCTTTCATAAGTCTTTGACCACAATGACTACAATACTTATCTACATAATTTAGTATTTGATGACATTCAGAACACCAAACTAATCCATTTTTATCTAATTCAATAGTTTGTGGCATCTTCTTTCCAAGTGCTTCACTAGCATGCTCCAAGGCTTTAAGTTCAGAAAAGGTCATACTATTATTTTTCCAATAAGTTACCATTTCATCTATGGTTTTCTTTGCATTTTCCACAGTCATATTTACTCCCATTATCATTTATTTCAAATCTGAAACAGATATTGTTATAGGATGTTGAAATCCATCAGTACCAACATATACAACCTTATTATGTTGAGTATCTTCATAAATCTCAATAGTTTTATCATCACAAACCGTTTGTACTCCACAATACTTTAAATAACTATTTTCACCTGCTTGTACGTGATTCTCCTTATTATTACAGGCAGTCACAATACTGCCTATGCCAATTCCCATTAAAATTGCTAAACTTAAGATTACTTTTTTCTTCATTTTATATCAACCCTTCCAAATCTTTAGATTCTATACAATATAAATTTTTGCCCATAGGAATCGCTTCGGGATAGAGAAGCTTTCCACTACTATCCTTTTCTACAAGTCTAATAAATAGATTTCCTGCCCAAAAGCTAGGAACTAAGTAATAGCAAGACGTTCTCTTCTTTTTTTCAACCTCGGTTTGATTCTTTACAATATATTTAAATACTAAAGTATCATTCTCTTTAATTTTCTTCATTGCCTCCCATACCTCAATCTCCAAATTAACTCATGCCCCTTTCATATTCCACGATATTTTCATATTACCTACTAATATTTTTTGAATTGTGACTTAAGATTTTTCAATATACCATTCTTTTTTTAATAAATCTTGATAGTAATTTGGTCTATAGCTCAAATAAACTAAAGCAAAATGTAAAGTTTCAAATTTAGGGTACGTTAAATATTGACCATATACTTTTATTCTTTTACCCTCTAACCCTGCTTCAAAAGCTTCTTGCCATGTAACTCCTATCTCGTCAGTTTCCTTTTCTAATTCAAAATTTTTACATGCTAAAGAGTTTGGAGATACCCTATAATTATATTTTTTACAATTAATCAATTCAGTTAAAGGTGATATTTTCACACTGTGATTACATGCTAAACAACAATTACCTTCCATCATTTCCTCCTAATTTTTATTATGTACTACAATCATATTTATATTAGATTATTACGCTTCTTACCATTACATGGTTCTGACATGGTTTGAAGATTTTCTAAATTATCAGTTCCACCTTTGCTACTGGGAATAGTATGGTCTTTAGTCATTAGAATCTCATTTCCATTTTTATCTACACTATATAGATTAAAATGATAAGTTGGCATAAATAAATCTCTCTCTTTATGAAAATATTGACCAACTAAATGGCATTTTTCACTACCACACATACAATTCAACCCTTTTGCAAAAGTATGATACCTAAGACTATTCATCGGAATTAAATCACCTTCAAAATCTTCTTTGCTTTCTTTTTTACCCCTAAAATTCACCTTTTTCAACACTTCTTCTATAGAATATTTTCTATCTAATTTTCTTGCCTTGCCACTTGGTAGTTTTATTTCATTTTCTCTAATGGGATAAATAATAGATTTACTTTTTTGCTTACTCATTTTATTCACTCCTTCGTATATCTAGTATGCTAAGTTACTAAGTCCTTTAATAGCATTGAATAACGTCTTTTTGAAATTTTTCAAATAATTTTAGTTCACCTCTTTCTTTCACTTCTTTTGCTAAATCATTTATCACTTTATTGTCTTGCATTCCCATGCACATATATGCTATTTGCATATTCCATGTTTTCTCAATCTCTTTTAACGTTAATTTTTTACAATCCATTAATTTGCTCCTTCCCGTTTACTTTGTCTTACAATTACTATTATAGCAGGTTCATTTGGTATGTCAAGTTATTTTATAATTGTTTTTCATAATTATTTAATCAAAAATCCATTCAAATCTATTTTCTTGCTCAACATCTGGATATTTTACTTTATCTACCATACTTATAAACATATTATATGGTCTTACATATATCTTATATTCTCCATATAGAGCTTTATAAACGACCATAGTTTCCCCTGTTTCAGTATGTTCAGACTTACTTAATACTTGATATTTAGCACCTTTAAAATGTCTATATATGCCCAATCTTAACGGTTGCTTATTTGATTTATGTAAAGAATCTATTGTAGAAATGACACAACTTTCATTATCCTCTTCTATACGTTTCATTAATTTTTCAATTTTAGACTTTTTATTTTTCAACTTGCTTTTGTTTAATATAGGTAAATAGTAATTAAAAAGTAATACTTTTGTTTTAATTCTTATTTCATATAATCCTGCAAGTAATAGGTTTTTTTCTTCTTTATTAATTATCATATATTTCTCCTTATTCTTTTTTGTACTTAATACCATTTATAATTATTATTAGACTATAGTGCCCCTTGTTAAAATCTATGATTTCTTTCTCTTCTTCTATCTCTTACTCTCCTTATTATATTAAATATTCCAAATACTATTATTAAAAATACTATAAAACTTAATATATCGTACCAAATAGAATACCTTGATGTAGCACCTGTAACTATTACATTAGTAGGATGTATTGAACCCTGTGACATAGATTGATATAACCAATAATGTGACCAATAGTTATTTCCATAATGAGGATTATAATAGGATGGGGTAAAATAAGTCCTGTAGGTTGGTCTAGCAAAAGAATTGTTAACATAAACTGTTTTTTTATTTATGATGGTTGTTTTGTTATTTATCACTTTAGTTGTTTGTTTCGGTTTTTGTTTTGGTTTTGGTTTTGAAGAACTACTTTTCTTTTGAGTTGTTTGATTAGCCACACTTTTTGCCTTTGGTTTACTTGATGAATTACTACTTACAGACCTAGAAACAGAACTCTTTGACGAACTTCTTGAAGAATGACTTGAAGAGTGTGACCCCTTTGCCATAACTATCTGTGTTGGGCATGCAATAATAAAACATAATGTTACTGATAATAATGATTTTTTAAATTTCTTCATTTGACACCTCTTTAATTTATTTTTGTTTTTTGTTATTCTCATGATATATTTGAAGTATGAATCATTTATTATTAATACCAGTTCCCATCAAAAGAATCATCTATACATACATTCTTAAAACAAGTAGTACATTCTAAATGTGAACACGCTTTTCTTTTTTTACCAGTCTTGTACATTACACCATTTATAATTTTAGTTTCTTCTTCTATAAACCATACTAGAACTAAATTTGAACCACATATTGAACAAGTTCCAAATCTTGATTGCATTTAATCACACCCTTTATTTTACATTTTATTCAAATCTCGATATATTATTTAAATCATACCTTGTCCTAATGTTATTAATACTTCCTGCATAAGTTCTTCTTTTTTCTTATCCTTGGTTAGCAGATATGCTTGGTCTATAATGTTATATATATTAGTCAATATAAACTTATAATCCAATAATGTTAGCTTAGTATCGTTGTTTCCCTCTAAGCCCCCTAAATCTATAATACTTCTATCTATGTACACCTTTTCGACTGAATGCCCTCTCAATACAGTTATACCACTTTCTATAATTTCATTTTTAATAGCTAGAGATTTCACTTCCACAATTTTCGTAACCATCAAATCTCCTATTACAAAGATATTGTGATTAAATCCTATAATTCTACTAATTAATTCAAATATCATTAAAGCTCTCTGCTCTGTTCCCTTTGCTTCTGTATTGTTCAAATATCCTGTGAGAGACACTGATTCAGTTAATTCAGAAATATGTAATACATTATCCGTCTCCTTCATTAACTGTAGAATTCCTACTTCTATTTTATTTCGTGCTACAATGACTTTTAAATTATAATGTCTAACCATATTAAGCCTAAACTCAAACTGGGAAATTTCATCAAAAGATAACCAAAAGACAGGTTCATCACCTTTTATAATTATTTCACCATTTTGTTCCTCAGTCTCTTCTTTTTTAATTTCGGGGATTTCTGTATGACTGGCTCTATAAGAAGAACTAGACTCATGCTCAACGATTCCTTTAGCTTGGGGTACTTCGTTTATAACTTCTGCCTTAATTACAACCTCTTCAATTTGGCTCTCTGATTGTTTATTGTTCTCTTCATTCAAGAATAATTGATAATTTTTGAAACTGCTTATATTTTTATTTTTACTTTTTGCTAAGGCTATATCTTTTAAATATTTTATATCTTTTTCATTTCGCCCCTTAAACGTAATAAATTTTAACTTATTTTTTAACTTGGTTCTATCAATGTAAAATGATATAGCATTGGAATAATTTCGTATTTCATTTTCATCACCATTTAATAATGAATCCTCACATAACATTTTTGCATATTCCCTAACTGTTTCTTTGAATATTTTACATTTAATATCTCTTATTATATCTTTTCTATCGGGTGCAGTTAGATTTAAAGTTTTATCATTGACATGTATATCTCCTTTTAAATAATTGGAGTCTTCTAATTTACATACTAATCTGCCCTTGTAAAAAATATTTATGTTATCTCCATAAGAATAATTATCTCCCAATGAAAGCCATCCCTTAAAATTATCTTCTTCAATTTGTATTTGAAATGGACTACCATCCCCTTCCAATAAGTCTTTTTTCTCCTGCAATTCATCATTATAATAAACATCTAAATTTTGAACATACTTCCCTAACATTTCAACTCTTTCTTTAATCTTAAATTCATATATGAAATTAAAATCAATATTATTTAACACCAATTTAAATCCATCATAATAATTGTCAACTTCTTCAATTAATATTTCTGTATTATTTGTATTAATCATTTTGTTAACATCAAAAGTTATATGTAAGTTTCCCGAGTATATTTCTATAAAATTGCTTATGGTTATGTTACTAAAGAATCCCATACCAAATGGATTTTCTGTATTTTTTACATCTTCATCCCAACCACTGTCGGCTATAGAGAATAGTGATTGAGGATTAGTTAATATTTGGCCATTATTCTCTATTGTTATAGTTTTATCCCAAAAATCAGTTGTAATCATTACTTTACTGGCCTTGGCTCTTTGGGCGTTTTGAATATCTTCATCTAAAAAACAAAAGATATCCTTAAATGTTGATTGCCTTAGTAATCTTAATTGATTTATCACATTTACTTTTAATTCTAGTTTATCAGTCATAATATATACCCCTTTTCTTTTTATTTAAAGCATTTTAAATTAAGCTACTATATACCATCCTTTTTGAAATGCTTCACTACTTCTATCCTTCCAACCATCGTAACCATCCTCTCTGTTGTCAAATTTATAATTATCTTCTGTATACATAATTCCACCTTTAATATATAAAAACTCATTGTCATCGAAATACATATGTGCTACCTTTTTACCCTGTTGCATTGCTAATAATGCTTCATTTTTACTCACTTTTAAAACTCCCTTAATTCATAATATTTTTGTAATGTGACTTATAATTGTTTATAAAACTTTGCATACCAATAATAATCACGTTCTTTATTCATAAGAGAGTCATCAGACCTTCTGACTTGACCGCTACACTCAACCCCTTGCAACTCCATATCTTTAACGTGTTGGTCTCTCTCCTCCTCAGAATCGTATTTATACTCACATATTATTGTTTTTGATAATTGTTTCATTAAAAATCCTCCTTCTTCATATTTTCATTATAAGAGTAAAGTCATACTACCTTGAACTCCTATTTTTATTGTATTACGTCACTAACTAACTTTACTAATATCTTCAATTTTATAATTTGTTATTATCAATTCACTATATTTTTTACAAGCATCTGACGTTCCACATACACTATAGTGGACTTGATTGTCCATGATATTAAATTCTTTAAATAATTCTCTTAGTTGTGGTTTATCATTACAAGTTAATATAAATCTATCCTTTAAATTACTCAATTTTGAATGTAATTTTACATATGATTCAATATTCCAAGTAGTGTTGTAATCATCCTCCGTAGTCTCTAAATAAGGTGGGTCTAAGAAGAAAATTCCTTTGCCATCTTTCCTATCATATTTGTTTAGTATATATTCCCAATCCGCATTTTCTATAAAAACATTTTGCAATCTTTCATTTAACTCTAAAAATTCAGCCATAAATTTATCATAATTTATCATTTTAATACCATCATTTCTAATTGCAAACGAGTTTTTATTTCTATTGATTCTTCCACCAAAACTAAGTTTTAGTAAATAGTAAAATATTTTAGCTTGTTGTATATCACTCTCGTACTGCTTAGTTTGATAGATTAAATCATACTCATTAAACAACTCCCTAGACTTCAAAGTAGTCTGTAAATCTTCAATCAGCTTATCGCACTTGCTTTTATCCTTAACAACTTTGTAAAAATTAATTAAATCACTATTAATATCATTCAAAACTTCAATTTTACTTGGCTCTTTATCAAGTAACACCCACCCAGCACCACCAAACACTTCAACATACTGATAGTTGTTAGGTAGCAATGACACTAATAATTTTTTAATATTTCTCTTACCTCCAACCCATTTTATAGGACTATTCATTACCATTTCACCAACCTTTTATTATTTATAAATGATATTATTTTCCCTACAACCAAAGGTATGAATTTATGCTTAGAAGATATAATTTCATAATCTTCATAGCCACTACTTGCAGTTTGTAAATACCAATACCGATTTTCGCCATCCTCTGAATCTTGACCATACGAATAATATTCTATATCCTTTAACTTTAAAAATTTATCATGTAATTTCATATTTTTCTCCTTTTGTTTGTCGTGATATCTTCATAGAACTAAACCGCTAAAAACGGTGGCAGACGAGTGCTAATCATATTAATTTAATTTTTACTTAAATAAAATATAAAGAAGTATCCTATTTGATTAAGATACTTCTTTATTATAATACACACTTCC
>NZ_BHYK01000020.1:26180-95850 GCF_003865095.1 Clostridium tagluense | reverse complement strand
GCCATTTATTAGTTTTTAGTGGCCCAAGCTACCGCTTAACACACTCAACCATGAATACCCAATAATGGAAATAGGGTGCTGGAAAAATTAAGTTCCGCAATGCATGGTTTTTAGCTTGCCAAAAACAGAAAAAAACCATTTATCACTTAATTTCTATCAAAAGTATTACATCACATACTATAAATAATTTTGAGGTTACTCCCCGATAAATCCCTATCTGTCTGTTGGTTATATAAATATATTTATTTCTTAAATTTATATTGTTTAATTAAACGAAGGTTATGAATTTTTCTTTATGTATATTGTTAATGCCTTAATTAGCAAGTAAACTAAATAGATTATAACGGTGTATCCTAGTAAACTAATTATGCCCATAAGCATTATCGCGAATGTTTTACTCAATTATATTCCTCCTCTTCCAGGGAGTCTTTTAAAAGTAATCACAAGAAGAGCACTACATTTATAATGCCATGAGAAGCTCACAAGAGTTATATTAAGTTTGCCAGAAATTTAAATATAGAACTACAGCAGATTAAACGTGGTAAGCATAAGGAAGGCATATAACATATACAGCATATAAATGCTTTTCACAGCAAATTAAAAGAATGGATGTATTGGTTTCATAGTGTTGACACAAAATATCTTGCTAATTATATGTACTGGTTTAAATGGTTAGAGTTCTTCAAGACAGATAAGGATATTGTGAAAACCAAGCATTTGTTAGTTCAGACACATTCATCTCTTAGTAATACAAAGTTAAACAATTTTAGAATCAGGGAAGCAATTTATATATAGTTATGTTATAGTTGGTTTATAAATAAAGTATAAAATAGAAAATATTAGAAACGAGAATGAGAAGGTATTTTATATTAATTGACAAGGTGGGGGTGATATTTATGAAGTTTAACAAATTTAACAAGAAGATTTTTAATTGGTCAGCGTGGATAACTTTACTAATAGCTTATGTACTTCCGTATCAATCACAATCAGCAGATGGTCACTCAAGTTATTTTGGCTATCCATTATCGTTTTTAACTATTAATAATTCACCAATCCATAAAACACTATTTTTGACAGAGAGTTTAGATATATTAACGCTTATAATAGATATACTGGTAGTTTATCTTGTACTCCTTTTTTTTAATGTGTATTTAAGTAAGGTGAAGTTGAACAAATACAAGAATAAAACTAAAGACTTTAAATAATATTTGTTTTTATAAATCAGTATAGGAATATTATTGAAACATAAATTAAGGGAAGAAATTTGTCTCCCCTTAATTTACGTAATTTTTTTCAACACCACTCTTAAACATAGCCAAATGTTATTACAAAAAAGCAAATAAGAAAATACGGAGGTAAAATTTTAAAATGGATAAAGATTTATTGCAATATTTAGGAACGAATGAAAAAGAGGTAGTAACAAATTATGGTGATATAGATTCAGAAAAGTTACTGGATGATGAATATAAAATATTAAATGTGAAGGTGTTTTCAGTAGGATTACTTGATAATGAAACTATAAATAAATTAAATATTCAAAGCACAGAGTATAAAGAGTTTATTAATCTTAAGGAGGTAGAACTCGAAGCTTTAAAGAATAATGATGAATTATTAAGTGAAACAGATTTAGTATTATTAATTGGAGAATATGAGGATAGGAAAGCCATGGCAAAGCTTGAATATATTATACAAAATGCTGGCTTAAGGGATATAAAAACTGTATTGCTGCTAAGTGTTAATAACAATATAGATAATGATTTAATAAGGGAGATATCCACAAAAGTAGATGTGCTAGTTCCAATTATAGATAATAAGGTTCAGCATTACGCACAGAATGCATTTAGCTTTTTAGATAAAAATAATCTTAAGGCAGAGCTTGCACAGCAGTATATAAATACTATTTTAGAATTTGCCCCAGAACGTATAAGTGTCATTGCGCCAATTGATATTATAGATATATTTGCACATAACAAGGGTATAGCTTATGTATCTTCAGCATCAGCTACTGGAGAAGGCAGAGCGAAGAGAGCAGTAGCTTTAGCCTTAAGTAATATATACAGCTTGAAAGATTATAAAGATTGTAAAATTCTTTTATTGACCTTTTCAGGTGGTGAGAGTTTAGGGCTCCTAGAAATAAATGAGGCAGCACAAGTTATAGTAGATAAGTATAGTGATGAAGAAACAATACTATTTACTGTAGGGCTGGATGAAAGTAGGGGGAGTGAGATGAGGGTGAGTGTTATGGGGATATAATTAGGCTTAGGGTAAGGGAAGTTTAGTATGATTTAAATGGAATGTGTTATGTGGTAAAATTAGCATGGAAAGCTTGATGGATTTTAGTAATGAGTATCTTAAGTATATGAAAGAAATAATATATATAAATTAGGGGGACGTGCATGATACATATTACTAATGAACATTTTGAAATTATTAAAAATAAAGATTGTATGGTAAATCATGATACTTGTAAAAATGTGTATTATAAGCATGATTTGAATAAAATATATGAAATAAGTGAAAATCAGTATTTAAAAATAAAGTATGGTGAAAATCATGATAAAATTTTAAAATATTTTGAAAATGTTGAACTAGAATGCATTACTTTGTTAGATGGTTCACAAATTTTAAGCTATTACCAAGAATCTATTATAAAAAGATTTGATAATAATGGGGACTTGATAAAAATAGATAAGGGAAATGCATTATCAAATTTTGATGTACTATATAGTATTGAATTAGATGGTAATTCAATATGGGGCGCTTTCCCAACAGCTCATGTCATAAGGAAAAGCTGTATATTAACAGGAGAAGAAGAAATGTCTATAGGTTATTGTGATTATATGAATGATAAAAGCTATCCGTTATGTTATCCAGAACATATAATTAAATATGATAACTATTTGTATATCTCTGATATGGGTAGCAAAAGAATACTGAGATTGGATTTGAATAATTATGAGTTGGAGGAATATAAAAAGTTAAATGAAAGTGTTTGGGCCTATGGACGAATAGGTAAAAATGAAGTGGTGGAATTAGAATCAGGGATGTATATACTGTGATACATTAATATAGTTTGCTACACGAGGTAAAAGAAATGTATTTTTTCATAATAATCAAAATTATAAGGAGTGAACAATATGAAAACATTGGTAGTGTTCTATTCATTAGAAGGTAATACAAAATTAGTAGCAAATATGATTGCTGAGGAATTAGGTGCTGAAATACTAGAATTGAAACCTAAAAAAGAAATACCTAAAGGCAAATTTTTAAAATTTGTATGGGGTGGAAAAAGTGTAATATTTGGTGAAAAACCAGAACTTCTAAACCAGATTCCAAACATGGAAGCCTATGATACAGTTTTTATAGGTACACCCATTTGGGCAGGAACTTTTGCACCACCTATAAATACATTCATTTCAAGTAATATAATAGCAGATAAAAAAGTAGCATTCTTTGCGTGCAATGCAGGCGGAGGATCGAAGAAATGCTTTGGTAAGTTGAAAACATTATTTATAAATAACATTATTATTGGCAGTATTGATTTTGTAGACCCAGCAAAGCAGAATAAAGAAAGGGTGAAAGAAGAAGTTAAAGCGTGGATTAAGAAAATATCTTAAAAGAATATTTAAATAAATTGATCATTTATATAACTACGAGCTGGTTATAGTTCGAAAATTGCAAATAAAACTTCAGAATTATTTAGTCAAACAGAAAAAATATTGAAGAAATGCGATTGTGATTCATCTTGCCATGAGTGCCTAAATCACTTTTGGAATCAAAGGGTACAAAGCAAGTTGAATCGATATATAGCACTCCAACTTCTTGGGTGGGGTGAAAAAGGAGTTATAGAAAAAGAATTTAATAGTACTGAGCAATATGAGATATTTAAACCACTTAAAGAGCTTCTAGAGTTAGATGGAGAGTTTATTGTGTCTTTTGGAAAAGATGAGGGTATTAACATGCGTAGAATGTGGTCACCCAGTTTTATTTAAAGTGAAAAACCCTCATAAAAAGAGGCCACATTTCTATCATAAAGTAATGAAAGGTGTAATGCGGGAATGTAGTTACAATGAAGAATCAGAAGAACATATACGTGGAATAGGAATAATATTAGATTATATGAAAGAAGCATACAGGGATATTAAATATGAGTTTAGATATAAGTTTAGATATAAGTTACCAAATAGTAAATATGCAGATTTATATTTTAAATTTGAGGATGGAAATGACCTTGCCATAGAATTTGAAAGACAAGATTTAGATTTTGAATATTGGGAAGAAAAACATAATTCTTTTAAGTTTTTGAATATAAAGGAGCTATGGTTTATAAAGATGGATAATAGTTGGGATATAATATAAAAAAAGAGGTAGAAAAACAAAACAATCTTAATAACATACAAAACTCATATATGAATGCTGAACTCTTTGCAAATAAAAGTAATATAGAAATAAAAAAGCAAAATTACAATCATGGTGAAGATGAGAGAATGATTTATGGAAAAACAATTTCAGAAGATGAATCAAAGGCTAAAGTACATGAAATCATATATAAAAAACAGGAAAAAAACAATATGCAGGAAAAGACCGAAGAATATAGACAGATTTTAAATAAAGCGGTAAATAGTAAGTATGATAAGTATTATACTGAAAAATTATCTAGAGAGATGAATTATGAAGCTGATACATATGATGCAATTAAAAAAGGTTTAATAGAATTAACAGAAAAAGGAAATGAAAAAAGCTAAGAATTTTTATGAGATACTTTATAAATAAAGGAGACAAAAACCATGTCAGAATGTATATTTTGTAATTACAATAAATCAGAAATAATAGCAGAAAATAAATATACCTTTGCCATACTAGATCATTTCCCAGTAAATGAAGGTCATTGTTTGATTATACCTAAGAGGCACTTTCCTAATTACTTTGAGGCAACGGAGGAAGAAGTTAAAGCAATATATAGTTTGCTGCACGAGGTAAAAGAAATATTTGATATTCAATATGAACCAGCGGGCTATAATATAGGCATAAATATAGGAGCTGATGCTGGGCAAACCATAGAGCATCTGCATGTGCATTTAATTCCTAGGTATGTAGGGGATGTGAGTAATCCAAGGGGCGGAGTTAGGAATTTAAAAGAGGCTTTTGTGGAGTATGATGGATAGGCATTTATTGCCTATTTTTTTTGCTACTTGCCACTTGCCATGTGGGTGGCACTATGTTTAATTTCCAATGTGACAGTATTCGCCTAATTTAGCAAGGTTAGTGTGATAGAATGCTTTTAATGACGATTTTTAAAACAAAACTGGCAATAAAGATTTTTAAATTTCAAGCAATTTATATTTTCAACATATAGTCCACTAAATCTGTATCAATGTTAGGATTTCGACACGTTTTACTTTTATTTATAGTAGGCAGGCATGGAAGATATTTGTTACAAACATTTATTAATATTTTATCAAAATACATTAAAATCGTAAAATATGTTTAAATTTGTAAAAGTAGTGTACTAGATTATAATTCATAATTAGGAAAAATGGTTTTACAAGTTGATATTTATTAAAATGTAATGAAATTTGGATATAAACTAAAATTAGGCTAAACTATGAATTGTGTAAAATACATAATTACAAAACAATCAAAGTAGAGGTTTTTATGGCGGGATGGGAAATAAAAGAGGCTCAATTTATTGAAAAGTACTTACTTGAAGAAGATATTTGGAAAATGTTTAACTATATTTTTTCTTCGAAAACAGTTAAAGCAACCTCATATAAATTTGTATTCTTAAAATCAATAATAGAGTGTGTTTATGATGTAAATTTAGAAGGAAAAATTTTATTGACTGATATATTTGCTAGATTTACAAGAATTTATTGGTATTTAATAGTAAAGCATAATTTAAGACAATGTACTAAGGCTATAAGAAGTGGTAAAGCTAGCATTAACATTATTTTTGAAAAGTATATTAAATTTGATCAACAGTTAATGTTTTGTGAGTATGACAGTATAGATGATAATATAAAGAAATGCATTGAAAGTGAAGTTTATGCTGAGTGCAAGGAATATGTAGTAGGTGCTTTTTATAATGATACTGGGGGGAGTGTATATTCATTTTCACTTAGGGAAAATTATATAAAATTTAATCCGCAAGTTTTAAGTTTTATTCAAAAGTATAGCAATGTACTTTTAAAACTTAATTATTTCGAGTGGATTTCATTTTTGGAGAAAAACAATTCAGGGGAAAGTTGTTACAGTATAGCCTCTAAATTACATGAGGCATCAAAAAGGACAAACCTTACCCTATATAAAGATTTTCTTTATTTTAATACTGATGAGGAAGAAACTAGATGTTTTTATTGCAATAGAGCTATAGCATATAACAAAATTCATGTGGATCATTTTATTCCGTGGTCTTTCATTAAGAGTGATAGGTTATGGAATTTAGTAAATTCTTGTCCAGTATGTAATTTAAGTAAAAGTGACAAGCTTACTGAGAAGTATTTCTTGGATAAGTTAATAAATAGAGATGAAAAATTACTATTAAGAAATGAATTAATAATAGTAAAAGATTTTAATGTATACAGTAAAGAGAGATTAATAAATTACTATAATGCAGCTGAGTTTTGTGGCTTTAAAAAATGGAAGACTATTAAACCAAAGGGAATTATGGTGTAAATAAAACATTTATATAACTACATTGGTTTGGCCTATGGTTTGGTCTATAATATTATGAAAATCATAAAAATTAGTAAATATTGGCCTAACTACTTGAAAGTAGAGCGCATAACTTACAGTTTAGATTTAAAATGATAAAAAATATTGCGAAAATAATTTAAAACTAAGTGAGAAGGAAGAAAAAATGGCATATTTTGATAACGCATCAACAACATTTCCAAAACATGAATCAGTATATAATAATACGATGGAAATATACAGGAAAATAGGTGTGAACTTTAGCAGAAGTAGTTCGGAAAAAAGTAAAGATGCAAATAGTATAAAAAAAGAGTTAGTCGAAAATTTAAAGAGAATCTATTCAAGTAAAACTCATGAAGTAATAATAAATGCATCAACTACATTTTCACTAAATGAAATAATAGCAGGATTAGATTATTCAGGCATCAAAACAGTATATATATCACCATTTGAACATAATTCGGTATATAGACCACTGAAAAAATTAGAAAAAGAGAAAAACTTTAAAATTGAAGTTTTAAAATTTGATGAAACAGAATTAGATATTAAAGATATGGAATTGAGGTTTATGTCTAAAAAACCAGATTTGGTAATTATAACACACGCTTCAAATGTATTTGGAAATATACTCCCGATAGAAACAATATTTGCAGAAACAAAAAAATACAATGGAATAACAGTATTAGACACAGCGCAAACAGGGGGGGTACTAGACTATACAAAGATATCTAAGTTAAGTGATTTTATAGTATTTGCAGGACATAAAAATCTATATGGTCCAAGTGGAATAGGTGGATACCTATACAATAAAAACATAAAGTTAGAACCCCTGCTATATGGAGGTACAGGTATAAAATCAGAAGATATAGATATGCCAGAGGACTTACCTGAAAGATTTGAGTCAGGAAGTCCAAATATAATGGGGATAATAGGATTAAAACTCGCTACAGATGAGATTTTAAAAATTGGAATAAAAGAGATTAAAAAAATAAAAATAAAAAACCTAGAACAATTATATAGAATACTCAAAGAGTATAGTTATGACATAAAAATACATTCAGGAATAGAAAGCAACATAGGAATAATATCGGTAACAGCAACAGATTATACGCCACAAGAATTAGGTAAAATACTGTCCGATTATGGAATAGAAATTAGAACAGGAATGCAGTGTTCGCCGTTAGCACATAACCATATGAAAACACAAAATGGTGGAACAACAAGATTCTCAGTGGGATATTTTAATAAAGGAGAAGAATTTAAAGAGTTAAAAGCAGCTCTAGAAAATATATTTTAATTTTAAAGTGAAAAGGAAGATTACCGATAGCCATTATTGATTTCGAAAATAGAAGAGTAATGGCAAACGATTATGAGTAAATAGAAGGGCTAGAAAGCAAAGGAACAAAAATAAACTATTAGGCAGGAGTATTTATGGAATTACAATATTATTTAGATAAAGCAATAGATGAATATTTGGGTAAGATGGGAACCATAACAACTAAGAAAATAATGAATTATATATATAGCGAATATAACCAAGATGCTAATCTTGAAGATGTAAGTAGTATTCTAAAAGAAAGAGCTACAATATTAGAAATAGTAGATGGGATTTTTGTGGGTAAAAATGATTTTTTATCATTTGTGGACGGGATTGACACGTGCTTATTGAAATCACAGATAGAATTCCAATATTTTGTTTCAATAAATGAAGATCAAATGGCAAAAATATTAGATATGGTTAAATTTTATAAAAATAAAGAACATTATGGAAAAGGAAGATTAAGTCTTTACTCATCCAATGAATTTGAAAATAATGATAATACAATGATGGAAGATAAAGATGAGGCAGGGAAAAACATAATAAAAAAAAGAGATGAAATAGAGGGAGAAAAAAATGAAATAAAATGGACATATAGTAAAGTTATAGAGTTTGGAATGGAGTATGGATACATAAATTCAAGTTGGGTTGAAAGTATAGATTACAATCTAGAAAAAGAAGTGCAAGATTTTTTTGAAACAATCGAAGACATAGAAGAAAAAGGAATAAAGGTTAAGTATATTGTGGATGGAGATAAGTTATGCAATTAGATAACTATAAAATATATTGGAACAAAACGAAAAATGTACCGATAATAATCAACGAAGACAAAGATACGGTATTGGTAAAAGATAAAGAGCTAACCTATCTAGCAATGGATTTGAGACCTGTATTTTTAGAAGAAAAACATCTAATAAAAAATATATTTGAGCTAGATGAAAGTATATACTGTAAATCAGCATGGTGTAGTAAACAAGGAAAGTACTATATAGATGGGAAACCAGTAAAAAAAAGTATAGTAAAGGCTATTAAGGAAATTAAAAATATAGATAGTTTTAGAAAAAAGGTACTAGATTTTGATAAAACAGAAGAAATGATAAAAATGGAAACTCAAATATTTAAAAGCTTTGTAGAGGAAAATAGAGAACATATGCATTATCTACTAGAAAGTAAAGACCGAGATATTGAAGGTTACTACATTGGTTCTTACCCATTTATAGACGAAATAATAGAAAAATATAAAAGCAGAGTACCTATGGTTTCTTTTAGTGGCGGAAAAGACTCAACAGTAGTATCACACATGGTCACAAAAGCAACAAATAACAAAAGTGTACTCCATTTATTTGGAGATACCACGCTAGAATTGCCACTAACATATAAATATATAGAAGAATTTAAAGAAAAAAATCCAGCAACGCCATTTTTCGAAGAAAGAAATGATGAAAATGATTTCTTGGAAATGTGTAAAGAAATAGGTCCACCAAGTAGGGTCAAATCATGGTGTTGTTCTATATTTAAAACAGGTCCAATGGGTACTACACTTACAAATTTTGATGAGGATTTCTTAACATTTTATGGAATTCGAAGAAAAGAATCAGCATCAAGAGGTAAGTATTTAAAAGTGAGTAAAACTCCTAAAATACATGGTGGAATAGTAAATTCGCCAATAATAGATTGGTTAGATTTAGATGTTTGGCTATATATCTTATCAGAAAATATAGAGTTTAATTTTAGTTATAGGCAGGGATTTCCAAGGGTTGGCTGTTGGATGTGTCCTAATAATTCGGATTTATCTCAATTTTTAGCAAAAATTCATGTGAGTAAATCCTGTTGCAATACTATTAAATTTGATGCTAAGGATTGGGAAGAATTTATATATAATTTTTCAGAAAAGATTGTTAAAAATTATTATCAAATTAATAGAATTGATATTAGCGAAGATGATTTAGTTAAAGAAGTAGAATATTATGTTGAAAATAACAAATGGAAAGCAAGGCAAGGTGGAGATGGAATAGAAAAAAGTAAACGTACTGTAATAAATAAGAAAGAATGCATAAATGAAAAGAATACATATAGCATATCACTAAATAGACCTGTTGATGATGAATTTACAACGCTATTTAAACCTTTTGGTAAGTTATCTTTTAGAAATCAAGCTAAATCACAAGAAATGTTTGTGATTGACAAATGTGGTAATCCTGCTATTAAAATAATATTTAAAAATGGGGAAAGAGATATAAGGGTTACGATAATTGATTTAAAAGATAGATATCTATATGGGAAAATAATAAGACAATTAAATAAATTTAATGTTTGTATATATTGTCAAGCTTGTAACTCAACATGCAACTTTGGCGCATTGAGTGTAGTAAATGGAAAATATCTTATTGATGAAAATAAATGTGTGCATTGTTTAAATTGTGTGAATAGATTCGATTCAGGCTGTTTAATAACATCCACTTTAAAAATAAAAATCAAGGAGTAGACTATAAAAATGGATAATATATTAGTAGGGCATAGTTCCTTTTATATAAGAATTGGATGGATAAAGAAGGGCGTAGAATATGTAAAAAAGAACTCTTCAGATAATATATTTGCAAAGAGCAATATAAATGCTATTGATGAACTAGGGATAGGTAGTGTAATGGTTCAATCCTTGAGATACTGGATGACATTGTTAGATATATTAAAAAAACAAGACAAGCAATACCATTTGAAAAGAAATATAGAACTTATTATTGAAAAAAATCCTTATTTTGAAAATAAAAACAGCTTATGGTTATTACATAGTTATATAATGGATAGAGAAAATGAAGAAGAAAAAGCAGTGCTTTGGGAAGTATTTATTAAAAACAATAAAATAAGCGCATTTACAAACGAATCAGCAATGCAACTATTGGTTATTTATTGTAAGGAAAATGGAATAGAAATTACAAATAGAAGTGCAAAAGATAGCCTATCTGTTTTTATAAGAACCTATTATAAAGAAGTTAATGGAAATTTAGATCCGGAGGAAAACTTGTATTCACCATTCACAAAGCTAGAATATTTAGCAAAGAATATTGACGGAAAATATTATTTTAGAAATATAAAACATTCAGAGATTACAGAATACCTAGTGCTGTACTTGTTAACAAGAAAATTAGAAAAAAGAGAAACAAAGATGATAGCAGTCAATGAATCTTACACTCATTTTAATTCAATAATAAAAATGAGATTTAATGATTATGAAAAGCTTATATCAAAATTAGAATATAACGACATAATATCCTTAGATAGATCGGCAGGACTACAAAATATCCACATTATCAAAAAACTTTCAGAAACTGAAATAGTTGAGAAAATATTAGAAAGTGAGTACTAGAAGATGAATGATATAGTAAAAATAACAGATGACAATAATTATTCTATAAACGTAAAAAATGATTATACGAATCCTCAAATTATAAACTCATATTATCCAACGTTTCGTAATCTTAAACTGTTAGAGAAATTTTTGACTATGATACATAAAGACGATGGTGGATCAATTATACTTTCAGGAGCATATGGTACTGGGAAATCATACTTTACATCAGTATTAATGAATATTTTAGATAATGATTTTAGTATTAAAAATTATACTAATTTTTTAAAAAGAGCAGATAAAATATATGATATAAATGAAATTTTGCAAAGGTTCCTCAATAAAAAGTATTTCATTGTTTTTTTTGAAGAGAATGTGAGCGAATTTTCAAAAGGATTGCTTTTAGGAATAAACCAAAGTGCTAAAAGAGCAAAGGTAAACTTAAATCTATCTACTCATTATGAAATAATAGAGAAAAAGTTAATGTCTTGGAAAACAGAATATCCGGAAACCTATCAATCATTTATAACGAAGATAGAAAAACGAATCGGAAAAGAACGTTTTTTTACATCATTACACAAAAGAGAGAATGATGCTATAAAAATATTTTCAACAATATATAGTCAATTATTTTCAGGAGAAAAATTTGCTCCACTAGAAAAGGTAATAAAGATAAAAGAGCTATTAAGTGAAGTAGAAATGTCAGTAAAAAAAATAGGGTATGATGGTGTAATATACTTATTTGATGAGTTTGGAAGGTACTTAGAAACAAATATAAATAAAATTGATGTAAAAGAAATACAGGATATGGCTGAATATTGCAATGAAGAAAATGGATCAACAGTTATACTTATAACGCACAAAGACATATTCCAATATGGAATAAAGCTAGATAACAGATCAGAAATAGATGAATGGGAAAAAGTAAGTGGGAGGTTTTTAAAAGAGCACTTAATATATGAAAAAGTAAATATATTGGAAATATTAGAAAATATTTTGCAGAAGGAGAATTATTTAGAATACAGACATAATAATATAGGAGAATTTGAAACGAAAGAAGAATTATTGGGAAAATTAAAAATTACAAATGATACAGCTTCTAATATAACTGAAAAGTTTTATCCAATGGATTATATTACAGTAAATATATTGCCGGATTTATCACAAAAGCTAGCACAAAATGAAAGAACATTATTTGCATTTATATGTGGAGATGAGGAGAATAGTTTAAAAAATCGAAATGAACATTTTGTATCCTTAGCTGAAATATACGACTATTTCGAGGAAAATTTAAGATTGTTAGCTCATGATAGTAATGAATACAAGATATATATTCATAGTAAAAATATGTTGTCAAGACTAAAAGATGAAGAGAAAGAAAAAATAAGGTTTATTAAATCTATTGCAATTATATATATTTATAATAAATTTGCAGATATAGAACCTACACCAGCAGTTTTGAGATATGTTATGGGTAAATCAGATATTTCGGAAATTGAGGAACAATTAAAAGAAAAAAATTTGATAAGTTATCGCAGACATTCTAATCATTACAAAATAGTCGAAGATATAGATGTAAATGTGGATAAAGAGGTATTAGATTATATAGAAAAAAACTTAAGCAACTTTAACCCAATAGAAACATTGGAAAGTAATTTAAAAAAAGAAGTATATTATCCACTAAAATATAATGATAAAAATAAAATAAATAGATATTTTGGACAATATTATTTAGATGCATCAGATGTAAGTAGATTGTCGAAAATAGAGAATATCTATGAAGATGGAAAGATAATTTATGTTACAAATATAGAAGACAATAAAGATTATTTAGAAATTGTAGATAAATTAAAGGCGGAAAATTTTATTGTTATTTTTAATAAAAATGGTAAACATTTAGATATTATGGGTAACCTACGAGAATTAGAAGCTATAGATAGAATGATTACTATAGATGAAAACTATAGTAAAGATGGGATACTAAAACAAGAAATACAATCATACAAAAAAGAGATAAAAGTTATTTTATCCAAAAAAATAAAAGAATATTTTGGAGAGACAATAAATTTGCTTGAAACTACTGATTCTTATTTGGCTAAAAAGTATTCTAAATACTTTCCAGTAAATTATGAATTAATAAATAAACATAATCTATCTTTTCCAATGAAAAAAGCAAGATTAGATATATTAAAAAAAATCCTGAATAAAGAATGTTTAGGCGAAGAATATTTTAATGACACAAAAGCAGAAAGTTCGGTAGCTAGAATTCTAATAAAGAATCAGAATTTATATGTTGATGAAAAGTTATCAATTGAAAAATCAACTTATGCCAAATTGGTAAATGAAATAGTAAATAAAATAAAAAAACAAAAAATATCGTTAAAAGATTTATATGAAAGTTACTGTAGCAATAAGGGAGCATATGGAATAAGAAAAGGGATATTTACTTTTATATTAGGAATAGTAATTGTTGATAATTATGAAGAAATCTCAATAACATCCTCGGGAACAAAAAATGAATTGAATATAGAATTATCATTACTGGATTTAATTGAAAAAACTCCTGAGAAATTTGATATTGCATATTATCCAATATCAGACGCAGAAGTAAGTTATATGAAAGAATTAGAAAATATATTTGAACCATTCATTTCAAATAAGGATGAAAAAATATATAACAGAGTTTTGGGGGGGATAAAGAATTACATATTATCACTTCCAAGGTTTATGACAGGAATATATCTTAAAAATTATAAAGGGCTGGATAAAATTTTAAGAGGTATATTTAGTATAAATAGTGGACGAGAATTCTTACTTAAAGATATTCCAGGAGCATACAAGACAAAAGATTACAAACAAATATGCCAAGAATTATATAACGATATAACTAACTTTGAAAGTAGTAAAAAAGAATTTATAAATCTATTAGCCGAGGAAACTGTAGAAGCGTTGGGATACAAAGGATCTTCACTAAAAAAAGTCATTGTGGAATTAAAAAAAGGTGATACGAATAATGATATTATTGATTTGCTGATTACAGTAGAGGACAAAGAAGAAACAGAAATACTATCGTTACTTACACAAAGACTAAAAGGGTACAACTATGAGAATTGGAGAAACGAAAAAGATATTAGTGAATATAAGGAATTATTACAAAAAGAGTTTAATTCTTTTTCAAATCAAACTAATACAGGCAAAGAAGGCCTTTTAAAAATAATAGTGGATGGAGAAGAACGAGTATTTCATATGTCGGGAAATGAAACAGTGTTAGGTAAGATGTTACAATCTAAACTAGAATCAACATTGAAAAACATGGGGACAAGTGTGTCAGAAATCGAAAAGAAAAAGATATTGGCTAAAATTTTACTGGGGATATAGAGAGTACAAAAAATAGTGCAATACTAGATAATGAATTAGGAATGAATAGACTAGGGAGAAATTATTATGAATTAATAAATACCACGATTAAAAATGCAAAGTATAGAAAGGGTGATAATATGCATTCAAAACAAAAATTCAAGTTTGAAATTCCCTACTGTATAAAACTAATTTCTGAAATAGACAATGGTAGTGAAAATAAAGATGAACTGAAAAATAATACTGGAGCGGGAGAAAATAGAGTAATTGCTTTTATTGACTGGTTAAAATATATTAATGCAATTACAATAGAAAATCAAAAAATATCATTAACCAAACTTGGAAAAACATATTTAAAAATAACGGAAGCAGAGGACTATGTAGAACCCTTGATGTTATATCATTTACTCAGAAATCCTAACTTAGAAAAAAATGATGGGAATTTTTATTTTTCTGAATTAGTTAATGATATTTTAAATAGAGTTATGTCGGATTACTCAAATACAATAACTAATCAAGAAATAAAACAAGAGATGCTGAAAATAGATTTAAATGAGGAATATAAAGAATGCATTACTGCAGCAATCTCAACTATTGCAGATGCAGAAACTGGATTTGGTAAGATAGGAATTCTTGAAGTGATTGAAAGCAAAGGAAAAGATATATATTTTGAAGTGCATTCTTACTGGGTAGAGCCATTGATAGCTGCATATATAATTTATGATATGTGGAAAGAGGGGCAAACAGCTATTGGAATCGACAAGATAGTAAATGAAAAATATAATTTGGGAAGAATGTTTTTGATGGATGAGGAAGCAGTAAGGGAAACCCTTGAGGAAATTCAGTCGAAAAAGTTAATAACAATTGAAAGTATAGCAGGATTAAACCAAATCAGAATAAATCCTAGTATAAGTAAAGAGGATATTTTAGATATGATAATAAAAGAGGCGTGTGGGTAATTATGGATATAAAAAAACACTTAAATGAGATAGTAAATAAAGAAGTGTACTCTAGGGTAAATTCACATGTAGCAATTGGCGAACTTGATAGTAGTGAAATAGAATATATAAAAAAATGTAAAAATTTTGAATATGTCGATTTTGAAGATAGGGCAAGTGATTTCTTTCGAGAAACAAAAATGACTATAAAAATATTCGATACAGGAGATTTTTTTAAGTATATAAAACAGTTATCCAGTAAATCAGACAAAATATTAGTTATTGATAATTTGCAGATTATACAAAATATATTATATAGCTTAGATGGTGAAGGGAATCATTTAAAGCAATTCTTTGTAAGTATGATAAATCAAAGCTTTACAAAAGAGGTATTATTTATATTTTCCAATATTAGAATCATGAAAATGGAAAAATGTCTAAAAAAAGCTGACTTTCCTCAAAAAAATACAATTAAGTGGGGTGATTAATATGAAGATTAGAGATATAGTTAGCCTAAAGGAATTTGATCCAGTAGTAGATTTAAGTTGGGCGGGAAATATAAATGAGCAGGAAAGACTACTTTCAAACTATATTATGACGGAGCAATTGGCAGAAGTATTTACCGATATGCTAGAGAGTCTAAATTTTGTTAGAAGTGATAATAGGCGTGAACTAAAAAGCGGAGATGTAGATTCGGTAGCAACGAAAAGATCACATATTATTTCGGGACAATATGGTACGGGAAAGTCATATTTTTTATTGATGCTTAGCGTAATATTGGAAATGAAAAATCCATATCTTGCAGAGGCTATTATCAATAGATTTAGCAAATTTCCAGAGTTGCAATTTCAATTAAAATTCATAAGAGAAAATAAGAAATATTTTGTTGTTCGTATAAATGGTGAGGCAGAGAATGAAAAGGAATTTAAGGATGTAATTCAAGAGCGTATTATTTCAGCTTTAGAATATGAATTTGGGGACGTACCAATTCAGACTGTATATATAAAAATGAGAGAGATGCTTGAAAAAGTATATGAGCAGCATAAAATTACTATGGACGAAGTACTAAAAAGCAAGGAGTATGATATTGAGGATATTATAGCGGGGCTATATCACTATAGAAAGGATGCCATTGTACAGATGGAAGGTGTGATAAAAGAGGCATTAGGATTTACACCAAAGGTAGAAATAGATAGCTTAGATAGCTTTATAAAGGACGTTAATATCATATTAAAAAACAATGGATATGATGAGCTTATTGTGATTTTTGACGAGTTTTCCGCATACCTTACAGCATCTATGGAGAGTGGAAGAATAAACAAAGATCTAGGATATATTCAAACCCTGGCACAACTTTCAGCTAAAGGATACAGAGAGAGTCAAGGAATTAGAGTAGCATTTATTACATCAACACATAAAGATCTAAAAGAAATGATTGGAAGTAGTGGAAACTCAAATAAGGATGAATTAGACAAGGTATTTGGTAGATTTGATAGCCATATTCTGGCTTTTGACCAAGGCGAAGAGCTATTAAAAAATACGATAGAGCTTGATAGAAGCACCTTTGCTGAATACAGAGTAAAACATAGCGAATATATTAATACTCTTAAAGATAAGTATAGCAAGGATTTTTATGATTTCTATCCACTACATCCAGCTACCGTAGAATATTTAGAGCCTATATCACAGTTATATTCTCAAAAAGTACGTACTTCATTTGGTTTTTTAAAAGAGGTAGTAAGGGAAAAATATTTCGGGAAAGAAATTGAAGAAAATGGGAAATTGAATCTTATTACAATTTCCGATTTATTTGATTACTTTGAAAATGCTATCGAATCTAAGCATTCAGAAATAATAAGTGTTTATTACCAAAACTATAACTCTCTAAAAAGTGACGATGATTTGGTAGATTTTCTAAAGGCACTTACTATTGCACATGCTAGTTCTTTTACAAAATCTTCAGCAGGTGTAGAACTTTCAGCTGAAGAGATAAAGAACTTATACCAACTACCTAGTGAAGAGTATATTAGAGAAAAGTTAAACCCTGTTATAAACAGTAAGTACTTAAATATAACTACAAATGAAGGAAAGTATAGGTTTTTTTTGTCAAATAGCAGAGTTAATATAGACAAACTAATAAATGATGCAAAGGATAAAATAGATCCCTATACTATCCTTAATTTAATTTTGAAAAAATCTGTAAACAGGATATTTATTAAAGAAAATTATGATATTAAATACAATATGGGTTTATTTCCTCTAGATAGAAAATTAGAAGGAGAAATATTTTCCTTAAATGAGTTGGAAAATAGTAATTTTGTAAAAATATTTTCAACAGAAACAGATGGAAAAATTATTTTCTTGATACCGAATTTCAATGAAAAGTTTAATAGGGAAGAGTTTGTAGAAACGTATTCAGAAAATATGAAGGAGTTATCTTTAAATATAAGTTTAGCCATCCCAAATAGTCTTGTATTTTTACCTGAAGAATTAAAGGAATATGGAGCTATGCTTTATTTAGAAAAAAACAACGAAGAAATATCCCAAAATGAGGAAATAAGAAAAATATTTATAAAGAGAAAAAGAAAGTTGGAAGACAAACTTAGAAATAAATACCTAAGAAAGTTTGCTAATCTAAGAAACTTTACATTTATTTTTGGTGGAGGAGAAATAAAAAATGATATAAGACAGGATATTTGTCTGTATAGGGAAATTTTATATAAGTACTATAGTAAGTTTCCTTATGAAATTGCTGTAGAAAACTTTAATAGCAGAGCACCATTAAATGAAATACATGATAAATTTATTAATGGAGGAATGGGGGAAATAGTAAAAAAGGAAACATCTTCTGTTTCTAAACATGTGTTCAATACGTTGAAGCCACTAGATTTAGTTTCAATTAAGGGAAAAGTCAATAGTTATTCACTAGAATTTAAGATGCCTGATAAGTCTATAAGTTCTATATCAAAGCAGATTATGGATATTATTGAGCTGCCTGAAGACAAAATGGACTTGGCAAGCAAACATTATAAGCTTACATCTTCGCCATATGGGTTATCCCTTCCATTGATAGGGTTATTCTTTTTAGTTTCCAGTAAGATGGGTAGAATAAGTATTTATAGTAAAGATGGATCCAAAGTAGTAAATATTGATAAAAAGAATTTAGAAATAATATCAAAATACCCAGATGATTATATAATCACAAGAAATACTGTGGAAGATATACCAAAGGAAGTAGGAGAAGTTTGGGCAAAGTTAATTGAACTAAGGATAGTACCAAATTCTAAATCGAAAAAATTTAGAGCGGATGGAAGAAATGAGTTTAATATATATACCACGTTGGGATCAGAGATAAATATTATTTTAAACAACCTAACGGATAAAGAACAAAGATTGGCTCGAAAAGATGTAAAAACGAGAAAACTTAAATCATTTGTTAATAAATTGGAAGTAACATCCAAAACACACGCACCTTCTGATTTTTATAGTGCTGTAGTTGATATACCAAGTATATTTAGAAGGCAAACTTTTGAAATGAATATGGAGGAATTTGGTGATTACATTAACAAACTTAAAAACGTCACTAGCCATGAAATCATTAAGTTTGAAAGAAATAATGAGCTAGTGACTAATTTAAGTTATAGAATTAAAGATTTATTGAAATTTCCAGTGATGAAGGAAGAGTTAATTGCTGTAGAACATGAGCTTAAGTTATATAAAGAGGACTTTTTAAATTTTGATATTAACGAAAGTATAGACCTAAAAGCAGGAAAACTGCTTAATAATTATAATGATGAATTTAAAATAATACACGATGAGTATCATGAAAGATATCACGAGTTAAAGGAAAAGTTAGTTAACAATCAACGAAATAGAGTTGAAAGTCTTAAATTATTAGCAGATATAAAATTCCCTAATATTGCATCTGTAAATAGCTTTTTAGAAGAAATAGAATCTTACGAGAAATGCACACTTCTAATAACAGAAGGTAAAATAGCACAGTGCAAAAGTTGTAGCTGTGATGAAATTAAGAAAGTAGAGAGTGGAATTGAAGTTTTGGTTGAGAAATTTAGAAATTATGACAGACAAGTTGTAGGGGTTTTAGAGAGATATGTAAAGGAACTAGGAAACTCTAATATCAAAGATAACTTCAAATTCGATGAAGTATATAAGAATACAGTAATAAAACTCAATAGTATAGGAAGTGAATTTGAAACTGGAGACGAATATATTTTTTTGAAGGAGAACATAGATAAAGTAAAACCACAGCTTATTGAAGTTATTAATAAGAACGAAGAACCAATTCACAAAAATGTTGGTATTAAGGAACTTGAAAGTAGACTATTATCTGAAATAAGAGCTTTAGGACAAAATTATGTTACTTTAGAGGATATACAAGCTAAATTCAATAAATTGGTAGATGAGTATAGGTCAAAAGAGATTAACATAGTCAAGGTATAGGAGGGGAAAGATGGTTACCATTGTCAAGGATTATTCACAACAGTACGTTTCAGATGTTGAAAATATAATAGTTGGAGATTTAACATCTTATCTGTTAGCTAGAAAAAAAATCTTTTTAAACAGAAGCAATGGTGGACAGTTAGAAGTTGTAATAAGAAAAAGCAGTTTTTTCAATTTGTTTTTAGATATAGAGGAGTTTAGCGAGGTTTCTGTTAAAGATGTTAAGGAAATTCAAGAACCAATAGACATACTATTAACAAAACATTTTGGATCAACTTTAAATGTATTTGAGATTTTGAATATATCTAGAGATATAAATAAATCTCAGCTGGAAAGAATGAAGAAAAAAATGCTTGATATTTATTTTAATGAATTTTCAGATTTGATAAGAGATGAATTTCTAAAAAATGATCCGGATAATTTATTAGAAAGCATGGTTAGGTGCCATATTTTCTCCAAATATAAAGAGCATAATTATAATTCATTGGTAGGAAGTATTTATTCTGGGGCTTATAAACTATTTAGAGATAACCAAAAAATAAAGTCGGGGTTTGAAAGTTATAGAGATAATTTATCAGGATACATACAGAAATGTAATCAACTTTTAGAGGTAAACCATAAAAAAATAGATAGTTTTATGGAGTTTAAAAACACGAAATTTTTAAATGAAATATCTGGAGAATTAAAATTTGAGAGTGAATTTTTCTTGAATAAATTGTTGAAAGAATTTAATTTTATTAGAAATTTTGAAGAAGTGAAGTTAGCCTTACAATCATATAAAGAAAAATTTGCATATAAGATAGAGGATATTAATTATTTGGTAGACAATTTGGAAAAGGTATTCGCCATAAGGCTAGATAAAATTGAGAAGTTAGATGACTGGAAAGAATTTTTCAAGAGTGAATATTTAAAATATAATACGCCTTTTTTCGAAAGTAATCTTGAAAACAAAATCATAAGCATTGAGAAAAAATATCAAGTGAATTTACAGGATTTAAAGAATAGCATAAATAATATATGGAGTAATTCGAGAAATACATTTGAAAGCTTCTATTTAGAGAACTATAACAATCTTCATAGTTCTGTTAGTAAAAAAGGGTTGGATTATGCAATATCTGAAAATATGAAGTATACATCAGTAGGAAAAAAAACATTGTTATTATTTATTGATTGTTTGAGATATGATATTTGGACAGAAATAAAATTTGCATTAGAAAAAAGAGGGTATTTTTGCCAAAAGGAGGATGTGCTGCTGAGTGCTATTCCTACAGTAACAAGCTATTGTAAAAAGATATTATATAATGGGAAAAAGTACAATCAGATAGATCATGGTAATCAGTTAAAAGGAATAGTTAACCTGTTTTTTGAAAGAAAATTTAAGAAACTAGATAATTGCAGTGAACTATTTGAGTGCTTTGACGATTATGATGTATTTTTATATGAGATCTTGGATTTAGATTATTTTTTTCATAACATTAATGAATTGGATTTGAATTACATTAGTAGTAGTATTAATGTAAAGTTAGATAAGCTTTTTTCTAAATTGAAAGCTGAAGATTTAAATGTTATTGTAATGACAGATCATGGAGCCATTAAGCTAGATGCATCAGGATTAAAATCAATGGATTTTAAGGACTATGTGAGTGATAATAACTTACAACTTGAAAACCATGGAAGGTATGTTAAAATTTATGGTAGCTATTTTGACGAACTTATATATAACAATTTAAAAGAAAAGTTTGATAAAAGTTCAGTATATAATTGCATTGATAGGGAGAATATGAATAAATATTATCTTCCTGTTGTTGAAGCAAATAGAGAAAATTACTTTTACTTAATTTATAAAAATAATTTTTATCCTAAAAGTACTGGTAAATATAATCATGGTGGAATTAGTTTAGAAGAGGTTATGATTCCCTTTGGAGTATTTACTACGGAAAGAAAACAGTATAGTAATATTGAAATAGAGGTTAAAAGTAATAGTATTGAAATAGATAAGATTTCAGAAATAAAGTTATTAATTAAAAATACCAATGAGATTACTAAGTTTAAAATAAAACTTGTTAATTTAGAGATAGAGGATTACATACCATATTTTGACGGAAATAAACTTATTCAACTTCCAATAAAAATTTCTCGTGCAGAGGAGAAAATTATAGATATACTTGAGGTTGAATTTTATTTTTTAGATGAGAAAGTTGAAATGAAAATACCCATTGAAATTTTTGTGAAAGAAAATAAAGTTAACAAATTTAATGAAAAGATTAAAAATAGTAGAAGCTTATTATAGGAGGACAGTATGGAAATTTGGGAAAGACTTTTAAAGGATAACTTTGGAAGTGCAGTAGTTGATAAACCAAAAGCTATAAAAAATGAGATACATGGTCTTCCAAGATATGTATCTGAGTATCTTATTGGATTCTTTTGCGAAGATGAAATAACCGATGATGGAATAAAAGAAACCAATGCGTATATCCACAAACATAGAATTGAATCAAGGGAAAAAGAAAAGTTCCGTAATGAGTTAAGAATAGATGGAAATATCAAGATAATAGATAAATTCAAGGTTAAGATAAATCTTGGGAGTGGAAAAGGAAATAAAAAACCAACTCAAATGGAAATTCCCAGTCTTGCAATAAATGATGCAGAGGTCTCCGATAATATATTGACTGAACATCCAAGATTACTAATAGATGGACTTTGGGGAATGGGGGAAGTTTCATATGACTTTGTAGCAAAAGATATTTGTCTTACTCAATTTAAACCGTTTCAACTGTCGGACATAGATGTTGATGAGCTTGTTGAATCAAGAAGTGGTTTTGATTCAGAACAGTGGATGAACGTAATGATAAGTACTATAGGTCTTAACTTTCAAAATTATGATAGGAGAGAAAAATTGATATTACTTTCTAGACTTATTCCAATGGTTGAGAATAATGTATTTATGATGGAGTTTGGTAGCCCAGGAACAGGAAAGACATATGCTTATGAAAATCTTAGTTCCTATTCTAGAGTAATTTCTGGAAGTAAGGTTAGTGCTCCACAATTATTCTATAATCTTACTACAAAGCAGGATGGACTATTGGTTCAGTATGATGTTTTACTTTTTGATGAAATTGATAAGGTTCAAAGGACCGGCCTAGAAGATAACGTAAATAATAAGCTATATCAATATCTTGCTTCAGGAAAGTTTGATCGTGGTGGCGTAGAAAAGGTTAGTGAGTGTGGAATTATGATGGTTGGAAATTTACCTTCTGGTTATTTTGATAAAAAGAATTTGCTGGGTGACTTATTACATACTACTAATACTCATAGTGCATTTTTGGATAGGCTTGCAGGTGTTGTACCTGGTTGGGAGTTGAAAAGCATAGGAAATCCTAATAGTGCATATACAAAAAACCTTGGATTTGCAGCAGATTATTTTAGTGAAGTGATACATAAGTTAAGGAGGAAAAATTACAACTATATAACAAATAGAATTAATTTAAAGGATTGTTCCATAAGAGATACAGATGCTGTAAATAAGATGGTAAGTGGGATGATTAAGCTTGTATATCCAGACGGAGAAGTAAGAGATGAGGAGCTTAGAGAACTTGTTGATTTAGCTATAGAGTATAGACAGTTTGTTATCGATCAGAATTATAGGGTAAATAAAGATGTCAATTTTGATAAAAAACTTTTATATGAGATATAGATGAAGAGGGTAACTTTGTAGTAATATGGGCCCGTTGTTCAAGTTAGAAAAAATTATAAGCGCTGGATAGAAATTTCTTCTATATTAGAGAATGTTAAATATATTTTATTGAAAATGAGGTTAATACACATGATTTTAACAAATTCTTTTCCTGTTCTTGCTTTTTCATGGATTATTCAATCACCTTGCTCATTTATAAAGAAAATGGATAGATCTGTTTTTATTCATCATGGAACCGGAATTCCTAGAGAAATAAGAGGATTTTTCAATATTGATACCATCAAAGCAAAAGAAAGGAAAGCTATTGTTTTTAAATATAAAGAGATGCAATTTAAGGCATACATAGAATGCGACTATATAAATAGGACAAGGCTTATGTGGTACAGTGATTTTGCTTCTGTTATAAATAATGAGTTACAAATGTGGATGAAGTATTTTACCAAGTTTAAGGAAAGTCAAGATATTCATCCGGAAATGCATATTATCAAGGAATCGGATACCGTTTATATTATAAAAATTATTGATTATGCTTTTGGATGGGTAGATGGACTTCCAATGACAATAAGGGAAAAGAATATTGAAACTTTTAATTTGGATGAGTTTTTTCGAAATAAGAGCGGAAAAAAATTGATTATATAGAAAAAGCCAAATTCAACTCTAAGATTGGGTTCTTAGGAGAATCATATATACTTGAATACGAAAGAAATAAGTTGATTAAGGCAAATCGAGCAGATTTAGCTGGGCAAGTGGAGCATGTTTCTGATACAAAAGGAGATGGACTTGGTTTTGATATATTATCTTTTAATGTGGATGGCAATCCTAAATTTATTGAAGTAAAAACATCAATTACCCAAAGTGAATCCTTTTATGTAACGAAGAATGAATTAGAGTTTTCTAAAGACTATTCAGGGTATTTTTATTTATATAGATTAACGGAGTTTGATTGGCTGAATAATATTGGGAATCTTTTTATGTCACATGGAAATTTATATAAATTATTAGATTTAAAACCAATTTTATATCAGGGGAAGTTTTAAGAAAAAACTAGCTACTATATTAGTTGAACAATATAAAATGGAAATTGAAAGTAGCTTAAATAAATTTAAATTGTTATAACGAATATATGGTTTTTAAATTGATTAATAGGTAAGGTGAAGTGAAAACATGAGTACTGATAAAAGATTAAACAATCAAAAGATTATTGAAGATTTCAAAGAAGTATTTTCTCAAGATAATAAATATAAAATGAATAATAACAATATAAAGGTATTGATTAAAAATATAATCGAGATTTTTCAAGAAAGATGCACTAAAATTTTTTACCCCAAATGGCGTGGTAATGAGGGCGATACAAAAGTATTTGTTCTTAAATTAGACGAACGACTTTTAAGTAAATATGGAAAAAAAAGAGAAAATATTATTACTGTTAGATTAAGGACACAACAACTGGATATAGAAGTTTTTAGCGGTTTATATAGTAATGGTAAGGAATTCCATTATGATTCAAATGCTAAAGATAGCGATCTTCTGAAATTATATAAAGATATTAATGATTTGTTTGTTTCGCAAATTGTTAGTTAAGGGAATATCAGCATACTGTAGCAGCACATCAAACTCAAATAGCAAGAAGAGATTGGAAGTTGAATGGATAATATTAGGTCATAACAATTAAATGTTGCTCCTGGGGAAAAGTAGATTTAAGGTTTTATAATGTACCCAATAAATCCTTTCATCCTAAGTCGTATATATTTGAATATGAAAAGGATGGAGATATTTTTATAGGATCTTCTAATATATCGAGGTCTGTATTAACTACTTGAATTGAGTGGAATTATAGATTAAATAAGGATAAAAGCTTAGAGGGTTTTGCACATTTTAAAAATATCTTCGAAGATCTATTTTTAAATCATTCTATAATTATTGATGATGATAATGAGATGAAACGATATTCATCTGTAGCAGCAGGAGACATGCAGAGTATATGAGTAAATATTTCAATGAAAATGGGATTAAAGCTTGCACTGTAGTAAGTGGTGCACAAACTGAGTTTTCTATGCAGCGACGGGAAGCAGTAGATAAACTTAAAAAAGGAGAATTAAACATTATATTTTCTGTGGACATGTTCAATGAAGGATTAGATATTCCTGAAATTGATATGATATTATTCCTAAGACCCACAGAATCCCCCACCATTTTTCTTCAGCAGCTTGGACGCGGTTTAAGAAAGTATAAGGACAAGAAATATGTAAACATTCTAGATTTTATAGGCAATTATAAAAAGGCACACTTGATTCCATTCTTTTTAAGTGGAGATTTAAAAGATATTGAAAAGAAAGCTAAAGGTGGTAAATTACCTCAAGAAGAAGAATATCCAGAGGATTGCATAGTAGATTTTGATGTTCAAATAATTGATATATTCAAGAAGATGGTAGAGCAGCAAAAGAATATATTTGATCTAGTAGTAGATGAGTTTAATAGAATAAAAGAAGACTTAAAAACTAGACCAAGCAGGCTTCAAATGTATACTTATATGGATGACGATCTTTACAATGTAATAGGATCCAGAGGAGAATTAAATATTTTTAATGATTATTTAGGGTTTCTAAATAAAATAAATGAACTTTTAGAAGCAGAGAAGTTATTTTTAAACACTAAGGCTTATGAATTCTTAAATAATATTGAAAAAACTTCAATGACCAAGACTTATAAAATGCCATTACTTTTAGCTTTTTATAATAATGGTAAGATAAATTTAAAGATAGATGAAGAATGTATTTTCCAAAGCTTTAGGGGATTTTATACTAAACCGTCTAATGCAGTGGATCTTTTGAGACATGATGCAACTAAAAACTATAAGAGCTTTGATAAAAAGGATTATCTAAGAATTGCAGAAAATCCAATAAAGGCATTTTTAAATTCTGCAGAAGCTTTCTTTTATAGGGATAAATCATATTTTTGTTTAAATGATGATTTAGGTGAACTTAGTGAAAGTGACGTATTTGTAGCTCATTTTAAAGATATTATAGATTATAGAACTAGAAGGTTTTATAAGGAAAGACTTGAGAAGTTAGAAAAATAAATAGGATAAATTAACCCTCCATAGAGAAATGCTATGGAGGGTTTTGTCTATTCGTAAACTTTTTCGAGGACTATGCCCTTGTCAAAGCCACCTCTTTCTTCTTTTTTGTATTTCTCTTGTTAATTAAATCTTCCTCTGAATATCCAAGAGCATTTGCAAGGCCAAATAAAACTTCCATAACGTCAGCAAGTTCTTCTAGGTTTTTATCTTCTAGGTATTCGGATACTTCTTCATTTAATTTAGATTCTAGTAGGGGTAATAGGTCTTCTTTTTTAGCATAGTGAATATCAAAGCTTTTGCCTGTGGCTTTGATGATTTCAGGGATTTTGTCGCGGACTAGTTTGTTGTAGATTTTAATATGGGGCCTCCTTTGGGTGTTAGTATAGGTTTATTATAGCATAGGCGTTGGTATTGTGTTGTTTAATGTAATAGGTGGCAAAGTCCTTTTCAGTAGGTAAGAAATTGGAATTATAATACCACATTTAAATTTACTAGGAAGTTTATTAAAAGCATCCCAAATTATTTATGACGACTTTAGTGATTTATGTGATATAGCATTATTTGCATATGAGGATGTTAAAGAAGAAATTATTTAAGCATAATGGGATTTACTATAACGGATAGGCATTTATTGCTTAGATGTTATATTTTTTAATTTTAAATATGACAGCATTCGCCTAATTTAGCAATATTAATGTGATAGTATGGGGTTAGTGAGATTTTTTTAAATAAAAATATAAAAACATGAAGTGAGATAGATATGGTTAAGAATAAGAACTTGCCACTTTTCACGTGGGTGGCACCAAAAGATAGCTTTAAATTAGGCAGTGTAGCAGAGGATTTGTTTATAGATATATTTTCGGAGGTGTTTGGGCCAGAAAACACAAAGTAGTTATCAATACAGCATCCTTTCATTGATATATATGGAAATAGTAGATTTATAGATTTTGCTCTAGAAAGTGAAGGACAGAAAATTGCCATAGAAATAGATGGAGAGACTTGGCATAATCCGTCCAAGGTATTCCCAGATAAATATTATGATGATTTGCTCAAACAAAATAGTCTTATATATGGAAATCGGAAAATTTATAGATGGGTATATAATCAGTTAAATACAAAGCCAGAGATGGTAAAGGATGAGCTTCAAACTTTTCTTGGTGAATTACCTATGTTTAAAGGGTTAGAAGAATATCTTCCAAGACAAAAGGGCAAGGCTTTTGTACTTAAGGATCATCAGGCGGAGGCTATTTACAATCTTGAAAATATGAGAAAGAATAATGAAACCATAGCATTACTATATCATGCTACAGGTAAGACGATAACAGCAGTAACGGATGATAAGAAGTTAGGGAAGAGAACATTATTTATAGCGCATACAAAGGAATTAGTGAATCAAGTTAAAGATGCATTTGAAACTGCTTGGTCAGAGGCTTCTTGCCTCGCTTTAAAGTAAAAATAAAATAATTATGTTTATAATGGGAAGGTGATAAAATGACTTGTGAATTACCAAGTACAATAAAGAAAGCAATTAAAAATAATACTTTAGTATTTTTTATAGGTTCTGGAACTTCTGTGCCTTTAGGATTTCCAAATTGGGATGGATTAGTTATTGAAATTCTAAATGAGTTAGCAGTGGATGATTCTGATTTGACAGATTTTATTCCTTTATTAAAAAAGAAACGGATGACAGCTATTGAAATACTAGAAAAAGTTAAAAGCAATAAAAAACAAATATTGGAAATTATGAAAAAAAGATTTTTAGTTGATATTGAAGATGAAAAATTAATTAGGCATAAAAAATTATGGGAGATAACAAGTAAAATTATAACTACTAATTATGATACTGCAATAGAAAATTCACACCTTAATAAAAATTTTAAGCCTACAGTATATACGCAGTCTTTTGAAATAGCACAACTAAATAAAAATGTTGAATATCTACTTAAACTACATGGTAGTATTGAAGATGTTGATAACTGTATTTTATTTAATGAAAATTATAAGGATTTATATGATGGTAAAGAAGAAAAATGTGTGCTTTTTCAATTAAAGAAGATACTTACAGATTGTACTATTGTATTTTTAGGTTTTAGCTTGCAAGATCCTTATGTGTGTAATATTTTTGAAACTATGAATATGGTATTTGAGGGGTTAATGGATAAACACTTCATTATCTCTACAACTGAAGAAGATTTCAGTCGCTACGGTACCGAAGTTCTTAAAATTAAAAATTGGGAAGATGGTTTAGAAGAAATATTAGACGAAATGATTCAGTTAAAGCCACCTAAAGATACATCTGCGGAAGAAGTAACTGCAACAATAGAAGAAGAAAACTTGGATGTTGTAAGTAAAGAAACATATAAAATCAAAATTGCTTTATTACTTGCCTCTCCTATTGATAATCCGTATAAATTTAATTTAAATGACATTACAAAAAACTTTGATAAATTGGATGTAGACATAGACTGCTACCATCTTTCACTTGAAAAAGTATCAGAATTAGAAGGATATGATTATATTATTTTATTTTGTGAAACCTTTAAAAACAAATTGTGCCTGGAGGATGAATACTTTAAAAGTGATTTTGTTAGTTTAAAAGATTTAGAAGATAATCTTTATTGTGAAAACTTAAAAGCGGTATTTTGTTTTACCAATGATAATATAGAAATCGAAGAAACACTTACCACGCCTATAATTATTTATAAACAAAAAAAGAGCAATATAAAAGATGTTATTATAAAACTATTTAGAAGGTTTGATGAAAAATTCATAACTTCTGAATGCAAATACAATGTTCTAGAAAAAATAGAACATATTAAACTGACAGCTGGTAAGGCAAACATAATGAAATTGGAAACAACTATGCCTGATTCAATTGATATTAAAAACCTTACAGAGTTTGTCGGTAGAAAGTCAGATCTAGAAGCAATTATAAGAAAGGTTATGGATATACATTTCACGGGACAAATCCTTACTATAAAAGGGTCTGGTGGAATTGGAAAAACTACAATCGTTAAAAAGATTGTCCAGGAATTTTCAAGAAGAAGTTTTTTTAGCCAAGGCATATATTTTATTGATTTGGAGCATATAGAAAATTATAATCAGTTTGAGCATAAAATTGCTCAATGTTTTGGAGTTGATAATATAATTAATTTTAAGGAACATGTAAAGTTAAATAAACTTGAAAAAGATTGTTTGATTGTTTTAGATAACTTTGAAACCTTGTTATATGTTGAAGATTCCCCAAACATAAAAGAACTAGTAAAATTCATAAGCGACTACGCTATAATAATTCTTACCACAAGAGAAATTGTATTTCCAGATTCACGTTTTGAGGAGGTCTATCACCTCCGTGATTTTACTACAGAGGAAGCAGTGAAATTATTTCAAAACTACTATAAGTCAACTATTAATGAAAATGAAATGAAAATTTTAAAATCTGATATTATAGAAAATTTACTAAATAAAAATCCCCTCGCCATTAAAATTGTTGCTACAAATTTACCAAACGGAAAAGATATGAAAACTTTAAAGCGGAATCTAGAGGAAGACTTTTTTAATACACTTGGTGAATATAAAGATGATATTTACATTAATGAATGCGATCAAAATATTGAAAGATCAAAATCACTATATCAATCAATTAATTATTCGTATAAAAGATTGCAGAGTAAAGAAAAACTTGCTTTTGAGTTGCTTTCTTTGTTTCCAGATGGAATCAACATGGAATATTTCAAGAAGTTTTTTAAAACCTGCTCAAAAAAATCATTACTTACTCCAATAAATGATTGTGACTTAAAGTCTCTTGGAAATAAATCCTTGGTAGACTTGATCAATGGTAAAATTAAATTGCAATCCATAATTCGAAGATTTTCAGAATATCAGTTTAATCAAAGTGTGGAAGATGACAAGGTATTATTTTTTAAAGAAGCCTATAATTATAATTATTTTTTATTATCAATTATACGCAATATAGCATACGACAATTATCGGCTTTCTTGTGAACTATTTGATAATGAGTTTAATAATTTTATAAAGAGTATTACTTATATTAATAAATTTGAGAATTTTAAAATAACTAAAATAGAAAAATTAAAGCATATAAATGCACTTACAGCCTACAAGAGTATGACTTATTCTACAGAAAAATTACTAAATGAATTAGCACAACTGAATGATTATTTTGATTCTATTCAAGATGGAAAGTTACTATTTAACCTAATTAAAATCAAGACAGATTATAATCTAGGAAATTTTGATACAGCTTTTAGAAATTTAAAGAAAATAATATCCTTTACTGAATTCAGAAACGTACTTGATAAGGATAACCTATTTAGAATAATTATTGCAAATGCTTTTGCACTTTATTTTTGGGAGGGTGATGCTTTTGAATTTTGCAAATGGATGATTGAAAATAAGTTGAAATTTCTAAGATACTACAATGATGCAGTATTTGAATTAGGTAAATATACGAAAATTATCGATCATAATAATGAAAAAACCTTTTTCGACTTTGATATAGCATTTAATAGAGGTAGTTTAAATGAAGAAGAACTAATTAATTACATTAATAATATTTATCCCAATAACCACCTAGAAAAAATGCAAATCCATTATTTAAAATCAAAACAAGAAAAGTTAGATAGGAATCACATTACCAACTTGGTTGTGACAAATCCTTATACTTTAGGATTGCAGAACTTAATGTATGCCTTCATTGAAAAGGATAAAGAAAAAGCAATAGAGTATTACATGAGAGCAACAGAAAATTTGAAACATATCAAATATTACTATGTAGAATGCATCTATTATTTTTCGAGCTTTCTCAAGGAAATTGAGCATACAGATTATGACTATTGGTTAAATAAAGGATACACTTTAGCAAAGCAGCATTACTATGGGTTTTTAATCTATAGGTTTGAATGTCTACTAGGAAAGACTACTGGTGCATATAATGAAGATGGCTATCCTTTACCGGAAGAATTAAATTTTGATGGACATTTTAAGCTGCTTGAAAAAAGTATTTAATGAGTAGCAAAGATAAATTGTTCACTACGTGTCTAGATACGGTACCAGTACCATCAGTTAAATATCAAACTACTGTAGCAGGTGTAACAAAAATATGATAATAAATCTAGCATGCTAAATAAATGCTAGATTTTTCTTTTGCTTTAGATTATAGATAAGTATACTATATATAAAATTAAATAGATTACCATTAATCATCTACAATGGAGAATTTAAACATAATATGTTATAATTAAGCATTAAATGAAAAATGGGGGACATTATGGGCATTTTTGACGCAATAAAGAAAAGCATATTTAGTGTTAGTTTTGAAAGTAAAATTATGAAAACAATAGATACGCCAATTTTTATAAAGGATTTTAACAAGGAAAGTGAAAATATAATTAATCTTAATAAGATTTTAAATATTAACACTGATCATGAGATGAAAAGGAAAATTGATAATGAAATTAACCTTCAAAAGTATGTTCATGATAGTCTAGGTAAGGTGTATTTCGAGCTTAAGAATTCACCCGTACCTTTTTATGGGTTATATAACATTAAATTAGAACAGGGAGATAATAAGTCAGATATAGATTTTCTAATGGTTACTAATCAATTTTGTTGCATAATAAATTGTAAGAGCCATCAAGGAAATATTGAAATAGATAGTCAAGGAAGTTTTTCTAGATGGGTTAAAAAAGGTGAAAAGAATATAAAAGAAGGTATGTATAGCCCTGTGGAGGAAAATAGAAAATCTGAACTAATTTTGAAAACGATTATAAATAATCAGGGACTAGAAAAATTACCTATTCTGTCTTTAACGGTATTCACAAATCCTAAAGCTACTTTGAATTTTAAAGATTGTGCTGAGGAAATGAAGGACAAGGTAATAAAGGTTGATTTAATAAACGCTAAGGTTAAGAGTATAGTGCAGCAAACTACTGTAGCAGTTTATGAAGAAATAAAAGTAAGGGAATTTGCAGGGATTTTAAAAGGGTTAGATACAAGTGTTAGCAATGATTATAGCACTAAGTTTAAAATTAGCCACAGCAGCGAAAACATTTTAAAAGTGGAACCGAAGCTAGTTGTACCTACTTTAGAAAATATAAAAAGTGATGAAGAAACACTAGTAAAAGCTTTAAAAGCCTATAGAACCTCTATTGCAACTTCAAATAGAATTCCACCATATTATATTTTTAATAATGAGGAAATGGGAAAAATAATTGAGATTATGCCTAAAAACAAACAAGAGTTTATCTCAATTAAGGGGTTTGGCCAAGTTAAGTATGAAAAGTATGGTGAGGATATTATAAACATAATTAAAAGCGTTACTGCTTAGGGGGGAAGAATTATGCAACTTAATGTAGAGCAAAGAAAACTAGTTCAAAGTAAACCTGCTGGACATTCCTTAATTAGAGGAGTTGCAGGCTCAGGTAAAACAACTGTTGCAGTGAATAGGATACCATTTTTACTAGAAAATTATTGTCTTGATAAGGATGATAAAGTTTTGATGGTAACCTATAATAAAAGTTTAATAAGTTATATTAAGTATGTTTATGATAAGGTTCAAAAGGACAGAGAATATGAAATTATCTCTCTTTTTGAAATAGATAATAATAAGCTAGAAATTAAAAATATAGATGCACTGATGTATAGATATTTTATGGAATACTGCAAGTCTAATAACTTGCAACTTGTAGTTGAAAGTAACCGAGCAGCTATTTCAAATAGAATAGTTAAGGCTATTTTTGATGCCAAGAAATATTATGCTGATGTTAAAATACTAGAGCAGGGAAATGTGAATTTTATATTAGAGGAAATTGGATGGATTAAAGCTTGTAGATATTTAAATGTTGAAGAATATCAGAATGCTGATAGAATTGGTAGAATGTCAAATCAAATTGTTGAGGGACCCCAAAAACTTCAGAAAAATTCAAGAACCCGAAGTGCCATTTTTAAAGTAATGGAATTGTATGATTTTAGTATGAGAGCAAGTAAAAAAGTGGACTTTAATGATGTTTCACTTATGGCACTAGAACAGGTTAGGAAAAGACCCATTAAAAAATATACTCATATAATTTGCGATGAAAGCCAGGATTTTACTAGGGTTCAGTTAGAATTTATATATGCACTAGCAAATAATAAGAATTATTCTTCTACTATGTTTGTATCAGATAATGCACAAGGTATCTATCCTCAGTCTTGGATGGTTAAGGGAAGAAGCTTTTCTAGTGTGGGCTTTGATGTTAAGGGAAGAAGCAATTCACTTGCTAAAAATTATAGAACAACTACTCAAATTGCTGAGGCTGCCTATAGCCTACTGGAAAAAGATCCGCTTATCACAGAAGATGAAAACTATGTTAAGCCTTCTTTACTCGATAAGCAAGGCGTATATCCTGTATTCAAAATGTTTGAAAACAAATCAATGGAAGCGAGTTATGTAAGTAAGCTTATTAATAAACTTTCAAAAGAGTACAAGTATGGAGATATAGCAGTAATTGCTAGAACTAATGGTCAGATTAAGGAATTTAGCACTTACCTTGAAACAGCAAAAATACCTTTTAAACTTATGACAAATCAAGATGGTTACGAATTTGGGGATGAAAAAGTTAAGATTCTAACCATGCATTCAATTAAGGGACTTGAGTTTAAAGTGGTGATCATGATTGGACTTAATTCTAGATCAATTCCCTTAAAAATTAATGCCATGGATGATGAGGGATCTTCTGAAACCAGAGAAAGAAAGCTTATGTATGTGGGCATGACTAGGGCTACTGAAAGGCTTTATTTGACTGCAGATGGAACACCATCAAAATTTATAAGTGATATAAATTCTAAGTTCTTAAAACACCATGAAAACACATTAATAAGCCACTTTTATTCCTGTGCTCAGGAGAATTTCTCCTTTGTGGAAAAACTTGCTGATGTGTATTCATCTGAAGAAAAAGTGAGACAATGGATTATAAATGAACTGAAGGAAACCTATAAATACCCTGAGAAACTTTTAGATGTAGAGTACCAAGTAAACAGTTTTTCGAAAATTGGGTATGTGGATGTGGTGGTTTCAACCTATAAAAATAATACTAAGAGGCCCTATATTTTCATTGAAGTTAAAAGACAAGGTTCCGGACTTTTAACTTGTTTAGAGCAGCTAAAAAGTTACATAAGCACATCACCTACTTGTAAGTATGGAATAGCTACAGATGGAGTAGATTTGTTATTCATAAACCGTGAGCTTGAAGTGATTGAAGATATACCTTCCTTTAAGTCTTCAATGTTGCCTTCTAGCTTAGAAAATTATTGTTATGTGGACTTAAAAAATAGTGATAATTATAAATTTATGAGAGACTACAACAATATAAGTGAATTGATTTTTGAAAATGATCAGGTATCAGAGCTTAAGGATATGAAAAAATTGAAGGTGTATAGTGGAATAGCGGCTGGAGATCCTATTTTATTAAATTCTACTACTGACGAAGAATTTTACATTCCGGAGTTATGGACCCAAAGAAATAGCATTAATTATATGGTAAAAGTCAAAGGTGATAGTATGATAAATGCAAATATTAATGATGGTGACTTAGTAGTTATCCGCCAGCAAAATACTGCAAATAACTATGAAATTGTAGCTGTAGATTTAGATGGTAATACTACATTAAAGAGATTTGTTACAATGGGGGATACCGTACTTCTTATGCCCGAGAATTCAAATTATGAGCCAATTAATGTTACAGAGACTCAGATGAGCATTTTAGGAGTGGCTGTTGGGGTGGTAAAGAATATTAATATGTAAATTGATTAGTTAGAATTTAGGGATGAGCATCGGTGGATTGATATTTACAACATTGCCAACAAAGGAAAGAAGAATAATTTTCCATGGAATATAAAGATGGGGATGAGTAAAATGATTAAAATTAACTTAATGAAAAATCGAAATTTTGTAGCAATTTATGAAATATTGATGGCTCTATTGGCTTTAGTTGTTGTTGCAATTCTAATAATTGAATTATCATGTAATTTACCACAAAATATTACTATTACATTTTCAATTATTGATAATATAGTAGTAGGTATTTTCACTATAGACTATTTTACAAGACTATTTTTAGCTAAAGATAAAGTCAAGTTTTTTAAAGGTAATATTATTGATTTAATTTCTATTATCCCATTCAATTCAGTATTTCAGTCAATTAGAATATTAAGGTTATCAAAATTGCTAAAGTTTACTAAGGTATTTAGGTCAGGTGCATTGATTTTAAAGTTTAGAAAATATATGGATAAATTTTTAAAAACTAATAACTTTAATTATATTATTTGGATAACTTTATCTACATTAATTATAGGAGCTATTGGAATACATTTTGCAGAAGGTATAACATTTGAAAATGCGCTATGGTGGAGTTTTGTTACAATAACAACTGTAGGATACGGAGACATTTCTCCACAAACCCCAATTGGAAGAATTATTGCAGGAATAATAATGCTCACAGGTATTGGATTTTTGGGTATGTTAACTGCAACTATAGCTACATTTTTTCTGAAAAGAAATGGTAGTACAAGTTATAGAAATCAAGCAATTGAAGATATTAAAGCAAGATTGGATAATTTTGATGAATTAAATATTGAAGATATAAATAATATTCATAATGTACTTATAGCACTAAAAAAATAGAAAATATATCAATTTATAGTTTCCACTCGTGGGTGGTAAAGAATATTATTATGTAGATTCATTAGTATAAATTTAGGAGAAGAAGAGGTTGAATAATGAGTAGTCTTAATACTAGAGATTATCTTTATTTAATTTGGAAAGATTACAAGACTAGACAAAAATATATTATTGGAGAGTTATCTAAAAATGGTAAATATGAGTTTAAGTATAGGATTAACGATGTAGATAATGCAATTAAAAATGGGTTCGAACCATTAATAGCATTTGCAAATATAAATGAAGTTTATGAAAGTTATGATATGTTCCCAGCTTTTTCAAGTAGACTACCGGATAAGAGAAGAAAAGATGTAAAAGAAATACTAGCAAAATATGAATTAGAAAAATATGATGCATTTGAACTTTTAAAGAAAAGCGGGGGAAACTACCTATAGACAGTTTGGAATTTATAGATACAATACATTTAGATGAAAAAATGTTGAAAGTGGACTAAGGATAACTGCGACTTGTGTTAAAGCAAGTCTTTTTTCTTTTGGTTTTAAAAAGTTACATAATACATTTGTTTTCAACATTTTTGAAAGCATCAAATTTATCCTATTTTCCTATTTTTGTATTAGGGTTTATAATATCTTTACTTGTAAGTAATAAATAGAACTAAATATAATTTTATACAGAAGACCAACTTAATACATTAAAATCAATGCTTTACAGATATATTAAGATATTTGGGGTGAGGTTGTTTAGCTATCCATGGCTAAAACACCTAATATGCCTTATTTTGCATCTGACGAAGGAAACATTCAACCAGCAGCCTAAATTATTGACTATTATAGAGAGTTTATTCAATGCAGTGTTTACATTAAGAAATAGAAAAAAATTCTCTGCTTATGGAAGAATCTTTTTTAATGGATGTGTTATAATAATAGTCAATTAAAGTAAGTTAAGGGTAAGCTTTTTATCATTGATAAATGAGGAGTGTAATAGGTCCGTAGCGACCAACTAAAAAAAGGAAATGCGTAGCTATGAAATAATAGATATGGAGGTGTGTTGCTATTGTAAGAATTGAAGAAAAAACCTACACTTATGAGGAATTTTTGAAAATATCTGATGAGGATAGATGTGAATTTGTAGATGGTAAAGTATATATGATGGGTTCACCTTCAATTGAGCACCAGAATATAGTAGGAAATATGTTTTTTGCTTTGAAAAATTATTTTAAAGATAAAGAATGTAGACCGTTTGTAGCTCCACTGGATGTAACTTTTGTTGATAAGAATAATAATAAAAATGTAGTTCAACCTGATGTTCTGGTAGTATGTGATAAGCATAAAATAATAGATAATAATTATAAAGGAATACCAACGTTAGTAATTGAAGTTGTTTCGCCTTCAAATAGTAGTCATGATTATGTAACTAAGTTAGATTTGTATTTAAGAGCCGGAGCTTACGAATATTGGATATTAAATCCTGTTAATAAAAATGCAATTTGTTATAGGTTTGAAAATAAAATGCCCTCAAAAGTTGAAGGCTACCACTATAATGAAGCAATTAAATCTGATATCTTTGAGGGGCTAAATATATCATTAAAAGAAATATTTGAATAGTATGTGAGAAGTTGAGTTAATAATTATTAATTTTTACTAATATTGCCTCCCATTGCTTCTAATAAATTAGAGGCAAGGGGGGCTTTTTCAATTTAGGTCTTATATTTAATTCAACTTATCGCATTAATTTCTTATGTTTAATTTTCTTTATATCTTCCCCAAAAAATTAGCCCCTGGTACATAAGGTACATTTAAATTATGACCCTTTTTATTTAGTAGCTGTGCTTTTATAATTGCAAGATCTGTATGCACACCTAGAGTACAAGCTATTTGAGAATAAGTAAAGTCCTGCGCTACTAGCTCTAAAAATTTGTCATCGGGCATAAGAAACTCTGCAGCAAAGTAGTTTGCTTGTATTTCAATTGTAGATGGTTTTAAGGATACACAGGTTTCATCCTGATACATATTAATGCCAAGCCCTCTATGAAAACGGTCATGACCAATCTCATGAGCACAAATAATGCCAGCGCTTATTTCATCTATATTATTATTTATAACAATATATTTATTCCTTAGTACATAAGTATAAAACCCTTTTAAATGGTGGAGCTTTTCATATTTCAAATCAATTCCAAGATATTCGGCTATTTTAAAAGGGTTATTGGTTTCATAAGTTTTTATTAGATTATTAGCACATTTAGAAATCGTTGAACAATTCATTCGCACACTCCCCACAGGTGTTTAGTAGAAAAAGTTATTTGTCTTTTTTCTTCCTACCGTATTTCTCCTTATTTTTCTTTTTTGCATCGAAATAAAGTTCTGAAATTATTCTGAAAACCTCATCTTTATCATCCTCTATGAGTTCTCCGCCAGCGAACAGCGTTTCTACACTCTTTAGTACTCCCTGTGCTTGCATGTGACCTATAGCACCATATTTTTCACCAGAATCTTGCAAAAACGAACCATCGCTGCCAAGAAGATAGTCAATAGAAACCTTGAATACTTCCGCAAATTTTGCAATGACTTCCTGTTTTCTAGGGAATCTTTCATTGGCTTCATAGTATCCTAAAACTCTATCGGAAACTCCAATTAACTTACCAAGTTCAGCTTGGGTCAAACCTGCACTGTCTCTAAGTTGTTTAATTCTATCACCAAATAACATAAGATTCGCCTCCATTTTCTAATTTTATCATACCAAATTGTTCCATTTGTGTCAATATGTCGAAAAGAATATTCGAAAAAAACTTTTTGTTCGATTTACATTGAACAATTTATTCGATATAATTAACATATGTAGTAAATATATACAATAAATCTATAAAGAGGGAGTGGAAAAATTATGAAAAACATGGTGTTTGTTAGGCAGCGAGAACTTAAAGGTATGTCTCAAGTAAAGCTTGCAAGTCAGCTAGGTATTTGTAAGGACTATGTGAATATGATTGAAAATAACAGAAGAATGCCAGGCTTTAGCCTTGCTAAAAGAATTGCAGATTTATTTGGAATTACAGTGGATCATTTATTTTTTTGTTCTAATAGTGAACAAAATTTACAATAAAGGAGTGGAATTATGCATATTAACATTGATATTAATATAAAAGCTTCAGAGGAGATAACAAACTCTCTGTTAACTCTTGCTGCAGTTCTTCATAATGCAGTTCCTATTTTTAATGTAAATCCAAAAGCAATAGAGCTTAATCAGCAGCGACCTATGAAAAATCAAGAAGTACTAGCACCAAATGATAAGGTAGAAACATCACAACCAGAAGTTAAAGAAATAACTCTACAGGAAGTTAGAGGAACCCTTGCAAGGCTTTCAAAAAATGGTAAGCAAGAACAAGTTAAAGCACTTATAAAAAGATTTGGTGCTACAAAGCTCACAGAGATTCCAAAAGAAAAGTATGGTGAACTTTTGAGTGAAGCAAATTCTATTAATTAGAGGAGGATGTATTCATGAAAATAATTACTGAGAAAGTGAGATTTAGTTATGCAAATGTGTGGGAACCAAAGAGTATTAATGGTAGTGAGCCTAAATATTCCGTTTGTATTATAATTCCAAAAACCGATGTGGAAACTCTAAAAAAAGTAAATGCAGCGATTGCTCTTGCTAAAAAGGAGGGCCTATCAAAGTTTGGGGCGGGCATACCTTATAATTTTAAAACCCCGCTTCGTGATGGGGATGTAGATAGATTTGATGACTCAGTGTATGCAGGCAGCTATTTTATTAACGCAAATAGCAATATAAAGCCTGGAATAGTTAATAAAAGTCTGCGACCTATAGTAGAGCAAAGTGAATTCTATAGTGGGTGTTATGGAAGAGCCAGCATTGTGTTTTATGCTTATAATGCAGAGGGAAATAGCGGCATAGCCTGTGGACTACAAAACCTTCAAAAGCTAGAAGAAGGAGAAATGCTTAGTAGCCATAGTAGCGCAGAAGAAGATTTTGCTACGGGGGACGAGGACTTTTTAAATTAAGGAGTTGATTATTTGCTTGCTATTGATATAGAGACCTATTCCAGTATTGATATTACAAAATGTGGAGTTTATGCATATACCCAGGCGAAGGATTTTGAAATATTATTATTTGCCTATGCTTATGATGAGGAGGAAGTAAAGCTTATAGACCTAGCTTCTGGAGAAAAATTACCACAAAATATTATAGAAGATTTAACAAGTCCCCGAGTTATAAAAACTGCTTTTAATGCCTCATTTGAGAGAACCTGTCTTGCTAAATACTTAAATAAACCTATGCCCCCTGCTCAGTGGAGATGTAGTGCTGCTTATTCCTTAAGTTTGGGACTTCCGTTAACTTTAGAGGGAGTTTCCAAGTGCTTAAATTTGCAGCAGCAGAAAATGAGAGAGGGAAAAGCTCTTATTAGATATTTTTCTATGCCTTGTAAATCAAGCATTGATTATGGAAGAAGAAATTATAATTTAACAGAGGCCGATGAAGCTAAATGGCAGATATTTAAAACATATTGCAAACAGGATGTGGAAGTTGAAAGGGCTATAAGGGGTCGACTTGAACAGTTTCCATTGACAGATAAAGAGAGGGAGCTTTGGGAACTTGACCAAAAAATAAATGATGGTGGAGTTAGGGTAGATAAAGTATTAGTCCATAATGCTATAAATTGTGATGAAGCTTATGAAAAGAAGATCACAGTGGAGGCTGCAAATTTAACGAAGCTTCAAAATCCAAACAGCCCAGCTCAATTAAAAACTTGGCTTCAAGGTAAAGGGCTAAAGGTTGAAAGCTTATCTAAAGAAAAGGTGAAGGAATTACTAGAAGAAGTAGAAGATGCTACTGTCAAAAGAGTACTTGAGCTTAGGCAAGAATTGTCTAAAACCTCTGTTAAGAAATATGAAGCTATGGAAAGAGCAATATGCGTGGACGGGCGGCTGCGAGGACTTATGCAGTTTTACGGCGCAAACAGAACGGGGCGCTGGGCAGGAAGACTAGTTCAAATTCATAATCTTCCTAGAAATAGTATGGATAACTTAAGCTTTGCCCGGGGACTTATTTTATCAGGAGATTATGAAATGCTAGAAATGCTTTTTGATAGTGTACCAGAGGTGTTATCACAACTTATAAGGACAGCTTTTATTCCTTCAGTTAATTGTAGATTTATTGTATCAGACTTTAGTGCTATTGAAGCTAGGGTTATAGCTTATCTTGCAGGTGAAAAATGGGTTATTGATACCTTTAAAAGTCATGGAAAGATATATGAAATGACTGCAAGTAAGATGTTTGGGGTGCCAATTGCTAATATAGTAAAAGGCAATCCTCAGTATGAATTAAGGCAGAAGGGTAAAATAGCAACCCTGGCTTGTGGTTTCGGGGGCAGTGTTGGTGCATTAACTGCTATGGGCGCAATAAAGATGGGACTTAAGGAAGAAGAACTTCGAGCTATTGTTACAGCCTGGAGAAAAACTAATCCAAAGATTGTAGCGCTTTGGAGAGAAATTGAAAATGCAGCAATAGTGGCCGTGGCTGAAAATAAGATAGTTAAAATGCGGTGCGGACTTGAGTTTTCTTGTACAAAACGGGTGCTATTTATTAAACTTCCATCAGGTAGAAGTCTTGCTTATGTTAGTCCTAGAATTGAAACAGATGTTAGGTTTAACAAACCAAAGCTTACTTATGAGGGGATAGAGCAAGCGACAAAACAGTGGGGCAGAATTAGCACCTTTGGTGGAAAACTTACTGAAAACATAGTACAAGCAATTGCTAGAGATTGCTTAGCAGAGGCAATGATTAGGATTGACAAGGCAGGCTATAAAATAGTATTTCATGTTCATGATGAAGTTATCTTAGATGTACCAAAGGGTTTTGGGTCTTTGGAGCAGGTAAATGAAATTATTGGACAAGCTATAGCGTGGGCTCCTGGACTTCTACTACAAGCAGCTGGTTTTGAAACTGATTATTATAAGAAGGATTAGCTTAACAGAATGTGATGATTAACTTCATGGTACGTGATAATTAAATGCACCCAATAATTTTATGTGAGAATGTCGGAGGGGAATATCTTTGAAAAACGATGGCCTTATTACTATTGCTATAGGAAGAAACCGTAAAGAGTTAAAGTGGAAAAATCAAATCATGAAGTGGTCTGAGTTTTTAAGTAGAGTGTGTAAAACTACAAGAACGCCTGAGAGCTGCCAGGAGTATAAAAAATTACCAAAGCTTGAGCAAGATAACCTTAAGGATGTGGGTGGTTTTGTTGGTGGAGCTTTAAGAGAAGGAAAAAGAAAAAGTGATTCGGTACTGAGTAGATGCCTTATTACTTTAGATGCTGACTATGGACAAAAGGGTCTATGGGATACTATAGAAATGTTATTTGATTTTGGTTGCGCAATGTATACAACCCATAAGCATAGTCCAGATTTCCCAAGGCTAAGGCTTGTTATTCCCCTAAGTAGAGCAGTAAGTTCTGAAGAATATGGAGCGGTATCTAGAAAAATTGCAGAGGACATAGGAATAGATTATTTTGATGATACAACCTATGAACCTTCAAGACTTATGTATTGGCCCTCAACGTCCCTGGATGGAGAATTTGTTTTTAAGTATCAGGATTCCCAGTGGTTAAATCCAGATGAAATCTTAAGTAGGTATGAAAATTGGCAGGATACAAGTTTTTGGCCGGAGTCTTCAAGAAATATAAAAAGGAGAGAAAAGTTAGCAGATAAGCAAGGGAATCCAAGTGAAAAGGGTGGAGTTGTAGGTGCCTTTTGTAGAACTTATAACATCCTGGGTGTAATAGAAAAGTTTTTAAGTGAGGTATATGTGACCTGTGTTATGGAAAATAGATACACCTATACTAAGGGAACAACTTCAGGAGGACTTGTTATTTATGAAAAGGGTGACTTTGCATACTCACACCACGGAACAGATCCCGCTTCTGGTAAACTTTGTAATGCTTTTGATTTAGTAAGACTTCATAAGTTTGGTGCTCTGGATGATGAAACGCGGGAAGGGACACCGATGAATAAAATGCCTTCCTTTAAGGCCATGCAAGAGCTTGCCATGAAAGATAGCTGCGTGAAAAGTCAAATAGCCCTTGAACATATTAATGAGGCTAGTGAAGATTTCAGCAGTGTGGATAATTGGACAGAGCAGTTAGAGATTAATGCTAAAGGGGGCTTTAAGGAAACTTTGACAAATCTAGTATTGATAATCAAGCATGATCCTGCCTTAGTGGGAATTGCTTATAATGAACATAGTGAAAGAATAGAAACACTAAGTGAGGTGCCTTGGAAAAGATTAAAGGCTGGTTGGTCCTTAGGAGATGATGCAGGCCTCTCTTGTTATCTTGAAAAAAAATATAAGATTTGGTCTCCAAGTAAATGTCAGGAGGCACTATTAAAGGTTGCTATAGAGAGATCCTTTCACCCAGTAAAAGAATTTTTAAAGTCACTACCCACCTGGGATAACGTACCGCGTGCTTCTACCTTACTAATTAAATATTTAGGGGCAGCTGATAGTGAATATGTTAGAGCGGTTACAAGGAAAACCTTATGCGGGGCAATAGCTAGAGTTATGAAACCTGGAATTAAATTTGATACCACCCTTATTTTAAATGGTCCTCAGGGAATAGGTAAAAGTACTATATTTTCAAAGCTTGGTGGGAAATTTTTTAGTGATGCACTAAGTATAGCGGATATGCATGATAAGACAGCGGCAGAAAAATTGCAAGGGAGCTGGATTTTAGAAATTGGGGAACTGGCAGGTATTAAAAAAGTTGATGAGGATACATTAAAATCCTTTTTAACAAGGCAGGATGATAAATTTAGAGCAAGTTATGGACGAGTAGTGGAGGAACATCCAAGGCAGTGCATTATTGTAGGGACTACTAATCAAGAAGCAGGTTTTTTAAGAGACACCACAGGAGGTAGAAGATTTTGGCCTGTAAAGGTTAAAGGTAGCTCCGAATTTAAACCGTGGGATATAAAAGATATAGATCAAATATGGGCGGAAGTCTTAATGATGTATAACAATGGAGAATCTTTAATACTGGCAAGCTCTCTTACTGAAGCTGCAGAAACAGCACAAATTGAAGCTTTTGAAAGTGATGAAAGGGAAGGCATAGTTAGAGAGTATTTAGATAAACTTCTTCCAAGTAATTGGGAGGAGATGAGCTTGTATGAGCGGAGAGGGTTTTTAAGAGGTGAGGGAGAACTGGCAGTAAAAACTGTAGGAACATTAATACGTGATCGTGTTTGTGTAATGGAGGTTTGGTGTGAACTCTTTGGGAAGGATGCAAGTATGTTAAGAAAAATAGATTCTTATGAGATAGGGGGGATAATGAGGAAAATGGAAGGGTGGGAGAAGATTAATGATAGAGTTCAATTACCTATTTACGGAAGACAAAGAGTTTTTTTGAGGGAATCTGCGGGACAGTGTGGACAGTAGATTATAGGTTGTCCCAGAGCTTGTCCCACCACTTAAAGCCTTATGGAATAAAGGTTTAGAGCTACTTCGGGACAAGTGGGACAAGAATTGTCTATAGAAGTATGTAAATTAGGTAGAATAAAAGGGACAGGTGTGCCTAATAGGCATACCCGCGTAAGAGAATCTTGTCCACCTTGTCCCAAAGATGTATTGAAACCTAGTAAATAAGCCATTTATCTGCGGGACAAGTGGACAAGTGGATGAAAAAAGTATTGCTCAGGTATCACAGTTAAATGCAGTGAATATAAGGATTAAAAAATCACTACGTCGGGGGAGGATTTTATGGGAACAAGAGAACTTAATTTTACTTAACTTAAGGCCTTTTGATGCTGGATTAACCATGGATAAATGCGAGGGATGCATATAGCTTTTATAAAATATAAAAGGGCGGTGTATATCATGGAAAAATTAGTTGAAAAGGCAAAAACTAAAGAAGAAAGCGCTACAGAGGAAATAATGGAGAAATTCAAATATCTCATATTCAAGGAGGCTTCAAAATATCACATTCCAAGTTATGATTTTGAAGACTTAGTTCAACATGGTTATCTTTCAGTTTTAAAAGCAATAGCCATGTACAAGCTAGGCAGCAACAGCTTTAATGGTTATTGTATAAATGCCATAAAAATGAACTTTAGAGCCCTTTTAAAAGGGAAAATAAAGCATTTTAGGGAGACGCCAAACAGTGACCTATTAGATTTTGATACTAGTGGAGATTATGAATTCACCTTAGAAGATGAAGTAATAGCACATGATGAAGTTAAAAAACTATATGTAGCTCTTGATAAACTTGATCCCACTGAGCGGGATATTTTGAATAGATACTATTTTATGGAGCAGCCACTAGGAGAAATAGCTTGTGATATGGATAAAGGCTACCATCAATTTTCACGAATGAAGAGAAAAGCTTTAAATAAACTGAGAACACTTATGTGAATTAATATTTTTTAAAAGCTCCGCACAAAACTTCGCAGGGGCCAGTGGTAACTTAATTTAGCTAAAAAAAGCTCTAGAAAAATTGCTAGAGCTTTTAACGTTTCTAAAATCATTTGCCTTATATCTATTCTGCAATTCTTTTCTCTAAGATTCTTATTTAAATAGATTCATAAAGAAAACAATAGTTGGTATACCTATAAGGTCAATTAGAAATGCTCCAACTAATGGAACTATTAAAAATGCCTTTGCAGATGGACCATATTTTTCAGTAACAGCTCCCATATTAGCTATAGCATTTGGAGTAGCGCCAAGTCCATGTCCTGCCATACCAGCTGCCATAATAGCTGCATCAAAGTCTTTTCCAAGGAACTTGAATACAACAAATATTGTATATAATATTATAAATACTACCTGTGCTGAAACTATTATTAATAATGGACCTGCAAGTCCTACAAGCTCCCACAACTTCAATGTCATTAATGCCATTGAAAGGAAAATTCCAAGGGAAACGTTACCCATTAAATCTATTGTGTAATAATCGAGATTAGCAATATGTAGTTTATCATTTATATTTCTAAAAACTACTGCTACAAACATAGCACCTACATATCCTGGTAATGAAAGTCCTGTAAATGTTGAAAACCATCCGCTGGCAATAGATCCAATTGTCATACAAACTGTTATTATTGCCATGTGAATCATAACCATATTGGTTGTGATTTTTGTATTTCCTGTATCGCTTACTATGTTTTCAAAGGATTTTACGTCATATTTATCTGATGTACTGGGTTTCAATTTGTACTTGTCTATTAAGTGCTTTGCAATAGGCCCCCCGATAAGTCCACCAGATATAAGACCAAAAGTGGCAGCAGCTATAGCTACGGTGGTAGAACCAGCAATACCCATAGCTTCAGCAGTTTTTCCAAAAGCTGCGGCGGCACCATGTCCACCTTCCATTGCAACTGAACCTGCCATAATACCAAACATAGGGTGAATTCCAGTAATCTTTGCAAATACAACACCTATAACATTCTGTGAAATAGCAAGTACTCCACAAAGTAGCCAGTAGATGATTAACCATTTTCCACCCTTTTTAAGTAATTTTAAACTTGCGCCAAGTCCAATAGTTGTAAAGAAAGCTATCATGAAAGGCGATTGAAAAGTTGTATCCATACTAATTGTTATTATACCGCTCTGTTTTAGAACAAGGGCAAGTATTGAAAATAGTAAACCTCCAATTACAGGGGCAGGAATACAGAACTTCCTAAAAAAAGTTACCTTCTTTATAAGCCAATAACCTAATAGTAATAATAAGATTGCGGTTGCTAAGGTTGCTACCATATCAACCTTCAGAGTAAGTAAACCTTCTGCCAATTCCGTCTTCATAATTGATCCTCCTCTAATATTTAATGATATATCTAATTATTAGAGCAAGTTATATGCCACAAAAATTTATTTTCAGAATATCTACAATATTCTCTATACTTAGCAGTGGATAAGGTCATAAAATTTATTTTAAAATTATGGTGCTACTGTGCAACAATGATATTTATAATAAAAAAACCTGCAAAAATTGCAGGGTGGCTAAATTTGCAGGTTTTTTAATTGTATTCTTTGATTTTATATCTTAAATTCCTTTCACTTATACCTAATGATTCTGATGTTTTTTTTCTGCTATTTTCGAATTTTTTGAGATTATATTCAATTACTCTTCTTTCTATGGACTTCATGTTTTCGCCAACATAAATAGGTATAATATCATCATAGATACTAACAATATTTTCTGAAAAAAACACATCCTCAGGTAAGTCCTCTACGCTAATAAAATCATCTCTTGTTAAGGCAACTGCCCTCTCTATAATATTTTGCAATTCCCGTACATTTCCATCAAATTTATATTTTTCAATTGCTTGAAGAGCTTTAGCTGAAATACCTTTAATGTCTTTACTTAATAATATATTATATTTCTTTAAGAAATGGTCAACTAGTCTTGGAATATCTTCTCTCCGTTCCCGAAGTGGAGGCATGCTTATATGTATTACATTTAATCTATAAAATAAATCTTTTCTAAAGTTATTTGTTTTTACCTCCTGTTTTAAATCCTTATTTGTAACTGCAATAAATCGTACATTTATTTTCGTACCTTTAATTGAGCCAATAGGAAATACAACTTTATCCTGAAGAACCCTGAGCAATTTAGTTTGAAGATTCATATCCATATCTCCTATTTCATCAAGAAAAAGTGTTCCTTCATTAGATAGTTCGATAATACCTTTTCTATCTTCAAATGCACCAGTAAAAGAACCCTTTTTAAATCCAAATAATTCACTTTCCAGTAAGTTTCCCGGTATTGCTGAACAATTTATAATATTAAAAGGATTTCCATTTCTACTACCTTCAAAATGTATTGCTTTAGCTACAAGTTCTTTTCCAGTCCCACTTTCACCTGTAATTAATACACTACTATCTATGTCCTTAACTCTATTAATTAAATCGAATATATCCAGCATCTTTTTCGAATTGCCTATCATATTGTAATTAGAATTATTCATATTTATTTGATTGCTCAAGTATTTAATCTTACTATTTAATGAAATATATTCATGGGCTTTATTTACTAAAAGTATTAATTCATCAATTTTTATTGGCTTTGTAATATAGTAAAAAGCTCCTGATTTAATAGCCTCAACTGTAGATTCAATTGTTCCATATGCTGTCATAATTAAGACTGCAATATCAGGTTTAATTATTTTAATTTGCTTTAAAACATCAATACCATTGCTTTTACCAAGATTAAGGTCCAGAAGAACTATTGATATATCAATATTAGTAATAATGTCTATAGTGGATAGTTCATCCAGGGCGGTATATATTTCATAATCATCTTCAAGAGCAAAACTTAGAGCTGTACAAATTGATGATTCGTCATCGACTATTAATAATTTATTCATTAATTATCAGCCTCCATGTGGCAAAATTCAATTATAAATGTAGTACCTTGGTCTATATCGCTTTGAACTTCTATTGTAGCATTGTTTTCTGATAACAATTGATAACTTATAAAAAGCCCAAGACCAGTTCCAGTGTCCTTGGTTGTAAAAAATGGATCGAATATTTTATTTATGGTTTCTTCTTGAATACCGCAACCATTATCCCTAATATATAATAACACTGAATTGCTTTTTACTTTTGACCAAATAATTATTCTTTTATCTTGTTTATCTAAACATTCAACAGCATTTAGAACTATATTTATAAGTACCTGTCTAAATTGGTTTTTATCAATAAACACAAAGATATTCTTATTTATATTATTCTCTATAATAATGTTTTCAGTTTGTAATTTGTTTTTTTATAAGAGAATAACTTTATTAACTATCTCACATAAATCTGTTTTTTCCTTGTATGGTTTTTGTGGCTTTGAATATTCCAGCAAATCATTAATCAAGGAATTTAGTCTATCTATTTCAGTAGGAATATCTTTGGACAGCATTTCTCTGAATTTAGGATTATCAAACTTTTTGGGTATTAATTCAACGTATGCTCTTATTGAGGTTAATGGATTCCTAATTTCATGGGCAATACCTGAAATTAGGTTGCCCAAAGATTGCATTTTATCTTTTGTTCTAATATTTTCCTGCATTAATTTTTCTTCCGTTATATCTCTAAATATAACTATCATTTCATCCATATCTTCATCCACATTACTTAATATGTCTACTTTATAGTTTATAAATAGTTTTTTGCTTGCTATTAAAAATTCTTTTTCACCAGAACTTTTAACAAATTCGGTGAAATTTATTATCTCGCTTATTGATGTATTTACATATTGTTTTCCTATAAGTTCACTCTTTAATATAATTTCAGCCAATTTGTTTGTAAAAGTTATTTCTCCTTGTTTATTGATTGTAACTATGCCACTAAAAATATTATTAAGTATTTGTTCTCTAAAGTCTCTTTCAAGTTTTATTTGTATATTCTTTTTTACAAGTATATCATTGGCATTGTTAATTTCACGTGTTTGTTTATTAACTTCTTTTTTTAAACGATTATTCCATTTATAAAACAGAAACATTATAATGGCAAGAATAATTATTACAATAGCTGAAAAAAATATAATCCGCTTAATATACCAGTTAGGTAAATTTACAGGCTGGCCAAACCATTTCCTATATATTTTATCATATGTTCCATTATTTTTAATTTCTTTAAGTCCACTATTAATTAGGCGTAAAGTTTCTACATCTCCATATTTTACAGCCACGGAGTATTTAGTTGGATTGAGAACTTTACCAACAATTTTTATTTTATTTTTAATATCAAGTTTATTTATAAAAAATACTCCAGTTAAGGTATTACCTATATATGCATCTGCTTCTCCTGAAAGTAGCTTATTAATCGCTTGTTCTTGATCATTTGTATAAACGATATTTACATTATTCAAAGTATTAAGATTACCTACTGAAACATCACCTTGTTGTATAACTACTTTCTTGTTTTCCAAGTCTCTAAATTGATTTATATCATTATTACCTTCAACAACAAAAATAGATTGAGAATTTTCTAAATATTCTTTGGAGAATTCATAATATTTGTCTCTATCTGTTTTGATTTTCATCCCCTCAATCACATCAACTTCACCATTTTTAAGTTTTTCACAGGCTTCTTTCCAAGACATGGGATAAAACTTAATATCGATACCTGTAGATAGAGCTATGGCCCTCATTATATCAACGTTGAAACCAGTATATATACCATTTTCATCAGCATATTCATAGGGAGGAAAATTAATATCACCAGCTACCTTGAGAACAATGTGTTTATTTTCCCTTGGGAGCAGATTGGCACTTTTAAATTGGTAGATTACAATTAATGAAATAATAGCTAATATTGAAATTGTAATAATAAGAAGTTTTTTTATCAAAATTATCACCTTACTTTTAAAGAATATTTCAAGTTGTATTTCTGAATAAGAAATTTTATGTTAATTATATCATACCTGGGTAATCTCATATAACAAAGTCCATACTGCATTTGCGAAGCAATATAATCTATAATTTTATTGTAATAAGAATTTGATTTTTTTAATAAAGTGGGAAGTATGGTTTCTGAAAAATAAATATCACATAAGGAATAATGCGATATGGTGACCTCATTCAGTATTATGTGGTGGAAAAGGGATATATTGATATTATTAAGTTTGATTCTTATAAATTTAAGTGTTAAGATTTTAACATAATCAAATCACAGAACTGATTTTGTTAAATATGAAGGAGGAATTTTTGTGAACAAGTATCAAAAACTTTTTGAACCAATGACAATAGGTAAGCTGAAATTAAAAAATAGAATTTCCATGGCACCAATGGGATTAGTTTTTTATGCTGACCCAAATGGTGGGTTTAATGAAAATGCGCAAAACTATTATGTAGAGCGTGCTAAAGGTGGCACTGGGTTAATTATTACTGGTATTTGTAACGTAGATTACAATGAAGTGGAAGATTTGATAATGCCATGTCCAACATACAGACCTGCATTATTTTGTAATTCTGTAGCATCTATGATTGAAAGAATTCATGCTTATGATTCTAAAATAATTTTACAGCTTACAGGTGGTTTAGGTCGTTCTGCAATTCCAGCACTTGTAAAAAAACACATAGCCCCATCTATTAATGAAAATCGTTTTGAACCAAGTATAATTCATCGAGAAATGACAACTGAAGAAATTCAAGTTTTGATTAATAATTTTATAAAATCTGCTGCAATTGCTAAAAAAGGTGGTTTTGATGGTGTTGAAATCCATGCAGTACATGAAGGCTACTTGCTTGATCAATTTGCAATCAGTTTTTATAATAAACGTACTGATGGATACGGCGGAGATTTAAGGGCAAGATTAAAAATCGCAACTGATATTGTAAAAGGTGTGAAAAAAGTATGTGGTGAAGATTTTCCAGTATCTTTGCGTTACAGCGTTAAATCCTTTATGAAAGCTCTTCGCCAGGGTATATTACCAGCAGAAGAAGCCCAGGAAAAAGGAAAAGATTTAGAAGAAGGTTTAGAAGCTGCAAAGATTTTAGTAGAAGCTGGGTATGATATGCTAAATGTTGATGCAGGGACTTATGATTCATGGTACTGGAATCACCCACCAATGTACTTTGAAAAGGGAATGTATCGCGAATTTGGAAGAGCTGTGAAAAAAGTGGTGGATGTCCCTGTTATACTTGCAGGCAGATTGGACAATCCTGATATTGCATTAGATGCACTTAATGGCTGTTGTGATATAGTATCATATGGACGACCACTTCTTGCAGATCCTTATCTTCCAGAGAAAATTCGTACAGGCAATTTTAAGGATATTCGTCCTTGTCTTTCATGTCACGATGGATGTATGGGAAGAATTGCCACAGGTTCTCCATTGTCCTGCGCAGTAAATCCTGCTTGCGGAAGAGAAGAAAAATATGGTTTAAGTAATACTAATTCGCCAAAAAAAGTATTGGTAATTGGTGGTGGCCTGGCAGGTATGGAATGCGCACGTGCAGCAACAATTCGTGGTCATAAAGTAACCATAGTTGAAAAATCCAGTAAATTAGGTGGAAATATTATTCCAGGTTCTGTTCCAGACTTCAAAACTGATGATAGAGAATTAATAAAATGGTACGAATACCAACTAGAAAAACTTAGTATAAATGTTATAAAGAATACACCAGTAGATAAAGCATATGTTGAAAAATTTGATGCAGATGTTATTGTAGTTGCAACAGGTTCATCTCCAATTAGTATTGATTTTGGAAGCGAAAATAACGTATATACTGCAAATGATGTGTTACTAGATGTATCCAAAGCAGGTAATAAAATAGTTGTTGTTGGTGGAGGACTTGTAGGCTGTGAAGCTGCCTTATGGTTAGCACAGATGGGCAAAAAAGTAAGTGTTGTTGAAATGCAAAGTGATGTTTTAGGTGGACCTCATGGAATGCCTATGATGAATTATTCAATGTTAGTTGAGCTTTTAGCATTTAACAATGTAGATGTTTATAAAAATACAAAAGTTGAAAAAGTAAATAAACATTCAGTGGTTATAAATAACGCAGAAGGACTGGCCGAAATTTCAGCTGATACAGTTATTACCGCTGTGGGTTACCGTCAAAAGAATGATTTGTATAATAGTCTTAATGATGGTGAAAAGGTACTTTATAACATAGGAGATTCTAGAGAAGTTCGTAATATTATGAATGCAATTTGGAGTGGTTATGAATTGGGAAGAAGTATCTAGATATAAATTTAAAATTAATATATGAATACAAACACCACAGAATGTAATATGTCTGTGGTTTTTTAGCATCCATCATAAAATTTATATCTATTGATGAAAAATATTCTGTGCGTAAAAATCGGCGCTGCCACCATATTTGGCGTAAATTTTTTGATAACTTCTACGATAAAAAGCCCTCTGAAATTACATTGCCTAGTAATTTGCTAATTTTTTATCCTCTAAATATCGAGATAAGTTAAATTATAATGAGTACCTTAAATCTTTCGAAAATATACTTCATATAAATCTAATAAAACTAAAAAAAGTTCCTGAGTTTAATAATGATCTAAATAAAATCAAATATTTTGTTAATAATAAAAAAATTAAACAGCATACTATTAGTGAAAGAAAGTAACGATAGTACAATAACCTCAAAAATTGAATGGGAATACAAAGGAAAAAGTAGTGTGCTTTATGCCACAATTAAATGACTCATTGAGTTAAGATTAATATGTTATTGAAAATGTTTACAAGGCGTAAACTTCGGAAGTATAGAGTTTCCAGGAGTACTCAGATTTATAGAGGAGGAATATTATGACACAGAAAAAGGCAGATCTACCTAAACGTCTTAAGCTTCTGAAAGAAGCATATTTAAATGTCAAGCCAAGCATTACCATTGGGCGTGCCTTAGCATATACCGAAATTGCAAAAAAGTATCCTGACATTCCAAAGAACGTGCTTCGGGCCAAAGGATTCAGGAGAGCATGCGAAACTGCTCCAATGCTTATACAAGAACATGAGCTTATAGTGGGTCACCCTTGTGGAAAACCACGTGCAGGTTCATTTTCGCCAGATACAGCATGGGAATGGGTCCGTAATGAACTAGACACCATCGGCACTAGATCACAGGATCCTTACTTTATAAGCGAAGAAGACAAGAAACTTATGCGAGAGCAATTGTTCCCATTTTGGGAAGGTAAATCTCTAGCGGAGGAATGTGAAAAAGCTCTTCGCACAGAAGATTTGTGGGAATTCGGCGCCCAGGCGTGCATAAGTGATTTGACCTATCATATTACCAGCGGTGGCGGGGATACTAGTCCAGGCTATGATATCATCCTTTTTAAAAAGGGGATTTACGGAGTTAAAGCTGAAGCTGAAACTTATCTTGCTGGCTTATCCGCGGGCATGATTGAGGACAAGGATAAAACTGCCTTTTATCAAGCTGCAATAGAAACGTGTGATGGAATTCTCACATATGCCGCTCGTCTTTCTGCATATGCACGGGAATTGTCCGAAAAGCAGCAAGATCCAAAGCGTAAAGCAGAGCTTAAAAAGATTGCAGAGGTCAATGCCCGTGTGCCAGCTAATCCGCCGGAAACATTTCATGAAGCATTGCAGGCTATTTGGACAATACAGTCACTGTTTTTGATGGAAGAGAATCAATGTAGTACATCACTGGGCCGTATTGACCAGTATGTGTTCCCTTGCTATGCGTCGGATATTGAGAACGGAATGCTAAGCCAGCAGCAGGCTTTAGAATTGATGGGTTGTTTCATGATCAAATGCTCAGAAATGATTTGGTATACACCGGAAGCGAGCGCTAAATATTTTGCGGGATATATGCCTTTTATCAACATGTGTGTAGGTGGACAGAAGCGTGAAGGAGGAGATGGCACCAACGAATTAACATATCTAATTATGGATGCCGTGGAAAAAGTTAAAGTCTATCAGCCATCTCTTGCCTGCCGTATCCACAATCAATCTCCACATCGCTATTTAGAAAAAATTGTAGATGTTATCAAGGCTGGAGGAGGAATGCCTGCGTGCCATTTTGATGATGCACATATCAAAATGATGCTCAGGAAAGGTTTTGATTTTGAAGACGCTCGTGACTATTGCATTATGGGATGTGTGGAACCGCAAAAATCCGGACGTATCCACCAGTGGACAGCAGGTGGCTTTACACAATGGCCTATTACCATTGAAATGGTATTCAATCGTGGCGTTCTTAAGTCCTATGGAAGCAAGCAGTGGCTGGACACCGGAGAACTGGAGGCATTGACCACTTATGAACAATTTGATAATGCTGTGAAGAGGCAGCTTGACTATTTGCTGGAGATGAATGCCAGGGGTACTGTTATAACACAGCAAGTTTTCAGAGATGTTACGCCTACTCCTTATATGTCACTGTTTGTTGACGGCTGCATTCAAACCGGTAAAGATGTGACTGCCGGTGGCGCCGTTCTTTATGAAGGACCAGGAACAATATTCGCAGGATTGGGTACTTATGCCGACAGTATGGCTGCGGTTAAAAAGCTTGTTTATGATGATAAAAAGTACACGCTTGCAGATATTAAAAAAGCGCTTGATGCAAACTGGGAGGGGTACGAACAAATACGTCGTGACTGCCTTGATACACCTAAATATGGTAATGATAATAACTATGCCGATCTGATTGTCACCGATATTGTAGATTATACAGAACGCAGAATCAATCAGCACAAGTCACTTTATGCAAGACAGATCCATGGCACTTTGTCCCAGTCTTTTAATACACCTCTGGGAGGGATGATTGGAGCAACACCCAATGGGCGACTTTCCGGTCTACCACTGTCTGACGCAATGAGTCCTTCTCAGGGAGCTGATAAAAAAGGGGCGACAGCAGTCATAAAGTCTGTATCCAAGATTAATGTTGAATCAATGAGTCTTGGCATGGCTCATAACTTTAAAATAAGCAGTAATTCTTTGGATACTCCGGAAGGTAGGATGGGATTGATTACCTTGTTACGAACCGCTTCCATTATGGGAAATGCTGAGATGCAATTCAATTGCGTGGATAATAAAACATTAAAACAAGCCCAACTACATCCTGAAGAATATCGAGATCTTATTGTACGTGTTGCCGGCTATTGTGCCTTTTTTGTGGAACTTTGCAAGGAAGTACAGGATGAAATTATCAGTCGTACAGTAATAGAGTAAACTGTACCGAGTGGGAACTGGCCTAATCATCTCAAATAAGAACTATAATTTTGATACAATGGAAAACTCTTGAAATTCAGGGGTTTTCGTTTTTTTTTGGAGAAGTATTAGCTGTTGTTCTAAAGAGCTTTTAGCTTTGCACAGAAAGAAAACCTCCAATAAAGATAGATGTAGGTTTGCCGACCACAACTAATAAAGGAGGTATATCCAAAAGGATAATATTAAATTTATCTTAATACTAATTAAATGTAAATTAGCTAATAAAATTTAAAAATCTATAAATAAATTAACAGTTATATTGGTTTATAGATATATTAAAGTGAAAATTGAGCTTAGAGATAAAGATACAGTTAGGTAAATCTATTGTTGTGAAAATTATTGATAGAGCCACTTAAGTGGCTGTATGTAAAAGTTATGCAGTTGGTAAATTGTTCAACGTGTCTTAAGACACAGCCAGTAACATGCCCGCAATTAGTTACTAACTATAAACGCCACAGCCTTCAAAGTTTTTTCAGCTAAATCTTTAGGATACTTATGGGCAATTCCTTTATTAATATAGTATTCATGGGCAAGTCCACCTTCCTTAAATATCTTTAAAAGATGCTGAACAACTGGGTCAGTGTACTGATCTCCTTCAAGGATAACTATTTTTGTTTTTCTTTCTGCTAATTTCGTTGTGTCTTTAAGTTCTATGTTACCTAAGTAATCACCAGGGCATAATGCAATAACTCCTTTTATTGGAATAGTGTTATGAAAAGCCATATCAATAGAGGTAGTTGCACCACCAGAGAAACCTCCAATTAATACACAAGTTTCATCAATGGAATAGTCTAATAATAATTGTTCATAGCAATCTTTCAGTTCTTTTCTTGATAGAGCTGGATCACTAACCCAGCCAAAGCTGTTATGGAAATAGATTTGTGATGATTGAGTATATACAACTATATATCCTTTTTCTAAAAGTACATCAGCCTTCCAATACCAGCTAGTATTTTTTATGTTGCAACCAAATCCATCACCATGTAGACAAAAGAATAATGGATGTTTTTTTATTGGATCATAAGATTTTGGAAGGTGAACTTCATATTTGAACTTAGAATTTTCTTTAGCTTGCTGAAGACGGTTTCTGTTGAAATTACTAAGAGCCTCATATTCAGGGTGTTCCCTTAAAAAATTAAAGCTTGACCAGTGTAGGGGAAGTGAATAACCTTTTTCAAGTGATTTTTTTATAACCGTAAGACAGCCCTCACTATTATTGGTCTGAGCATATATCATAGCTTCATAAATCATAAGTTCAAATAGACTTTTTTCATATTCATCCTTTGGTAAAAGTTCATTTGCATGATGGAGTAGATTTAAAACCTCATCATACTTTTTTTCAAAGTAAGGTATTGAATAGTATTCTTCAAATTCATAAAAATTTCTATAATTCATAAGTATCTCCTTTAAGTAATATTTAATTAAATTATTACTAATAGGTTAATTATAATAGATAAAGGGTTACAAGTGTTTTTTATATTTATGAAGTTAATAATGGCATAATAATTTATAGGACAAGGGTTATGAAGAGAAAAGGTGAAATCAAGTGAATCTTAGAAGAACTTATACCCTAAAGGGCACATAGTCTAGGGACGTGTTGGATTTATATAAACTAGCTACTTAGATGCAACACTTAAGGGAACAGTACATACTTTTCAAGGTGAAAGAAGGTTAATAATAATGTCTGTATTTTATACATACGAATTGGTTCTTCGTCAAATTTGATGATTTAAAAAAAATCTACTATAATTTAAGGTATAGGAAGTGGAATATTAAAAAAATTACTTTGATCTGTTCAGAATTCATTGGGTTTAATAAAAATACAAAATATTAAGTTAAATGGTGTTAATTGGAGAAAAAAGTTGAAGATTGGTAAGAAAAATGGTAATATGTACAAGTAGTATTTAACCATATTAAAAAATTATATTTATTAATAAATGTAAATATTAACCTTGAGGAGGAAATTATGATTAATAATTATTTTGATTATTGCGAAAAAAATTGGAATGTATGGCTTAATAAGCAAGATATTCAAGAACAAATGTTTGAAAAATATTTTGATTTAAGGTATTGTGCAGAACCTTATTTAAGGTTTATAAAAGATAATAATGAAAAGCTTAATTCAATATATTTCCTTACTACAAACCCGGGTGGAGGATTTGAGCAACAAGATATAGAGTATATTTTACAGAATAAATCTATAATTAAAAATGATTTACCCTATCATGATAATGCTAAAAATCTTGCGGATTACTATAAAGAAAATCTTATAGGAACATCGAAACACCGAATAACACATATGGATTATTTAGCCCAAAAATGCGGGTATGATAATTTTATTCAAATAGAATCTATTCCATATCATAGTAAAAAACTCCCCGGTAAAAATAGATTAACTAAATTAATTAAAAGTAGTAATAATAGTATTAGTGAGTATATTAACATAACTAAAGAATATTTAGCTGATAAAAATGTTATAGCAATCCAAGCTGGAAAACCAAAAAATATAAAAGAATTAAATGATTGGTATAAATTACAATGTGAAATAATAGGCCTAGAAATAGGTAAAAGCGAGTATATTTCTATTAATGATAGAGATACAATTGGTATGTATATTCAAAAAGAAAACAATACAATTAAAGCATTATGTCTTAGAGCTGGGGCTAACGATTTACCAGGACCTAATGGGTGCGATATTATAGCTAAGAAATATAATACATTAAAATAAATATTTATCTCATAAGACAATGACTTTGTACATTAAAAAGTGCAAAGTCATTGTCTATTCTAATAAATAACTATGAAGAATTGAGAATTTTATAATGCAATATAACCTTTAGGAGTTAAATAATTATGAATGGTATTTTGAATGATGAAATTAAGAATTATTTAAAGAATTTGCCTAAAGAGAGAAAGACTCTTGAATTATATAGATATATATAAAATGGACAGGCGGACACGAGAGAGGCACTAAGTGAATTATTTGGATTAACAAAGGATGCAATTAGTGATCATATAAAAAGGTTAAATGAGACATGGAAGGTAGATGTCTATTTAAATCATGAGCATAATGAAAAAAGATATGTTATTGGGGAAATAGATGAATTGAAATTCTTACGAACAGTATAAAAATATACGCGTTAGAGAAATATCTGCAAATACTTGGTATGCACATGAAGGTGACTTACTATATGTTAAAATCAAGATTAATAATGATGGGAGAAAACTTTTGTCCTCAAGGAGAGACCTAGTAAATTTAAAAAACCTGGAGTCCAGCGATGATTATGATATATTACAAATCACATCCTACGGCATAGAAGGTATACAAGCATGGCTTATGGGGTTCGGCGATAAAGTGGAGGTACTAAAACCACAGTCTCTTAGAGAAGAGATGCTGGTAACTGCTAAAAATATGTATGATTTTTATTGATTAATTGGGTATAAATCTGAATTGATTTTCAATAGTGATTGAAGATTGAACAATATAATAGAAAAGAAATAAATTTGGGATTTACAAAATATTTTTAACTCCTGCAAAGTCATTATAAAACTATGTCTCGTGCAAGGAAATAAATAGTAAAAAGGTATAATATTCGCTTTTATAAATTATGGAATTGTTAATATATAATATAATTTGGCAAAGTATATATCTAAATTTTAATGGGGCGTAACATTACTGATAGATTACATGTTATAGGGGTTTCTAATGGAGAAAATGAGAAAGAGGCGTTTTATAACTTAATGAGTCAAAACGGGAATTTAATGAAAACATCATTTGATAAGATTTTCTGTTATAAGCTATCTACAAATTACAAGAATTCCTATTCAGAATTTAGCATAAAAGATGATTATGATATTAAAATATATGAGCATAAAGAAACTAATGGAAAGGTTTAAAAAGGAAGGATGGTTTATTGAAAATGGCTTTGCTATATGTATAGATGATGTACTAAAGTGCCTGTAACCTTGCAATATTACTATATAAATAACTTTAATTTGATGAAGGGATTTGTGCTATAATTATATAAAGAGAAAATCAAGTTTGTAAAGAAAAAATATTTGTACGTGTCTATGTAAAAAGAGGTGAGTAGGAGTGGAAAATAATAAGCTAATTAGAACATTGGATGCAATAAGCTATGAAACAAAACTAGGTAAAAACTTAAAGAATACACTTAGAAAAGTGAATAAAGAAGTTTTAATAGAGGAACTTATGAATTATAGATTATTTTTAAAGAAGAGAAGAAGATTATTAGATGAATTCACCTATAGGATTAAAGCTATACACTCTATAAAACTTAAATATGATAGGTATTATCCAAGTAAAGAAATAGGTTCATGTTTTAATGACATATTAGGAATTAGAATTATAGTTGAAAACTATAATATAGATTTAAGTGATGATAATATAAAGCATGTAGATATGACAAATGGCAAGAAAAATGATGATGGATATAGAGGGTACCATATCTATTATAAGAAAAGCAATTATCATTATCCAATAGAAGTGCAGTTTTTTACTGAAAAAGACTATGTATTTAATATGTGGCTTCATAAATATGTATATAAATATGAGAATAATAAAATAGGAATAAAATTAAAAGAATTATACGACAAGGCTATTATAAAGAATGAGGAAGAATTTAAGGAGGAGTTACAAAAATGTATTATATACTAGTTAAAAACTTCAATTCACTAGGATCAGTAGTTTATGGTTCAAATGATTCTAAAGAGGTAGATATGATAGATGATTTGTTGAATTATAAATTAGAAGGCAAGGATAAGCAGGTTGTATTATTATCTGATTTAGAAATGTGGAAGGAATATGAGCCTTTTAACATAGTAGATAGTGTTGGAGCATTTATTGATAAAGCTATGTTGAATTAGCAACAAGAAACCCTCACATAACAAGTGGGTCACTTCTCACCCTACTAGGATAGCTGTGACTTGGGAAAAATAGTAAATAATAATGAATATAACTTCGTTGGTCATGTGTTCCAGTCTAGATATAATGGAGAACTTATTGAAAATGATGAATATGTATTAGAAGCAAGTAGGTGGATAAAGCAAATCCTATAGACTTATTAAAAAAAGAAATGAGTGAAATAAAAGTGTGAATGACACATTTTGGTAGCATAGAATAGTTATTATTTCTAATGCTATAGTTATAAGACCAGCTAATTAAAGTCAACAGTAAATTTCTTAAAATACTTATTAATTTTATTGAATAACAAACGTATGATAAGATTTGTGTGAAAGCAAGTCTTTTTTCTTTTGGGTAGTGATGCTACTTTTATTATGATTCAAACGGAATATTTTGGTGGAATTTATAGAAAATTAGAAAAATAAGGGTTATAATGTAATAGTTGCCTTGGGGCTGAAAGAAGGATAGTAATAATGTCTAACTACTATATTTTAACATGAAAGAGATGATTAAAAAGCTATGAAAGTATTTGTAACAAGTGATATTCATGGAAGATTTGATGTACTTCGTAAAATTGTTAAGTTTGTTAAAGAACGGGAAGATATAGATTGCGTAATTTTATGTGGAGATATAACAGCAGATTATGTAGTCACTTCTTTTAATGAGCTTGAAGATATACAATACGATGATTATAAAAAAGCTATTCAGATGTTGCAACAAATAAATAAAAAGGTTTTATTTATTTTAGGTAACCACGATGTTTTTAACGTTGACAAGGCGGATACAAATTACTTACCTTATTGTAATGCAGTAGCTTTTAATAATTTCGTATCTATAGAATATATTAATTTCCTTATGTACGGAACAAAGCGTGAAGGAAATGAACAAGATATGATGCACCGCTTATCTAAGCTTAATATAGATAATAAAAGCATTATTATATCACATATCCCACCATATAAATGTTTAGACAAAGCTAATAATGGTGTTTATTATGGAAGCCCGGCTATTAGAGATATGATAAAGAAAAAAAAGCCTGCATATTTTTTCTGTGGACATGTTCATGACGCTTTTGGTTTTAAAAAATTACATAATACATTTGTTGTAAGCGTTGCTTGTGATGAAATTACAACAAGAGGCTGGGTTGTAAATTTAGAAACCGCAGCATATGAGAAGGTAATATTATAAAAATATAGCTAGAAGGTGAAATTTTGAGTAATAATATTCTATTAATGATTTTGGGCTTAATAGTAGCTATGATTTTTATTTCCTCAAGGAAAAAAAGGCGTATAAGAATTCAAGAACAAAGAGCGTATTTTAATAAAATAGTTAATGAATTTAAGATTGCATGTGAAGAAGTAGATGGTTATACAAAAGATTTCTATTATACTTATTTTATAAAAGAACAGTGGAAAAATAAGTATAAAGACTTGTATTCTAAAGTGGATAAAAAGTGGAAGTATCAGGAGTTAAAACTGGGTAAAGACATATTAAACTCAATAGATGAATTTAAAAATAAATTTAGTAATATAGAAAAAATGAGAGATGATTATAATAAGAAATTTATTGAAATTGAAAAAATAAATTACAAGAATTTATTCGATAATATTGAGGGTAGAGCTTTAGATCAGCAGCAGAGAGAATGTGTAATAAAAGAGGAGATAAACAACCTTGTTATAGCAGGGGCAGGAACTGGTAAGACAACTACAATTGTTGGAAAGGTAAAATATCTTCTGGAAAAATATAAGTACAACCCTGATGAAATTTTAATCTTATCTTTTACCAATGCATCAGCAAGTGAAATGGCTGAAAGAGTAAAAAAAGAAACTGGAAAGAATATATGAAGCTTATAATAATGAACTTATAAGTAATGATGAAATAGATTTTAGCGATATGATAAATAAAGCTACTAAATATGTTCTAGAGGGAAAGTTTAATAAAAAATATAGTTATATAATTGTGGATGAGTATCAGGATATTTCTTTGGCCAGGTACAATTTGATCAAAGCTATTAAGGAATTAAATAATTCAAAATTATTTTGTGTAGGAGACGATTGGCAAAGTATATATAGATTTGCTGGAAGTGATGTAAATTTATTTGTAAATTTTGATCAGTATTTTGGTTTTACAGAAAAAACATATATTGAAACCACCTATAGATTTAATAAAAGTCTTATTGATTTAAGTGGTAAATTCGTATTAAAAAATGAAGGGCAAATAAAGAAGAAACTTAAAAGTTTTAATGATAATGATGATCTGTCATATGAATTATTGTATGGAGATAAAAAAAGTGAATTTACTATATTATTAAAAGAAAGATTAAATTTAATTCCTCCTAAAAGTACAGTGGCGCTCCTGGGAAGATATAAAGACGATTTGAAGTTTTTGCTTGATGATAATTTTAGGTATAGATATGATTCTCATTTAGGTAAGGGAATAATTTCTTATAATAGCAGAGTTGATTTACATATAGAATTTTTAACAGTTCATAAGTCTAAAGGATTGCAGGAGGATTATGTTTTTATAGTTAATAACAGTAATGGTAAACATGGTTTTCCAAGTAAGATTGAAGATGATAAGGTACTTAATTTATTAATACAAAACAAAGAAAAATATGAATATGCGGAGGAACGAAGGCTGTTTTATGTAGCATTAACTAGAGCTAAAAAATATGTATATCTTTTAGTTGGAAATAATAGTAAATAAACCTTTGTTAGAGAAATAGAGGAAGCGAATAATATTAAGATAGCAAAAGTAAAGATAATAAGTTGCCCAGAATGCAAAAAAGGTGAACTTAAAACTAGGACAGGCCCTTATGGGGAATTTTACGCTTGTTCTAATTATCCCTTATGCAAACATACAGAAAAGATTAAAGAGAGTAATTTAGTAGGACAAATTCTGCCTAAAGAAATAGTTGGAAATGTCCATGAAGATAAAGAGAAGCATTTAGTAACAGCCAGTAAAAAATAATGCATTGTTGTAAATAAGTAAGAAGAGGGAGATACATATGGGGTTTTTAAGTGACATGTTCGATGCTAGAAAAATAAAGGGTCCAGTTTTTTATAAGGAATTTAGTGAAGATAATAAACAATTAGCAGATTTAGAGGAACTATTTGAAAAGGTTAAAAGTAAGAAGAAAAATTTAATTAAAAAAGATATTATACTTTTAAAAGTTGGATTAGATGGAGAAAAGAATGTGAATTATGAACTTAAAAATTCTTTTATTCCAATGATCTGCCTTCATGATATAAGGATAAGCCATGAGGATAATATTGCTCAATTAGATTATGTTTTAGTTACAGAATATTTTACTATGGTTATTGAGACTAAGAAGCTAACTGGGGATATAGTTATTAACGAAGCAGGTGAATTTACACGGAAATTTAAAAATAATTACGGGAAGGTTATAAAAGAAGAGGGCATGTATAGCCCCATAGCACAAAATAGCAGACATGTTAGGATTTTAGAGGACATGCTTAAAAAGAATGGATTAATAAAAATTAGACCAGTGTATTCAATGGTTGTTATTGCTAATCCTAAATCTATAATAAATAGAACTAAGGCTCCAGCTGATATAAAAAATAACATAATAAAACATGATCAAATCACAGATATGTTAAATAAAAAAATAAAAAAGGTAATTCCCAGTGAAAAGATGCGGGAAAGTCAAATGATGGACATAGCAAACTTTTTAAAAAGGAATCATACAGAAATAACCTATGATTATTATAAAAAATATGGATTAACTGATGAGGATTTTAAAGAGGATATTAATAGTAAAGTTGAGGAAGTAATTGAAGAAAGCTATGAAAAGGTAGTTGAAATAAAGATTGAACAGCCTGTTGAAAAGATAGCTGAAATAGAGATTCAGAAGCCTATTGAAAAGAAAGAAGATTTAATAGAAAAAAATTACGAGGAATTATATGAAAAGCTAAAAAAATACAGATATGCAAAGTCACAAGAGGAAGCATTAAAGGCATATTGCATATTTACCAATAATACTTTGGAAGAAATAATAAAAGTCAAACCTAAAAATAAGGAAGAGCTATTAAAGGTTCAAGGCTTTGGGAAGGTAAAGGTTGAAAAGTATGGGGAGGATATTATAGGTATTATTATGGAGTAGGAATCTCAGTAGTTCCTACTTTACAAATAACTGGGGGTGTTTATGTTTACATGTATGTAAACATAAGCTATTATAATCTTTTAAAAGAGTTGTGCATAAATAATGAGCAAGCTCAGTCTTTTCTCTTTCACAAACACCCAAGGTAACTAGCAAGAGAGTCAAGTTGCACCTTGGCTGGAGTAAAGCTAGAATATTCATTATAAGGTTTAGGTAACATTGCAGAAGGTAAAAAAAGAGGATATTCTAAAGATAAACCTAAATTTTTAGGTTAAAGGAAGAGGTAGATTTATGCTTATTGAGTGTACTAAAAAATTATATGATGCTATGAAAATAAAGCCAAATGATTATGAGACTATCGATCCAGAACCATTTTATGAATGGCATGCTAATTTGTTTATGTTTGATAGACGAAAAGGCGTTATTCTAATGAATAACAAAACCAGGTACTGCATTATTTTATATGGTTTAAAAGCTGAACATTTCAAAAGATTTGACGGTATTGTCTTGGCTGCTATAAAAGAAACATTTCTTGCAGAAGGAATGGGTGAGAATAAAGTCGATACTTATATTTCTAATTGTGGTGGAATTATTTATACAAAGACACATAATAGAAGTATTTTAAGTCAAATCACGGATTTCTATGTTGATATATCCTGGGTAATTGAAGAATACATACCAAGTGTTAATTTAAATTTAGTAGAACTTAATAAATGGGCAGGGAACTTGATGTGTGGAACACTGGGCTATGAAAATCCTATAGACTTATTAAAAAAAGAAATGAGTAAGATAAAAGTGTGAATGACATATTTTGATAGCATAGAATAATTATTATTTATAATGCTATAGTTATAAGACCGGCTAATTAAACTACAACAAGAGGGCATCAAAACGGACAATCTTTGTTGCTTAAAAATGCTTATTTGGATATAATTTCTATTTCATTCTAATAAATTAGAGGGTAGTAATTTTAATAGAGATACATTGAATCAGTTGGCAGATAAAAATATAGTTTCTGGTATTCATACCTGGGATGATGTTATTGAAACTAGAAACTTTTTAGATGTTTTTGATTTTATAATTGAAACATTAGATGAACCATTATCGCTACAGTTAATTAGAGAGTATCATCAATTATTAAAAAATGGTACTTCTGATGATAAAAAGGGTTTCTCAGGTAGCTTTAAGAAAATCCCTAATATGCTTAGTGGATTGGATGAAATAAAATTCGCAGAGCCACATGAAGTTGAACCTTTATTATTAGGACTTATTGAGATTTATAATACTAAAAAAGCTGATTCAAGTATTAATTTACAATATTTGTGCGGAAAGCCCACTCCTTCAGGTGTGGGATGGATAGCATAAGAAACTAGTTTTGTTTTCGGGTATAAAATCATTTACAACATACACATTTTGCGATATACTTTAATTATGGAAAATAAATATAGAACAACTAAAACTACAGTAAGTTTAATTAATTATCATTTTATATTTTGCCCAAGGTATAGAAGAAAAATATTCTTAATACCTAATGTGGAAGAAAGATTTAAGAATATGGTCAAATGTGTATGTGAGGAGATAGATATTGAAATTATCGCAATAGAATGTGATAAAGATCATACTCATATTTTTTTGAATTGTCTTCCAACATTAAGTCCTGCTGATATTATGCAAAAAATAAAGGGTGTAACAAGTAGGGTTTTGAGAGACGAGTTTAACGAATTGAAGAAAATGCCTAGTTTATGGACTAGAAATTATTTTATATCAACTGCAGGAAATGTAAGTAGTGAAACGGTAAAAAAATATGTGGAAAGTCAAAAAACAAGATATTAAAAAGCGAGGTGAATACTGTGCCAAATTATATTTTAACAGTAAAACTAGATACGGAAAAATATCAAGAAAATATTTTAAATAAAAGATTAGAAATAAGTAGGAATATATATAATAGCTGTTTAGGAGAATTATATAAAAGATATAATAGCATGCGACAATCCAAAGAATATAGGAAAGTTGTTAAAATGACTATAGGAAAAGACCGTAACAAACAATTCAATGAATTAAATAAAAAATATGGTTTGACAGAGTATTTACTTCATGATTTTGTAAAACCTATTCAAAAACATTTTAAAGGCAATATAGATAGCTTCACCGCTCAAAAAATAGCTTCACGGTGCTTTAGTGCATTTCAAGGATTAATGTTTCATACTGCAAATAGGGTTTGTTTTAAGAAATATGGAGAAATGAACAGTGTAGAAGGAAAATCCAATAAAACAGGAATTAGATTTAAAGACGGTAAGCTATTTTGGAATGGATTAGAAACAGATGTGATTATAAATAAAAATGATGAATATGCAGAAATTTCGCTATTAAACAAAGTTAAATATTGTAGAATAGTTAGAAAATTTATTCGTGGAAAATATAAATATTATATTCAATTAGTTTTAGATGGTATTCCTCCTGTTAAATATAATAAAAAAACTGGGGAAGTTAAAAATAGTATAGGCAAGGGCAATGTTGGAATAGATATTGGAACTCAAACTATAGGAATTGCTTCAAAATATGATGTTAAATTATTAGAATTAGCACCCGAAATTAATAATATTGAAACAATTAAAAGAAAATTATTAAGAAAACTAGATAGACAAAGAAGAATTAACAATCCTAATAATTTTAATGAAAATGGTACAATAAAACATGGTGTAAAATTAATATGGGTTAAATCCAATAAGTATATTAAAATGCAAAATGAATTAAGAGATATTCAAAGGAAACAAGCTGATATAAGAAAGCAAAGTCATAATATTTTAGCTAATAAAATAGTGGGTTTAGGTGATAGGATATTAGTGGAAACAATGAACTATAAAGGATTGCAAAAACGTTCCCAAAATACTACCGTAAATGAGAAAACAGGAAAATTTAATAAGAAAAAAAGATTTGGAAAGTCTTTAGCGAATAAAGCACCAAGTATGCTTTTAACTATATTAGACAATAAATTAAAATGGAATAATACTGAATTATATAAAGTTAATACTTATAAAATAAAAGCATCACAGTATAACCATTTTGATGATAAGTATAATAAAAAAGAATTAAGTGAACGTTTCAACATATTTAATATAGATAACGAAGAAATTAAAATTCAAAGAGATTTATATTCTAGTTTTTTAATAATGAATGTAAAAGAAAATTTAGAAGAAATAGATAGAGAAAAGTGTTTCAGCGAATACGGTAATTTTAAAATGCTTCATGATAAAGAAATAAATAGATTATTAAGTAGTGAAAATAAGAAAATACCAAGTATGGGAATATAAAGAAAATAAGGTTTTGATATGAGCCTTTAAACTATCGTTAATTTATCCATTGGGATAATTGGTAGTAAAAGTCTTAGAGAAGTTATTTAGTTCTTATATGTTGTAATTTATAGTTTTTATATAAATGAGAGTATAGGAGAAGATAATGTATTTAAGAACCCCATGCCTTTAGGCGTGGGAGTATCAGATGAGTTATCGTACTTTCATAGTAATTTTGAAAAAATACATCCATTCCAAGACGGGAATGGCAGATTAGGAAGGTTTCTTTTACTTAAACAATGTCTAGAAAATAACATTGATTTAATAGCTATTGACGAAAAATACAATACAGAATATAGGGGTGCTCTATATGAATCTCAATTAAATGAAAATTATGATAAACTTATTGAAATTTTTAAAAAATGTCAAGATTATATAAAATCTAAAGAGGATATTATATTTTCAAGCAATGAGGCATTGAAAAATTTAAAATATTAGCAAGTGGGCTGCAGGCATCCCACTTGGGTAGCTGTGACTTGGGAAAAACAGTAAATTAATTATTTTAAATTTAGGGAACAAAGAAAATAAATTAATTCTTTAGATTTAAAGACTACGGTAACTGAGCTAGAACATAATGCAGTAGAGAGCATTAAAAGTACCCCCTTGCTTCTCATAAATTAGAAGCAAGGGGGGGCTTCTTGCAATCTAGATCTTAAGCTACAAGACTAGACAAAAATATATTATTGGAGAGTTATCTGAAAACGGTAAATATGAGTTTAAATATAGGATTAACGATGTAGATAATGCAATTAAAAATGGTTTCGAACCATTAATAGCATTTGCAAATATAAATGAAGTTTATGAAAGTTATGATATGTTTCCAGCCTTTTCAAGTAGACTACCGGATAAGAGAAGAAAAGATGTAAAAGAAATACTAGCAAAATATGAATTAGAAAAATATGATGCATTTGAACTTTTAAAGAAAAGCGGGGGAAACTACCTATAGACAGTTTGGAATTTATAGATACAATACATTTAGATGAAAAAATGTTGAAAGTGGACTAAGGATAACTGCGACTTGTGTTAA
>NZ_BHYK01000020.1:0-26082 GCF_003865095.1 Clostridium tagluense | reverse complement strand
TATGATGCATTTGAACTTTTAAAGAAAAGCGGGGGAAACTACCTATAGACAGTTTGGAATTTATAGATACAATACATTTAGATGAAAAAATGTTGAAAGTGGACTAAGGATAACTGCGACTTGTGTTGCAGTTATCCTCTTTTCGTTTAGACGTATGATAAGTTTTGTGTGAAAGCAAGTCTTTTTTCTTTTAGGTAGTGAGGCTACTTTTATTACGATTTAAATAAGGCGGATACAAATTATTTACCTCATTGTAATGCAGTAGCTTTTAATAATTTTGTATCTATAGAATATATTAATTTCCTTATGTACGGAACAAAGCGTGAAGGAAATGAACAAGATATGATAAAGAACATGTGCATGATGATTTTGGTTTTAAAAAGTTACTTAATACATTTGTTGTAAGCGTTGCTTGTGATGAAATTACAACAAGAGGCTGGGTTGTAAATTTGGAAATCGCAGCATATGAGAAGGTGATATTGATAAAAAATATCAACCCACGTGTAGCAAAAACCACACGTGCCATGAATTCTGCGGTTGAATTAAAAGTAAATATTTCTATTAGCAAGAGAGAACTTTACATTTCTACAGTTGGATACAAATGCTTAAAATTTTCTAAACATTATTAAAAGTTTATAGAATTAAAAATTAGTGAAAAAACTTCATTAAATTGGACAAAGAAATGCCAGTTATAAAATTAAACAATAGGAATAACAACTTATTAGTTTAATTTAATCGAAAAAAATGTCGAAAATTGTTGAAAAACTGAGGGATATGTGGTATAATATAATTAGACATTCTAAATTATAGAAAAATTTCATAAATTTGAATATATTTTATATCCATATTAGATAAAATAAAATGGAGGTGTAAGATGTCTAATTTAAATAATAAAGTTGAAAATGTAAAAGATAAGGTTGTAGGAAAGATTAAGGAGACTGCTGGTAAAGCCTCAGATAGCAAAGCGATGGAGCTTAAAGGAAGACTTCAATACCTAAAAGGTGATTTAAAGGAAAAAATTGATAAAACCAAAGATAAGATTGAAGACAAATTTAATGATACATTAAATAAAAAATAAGAGAACATAAGTAACTTTGAACGAAATTTCAAAAGGTGATAATAAATATATAGGATTGATTATCAAATAATAAGGAGTGTGATTGTATGTTAGCATTAATTGGTGGAGTTGTTGTAATAATAATAATACTTAAATTTGTGGGTATTTTTTAGTTAAGAGATTTTTTGGAGAATTAAAAGAAATATTTGCTAATGTAATAGTAAATTAATATAAGAAAGGATGCGTTTTAGATGGGTATTCTAAGTTTTATAGGTGCAATTGTAGTATTCTTTTGGGTTTTAGGATTAGTATTTAGTATTGGCGGCGGTTTGATACATATTTTACTAGTAATAGGTGTAATAGTGTTTATAGTGGATATGATTTCAAAAAAAAGAATTAAATAGGGAATATATATAAATAAGAGCCTTTGGGGGCTCTTTTTATTTCTTTGTAATAAAAAGTCTTGACCTTTTATTATAGTCTTAATATAAAAACAAATAGTAAAAAGGGTACTTATTTTAATTGCCTATAGTTGTTGATTTGATTTTTTTATCGAATACAATTATAGTCAATAATTATATGATCGGAGGAGTTTTGATGAACAAAGAACTTTTATTTAAAGAAATTATTACTCAATTAGTCGAAATGGAAGAAGCAAAGGTAGTAGAGTTATGTAAAAAATCCTTGGAACTAAACATACCTGCTTATGAAACCGTAATATCCGCACTTATACCTGGTATGAATGAGGTAGGTAGGCTTTATGAAGAGGAAGAATATTTTCTGCCAGAGGTTTTAATGTGCTCTGATGCATTTAACTCTGGACTTGAGCTTGTAAAACCTTTCATTGATAAAAGTTCAATGGGAAAAGCGATTAAGATAGTTATCGGTGTAATAGAGGGAGACACTCATGATATTGGTAAAAACCTTGTAAAAATTATGATGGAAGCATCAGGATTTGAGGTTTATGATCTAGGAAGAGATGTTAAACTGGAAAGCTTTATTGAAAAGGCTGAAGAGGTAAATAGCGATATCATCTGTATGTCAACTTTAATGACCACTACAATGGATGGAATGAAAACAGTTACAGACAGATTGAAAGAAAGAAACATTAGGGAAAAATATAAAATAATGATAGGTGGAGGACCAATCTCCTCGCGTTATGCAGAAATGATAGGTGCAGATTTATATACAAATGATGCAAACGAAGCAGTTAGAAAAGCAAAAGAATTAGTAGGGGTGGGAGCATAGCGAAGTTTAGAGAAGATATATTAACTCCAAAGGAAAGACTAGGAGCATTTCTAACTGGAAAACCTTTAGATAGAATGTTATGTATGCCCATAGTGACTGCAAATACAGCGCATCTTATTGGTAAAACAGTTAAGGAGCATCAAGAAAACGGAGAAGTGATGGCAAGATCACATATTGCAGCTTTTAATAGATTCAGGTACGATTTGGTATATTTATTTACAAACTGTTCCTATGTGGCGGAAGCTATGGGAGCACCACTTCAATATTCAGAAGATGAGCCAGCAAATTGTGAGGTTCCAATTATTAACTCTAAAGAGGATTTAGATAAAATTCACGTTGCAGAAAAGAACGATGGAAAGTTTCCAGTTTATTATGAAGCACTCGATATTTTAAATAAGGAAATTGCAGACCAAGTATTTTTATCAGTATGTTTTTCAGGCCCAGTTTCCACAGCAGCAACTTTAAGAGGCGTAGAGGACTTTGCAAGAGACACCTATGCAAATCCTGAACTTTGTCATTCGCTACTAAGGATGTCAACGGATAGTTGTAAGAATCTTATCAGAGAAATTATCGCACATGGTGCAATTCCAATTATATTAGAACCAATTGCATCAGGAAGCTTGTTTAGTGCAAAAATGTTTAAACAATTTGCGTTTCCATACATTAAAGAATTGATAGACCTTTCTCATGAACTAGGATCTGCAGTACCTCTTCATATATGTGGGAAAACTCATAAAATAGTTGATTTAATGACTGATACTGGGTCGGATATTATCAGCATAGATAAATGTGATTTGGGCATTGCAAGAGAAAAAGTAGCTGGGAGAGCAGTTATACTTGGAAATATTGATCCAGCAGATGAATTATTGTTTGGGGCTAAGGAAAGTATTTTTGATATATGTAGACAATCAATCGAAACAATGAAGGGGTATACTCCAGGTTTTATTCTTGCAACAGGCTGTGAAACATCAAATAAAGTTCCTTTTGAAAACATACAATACATGATGGATGCAGTAAGAACTTATGGCGTATATGAATATAATGAAGGTGTGTAATTTTGAATGAAAAAGAAAGATTATTAAGGATACTCAAGGGAAAAGACGTTGATAGAACACCTGTGATTTGTCCTGGTGGAATGATGAGTGCTTGCACCACTGAAATATTAGAGGACATAGAAGGTAATCATAATTTAGATTATAAGACTATGGCAAGGGCTTCTAGAAAAATTTATACTGGGACAGGTTTTGAAAATTATGGAGTTCCCTTTGCAATGATAGCTGAAGCAGAGCCAATAGGTGCTAAGGTGCAAATAGGAAATAAACTAATAGAAGAAAGAGTAATAGAGTACAATAGTAGTCCTTTGGAACAGATAATGAAAGATTACTCTGTAATACCTAAAAATGAAAATAGAATGAATGTAGTTCTAAATGCAATTGGTGAATTAAAAAATAGTAGTGTGCCGGTTATAGGTAATATAATGGGGCATATTAGCACTGCTACCTCTGCAGTAGATCCATTAGTGATTTTAAAGATGCTAAGAAAAGACCCGGAAAGAGTCTATAGTTTCTTTAAATTTATTAACAATTATCTTATGGAGTATGCAAGGGAAATCACTGCTAAAGGGAAGACTTATGGGAAATGTAAGTACACAGCTTCTCCATACTGGAGAAAAAGATAAGATAATTTCCATAACTAAAAATTGCATTGATTCAGGTGTGGACATAGTTTCACCAGTATGTGGCCTTAGCATGGCAACATCCATAGATAATCTAAAAACTATGACAGATTACGTAAAGAGAGGAATATAAGTTCAATGGTTAGTGTAAAATAAGCTTTTAATTGAGGTGAAAAAATGATAAAAATAGATGTAGTTTCAGGATTTCTTGGATCAGGAAAAACAACTTTAATAAAAAGCTTATTAAAAGCCTATGAAAATGAAAAAGTTGTATTGATTGAAAATGAATTTGGTGATATTGGTATTGATGGAGACATAGTTGAAAGAGAAGGTTTCTAGCCAGGGAGGAAAACTGCTGAAATATATTTAATTCAGTGGTTTTTTCGTCGTTAATATTGAAGCTTGTGAGATGATGTATATAGAATGTCCATTAGAAAAAGCTTGAAAATATGATATTTTAAAAAAATATTAAAAGAATTTAGAAATATATGTTACCTATTGGTTATGCTGAGCCAAAAGATTTTAAAAAGGTTAGAAAGACTTTAGAAGAAATAGTCGTTTACTTATAAGACTAAAGCAAATATTCCCATTGGCCTGTGCTACTTTTTTCTTTAGTTATTAAACTATAAAATTAAAAGCCATAAGCTATATATGTCGTGAACCATAATCTCACGACATTTGTTATTCCCTTATAACTACCTTATCCCCTAATTGCAACTTTATTTTAAATTAAGGGTTTAGAAAAGATTTGTCTTTGTAACGTGCAACAAGGAGCACTATACTTCGTTGTTTGTACAAAATTTAGACCCTGAGTGAGCCACGAACTCCCCTGGATCCATAGTAAGATTCCACACCATTATGATACACGAAGACATTGCCGTAGCGGAAATCAGCAAATATGGCACCACCGAGTTTTCTAATCTCAGAAGGTGTTTTTAACCAGCTCGATGTTTTCGTATCGAAATTTCCAAGTTTCTGCAGCTCTCGATATTGTTCTTCCGTTAAAAGCTCGATAGCCATAGCATCCGTCATATCAATAGCGCTATTTTTTGGTTTATTTTCTTTCCTTGACTCTAGCGCTTCGTGGTCGTAACAAACACTTCTGCGGCCTTTAGGACTTTCCGCTGAACAATCATAAAAAATGTATTCGCCCGTCTTATTATCATGACCAACAACATCTGGTTCACCGTCAGTTCTTTCCATTTCATTGAGTGACCACAGCCGTTCAGTATTAGCCACCAACTTTGCTTCTACTTTAGCCCATTCAATACCCATATGGCGGTTCGTGTTTTTTTCAAAACGGGATTTCAATGCTCTGAGTAGTTCTTCACGTTGTACTGGTGACAACTCCTTTTTTTCATTTTCCATAATGAACCTCCTCGGAATTAAGTCTTTATACTATATGTTGTCTCTCTACAATACTATTATACAACATAAAAAATGTTATAATGTGTACCTTCATTTTATTTAAGGTTAATAAGTTTTCACAAGACAAATAAATAGTCATTAAGTCTTAATTAAGAAAAAATGAGTCGCAATATTAGTAATAAAAAGGCCAATTGAAGAAGTTTTTAAGTTTACCCATAGAGAAACAAAACATGATTATAGATGCTGCTCTTAGAACTTTTGGCGCTAATGGCTATAAAAAGGCATCCATAAGCGATATTGCCGTTGCTGGGGGAATCTCAAAGGCTATGGTATTTCATTATTTTGGAACAAAAAAAGCATTATACCTATATTTGATTAATTTATGTGGCGGTACTATGATGAAGGAAGTTAATGAAAATTTTGATAACATGATTGAAGAATTTAATGAATGCTTGGATATGCTTAAAAGTAACTTTTACAGAGAAGAATATTTGTAGGGCATGTAAGGTATTGAAGGAATCACTATTCCAAAGGATATAGATGAAGGGATAACAGCATTTATTAAAAAGTTTGGTGAAAAGAACGCCTATGCTGTTCGTTCAAGTGCTACTGCTGAAGATTTACCTCTGGCCTCCTTTGCAGGGCAGCAGGATACCTATTTAAATATTATAGGAAAAGATGATATTCTTCACCACGTGAGCAAGTGCTGGGCATCACTTTTTACAGATAGAGCAGTGATTTATCGTATTCAGAATAACTTTGACCATCGCAGGGTATATCTTTCAGTGGTTATCCAAAAGATGGTTTTCCCAGTGGCTTCAGGAATTATGTTTACTGCAGATCCTATAAGTGGCAACAGTAAGGTCACCTTTATAGATGCAAGCTTTGGCCTTGGGGAAGCACTAGTGTCCGGCCTTGTGAATGCGGATATCTATAAAGCGAAGGCAGGCAAAATTATAGATAAAAAGATATCTACTAAGAAGGTAGCCATTTATGGCATTCCTAAGGGAGGGACTGAGCAGAGAGAGAGATTGATGCGGATTAGCAGAATGATCAAACACTGACAGACCAGCAGATTTTACAGCTTGAACAAATAGGCAGGAAAATAGAAAAGTATTTTCGCCGCCCACAGGATATAGAGTGGTGCTTGTATGAAAATAAGATTTACATTGTCCAAAGTCGTCCTATTACTACTTTATACCCTGCACCAATCGTAGCGGATGATAAAACTCATGTATTCTTTTCCTTTGGCCACCGCCAGATGATGACAGAGGCAATGTCTCCATTAAGCATGACTTTCTTTGCGGTTTTATTTAAGATGATGGTAGATACACCAATGTACTATGCAGGTGGAAGAATATATGTGGATTCATCAAATGAATTACGATCACCTATTATGAGGAAGTCCTTTGTTAAAGGGATGAAATCCGTAGATGTTCTTATGCAGAATGCATTTTACAATGTTTTAAAACGTGATGATATTATGAAAAATCTTTATAAATCGAAAAAGGCAATGGTTCCAGTAAAACTCATTTCCTACTGGCTTATTAAAACTATAGAATACTACAGGAAAAATGATCCATCTATTCCAGAATACTTTATGTCAAGAAGCAGAGCTATGATGTCGGATTTAGAGCAGCAGTCACAGAAGATTTCAGGTAATGAGCTTTTTGATTTTATTGAGAAGAGCATGGCTCGAGTAAAGGACAATATGATGGATACCTACGGAGTTGTTTTTTCGGGAGCTTATGCAACTAGCTGGATTAATAAGAAGCTTGAAAAATGGCTAGGGGAAAAAAATCTAGCGGATACTCTTGCACAGTCTGTATCTAATAATGTTACCTCAGAAATGGGACTTGAGCTTTTGGATGTATCAGATGTAGTAAGAAAGTATCCAGAGGTAATTAAATATTTAGAGCATCCTAAGGATGAAACCTTTTTTGAGGACCTTGTAAAACTTCCAGGAGGAATTGAAGCACGTGATGCAATAAGAGAATTTCTGAAGAAATACGGCATGCGCTGCTCTGCGGAAATAGACATAAGCAGGACTAGATGGAATGAAAGACCAACAATATTGGTTCCACTGATCCTTGGTAATATTAAGGTTTATCCTTCTAATGCTCATGAAACTAAATTTGAGCAGGGACTAAGGGAAGCTAAAGAGAAGGAGCAGGATATTTTAAGTAGGCTTCAAAAGCTTTCAGGTGGCAGAGCAAAAGCTAAAAAGGCGAAGAGAGCTATCAGTGTTCTTCGTAATTATGCAGGTTACCGTGAGTTCAACAAGTATACCTTAATCTGGTACGAGTGGGTTATTAAGAAAGTTATTATGAAAGAGGCTGAAAGGTTAGTATTACAGGGGCTTATAAAGGAACCAGGTGATATATTCTATCTTGAATATGAAGAATTGAGAGAGGTTATTAAAGCCAACAAATTGGATTACAGTATTATACAGAAAAGAAAAGAAGACTATGAGATTTACGAGAAGCTTACACCTCCTCGTGTAATTACATCCGATGGAGAAATTATATCCAGTCAATACGACATAAGCAAGATCCCAGAAGGTGCTTTGGCAGGGGTACCTGTATCAGCAGGCATAATTGAAGGCAGAGCAAGGATAATACTAATAATCGAAGATGCAAATATCGAGGAAGGGGATATTTTGGTTACTACTTTTACTGATCCTAGCTGGACACCGGTATTTGTAAGTATCAAGGGACTTGTCACAGAAGTTGGGGGAATGATGACTCATGGGGCAGTTGTCGCAAGAGAATACGGACTTCCAGCGGTAGTAAGTCCGTCCATTCTTTACTAATTTAGATATATCATTAGGCGTAGTATTTTGATAAACATGTCTTATACTATTTTCTTGTATTGTTATATGAACCTGGGAAATTTAAGCTAACTGCTACTGACTTAAAAACCCTACTAACCTTACTGCCGCATATTTTACACGTTTCTAATGGTTTATCATTTATAGATGCTTCAACATCGAATCCAACGATATTTTTGCAATCCTCATTTGTGCATTTATATGAATATGTCACATTATTCCTCCTCCACTATTCTTTTTATTGAAGATAGCATTCTCTTTTAATTTATTTAATTCAATCCTTATTCTTCATCAGCTTTTAATGCTTTATAATTATATCACAATATTTTAGGTTATAAATATACAATTTGTGATAGTAGTGTAAATACCCAAACAGAGGAGGCATAAAACATGACACAATCCAGCCATAATAATGCTAATAATTTTAGTATGATAACTAAACTTGCTACTTTTTTGCCGATTATGAAAGGTTTTGATAGCATAGTCCATGTCGAAAAGGGAAGTTATTATACATTCTTTCAAGATTAAGCTTGGTTATATTTTTAAAATAATTATAGGGAACGTATAGAGATTAGAAAAATTAGGGATATGGATGACTTATTAAATACTGCTGTAAGTTGGGTTATTCAACATAAAGATCGTTAAAAAAGAAGATACACTATTGCATCTTCTTTTTTAACAAAAATTTTCTTTATAGATACAGTGTTATTCATAATAATAATAATAATAATACACTAAAATAGAATCTTTAAATAATGTAGACCGTACAAAAATTTTGGGAAAATTCCCTGGGTAATGTTAAAATGCTTATAACAATCTAATTAGTCTTAACTATAAAAAACAGGCCTACTGCACCTATTAGTAAATAACTTAACTAAATTCTAGTTAAATTTAACAATATATTTATTAAATTTAACTAGAATTATAATTTTCTATTATTGATTCAATAGTATTATTAGGCACTGTTTTTGATCCTTACTTTTTATTTATCGTTTTTAAATCCTTGAGTCTTAATTGAAGCATATACTTTTGGAAAGTAAACAGATTTATATATATTTGAAGTTAGTATGCTCCAATTTCCTTCTTGAGCTTCTCTACCAATTTCTTTTAAATAAGCCGCCATTTCTATGTCATATTTATCAATGGCAGGCTTTAATATTTCAGTATTATATTTTTCATTATGTTTGAAAGTTTCAAAAGGCATTCTTGGTTTTTGCTTTGAATTATCCGAAGGATAACCTAATGCAAGCCCCGCAACAGGGTAAGTGTATTTTGGTAATTCTAATAATTCAATTACTTCATCAGGACTCTGTCTAATTCCTCCAATGGGAACAATTCCTATGCCCAAAGATTCAGCAGCTATGATAGTACCTCCCATAGCGATTCCAGCATCAAAGCTACCAGCAAGAGTTCCTTCCATGCTTTCATGAATTACTTGTGGATTACCTGTTTTTTCACCAGCTAAATTTGTTTTGTAGAAATCCATAACGAAAATTAAAAATACTGAAGAGTCATCAATCCATTTTTGGTCTCCAGCTAAATGGGCCAATTTCTTTTTCTTCTCTTTATCTCTAACTACAACTATAGAAGTTTGCTGAGCATTTATAGAACTTGGCATGGCTTGAGCAGATTTAAGAATTTGGTCTAAAACCTCTTCCGATATATCTTTATCTAAATAAGATCTTATAGATCTATGATCTTGAATTAATTTTATTGTTTCGTTCATTTTATACATCCCCTTAGTTTAAATTGCTAGCTATTAGTTGCTAGTTTTCATTTTCGATTAATAAAAGTTATCCTTAGATAAGATTATATTCCTAATGTTTTTAAAAAGCAATCTTTTATTAATTTGCTTGAGATGTAGCTATTACAGGAGCTTTGAAAAATTTTTCAATCTCCTCTGGCTTAACGGGTTTACTAAATATATATCCTTGAATCTCAATGTTACCATATTTTTTTAAAAGATTTAATTGTTCTATGGTTTCAACACCTTCAATTATAATATTTAAATTTAAAATCTTACCTATTGAAATAATAGCAGCTACAATTTGTGTGTTATTGAAGTTTAAATGAATATCGTCAACAAATGACTTATCAATTTTTAATGTATCTACGAATAAAGATTTTAATTCAGAAAATGATGAATAACCGGTACCAAAATCATCTAATGAAATCCTTATTCCTAAATCCTTTAATTGCTTAAAAACAACCTTAGATTCTTGTACATTTTCCATGGATACGCTCTCAGTTAGTTCTAATTTTAAATACTTTGGATTAAGCTCAGTTTGGCTTAGAATATTTTTAACCATATCTACAAATTCTGGTTGCTTAATTTGATTGCCAGAAACATTAACAGAAATATAAATATGTTCGAATCCGTTTTCTTGCCATAACTTATTTTGTTTGCAAGCTTCTTCTAAACACCATTTGCCTATATCTATAATTAAGTTTGTACTTTCGGCTATTGGAATAAATATAGCAGGTGAAATCATTCCTAATACAGGACTATTCCATCGTAACAATGCTTCAGTAGCAGTAATTTTATTGGTTTCAGCATTTACAATAGGTTGATATACTAAAAACAGTTCATTTCTTTTTAAAGCATTATACAATTCGTGTTCTATTTGAAATTTTTCATTTAAGTTGTTTAACATTTTTTCATTAAATATTTCAAATTTACTTTTTTTATTTTTTTTACATTCGTACATGGCAATATCCGCATGCTTTAAAAGGGTTTCTATATCCTTTCCATGTTGGGGGAATATCGCTATACCTATGCTACTTTTTATATTGAAATAATTATTTAAAAGATTAAAAGGCTCATCAAATAGTTTAATTGTCCTTTGTGTAATAGAAATTATATCTTCAATATAATTAACGCCTTTAATAATAATCATAAATTCATCTCCACCAAGTCGTACAATAACCTCATCATTTGTTAGCATTAATAATATTCTATTTGCAATAGATTTTAATAACTCATCACCTATATGATGGCCCATAGTATCATTAATTGTTTTAAATCTGTCAATATCTAAAAACATTACTCCAATTTTTTCATCTAAGTTCTTTACGTTTGATATATACTTATTTAGCAACTTATATCCATATCTCCTGTTATATATTTGGGTTAAATCATCATATAGTGATTGTTGCTCTAATTCGTTATTAATCACTTCTAATTTAGCTCTTATAATTCCTGCTATTAGCGAAAATATGCCTAAAAATATTGGGGCTGTATCAATCATTAATAGTAATTTATTATTTATATGTATAAATAATAAATTGGCTATTGTTAAATTGAGATTGTTTGTTATAAGCTCAAAAATAATAGCAGAAATAGGGAATAAAAATCCAAATATAATTCCAAAAGCTAAGTATTGGCATACAATAATTTTTTTCGAATATTCTAGTTTGGTTTTCATAGTGTAGTCTCCTTTAATTTATGTCTATTCAAATATCTAGTTGTTACTGCAAATACTAACTTTATAAGGAGGTGTTGTCTCTATTAAAAACAAATCTGCAAGTTATATATATATTCGTAATTTTCAGTACTTTCTGAATGCTTTTGTTAGATATTTAATTTTTTCTCGGAAATATAGATTTTTTTACATATTTAGGTAATTTTGAGGTGATGAAAAAAGTTGGCAATGCATTTAACGTGTCATGAATTCACAACCTTCTGGCAATGATGCTGAGCTGTTATTTGTAGGTCTGCATATAGAGGGGTTTTCTGTGGAGGGAATGAGGGTATTTATAAAAGATGATAAAATTAATGTAGAGTATAGTGGGAATTCATATGATGTTACGTTATCAGTAAGGAAAACAATGAAAAATACATTAAAGATATATGCTGAGACAAAGTACTAACTAAGAAACCAGCAAAAAATAAGAAGAGAGCACCAATTTAGAGGCCATAAAGCGCAGCATAAGGTGCTCAAGGGTTATTTGGTAAATAATATATAAGTATAAACTAAAAAATTATTATAATTAACAAAGGAATTCGAATAAATTCCTTTGTTAATTATTTTTCAATTGATTTGTAACTATTATTTTAGATATTATATTTACCGATATCCTTACCAAATTGTTCAGAAAGCTTTTGGAATTGGGTTATATCATTTATAAGTTTTTTAAGTTGATCCGTATAACTAACAACATTAGAACTTACTTCCTCCGAAGCTGCGGTATTTTCTTCAGCAATAGCCACTAATGATTCAACCTTACTATAAACATTAGAGATTTCATGGGTTTCTTCCCCAAGTTTTTTAGAGGTTTCCACCATCTTTTCAGCAACTGTTTTAATCTTGTCATTTGCATCACTACTATAGTTAACTGCAATATTCAATTTAACATTTTCTTCTTTTAGTATATCAAATTGTTTTTCTATATCCCATACAACATTATCAACTTCACCTATAAATTCACCTAGGCTTGCAGTAATATTATCAACTGCATTCTGTGATTGTTCTGCAAGCTTTCTAACTTCATCAGCTACAACTGAAAAACCCTTTCCAGCCTCCCCTGCTCTTGCTGCCTCAATAGATGCATTTAATGCAAGTAAATTAGTTTGTCCTGCTATTGATGAGACTAAGGATACTATTTCAGTAATTCCATTTGCTCTATTTTGAAGTTCTACGCTATTATTTTTAACGTTTCCAAAGCTAACAAGCATATCATTTAATTTATCAGAAGTAGTCTTAGTGTTTTTATAACTTTCTTCAATTTTAATAACAGCAGATTCAAGTTCTTTTTTATTTTCATTTTCGCTATATGCAACATTTTTAATAGATTCAACACTTCTATTAAGCATATAAACCGAACTTTCAATTTCATCAGTTTGAAGAATTGCTGCTGATGCCACCTGTTCTACAATATGAGCGATTTCATCCGATGTACTATTCATTTTAACTGCTATAGCATTTACATCTCTACTAAAGGTAGTAATTTCGTCGGATATGCTTCTAAAACCTACGAAGTCAGTTGTAACTATTTCCTTATGTTCTCGAATAAGCTCATAAAGTTTTTCATAGGAATCACCGGTAACAATACTCAATTTATTAACAAAATCATTCTCCTTAAGTTTCTTGACATCACTTATTATTATGTTTATTGGCCTATTAAGCAAGTAATTTGCTGTAAATGTTGATAAAAATATACTTAAAATACTTAAAATATAGGTATATACAATTGAATCCTTTACTACAAAATATACTCCGGAAATTAGAATTGCTGAAATAAATGAAGAAAGAATCGAAACTTTAACTCCAACATCTCTTATAAAACCAAGGCTCATTAATTTGTTAATCCTATATATTTTTTTTATTTGTATATCATGTTCAAACACAAGACTTAATTTCAGTTCAGTGCTGGATCTGGAAATTTCTTTAATGACAATCTTCTCTTTAAAATGGATACTAGCTCCTTCAATCATACCTTGAAAATAATCAAACATACCACGTTTTGAACTATAACTAAATATAGCTTCTCTTCTTGAAATTGGTTCAAGATTTAGTATTGGAGGTTTTGATCCAGGAATCATTCTTATGACATTAATATGTATATCATACATTGACTTTAAAAAGGTGTAAAGCCTCTCATGTTTAAAAAACGAAGGATAATCAATTGTAAATGTTTTAATATTATCAATACCTATTATTCTCCACAATTCATGAACCTTAAGATGGTTATTTTTAGCAATCTCACTAATTATCTTATTTATAATACTGTCATCAACATTTTCAAGTGGCAAAAACTTTCTATCCTTTTGAAGTCCAGCTCCAATTAAAGCATTATCTACACATTCTATTCCATATAATCGTGTACATGTCCTTATCCACGTATTAATAACCGTACCTTTCATAATGCACCTCCATCTATAATATAGTTATAACGTTGCAAACTAAATGATAGAAGTGGAATCACTACTCTATCTTAATTTGCCATTTTTCGTATTTTGAAGTGGTAATTTTGTTGCACAATAAAATTAATAAGTATTTTTTAAACGTACTATTGACTTTAATTGGGTGAAATAAGGATATTGTTTGATTATAGTCCTTATTTCGCTCAATTACTACATAAATTGCAACAAAATCAACAGTGCAGGAGATTTACAATACAATGGAAGAAGCTAAGAAGTAATTGATATTGTACATCTTATGGATTAGGTTGTGTTCATAGTTCTGTATTGATTCTTCACTAGAAAAGTACCAACAAAGTTTAGACGCATTTGATGCAATTAATCGAGATGATTTCGAAAACAACATTAATAAAAGCCTAAATTATTCAAGCTTATTCAAGTAATTAATTCGCGCATTGGAATAATGTTAATTATTACGCACAACAGATATCTATTGAATCATTGTGTTAACAAAATTCTGCACCTTGAAAACATGGAACTCCAAGAGTTTGATGGAAGATATATTGATTATAACTTCTCATATATTTTATATTGGAGAGATAACAGGCGGTTAAAAGTAATCTGAGAAATAAGGGGTTTGTTGTTCAATGGAGTCCTCAAGCATATCAACGATTTCCGGACTGCATGAAAGGCGTCCAATCTTATGAAGATAATCAGGGCGCTTATATCCAAGCAACATGGTTGTCATGGTTTGGATATCGATCCGTGAGCTACAGCGCTCTCCCGTGCGTATTACCTCGCCCTTTCCATTGGGGTGGATACGTAGGGTGAAGGTGCCTTGGTTACATGAGAGAAGTGGATCGTCAAGCGTAAACATCCATACACGCTCTTGGTTGTCAGGCTTGAAGGGATAGAGTTTAATAAACTGCTCTAAATCCACAATGCGAGCCATGTAATAAGGGGAAATGGTTTCCTTAATGTCGGCATCCTCCAACAGAAAGGCCAACGGCTCATCCGTATGGATATTTCCTATAACCTTTGAAATCATGGAAAAATGTGCGCTGATAAAATTCCATAGTCCACTGCGAGCTTCTTCATTGATGAAAATCATATCTTTAATATGAAACACTTCATCTGCAATCCAGTAAAGGACATACCCATCCGGCTCTTTATTTTCATTATAATAAATTGCAGCAGTCAGGTCGTCATAATCCCAGCGCCAATATTCGTTCCAAGCTAAATCATTGCGCAGCATAGCCCCATGGCTTTGATTGGCAAAACGCTCATAAGTCGCTTTCACATCATCGCTGTCTGTATCGACACGTTCAACCTCACCCGAAACCTGTTTGTTTTTGGGCAGCTGATAATCATTCACTTCAAATGTTATTTTATCTGAAATGATTTCCCATCCTTTCCTCCTATAATAAGGAATAGAATAAGGATACAGATAGGAAATAGACTGTTTTCTTTCACGCATATTCGTAAGTGCCTGAAGTAACAGTTTATGCATCAATCCCTGACTAGAGTATTCGGGAAAAGTGCCTACCCCGGTAAGTCCACCCATATCATAAGTTCTATTGAATATTCTCACTTGAAATGGATATACAGCCACTTGGGACACTAGTTTTTCTCCATCAAACCACCCTAGAACATCGGCCTGTTCCAGCACCGGAGATTTGGCATGAACCATATCCTTTTCTTCCCAACCTATCCGGTATAATTCATCATTGGTCACTTGAAAAACATACCGAAGTAATTGATTGTATTGCTCCAGATGGTCTAAAGTGACCTTTTTCATTTTTAGTCGTTTTTCTCGACTCATAAAAATCGCCTCCATAATATTTGGGTCTTCCATATTATATCTTTCAAATCAAATTGGCTGTTCTTATTTTTTTGTTAAAGAATCATAAATATATTGTACCATTTAATACCATAAAATAACAATTGATATGTTATAAAATATGTTTGATTCAATTTCTATTATCCCATTCAATTCTGTATTTGAGTCAAGTAGAATATTAAAGTTATCAAAATTGCCAAAGCTTTCTATTTGTTATAGCATGTAACTCCAACTTATAGAAGTGGGAGACTTTCCTTCTGAAATGGCGTTAATATGAAATGATTGAACTTAGTCGTAAAAAATGTTATGCTATCAAGGGTAAACTTAGTAGAATGTCTTTGCTACATAAAAATCAAGTGTAAAATTGCAATTGAGAACAAAATATATTGAAGAGCTTATTCTTATAGGCTCTTTTTTAGTGATAAAGAGAGGTAATAAAAATGATAAAAGTTGATAATTTGTCCTACTCATTTCCGCAAAAGGATCTATATAATAACATTTCATTTACATTAGAAGCTGGAGATCATTGTGCTTTTATAGGAACAAATGGCAGCGGAAAAAGTACACTGATAGATATAATTATGGATCCAGAAAAATATATGTTCGATGGTGAGCTCGAGATACAGCCAAATTGTAGAATTGGGTACGTAAGTCAATTCTCACAACAGGGCGAAACAAAAGAGATTACAGTTTTCGAATATATAGGGGAAGAATTTATTAAACTACAAAATGAAATAACATCTATTTGCAGTGAAATGGAAACATCGACTGATATTGATTCACTACTAGAAAAGTATCAACAAACTTTAGACGCATTTGATGCAATTAATGGGGATGATTTCGAAAACAAAATTAATAAAAGCCTAAATCTTGCAAACTTAATTAAGTATAAAGATTTAATGATATCTGAGCTTAGTGGTGGCGAATTCAAGCTTATTCAAGTAATTAAGGAAATGCTAAATAGTCCAGATTTAATGATTATGGATGAACCCGATGTGTTTTTAGACTTTGAAAACCTTAATGCACTTAAAAATCTAATTAATTCGCACAAAGGAATAATGTTAATTATTACGCACAATAGATATATATTGAATCATTGTTTTAACAAAATTTTGCACCTTGAAAACATGGAACTCCAAGAGTTTGCTGGAAGCTATATTGATTATAACTTCTCATTACTTCAAACTAAAATTGAAATGCAAGAACTAGCTATTGATGATAATGAAGAACTTGAGCGAAATGAAAAGTTAATAAAAAAACTAAGATTTCAAGCAACTGAGTATGATCAATCTTCTAAAGGCAAATCTCTAAATGCTAGAGTTAAAATTCAAGAAAGATTAGAAAAACGTAGAATTAAATCACCATTTGTAGATATTAAAGAGCCCAATATCAGTTTAGTTACAGATAATGAAATAGTCGAAACCATTGCTTTAAAAGTTAATGATTACAGTGTTAGCTTTGATGATATGCTTCTAGAAAATGTTAACTTTGAGATTAAATCTACTGATAAAGTAGCCATTGTGGGTCCAAATGGTACAGGTAAAACCACAATGCTTCAAGAAATCTTTAAAAATAATCATGATGCAATTGAGATAAATCAGCAAGTTGAAGTGGCTTATTTATCTCAACTTCAAGGCAAAACAGTAAATGAGTCTAATACCATACTTGAAGAGTTCTTCGGTGTTGGTTTTAAAACTTGTGATGAGATTAAATCATATATTTCAAACTATGGTTTTGAAGAAGAAGCCATTAATCAAAAGATAGGGTCTTTATCTGGTGGAGAAAAAAATATGCTTCAATTGGCTAAAGTTTCTGCTAGTCAAGCAAACATGTTGCTTCTTGATGAACCCACAAGTCATTTAGACACCTATTCACAAATAGCACTGGAAAAAGCCATAGAAAACTATAAAGGTGCCATTTTAATGATTTCTCATGATTTCTATTCTATAGTAAACTGTATGGATTTTGTTTTAATCATTGAAGATAAGACAATTAGAAAAATGAGTATGCGAAAATTTAGAAAGATGATTTATGCTAATCATTTTGGCGTAGACTATTTAGAAATTGAACAAAAGAAAAAATTAGTTGAAACAAAAATAGAATTAGCTTTAAAAGATACTGATTTTACGCTTGCAAAAGTTTTATCCCAGGAGTTGGAAGAGCTAATTAAGTTACTCTAAATCCTAAATACTGTAAGGTGCCTGTCGCTTTGAAAAAAATGGGAAATTTGCATTTAAGCCTAAAGTAAATTATAGATAAAAAAAGCACTACTGCACTTAGGGGGAGCCAAGTGCAGTAGTGTTTTTAATTGTTAACCATTTAAAAAGATTGGTATTTAAATTATAGACTATTTTCGAGATTTATATTCAATGTGGTATTTATATTTATTCCTTAGCCTTAACTGAAACTCCCACACATAAATGAATGTGTAAGGGGCCTGTCGCCTTTCAAAAAATGGAAATGTCTAAATGCAGACCCTACAAAGATTTTGGGAAAGGATTCTACTGTACAACAATAAAGAGCCAAGCTGAAATGTCCTTAAGAATTTATTTTCAAATGAAATTGTGTATGGTAAAATAAATATATAATTTAGAAAGGGTGTTTATAACAAGTTTATAAATTTAAAAAAGTTAGGGCATAATTCATAACAGCTATTAAATTTAAGAAAAAGAAATGGAGAAGATAAGATTTGAAAGGTAAATGTTATTATTGCAATGAGGAATTATCAGAAAGAACCGTTAAAAGACATGTTAAAGGTTGTAAAGATAGAAAAGAAAAGATAAAAGAAGCAATGGAGAGTTCTAAAAAAACTAAGAGTCAATATGTTTTATCTATAGTCCCACAGTATGGAGCAAAAGAGTATTGTTTATATATAGCTATAGATATAAATTCAACTTTAAAGAATTTGGATAGTTTTTTAAGAGATATTTGGTTAGAATGTTGTGGACACTTAAGTAGTTTCATTATAGATGATGTAAATTATGATTCTTCAGTGGAGGAAGATTCTGATTTTTTTTTCAATGACGAAACAATGGATTTCAAATTGAGACAGGTAATTTCTGTAGGTGATAAATTTAGATATGACTATGATTTCGGTTCTACTACTAAATTAAAACTTGAAGTTATTGATGAGTATTTAACAGGGGAAAAACATAGTGAAATAGAAATATTAGCTAGAAATGAAGAAATACAAAATTTTTGTGCAAATTGCAATAAAAAGGCAGAGTATTTTGATTATGAAGAAGAAAAATTTTTTTGTGCAGATTGCATAGATGAAGATAATGATGTGGTAGATGTACCTGAATATACAAATTCGCCTAGAGATGGAGTTTGTGGATATGAAGGAGGCAGAGATACAGAAAAAAAGTACTTGCCAGGAAATAATTTTAAGTTTAAAAAAGCTAAAACAAAAGGGCAGAAGAATATAGTTCCATTTATAGAGGATGATGACTTTGATACATATAATGATGAAGAAAATTTTGATTATATTTTACATAGCATAATGAATAATATAGATTTAGAAATTGAAAATAAAGCAAATGCAATGTTTAGTAGAATAAAAAGAGGTAAGTTTACACAGGATTTAAGAGAATTATTAGAATGTAATACCAAAACTGAATTATTAAAAATAACATCTATGCTAAATACTACAAAGGTATCTAAGCTTAATAAAGGGCAATTAGTAAAAAGACTTTTAGATGTATATGAAGAGAAAATAACGCAGGCGCTATATTTAATTGATAGTGAAAGGTTTGAATTTTTAAAAAATATAGCTGATAAACATGGGTATATATCTTTTGAAGATCATAATTTTACATCAAACCCAGATTATTTTTTAGAATGCGGATTTGTATTTGTAGCTATGAAAGAAGATGGTGTATATTTAATCATGCCAAATGAAACAATAAATGCCATAAAATCCTTAGATAATGAGGAGTATAGAAAAAAACTCGCTAAAAATACAGAACTAGTAAAGCTATTCTGTGGAATGACCTATAACTATGGCGTAGTGCTTATAAATGATTTTAAAAGCATGCTTAATAATTATGTTGACTATTCTTTAGGTGAAACTGATTTTTACGGAATAATTGTAAGTGGTTCATATTATTATGCTGGGTATAAATTACAAGGTAATATAGCCTATAGTATAATGGTGCCACTAGAAGATGTTGTCAATATTATAAATACAAGAGAGAAGATTTCAAGTGATAGTGATTTTTGTATTATAAAAAAGGATGAACTACTTGAATCTGCCAATGAAGGATATTTAATTGAAAATAAAATAAGCATGAGATTCAAAAGGCATTTAAAGAATAATTGGAAAATAGAAGATTCACAGATTGAAATGATTATAGTTAATTTATATTCTGATATTCAAGAAAATGAAAAAGAAGAAGTAATAGAAAATATCCTAGATACACTTAGAGAAGCAAGCGAAAATGACCTTCAAAAATTATTAGTAGAAATAAACAGTTTTATAAATAATACTAGACTTTGGAGATTAAAAGGATATACTTTAAATGAATTAAATTCAGGAGATAATAATACTTCTACTCCTAAGATAGGAAGAAATGACGCTTGTATATGTGGAAGTGGTAAAAAATATAAAAAGTGTTGTGGATCTAAGGTTATTCAGCTATTTTAATGAGAGAGCTGTTACCAGGTTTACGGTTCAGTAGAATGAAATATGATGAATTTAACCCTCCATAGATAAATACTATGGAGGGTTTTGTCTAGTAATAAATTATGTGTTTTTATTGTCGTAATGTTCATATGATGTGGTGCGTAATCTATTAAGAATAATACTCTTAACTTGTAGATAAGAACAAAATTGAAAAGATAATGAAAATCATTTGCAATTGATAAAATATATGATATAATGAATTTAATATAAATGCATTATCGCGGCAAAATAATATATTTTATGGAGGAGTTTATGGCAAAGATAAGAACACCAAGGTTTAAATTAAGCAGAAGATTAGGCGTAAATATTTACGGACATCCAAAAGCAATGAATAGAGCTACAAAAGAAAGCAGTAGAGGTGGTAAGCAGTTATCAAATTATGGTATTCAGCTTATAGAAAAACAAAAGCTGAAATCCTATTATGGTGTGCTTGAAAAGCAATTTTCAAGATATATAAATAGAGCAATGAAAAGCAAGGAAATAACAGGGGATGCTTTAGTTAAATATTTAGAGTGCAGACTAGATAATATAGTATATAGAATAGGATTTGCAAGCTCTATACGTCAGGCAAGGCAAATGGTTAATCATGGTCATATAACGGTAAATGGTAAAAAGGTAAATATTCCATCTTTTGAAGTTAAGATTTCCGACAATATTGTATTAAAAGAGAAATACAGAAAAAATGAAATATTTACAGAAAGTTTTTTAGAGCTTAAAACATTTACCTTACCTTATATCGAAAAGGATTATGAAAATTTTGCTGGAAAACTTATAAGAATGCCTGAAAAAAATGAAATCCCAATAGATGTAAATGAAGTTTTAGTAATAGAGTTTTATTCAAGATAATATAATGTACAAATATAATAACTCATACTATTGGGAAGGTTTGATATTTGAAAAGCGTAACCTCTGGAAAAATTTATTCTTAGATTTGCCTATGAAAAAAAATTCTATATTTATAAATACCACACTTATTAATTATAGTAAAGATATATTAGATAGTAACTGGGCTTCTTACAATGACATAAAAGCCATTTTGGGGTTTTTGCAATATATATATATTCCTACTGGGTTTTTCTTTGTATTAAATGATTTGCAGGAAGTTTACGTGACCCTGGGAACTTCTGAGGTAATTCTTGAAGAATTTAATGATCAATTTGATGAAAATATTCATATTAAGATTATGGATAAGTTTGTTACAGAACTAAATACATATTGGGAATTAAATGAAGAAGAGTGTAAAATCAAATTGAAAAATTTTTGCCGTGAATTCAATGCCTATTGGAAAATGTATGATGAAGAATTATGTATAAATTTGTTTTATAGTGTAAATGAAATAGAAAAATATATTTTTGAAGCAGATATTTCACAGTTTACAGAGGTTGTAGAAGAAGAAATTGGGATAAGTAGAAAAGAATTTCATGGAAAATTTAGTGATATTTATGAAAATCAGTTTATGGCCCATATTTTTCTGAATTTTTTAAATGATAGCGTTGGATATATTGAATATTAAAGATGCATAAACAAATAATCACTATAGTAACTTAGATTTTAAGCTGCTATAGTGATTATTTTATATCTCTAATCTTTATATTTATGATAAATTATGGTAGATCATAGTTATGACAATAGAAAAATAGTAAATTTACTGTGTGGCGTTTTTACTTGTGATGAATTAGGAAAATATACTGAGTTAAAAATGGGTAGGATATTGAGATATTCCAATGTTTTTTATATAGTAGATTGATAGCCGTGGTGCCAGACACCTTAGAGGAATTAGAAGTTTACTGATAATCTCTGCTACTAATTTGGTAGGCTATATATAAGTTTAAGTTGATTTTTACAGTAATGTTTTATTTTTTTTGGTTATCTTTAAAGTGCTTATAAGTCAAATACACAAAGGGAAACAGCACACATAATATTACTACTGGTGCTTTCAAAGCTTGCATAGATATCTCTCCTTTCTCAAAACAAATAAGTTATATCAATTCTTTTTTCAAGTAAATTTTTATAGATACTTTCATAGAAATAAAGAGAATAGCAATTATAGCCACAATCGGTATCAGATACTGGACAAACATAGGCATTGCAGAAAATCTCGTAAAATCGAGTTTGATATTGGCTTTTATTAATAAAGTCAATGAAAATGGCGATCCCATGATTAATATCATGAAGAAATACTTTGTTTTTTCAAAGCCCAATTTATATTGCAGCGGTGTGTATACGCCAAATAAGATTACTGAAATCAGCAGAGCAATAAGGTAGCTGAATGGAGTAAGATATTCAATTTTGGCAAATAGCAGTGCGAGTAAGTTGTATGCCACACAGCAATAAGCAAAGATCAATAGAAGAAAAGCATATCTTGCTTTTACAAGAGCACTGCGAGAATATGGCGTAGAACATAGCAGAGCTTCCGCTTTAGGGTATTTCATTTCTGCCATCAAAACATATTGATACAACATAAACACCGCAAAAATTACGGATAACACAAAAGCAATAAGCCCCAAAAATTGGGATACTTGTGTCAAGTGGGAGGCTTGTATCATTATAAGAAGGGGTATAGCAAATGGTAAAATCACGAAAAGTGGTAAATATTTTTTTACAAGTAAGAAGTCTTTTTTAACAAGATGTAACAGCATTATTTTTCACCTCCTTCCACATAGCCCAGCATAATATCTTCTATGCTAGGTCTTTCAACCAAAATGTCTTTTATGCTTTCTTGAACTTGAGATAACTTATTTGTGATACCCATAAATCCAAATCCTGTTTCTTGAATATTTAAGAATAGTTTTCTGGTTTCAACAGTCAAGTCCTTGCTATCACCTTTTACTAATCGATGGGTATCCATCAATGTATCCTTTTCTTCCTCGAACAAGATTTTGCCATTGTTAATAAGAATAATCATATCTGCAATTTTATCAAGATCTGAAGTGATGTGCGTTGAAAAGAAAACACTTTTGCCACCTTGTTTCATATAATCTGTCAAGATATTCATGAATTGGTTTCGAATTAAGGGATCGAGTCCACTTGTAGGTTCGTCCATAATAAGCAAGTCTGCCTCATGGGACAGTGCCAAAGTCAATGCGAACTTCATACGCATACCTTTTGAAAGTGTTGAAATCTTCTGGCGTGGATTAAGTGAAAAACCTTCCATATAGGCTTTGTAATCTCGTTCATTCCACCTGGAATATGCGGTGCAATAATGCTTTTCATTTCTTTCATGGTTAATTCATCATAAAAGCAGCCATCATCCAGCACAACTCCAATACGGTTTTTTAACTCAGACTCGTGCGTATCCATATCCTTTCCAAAGAATTTGATAGTACCAGCATTTCTCATTACGAGACCAAGAATGCTCCGTATAGTGGTTGTTTTACCTGCACCGTTAATACCTATAAAACCTGTAATACAATCTTCCTGTAAAGAAAAACTAAGATCAGAAAGAGCAAATTTCTCATAAGATTTATTTAATCCTGATACTTCTAATACATTGCTCATTGTTCATCCTCCTCATATAAAATATTCATCATTTCATTTAATTCCTCTTTTGAAATTTTTAACGTCTTTGCTGTTTGAATTAAGTCCTGCATTTTTTGTTCAACAATGCGCCGTTTAGAGTCACGAAGTAGTTCTAATTTACCAGCAGAAATAAAAGTGCCAATGCCCACCTGACTTGTAATAAAGCCCTCTTGCTCTAATTCATTGTAGACACGGCGAATAGTAAGAACGCTTACTTTCAAATCAGTGGCAAAATTTCTGATAGATGGAAGTGGATCACCCTCAGACATCTCACCTTTAAAAATAATATCTTTTAGTTGGTCTTTTATTTGTTGGTATAGGGGTATATTAGATATATTTGAAATTAAAATCTTCATATTACATTATCACCTTCTTAAGTGTATAGTGTGTCATGTAACTAGCAGAGTAAATTTACTTTACTACAGGTTCTAGTCCAACAAAGGGAACTAATTAATTTCAGAGGAAATCGTTGCTTAAGGAAGAATTTTTTTTACTGGATGTGTTATAATATTATAAGTTAGGCGACCCATGGTAAGGTATTATGAAATAATGGAGAGTGTTGTATACGAAGAACAAAAGAGAAATGCGGAAATGATTGAGACTTATACGAAAGAGTTAGAAGGTCTGACAAAAGGAAACTTAAGCATTAAAAAAATAGGCAATAATGAATATTATTATTTGAAATATCGAAATGATAAAAAGATTATAACCGATTATATAGACAAAGACAAAGAAAAGATAACAAAAATGAAGAACAAGTAAAAAGGAGAAAGCATTATAAAAATATGCTATCTGCACTTATGAAAGAGAAGAAAATAATCTCAAAGATATTGGAGGGATTACAGTGAATATCTATCACGGCAGTGATGCTGTTGTGGAAAGACCAGAAATTTTACAAAGTAATCGTCTGCTTGATTTTGGCATAGGCTTTTATACTACAAGCAATAAAGAACAAGCGAATCGCTGGGCGGAAAAAGTCAGTTTAAGAAACAATACAGGTAAAAAATTTTTATCAGTATATAACCTTGATATAGAAAAAGCAAGAAAGCAACTTAATATAATAGAATTTATATCTGCTGATGAAAAATGGCTGGATTTTATCACTGTAAATCGCAGAGGAATAGAAATTCTAAAAGAATATGATGTTGTAATCGGCCCTGTTGCTGACGATAATGTATATTTGACTGTAAAACTTTTTGAAACTGGTGTATTGGATAAAGAAGAAGCCTTAAAACGATTGAAAGTAGAGAAACTTTTTAATCAGATACTATTTCATACGGAGAAATCATTGGGATTTTGCGTATTTGACCATTATGAAGATTTAGGAGGGAAAAGTAATGGAGAAAAGTAAATTTGACGTTGTGTTTCCCATCATATGTTCTGCTCTTGTAGAAAAAATTATGGCTGAATTAAATTTATCAGATAAGGATGGTGTTATAAATCTTTATTCTTCTCATCTGTATGAAACCTTGGAGCAAGAAGAAACAAAGGTTTGGCAGTACAGCACGGAAAAATTATTTGAACTTTTCTTAGAAGAAAGAAATAGCGGAAATATAACATTTCCGCAGGTGTGAGGTGATAAGTCATGGATAGAACTATTGATTTCACAGTATTTTGTCTTGAAAGCTATAAGCAGGCCCATTATATGACCGGTAAAGCTGCACTCAAAGTTTTTAATGACTACAATGTGTTCGGCTATATCAAATCATTTTATGATGTGCTTCACTCCACAGGACAGGACTATATTGTGGAAGATATTGATATATATATTAGCTCAAGAAGAAACTGATGCTATAATTACAGCGACCCAGGAGATGATTTAACACTCTTATAAAGCTCTAAAAAATCTCAACTTTAAAAATTTATTTTAAAGTGGGCGTGTAAATAATTTTGTGTATTCTCTCTCTTAGGCAAAAAATTGATTTTTAAGTTTTTGTAAAAAAATGTTAATTAAAGTCGATGAATACTTTTAATTCATCATCCTTATATAGTATATTATTC
>NZ_BHYK01000019.1 GCF_003865095.1 Clostridium tagluense | reverse complement strand
TTTGTAAGAACAAAAACATTAAATTCCATAAGTTTAAGGCTAAAAAGACAACGACCTTATTTCTTAAAGTTGTAATTGACATACAAATATTCCTATGTGCTTTTTTCATAAGTCAGTTAACACTATCATTAATAATATTTATAAGTTTCTATTAAATAAGTGACATAATTTTAATGTAAAATATTGTTTAATATCAATGATTATAATTTCCTATAGACTCATAAATTATTTTCTATCAAAACCAATAATTAGCAAAGTGATTTTTACTTATAAATAATATGAGATTTATGTAATCCAATCATGACATGATACTGAATATCAATTAATAATAGATATCTTTTAATAGATTGTACTATCTAAATGTTATCATGTCAATACTATATTCAAATTATAATTCTGTAAATCAACTTGAAAAGATAAAAATAGTTTGGAGCGTAGGTTATAAATGAAAGTTTAAAACAAGGATATAGAGCGGTAATAGTTGTTGTTTAAAGCCCATTTTAAATATATAATAAACTGAGGCAGGTGATTTTAATGTATTCTTATAATGATATGGCTTTAGAAGAATTGAATAAATGGAAGATAGAAATGAAAAAAAAATCCACATTAGTTGAAAAGGTATCAAAGGGTATTCAAAATAAATTTAATGGAATATTACCCGAAAAATATCATGAAATAATAACTTCAGCTATAAAAAATATGATTAAAGTAGTTTTAGTTGGGTCTAAATATATTACGAAAGAGCCCTCTATAAATTTATCTCTTCAAGAAAGAGAAGAATTAGTTGCACAAAAAACCAAGACATATAAAACTACTGCTATGGTAGAGGGGGCAGGAACAGGGGCAGGTGGATTCCTTTTGGCACTTGCGGACTTACCTTTACTTTTAAGTATAAAAATTAAATTTCTTTATGACATTGCTGCAATTTATGGATTTGACGTTAATGATTATAAAGAAAGAATTTATATATTATATGTATTTCAGCTCGCTTTTTCTAGTAAGAGTAATGTAAATGAAGTATTTGATAGAATGGAAAATTTTGAAGAATATTATAGTACATTGCCCAAGGATATTAATTCTTTTGATTGGAGAGCGTTTCAGCAAGAGTATAGAGATTATATTGATTTAGCAAAACTATTACAGCTGGTTCCTGGAATAGGGGCCTTTGTAGGAGCTTATGTTAATACTAAATTTATTGATAAACTTAGCGAAACGGCTGTTCAAGCTTATCGTATGAGGATATTATAACTCTAAAGTATGCTGAAAATATGATAATAAAATAGCCCTCAGCACTAAGTAGAGAGTGTATATTACGCAAAGAATAACCAGCTACAATTTGCATTTCCAAGAGTATTTCCGTTATGGTTTCATCCATTATCAAGGTTTGTAGCACCATTATTTGTATTCTTAATGGTAGAGGGATTATTCCACACAAAAAATAAATTGAAGTATAACCTTAGATTATTCGGATGGGCTATATTTATGGAAATTGGGAATTTTATAATAAATAAAGGGTTAGTGTCAAAAGAAGTTGTAGTTAACAATAATATATTTATGACACTGGCCCTAGGACTTACAATACTTAATTTGTTTGAGTTTAGCAAAAATAAGGAAGGCGCTAAAAAGGTAGGAATAATAGTGTTTTCAATAGTTCTTATTCCATTGGGAGTGTTTACAGAGGGTGGGATGGTTTTGATACCATTTGCATTAATAACATATTTTTTTAGAGAAAATAAGAAAAAAGCTATTATAGGATATTTTGTATTATTTTTAGCTTTGGCTCTTATGAGTTATGTGCCATATGATACATTTCAAGAGACAATAGAAATGTTAATGTTTAATTCAGATTTCTTATTTATAACAGCAGTTCCATTTATGATTTTATATAACGGAGAAAGAGGGGTTAACAATAAATTTAGTAAATATTTATTTTATGTTTTTTATCCATTACATTTATGGATATTAGCCATAATGGAATTTGTATTAAAGTAATGGAATAAATTGTATCACCTGGCTAAATTACATTAAATATTTATTAGTGTAGTAAGGAGTTGAATAAATTATTCAGCTCCTTATTTTGGTTTGTATTAGAGCAAAACTTGAGGGGATAGACTGAAATATTTTTGAATGTTTTAAGGATTTATAGAATTTCATTTAAAATAAACAAATATTGACAAATTGAAAAAGGTAGCTATAATAAGGGTAAGATGGGTTTTTATGATATACAGTTTAGTTCATTATATATTTTATGTAAAGCGTAAAGCTGTAAATTAAAGTTATTTTTAATTTTTATAAGAATTTAAAAATCATTGGAGGCAAGTATGAAAAAAATATTATTATATTGTTTGACCATTCTGTCATTATTAGTTTTATTAGTGGGATGTTCAAAGAAAGTGAATGATAGTAATAAACCTGAAATGTTTAAGAGTGATAAACTTGGGTTTTCAATTGTTTTCCCAAAAACTTGGAAGGATAAATATAGGGTTGAAGAAAATGATATGGGGATAACTGTGTATTTTAAACCAAAGGAAAAAGCAGAAGGTGGATACGGTAAACTATTTGCTTTTATTAATAAGAATTCAGCTAATTTCTATGAAGATAGTCTTGATACAATTTGTGATCAACGATATTTTGAAGCAAAAGGTGCTACTTATGTTATAGGTGGACCAACAGATCTAAATTTCCCGGAAGAGCATCCAGAATTTAATACCTTTTTAAAGATGAAGGGAGAACTAAAAGAAGTACTAAAGACATTAAAAATAATAGATAAGTAACGGTTTTTATAATAAACAAATGAAAGGAGATTATATGATTAATAAAGAAAAACAAAAGCTTATGAATGTATGGGACAAGGTTGCAACTAGATTTGGTAAAATTGGACCTAATTATTGGCAGAGATTTGGCAATAGATTAGTTGAACTTTCAAGTATTAACAAAGGTAAAAAAATATTAGATATTGGAGTAGGTAGGGGAGCTTCATTATTTTCTGCAATAAATAAAATAGGAAAAGAAGGATATGCTGTAGGTATAGATGCTTCAGAAGTTATGGTAAGTGAAACACATAAGGATATTGAGAAGCAAAAAATAGATAATGCCAAAGTAATAAAGATGAATGCACAAACATTAGAATTTGATGATAATTTTTTTGACAATGTTATCTGTGGGTTTGGAATCGGGTATCTTTTATATAGTGATAGTAAATTAACAGAAATACTAAGAGTACTTAAAAAAGATGGACAAGTAGGCTTTAGTATATGGGCTATACAAGAAGACCAAAAGTGGCTAACAAAGATAGTTAACAAATATTTACATATAGATTCCTCAAATCAAAATAACAAATCAGGTATTCCCAAATTTGATACAGCCAAAGATGTGAGAAAAATATTAGAAAATACAGGTTTAAGAAATATTAAGGTTTATAAGGAAAATGCAGATGTGATTTATACAACTAAAGAACAATGGTGGGAAGAAATGTGGTCTAATGCAGTAAGAGCAGTTTTTGAGGCAGTAGAAGAGCTAGGTGATGATAAATTTAAAGAGTTTAAAGTAGAGGTATTTAATGGACTTGAAATGTATAAAAATATAGATGGGTTGCATTTTAATATGCCAGTGATATATGCATTTGGAGAAAAATAAAATACAACTCAAGGTTATAATTAGATAATGATAATAAAGATGGTTATTTAATTATTACTCAGCTTTTCAAGTAAATATTCCCCTTTAAATACTCCTATTAAAAAGATTAACACCATAACAAATAGCATCAAAAATAGGAATGGTTTACTGCAAGATAGCATGTTTGAACCTAAATAGCAGGAAAGTACTAATGCAGGAATTCTTCCAAAAGTTGAGTATACTAGGAATTTTTTTAGAGACATTTTTGAAATACCACAGGCGAAAATTAATGAGTCTCTTGGTATGCCTGGTAAAAAATAAATTAGAAACACAATAAGATTTAATTTTTTTGAGTTCAAGGCTGCTTCAATACTTTTCAATTTTGTTTCAGAAATAAATTTGTTAACAAGCGGTCGTCCATACTTTTTTGAAAGTAAAAATAGTAATATAGATCCAAGAGTTATTCCGATAAGAGAAAGAATAGTTGCTCCAAGGGTGCCATATATCCATCCACCAGTAGCTTGAATTACTTCGCCAGGAATGAAAAAGATTGTTACTTGAAGAAATTGAGAAAGTATAAAAATAAATATTCCATAGTATCCAAAGGAAGTTATGAAATTTTTAAATTCTTCAGGGCTTTTTAATACAAATAAATATTGTCTATATTTACAACCTAATATTAAGGTGATTATAATTAATGTGGATATTAAAATTAAATTTCTGTGTTTTTTTATAAATTGGCTGAGCTTCATATGTGTACCTCCGTATTTTAAATATCAAATTTAGTGCATGGTTTAATTTGTTGTCCAATGATTATTATAAGAGTTTTATAAGATTTGAACAAGCGATTAATATAACATTTACATTACATTATTGAAATGTTAGAAATTTTTAACCACTTTGTAAATAATAAAACCTAAAATACAACCTAATGTATTTAAAATAATATCATTAATATCTAAAACACCCACGTTTAGAATAAACTGACCCAGTTCAATACTCCTATACTTTAATCATAATTTTATAAGTGTATCTTTATTCAATTATACAGAATGTTAACATGAACTTCAATATTTATAATAATAAGGAGAAAATGGTTATAGTTATTTTTTACATTGATAATATAATATTTTACAATTAAAATAGGAATTACTTACTTAGGGGAGAAGTTAATAAAATAATTATTTCTTTTTATATGAAAAATGAAAGCAAGAGAAATGAGGAAAAGAAAAAATACAAAAGTTAGAGAAATTAAGGGGGGAATTATAGAAATATGAGTAGCAATATATTTAGTTCATTCCCTAAAATAATCACTAAAAGATTAGTATTGAGGGAAATAACAGAGCAAGATGCAGAAAGCATATATAAACTTTTAAGTAATCCTGAAGTGATTAAGTATGATACCTTTGAACTTTTTACGGATATAAAACAAGCAGAGGACTTGATTGAATGTTTTAATGAGGCATTTAGGCAAAAACGAGCCATATTTTGGGGGATTTCTTTGGGGAATCAGTCTGAAATTATTGGGTTTTGTAAGTGTGAAATAGAAATTCCTAAAATAAGAGCAGATTTGGGATATGATTTAAGACCTGAATATTGGAATAGGGGAATTATGACCGAAGCTCTAGGTGCAGTAATGGATTTTACATTTAGTAAAATCCATGTTAATAGAATAGAAGCCTCAGTATCTTATGGAAATAATGCATCAATTAGGGTACTTGAAAAATTAGGTTTTATAAAAGAGGGAGTTTTGAGAAAGAGAAGCTATTGGGGTGGTAGTTATCATGATATGGTAATGCTTTCTATATTAAAAAACGAGTATTGATATATAGTTAAATTTGATCTTATTTTATTTTCATATGAGTAAAAATACGGGGGGGTAATTCAGTGATAGAAATAGAAAAAATAGTAAATGAAGAAATAAAATTCAATTTACATAAAGAGTACATTAACACCTTAGCAGAGCCAATAGATGGGTTTTGGGAAAATGTAATGATTGGTAGATCAGAATGCTATGAAATTATTTATGATGAGAAAGTAGCAGGGCATTTTTTTGTGAATTCAAGCAAAACTTTAGTACAGTTTCATGTTTTGAAAGGGTACTATACATGTGCAGCAGAAATTTTTGAATATGTTATTAAAAGTGATATAGTAGAAAATGCTGCTGTTTCAACTAAAGAACCAGATTTTTTGTCTTTGTGTCTTGATTATCAAAAAAGTGCAGTGACGGATAGTTATCTTTTTATTGATAATAAAAAAATCAAATATGAATTAGAGGGTTTTAAAAATCTGTCTTTCAGGTTAGCCAAAACAGTTGATATTGAAACTATAAAAAACAAATGCGATGCTGCATTTGACGGCTATTATGAAGATCTAATAGAAAATGATCAGATATTTGTATTATATGATGATTCCAGTTTGCTCGGAATAGGTGAATTTAGAATAATGAAATCAAATGGAAGATTTGGAGATATAGGAATGATTGTAGCAGGAGAATATCGCGGAAAAGGAGTAGGGACATATATCATCACAAAGCTTAAAGAGCAATGTTATAACAATAAGCTTAAACCTATGGCAGCTTGTGACATCACAAACATATCATCTAAGAAAACATTAGAAAAATCGGGATTTATTAGTAATCATAGAATTTTACGTGTGAGTTTTGAATAGATCTTTCGTGGTTAGCTAGGAGCTGGGTATGGGGCGGTACTTTTAAATAAAGCAGATAAATTTGCAAAAGAGGGGTTAGATATGAATAATATTATTAGTATAAAAGATCAACATATACTGAAATGCTCGGCACTTTATATAAAAGTCTTTAACGCTGAACCGTGGAATGATAAATGGACACTAGAAACTGCTCATAAAAGACTAAATGATATTTATATTTCGACCAATTTTGAAGGTGTTTTATATGTTGAAGACGAACAAATAAAGGGTGCTATTTTCGGGAACTATGAACAGTTTTATGATGGAGTCCATTATAATTTGAGAGAAATGTTTATTTCTAATGAGTTACAGGGACAAGGGATAGGTAGTAAACTGCTCAATGAATTGGAAAAGCGATTAAAAGGAATTGGTGTAACTACTATTATTCTATTTACTTCAAAAGAAAACAAAACAAGTGAGTTTTATTTAAGAAATAATTTCACTGAATGGGATAGCATGGCTATGATGGGTAAGGATCTATAAACATTGTTGATTTAAAACATGTAATACATAAAATGTTTCTTATTAAATATATTGACAATAAATATAAAATAATGTAATATAAAGTTATAAGTTATTTTAATGGAGGTAAAACTATATGAGAAAGCTAATTCTTAACGTTGTAAGATAATACAATTTAATATTTTATCTAAAAGATGTTTTGCTTATTTATAATGCAAGTTTATTTATAGTATCTTTTGTAATTTTAATACTGACCGTATATATGCATACTTTTATATGTGTGTATTTTATTTGGAGAGGTGTTGAAAGTTACTTAGGGCTTAATAAGTATAGTTAAAAATCTGTTTATATCAGGTTTGTTGGTGTTGCATTTTTTTAGATGAATATAGTGTTAAGGAATAGTTTCAGCGTTTATGCCTTTTATGAATAATCTTCTTAAAAAATCATAGAATTATTTTATGTTTTATTTTTAAGTTGTATATTTGTATTTTGTTATGATTATAAATGCCGTACTTACTGTGCGGCTTTTTTTATACCTTCAAATTATCACATAAAGATTGTTAAAATGCAGTATGCCTTTTGTGATAGGGTTAATAGGAGAGTATTGCCTATTTAATTTGAGGTATTGCAGCATAACAAAAATCCTGAGGTTGTAATGAAATTTAATTTCGTTACAACCTTATTTTTTTTGCAGTGAATTTATTAGTAATAATAGGTTTTAAAGTGAGATAGTGTTTGGAGCAACATATGATTTTATTCTTACTTTTAACTACGGTAGGAGGTGTGTTCATGCCAGTGATTTAAATATATGACATAAGTGATAACAAATTAAATTTTAGGAGGGAATAATTAATGAAAAATATATTTGAAATAGAATGCAGGGATATAGTTTTAAGAGAGCTAGGAATTGACGATTTAGATGCACTATATAATCTTACGCTGCAACCAGAAATAACTGATTTCTTACCAGATTGGAAAGCTACAAAACAGCAACGAAGGGACTGGCTAATAAATTTTCATATGAAAAACAATAGAGAGTTTTTTCAGGCTGTTCCAAGTATTGATAAAGAAGGTTTAATACTTGGAATTATCTTAAAGGAAACAAATGAGTTTATTGGTTGGTGTGGTTCTTGTATTAAAGATGAACTTCCACCTCCCAATAGAGAGATATTTTATGCGATTTCAAAGGATTATAGAGGTAAGGGTTATACCTCGCAGGCATCACAAGCTTTAATAAAATACTTATTTGAAAGGACTAATATTGAGGAACTTAATGCAATAGCACTGCTGCATAATATACCTTCAAATAAAGTAATACAAAAATGTGGATTCAATCAGATAGGTACCATAGAGGTTGATAATGAGGAATTCAACTATTACAAGCTTATGAAGAAAATACTGTAGTTATTTTAGAAATTATAAGTTGAAACTTGATAAATAAATACTTTTATAAAAGTGAAAAAGGAGAGAATAGCATGGTAACAATGACAAATGCTTCTACAACTACAAAGGAATTTAATGCTCAACTTAATGAGTTAATTATGCATGCATTCGATTTTAGTTTTGACAAATGGCATGCTAAAAATGTTTGGAATGACGACTATGAGATTTATTCAATAATTGAAGATGGGGTTATGCTAGCCAATATATCGGTGACTAAAATGAAGATGGTTATAAATGGTGAGAAACGTGATTATTTACAGTTTGGATCAGTAGCAACAAGAGAAGAACATAGGGGTAAAGGGTTATCTAAAAAACTTATGGAACATATTTTTAGTATATACCCAGATACACCTTGCTTTCTACATGGTGGAGATAGTGTTGTGGGGTTCTATCCAAAATTCGGGTTTAAACCTATTACTTATAAGCAGCCATATATTGAATATAAGTTAAATAATAGTGGTGAAATGACAAAGCTAAATATAACTAATCCAAAGGTTGATAAGTATTTAAAAGAACGTACTCAATACTCAAAGGTTTTTGATTGCATAAATCAATATTCTATTAACTGGTTTCATTTGATTTACGGTCACCAAAATAATACCTATGAAATACCTCAGCTTGACATAATGCTTGTAGCCCATCAACGAGATAACAAACTTACAATTTATGATATTGTTGCTTCAAGACCTGTAAGTTTTGAACAAATTGCGCCATATCTTTACTTTGAGGGAGTAGATATTATTCAATTTGGTTTTAATCCTGACTGGTTGGGAATTGATTATAACATGAGAGAATACAAAATGGAGGATGAAAATCCATTTTTAAAGGGTGATTTTGGATTAGAACAGGAATACATGATACCTAGAATGATAACAACATAAGGTGTATTGAAAACAATTAATTAGGTACATGAAAATAAGTAAGAGGTCAAATATACTAGTAAAAAGCCTACATGTTGATTAGTAACTTGTAGAGGTGGTAAATATTTAGTTGCTGTAGATACAAGCAACATTGGTTTTAATGAATTTTTATCAGATTATTTATATAATCTTGAAAATCATAGTAATTATTTTGACATTTACAGTTCTTCACGCCAATGGATTATCAAATTGGACGAGATTCTTAATAAATTATTGACTTATAGCGTTAATGTGAAAAGCTAATAAGGCAGATTAAGTGTAAGTCAACGGTATATTTATATTAGGTAAAAAGAGGTGTCTGTTTGAAAAAGCTAATTATTATTAATGGAACAATGGGTGTAGGCAAAAGTACAGTGAGCAACATATTACTAGGTACCCTAAAGCCGAGCGTTTATTTAGATGGTGATTGGTGTTGGAATATGAATCCATTCGTTGTTTCAGAAGAAAATAAAAAAATGGTTATAAATAATATTACACATCTACTAAAGGCATATTTGGATAATTCGGGTTATGAGTATATCATATTTTGCTGGGTAATCCATGAGGAATATATATTTAGACAGCTTTTGGAACCATTAAAAAATTGTGACTTTGAGCTTTATAAAATTTCTTTGGTTTGCTCCGAAACAGCTCTTAAAAGCAGATTGGAAATTGATGTGCAAAATGGTATTAGAAATATTGATGTGATTGATAGAAGCCTGCAAAGACTTGATCTATATAACAATATGGATACAGTTAAAATTGATGTAAGTGATATTGACCCTAAAAAAATAGCTATTGAGATAGTTAAGTTAATAGAAAAGGGTGAAACAAAATGAAAGAATATAAAATTATAAAAATAGATAATTAAAACTATTCTATGCTTGATGATATGGGTTGGGTTTTGTGACTTTTTGGAAAGTTGTACAGCTTATTTTATGGAAAAGGTAAATAATATATAACGTTAAACCAGATTAATTGTAAATTAATAGAAAGATTATAGGGGGAAATTATAATGATTTATTATCAAAACAATGAGATTGTAATAAGAGATATCTGTTCAAGTGATGTAATTAACCTATTTTCATGGCAAATTGATAAAGAACTAAATAAACATGATCCAAGACCAATACCTAATAACAGCAAAGGGTTAATTGAAGAATGTATGGATTATTGTCATAGATTTGATACTGAAATAATGAGCGAAAATATTGAGGATATAGAATATAAATATTTTATAATTACAGATTATGAAGATAATGCTATAGGTTTTGTTAATTTTTTTGGTATAGATAAGCTTAAGAAGCAAGGGGAAATGGGAATTTCTGTAGGTGATAAAAGGTATTGGCATAAAGGAATTGCTTATACTGCAATAAAAACAGCAACTGATTATATATTCAATAATATGGACATAGATAGGATATATATTGAAACTGGTGAATGTAACAATCCAGCTTTGAGGCTATTTGAGAAACTGGATTTTAAAAAATGTGGTGAATATATTGAAGATGAAGATTTCAAGTTTATTGTAATGGAGAAGGTTAGTAGTAGGTTTTAGAGAGTGTCTTATATTCTAACTTAACAATAAAAGGTGCGATAATTTATATGAGTTCGCACCTTTTTTTATGTATTTAAAAATCAGTCATACATAATGGCTTCTCATCAGAGGAGAAAAGTATATTTAAAGTATTTAAATAGCCTTCATCAGATAACCGTACATGTCCATATTTATACAAAGATTTTAAGTCAACAGCACAAGTAATCAATGAAGAAAAATCAGCAATGTCCATAGTCAACTCCACATCGTAATCATCACTTTGAACTAGTAAAGAATTACCATTATTAAAGTGGATTACATAACTACCACAGTTCTCGGGAATGAAACTATCTAGTATAGAAAGTTTTAATTTGCAGTTTATATTATTAAAGTTATGATCTTTTAAATCTTCAAAAAGCTTAGGAATATTAATAACTCTATACATTATACCAGTTCCTTGGGTACTACATTCATGATGCAAAGACACCAAAAGTCTATCAGAATTATTTCTTGGATCATTCAAAGCAAATCTAAAGTTTTCATCTTGGGTGTTTATTATTACATATCTTATTTGGTCACTTTGTGAATTTAAGAAAGTCATAAGTTCTAGAAAAACCTCAGAATCCTCAAATAGCATTTGAGATACAAAAATATCATTTACAACGAAAGAACCCGTTTCTCCCTTTCGAAAGTGAAAAACCAAATAGCCTAAAATTGTATTACCTACTTTGTATCCTACAATTTTTGTGGATTCAAAGTTAAAAAGGCTATTAAATTCTTTTGGTGATTTTTCCATAAGACCATTAGTTTTATTTGCAATGCTGTTATAAAATTTGCACATTTCTTCAGCATCATCTTTACTTAAGAACTTAATGTTTTTCTTGGAATTTCCTTTTGGAAGATTACAAGGCTTAATTTTAAACTGATTAATGCTTGTACCAAAACCAAATCCCATTTTTTTATAAAAGTCAGGTCTAAAAGGATACAGTAAAACCATGGATGCTCCTCTTTCTTTATAATGATAAATAAAGAATTTAATAATTTCTAAAGCAACCTTCTCTTTTTTGTGAAGTAAATCTACAGCAACTGAACCAACCCCACCAGCAAAGATTTCCTGATTAAGTGAATTCATTTTAAAATCATGTAATCTCATTCCACCTATAAGATTTTCCTCATTAAATAAACCATAGAAATTCATAAAGTCATATTCATTTTGAACATTCATTATTTCAGCATGTTTTTCAAGTGGGACAGAAATTGCAGGGAAGGAATTAGCACGTATTTTAGCTAAGTCAGTTATTTGGGCATTGTCTAGTTTCTTTATGGAATACATGTATGGATACCTCCTTGATTTGTAAAACATAAGTTTATTATCTATGAAATATAAGCAAAAGTAAATATATATACGATATGTAGTTTATTGTTAAAAGATTACTGTATAATTAAAGGGGCACATAGTTGTTGAATAGGAAGTTATAGCTAGGTGCGAACAAAGTCATAATATTATTGACAATATAGAAGTTACCATAATAAAAAGAGCAGTTCCATTATTTAACAAAGCAAAAAAGTCTTGACCGTGACGTAAGGTTACTGTTTATAATAAAGTTGGGTGATGAAAATGAATTCTAAAAAAGGAAAATTTTATACTGCAGGTAAATTTGCTGAAAAAGCAGGGGTTACACTTAGAACCATAAGATATTATGATAAAAAGGATTTGCTTAAGCCCACTGAATACAGTGAATCAGGCTATAGACTTTATAGTAATCAGGATTTCGCGGTGCTTCAAAAAATCTTAACTCTTAAATTTATGGGATTTTCATTAGAAGAGATAAAAGTGGTAATGAAAGAGGAGTCAGATAAGGCCGACTTTAAGCATTCTCTTAATATACAAAGGCATGCCATAGAAAGAAAAATGGAGCATATGTCACACATTTTAGAAGCAATTAATGAAACAGAACAAATGTTGGATAGCGAAGATACATTGGATTGGGATAAATTTATTTTGATTATTAAAGCTATCAATTTAGAAAAAATATCTGCTGAGCAGTTTAAGAATGCAGCAAATCTAAAAGACCGTATTAATCTTCATGAGAAATACAGCACAAATAAGCAGGGATGGCACAGATGGATGTTTGAGAGAATTCCTATTTTAAAAGGTGCAAAAATCCTAGAACTAGGCTGTGGTGATGGAAGCTTCTGGCTCAGGAATAAGGACAGACTTCCAGAGCAGTGTGAAATTACTCTTACAGATATTTCTGAAGGTATGATAGAGGACGCAAGAAATAACTTAGCAGATTTGGATAAAAACTTTACATTTAAAGTTATGGATGCACAAAATATTACCTTTGGAGATTCGGAGTTTGATATTATCATTGCAAATCATATGATTTATTATGTACAAAATAGGGAAAAGGTTTTTTCAGAAGTAGATAGAGTTTTAAAATCTAATGGAGTTTTTTATGCTGGCACCAATGGTAAAAAGCATATGGAGGAACTTTTTAATATGGTAGAAAACTTTAGAGAAAAAGTAACTTTTTCTTACATTAGAAAAAACCATAAATTCAAACTTGAGGATGGGAAAACACAATTAGAGGAATGGTTTTATCCTGTGCAGCTTTATTGCTATAAAGATTCTTTAAAAGTAACAGAAGTAGAGCCTTTGATGGACTATGTTCTTTCAGCGCCAGGTAATTTAAATGAAATTTTAAATGAAAAAGATTTTAAAGAGCTAGAAGAATTATTTAGAAATATCATAGAAAATGAAGGCTATATGTATATTACAAAGGATTCAGGAGTTCTTGAAGCTAAGAAAAGATAGTACAAAAATATTTTATTTAGGAGGCAATTATGGAGAATATTGAAATTAATAAACAACCAATAAAAGATCAATATAAAGATGATAAAAATTTAAATTTAAGGTTAAATTTACACACTTATAATATTAATAAGGTGGATTGGAATGATTGGTGCTTTAATCAAATGGATTTTCAAAGCAAAGCGAGAATACTAGAACTCGGTTGTGGACCTGGAGGTTTGTGGGAAAGAAATAAATATAAATTAAATAAAGACTGGAATATTACTTTATCTGATTTTTCTAAGGGCATGCTTGAATGTGCTAAAAAAACGTTGGCAGAGGTAGATTATGACTTCAAATATAAAGAAATCGATATACAAGATATTCCCTATGAAGAGGGCAGTTTTGATGTGGTAATTGCAAGACATATGCTTTATCATGTTCCAGATATAGAAAAAGCTTTATCTGAAATAAAAAGAGTTCTTGCTGCTGGTGGAACCTTTTATGCAACTACCAATGGACGTGGAGCAATGGCGCAGCTTTATGAACTTATAGAAAAATTTGATCCTGAAATAGGCCTTAATAACTTAGGGATGGGTGATAGGTTTGAATTTGAAGGTGGTAGGCTCTTATTGGAGAAATACTTTAGCGAAGTTGAAATGCAGGTTTTTGAAGGAAAAATTGTGGTACCTCAGGCTGAACCTGTAGTTTCATATGTAGCATCAACCATGAGGGGTAGAGCTATACTTACAGGACAAAAAAAGCAAGAATTCACAAAGTATGTGGAGGATTATATTGAAAAAAATGGGAATATGTCAATAACTACAGAAGCTTGCATATTTAAAGTGAAAAAATAGATTTTTAGAAGTGAGAAACTGTTTTTGGTATCTTGCTTGGTTTATCTCATATTGAATTTATAGTTCTAGCAATTATGAAAGGAAATGATAATTTGTATGGTTAAAAAGTTTTTAGGTAAAAAATATATTATATTTATTTCTATTATTATATTTTTAGTTTGTTTTTCATATTTTGAGAATAATAATATAGTAATCTCTAAATATAATGTAAAAAGTAGTAAGCTTCCAAAAGCCTTTAATAACTTTAAGATAGTCCAAATTTCAGATTTACATAACAAAATATTTTATAAAGACAATAATATTCTTGTGAAAAAAAAAATCACAAAAGCCTGACATTATAGTTATTACGGGTGATTTGGTGGATAGAAGAAAGTATAATGAAGAAAATGCGTTGTCTTTTATTGATAAAATAAATTCTATAGCACCCATATACTATGTTAATGGAAACCATGAAGGGTGGTCTGGAAAATTTGAATCTTTAGAAAAAAGCTTAAAGAAAAAGGAGTAATAATTTTAAGAAATGAATCACTATATTATGAAAAAAATAAACAGAAAATTCTTATTTTAGGGGTTGATGACCCTGCCTTTAATACAACTAGTCATTCTGAAGATTATATGAATTCAGATATAATGAAAAAAGATTTAAAATACTTCTTTCTCACAGACCTGAACTTTTTGAGCTTTATGTTCATAATAATATAGATTTAGCTTTTACAGGACATGCTCATGGTGGACAAGTTATTTTGCCTTTTTTAGGTGGAATTATTGCACCAAATCAAGGCTTTTGGCCAAAATATTATAAAGGCGTGTATAAAAAAAACAATACTGTTATGGTGGTAAGCCGAGGCCTTGGTAATAGCATTGTTTCTCAGAGGATATTTAATAGACCTGAAATTGTATCAGTTACACTAAAATTAGGTGAGAATTAAAAGAACAATTTTAAAATACAGTTAGATTTTATAGCTGGGAAGAATTATACTCTATAATAAATAAACTGTTATTACATCGCTTTGTAATAACAGTTTATTTTATTTCTTAGGAGATTATAAGAATTAAAACTGGATACTGCTACGTATTTAAGTGTACTTTTAAAAACTTTTCTTACTTCTTGAAGTGGAGTTTTTAGACGTAATATAAAATTTGTTTATAGAAATACTAGTGCATAGCAATTAAATGCTATATACATATTATAGCATTATATACAAATTAATGTTATAATTTGTATACAAATAAACTATGAATTAGTAAATACTTGAATATTATTGCAAATTAATAATGGAGGGAATTGTGATGCAGAGCATATGGATACTTGGTTCATCTGGGTCAGGAAAAACTACTTTGGCTAATGTTATTGGAAATAAACTGGGTGTACCAGTTTATTATAACGATAGAATTTTTTGGATGGAAAGTTGGCAGGTATAATAAATGCGACACTATTATTTTCTTGAAAATAAATAGAGTTATATGCATGTATAGATTTTTGAGGAGATATTCTAAACATAGAGGTACTGTACGTCCTTATATTTCTGAGGGGTGTATAGAAAAAATTGATATTAACATTGTAAAATATATTATGTTTGATTATCCGAGTAAGAGCAATGAAATAAAGTTTGAAATTGTATTGAATGCGGAGGAAAAATCATGGAATGGATTAAAATAGAAAGTGATAAGTATATATTTAATTATCATGAGAATTCTATTGCAGAAAGTGACATACACAAAATAGTTGATATACAGGAAACTTGTAATGAATTTATTTGTAACTGTTTAAATGCTAAAATGGAAAATAAAATTAAATACTATCTATGTGAATCTCGTTTAGAAGTGGGCGAGTTATATGGGGACAATGAACCCTGTAATGGGTTTGCTAATGATATAAACGAAATATATGCTGTATATAATGATAAAATTAAATGTATAGGATTTCATGAGGATGCACATGTAATTTCATATAATATATCGACTTAATAACATATCCTATTGCTGGGTCATTTGTGGAATATCTTATTTCAATTTTTGGCAAAGAAAAATTTAAGATATTTTATAGTTCCTTAAAAGAAGATTTTAAAACAAATTTTCTGGATATGTTTAATATTACCTTAGCTAGTGCAAATAAAAAATTTATAAAATATATTAACAGCATAGGGAATAATGATGTTATTTCTAATATTATAAAAAGTGAATTGGAAGAAAGGAATCTTTTAAAATAAAGTAAAACGATTTAAATAGCATATTAAATAAAAAATTTAATTCATTCTTAAAGTTTCTTATAAACAACTATAAGAATTACTATAGAAATTCAGTTTTATAAAAATGGTAAAAATGAAATTTGGTTATTAATAATATAAATTGAAGGTTAGGTGTATAGAATGAAACTTGTTATAATATTTGGTCCGCATGCAGTTGGTAAAATGACTGTTGGACAAGAACTTGCAAAAATTACTGGTTTAGGACTATTTCATAATCATATGACAATAGACATTGTTTCTGAGTTGTTTAAAAATATGCCTCAAGAGCGATCAAGATTAACAAATCTATTTAGAAAAGAGATTTTCAAAGCATATTCCGATAGTGAAGAATATGGAATGGTTTTTACTTATATGTGGGCACTGGATTGTAAAGAGGACTGGGATTATGTAGGTATGGTTGAAGAGATGTTCAAAGAAAAAGGTGGAACTATATACTATGTAGAGTTAGAAGCAGATTATGATGTACGTATAGAAAGAAACAAGACCGAAAATAGACTACTGAATAAACCTACGAAAAGAGATGTTATACGTTCAGAGGAACTTTTTAGGATGCTGGAAGAGAAATATAGGCTTAATTCATTAGAGGATGAAATTAAAAAGAATAATTATATAAAAATCAATAATACGAACATTTCGCCTGGTGTTGTTGCACATATGATTAGGGACGAATTTAGATTATAAGCATAATATAAGGTTAGATTAATTGGCGATTTTCTTTAGTTACGTCACAACTGTAAATAATTACGTACTAAATAAGATTAAGCTAAACAGAAATATAAAATATCAATAATACAGAGGGTGTAGACAATGATAAAAACAATTTATAAAGTTGAGGAAGTAATTGATTTTGCATGGGAATTAAGTCAGAATAATTTATATGCGAGTTATCCAAGAATAAAATCAATCAAAGAGGTTGAAAGAGAGATCCAAAGAGCCATCCATAAAGAAAATTATAATATAGTAGCTTGCTATCATCAAAATGTATTATGTGGAGTTTGTGTTTATTTTTGGATATGTGATGAAAAATATGCACAAACAACACAATTTTTGATAAGAGAGGATTATGACCAAACTGCAAAAGAATTGATTGGGTATATAAGCAAGAAATTAGCTGGATATGAATTATTTATAGGTGTACCATTTTCTAACGAAAATGCAAATCAATATTTTAAGAAAAAGAATATAGAATGTATCGAATCTAGTATTGTTACCAGTTTATATAACTTAAAATCCTATTCGAATCAAAAGCATGATTGCGTAGATAAAATTACTAAAGAAAATTTTGAAGAATATGCTATATTTCATGACAAATATGCTATCCCTTCTGGAGGTTTTTGGAATAGCAAAAATTTACAAAAAAATATGAACCGCTTTCAAGTACTTGTTTTTAGGAAAGATGAATCGATTCATGCAAGCATCTTTACTAAGATTGGCAAAGACTTATCAGACGTTGTTGGTTTATTTATTGATAAAGAATATGAAAATAATGGTATTGAAAGTATTTTAATTAATGAAATGTTAATGCAATTATATAATGAATTTGGTGCAATAAAGGAAATTTTATTTTTTATTGATGAAGATTGTACTGATGAATTAAATTTAGCTTTGACTGCAGGTTTTGAGATTAAAGAGAAATATAGAAATTATAAATGGATACTTTAGTTCGTTAAATTTTTTTTAAATAAAGGCTCGTAATATTCTTATCATGCAACACAACTCTAGAAAAATGTGCATTAAAGATTAACAGAAATTTTATTTTTTGTGAGGTGAATTATGACTATACATTTTAGTAATATTACTCCAGATAACTGGCGTACTTTTAAGGCACTGAAGGTTAAAGAAGAACAGAAAAAATTTGTTGCTTCCAATGTGACAATACTTGCAAGGGCATTTGCATTTCGAGACTATAATAGTCGTGTATATGCCATTTATAATGGGGATTTACCAATAGGAATGTTAATGCAACATGATTTAGACGATAATAGCCTAGTGTGTGTGCTAGATCAATTCATGATTGCAGAACAATATCAAGGAAAGGGTTATGGAAAGTCTGCTATGCAACTCTGGTTCTCCATGATAAAGAATGAAGAGAAATATGATTCGATAATTCTTTGCTATATAGAAGGTGATGAAGTCGCACGGAGTTTATACCTTGGCATGGGGTTCCATTATACTGGTGAAGTTGATGAAGATGAAATAGTTATGGAATATAATCTGAAGGATAAAGCATGATATGTTTTTTTCTTGTTTCGACTTTGTATTATATTCCGTAACAACGGTAATTTATTGTGCTTAGAAGTTTATAGATTGGGGGAAGGAAATATTCTATGAAATTTATTTATTGTCCTATATGTGGTAAAAAACTTAGTGAGAAAAATATTGGTGATGAAGGGTTAGTAAAATATTGTATTACTTGTGATAGGCCGTATTTTGATAGCCCTGCCAGTTGTGTTGAAGTTTTAGTTATAAATGAGTATAACCAGATATTGTTATTAAAACAAAATTATATTTCTCAAACTCATTGGGGAGTAGTGTCTGGCTATGTTAATAATGGGGAGACATTAGAGGAAACAGTGATAAGAGAAGTTTTGGAAGAAACAGGCCAACAGGTTGAAAAAATGCAGTATGTGGAAAGTTATTATTTTAAACCAAAAGGATTAATAATGGCTGGTTTCATTTCATTTGTTAAGGCAAAGCCATTTGTGGATTCTAATGAAGTTGATGATATTATGTGGTGCGAAATTGAGGAAGTTAATAGATATATTGCTAGGGTAGATAATATGTCTGGTATTCATTTTGATAATTCAATGCGATTATTAAATTTATAATTAAGGTATTGTATAAAATAAGCAATTCAGGTGAGGTTAAAACTATGCTAGATAATGTAAAAATTTTAGGGGTACCATTTTCCAAAATGAATATGAAAGAAACAGTAAACATTATAGTTAATAAGATTGATTGTAATAATCAATCAATTTTTAATATTATTACGGGAAATCCCGAAATAGTATTGCAAGCACAAAAAGATTCCCAGCTTCAAACTATTTTTAATGAGGCAGATTTAATCACTCCAGACGGTGAAGGGATAGTTTTAGCTTCGAAGTGGAAGGGCCAGCCATTATTTGAAAGAGTTACTGGAGTTGATTTGTTACTGGAAGTTTTGAAAATGGGAAATGAGCGAGGTTGGTCCTTTTATTTTTTAGGTGCAGATGAAGAGGTCAATAAGAAAGCAACGGAAAATATATTGGAGGAATATCCAAATATAATTGTATCGGGCAGGCATCATGGCTACTTTGATAATGTGCAAGAGGAAAAAATTCTTCTAGATATTGAGAGTAAAAGACCCAATATATTAATAGTTGCGCTAGGTGCACCAAGGGCTGAAAAATGGATCTATAATTATAAACACAGACTACCAGTAAAGGTTGCCTTTGGAGTAGGTGGGAGCTTAGATATAATTTCAGGAAAAACAGCGCGTGCTCCCCAAAAATGGCAACAACTAAAACTGGAATGGTTATATAGGTTAATAATTCAGCCTTCCCGCTTACGTAGGCAAATGGTGTTGCCAATATTTGCTTACAAATCCTTAATGGAGGCGCTTAAGGAAAAACGTAAGAGGGTATAGGGAACTTTCTCTAACAAAATGAAGAATTGAAAGATTCGATGACTTTATTCTATGATTTTAAGGGGAATAACAATTGGAATTGTTATGTGATCTCAAGGAATACGAGGGGGAATAATTTATGCATGGCTATGCACTTGTAGGTTATTTAGACAATGAAATCGAATCATGTTTTAAAAAGTTATGGGAAGATTTAAGTGAAAATAATATTACACAATATGGTGTAGATACAAAAGGTAGGAGGCCACATATTACTATTGCAGATTATGATAATTTAGATAGTGATAGATTTGTGGAATTAATTAGTAAATTCTATGAGGACAAGTCAAGAGTAGCTATAGCTCTAAATATATTAGGTACCTTTATTAATACTGGGACCTTGTTTCTTGCTCCAACCTTATCAACTGAATTACTTCATTTTCATAATCGTCATCATGACTATTTTAAAGAATTCAATGTAAATGAAAATTCATGGTAAATTGAATGAGATTGCTCTCATAGAAGTTGAATTTAATGATTATGGCATAGCAATAAAAGATACAGTTGTTTTTTCAAAAGAGCTCAAATAATTTGTTAATGTTAATAAAAATATTATTATATATGAAGTTAGGTCAGATATGTAAAATGTTACGAGACAAAGATTATTATATATAGCAGAGTGAAAGGGTATGATAGATATGAAAACACCAATATTAAAAACAGATAGATTAATTTTGCGACCATTTTGTCTGGAAGATTCACTGGAAGTATTTGAGTGTTGGGAAAGCGACCCTGATGTTGCAAAGTATATGTTTTGGACAAATCATAATGATATAAACAAAACTATCGCATGGGTAAAAAAAGAATTAAGCAAAATAGATGCTGATGATTGGTACAGATGGGCAATTTTATCGAAGCAAGCGAAAGAATTGCTTGGAACTGGATTAATCTATGTTGAAGAAGAGTATGGCAAATTTGAAATAGCATATAATTTCGGGAAAAAAGCGTGGGGATTCGGGTACACAACAGAAGCAATGCAGGAAGTAATAAAATTTGCAAAAGAAGAATTGGGAATCAAAGAAATAATGGGAAGACATGCAAAAGAAAATCCTGCTTCTGGCAAAATAATGGAAAAATTAGGTTTTAAATATATTAAGGACATACCATATGAATGTAATAGAGGGAATAATCTATATGAGGGTAAAGAATACATTTTAAAATTATAAAAATGAGCATAATATGAAGTTGAATTAGTTCAACATCTTCTTGAAGTTCGTCATAAACAACTGTAAGAATTACTAATGAAATCAATTAAACTGGACAGGTTATGTCTATAATGGGAGTGTTGAAAAAAATTAAAGGCTAATCGACTAATAGGTAAATATAACATGTTAAACTTGTAAAATGTAGTTAATTAAAGAATGCTTATATATAAGAAAGGTGTGAGTGTAATGGATTGTGGATTTGAAAATGGAGATAGCTGGTTCCGATATCGGGCTGCAGCAATAATTATTGAAGATGGATGTGTTCTTTTCGCAAAAAATGAATTGAATTCTTACTATTATTCTATAGGTGGTGGAGTGCATTTAGGAGAAAGAGCAGAAGATGCAGTTAAGCGAGAAGTATTTGAAGAAACGGGAATTGCATATGAAGTTGACAGATTAGCATTTATTCATGAGAATTTTTTTCATGGCTTGAAGAGCCATGAAATTGCATTTTATTTTATAATGAAATCAAGAGGTACAAAAGAGTTGGATAGCAACAGCTATTCACAAGGTGTACGTGAATATATGCATTGGTTACCAATTGATAAGTTAAAAGATTATGTTGCATATCCAAGCTTCTTTGCAGATAAGTTACTTAATTTGAGGGATAGTGTTGAGCATATTGTTACCTGCGAATAATGGGAAGTCAAAAAAAGTGTAAAAATTGATAGGTGTAGGGTATATCAGCGATATCTGAAGACATTTCTCAGTTAAAGAGTTATGTCAAACTTGTAATAAAGTATGAAGCAAAGAAAGACTATAAATGATGAATTGAGGGAAAGTATGAAAAATATGAGGATTTTGCATATATGAATTTAGAAGATGACGAATACGAAGAACTAGCAAAATTAAACATTTTACATGAAGCGAAGGAATAACAAATTTCTACGAGATGTGAAAGAAAAATTGTATTCTTTAAAAGGAGGACAAGCAAGTGAAATATAAATTTATTAACATGAACTTAGAATATGCGAGTATTATTCACACTTGGAAATACGAGGGAGAATATTCAGTCTACAATTATGAAAATGATGACTGTTTATTAGACCCAAATAATTGGCGTGATATGTATGCTGTGTTAGATGAAAATAATGACGTGGCTGCAGAGATAACATTATATAATAATGATTTGCCAGAAGGGTTAGAGAATACATTTGAGCAGGGGGATATGTTTTATGGTCAAGGGATGAGACCAGACCTTACTGGAAAAGGCTACGGACCAGAATTAATTTCACAAGCTTTGGTCTTTGCACTTGCTAAATATAATTATAATCGAGAATATGTTTTATTAGATGTAATTTCTTTTAATAAAAGGGCATTTAAAGCATATGAAAAATGTGGTTTTGAATTTGCTTACGAACATAGTGAAGAATGCGATGGAACTGTATATGATTTTATAAGGATGAGATATAAAAATCCAAAAGTAAATCTAGGGAGGTAGACATCATGAGTTTTGATAATTACGCTAAAACTTGGGATACTGATGAAAGAATTGATAGAGCAAAGATAATTGCCAATGAGATAAGCAAATCCATTGTTATTGATAAAAATTATTCTGCTATGGAGTTTGGGTGTGGAACAGGGCTTGTAAGCTTTAACCTTTATGATAAATTTAAAAACATTACCCTTGTTGATTCATCAAAAGGAATGATAGATATACTGGAATCCAAAATTGATGAATACAAAGTAAATAACATGCTACCTTATCATTTAGATATATTAAGCGAAAATTCAATAGATATGAAATTTGATGTTATCTATAATTCTATGGTATTGCACCATATTCAGGATACTGAGGCTATAATAAAGACTTTTTATGAATTACTCAATAAAGATGGTTATTTATGTATAGTAGATTTGGATAAAGAAGATGGTAGCTTTCATAAGAATTATCCGGATTATGATGGTCATAATGGTTTTAAGCAAGAGGATTTGAAAAACATTTTAATTAGTGCTGGTTTTAAAGATATACAAGCAAATACCTTTTTTTATGGTGAGAAAATTATAGAGGATCAAAAGGTTGATTATTCTTTGTTCCTTATGAAAGCAAGAATATAATAAATTTAAGGGGGACTAAAATGAAAATTAATACAGTCTTAGCTAATAATGAAACTTCAAATATTATTAAAAATATATATCCATTATATTTGCACGATTTATCAGAACATTACGGGGACATACCTAACGAATATGGAATATACGAAGAGGAGCCTATGAAAACATTAGCAGAGCAATATGAAGTTCAAAATATTTGGTTTGAGAAGCCCAATGTACTGTTTCCATATATTATTAGGGTGGATGATAAACCAGCAGGATTTATTCTTATAGCTACTGCGCCATATGCACCGAAAACAAGTGATTATTATGTTAATGAATTCTTTTTATTAAGACCCTATAGAGGTAAAAATATAGGAGAAATTGCTGCAAAACAAGTATTTGATAAATTTCAAGGGAGATGGGAACTATATACAAACCATTTACCAAAGAATTTAAAAGGGCAGAAATTCTGGAGAAAAACTGTAAGCAGTTATACAAATAATAATTATGATGAATCTACAGGACAAACTGTCCATGAGGAAAAATTAATATTTAGATTTAATAATAAGGAATTAAGATAGAGTAAAGGTATCTTAATAAAGCATTTATAGTTATTTATAGAAGTATCAGGGTGATGATTATAGCTTTAATGAAGAGTGGTATTCATTATATAAAGCAAAAATAATGCCTAATACCATGATCATAAAAGTAAGAAATAAATTAAGAAGGGTAGAAGATTTAGAATGATAAGAAATTTTAAAGTTGAAGATACAGAAAAACTTATCCAATTTATAAAAAAAGAAAATATCGTTGATGGAGACAATATACTTAGCGATATTGAAAGTGATGATAAAAAGCTAATAGTATATGATGAAGCTGGTATACGCGGCTTTGTATATATGAGCGTATGTAACAAAGAAACTAAAAGATACGACGTTAATTTATATGTAGAAGTTCCATCAAGAAGAAAAGGAATTGGTACAGCTTTATATAATGAAATGTCAAAGTATTTACAAGAAATAAAGCCAAATCTTCTAGTGACAGAGTTTAGTGTAGACAAAGATAAGGAAGCTTCATTCTACAAAAGGCTAGGTTATAAAAAATGGTTTGGCTGCAATGAACTATATTATAGAGGAATAATTCAGCCTAATGTAGATATAGAGTTTGTACCTTATGAAGATAAATACTATGATCAATATGTAAAGCTTGTGAAAGATTGCTTTTATGAGTTAAGAAAAGAAAATGATATACAACCATATTCAATTCCAGCTAATAAGCAGGATAGAGAAAATAGATTAAAAAGCAAGGATTCTATATATGTTTTATTTGAGAATGAGCAGCTAGTTGCATCCATCTTTGTAGAAAATGGAAACTTGGACTTCATAATGGTTACCCCATCTTATCAAGGAAAAGGATATGGAAAGAAAGCTACTCAGTTTGGTATCAATAAGGCATTAAGCCAAGGTGCAAAGCTTATTCAGCTTGGTGCTTTAGAATGGAATACTAAAGCAATTTCTTTATATGAATCACTAGGTTTTGAAATAGTACAAACCGTTCATTTTTATAGACAGTTTGGTGAAAAATAATATTATTAAAAATTATAATGCCAGATACATCTCTAATATGGTGAATCTAAATATTAGAGCAGTATAAGATAGATTAAAGTCAATTAGAAAGGGAGTTGTGTAAGGTTATGGCCTCAAGAATAATCCATATTTGCATTGCTAATAAACTAGCAAAAATCCACAATTTGAATTACCGTTGCTTTTTATTAGGTAGTATAGCTCCAGATGCACACTACCCAAACCTTCCTCCTCATGTGGGTTCTCATTTCGCACTACCTGAAGAAAAAAGAAAGGTTAATAACTTTATTGATTACCCAATTTTTATTCACAAGTATCTTAATAACAATAGAAATGATTTTTTTCTAGGTTACTATTGTCATTTAATATCTGATGAAATATGGTATTCAGACATATACACTAAATATATACTTGCTAATAATGAAAACGATATCTTAAGCAGAATGGAATTAGTTTATAGGGATTATAGGCGGTTAAATGGCAAGGTAATACAATATTACTGTATTAATGACCTTAGCAATATATCATTAGATCTTTTAGATGGGTTGAGAATGGAAGAAATAGATTTAACTGCATTTGAAAACATTTTAGCAGAAGCTAAAACAGATTTTAACTATGGGATGGAGAGCAATGAACCACTAGAACTATTAGAGTTTGAAGAAATCAGAAATTATATTAATAAAGCGGTTTCTGAATGTTCAGCTGCAATTAAGAAATACCTTTAATATTTCATCAATATTAGTCACTTTATTTTTTTCGGTAAAAAACGAGATATACTAAATATAAGGAGTGAAGCTAAAATATGGTGGGCTATGTTATGTGAATTTCTTAAGTGAAGAGTGTAATTCATATGGAAAAGGCATACAAATAGGTGAAGGTGAGTTCATACAAAGTGAAGACAATGGAGAAGTGCTCTACTGCCATTACAAGGATAATGAAATTGAAGAATGCTTTAGAAAATTTGAAGTTATCTATAAGGAAAAGCGATTAATTAAAAGAAAAATAGATAATAAGGAATATACTTCTGCATATTTTGATTATATATTAAAAGTTCCTTCTGAGAATATATCAAAATCAATATCTGCTAATTATTTTATATTATAAGTGCTATACAAAAAAACATTAGTGTTAAAGACATGCTTATATGGTAATATATAGTATATGATTATGTTTTATATTAGGAGGAATTATGAAAAAAAAATTAGCAATTTTATTGTTTATTATGACCCTAACTCTTTTCGGATGTGGATTTAAAAATGATAATCAAGATCTAAAAGGATTAGAAAAACAAGTTAAAGTAAGTGAAAAATCTAACAAAAACAAAAATGAAGTTGACATAAAAACAAGTGTGGATGAAATGGATTTAAGAAAATTATTTAAGATAGATGATAAGCAATTTGGAAGCATATGGACATACATTGGCCCAATTGAATATGGGCATATTTTAAAATATAAGGCAACTAAATATGATAAAGCAAATAATTGCGTAAATATTATAATGGATGGGTACAATAACGGTGGGGTAGGACTAATATCAGAGGGGGAAAATGGAGAAGTAGGAGCTTTTACATTAACATATACAGTGAAGAGTGATAGTGTGGTTGAGGTTATTGCTAATAAGACAAAAGAAGAAACTACTTTAGGAAGCATAATACCAAATAAAATAATTTTAAAAGCTCCATTGAAGGTAGGGAATACATGGGAAGAAAAATTTCAATATAAGGGAAAAGAGTATACTGCAATTTCTAAAATTACAGCTGATGAATATGAGCAAAAGTACAGTAAGGATAAAAAGAAATATAAAGGGTATGTAGTGGAAACAAGTGTTAAGGGGATGGATAATTTTGAAAACAAGGAATTTAATGAAACTAGGATAATAGATTTAAACAAAGGTGTAATTGAACATTCCTATAAAACTATTGTCGGAGAAGGTAAAGATAGTTTTGAGTATCCTTTTGCATATAGACTATTTTGTATTAATAATGAGGTGCCTTATGATATAAAGCTATATGAAAGCTTAAAGGATAACATGGGCAATAAAAATATTGAAAGTATAAAGAAAATATACCCACAAGAAAAATCCATAGAAACAAAGGGAATGACTCTTGTTAAGAAAGTAAGCGCTGATATAGATGAAGATAAGGTAAATGAAACTATAGAATTATTTGGAGGAGTGACAATGTCCAAAGAGGGACAAATAATAAATTCAAATGATAGAAATAAGTGGTGCTTAGTAGTTAATAAAGGTAAAAAGCAATTTGTATTATTCAATGATTACATTCAACTTGGAGAATTAGAATTTTGGGCATATGATTTAATGGACTATAAACAATTTAGAATTACAACGGTAAAATCTACAACTGCAAGTTTAGTTTTCACAGATTACATTTTTAATAAGCAGTCAGAGCATTTTTGGGCAGTAGAAAATAGAACATTAAAAGGGTCAGTAAACATGCACTAAATAAAGAGCTACTTGACTCTTCCGGGAAAATTTTTAAATAAGCATTAGAAAATAAAATTTCTAATGCTTATTGACATTATGTGGAATAGTGTTATTATAATACATAGGAAGTCGATGCATAGAAACAATAGGTATAAATAGTAGCATCTAATAATATATGAGGGAGGCGAGAACATGTCAATAAATAATGAGCTTTTAAAAGGAAGTACAGTAACTCTTATTTTGAAATTAATTAATAAAAAACCCATGTATGGCTATGAGATGATAAAAGAAATGGAAGAGAAATCAAATGGGGTATTTACATTAAAAGAAGGGACACTTTATCCTATTCTACATACTTTAGAGGCAAAAGGGTTAGTAGAGGCATATTGGGATGAAGGCTGCGGAAAGCGCAAAAGAAAATACTACAAGATAACTGAGGAAGGTATATTATCTTTAAAGGAAAAAGAAGAAGAATGGACAACTTTCCGTTTAGCAGTTGATAAAATGTTAGGGGAGGCTATAGTATGGGGGTAGGAGATAATTCTAAAATCAATGAATATATAGATTATGTATGTTCCTATGTGAAATATAAAGAAGCTCATAAAGAGATAAAAGAGGAATTATCATCGCACATTGAGGATATCGTAGATGAATATTCTGAAAGTGGAATGTCACAAGAAGAGGCAGGAAGTAAGGCTATTTCGCGAATGGGAGATAGCGATATCGTAGGTAAACAGCTAAACATAGCACATAAAGGAACACCAGATTGGATTACATTAATTTTAACTATAGTACTCGTAAATACGGGGGTTATATTGATGTATCTTATGCAATATAAAAGCTCATATAGAAGTAGTGATTATTTATTTAATCATAGCTTATTATATGCTGCTATTGGTACAGCAGGTATAGTAGTATTATATTTCTTTGATTATAGGAAACTTCAAAAGTATTCTAATTATATTTTTATAGGAATGTGTTTATTATTTATCTTATCATTTTTTATAGGGAATCCTATAAATGGAAGTATTTTTATTAGTGTGGGAAGCTTTACATTTAATATTAAAGCAATTAGTTTGTATGTATTTGTAATTGCACTTGCAGGTATATTCAATAACTATGACTGGAACAAAAAAATAAATTTAATTAAAGCTACAGGGTATTTGGGTATTCCAATGTTTTTTATGTTTTCTGCCCAGGGATTAAGTTACTGTGGAATTTATTTTATTGCATTTATAGTTTTAGCACTTAAATCTAATATGAAGAAAAGATATGCAATTTATATTGTTGCACTTAATACTTTTTGCGTTCTATTTTATTTTTGGTTAGAAACATATAGAATGCAAAGATTTTTCTCTTTTTTAAATCCATTCTCAGATCCAGAAGGAGCGGGATATTTAAATGTAAAGATATACAAAATAATTCATACCTCTGGAATTTTCGGAAATGGGTTTTCTACAAATGAAAAATTATTAAATTTACCTGGACTGCAATCAGAATTTGTGCTTAATTATATAGTACACACTTTGGGGTGGCTTGGAGTTGCGGTTATTATTACTATTATTGTTTCTTTTATATATAGAATGCTACATATTTCAAAACATGTTAGAGATAATTATGGCAGATTACTTATAAGTGGACTAATTAGTATATTCATAGTTCAATTTACAGCGAATATATTAATGAATGTGAATCTATTCCCTATTATTGGGATTGAGCTTCCGTTTATAAGCTATGGAGGATCTTTAGGCATTATTAATATGCTATCTGTAGGTATTATTATGAGTGTGTATAGAAGGAGGAGTTTATCTAATCAATGAAAGTAAAGTATTAAATTAATATATCTAAGTGCTTAGAATTGTTAGAAGTTATTACAATTCATCTTTTAATTAATAGAGTAGCATTTGTTGGAATTCAAATCATCTCTCTCATCATAATTTTTTGATATATTTTTTTAAAATTGTTTGTAATTCTTATTATATTTAACGACATTTCAGAAGGAAAGTATCCCACTTCTATAAGTGGGGGTCACAAACTATAACAAAAAGAGAACTTCAGTAGGAATTTAAATCGTCTTCTGAAGTCGTTAATTACAGCTCCGCAGGAGATGATTTAACCTAGGAAGGTATAGGGAAAATTAAAAAATACTATTCCTAAAAATAACTTGACTTACAAATCTATATGATTTAAAATCTAATTACCAGTGGTAACTACCACTGGTAATTAGATTTTTTTTGGAGGTCTTATTCATGAAAAAGGGAATTACAAAGGAGCAAGCAATTGATGCTGCGCTTGAGTTAATGAGAAGTAGAGATGATATCAGAAGTGTTAATTTACGGGAAATAGCTCGTAACCTAGGATGTGCCCATACAAATCTTTATAACTATTTCGGCTCTTTTGATGATTTGCTATGGGAAGCACATATAGAAGTTTTAAAAAAATTTTCCGAGAACCTTGAGAAGCATATCTCAGTAGTAGATAAGTATGATCAAAAATTGCTATGTTTTTTCAATGAATTTGTAGATTTCTATATTAATAATAAAGGTTGGTTTCGTCTTGCATGGGTAGAAATTATTGGTGGGGAAAGGCCTAAGGTTGATGAAATAGCAACAGTAAAAGTTGTAGATGGTCTTGTAGAGAATATTGAAACTATCTGGAAAAATTTATATAAGTATACTCCTAAAAGGGATAAGATTAGAAATGTACTGCATATTGTACACGCCTATATGCAGGGAGAAGTTTCTATTTATATTGCAAGGCGTTCCCTCATATCTGATGAGAGTGAATTTAAAAGCTATGTTGCGAATACAGCAAAATCTATGTTTGAACTATTATTGTCAAAGGAGGAGTAATTTTCTATGGATAATTACGAGGAAAATCTAAAACAAGAGAATATTTATTTGAAAGAAACATTGTCTGTCATTGCACAACAGTTAGAATATGAAGAAAATAAAATTTTAAGCAACAAGCAAAAGCTTATTGCAGCAAGACGTGATATGTATGAAAATACCTGTCATTCAGCAGATGATTTTGATAAGAATTCCGAAACTGTTCAATATCTTAATCCATTGGCTATTCAGACTTTTGATTATCAGGCAAGGGAAGAACGGATAGAAAAATTTAAAAAACTATTAATATCACCTTATTTTGCTAGAATAGATTTTTATGAGAAGCGGTATGGAAAGGAAAGTATATATATTGGTATTGCGAACCTGACAAATGATGAAACCTATGAAACATATATTTATGATTGGAGAGCACCAATATCAAGTATCTTTTATCAATATGAAATTGGTGAGGTGAGTTATCAAGCACCTTGTGGGAAAGTAACTGGAGAAGTTAGCTTGAAAAGGCAATATGAAATTAAAAATAGCAAACTAGAATATTTTTTTGACTCCAGTGTAAATATAATGGATGATATTTTAAAAAAAGTCTTATCTGGCAATACTTCTTCTAAAATGAAATCCATAGTAGAGACCATTCAACGGGAACAAGATATGATTATCCGAGATATTGAAAATGACCTTGTCATAGTGCAAGGAGTTGCAGGAAGTGGAAAAACATCGGTTGCTTTGCATAGAGTAGCTTTTTTGATGTATCAAGGGCTTACCTCGAAACTTAGCATGAATAATATTGTGATTATATCACCTAATAGTCTGTTTGATAAGTATATATCTAATGTGCTCCCAGAGCTTGGGGAAAAAAATGTCTCAACCCTTACATTTGAGAATATTTTTGCAGATGTTTTTGAAGGTAGAACAGAAATAAAAAGTAGAAATTCACTGTTAGAAAAAATTATAACTGCGGATAGCATGGCGGAAAAGGAACTACTTAAATCTGGTATGGAATTTAAACTCTCCAAGAACTTTATTTTGATATTGGATGCTTATTTAAACTACTTTGAGCACAGAATGATTGAAATTAGTGATGTTTATTATAATGGTGAATATATTGCTGATAGGCATTTGTTAAAAGCAGAGTTAATCCATTACAATAAGGTGAATATGCCACTAGAAAAAAGGTTATCAATTATAGAAGCTCGTATTATGAAAAAATTGCAAGAATTAAGAAAAACTCGTCTACCTAAACTTGAAAAGTTTGCAAGTAATTATCAGGAGCATAGATTTGAAATTAGGCCATTTGCACGATTATTATCTATAAAACAAAGTTCAACACTTCAAAGAATAATCTATAAATTTACTCGATTAGATGTAGTAGAGTTATATAAGAAACTTTTTAAAAATAAGGAACTGTTTTATCGTATATCAAAAGGAATAGAACTGCCCTCTAACATTCAGCAAATTTTGGACTATACAAATTGCAATTTGCAAGATAGAAGTTTATGCTATGAAGACGGGATTGCTTTATTGTATTTAAAACTAAAAATGTCTGGAAGAAGCAGTTATAAAGATATAAAACAAGTAGTAGTGGATGAAACACAAGATTACTACCCCTTGCATTTTGAAGTATTAAAACATCTATATGTTAATGCTAAGTACACCATAATGGGTGATATTAATCAAACCATGGAAAAAAATGCTGACTTAACAATATATGATGACATAAAAACTATTCTCAGTAAGAAAAAGACTACAACAGTTTTTATGACTAAGAGCTTCAGATGTTCCTATGAAATTAATACATTTAGTTCACAATTTATTGATTCCAATGTAGAAATTGAAAGCTTTGATAGGCACGAGGATGTTCCTGAAATTCATAAGAACTCCTGTAATAGCGAAATGGAATTTGAAATCATTAAGGGAGTTGCACGATATCAAAAGGAGGGATATGAATCCATAGCTATTATATGTAAAAGCATGTGTGAAGCTAAATGTCTTTTTGAAAGTATAGGAAAAAGCATTGGGGCTACATTGTTAAATGAGAGCGCAGATGATACCAGCATAGGGGTGGTTATAGTTCCTATTTATATGGCAAAAGGTCTCGAATTTGATGGAGTTATAATCTATCAAACAAATAATGAAAACTATAAAACCGAGGATGATAAAAAGCTATTGTATATCGCAAGCACAAGAGCTTTACACAAATTATCCCTTTATTATACAGGGCATATAAGCAAATTGATAAAATCTTCAAAGCTTTAGTCTAGGAGTTGTGTTTAGTACACAACTCTTTTTTTAATGTGAAAGCAAGCTATTGTGGTTTAAGAACGAGCATATATGGTATATAATAAGTATATAGATGAAAAAATAACTGTAAACTGAAAAAGAGGTGTAAGAATGAAAAGAATACCCTATGGCATAAGTGACTATAAAACTTTAATAGAAAAAAATTATGTTTTCGTAGATAAAACTAAATATATAGAAAAGCTTGAAAATTATCCTGCTCCTTATATATTTTTCCTAAGACCTAGGAGATTTGGGAAAAGTCTTTTTACTTCAATGCTATCCGCTTATTTTGATATAAGTCAGAGAGACAACTTTGAAAGACTATTCCGTGATACGTATATAGCTCAAAATCCTACTAAGGAGAGAAGTGGATATTACATATTAAATTTTAATTTCTCCAGCCTAAACACTGATACTAAAGAATCTCTAAAGGAATCTTTTTTAAAAAATATTAGAGAATCTTTTGATCGGTTTATTAAAAACTATGATTTAAATGTTGAGTATAGAAAAGATTATGATGATGCAGCCAGTATGCTAAATAATTTTTTTACTACAGTAAAATATGAAATAGATAAACCTATTTATGTAATAATAGATGAATATGATCATTTTGCAAATGAGCTTTTGAGTTTTCAACCGGAACTGTTTAAAGATAGTATAAGCAAAACAGGGTTTGTGAGAAAATTCTATGAAGCATTAAAGATAGGTACAGAAAAAGTAGTTGGAAGAATATTTGCAACAGGAGTATCTCCTATTACTTTAGATAGTATGACTAGTGGGTTTAATATAGCGGATGATTTAACAAGACATGTGAATTTCAATGAAATGATGGGATTTACAGAGCAGGAGGTAAGGGGTTTAATTAAAACTACTTTAAATGAACCAATATCTTTTGAAGAAACAGAAGAATTAATGGAAATTTTAAAAAAGAATTATAATGGTTACCTGTTTTCAGAGGATGCAACAACTAGACTTTTTAATAGTGATATGATTCTCTACTATATTAAAGCCTTTATTGAAACCGGGAAAGGTCCAACCAATTTAATAGATAAAAATATTGCTAGTGATTATAGCAAAGTTGGCAATTTATTTAAGTTGCAAAATCAATCAAATAATATGGAGGTATTAAAAGATATAGTCAGTGGCAAAGAAGTATTTTCAAGAATAACTGAAGAATTTAGTCTGGAAAAGAGATATAATAAAGATGATTTTAGGTCACTCTTATTTTATTTGGGAATGCTTACTATAAAAAAGCAAGTCATGGGTAGGGTAATACTTAAGATACCTAATGAAGCTATAAAGGGATTATATTATGATTTTTTTGTTAGTAGCTTAAATGAGTTAACTGAATATAGTCTAGATACTGCTGATATAGAGAATTCTATATTTGAAATTGCATTAAATGGAGATAATGCTTCATTTGTAAGTATAATTGAAAAAACTTTAAATAAATTATCAAACAGAGATTTCATTGCCTTTGATGAAAAATACATCAAAATAATAATGATAGCTTATTTAAATCTAGCTAAAGCGTACCTTATAAAATCAGAATATGAGGTAGAAGAGGGCTATATAGATATAGCACTTTTAAATAATCATATAATAAAGCCAAAATATTATGGGATAATTGAGCTTAAATATATAACAAAAAAGGAATATGATAAATATGGTGAAGCTTTAGTAAATCAAAGAAAAGAAGAGGCAATAGTACAAATCAATAAATATAAAAATTCTCAGGAACTTTTAAATTACAAAAATCTTAAAAAGTGGGTTTTAGTATTTGATTGTGATAAGTGCGTGGTTAATTTAGAAATGGAGTAACATTACCTGCTATTTTTTATAATATGGAAAAGTGAAATTTATTTTATAGGAACATAAGAGGAGCGCTAAATGAAAAATTCAGAAGCATTAAAAAAAGATTTAGATAGAATTGATGGAAAAAGCTATAGGCTTTATAAGGATTTAGAGGGCGAATACGATTTTGGAAATTATACACTTTGCATAGATCATGTTCAAGGTGACCCTTTTGCATCACCATCAAGAGTTAGAGTAATAGTAAATCAGAATATTGCTAAATTTCCAAAGGAACTTTTTGATAATAAAATCAAAAATATTGCAGTAGCAGACTACTTAACAAGAGAATTTTATTCTAGTATAAATAAGTGCTGCGTAAAAGTTTTTGGGTCCGGAAAGAGTGGATTATTAGCTATAAGCAAATGTCCACAGGAGATATTAAATAGAACTTCAATAATTATAGATGAGGATAAAATAGAAGCAAGATTTTATGTTGGGTTTCCGGCAAGGGGAAGAAGCGTTTTATCAAGAGAGCTTGAGAAGATTTTGTATAATGTTATACCAAGCATTGTAGAAAAAACTTTAATATATAAAAACATTAATAGCGAAAAATTAATAAATAGAGTAAAGCTAGTAGAAGATCAAGAATATATAAGAGGGGAACTGCAAAATAGAGGATTAGTAGCATTTGTAGCTAATGGATCAATGCTACCTAGAGAAAGTGGCATATCTACAAAAGCATTAAGAGGTGGAACACTATTTATTTCACCAAAGGAATTAGAAGTAGAATTTAATACAGAGAGCCAGGGTATAATTTGCGGAATGGGTATTAAAAAAGGTATAACTCTTATAGTAGGTGGAGGATATCACGGTAAATCCACATTATTAAAAGCATTAGAACTTGGAGTTTATAATCATATTGAAGGTGATGGTAGAGAATTTGTTATAACAGATGGATCAGCTTTAAAAATAAGGGCTGAAGATAGCAGGTGTGTAACTAAAACAGATATATCATTATTTATAAGTAACTTGCCTAATGGGAAGGATACCCTAGAATTTTGCACGGAAAATGCAAGTGGAAGTACATCACAAGCGGCTAGTATTATAGAGGGCATAGAAAGTAGCGCTAAGGTACTTTTAATAGATGAGGATACTTCAGCTACTAATTTTATGATGAGAGATGAATTAATGCAAAAATTAGTTTGCAGGGAAAAGGAACCAATTACACCATTTATTGAAATAGTAAGGCCTCTATATAAGCAAAAGGGTATTTCAACAATAATAGTAGTAGGGAGCTCGGGAGATTTCTTTGATGTAGCAGATTCTGTTGTGCAATTGGATAATTATGAGGCTGTAGATGTAACAGAAAAGGCTAAAAAACTAAGTAAAGGTCATATTATAAAAAGAATTAATGATAGAAATTTAAAAATAGATATTGAATTTAATAGACAAGTTAAAGTTGGAACTATTAAGTCCGGAGAAAAGGGAATTAAAATCAAAACAATAGGACTAGATACATTAAGTATAAATAGAGAAGACATAGATTTAAGGGCCGTGGAACAAATAGTTGATACTGAGCAAATAAATGCTATAGGTTCAATTATGAAATGGGCAGAGGTAAGTATTATGAATAAGAACTTAAACTTTGAAAATATGGTGGACAATATAATTTGTGAAATAGAGAAAAATGGGTTAATATCCATAGAGCGGATAAAAGGTGGAAGTGGAAGTTTAGCTATGCCAAGAAAGCAAGAAATAATGGCTGCATACAATAGATACAGAAACTTAAAAGTATAAAATAGGTATAAAGTAATGAGGGTTAATAATGATTAACCCTCACTGTTAATTTCAAGCATTGTTTTAATTTCGTATACATTATATGAAACATTTTAGACATGCATCTTTTTTATGACCTAAAGAATTCAAAAAACCGTCTATGCTTATATATCCCAAGCTATTTACACAAACAAAGTCACGTATTGACTCTAAGGTCATATTAGAACCTATAAGTTCTTTTTTACTGGAAGTATCAATTCCTAAGTGGCAGGGAGATTTTATTATAGGCGAAGCTAGTCTATAATGAATTTCTTTTGCACCTGCTTCTTTAAGCAGAGAGACAATCTTTTTACAGGTTGTGCCCCTTACCATGGAATCATCTATAACTACCACTTTTTTACCTCTAATGTTTTCTTTGATAATATTTAATTTCAAAGATACTGCCTCTTCTCTTTTAGCTTGAGATGGTTTTATAAAGCTTCGTCCTATAAAATTATTTTTTGCAAAGCCTAAAGTATAAGGTATTGAGGAAGCTTTAGAATATCCTAAAGCAGCGCAGGTGCCAGAGTCAGGTACTCCTATTACAATATCAGCATCAGCGGGACATTCTTTAAATAAAAGCTCACCAGCTTTGAATCTAGAGTTATAAACACTAACGCCGTCAATTTTACTATCTATTCTGGCAAAGTATATATATTCAAAAGCGCAGGTGCTACATATAGCGTTTTTTATAAAACTTATTGTTTCTATTCCGCTATTATCAATCCTAATTATCTCTCCAGGAGCAACATCTCTTATAAATTCGTAACCAAGAATATCTAAAACGCAACTTTCAGAGGATACAATATAACTGTCCCTAAGCTTTCCTATGCATAAGGGTCTTATGCCATGGCAGTCTCGCATAGCAAATAACTTGTCCTTTGTAAGCAGAACAACAGCATATCCACCTTCAATATGTTTTGATATAATTTCTAAGGTGTTTTCTATAGAAGAATTATAATGCTTTTCAATAAGTTTTAAAATAACCTCAGAATCCGTAGAAGTATTAAATTTCAATCCACAGTTTTCAAGGGACTTTTTTAGTTTAACTACATTTGTAAGATTACCATTATGTGCTAGCGCTATTTGACCAAAGGAATATTCATCTAAAATAGGTTGAGCATTCACAGCAGTACTTTCGCCAAAGGTAGAATATCGTACATGACCAATGGCTGAAAAACCATTTATATTATTGAAGTTATTCTTGGAGAATACTTCATTTACAAGCCCCATGTCCTTATGACAAATGATGGTACGACCATCTGTATATGTTAAGCCACAGCTTTCTTGGCCACGATGTTGAAGTGAATTAAGTGCAGAATAAAGTATAGAAGACAAATTGATTTCTTCATTAGAAAATACACCTACTATTCCACATTCCTCTTTATATTTATCAGCATCATTAATTTGCATTTTATCACTTCCTTTTAATACCTAACTTGCATTTGTTGCATCTATACAAATTCCATTATCTTATCAACATATTGTTTTGTTACAGTATAAGGGTCCTTCGCTTGCATTATAGTAGACATAATTGCGGCGCCACCTGCACCTGATTGCATAACCTTAAGAATGTTTTCCGGTTTTATTCCACCTAAGGCAATTACAGGAATAGTAACATTCTGCTTAATAGTTTTAATAAGCTCGATGCCTCTAGGTGGAAGACCTTTTTTACAATCTGTTTGGAATATATGACCTAATAATAAATAATCAGCACCGCGTTTTTCGGCTTCTATTGCTTCGTAAAGGCTGTGAACGGAAACTCCAATAATACCCTTAAAGGATAACTTTGTTTCAATAAATTTTTCAAAGCTTAAGTGGAAGCCAAAGGCTTCCACTTCCTTTGCTACTTTTAAATTACTATTTATTATTAGCTTTACATCTCTGCTATCTATAACTTTCTTGACTTTTTTAGCCATGGTTAAAAGCTCAGCGTAAGATAAATCTTTTTCACGAAGAATAATAGCAGATATACCGCCATTTATAGCTTCATCAATAATATTATAAAAATCCTTATTATTAGCTAGGTTTCTATTGGTTATTAGAAATAGCATATTAGTTGTCTTCTCTTAAAATGTTGATATCTTTTCCTTGCATTATTTTATTCATATTTCTCACAGCACACATTTTCCCACACATAGTACAGCTATTCTCATGTTCAGGAGTAGATTCTTTTCTATATCTTCTAGCTTTTTCTGGGTCAATTGAAAGCTGGAAGGTTTTCTCCCAATCAAGTTCTTGTCTTGCTTTAGCCATTTCATTATCCCAACCCCTAGCACCGGGAATATTTTTAGCTATATCACCAGCATGAGCAGCTATCTTTGCAGCAATGATACCTTCTTTAACATCTTCAAGCATTGGTAATCTTAGATGCTCAGCTGGAGTTACGTAACACAAGAAATCAGCTCCACAACTTGCAGCTAATGCTCCACCAATGGCACTTGTGATGTGGTCGTAGCCTGGTGCTATATCTGTAACTATAGGTCCGAGTACATAAAAGGGAGCACCATGACAAAGTTTCTTTTCAAGGAGCATATTTGCTTTAATTTCATTTAATGCCATATGACCTGGTCCTTCTATGATAACTTGTACATTTCTAGCCCAAGCTCTTAGGGCAAGTTCTCCCAGTGTCATTAATTCTTTGATTTGACAAGCATCAGTAGAATCACTTATACAGCCTGGTCTGCATGCATCTCCTAGACTTAAGGTTAAATCATATTTTTCACATATATCTAATAACTCATCGAAATATTCGTAAAAAGGATTTTCCTTATTGTTAAGTTCCATCCATGCATAAAGAAGGGAACCACCTCTTGAAACAATGTTCATAAGTCGTTTATTTCTTTTAAATACATTAGCAGTTTCAAGGTTTATACCTGCGTGAATAGTTACAAAATCCACACCATCCTTTGCATGCTTTTCTACAACATCTAAAAATTCTTTTGCAGTAATGTCCTTTAATTCTTTATCATAAAAACCTACAGCATCATATATTGGCACAGTACCTATCATAGCAGAGGAGCATGTAACAAGCCTTTGTCTGAATTCTTTAGTTTTTCCAAAGGAGCTTAAGTCCATTATAGCCTCAGCTTTCATGTCTAAAGCTAGTTGTACTTTTTTCATTTCTTCATCAATATCATAGCAATCCTTTGATATACCTAAATTTACATTTATTTTTGTTTTTAAGCCTTCTCCTACGCCTTCTGGGTCTAGGGATTTATGATTCTTATTTGCAGGTATAACAATTTTACCTTGTGACATAAGCTTTTTTAAAAGTTCTAAATCCATATTTTCCTTTTTAGCCACTATTTCCATTTCCTTTGTAGTAAAGCCTTTTTTTGCAGCATCCATTTGAGTTGTATATATCATTTTAAAATCTCCTTTACTATTTAGTTTTTTTAATACTCAGTATATTTTATTTAATATTTTATGAACCTTTTAATGCTGAATTTAAAGTGCCATCCAATCCTTAAAAATAGGTTGATAGTTTTTAGCGAGTATAGCCTTCTTAACTTCGTCTACAGTTCGATCATCACTTATTTCAAATTGACTCTCACCAGAGGAGGATGATGATGTATGGCCTCCAACTTCTGTAGATACACCAGCAGACATTTTAGTTATTCCCAGGGGAATTAAATTATCTCTAAAGCTCTGGGTTTCTCTTGTAGAAAGTGTTATACCTACACGAGGAAGAAAAATTCTAAGAGCAAGAATTGTTTGAAGCAAATTTTTATCTTCTACAAAACATAGATCATTAAAACTTCCTACATGAGGTCTTATCCTAGGAGTGGAAATACTAACTTCCATCTCCGCATATTTATTTTGAAGATATTCTGCATGTAGTGCCGTATAGAAGGCGTCCGATCTCCAATCAGCAAGACCTAGCAGTGCGCCAATATTAATGCTTCTAATTTTGGCAATGCAGCCTCTTTCAGGTGCATCTAATCTAAACTTGTAATCTTTCTTTGGGCCTTTAATATGAACTTTGTCATAAATACACTCATCATAAGTTTCTTGAAATAGGGTTAGACCATCTACACCAGCCTCAACGACTTTTATATATTCATCTGTAGTTAAGGGATATATTTCTATTGAAATTGAATCAAAGTATTTCTTTAAAATCTTTACAGCATCAACTATATAAGATACAGGAGCTTCTGTGCTACTTTCACCGGTTAGTACAAGGATGTGTTTAAGCCCCGAAGACGCAATAGCCTTTGCTTCTTCTTCAATTTCTTTCATAGTTAAGGTTTTTCTCTTTATTTTATTTTCTACATTATAGCTACAGTAGGCACATTTATTAACACAATAATTTGATATATATAAGGGGGTAAATAGCAAAATTGTTTTTCCAAAATGCTGCAGTGATAATTCATGAGCCTTTTGTGCTATTTTTTCCATATGTTTTTCGGCAGTTGGCGAAATCAGTGCTAAAAAATCCTGTTTTGAAATCTTATCTTTATTAAGAATATTTAAAATATCTTCATCTGTTATTTGTTTAAAGAAATCCTCAAAGTCAATATTTTTATGCTTTGCATAACAATCATAAAAACTCATTATTTATCACCTTCATGTAAGAATCCAGTTAGAGGAGAAGAGGCTACAGCTAAACTATTTTGAGAGCCAAGCTTTGCAATATACGCAAGTCTTCCAGCTTTTACTGCAAGTGAAAAGGCTTCAGCCATTTGCACTGGATTATTTGAGGTTGCTATAGCAGTATTAACAAGTACTGCAGCAGCTCCCATTTCCATTGCCTCTGCTGCCTGTGAGGGTCTTCCTATACCAGCATCAACGATTATTGGAAGAGATATTTCGTCTATTAGTATTTGTATTAATTCCTTAGTTCTTATTCCGCGGTTAGTGCCTATTGGGGAACCAAGAGGCATCACCGCAGCGGCGCCAGCTTCAACTAATCTTTTTGCACTCATTAAGTCAGGACTCATATAAGGAAGCACCACAAAACCTTCTCTTGCAAGAATCTCAGTTGCTTTTATGGTTTCATAGTTATCAGGTAATAGATATTTGTTATCTGATATAACTTCAATCTTAATCCAGTTACCACAGCCCATGGATTTTGCAAGGTGAGCTATTCTAACTGCTTCTTCTGCATTTCTAGCTCCAGAAGTATTGGGTAACAATATACAATTTTTAGGTATATACTCTAAAATATTTTCTTCTTTAGATGATAAGTTAACTCTTCTAATTGCCATAGTAACTATTTCAGTACCACAAATTTCAATAACTTTAGGTACTATAGCATTATTACTGAACTTACCTGTACCTATTAATAGTCTGCTTTTAAGCTCTACACCAGCGATTATTAGATTGTCCATAATATACACTCCCTTTATATAAAATAAATTTAAATATCATTTTCTCCTAAAATAAGTCTAAGGACCATGTTAGCTTGGTGATTTGCTACTATATTTACTCTAGGTGCAAAAGGCGTGTAGCCTAGATCAATATCAGAAAATTCATCACCAGCTAGATAAAAATTATTTCGTATTTTTCTTGTTTTTATTGAGTTACTTGAAAAATATCCTGCCATACCAGAGCCAGCCACTATAGGTTTATCAGGCATTTTAAGCAAAGTAGTATTAACTAATGTAGCTTTGCTTTGAGAATTATCAAAGGCTTCAACTATGATATCTACATCCTTAAATAATTGTTCTATATTAGTTTCATCCACAAATATATTTGTGATTTCAAGCTCTATATCAGGATTAATATCATTCAATACTTCTTTTAAGGCTTCAGTTTTATACATTCCAATATGCCTTAAAAAGTATTGCTGCCTATTTAAATTGCTTTTATCAACTTTATCAAAATCAACAAGTACAAGTTTGCCTATACCTATTCTTGTTAAAGATACTGCCACATTTGAACCAAGACCACCAAGTCCAGCAATACCAACCACAGCATTTTTAAGTTTTTCTGAAATTTCATCCATAGGAATCATGTTAATATTGTCCATATCTAACCTCCTCCTACAAAGCTTACTACTTCAATGATATCTGCCTTATAAAGTTTATGATTTTCATAGTTTTCTTTTGGTATGATTTCATAGTTTACTTCTATAACTACTTTTTCGGAAGATAGATTTAAATGAGTAAGTAGGGTAGTTATAGTTATGCCATTTTCAAAGATCATTTCAGTGCCATTGATAATCATGATTTTACCTCCTAAAAAGAATATTATGGAAATAAAAAATACAAGCCCATAGAGAGCTTGCAATAAAAATACAAATGCGCTCCCTACGTTGGAATTACCCAAATCAGGTTATGAGGGTCAGAGATAACATCTCTTTCTCAGCTTATGAAGGCACATTTTTCATGTGACAAGTAAGCTCCCCTTGCTTTAGGCATCTCCATAAAATAACTAGTGGTGATTACTTGTTATTTTATGGAGATGTCTAATTATTAAATTTTAAATATAAACTAAAAAAAGCTTTACCATATGGTAAAGCTTTTTACAAAGACATACTATAAAGACTAATTATAATAATCATCGCAAATAACTTTCCTACGGTAGTTTTAGCTACATCAGGTTCAGAGAGTTAGGTTAATATAAACCTTCTCAGCCAAATTGGCACCCCTAGTTAATTATATTTATTTTTCATGTGAACAATAACCAAAATATTACTTCGTGTTCATTATAGTACTGAAATATTATTCTGTAAAGGTTTTTTTGCAGTTTATTATTTGACAGATGCCACGTGGGTGGCACCTTTGGTTTATTTCATATATTAGTTAGTTTTCTTCGATTGCATCATTTATTTTTGTTAAAGGGAGTTTAATTGTAAAAATAGTTCCCTTGCCAACCTCAGTTTTCACATCAAGCTCACCTTTGTGTTTGTTTACAATTATGTCGTGAGATATACTAAGGCCTAAACCAGTTCCTTTTCCTACGTCCTTTGTAGTGAAAAAAGGATTAAAAATTTTATTTAATAAATCTTTTTTTATTCCTGGTCCATTATCTTCAATAGAAGTATATGTATAATTATCATCGCAAGTAGTTTTAATAGTAATATTGCCCTTTTGGTCTTTGTTATACTCTTTAATTGCTTGTATTGAGTTAATTATCAGATTTAATATTACTTGTTCAATTTGGCCCCTATTACAATATATATCTGGTGAGTCGCCATATATTTTTTCTATGGTTATGGAATATTTCCATTCATTTTTTATTACAAGAAGTGTTTCATCAATAATATCATTAACATTATAATAATTATATTCATCTTCATTATCGGTTCTTGCAAAATTTCTTAGACTTTTAACAATTTTACTTACTTTTTGAATTCCATCTCTAGAATCATTCATCAAATCATCAATATCCTCAAGTATAAAATCAATATTTAATAAGCTTTCATTTTCTTTAATCTTATTTATATCATTTGTTAATTCTTCATTATGTGAACTTTTAGCTATATTATCTATTAAATCGCGATATTCAACTAAAATAGTTTTTAATGACTTAAGAAATTTACCTAGTGTTTCATGATTACTGGATATATAACCTAATGGATTATTTATTTCATGGGCAACACCTGCTGCAAGTTCACCTATGGCAGAGAGTTTTTCTTTTTGAATTAGTTGAAATTGCATTTCTTTTAATTTAAGTGTTGTGCTTTTCAATGAATTGTTTTTTGCCTCAAGCATTCTAAAAGCATCCTTAAGAGCTAATTGATTACTTTTTAATTTTATAGCAGCTTTTAATCTTGCTGTAAATTCTATAGCTTCAATAGGCTTATTAATAAACTCATTAGCACCTAGTTCAAAACTCTTCCTTAAATATTCCTTATCAGTTAATGAAGTGAACATTATTATTATTATATCCCTATATTTAGGATTTGATCTTAAATGCGCTAATACCTCCAGACCAGTCATATTAGGCATAATAATATCCAACATAATAATATCAATTTCTTCAGAGTCTACTATTTTAAGGGCGTTACTACCGGAAGTACATGCTTCAATTTCACAATTTATTTTATTCTCTTCAAAAGCTTTTTTTGCCTGTTCAATATTAAATTTTGAATCATCAACAATTAATATCTTCATAGTACCCTCCTATGATTATTTAAAATTTATCGCAATTAATAGTAAATATAATTTTTTTTTCGATTTTACTGTGAATAATTTTACCTTTTAAAATAGAACTTAATTCATTTAAAAAGTACGTTACAAGGTTGATTTCTGTATTATCATATTCTTCTTTTTTACTTAAATCTAAGATTATACTTATTGCGGATTCATTTAATAAGGTAACTGAGAACTCTTCTTCTTTAAAATTCCTTAATACATGACTAAATAAATCTTTTGATATATAAACTAATAAACTATAATTCCCATAGTATTTAAGATCATCTATGCATATAATTTTATTGTTTTCACTTAAAGTTTTATTAAGATCTTCAGTTAGTTGTGTTAAATTATAAGCTTGATATTTAGAGGGCATTGTATTAAGGTAACCAAAATATATGTCGTATATAATTTTAATATAGTGTTCTATTTCATTAAAAGTAATATTAAGTTTAGAATTGTCAGTTATAATGAGGTTAATCATCTTGAACATTATATTATTGATATTTTTGATATTTTCAATGTCAATTTTATTATTCAGAACTATATCATTATTTGTTTTTAAAATATGGTTATATGCATGACTTTTGTCTTCTAAAAAGCTCTTTAATTGATCACTAGCCTTTTTAAGATTATAATACTCTATGCCCTCTCTTATTGCAGGGAGGAAATCTTCATCTACATTCCATGGTTTAGTTATAAATTTAAATACACCCACTCCATTTACTGTGGCAAGTATTTGTCCGAGCTGTGCATATCCAGATAAAACTATTCTTATAGTATCAGGATATTTTTCTTTTATGATTTTTAAAAGTTTTAATCCGTCCATTACAGGCATTCGCATATCTGTAACAATAACACTGATAGTGTTATTTTCCATAACTTCTAAAGCTTTTTCACCACTAGTAGCAAGATAGCTTTTAAATTTCTCAGTTATAACTGCTCTTTTAATTGAGCTTAATACGTTTACTTCATCATCTACAAAAAGTACATTGTTATATTCCATTCATATCCACCTCACTTTTAATATGCTCAATAAATTCTTCAAACTCTGATTTTTTAATATTCAAACAATTAAAAGCATTATCATCTAAAAGTGAATAATTTTCTAAATTTAACAATTTGAGTGAATAGTAATCAGCAATATGAATAGTGCAAGTTAGCTCAAGATTTATATTACTAGCATTTAAAGGGCTATGATGGTATAAGGCTGATTCTACAATAGAATTAGGTATACCCCACCAATTTAAAAGATATGCACCAATTTCTTCATGAGATACGCCTAAGCGCTCCTTCTCAGCTTGACTAAATGGTATCTTCCTTTTAGTAATATCATTAAGCACATTCTCGTATTCTATAGGGAAATTTTTAAAGAGAATAATTTTTCCTATATCGTGCATAAGGCCTGCTGATGCATCTTTATCTAGTAATTTCTTTTTGAGTAAATCCTTGTATATTTTAACCATGATTTGATTTGTCAGACTAGAATGGGCCCAAAGTAATTCTTTTTCTTTTAATTTAGTAGGAACTAAATTAAAAATTTCTGATGTCAGAATTATATTTTTAATGTTTACCAAGCCTAAATTCATAATTGCTTTTTTTACTGATCCTGTTTTTGCTCCAAAATAGGCACAATTAGCTACCTGCAGTATTTTACTTGAAATAGCAGGATCCTCTTGTATAGTTGATGAAATCTCTTCTACATCAGCATCTCTAGCTATAAGCTTATTCAAATTTATATATAATCCAGGCAAAGTAGGCAAGGTATCAAAGGAATTTACAATATCTAATAAATTTTCATTTTTTAATAGTTCCTGGGTCTTAAAAATTTCATCGATAGCTATTTTAAACTTTTCATCCTCCCAAGGTTTTAAAAAATAGGCTCTTGCCAAGTTATTTTTTATAGCGCTAAATATCAAATTCTCTTCAGCATAACCACTTAATATTACCCTAATAGTTGAAGGATACAGTAACATGACTTTACTTAAAAGTGCATATCCATCCATCTCAGGCATTTTTAGATCTGAAACAATTAGAACTATAATATTTTTACTTAATATATCTAAAGCTTCTGCGCCACTTTCAGCGTAAAACACGCTATACTGGCTACCTAGAAACATTCGCCTAATAGCTTTTAAAATAGGTTTCTCATCATCCACAAATAAGATAGATTTATCCATATAATCACCTCTTGTTAGAATATTTGATATTTAGTACTTACATTAATTATCGGAATGTTTATACAATTCTTTAATTTTAAATTTTCAATCTATTTCTGCGAAATGAGAAAATTTAGTTCCACTTGTCACGGAGGTGGCATTCTTGCTATTATTACTTAATTGAGAGATTTTGTATGTTTCATGTGTATTACTATATGAGAGGTGTTTAAAGATGATAGATAAATTGGTGAATCTAATAAAAGCTGTGAATATTAAATTCACAGCTTTTATTACAAATAGTGTATATAGTGTTATTTAATTATGAGAATTCTTAGTGAATTCATCAATACAAGTTACAAGCTCTCCTATTTCGGGTTTACTTAGTTGTGCATCTGCACCAACAGAGTTACCCTTATGTTTTAAATCACTAGTAATTAATGAAGAGAATAATATAACTGGCAATTTTTTAAGGATAATATGTTCTTTAATTTTTCTTGTTAGTGTATGGCCATCCATTTGAGGCATTTCAATATCAGTTATAAGTACGTTACAGTCTTCCATGAAATTTTCTTTTTTAAGTTCAACTAAATCAAATAAATAATCTAAAGCTTGCTTTCCATCATCAAATATCTTTAAGTTATTAAATCCAGCTTTAAGAAGAGTATCTTTTAACAATCTTCTAATTAATGGAGAATCATCAGCCAGGACTAGTTTAACATTAGATCTATCTTTATAAGCTATGTCAACAATTTTATCCTCACTAATTCCTGTAGAAGGACTGATATCAGTAACTATTTTTTCGAAATCTAGAAGTAGTATTATTTTATTGCCTAAAACAATATTTCCTATAACTAGTGAATTAACAGATATGTCATCGGGCTTGGTTATTTGTTCCCATTTAATACGATGAACACCTACAATATTATCAATACTAAAGGCAACTTGGATTTTATTGAATTCGCATAGAATAATTTTTGCTTCGATTTCACTTTTATGCTGTTTTTCTAAAACATATTTTAAATCTATTAAGGTTATTATTTTATCTCTATACAGTGTAAGTCCTGCTACGGCAGGATGTGAATCAGGTAGTTTTGTTAAGTTATTTGCATGTATTACCTCTTTAACTTTTATAATATTAATTGCATAATGCTTATTATTTATGACAAATTCTAGTATTTCAACTTCACCAGTTCCAGATTCTAATAGTATATTATTATTATTATTATTCATACTTTCCCTCACTTTCGAATGGTTATAAACATAGGATTTAATAAATTTTTTTAAAAATTGAATTATTTCATAATTTTTTTTAAAGAGATATATATATATTATATATGTCGAACAAAAACTTCACAACTTTACTTTTAAATATATGAATTATGATTTATTGGGTAAGTAGAATTTAAAAATAATAAAACAGAATATAAAAGTGAAATTTTTAAGTTAAATATGGTAAACTGTATAGTATGCAATAAAATATTAACGGCATTAGTAGAGGGTGAAGTTAAATGATATTAAATGGCGGATGGATAGAAACTACAGAAGGCATGCACACATTTATATTGTGGGGCGAGAACGGGCAGACTAAATGTACAAGAAAAGGTAGAACACCTAAAGATGCACTTTCACTATATGAAGAAATGGCTTCAGTCCAAGAGGTGCGTAACAAACTAAATAATTCAGCACTAGAGATTAAATGTGGAAAATATAAATATGATGCAATAAAAAATAAACTTCTTAAAAGGGAAATTAGAGGCATCACATTTAGTGATTTAGATTCATTTCATATAATTTTAAATATAGATAGAAACTGCGCGGATGGAATAGAATTGTCACAGGAATTAAAGTTTTGGATTACCGTTGCAAAATTCACAGCTGAGCTAATTATAAAGCATAAATATTTGCCTTCTTTAAGTATAGATAGGGTTCTTAAAAAAGTAAATTCTAGGTGGAGATGGCATACAAGCGATTCAGAGTATATTGATAAAAAAAAGACACTATGTAGCAATATGCCAACGGAGTGTAAGGCATATTTTCCTTTAGACAATCAAGAATTTAAATATATAAATACAACTAAACTTGTAAGCGATTTTATAGATTCTATGATTGATAGTATGGTGAGATTTAGTTGTAGCGAAATAAACACAGAGCATGATTACTTAAGAGAAGGTTTTATTAGACTAGGAAGTACTTGGATACATTCTCTTTTTTCAAGATTTCCTGAAATACCTATTGATACAAGTGATCAGATTAAAATGCTAAATGAGTATAAAAAATGGATAGAACCATTAAAAATTAAAAAAAATAACTTTAAGTTTCGTACTTGTTTCAAAGTTATGCCACCAATTCGGGGTGAAGAGTGGACAATTGAATATTTGCTTCAAGCAAAGGATGATCTTAGTCTTATGCTACCAGCAAAAATGATTTTTGAAGAATCTTTAGATACCATAACCTATTTAAATAAAAAATTCAATAATCCCCAAGAACGACTTCTAGAGGATCTGGCAGTTGCATCAAAAGTATTTATTCCAATTGAAAGGAGTCTTTATGATGCAGTACCTGTAGAGTGCAAAATATCTACGGAGGAAGCATATTCATTTTTAAGAGAATCAGCCTACTTTTTAAAGGAAAAGGGATTTGGGATTATTGCACCGTCTTGGTGGAAAAAGCCTTCAAAACTTTCAGTTAAATTAAAGGATAAAAATCATAGTACAAATACTAATTTAGCAACAAAGAGTACATTTAATATGGATACTATTCTTGAATATGATTGGAAGCTGGCCCTAGATGGAAATGCCATAAGTGAGAAAGAATTTGATAGGATTTCAAATTTAAAGGTTCCATTTATTCAGTTAAGAGGTGAGTGGGTACAAATTGATATACATCAAATTAAAACACTTTCCAAGATGAAAATCAGCAAAAGTTTAAATGGAAAAATTCCTGTTGGAGAATTATTAAGACTTAATTTAAGTGATGAGGAAATAATTCCTGGAATTAGTGTTGATAATATAGACAATCAAGAAGCTGTGGGGCATTTTTTTGAAAAATTATTTAATCTTAACAGTATAGAGGAAGTTGATATTCCAAAGGGATTTAGTGGTACTCTAAGGGAATATCAAAAAAGAGGTTTTTACTGGTTAACTTTTTTGAGAGATCATGCTATAGGTGCTTGCCTTGCAGATGATATGGGCCTTGGAAAAACGGTACAAAGTATATGTCTTTTGCTTTACGAGCGGGAAAATAAGTTAACGGATAAGCCTACTTTGATAATATGTCCTACTTCTGTTGTGGGAAATTGGGAAAGGGAAATTGAAAAGTTTGCACCTGGACTTAAAACTGCAATCCATCACGGGAATAGTAGGTGGACTTATGAAACTTTTAGTAAGGAAATACACAAAAATGAAGTTGTTATTACAACCTATGCGCTAATAGTAAGGGATAAGAATTTATTTCAAAAGGAAGAATGGGCAGGGATTATATTAGATGAAGCGCAAAATATTAAGAATAGCGCATCCAAACAAACACAGCATATAAAAGCCCTTAAAGCAGAATATAAGGTGGCATTAACAGGAACACCAGTTGAAAATAGACTTTCAGATTTATGGTCTATTATGGACTTTTTAAATAGTGGATATTTGTACAATTGGTCAACCTTTAGACGCGAATTTGCAGTTCCTATTGAGAGGCAGGGAGATCCTGAAAAAAGTAGTAAACTAAGGAAAATAATTTCACCTTTTGTACTACGTAGGCTTAAAACTGATGCAAATATTATTAAAGATTTACCAGAAAAAATTGAAACTAAGGAATATGCACCACTAACAAAGGAACAGGCTACATTATATCAAGCAGTAGTAAATGATTGTTTAAATAAAATTGATAGCTCTGAAGGTATACAGAGGCGAGGGTTAATTATTGCATCTTTAACAAAGTTTAAGCAAATTTGCAACCATCCTGTACAGTTTTTAAAGGACAATGGTGAAATAGAAGGTCGCTCTGGAAAACTTGAAAGGCTACTGGAAATGCTAGAAGTTGTTATAGAAGAAGGCGATAGGTCACTGGTATTCACGCAGTTTGCAGAAATGGGACACATTTTGCAATTAGAATTGGAGAAAAAACTCCATGTAAAAACATTATTTTTACATGGAGGGACTAGTAGAAAGAAAAGAGAAGAATTGATAAATATTTTTCAAGATGACACAGCGGAACCTATGGTGTTTGTATTATCCTTAAAGGCTGGAGGCCTTGGGCTAAATCTTACAAAAGCTAATCATGTTTTCCATTTCGATAGATGGTGGAATCCTGCTGTAGAAAATCAAGCAACAGATAGAGCCTTTAGAATAGGCCAAATTAAGAATGTTCATGTGCATAAATTCATATGTATGGGAACGTTAGAGGAAAAAATAGATGAGATGCTAGAACGGAAACAGGCACTTGCTGAAAGTATAGTTTCCACAAATGAGAACTGGATATCAGAAATGAACAATGATGAACTTAGAGAACTATTTATATTAGATCATGACAACATAGTTGATAGCTAACAATTGACAGATAGCAGATAAACTGGATTAATAATGCATACCTAGATATGGTAAGGAGAGGTAGCCCTATGACCGGAAGAATAAGAAACGAATTTGGGATTAATTGGTGGTCTAAAAAGTGGAATAATGCAATTTCAAGCTTTACTATAAGTTCTAGAATTGATAAAGGGCGTGAATACGCAAGGGCTGGCAATGTACTAAGTATGGAAGTTTTAAAGGGCGAAATAATTGCAGAAGTTCAGGGTGGTAGATTAACACCATATACAGTAAATATGGAGATTGATATTTTCTCAAAAGAGCAGTGGAAAAACATTATGAATATTATGGCACAAAAAGCTATATTTTGTGCCATGATTTTAAATGGAGAAATGCCTGAAAATATAGAGGAAGCTTTTAAAGAAGCTGGAGTTTCACTTTTTCCTAAAAAACAAATACATTTAATAACTCATTGTTCATGCGCTGATGCCGCAAATCCATGTAAACATATAGCTGCTGTTCATTATCTGCTTGGGCTTGAATTTGATAAAGACCCCTTTGTGATTTTAAAACTGAGAGGCATGGATAAAGAAGAATTCTTAAAAGCCTTGAGAATTTTAAGAAGTGGCAATGAAACTGATGTAATTAAAACAAAAATAAAAAAACAGCTTAAGTCAAAAAAAACTATTGTGGATTTAAAAAGAGAATTTGAGAATTCAAAGGGAATAGATGAAGAGGTATTAAATATGTCTTTTTCTTATGTATCACCTGGAGTTGTGCATGGCGTTATAAAAACATTGGGTATTCCAGACTTTTGCACTAGTGAAGATGAATTTGGATATAAAATGAGGAAGGCCTATAGTAATGCTGAAGAGGAGACTAGAAAATATATAGATGGAAAGTGAAAAAATTTAAATGTAAATAAAGATTCAGATATATCTGAATCTTTTTAAAATTCAAGTTGTAATATAAGTAATTATGGTATATAATTACTTTGTTGGCAACAACTAATATTAAGAAGGAGGTCGTGACCATGTTTACAAATATAAGATTTACATTAGAAAGTGTGAACTTTGAAGTAAAAATTAATCAATTATATAAACACGATCTTGGTACAAATTTTTAATATTAATTAATTTTGTTATTTATATTAATTATCTAAGCCGAGGAATATGTATTTACGGCTTTTTTTATTAGTCTTTAAGAGAACTTTTATTTGAAAATACAAGTACCCTTAATATCTAATTATATCTTTAAAAAGCCGTAGAATATATACATATATATTCTACGGCTTTTTAATTTTTATAGTAATAAATTTTGCTGTATTAAAAAGAAGGAGTGATTTGAAAATGACTAAAACACACAATTACAGAAAATTTAGGGGCTGGAATTTTAATTTTCACACTTGAGTTTTTGAAAAGTGTACTAAAACCATATTAAAAGGTGGAAAATGCACAAGTAGTAATATCCACTGTAATGGGTCACAAGGAGGGGATTTATATTAAGAAACTTTTAAGTCTAACCAAGGGAAATAGATTATTATATTTTGCAGCAATACTCTCTATAGCAGCAGCTACATTTATAGCTATGCTAGAGCCTATGATTATAAAAGTAACAATAGATTCAGTAATAGGAAATAAACCACTGGATGTTCCGAAAGCTATAGAAAAGCTGGTAATGATGGTAGGAGGAACAAGGGTGCTTTTTAGAAATTTATGGATATGTTCTTTGAGCCTTGTAACATTGACCTGTGCACGCGGTGTTTTCCTATTTTTGAGAGGGAAACTTTCTGCGCAGGCAGCTGAAAATATTGCTAGGAATATGAGAGTTAAGCTTTATGATCATATTCAGAATTTGCCCTATGAATACCATGTAAAAGCAGAATCTGGAGACTTAATTCAAAGATGTACTTCAGATGTGGACACCGTTAGAAAATTCTTTGCGACGCAAATGGTGGAAATAGGAAGAGCATTTTTTATAGTAACCTTTGCAATTATAATGATGTTGTCACTTAATAAAAAAATGACGGTTATAGCAATGGTTATAGTACCAATCATATTTATATTTTCATATGTATTTTTTTATAAAATTAAAAATACCTTTGAAAAAGCTGATGCACAAGAGGGCGCTTTAACATCAGTGCTTCAAGAGAATTTAAGTGGAGTTAGAGTTGTAAAAGCTTTTGGAAGACAAAACTTTGAAATTGAAAAATATGAAAAAGAAAATATGAAATATAGGGATTTGAATTTTAAATTAGTAAAACTGCTTTCAACTTATTGGTCTACATCAGATGTCCTTTGTATGACTCAAATTGGTCTGGTTTTAATATCAGGCATATATTTTGCAGTTAATGGAGAAATAAGTTTGGGTACCTTGGTTGTATTTAACACTTATGAAGGAATGTTGTTATGGCCTGTAAGACAACTGGGTAGAATACTTTCCGATATGGGAAAGATGTCAGTTTCTCTTGAGAGGATAACAAATATTCTTGATGTGCCAGTGGAGCAGGAATATGGGAAAGCACTAAAGCCTCAGGTTAAAGGAGAAATAAGCTTTGAAAATGTAAACTTTGAATACGAGCAAGACAATGAAATTTTAAAAGATATAAGTTTTACAGTAAAGAGAGGCGAAACAGTGGCTATTGTTGGACCAACAGGTTCAGGTAAATCCTCCCTGGTGCATCTTTTATTAAGACTTTATGACTATGATAGTGGTTCGATAAAAATTGATGGAGTGGAGCTTAAAGATATTGAAAGAAAGCATATGAGAAATAATGTTGGAATAGTGCTTCAAGAACCCTTCCTCTATGCAAGAACTATAAAGGAAAACATCAAAATGGCAAAGATAGACTCAAAAGATGCAGAAATCCACAATGCAGCAAACGTAGCTGCTGTGCATAATGTTATAACTTCCTTTGAAAAGGGGTATGACACCATCGTTGGAGAAAAGGGTGTTACCTTATCAGGAGGACAAAGACAAAGGGTTGCAATAGCAAGAACACTTATAAAAGATATGCCCATATTGATATTTGATGATTCGTTAAGTGCGGTGGATGCTGAAACGGATAGAGTTATAAGGGGAGAACTTAAAAAGAAAAGTAAAGGCAGTACTACCTTCATAATCTCTCATAGAATTTCAACAGTTATGGCTGCAGATAAAATTATAGTTTTAAACCATGGAAAGATTGAAAGCATAGGAACGCATGCAATGCTTATTAAAAAAGATGGTATCTATAAAAGAATATGGGAAATACAGACATCATTAGATGCTTTAGATGATGAAAAGCAGGTATGCAATGAGTAAAAGGGAAGTGATATTATGTCTAGAATAGATGAAAATAAATTAGTAGAAAATAAATCAGCACAAAAGATAGATATAGGTATATGGAGAAGACTCTTTAAGTACCTTACAGAATTTAAAAAGGGACTTGTATTTTTGGCTTTCTTAATGGTAGGCGTAGCAGGTATAGACGTGGTAATGCCACTCCTCACAAGGTATGCCATTGATAATTTTATAATGAAGAAAACTACAAATGGGCTTACCATATTTGCAATAGTTTACTTTTGTATAATTGTTTTTCAAGCATTAAATGTAAAACTATTTATAATAAATGCAGGTAAGATTGAGACACACTTGGCTTATCATATAAGAAAGCTGGGTTTTAAAAGGCTTCAACAGTTATCTTTTTCATATTATGATAACTCCTCAGTGGGATGGCTTATGGCAAGAATGACCTCGGATGTAGCAAGGCTTAGTGAAATAATATCCTGGGGACTCATTGATATGGTATGGGCACTAGTTATGATGACTGGATTTATAGGAGTAATGCTTTATAATAATGTACGTTTGACGCTTATATGTATGAGTGTTGTGCCACCATTATTTTTAATAGGAATGTTTTTTCAAAAGAAAATCTTGAAATCTTATAGAAAAGTGAGAAAATTAAATTCACAATTAACTGCAGATTTTAGTGAGGAGATATCTGGGGCTAAAACTACTAAAACTATTGTTCGTGAAGAGGAAAACTTAAGTGAATTTGTGCAAGATGCAGGTAATATGAGAAATTCTGCTGTAAAAGCAGCTATGTTTTCTGCTCTATTTCTTCCAATTGTTATATCCATGGGAAGCCTTGGAGCAGGTTTTGTTTTGTGGATAGGAGGGAAAAGTGTTATATCAGGACCACTATCCCATGGTACTTTTGTAATGTTTATTGCTTATACAATACAGTTTTTTGACCCTGTAAGTCAGCTGGCAGGAACTATTGCAGAACTTCAGAATGCTCAAGCATCTGCAGAAAGAATAATAACATTAATAGAAACTGAGCCGGATATATGGGACACGAAAGATGTAATTGAAAAATACGGAGATTTATTCAATCCCAAAATAGAAAACTTTGAACCAATAGATGGAGATATTGAATTTAAAGATGTATGTTTTTCCTATGAAAACGGAGAAAAAGTGTTTCAAAACTTTAACCTAAAAGTGAAAAAAGGTGACACTATAGCACTAGTTGGAGAAACAGGTTCTGGAAAAAGTACCCTAGTTAATTTACTTTGTAGATTTTATGAGCCAAGTAGTGGAGAAATATTAATTGATGGAATAGACTATAGAAAAAGATCACTATTGTGGCTTCAATCCAATATTGGCTATGTGCTTCAAAGTCCACATCTATTTAGTGGGAATATTAGAGATAATATTATGTATGGAAAGCTAGATGCCACATTGGATCAAATTGAAAATGCAGCAAAGCTTGTAAATGCTCATAGTTTTATAAGTAAACTAGAAAAAGGCTACGATTCAGAAGTTGGTGAAGGTGGCGGTAATCTGTCCACAGGAGAGAAACAGCTTATCTCCTTTGCTAGAGCTATCGTAGCAGACCCAGCGTTATTTGTTCTTGATGAAGCTACCTCTTCTATAGATACTGAGACAGAAAGAATGATACAAAATGCCATAGAAAAAGTTCTCTCAGATAGAACTAGCTTTGTGGTTGCCCATAGACTTTCGACTATCGTGTCTGCAGATAAAATTCTTGTTATAAGACATGGAAAGATAACAGAATCAGGAACTCACAGAGAACTGCTAAGAAAAAAAGGCTATTATTATACTCTATATACAAACCAATTGCTTGAGGATAAGGAAATGGAAAGCAAAGCGGTGGTTTCCTAGGGGATGGATGCTAGAATTCAAATGGCAAGTTCATAATTAAATTAGAGCTAAAACTTATTTTAAATTAATAAAATAAGCTTTAGCTCTTTTTATGTTTAATATCTAAATAGGGCCTGAATTTTAGTTGATTCATACTTAGGCATTTGTAATACAACCTTTTTACCATTCAAATTAAGGTCTAAACAATAAAGATTTCCCTTGAAAAATGCTTTATTAATCCATGAATGCTGTAGATCAATCACAGATATATGGACATTAGGATTTTTAATATCATCAATTATAAATTTTTCGTTATTAAGGTTTTCTTTAAAGGGTACAAAAATTAATGAGTTCGAATTCAAAGTAAGAGCACCAAAGGTTGGACCATTAAACTTTTTAAGGTTACATATTACAGTGATTGCTTTATTGTCTTTTTTTGAATTAAATTCACCATTGTTCTTATCATAGAATTGCGCAATGAATTTTCGGTTTTCTTTGTGAAGTAACTTAGGAGTAATGAAAGAAATAGGGATAAGCAAAAATGAAAGTAATATAGAAATTAGTAGATAGCAATGCTGAATGTAGCAATATAAAATCCAAAGTATTTCTTGGATAATAAATAATTTAAACCATAAATGCTTGAAGTAGTTATTAAGAAAATATTCAGTTTTATTTTGTGAGATTGTGATATTCATGTGAAATCATCCTTTCTCTTATAAATAATATTTTTTTAAGTATAGCAAATATTTCAACGGAGGGGCTAAATTAATGACAGCCTATTCTAGGCGAAGCTTACATTAAATCTTTCCTAATATCTACGGATTTTAAACTATCTAATGGAGTAAAATCATCTATAGGATTTTTTTCTAAGTGTAATACTTTTAAGTGGCTCATATTGCTTAAAGGTCTTACATCTTTGATTTTATTTGATCCTAAGTGCAAATTTGTTAAACTAAATAACTTATTTAGGCTACTAATATCTTCAATCTCATTAATTGATAATTTCAATGTCTTTATATTAGGAAGAGGAGATAGAGGGCTTACATCTTTAATCTTATTGTCAATAGCATCTAAATACTCTAATTTAGTTAGTTTGCTTAATGGACTTATATTTGTTAATTCTTTAATTGAGGATATATCTAAATATTCTAAATTCAACAATTTGCTTAATGGTGATATATTCGTTAAATTTCTATTTAATGATATATTTAAGTGTTTTAAATTTGATAAACTACTTAATGGTGATATATCGCTTATATCATGTCCTACAAGTGATACTATTTCTAAATTTTTAAAATATTGTATCCCATCTAAATAAGTGATTTTATAAGTTATATTACCATTTAATATGGCAAGTGGATTACCAAAATTAGCTTGTAACTTTTTTATATTTTCTAAGTCTTTCTTAAAAATATGTCCTTTAGGCTTATGGATAGTCATTCTCACTAGCTTTTCAAAATTTTTATTTTCAAATTTTAGTACATTATTGTTTAGGTATGTTTTGTACTGAAAAATCGAGAATAATCCTACAATAATAAGAAAAACTAAAATAATTTTAATATATGTTTTGCTTAGTAATTTGGATTTAATCACATGGATCTACCCCCTTAAATATTTACTGTTAATGAGATATATTACTTTTATTAACATGCCTAATTATAACACAAATAATTACATAAATAAGTCTAAAAAAATAGGAAAGTAGGGTGTAAATCACCTGGTAAGTTTAAAAGATAGTTGACAATACACATAAAATGTAATAAAATAACATCAGATAGATTTTGTTAAAATAAAAGAATGAGGTGCTTTATGAGCGTGTTAGTATCCAAATAGATTAAATTTTATAATTAAATAAATCATTCAAAAGGGGTGTAGTATACCTTTATTTGTTATGGATTTATTTAGTAGGATCTATGAAGATACAATTCCGCAAAGTACCGTTATAGTAAGAAGAGATAGATCAATCTATCTTTTATGAAGTTACGTATTTTTAGCTGTGGTAGTATCCACGGCTTTTTTTATTTTGCAGATAAATAAAAGTGTTTGCAAAGTTAGTTAACCATTCTAAAGAGAGAGTGGTAATGAAATCTATCTATGGCGTAGTATCTTCATAGAACAAAAATGTTAATATGAGGAGAGATAAAAATGAATATAAATACTTTTAATAAATTGCAATATAATGAGTTAAAGGAAATAGTAAAGTCTTATTGTGTGAGTGGACTTGGAAAAAATCTAATAGATAGGTTAGAGCCGAGCAGCAGTTTAAAAGTTGTGGAGAGTAGGCTGAGCGAAACTAGTGAGGGAAGATCCTTACTAGATACGGTCGGGCACATTCCCTTAGAAGGAATATTCAATATAAAAAATATTATTGAGAATATGGAAAAAGGAGCAATATTAGAGCCAGAGGAGTTAACAAAGCTTTGTAACTTTTTAAGAGGTTGTAGAAAAATTAAAGATTTTATGAAGGGAAAAGAGTTTTATGCCCCTACTTTAAGCAGTTACGGGGATTCAATTACAGAATTTAAATCCATCGAGGAAGAAATTGAATTTTCCGTAAGAGGTAGCTTAGTAGATTCAAATGCTAGTAAGGAGCTTAAAAAAATCAGAAGATATATAGAAAATGCAGAAAGTAAAATACAAGAACAGTTAGACAAGTTTTTAAAAAATAGTAGCAACAAAACTTATATACAAGAATTCTTTGTAAGCAAAAGAAATGGGAGATATACAATTCCTATAAAGGCAGCTTTTAAAAATCATGTGCAAGGGACAATTGTAGAAACTTCATCTAAAGGATCTACGGTATTTATAGAGCCTAGTGTTATATCAAAAAATACAGCAGAGCTGGTAGTATTAAAATCTGAAGAGGCCATGGAGGAATATAAAATATTATCACATCTAACTGGATTAGTATTTGATAATTCAAAGGAAATTAAAATTAATATAGAAGTAATAGCAGAGTATGATATGATTTTTGCTAAGGCTAAATATAGTAGAGCCATAGAGGGAATAAAGCCTAAAATTAATGATTATGGATATATAAACATTGTTAACGGTAAGCACCCACTATTAAAAGGAAATATAGTACCACTAGACTTTAACATTGGCACAAATTACAGGGCCTTAATAATAACAGGACCTAATGCTGGTGGTAAAACTGTGGTGCTAAAAACCGTTGGTCTTTTAACTTTAGCTGTACAATCAGGACTTCATATTGCAGGTAAAAATGGTACTGAAATATCCGTGTTTGAAAAGATATTTGTAGATATTGGAGATGATCAAAGCATAGAAAATTCCTTAAGCACATTTTCTTCACATGTAAAAAATTTAGCAGAGATAATTAATAGTAGCAATAGATCTTCTTTGATATTATGTGATGAGATAGGAAGTGGAACTGAGCCTAATGAAGGGGCTGGTCTTGCTATTGCAATACTCGAAGAGCTTTATCATAAAGGGTGCATCATAATGGCTACCACTCATTATGGAGAAATTAAAAACTTTTCTAAAAGGCATGGTGACTTTGAAAATGCAGCAATGCAGTTTGAAAACAATACATTGGAGCCACTGTATAAGCTAATCATAGGTAAATCAGGAGAGAGTAATGCACTTTGGATTTCTAAGAAAATGGGAATAAGGGATTCTATTCTTGAAAAAGCAAAAAAGTATGCAGAGGATAAGAATTATAATTTAGAGTTAGTAAAAGATAGTAAGGTTAAAAAGAAAAAAGATGAAGAAGACATTATTAACAGCAAAACGTATGATTATAAAATAGGTGATAGGGTGCTGCTTATGGAGTATATGGACTTTGCCATAGTTTATAAAGCAATAGATAGTTTTAATAATATAACAGTGTTATATAAAGATGACTTCCTAGAGGTTAATGAAAAAAGATTAAAATTAGAGCTAAAGGCTGAGGATTTGTACCCAGAGGATTATGATTTTAATATATTATTTATGGATTATGAAAAGCGAAAATTAGAAAGAGACCTTGAGAGAGGATCTAAGAAGGCATTGAAAAAGATTCAAAAGGAAATAAGCAGTAGTAGGGTAAACTAAAAAAAGTAGGGTGTCATCCACAGGGCAAGTTGCAGATGGATGGCACCCTACTTTTTTATTCTGAATTTTATCCAAGTTCTAATGTGCATCCTGTGTTATATTCAAAAGTTTCTTTGATTTTTAGGAAGATATCCTCATCTATATTCTCACACTTTAAAATAACTTTTAAAGCAGCACCATTAAAGGCAGGATTCTTTTTTAAGTTCACCTTATTTTCATCGCATAGCTGCACTGCTAAATTTATAATAGCGTTTTGATTAACAGAAGTTGCTATGTTTATATTCCAGGCTATTTCTTTTGATAGAGCTTCAAATTTATGAAGATATTTTCTACCAATAATTGGTGAAATAAAAGTAAGTTCTATAAATTTACCAATATGGTTATGCTTTATACTTTTTTTATACGGTTTAAATTCTTCATACATAAAAGCATCATCAATAAGCTGAAAAGCTACATTTTGCTCTAAAGGAGCTTTGTTGTGTTCATTGAATATAGCATCTATGTCAGTTGACATAGAATTTGATAAGTCGGTACTTTCACTTTGAACTACTAAATTTACACCAGTGAGGTTCTTGAATTCCTCTAATTCGGTAGAGATTTCAAAAGATGATTTTAGTGCTACTACTATCTTATTTTCATTAAGATGACAGGAAATTTTTTTTATATCAGCATTTTTTAATAAGCTTTTTATAAGATTATCAGAAGACTGTAAATTGATTTGCTCATTTATTTCAAATTTCCATCCTGTTTTTTCTTCAAGTTCCTTAATAGTTTTATGGATAGAGTTATCTACTGATTTAGGAAAGTCAAAATATAAAATTGCTACTCTTTCTTCTTGATTTAAACCTAGTTTTTTATATTTAAAGGCACTTAAACACTCGAAAGCCAGGGCAGTTATTTCGTTGGCTTTTAATGTTTTAGGCTCTAAATCCAACCTTACGTCTTCGGAAGTTCTAGCTTTAAATAAGAAAAGCCGTCTTAAATCACTTTCAAAATAAGGGGAATCTAAAAGTTGAAATCTAAAGTTGTCAACTTCTGAGACTTTAAGAATTTTTGAACCACCCCATATGAAAGTTAATTCTTCGATAGTAAAAAATTTATCCCTATATTTTTCGTAAACAAAACTCCATAGTAATTTAATATTTTCTTTATTTAGAGGTTCCTTTGATTTCATAACAAAAGGAATTTGTTTGCTTAACTGTTTTCTTGGAGTTTTAATTTCTATGTCAAAGCATTCTCCAGATTTAGGCGCGAAAAGTTTTCCTCTAATATCTTTTGCAGCTTCATTTGCAAAGGTATTAATAACTTCACTATCACCATGGACTAAAAATACATTATCAGGAGTGAGCTTTGCTATGAGAGCTTGGATTTCACTTTTATCTCCATGAGCGGATAGGCCTACTCTTTCTACTCTGCATTTCACGGGAATGATTTTACCGTTTATTTCGAGAGTTCTATCCTCTTTGTTGGTTTCTAATAAATTTAAAAGTTTTCTTCCGGGAGATTCTTCATCTTGATAGCCTGTTATAACTATATAGCCATTGTCCATAGCAGCAATTTTTTCAGCATAGAATTGGCTAGGACCTCCTGTAAGCATACCAGAACTAGATATTATAATGCAGCTTTCTTTAGAATCAAGCAGGGTTTCTCTTTGTTCTTTATTTTTTACTGGTATAATATTATCATCATAAAAAGGCTCCACGCCTCTTAAAACCTTTTTGCCTAAAGTGTTTTTAAGGTAAAGGGGATTGAACTTGTAAACTCTATTAATGTCTTTTACCATACCATCTATGTAGATATTAACTTTTTTTAATTTCTTAGAATTCATAGCTTTTTTAAGTATAAGTATAACTTCCTGCGCACGACCTAAGGCAAAAGCTGGAATTATCATTTTTCCGCTGTTGCGAGTACAATCATTAACAATATCTATAAGGCGATCTTCCTCAATTTCTCTATTTGAATGTAGTTTATCCGCATAAGTGCATTCGAAAATACCAATATCAGGTCTTAACCTAGGGACTTTTGCACCTTCTACTGACTTTTGAGAAAATAATGAAAAATCACCGCTATAAAATAATGAGCCTTCACTACCTTGCAAATATATACAGCTTGCGCCTGCTATATGGCCAGCATTATAGAAGGTGAGCTTTAAATTATCAAGAATTTCAAAGGGCACTTCATAATTTACAGTAAAGATTCTATTTAACATATTTTCTACATCTACCTCGGCATATAGTGGAATTTCAGCATCTCTGTTGTTCATTATTTTAAGACTATCATATAGCAATACTCTCACTAAATCTTTAGTCATATTATTCATATATATCCTAGCACTAGGATATTCTTTGCTTATCATAGGCAAACTGCCGATATGGTCCAAATGGGCGTGACTAATTATAATAGCATCTACTCCACCCATTTCTTGTATTGTTCTGAAATCAGGTAAGGGATCTTTAGTGGCACTTTGACGTATGCCAGAATCCATTAATATATTTTTATTGTCAATTTCAAATAAAATGCAACTAGCACCGATTTCATAGGCTCCACCTAAAAAAGATAGTTTCATATTAAGTCACTTCCTCTTGTATAGATAATTATTTATTTTTGAAAATTTCTACTAATACTTTTTATGCGATAACATATATCGCGTCCAAAGGCTATTAAAAATATAATTAATAAAAGAATTTTATTCTCATATGGAATTATATGTGCAGTAGCTAATTGTGGGAATTTAGCCTTAATCATATTCTCTACACTAAAAATCAAATATGTACACATAACCCAAAATACCCAAGATAAATCTATCTTGTTTTTCTTTTTTTTGAAAATTTGCTTCCTTATTATCATAAAGATTAGTAGATATATAACTACAAAATTAGCTATGAAGTCAATTAGATCTATATTAAACAGATTTTGGTTTTTAAAAGAATTACCCCCTCCATTTAAAATTATATCAAATATAAACATTATTAAATAGTAAATAAATCCTGTTTGTAAAATAATTTCTATATTATTAAAACATTTGTGAAAAACACTTTTATTGTAGTTTGATTCTTCAATTATTGAATCACAAAAGCCTTTTATATCGTCACCGATAACTTCACTTGCAAATTTACCTTCACTTTTTGCTTGGAGTATCATATCTAGTACTTGTTGAAATATTACCTCTTGTTCTATTAGACGTAAAGATGACATTCCAATGTACTTAGTAATATCATTAAAATTCTTTAAGTCTCTATCATTCAGTTCCTTTGTGAGCTTGTTTCTTTTAAACATTAATATAATAGTTCTAATCATAATTATTCCCCCAATACTCTATCTACATTTGTTTTTATGACCTTCCATGAAACAACAAAAATTTGGAACTCCTCTGCTCCTTCATTCGTTAAATAATAATATTTTCGCTTAGGCCCAAAAGGTGAGTTTTTCATAATAGAATATATTAATTTTTTCTTTTCAAGGCGTATTAATATAGGGTAAACACTGCCTTCTGTAATATCTTTGAAGCCGTAGTTTACTAATCTTTCACATATTTCATATCCGTAAGTTTCATTTTCTTTAACTATTTTTAAAATGCAACCCTCTAATAACCCCTTTAGTATTTGTGTACCGTTTGCCAATTCATCACCTACTTTGTATTACCAAATAGCTATATGTTAATATTATCCTACGCATTTTGCATTGTCAAGTAGTTAAATATTTTATCAATGGTGCAATGTTCTTTGAAAAACTTGCCACTCTTGCTGTCACCTGTATTATAAAAATGCTGCTGAAAGAGATTAACATCTTTCAACAGCATTTAATGGTTATTCTAGACTATAGTATATTACTTATTAGCTTTTACAAATAATAGTTTATATGTTTGGATCAAAATTAGAGGCATAAGGGATAGTCCGTATACTATAGCACGTTGGTTTATTGTTAAGGGAGCTACCTCAAAAACTCCCATAAGTGGCTTAAAGCTTAAAACAAATTCTAAAAGTAAATACCCGAGTATGGTTGCAATCCACAAATATTTATTTGAGAAAACTCCTATTTTAAATATGGATTGTTGTGATCTCGAGTTAAATCCATGGAGCAGTCTTGAAAAACACAGTGTTGCAAAGGCCATTGTGCTGGAAGCCAGCGTATCGCCGGTTGATAATCCTATATGGAATGCTGTCATTGTACCTAGTGCAATAATTAATCCTTCAATTAATACTTCTATTGAAAAGGATTTATTTAATATAGGTGAATTTATATCTCTAGGTTTTTCATTCATTATATTTTTATTATGAGGTTCAAGTCCTATTGCAATAGCTGGAAGACTATCTGTAACCAGGTTGATAAATAGAAGATGAACTGGTGCAAAAGGCATTGGGAGCGCTGCAAGTGAAGTATAAAGAACTGAAATCACAGCTGCGGTATTTCCAGATAATAAAAACTTAATTGAATTTTTTATGTTTGAGTATATACTTCTTCCATTGGAAATTGCCTTTACAATGGTTGAAAAATTATCATCCATAAGTACTATAGAAGCAGCATCTTTAGCAACCTCAGTACCTGTTATTCCCATAGCGATACCAATATCTGCTTGTTTTAGTGCAGGGGCATCATTTACGCCATCACCGGTCATTGCGACGATATTTCCTCTTTCCTGCCATGCTCTTACTATTCTTATCTTGTGCTCAGGGGATACTCTTGCATATACAGAAATATGTTCTACTTTAGTTTTAAGCTCTTCATCGCTTAAGGAGTCAATTTCATAGCCTTCTATAGCAACAGATTCATTAGTTAATATACCAATTTGCTTCGCTATGGCAGAGGCGGTTATCTTATGATCTCCAGTTATCATTACTGGCTTAATGCCAGACCTTATACAGTCTGCAACTGCTGTAGCAGATTCTATTCTTGGAGGGTCCATCATGGAAATTAGACCTACAAATATCAAGTCATTTTCATCTTCAATACCTATTGTTTTTTCATTTTCAATTTCTTTATAAGCAAAGGCTAAAACTCTGAGTCCACTTTCGGAAAACTCCTTATTTACTCTTTCAATCTCTTTTTTATCATTCGCAGTCAGTGTTTTAACTCCACTTGATGTAACAATACTTATAGATCTTAATAAAAGTACATCAAGCGCACCCTTGGTTATCATAAAGGTTTTCTCTTCAAGTTTATTTGCTGTACTCATTAGCTTTCTATCAGAATCAAAGGGTACTTCAGAAACTCTTGGATAGTCTTTTCTGATATCTAGCTCGTCCAAATCATATACTTCACCTAGGTTTACAAGTGCAACCTCAGTGGGATCTCCAATCTCTTTGTCTTTAACAGTTATAGCATCATTACATAATAGTGCCATTAGTACAAGATTCTTTTCTAAAAGCTTATCATGGTCAAGTTCATCATGAGACAGTACTTTTTCATCAACATATACCTTTTGTACAGTCATTTTATTCTGTGTTAGCGTTCCAGTTTTGTCTGAGCATATTACTGAAATACTTCCTAAGCTTTCAACTGCATGAAGTTTTCTTACAACAGCATTTTCACGAGACATCTTTTGTGTTCCAATGGCAAGAACTATTGTTACTATTGAACTTAATGCTTCAGGTATTGCAGCAACAGCAAGAGATACAGCAAACATAAAGGAATCAATAATTGCATAACCTCTGAATACATTAAGGGCGAAAATAAGGGCTGATATTGCAAGTATAACAAAGGCAAGCTTTTTACCGAAATTGTCCAAGTTAACTTGTAATGGAGTCTTCTTTTCCTTTGCAGTTTCTAAAAGGTTAGCTATTTTACCTAGCTCTGTTTCCATTCCAATAGATGTAACTAAAATTAAAGCTCTTCCATAGGTTACAAAGCTTCCGGAAAACACAATATTTTTTTTATCACCTATTGCTACATTATCCTCATTTATTATATCAGTTGTCTTTAAAACACTTTCAGACTCACCTGTTAATGAACTTTCATTTATCTGAAGACTGTAGTTTTCAATTATTCGTCCATCGGCACTTACATAGTCGCCTGCATCTAAATATAAGATATCTCCGATCAGCAATTCCCTTGAAGGGATTTCTAGTTTTTGTCCATTTCTTAAAACCTTGGCTGTAGGAGAGGACAGGGCCTTAAGACTTTTTAAAGATTGTTCTGCTTTAACATGCTGAACAGTTCCAAGAATAGCATTTATAACAACAACTACAATTATAACAAGTGTACTCTCAAACTTACCAAGGAAGGCTGATATAAGAGCGGCACCTAAAAGTATTACTACTAAAAAGTCCTTAAACTGTTCTAGGAATACCTGTAGGTTACTTTTTCTAGCGCCTTCAGTTAATTCATTAAAGCCCTGCTTTTCTCTCAGTTTTTTTATTTCAAGATCATTTAGGCCTTTGTCACTAACTCCCAGAGTTCTCATCGCCTCTTCTGATGTTTGTTTATAAAACATGTTCATTAATATTCCCCCTCGTAATGGTTATTTTTATGGTGTCAATTCCTTTAGTATAGATAAAACTTATTGATTATAATAACAGGGTAAAATAAAAAGGCTCTACAGTTGGCATAAATACCAGCTGTAGAGTCTTACTAAACTTTAGAAGTTATCAAAGCCGGGATTTAATCCGTGGTGACGACTTTGATTCTGCTTAAAAAAGCAGGAAGTTACTCCCTCTACATATATTATTTTGAAATCCGTACATAATCTCTATACTTAACATATTAATGTGTTCTGATATATTTGTCAATATGAATAATGAAAATATAAAAATGTCCTTCAAAATGTGATTTAATAATTAAGTGAAAAAATAGACTTCCAGTGTATGCTTCAATTGGAATATCATCAATTATATTTAGAATTATTGAGAAATATTCCTATTCCTTCAATGATATATTTGACATTATTATAAATACATAATATACTATAAAAAGAAGTATATAGAATTAAAATATTAAAATGAAAAAGGAGATTAGATTAATGATTATAGTTATTCTTTAATAGGCTATTTAAATTAAATAGTAATTTTAAAAGCAAAAGTTTTTTAACTTATTTAATGTAAGTTCATTTGTTATGGCATTTATGCTTTAGCTTATGCCACTGCTTTTAAATTTAAGAATAACATAGGCAGCTAATTTTCTTTTAATGTATATTTTGTTTGAAAGTCACTTTTATTTATATGTATTTAACGTGAATTAAGATTTTACTTCTGTTTTTCACGAAGGATAATAGTGATTTCCAGCATACGTAGATTAGGTAGTTTATGCTGTACTTATTAAGTACAGTATTTTTATATTTTTTACGCAATAACAAGATGTTTTGTTAATGAGAAAACTTTATATGATATTAGCTTTAAGCCTGTAAATGATGTTATTCATTTACAGGCTTTTTGTTTTATATAATAAATATTTTGATATTGAATTTTTTGAATTAGGGAGGATAAGTAGAGGCGATGAGTAGATAATCTCAATTAGTATAATTATAAATATAGTTAAATTATTAAAGTGAGGTGATTTTATGACAATTTTGTTTAAAAATATAACTAAGATATATGAAGGAAAGACAATTTTCCAAAATATTAGTGGCAAAATAAATGATAAAGATAAAGTTGGAATTATTGGTATAAATGGTATAGGGAAGACTACACTTATAAAAATATTAGTAGAAGAAGAAAATTGTGATTCTGGTACCGTTGAAATTCTTCCTAGCGATATAAAAATAGGGTACTTAAAACAAAGTAGCGATTTTGATGAAGATATTACTTTGTCTGAAAAAATCCAAAAATATAAAACTAAATATATCTATAAGTATTCCCAGGATAAAAACTTAACTTATGAAAAAGCTCTCAAAAAGTCCCTAACTGATATGGGATTTAATGATAAAGATCTAAAGAAAAAAATATCAAAACTAAGTGGCGGAGAAAAAACTAAGCTTTCCATTTGTTTAGTGCTTATGAATGATCCAGAGGTATTAATTCTTGATGAGCCTACAAATCATCTTGATGTAGATGCTATAAAATGGTTGGAAAATTTTCTAAGTAAGCTTAACAAAACTATAATTATAATTTCACATGATAGGTTGTTTTTGGATAATACTGTGAATAAAATTTTTGAGATGAACTATGATAAAATTGAAGAATATAGTGGAAATTATAGTCATTACAAATATCAAAAGAATATAAACATTGCAAATATTAATAAAGAACATTCAAAACAGCAAAGAGAAATTAAACATCTAGGAAAAGTAATACAAGAACAGAGACAATGGTTTGATAAAGCTCATAAATCCGCAGGAACTAATGACCATTTAAGAAAACTTGCTGGAAAGCACATGAATACAGTATGGTCAAAAGAGAAAAAACTAGAAAAAATTTTAGAGAATAAAATAGATCCATATAAAGCAAATATTCCAGCGGCTTTTTATCTCATTAATAAAAATAATATAAACAAAAGTAAACTTCCCAATTATTTAATTAGAATAAATAGGTTGAAGAAGAGCTTTGACAGTAAAGTCATATTTGATAATGCAGCATGCAACCTTAAAAAAGGGGACAAAGTAGCCCTTTTAGGCTCTAATGGATCAGGTAAAATAACTCTTCTAAAAATGATTATAGGAAGTGAAAAACCTAATTCAGGTACAGTTTATATACCACCTTCTATAAGGCTTGCTTATTTCTCACAGGAGCTTGAAAATTTAAATTATGACAATAGGATACTTGATGAAGTTATGTCACTGGGTATTTGTAGAAATGATGCTAGACTAATGTTAGGTTCTTTGTTATTTAAATCGGAGGATGTTTTTAAAGCTATAACTAAGCTTAGTATGGGCGAAAAATGTAGGGTTGCTTTTGCAAAACTATTATTATCAGGAAGTGATATACTTATATTAGATGAGCCTACAAATTATATGGACACAGTTTCTAAAGAAAATATAGAAGAGGTTTTAAAGCAGTATGAAGGCACAATACTTTTTGTATCCCACGATAGATATTTTATTAATAGTTTGGCTACAAAAATCTTTGAGATAGATAATCAAAAGATAATAACATATGAAGGTGATTATGATTATTATTTAAATAAGAAAGCTGAAATGAAAGACAATGTAACCGCAAATGTTAATTATGATAAAATTAAGGATGAAATTCTACAACTTGAATGTGAACTAGCTTTTTTATGTGGTAAATTAAGTGATGTGAATTTACTTGAGTATTCAAAGATTGAAACTCAGGAAAAATTCCTAGGTACTTATGAAAAATTAAGAGAATGTAAGTATGCCATTTCTAATGACAATGGTTTAAATAAAAAAGTATAAATCATAAAGAACTTGCAGGTGCCACCCAAGTGGCAAGTGGCAAGTTCTTTATTTATTAAAGGAAATCTTGACTTAATCTTTCAATAACACGTTTTTCACCCATAACCTGCATTACTTCATATAAATCCTGAGTTTGCGTTCTGTTAGTTAAAGCAACTCTAATAACGGTTGCAACATCAGAAATTAAACCTTTATATAATTCGGGATTCTTTTTATAAACTCTTCCGTTTTTTGCATATCCAAGTTTTTCAGAAAGTTCTTTAACACGTGAAAACCAAGTATCCGCATCATCACAATGATTATATATAGCTATATAGTCCCTAAGGATTATTTTCACGTCTTCCATTGTTATTTGTTCAGGGAAATTAGTGCCAGCACTAATACTATTTTTATAAAAATCATCGAAGAAATATTCAATATGTTCTTTTACATCTAGCCATTTTACAAAATCTTTTCTTGGCTTTTCATTTTCTCTTTCAATATTAAATATTTGTTTTGCATAATCCTCATGCTTGGTAAGTATATCGGAAGTTGCAGTATCGTTTTCTTTAGCCCAAGCAAGGTATAAGTCATAAACTGTACCTGCGCTCATAGCAGCTATAATATCTTTACTCATATCGTTAAGTTTTAAAATATCAAATAGTGCACCGCTTTTGCTCATATTTTCAAGGATAATATTAAAGTTTGTACAAGGCTCATCTACGTTTGCAGATCTCCATTCTTGAAAATTAGAGTTAACTAAATTTACAAGATACTCAGTTACAGATATAAGCGGATATCCCTCAGTTTTATAATAATCTACGCGAATTTCAGGGTCTTTTCTTTTACTAAGCTTACGTTTTGATGTTCCATCCATTTTCATGATTGTAGGTATGTGAGCATATTTTGGAGCAGTAAAGCCTAACATTTCAAATAATTGCAAATGTATAGGTAGAGAAGAGAACCATTCTTCCCCACGTATAACATGGGTCGTTCTCATTAAATGGTCATCTACAGCATGAGCTAAATGGTAGGTTGGAAGACCATTGGTTTTAAGTAACACAATATCTTGGTCATTTTCTGGCATACTTATATCACCTTTAATTAAATCATTACAAATTACTCTTTTATTTGGATCGCCAGGAGATTTAAGTCTTATAACAAAAGGTTTGCCTTTTGCTAAATTGTCAGTAATTTCATCGAAAGTGGCATTTCTGTGAATAGCCCATTTTCCATGATACCCTGTATTGATTTTTTGCTCTTGCTGAATTTCCCTTGTGGCATTTAATTCTTCTTCCGTGCAAAAGCAAGGGTAAGCTAAGCCTTTTTTTATTAAATCTTTAACGAAGGCATGATATATTTCCATCCTATCACTTTGCTTGTAAGGCCCATAAGCACCTTTTTCACTATTAGAATCCACCATTCCTTCATCAAAGAAAATTCCAAAATCGCGTAGAGTGGTAATACTATCTTCAATGGCACCAACTACCTCTCTTTTCTTATCAGTGTCTTCTACTCTAAAGTAGAATATTCCTTCACTCTGATGAGCCACCCTCTCAGATATAAGCGCCGCGAATACTCCTCCAAGATGCTGAAAACCAGTTGGGCTAGGAGCATATCTTGTAACCATAGCACCTTGTTTAAGGTTTCTTTCTGGGTAGAGATTAGAATAGTATTCTGGAGTTTTGTCAATGCTAGGAAGCAGTAAATCTGCTAATTTAGTATAATCCATTTTAATCATCCTTTCTTGTTAATATTATTTAACCGCAAAAAAAACCTCTCATCCTATACTATATAGGACGAAAGGTAAACTTCCGCGGTACCACCTAAATTGATGTAAAGGCATCTTGCAATACCTAAATCCACTTATTAACAGTATAAATCATACTGTACTTTTATAACGGAAAGCTACCGTTGGACTTACTCAAATGTTTCAGTCCAATGCTCCAGAGCTTCTTTCTGTAGTTTCAAATACCAAATTTCCACCATCATTGGTTCTCTTTAAATTGAAATATACTTACTTTTCTCTTTCATTGCATTTATGTTTAAATTTTATTATTCAACTACAATTATACATTCATTATTTATAATGTCAACATACAAGATTTTATGATGAAGCTTTTTTCATAAAATCCTTTAAAGTGGGTTTCAAGAATTTATATGTAGTTTTGTTAAATACTTGATGTTTGGATTGATATTCTGTATATTTAAATAGGCAAACAATGGTTTTATATTATTTAATTAGTCTAAAGGTAGATTCACAATATGCGAAATGGAGGGTTTATGGAAATTTCAATTAATATAATAAAGGCAGTAAATAATAATAAGTATGTAAATATGAAAGATTACGATGAATTAGCATTTAACGCTAAACGTATATGGTTATCCGAACCATGTAATATAATTTTCGAAAAAAATAGAATATATAACATAAAGCTTAAATCAGATCAGGTTATTGAAGGGTCAATTATTCAAATAGGACAAGATGAATTTGGATTTTACATAGTATTTAAAAGGGCAATAGTACCATCACAAAAAGGAGAATTACTAAATAACAGCGTTTTTTTTGAACGCCAAAGGATTCCTAAAGGATATGCAGTACTTAAAGAAGTTTTTGCACCTGACAGTATAGCTGGTGGAAAAGAACTAATACAATACTGTGAAGGGCAGTGGCCTAACCTTAATGGCTCAGCACTATCTATAAAGAAAGAAGGTAGCAATTATATTTTTCATTTAATGAAAGGGAATTTAGGAGAAACCGCTGTAGAATTACGTCTTTGTAATGTTTATGCTGAAAAATGTATTGGAGACGACTGTGATAATTTAGAGTACTTTGATAAGCAGGGGATTGGATATTTAGATATTAAAAAGCTAGATGATTTTAATTATACAATTCATATACAAAATAATTTTATGGAATTTATTTGCATTGATGAATTAACTTATAATTCAGTGGAACACAGAAATGAAGTAACAATTAACTGTAGGGAATTAAATATAACTTACTATAATAGCTTCTTAAGGGGATTAGAAGAAAAAGGTATTGCGTTGACAAAGTTATATTCTGATAAAGATGTTCATTATTCAAAAGCAGATGAACTTCGAAGTAAATGGCTTGAAACTTTTACTCGAAATATAGATGTCAGTGATGCTAACCTAGACCAATGTCTTTGGCATATATTTAGCTATGGAAAGTTGTCATGCGTGCAAAGAGAAGAGGCAAATGCAGATTTAATTAAAATTAAAAAAGAAACATTATATTTATTCTTTAATGAGGGAACAACTTGTTATCGTTTAAATAATGCTGAGAAATTTACTGCAGAGAATATTGATTATTTTAATGATATTTATGTAACCAATGAAGATTTTACTTGGACCTACGTGCTAACACATGAAAGAGTAACTTGTGGTCCATATTTTCATTCAAACTAAGGAATAAGTGCCCACGTGGCAAGCTGGCGATATACTAGTGAGAATATTTTGCACTTTTTATGAATTTCATATTGACAATATATTGATAATGTTATAATATATAACATATACAGTGAGTGTACCTAACAAAATGTTAGCGGTACAGGGACTTTCCTACACGTAGATAACTCTACGGAGTCACTTCCAAAGTGATTTCGTGGAGTTTTTTTGTTTTATAATTAAGTAGTAATAATTAACAATTGCCATCTACTTCAGAGAAAATACGAGGGGGATAACAATTGAGAATTGTTATCTGCCACAAAGGAATGCAAGGAGGGATTAAAATGGATTTTATTATTAGACCAGTAAAAATTGAAGATGCAGTATTTATAAATGAGTTGCGCCGTCAGGATGGAGTTCGAGAAAACATAATGGGTATAACTAGTGAAAGAGTTACAAGAACTGAGGGCTTCATAAATGGACTTACAGATAATGACCATATGCTAGTAGCAGAGGTAGAAGAAGATGGGGTTAAAAGGGTAGTTGGAGTTGCATCTCTGTCAGTAAACAAATCAAATAGAGTAAGACATTCCGCAAGCATTGGATTAATGGTTAGGAAAGAATATCATAGAATGGGAATAGGTAGAGCTCTAATGATGGATTTAATTGATATAGGTGATAATTGGTTAATGCTTATTAGAATTGAATTGGGAGTTTTTACGGATAATGAAAAGGCAATAAATCTATATAAATCTCTAGGTTTTAAAATAGAGGGTACAAAAAAATACGCAATAATCAGAAATGGTAAATATGATGATGAGTACCTAATGGCAAGATATAATATATAGAATTATAGTTAGCTTTAATTTCTTTGAAAAGTAGAGTTTAAGGGGGATTATAATGAAAAGTATATTAGAATATTATGAAAAATATGATGAGGAAGCGAGACTTATTAAGGATAATGCACATAAAATAGAGTTTATTACAACTATGCATTACTTAGATAAGATTGTTAAACCAGGTGCAAGGATTCTAGAAGTTGGTGCAGGAACAGGAAGATATTCATTTTGTCTTGCAGAAAAAGGCCATAGTGTTACTGCATTAGATATAACGCCAAAGCATATTGAGATTATGAAAGAGAAAGCAAAACATAAAGACTTAGATATGGATATTGTACTTGGAGATGCTAAGAATTTAAGGGGGTTTAAAGATAATAGTTACGATGTAGTTTTATGTCTTGGACCACTTTATCATTTTAGTGTGGAAGAAGAAAAAATACAATGTTTAGATGAATGCTTAAGGGTACTAAAAAGTGGTGGAATTTTAGCAGTGGCTTATATCAATAGATTTTCAACTTTTGTTAATATGATAAATAGAAAAAAAGAAAATATTAATGATGAGGGCTTGAACAATATTGTAAAAACAGGATTAGAATATGGTGATGAAAGAGACTGCTTTTACTATTCCAAATATGATGATATAGAAAATTTAATGGATAGTTTTAATATAACAAAGATTAGTCATATTGGAACTGATGGATTGGTGGGTCTGTTTAGTGATAAATTAAACGAATTTAACGGAGCGGAATTTGAAAAGTGGATGGAATATCACTTAATGACATGTAGTGATAGCAGTTTAATTGGATATAGTCAACATGGATTATATATATGTGAAAAAATATAAGTTTAGAGGTGTACCTGTTAATAATAGGCTACACGAGATATAGCAATTGATAATTGTTATGTACTATTAAGGAATACAGGAGGGAAATAATTATGTATACAGGTAAAAAAATTAGATTAAGAGAGTATAAAAAAGAAGATGTGAAACAAGCTCAAAATTTTATAAATGATCCTGAGGTAAAGAGACTCTTACACCCAGGAATTCCTTATTTATTTACCTTTGAAGATGAACAAAAATGGTTTGAAGGAATGTCAGGTACGAAGGAAAAATACAGTTTTGCCATAGAGACATTAGAGGATAACAAATATATAGGTGGTTGCGGGATAAACGATATAGATTGGAAAAACAGCGTGATAGTTGTAGGTATATTCATCGGGGATAAAGATTATTGGAGTAAGGGCTATGGCACTGATGCAATGAAGGTTTTAATTAGGTTTATTTTTGAGCAAATGAATATACACAAAATTAAATTGAACGTATATTCCTTTAATGAACGTGCAATTAGATGCTATGAAAAATGTGGATTTAAACAAGAAGGCAGACTAAGAAAAGAAATATTCAGAGATGGAAAGTATTACGATGAAATTGTTATGGGACTTTTAAGCGAAGAATATTTTTCATAAAAGGGTATTTCTGTTTTGAGGATATTTCATCACAGTAGGTGATGAATTAATAGGCATCAGCAGCAAGACCTAAGGATTAATGACGGCGATGGAATCATTGTAATTAAATAAAGCATTTGAAAAAGAACAGACTAGCCAGTTGACTAGTCTGTTCTTTTTCAAATGACTTAAATATAGATTTTTTAAATACCTGCAGGAGCAAGTCTAGATTTAATAAGTTTAGCTTTGTTTTTCTTATAAATTTGATGCATTTCTAGTATTTCTAAAGAAGTATAAGTATATTTAATGAATATAGTAGCTGTAATAAAAGATATTACATCGGATATGGGATAGGCAAGCCATGCTCCAAAGACTCCCATGTCTAAACCTACTACAATCGCATACACTAGTGGAATAAATACTACTATTTGCCTGTAAATAGATAACTTGAAAGATGCTTTAACTCTATTTATAGCTTGGCAATATGAGATTGACAGATAATATATTCCAAGGCAAGGGAATACAGCTATAACCATTCTAAAAGCCTTTGCTGTTCCTACTATAATAGCACTATCACTTATAAATATGCCTATAAGTGATTCTGCAAAAATCATAAATATTGCCCACAATATAGTTGAACTTACAGATACTGCAATTACAGCAGTTTTAACAACTTCTTTTAATCTGGTATAATTTCCAGCACCATAATTATAAGCAGCTATAGGTTGCATAGCTGAGCTTATACCCATTACTGTCATAAATAAAAACATTGAAACCCTTGTAGTTAAACCAACCGTTACAATTGCTAAATCTCCGCCATAGGAGGATAGCAAATTGTTTAATATAGCAGCTACCACTGCATCTGAGATTTCTATTATAAATGTTGAAAACCCAACATATACTATTCCAAGTGATACTGCTTTATTAAGAGTTAGTTTAATAGAAAAATTTAACTCCTTCTTTATTTTCATAAATACAGTTAGAACATATATAAAACCTATTATCTGAGATATTACTGTAGCTATAGCAGCTCCTTTTACTCCATATGAAAATACGTTTATTAGAAGATAATCTATAATTACGTTGCAAATTGCACCAATAGAAGTACTAAATAGAACTATTTTAGTGTTACCAAAGGCAGTTATAATATAAGATGCAATTAGCGTAAAGGATTGAAATAGCACACCAATTAAGATTATACTTACATAATCTTTTGCAAGAGGGAATATCTTTTCCGAAGCACCTAGGCTAATTAAAATTTTATCTTGAAAAATAAAAATACCAGTACCAATTATAGATACCATTATAAGCATTAGAACTATAGCATTAGGTATGATAGTCCTTAGATTTTCAAAATCTTCGTCTCCACAGCTTCTTGCCACAGCGGTAGAAGCACCAACAGCTATAAGCATAGATATAGCTAAAAATAATCTTTGAATTGGAAAGGCTATAGTTAAAGCACCAATAGCATCAGCTCCTATGGCTTTTCCTAAAAACATAGAATCCACCATGTTGTACATTTCTGCTACCATTAAAGAAATTATTGCTGGCACAGAAAATTTTAACAATAGTTTCCCGATTTTTTCCTCGCCAAATGCTTTATTACTTTCTGCCATGTTACCTAGTGTCATGAAATTCACGTCTCCTTAAAAATTTTTGTTTCCATAGTATTATTCTACGCTATTAAGAATATATTAGCATTCACAGGGTTGCTAGATAAGAAGTACAAAATTGCTAACATGCAACTTTACGCAATACTGAAATAACAAAAAAACACCTCAAAATAGGTGTTTTTGTACTTTTTGAAGAACTATTAGTGTAGAACCATAGCCTTCTATCTTTATTATATTATTATAAACTGCTGTTTTTTTAGCATAGGATAGAGAAACATTAGGAGTGGAAATTTTAGTTAAAATTTTCCATTCGTCATAACCAAGCCTTTTTGGCTTACCCATACGTAACCAGATATCATAAGCTGAGCCGAAATTTTCACCAATTTCATATTTAATAACTTTATAGTCATTAACTAAATTTTTAATGGATAAGGATATCTTTCTCTCAGTAATATTTTTACTACCCTTTCCCTTGGGTAAATCTTCTAACTTAATTAGACTATTAAGTTCATCACTGTAACTGTAAAGTAAGACCTGGATATCTTCATCTTGCCTTGTGATAATGTATCCATCACCCTGGTCTATAACTTCGTTTCCTAATTTTGACAATAAATAATAAGCATAGTAGGAAACTTTTCTTATCCCATTTAAAGTAAGGAGACCTGGTGAACCAAAAAATAATTCATTATTTAAAATTGAATTTTCATCTACAGTATCAAAAGCCTTTAGAGTAAGTAAGCTATTATTATTGCCACTAATAAAATTATGAATAATGTATGGAAGCATGTAGGATGAGTCATAAATAGTATTTATAGTTTCAGGAACATTAAAAGGATCTTCTATTAGATTCTGCAATTCATATTTTTCGAAAATTTCCCTTGTAATATCTATATACTCTACAGATAAATCACTTGATGCTTGGAATTTCCATAGTTTAACTACCTCAATGCCATATATATCAGCAAAATACATGATAAAGCTTTCTAAAAGTTTTATAAAAGAGCTTTTATCTTCAAAGGTTTGATTCAAAATTATTAAGGGAACCAAGGATATATCCATTAAGAATTCTAACAATTTTTCAACTTCATTCCAATTTAAAAATTTTACATTTTCATTAAAATATACTTTCATCCCTTTTCCAAATAAGTTCTGAACTATACCATTTTCAAAGCCTATAGCTTCTTGAATAGATCTCAGATATCCTTGTTCCCCTGCTTTAACAAGTTCTTCTGCTTGCCCTAAGTTTATTTTTTCCTTCCAGCTATGTTCTAGGTTTGTACCTGGTAGCAGAGAGTCTGTTTGGATTTTTATAATTTTGTTGGTATAGTTGAACCTATCATAGTCTTCTAAATAATAAGATATATATTCCAGTGTTTGAGATAAATCATGTGTATCCATTTTTTTGAAGCTATCAAATTCTCCCTCTGGTACATGATATTTTTTCCTGAATTGTAGGGGAGTACAATTATAGTGATCTTTAAAGTTCTTATTGTAATATCTAGTATGAGAAAAACCAACATCCATAGAAATATCTGAGATAGTTTTATCTGTATCTAATAGTAATTTAATAGATTCATCTACTCGTACAATATTTACGAGTTCACTAAAATTTGTTCCAGCCATTTCTTTTATTTGATGAGATAAATAATAAGAACTTAAATATTCTTGGTTTGCTATATCCTGTAAACTAATTTTATTCATGTAGTTATTATAGATGTACTTTCTAATCCTATGATACCTTTGAAATTGTATTACATTTTCTTTTAAATCTTTTTCATCATAATTAAGATAGTGAAATTTATTAATTAAATGGAATAATAATTTTACTAAAACAGCCTCTATTTGATCATCAAAGTTTTCACTTTTTTGTATTATTTCGCAAGCTAGAATAGATAAGTATTTCCTTAGAACATCATACTTTTCTTCTTGTTGTGCGCCTTCTTCACTAGAGTTTGTATAAAAATAAATATTTTTCATATCATCATAATACTTTTCGAAAAATATAGGATCCAGGTGAAAAATTAAAACCTTATTTTTTACATCTGAATAAATTCTATGGGCTTCATCACAATTTACAATCTCAATTTCACTCTCGTATACTTCATAATTTCCTGACTCTATAAGTACATTAACACTGCCCTCAAGCACGAAAATTATTTCTATAGAGTTATGCCAATGTATTGGATAGTCCGTTACACTTTCTAGAGAGATGTTTATAGGTAAATCATTTATAAAACTTATATATTCTTTTCTCATTTAATCTCCTTTAGTGCCTTTGGTGCCACCCATGTGGCAAGTGGCAAATTTGATATATATATATTATACATCATGGATAAAAAAGTGCCACCCATATTGCAAGTGGAAAGTTTGAAGTAAAAATTTTAAATAGGGTGGATTAAGAATTTGTTTTAAAATTGTTAATCCACCCTGACTTTTTTATCTAAGAGAGGGAAGGTCTTTTACGTATTCATAAAAATCTTCGTATTCACCTGAATAGTCAGTTATTATTTCTTCACCAGTCCTATGTAGTAAATTATTTGTTATTAAATATGTCTTTAGTCCAAGCTTTTTAGCTATTAAGTCTTCTTGAACATCATTTCCTACCATTAAACAGTCATAAGGATTTTTTTCTATATCTTCTAATATCTCTTCATAATACTTTAATTGTGGCTTGCAATAATGATTTTTCTCAAAGGTTGAAACATATGAAAAATCTTCTGGCTGAAAACCTGCCCAACGTATTCTATGATGAATAGCTTTTTCAGGAAATAGGGGATTTGTGGCAAGTGCAACAGTATAACCCTTTGACTTTAATATTTTAACACTTTCTTTTATACACTGAATATCTTGTGCATATTCTTTGATTTTTAAAAAACTTGTATCATAAAAATCATCAAATCGTTTTTGCAGGGCTGGAAGCTCCATATTCATTCTAGTGGTAAAGTCAGCCATGAATATTTCTTCATTAGTTTTATATTCTGTGTTTTCTACCATGATTTTGGTAGAACTCCATATATTCTTAGCTAGTTCACTAGGTGATATTATATCAGCAAAATCCTTTGAAAGCTCTTCAAAATATAGTTTTTCAAATAGAATCATGTCTATAGGAAGTAAGGTACCATCAAGATCAAATAATATTGTATTCATTTATTTACACCCCTTAAATTTGAATAATTATTAAATTTTATATTATAAGCAATAAAGAAATATTATGTTTAATTTCGAATTTTGTCAATGAAAAATATAGGTATCATTATAGTAACTATATGTCAAGAAAGTGTGTACTTGCATTAAACGATTATAGTAGTACAATAATACTTGTACAATAAAAATTCTAATAAAGGGAGAGAATGCCCTTTGTTTAAAAATAAAAGGAGAGATTAATAATGAAAAATTTTAATTATTCAATTCCAACTAAGGTGTTTTTCGGTAAAGATCAAATAAATGTACTTGCTAGGGAAATAAAAAACTACGGTTCTAAGGTATTGCTTGTTTATGGAGGCGGTAGCATAAAGAAAAGTGGATTACATGACAAAATTACTGGAATATTAAAAGCTAATAATATTAGTTTTTGGGAGCTTGCAGGAGTAGAACCAAACCCAAGAGTAACCAGCGTAAGAAAAGGCGCTCAGCTTTGCCGTGATAATAAAATAGACCTTATACTTGCAGTAGGCGGCGGAAGTTCTATTGACTGTGCAAAGGTTATAGCAGCAGCTTACTACTATGAAGGAGATGCATGGGATATAGTGCTAGATCCAAGTAAAATTAAAAAAGTGCTTCCACTTGCTACTATATTAACACTAGCGGCTACTGGTTCGGAAATGAATGCAGGAGCTGTAATTACAAACTTTGAAACAAAGGAAAAATTAGGTACAGGACACGAAGATATGGCACCTAAGTTCTCTATATTAGATCCTACTTATACATTCACATTGCCTGTAAAACAAACAGCAGCAGGTACTGCAGATATAACTAGTCATATTTTTGAGGTATACTTTAGCAGTACAAAAGAAGCATTTTTGCAAAATAGAATGGCTGAGGGAATGCTTAAAACTTGTATAAAATATGGTCCAATAGCTCTAAAAGATCCAGAAAATTATGAAGCAAGAGCTAATTTAATGTGGACTTCAAGTCTAGCAATAAATGGACTTATAAGCTACGGTAAAGAAACAGAGTGGAGTGTTCATGCAATGGAACATGAATTAAGTGCATACTATGATATTACTCATGGAGTGGGTCTTGCAATTTTAACACCACACTGGATGAAATATATTTTAAATGATTCAACTTTAGATAAATTTGTTGAATATGGAGTAAATGTTTGGGATATTGACAAAAATGGAGATAAATATGCAATAGCTAACGCAGCAATTGAAAAAACAAGAGAATACTATAATTCCTTAGGAATTCCTTCTTCATTAAAGGAAGTTGGCATCAATGAAGAGAAATTAGAAGAAATGGCAAAGCAATCTATAAGAAGAGGTAAACTAGGAAATTTCAGAGTTTTAGAAGCAGAAGATGTGCTTAGTATATTTAGAGCAGCATTATAATATAAGGCATATCAAAAAATAGACTAGTATAATGACTAGTGATTTTTGGGAAATACCTAAAGAATAAAAAGCTCCAAAATCTTAGAAGTATTAAGATTTTGGAGCTTTTATATTTTTAACGATGGGTTGGTCTAATAAGTATTCTCGTTTATTAAAAGGTTTCACACCATCTTCTTCATCAAATTTTAAATATTTGTTGACTGTGGCTATCCTTGCCTTTTCTGTTTCTGATTTAAGAAGGTAAAGCTCCTCATAGAACATAATCCTTCTGTTAGAGATATAATCTATCTGTTATTGATAATAATATGCTTGGATTATGTTATTATAGTTAGGGGAGTTGTGAACTTACTCCAACCTCAGAGGTGAGAGCTTCGTGGATAATATCCTCTAATGAGGACAAATTCATCACGCTAACTGGGTAGAAACACCCCTTATTCATTGATGTTCCGTTATAAAACCTTGAATGTTTTACGCAGAGAAGGTATAGCTTGGTTATCGCTTTTTTTTATATTCTCTCTGCAACCTTATATATTCAGTTTATCAAAGAACATTTATACATTATTATAACCAATCTTACAAAAATCATACAAAATAATCATTATAAATAGTATGGAACTATTTATAATGATGTGCTATTCATCACCCACCTAAGAGGTGGGTGAATTTTGCACAAAATCAGTTAAAAGTCCTTAGATCATAGGAACAAAAGAATAGAAGCTAATGGTCAAGATGATATATTTAATAAATTTGGAAAAGCCTTTAGTAAATTGTTCGTCTAAAGCTTCTTTCAAAATAATTAGTTTGAATGATAGGTTTGATACAGGAGACTAATTATAATAATTTTACGAAAATCAAAAGGAGAAAATTAAAATGAAAGATTATGACAAAATATTAGATAGTTCATCTGATACACCCGCAAATGAGATTAAAAAAGCATATTTCAAAATGGCAAGAAAGTATTTACCAGATAGATGTCCAAATGAATTTATGAAAATAGGAAGGGCATATGAAACCTTAAGTAATGAAAAAACTAAAAAAGAATATGACATTCTCGCATCAATGTCAAACAAGATTCCCATGGACTTTCAGCGGGCTAAGAAATTTTTAGAAGAAAATGAAATACCAAAAGCTATAAGTATTTTAGAAGATATTTTGATTAGGGAGCCAGAACTTTTAATACCTAAAAGTTTACTGGGTGAAGTATATATAACTAATGGTAACAGCGGCAAGGCAATTAAAATATATGAGGATCTTGTAAAAAAAGAACCTAATAATGCTGGATTTAGAGGGAGCTTGGCTTATGCTTATATTCAAAGAAAGTATAATAAAAAAGCTATTAAAGCTTTTGAGAAAGCAATAAAACAAGATGAGGAGAATATTTCATTATGGTTTGGACTTAGTGAAGCATATATCCAAAGTGATTTACCTAGGGAGGCTAAAAAGACTTTAAACAAGACTATAGAAATAGGTTCTTCAAAAGAAATGGATATTACTAGTCTTTATTTTAAAATTATATTTATAGATGTGGAAACAGATTCACAGGAAGAGATGATGGAGGATTTAGAGAAGCTTATAAATGTTGCTATGCAAAATGATGAACTTAGAGAAAATGTGGCATGGGATCTTGTTGAAGTGTCTAAATTGATTATAGGTAGTGGACTGACTACAGAAGCTATAGTTGTTGCTGAGACAGCCTTAAGATTAAGACCGGGAGACAAAAGTATTCTAACATTAAAAGATGAATTTAGTGAATTTGAAAAAATTCAAGTTCCCTTTGAGGCGTTTTCAGAAGATGATAGATTTCATGAAGATATTATAACCCTTATAGCAATGGAAGTTGTTCCTATAGATGCAATGGATATGAAAAAGGAAGAGCATAAGGAATATAAGACTATGATTGAGACGTCATTGTTAATTGAGTGTGAAAAATATGTAAGTGATATAAAAAGAATAAAAAAATATTATCCAGAGCTTTATAAAGTGAAAGAGGAATTTTTTGAAGCTATTTTGAATAGTGAAAATTCACAGAAATTGCTAGAAAAACATGAAAAAGAATTTAATAAAATGGGTTTTTCAAATGAAATGATAGATCAGTATGATTTAGATGGGGATAGTTTTGATGAAGATATAGAAGAACCCTTTGTTAGAGAAGAAGAGAAGACAGGAAGAAATGACCCATGTCCCTGTGGAAGTGGAAAAAAATATAAAAAATGTTGTGGTAAGAATATATAATTCTTTCCCTTGATTCAACTATATAATGTATGCAAAAATATACATGTAACAAAATAGAAAAACTGGGGGGGAAATAAATGATAGAAGTAACTACTCAAAGACTAAAAATTGTACCATTAGATATTGAAAATTATAGATTATATATAGAAAATTCTAATGAAATGGAAGAAAATTTAGGCTTGAAAATAACTAACAAGATATGGGATGAAAATATTAAAGGTGCTTTTCAATATAGATTTAAAAAGGTTTCTGAAAATAAGGAGCGATATTTGTGGGAAACCTTATGGATTGTCATATGCAAAGAAGAAAATTGTGAGATAGCAAGTCTTATGATAAAAGGTTATCCCAATGAAATGGGTGAGGTCATAATAGGCTACGGTACAAATGAAACTTTCCAAAACAAAGGATATATGACTGAAGCAGTAGAGGGATTAATAAAATGGATATTTACAAATCCTAAAGCCTTATCAATTGTAGCGGATACTGAAAAAACTAATATTGCATCTCATAGAGTATTAGAGAAAAATGGATTTATTAAATATAAGGAAAGTGTTAAAACATCAGATGAGGGGGAAGTAGAGGAATTAGTATGGTGGAGGCTTGCTAGATAAAATTTTGTAAAAGATTAGTTAATATAAAGTTTAGTGGTTGTTTTTCATATAATTTAGAAATTCAAAAAAACATGTAGGTACATCTACCTTATGTTTTTTTTGTTTTGAAAAATAAACTATAAAAAATTCAATATTGCCTCTTAAATTTAATATTCTATCCAAGGTACATTTTCCAAGTTGAAAGTTAATTAAAATAATATTTTCCCGAAAGATTTCTATGAATTAGTGTAAAATTGGTTTGTTTACATTATATAAAAAAAATGTTACCATTTACATTAATAAGAAATAAAATACAGGAGGAGATTCGTTTGAAAAAAAATAAAGACCAAGAAAATAGAAGTGTTATGACAAATATCAAGTTTCTAGTTGCAAATGCATGGAAATGGGACAAGGGTTTATTCGGATATTTTGGATTTTACACAATTTTAACAGCTATGCTTCCATTTATAGGTATATTTGCTCCTAAGTTTTTGATTGATGAATTAACTGGGGCAAAAAGAACTGATATTTTAATGATGATTATTGTTATTTTCTTTGTTCTTTCAGTAACTGTTAATTATTTGGTAGCTTATTTAGGGGGAGCATATTACCCTAAAATGATTAAGATAAGATTTAAGTTTATTACTATGATGCAGAAAAAAAGCATGACAATGGATTTTAAATATACAGAAGATCCTAAAACCCTAAATGATATTGAAAATGCATGGAGCGCAGCTGAGAATAATGATAATGGAATAGAGGGTGTATTTCATAGATTATTTGCTTTGTTTGGAAGTACAATTGCTTTTATGGGATATATTGCTATTGTTTCAACTTTAAATCCATTTATACTTTTGTATCTTCTTGCTAATGTGTTAGTAATATATTTTTTAACACTTAAAGTTAAAAGATATGAGCACAGTAGAAAAGATGATATATCTGAATTAAATAGAAAATCAGGGTATGTATATAATATCATGCATGATTTTTCTTATGGCAAGGATATAAGAATATATGGCCTTGAAAATTGGTTTTCAAAGAAATTTAAGAATTTTAGGGGTGAAAAAGTTAAAATAAATGAAAAAATAAAATATAAGTATTTTGTAGTATCAGCACTTGATGTGATGCTTCTCTTATTTCGCGAAGGTATTATTTATGCTTATTTAATTTATAGAGTAATATATAAAGGTATGGGAATTGGTGATTTTTCTATGTACTTTGTTACAATAGGTGGATTTGCAACTTGGATGCAAAATATCATGACTGATATAGCACATATAAGGGCTCAAAACTTATATATAAATGATTATCGTGATTTTTTAGAATTTGATGATGGAATATTAAACCCAAATCCAGAGCCTATTCCAGATAAAACTCCATATGAAATTGAATTTAAAAATGTTGCTTTTAAATATCCTAACAGTGAAAAATATATTTATAAAAATTTATCCTTAAAAATAAAGGCTGGTGAGCGACTTGCTATAGTTGGAATTAATGGTGCAGGAAAAACTACCTTTGTAAAGTTGATAACAAGACTTTATGAGCCACTAGAAGGAAAAATATTACTTAATGGGGTAAATATTGCGAGGTTTGATAAGGATGAGTATTATAAAAAGTTTTCTGTTGTGTTTCAAGAAATAAAGATGCTTGCCTTTTCAGTAGCAGAAAATGTTGCATTGGTAAGCGAAGGTAATATTGACCGTGAAAAAGTTAATAAATGTATTGATAAAGCAGGAGTAGCTAGCAAAATTAATTCATTAGAAAGGGGCATTGATACAAGTGTTTTAAAGATACTTGATGAAAAAGGGGTAGAGTTCTCAGGAGGAGAAAATCAAAAGCTTGCGTTAGCACGAGCGCTTTATAAAGAAGGAGATATTATAGTTCTAGATGAGCCTACAGCTGCCCTTGATCCAATTGCAGAATATAATATTTATAGAGGCTTTGACGAAATGATAGGGAATAAAACTGCAATATATATTTCACATAGACTTTCAAGTACACGTTTTTGTGATGTTATAGCATTTTTTGAAGATGGTGAAATTAAGGAATACGGTACTCATGATGAGCTTTTAAGTAAAGATGGAAGGTACGCTGAGATGTTTAATATACAAGCGCATTACTACAAGGAAAAAACTTTAGAGGAGGTTATATAGATGAAAAATGCTAGACTAGCAGGACTCAAAAAAGACTTTGAAATTATGAGATATTTTCTAAAGTTATCTTCTAAAATGTCTAAAAGCTATATACCAGTTTTATGTTCATCTGCAATATTTAAAGCTATAACCCCCTTTATTAATATCATTATGCCTAAATTTATCATAGATGAACTTTTAGGACAGAAGAGAGTAAATGTTTTTATAATGTTAGTTTCCATTATTGTAGTAGCAAATGGAATTTTAAATCTTATTAGTAGATGGATTGATACCTTAGTGGATATAAAAAACATGGAGATAATAAATGGTTTTGATTTATTGATTGGACAAAAAATAATGGATATGGATTTTGAGAAAATTGAAGATCCAGATATATTAGACTTAAAAGAAAGAGCTATATTTCCTTTACGTAATCAAGGCGTTTTAGAACGTATGATAAAATGCATAGTAGATTCAATCTCACAATTTGTTACTGCCATAGGTCTTTTAGTAGTAATATCAACATTGAATTTCCTTATAGTTTTTCTAATACTGGGAATCGTATTACTTAATTCATTTTTATTTAAGAAATCACAGGCGGCGCAGTATAAATTTCATGGGGAGTTAATCCCTCTTAATAGAAAATTCGGATATTATGCAAAAATAACTTCGGATTTTTCTATGGGTAAAGATGTGAGATTATATAACATAAGGCCGCTTATCATGGGAAAAATAGAAGGTTATAATGAAAAGAGTGTTGAATGCTTTGGAAAGCTATTTAGGCTCATGGGAAAATATAATGGATTAAATGAAGTCAATATGCAGCTTCAAATGATAGTTGTTTATGCTTATATGACCTATAAGGTATTTAAAAATAGTATTGGAATAGGCGATTTTACAATGTATATAAGCGCTGCTAATAAATTTAGCACATCTATATCTGATTTCTTTAAAAGTTTTATAGAGTTTAGACAAATGTGTAGATATCTTGATTTATATCTGGAATTTGAGCAGATAGAATCTTCTAAAAATAAAGAGGGTAAAAAGATTCGAAATATAAATGAATGCAATATTGAGTTTAAAAATGTATCATTTAAATATCCTAGAAGTGAAAATTATACCTTAAAGAATGTATCTATTAATATTAATAATGGTGAAAAATTATCTGTAGTAGGTCTAAATGGTGCAGGAAAAACCACCTTTATAAAACTTCTTACAAGATTGTATGAGCCCGCAGAAGGTGAGATTTTACTTAATGGCGTTAATATAGGTGAATATAATTATGATGATTATATGAAGCTTTTATCGGTAGTTTTCCAGGATTATAAACTATTGGCGTTTTCAGTTAAAGAAAATATTGCTTTTGAAGAATATAAAAGTGTCAGCGATAATGAAATAATGGAGGTGCTTAATAAATCTGGATTAGAAAAGGCTATTAAAAAGTTAGATAAAGGAATATACACATCTATTTATAAAACCTTTGATAAGGATGGTATAGAATTTTCAGGAGGACAATCTCAAAAGTTAGCAATGGCTAGGGCCGTATATAAAAATGCTCCAATTGTGGTTTTGGATGAACCAACAGCAGCCCTTGACCCAATTGCTGAATTTGAAATCTATACTAGATTTAATGAACTTATAGGAGATAAAACTACAATATACATTTCTCATAGGCTATCAAGCTGTAAATTTTGTGATAAGATTGCTGTGTTTCATAAAGGTGAGATTGTTCAATATGGAACCCATGATGAATTAATTAAAGAATCAGGAAGTCAGTATGAAACTATGTATACGGCGCAGGCACAATACTATGTGTAAATTTGTTAAGGAAGGATTAGTAAGCGTATAAAAAGGGAGGGTTATTTATATAATGTTATCTATCGGAAGGACATTTTGAAAAAAAGAGTTTGGAACATAGGTAATTTTTTTGTATATTTTTGAATTTATACAAGCTTTTTTAGATTTTGTTAAAGAAGAGTATGATCTGACAAGCATAAGATTATTAGTAGCTAAATTTCATGACATTTCAGAAGGAAAGTTCTTTACTTTTATAAGTAGAGGACTTTTCTTTTAAGTATTGATAATTCAAAATAATAATAAAGATTTAGAATGTGGAATAAATTATGACTGCAATGGGTATATTAGCTAAAGGTGTATTTTCACAAAAATATGGTGAAATATAGAATATAGTTTTTGTAGAGTATACGTAGGAAGTCATTATTTAGCATAGTATCCCAGGTATTGATTTATATTATAGTCATTCCGTTAGCACATATTATAACTAGTTGGTTGCAAGGAGAAGCAAAATGGAAAAGTATGTTTATGTTATTATTTCAAGAACACCAACTTACACAGGAAAGATAATTAGAAAGTTTTTAAGAGCAAAATATAATCATGCTTCAATTAGCTTAGATGAAAATCTAAGCCAAATGTATTCCTTTTGTAGACTGTCAGTTAGCAATCCTCTTGTAGGTGGTATTATCAGGGAGAGTGTATTTACACTTACCATGGGAGTTAAGGATGATGTTCCTATTAATGTATATCGCATACCTGTAACTTCAGATCAATATGAACTAATAAGTAAATTTATATATGATGTATATAATGATGCGGAAGTATATTACTACAATTTACTTCAAGCCATTGGGATTATTTCTAATAAAAAGCATGCTCTTTATAAGACATATATATGCTCTGAATTTGTAATGAAAGCCTTAAGCAAAGGAGGAATACAGCTTACTTCCTTAGAATTCTATAAGATAACGCCAACAGATATTTGTGGAATTATGAGGAAATTTATTTATTATTCAGGAAATATCAAGGATTATCCATTCAAACAAAATATAAAAACAAAAGATGATGAGCTTTTCTTTTGTAAGACAGGACTTATTTATGAAGGGGTGCATACAGTTAGTCACTTTTGGAAGGTTATGTCTAGGGATAGGAATAGCAAAAAGGGTAGAAGAGAATTTTAAATTGGAATTTATATCAATACAAGGTATAATATTGATACAAAACTAATTAAAAAAATGCTTAAAAGCCCTTTAAAATATATTTGTTTGGAGTAGTGTTAAAGTTATGAAGAATGTAATTGATGAATTAAAAGGCTCCTTTGTTTTGACAAGGCAAGAGATAGAAAAAATAAAATTATATGTTGTGAAAAAATATCCTAATAATTCTTCTAAAGAAAATGCCTCCATATTATCACGGACTATGTATGAAATTATTGATAAGAATTTAGAAGGAATAAATAGAGAAGACAAGCAGAATATTAAAAGAAATATCATGCAAAGCACAATTTTAAAAAACAAGGACAATATATTAAAATTGGATGTTTTTAATGCTTTCATTATTGAATCAGAAGAAAATCCACAGCTAAAAACTTCACTTATTAAATGGATAAATAAAAACCAAAAAAATACTGTATCCCAAGAAGAGTTTGAAAAATATGTGGGGTCATTGAATGTGTCAAATGATATTGAAAAGTTACCTTATAAAAGAGCTGAATTAGCAACTATGGATAATGTGGTTAAATTTAAGGGGGCATCAATTTGTAAACATAATTCTAAAAACTTAATATGTAAATATAAAAGGGGACTAGCAGTAAGGATTAATAGTGCATCTGAAACAATAAACATGATGTTGGAAATTGTTGCAAACAAGATTTCAACCACAAAAATAGCCCTTTCTGTATTAATCTTATTGATATTATCTTTATATTCCTTAAATAATCCTATTAATATTAGTAAAATCATAGGAGATGAAAATAAAAATAAAAATGAAATAAAGCAGAAGGATGTATTAAGTAGTGATAAATATGATTTATTTGTTGCAGATGCAATGAGCTATCATCCTCACCTGCCTGAGTATTTTAATTATAAAACCATTGATAAAGGCAGATTATTAGAATTTTTAAATTCAAGAAATTCAATACTTGCTGAGGAACCATATTTCTCTGCTATAATTAGAACTTCTAAAGAGTTTAATTTAAATCCACATATCTTATTTGCTATTACAGGACAGGAACAGTCTTTTGTTCCAAAGAGCCATGAAAATGCACAAAAGATTGCAAACAATCCCTTTAATGTATTCCATAGTTGGAAGGAATATAATACTGATATCTATGATTCTAGCAGAATAGCTGCTAGGACTGTTATTAATTTATCTAAGGACAAGCCTACTAATATGGATATTTTTGATTGGATAAATAGTAAATATGCAGAGGATAAGAATTGGGGAAAAGGAGTTAAAGAGATTTTTAAATCACTTGGTGAATAATAAAATATAGGTTATATTTTAAGTAGGAATTTTAAAATTAGGGAGGAAAAAATAATGGACAATCACCAGCATACTATTACTATTACTATGAAGTTGGAATTAAATCAAGAAGATTATGTTGCTATTAAAGCTCTAGAAGCTGTTTGCTGTGAAAAACAAAAAACTGAGTTAAAATTAGAACTTGAATTTAAAATGCAGCAAAGGAATAATTCTTTGAAAAATAAAATTATGGCAGAGTTTTTATATTACGACAATGAAATTTTAGTAGGTTATTTAGGTTTATGTAATTTTCATGGAACTTCAGTAGAACTCAGTGGTATGGTACACCCTGAGTTTCGTCGTAAAGGAATTTTTAAAAAGCTATACTTGCTTGCTAAGGAAGAATGGCAAAAAATAAACCCGGCAGAGGTGTTAGTGCTATGCGATCATACATCCCGTTCAGGTTTAGCCTTTATAAACCACATTGGAGCTGAATATGGATCTGCAGAGTATAAAATGTGTTTGAATAAAAGAACTCTTGGGCCTAATCTGAACCAGGGTATTGAACTTAGAATGGCAACTAATGATGATGCATATGAAATTGAAAGACAAGGTTCTATTTATTTTGGATTTCCAGAAGAAGAGGTTGAGGGTAAAGAGGACTTAGAAAGACCAGCCATTCAGGTAGATGATAATTTTATTAGCTATATGGCAGAACTTCAGGGGGAAATTATAGGAAAGGTTCATATTAGTGTCACTGATAATGAAGGTTTTATTCATGGATTTGGAGTAATTCCAGAATATAGAGGAAAGGGCTATGGGCGAGAAATTTTGTGCTTAGCACTGGATATATTAAAGAAAAAACAGGTGGACAATATTTTTCTTGAAGTTGCTACAGAAAATAAAAAAGCACTTGGACTTTATGAATCTTGTGGATTTGAAGAGATTTCTGTAATGGATTATTATATAGTATTTTAAAACATTTAACGACATTTAAATATGAGGTGCCACTTGCCACGTAGGTAGCAATTGGCATCTCACATTTTTTATTACCAGGTATGTCCTTCAGAGCACTTATGATTACCAGAATGTCCTTCACACAATTCACATTTTCGTACTCCACACTTAGGACAGGAATGACTGCAATGAGCTGTAGTTTCATCATTATTAGAAGAATTAATTAGTTGGCCTTTAACTAATAGTTCCTTTTGCATAAAACCGTCATATGGTAAATTTGACATTTTACAACAACTCCCTTGTAGTTTATTCTTATAGTTATTATTTGATATTTAATGATTTATATTCGCAGTTTAAATATTACTAAAATTCTCAAAATTTAAACAAATCATAATACAAGTTTAACTTGTTCTTAACTTTTAACGCATATAATAAAAGCATAAGGGAGATGAAGATAATATGAAAAATTTTAATATATGCATTGATATTGATGGGACAATAACGGATGCTTATTATTGGCTTAATATTACTAATAAATATTTTAACAAAAATATAACTGAAAAGCAGATAACTAAATATTATATCCATGAGGTAATGGGCATTAAGCAGAGCGAATATGAGGAATTTTATGAAAAAAATAAAATTCAAATTCATTCAGAGCAAAAACTTCGCGAAGATGTGCAAATTGTTATAAAAAAACTAAGTCTTATGCATAATATATTTTTCGTTACGGCAAGAGAAAAATCGCTTACTATGTTAACTCATTCATATCTAAGGAAAAATGAAATTCCATATGATGATTTGTTTGTTTTAGGTAGCCATTATAAAGTAGATAAAGCAAGAGAATTAGAATGTAATGTGTTTATTGAAGATAATTATGATAACGCAGTTCAGCTATCAAAGGCAGGAGTCAAGGTTCTTTTATTAGATACTAATTATAATCGAAAGCCACTAAATGAAAATATAATTAGGGTTTTTAGTTGGAAAGAAATATACTCAATAATAGATAAACTGATATTACAATGTAAAGCAATGTAATATCAGTTTATTTTATTATCAGGCATGACCACCAGAGTATTTATAATTATTCATTAGTTATAAAGAGGGTAACATATAACAAAATATAGAAATTAATGTTATAATTAGGGCGTAAACAAGCTACAGTTTAGTGGATTCTTGTATAATAATACAAAATAAATTGTACAACTACATATATAAAGGAGATTATACTATGAGCGTAAAAATGCTACACCATGTCTGTATTCAAACAGAAAAATATGAAGAATCACTTAAGTTTTATACTGAAATTTTAGAATTTGAATTAGTTAAAACAGCAGTAAATTTCCATAAACGAGATTTTAATACATGGTTAAGACTAGGAACATTTATGATCGAATTACAGACTGCTAAAAAGGGAGATAAATTAAAGGATTGGAGTTCATTAAATGAAGGCATAGTACATATGTGTTTTTTAGTTGATAGTGTTCAGTCCGAGTTTGAGAGGATAGAAAAATTAGGTTATACCAACTTTAAGATTAAAAATGGAGAAAAAATTTATAAAGTTGAAGATGGATATTTATTTAAAATTAAAGCACCAGAAGGTACTGAAATTGAAATAAGAGATATGCTAATATAAAAATGATAGACATCAAAAATATAAAAGCAATATTATTTGACTCAGGTCGTGTTCTTAACAGACCGCGAACAGGGCATTGGTTTATGCCACCAAATTTTTTCGAATTTGTTGATAAGAATAAATTTGAAGACTTAAATATAGATCTCGTAGAAAAAGCATTTAAAAAAGGTAATGAGTACTTTCATAAGCATCCACTAATTTTAACTGAAATAGAAGAATTAGAACATTTTATAGAATTTTATAGTATTTTTGCAAAGGAGCTACCAGAGCTTGGAATAAGTTCGGAGTATACTTTAGAATTAGCTAGAGATACAGTTTATAATGATGATAAATTTGAATTTTATAAAGATGTGTTTCAAGTTATACCAAGATTAAGTCAGCATTATAAGCTAGGGGTAGTATCCGATACTTGGCCTTCACTAGAGCGTGTATTTAAAAATGCTGGGCTAAGAGAATACTTTTCTACTTTTGTTATGTCGTCAACGCTTGGGGTATTGAAACCACATGAGCTAATGTTTAATACAGCGCTTTCTGGGTTAAACATTAGGCCAGAAGAAGCAATATTTATTGATGATAATATCGTGAACGTTAAAGCGGCTATAAAGCTTGGTATGCAGGGAATTGTGATATTAAGGGGAGATGAATTAAAAGAGTGTACAGATGTTATATGTGTGGATGATTTAAGTGAGCTTGAAGAATTATTAGCAAAATAGAAATTCAGGCTACTTTTCAAAGAATAAAAAAGAACGCAGGTGAATAAAGTAAATTCACACGCGCTCTTTTATTTTACTTAAGGATTTATTCTCTATATAGGTAAATAGTTTAACTCCTTGGTATGAATTTTAGTTAGTATCATAATCACCTTTTAACATTTTATCTCCAAAATATAAAATAAATTGATTGTTATAGAAATCACCGCCATTTAGCATAGTAAAGTTGTTAATATTATCTAGTCCTAAGAATATAAGTACAGTATTATTCTTATTTTTAGAAGTATCTGCAACTAGCATACCTGAAATACCTTTATTTTTTATAGTTACATCATTAAATTTGATATAATCTTTTGAAAAATCAATAGGGAGTCTATCTGTAACAGATTTTAATGCTGTATTTTCCGTAGTATTTCCTATAAATATTAAGTTGTTTTCTTTAAGTTCTTGATCCGTTAAATCCTTGTCCTCTTTAACAGTAATAGTAAGTGCAGATTCATTTTCTAAATTCGTTTTTAATATGTTTATTGTATTATCAAATGTTTTTTTAGTTTCTTGAGACATTATACAATTTGAAGGTTTTACTAAGTAAACATTATCATTATCTAGCGCTTGAATAAAAAATGAAGCAAAGTTATTCTTATTTTCTTTTTTTAAATACACAAATCTTTGTTTAATTTGATTTCTTAATAACTTATCATTTTCTTTTTTCAGTTCATCTAATTCTGAGCTAGATAATGCAAGATGTTTAGGATTAAAATCTTTATAATTAATATCTGATAGAACTTGGTCTTTTGCCTGTTTTCCACCAATTTCGTCTATTACACTTAAAAGTTCATCTAAATTGGCATTTTTAAATGTATTTTTTGCATAGTAAGCTTTTATTATTTTTAAGAATTTTTCTTCTCCTACTTTTTGTCTAAGATTTTCAAATACTAAACCACCCATACCGTAAAAGAGTCTTCCAAATTCGTTATTTTTTATTTGGTCAACAGGTACATTGATCGGAGTTGAGCATCCTTTGAAAATATCGGCTTTGCTTCTTAATGAAACAGCTACACCAGCTGATGAGTACTTACCGTATTTTTTTTCGAAATAATAAGCAGTTGAAAAAGCAGTGAGAGATTCGTCTAAAAACGTATCTTTAAATTCATTGTTTCCTACTGTTACATACCACCATTGGTGCCCTACTTCATGTACAGTTGATTCTTCTGCAAAGCTAACACCACCATTATAATTAGGATAATACTTGCCCATTTGGATTAATTGAGGATATTCCATAGCAAATGCCTGTATATAAGTTTCAACTATATCAAATTCTTTATATGGATATTTACCAAAATTGTCGCCGAAAAACTTTAAAGCATCTATACTTAAATCTAGTAATTCCTCAGCCCTTTTCGCAGTTTCTTTAACACCATCTTCAATATAGAAGCTGTTTACTGTTATATCATCGCATTTTTTTGTTATAATTTTAAAATTAGGACTCATAATAAAAGCAAAGTCTCTAACATTTTCAGCGCTAATATCATAAGTCTTAGTAGTTTTTTCATCTTTTTTGCTAGGTTTAGTTGTACCAGTAGATGCTAATATCATATTGTCAGGAACAGTTATAGAAACATTATAATTTGCTATATCACTATAGTTTGACTCTGCAATAGGATAAAATGGGTTTTCATCCCATTTATCTGTTTTAGTATCGTAAATTGATATTATAGGATACCAATTTGTAACAGAGTAAACATCATTGTAATAGCCCAATCTATTTTGAGTCATAGGTAATTTTAATGTGAAATTTATTTGGATATTTATGTTTTGATTTGGCTTTATATCAACTGCAGGTTTAATCTTTAATATTTGATTATCTTGAGTAAATCCCATTTCTTTATTAGCAATAGTAACTTTAGTTATAGTAATATCGCCTATCTCTTCTTTTTCAAGTTTTTCTTTTTTTACACCTAAAGCAGGAATTGTTGTTACGCTACCATAAGAATCTGCATATAAGTGAAATGCCAAGGAATTAAGACTTTCATTATAAGTATTAGTAAAGTTAACTGTTTCAGTAGAGGTAAAAGTTTTACTTGCATCATCAAATTTAGTATTAATATCGTATTGAGTTAATGTATTTTTGATAGATGCTACAGCAGGCGTTGCTACTTTAGGAACTTTTGGTGATTTCGCAAATGCAAAAGATGATTTAAATGATAAAAGCATAGCAAGTGCCAGTGAGCCACTTATAAATTGTTTGTAATTTTTTTTTCTGAACATTGTAATTGTCCCCCCATAATTGTATTTAATTTTTATTACAACAAACATTACAACAAATATTTACTAAAATGAATATATATTATAATTGAAGACATGTATTGACATGTTATATAAGAGAGAATATAATTTAAACTAAATATAGGGGGTGGGGGTATAAAAAACAAAATTTTGCATATCGCACTTCTGTTTAATTTTTAGTTGTTTTACAGATTAGAATTAAGGAGATGAAAAAAATGATACAATTAAATACTTTGAATGAGATGGACAAGTTCATAAAAAATAATACTATAGCTATGATTTACTTTGCTTCAGAAAGTTGCAGTGTATGTGGTGTACTGCTACCTAAAATTGAGGACATGATAATTGGATTTCCAAAGCTTAAGATAAGTAAAGTTATTGTTGATAAATTTACTCAGGCAGCAGGACAGTACTCAATATTTACACTGCCAGGAATTTTAGTTTACATTGAGGGTAAAGAAATTATTCGCGAGGCAAGATTTATTAGCGTTGAAATGTTAGAAAAAACTATAGACAGATATTATAGTCTTTTGTTTTAAAAGAATAAAAAAGAAGGATTAGTAAATTAAATTTACTAATCCTTCTTTTCAGTGTGCCAGGCATGGCAATTAACTAGGTGGTGAAAGTCCACTGTGGGGGTCTGTAGTTACCAACCACTAGCTGAAGACAAGGTATCCACCGTGAGGTGTGAACTGAAGGAAGTCTTAGGCA
>NZ_BHYK01000018.1 GCF_003865095.1 Clostridium tagluense | reverse complement strand
GTTTTGCCGCCGACTTCCTTCAGATTCCACGTCACCATGGACACCCTTGTCTTAAGCTATGCACTTGGCACTATTAACCCGTGCTAGGGACTTTCACCCATTAGATTGCGTCCATGCCGGGCGCACATAAAAAAATCCCCTTCTTTTCAAAAAGAAGAGGATAAATACATAAAAAAACCCATAAAAGGGTTGACTTTTAATAGTACCTTCACTCATCTTTCAGAAGCAATGTTCTGATGGACTTAGCACCTTACATGCAAATAATAACATGTGGTTGCTGAAACTTCATCGGGCCAATCCCTCAGTTTCTCTCGATAAGAATAATTATTAAATTTTTATTTATGCAATTTTTGATTGCTTGAAGTTCATTATACTTACTACTTTTATAAATGTCAACAATAAAATCAAAATATTTTTACTGTTGACAATATTAAATAAAAGCCTTATTATAACTTTTAAACAACTTAATAACAAATTTCTTATCAAGAGAGGTGTAGGGACTGGCCCTTTGAAACCTCGGCAGCGGGTTCTTTTAGAATACTGTGCCAATTCCAGCAAAATGATTCTTTAAAGATAAGACGGCTATATTTAAACTATAAATTAACCCTCTTTTTTTTCATAGAAGAGGTTTTTTTGTTTAAAATGAATTACCTACTTATTTCACAATCATTTTGCAATTGAAAATTCTATTTTTTAGTATACCAAAAAAAATAATAGGAGGAGATTTTATGCAATTTACTTTAGGAAAAATCAACAAATTAAAAGTCGCAGTTTTATCAAACATTGAAGCCAACAAGAAAAACTACGTAGAAATAAGTCACAAAATCCATGAAAAACCTGAAATAGGAAACCAAGAATTTTTTGCTTCTAGTATACTTATTGAAACCTTAGAAAAACAGGGATTTACTATAGAAAAAGGAGTAGCTGGTCATGCAACTTCATTTATAGCGAGAAAGTGTTCCAAGGAAAAAAAAGGTGCAACTATTGGTTTTTTAGCAGAATATGATGCTCTTCCAAACCTTGGTCATGCTTGTGGTCATAATATTATTGGTACCACTAGTATTGCTGCTGCTATTGCTCTATCAAAGGTAATAGATGAGTTAGGTGGTCAAATAGTAGTTTTAGGTACTCCTGCAGAAGAAGGAGGCGAAAATGGAAGTGCAAAGGCAAGCTTTGTAAACCATGGTTTACTTAAAGGCATAGATGCTTGTATAATTGCTCATCCTTCAAGCAGAACTTGCATTACAGGTAATTCACTATGTGTAGATACATTAGACTTTGAATTTATAGGCAGACCCGCTCATGCAGCTGCTTGTCCTGAAAAAGGTATAAATGCACTAGATGGTGTTATACAATTATTTAATGGAATAAATGCCTTAAGACAGCATTTAACAAAGGATGCACGTATACACGGCATTATAACTCATGGAGGAGATGCTCCAAATATTGTTCCTGAATATGCTAAAGCAAGATTTTTCATTAGAGCTCCACTCGGAAAGGCTGCGATGAAGTAACAAATAAAGTTAAAAATATAGCTAAGGGCGCTGCTCTTGCTACTGGCTGCTTGGTTAATATTATTGCTTTTCAAAACAAGGTAGATAATATGCTTAAAAATAGTGCCTTTGATGATATCTTTGTAGAAAACTTGAAACTTTTAGGATTTGATTTAGATATACAAAATGAATCAGGAATAGGCTCCTCAGATGTAGGAAATATAAGCCATATTGTTCCAACGATTCAGCCAACTATTAAAATTGGACCTGACACTTTAGTGGGTCATACTAGTGAATTTTGTGATGCAGCAATATCAAAACAGGGAGATGAGGCTTTGATTCTCGGTGCTAAAGCCATAGCACTTACCGGGCTTTCCCTGTTAGCTTATGAGGATAAGCTTAAAATTATAACAGATGAATTTCATAGAGCTTTAGCTGCTGAATAACCTTCCCTTACTTTTTATTTCCTACTATATAATAAAACTATTTTAATTTTCATGTTGACACTGCTAATGTTCTAGTGTACTATTAACATATGTCACTAGAACATAGATGCACTTTCTCAAAGGAGATGGAATAATGGATACAACCTTTAATGACAAAACACCTATATATCTACAAATTATGGACCTTATAAAAATGGACATCGTTACAGGAAAATTAAAATCAAATGACAAATTACCTTCAGTACGGGAAATGGCAATAAATTTGAAGGTAAATCCAAATACACTTCAAAGATCCTATCAAGAGCTTGAAAGACTTGGAATTGTTTTTACACAAAGGGGCACCGGAACATTTGTTGGGGAGGAGAAAAATATGGTAGATAATTTAAAAAAAGAAATGGCAAAGGAAGTTATAGATTCCTTTATACTTAGAATGAAAAGCTTAGGTTTTACTACTAATGAAATAATTGAATCTATTTCAAATGAAACTAGGGAGGTAAAACAAAATGACTAATATATTAAAATCTGAAGGAATATGTAAGTCCTACTTAAATAAAAAAGCCTTGCGAGGAGTAGACCTAGAAATAATGCCTGGAAAAATTGTAGGACTTCTTGGCCCTAATGGTAGCGGTAAAACTACCTTTTTAAAAATAGCAGCCGGCATTCTTCATGCGTCTAGTGGAGAAATACTTATAGATGGTCAAAAGCCTGGTGTTTATACAAAATCTATAGTTTCCTATTTGCCTGATAATGAGTATCTTCTAAAATGGATGAAAGTAAAAGATGCTGTGAGGTATTTTAAGGACTTTTATTCTGATTTTGATGAAAAAAAAGCAAAGGAAATGCTTCTATTTATGAAACTTGATGAAAATAGCAGTGTAAATAGCCTTTCAAAGGGAATGAAGGAAAAATTAAAGCTTACCTTGGTACTTTCAAGAGCCGCAAAGCTTCATATACTTGATGAACCACTTGGTGGCGTAGACCCTACTACTAGAGAACAAATACTAAATGCTATAGTTAATAATTTTACTGAAAATAGTTCTATGATAATTACTACACATCTTGTAAATGATATAGAGCGAATTTTCGATGATGTAGCGTTTATATCTGATGGAAAGGTAGTACTACAAGGTAATGCCGAAGAGTTAAGAGTAGATAAGAAAAAGTCAATTGATGAACTCTACAGGGAGGTATTTCAATAATGTTTAAGCTTATAAAATATGAATTAAGATCAAATTTTTTAACCATACTTGGTAGTTGTATATCTGTTATAATTGCTAGTCTACTCCTTATGACAAAAAAAGGTACCTGGGGTGTTGGCGTACCCGGATTATCTGCGTGCTTAACTATCGGTGCCCTAATAGTAATATTTATATCTTCATTAAAAATTATGAGTAGATACTTATATGGAGACGAAGGATACTTACTATTTACACTTCCACAATCTGGTGCATCGATAATAGCATCCAGGCTAATAACCGCTTTAATTCAAATATGCATAATTTCTTTTGTATGTTTTTTGATGTCTTATTTCACTGTAACAGAAAAAATAGATTTAAGTTTTTTAAGAAATCTCAAGCTCAGTGGAGTATTATTTTATATAATTCAATATATATGGGGCCTTGTTTATTTCTTAACTTTCATATACTTCTGCATGGTTATTGGCAAAGTAGCTTTAAAAGGTAAAAAATTAGGGAAAATAGGTTCTTTCATAATTTTTATAATACTATCAATAGCACTAAGCTGGCTATCTACTAAAATTACCAACATATTTCCTCAAACACTTAACTTTGGTGGTTCTTCAATAGCTAATAATTTTGGAGCATCTAATTCTGATTTCTCCATTTCAGGTGGAAGATTAAATATTGCTAGTACCATATTTGATATAATTACTTTTGTAGGCTTCTTCTTAAGCACTACCTATTTAATAGATAAAAAATTAGATCTATCATAAACTCGTAATAATTTAAAACTAATATCAGGAGGTTGAACATACAAATGAAAACTATAGTACAAATTAAGAATGTTACAAAAAAAATCGGTAAAAAAGTGATAATAGATGACCTTACTTTTGACGTACGTTCCGGTGAGGTGTTTGGATTTCTGGGACCAAATGGTGCTGGTAAAACTACTACTATTAAAATGCTTTTAGGACTTATGTCTATTACTAAAGGTGAAATGTATATTGATGGAATTAATGTTGAGAAGGATTTTGAAAAGGCCATTGCTAAAGTAGGTGGGATTATTGAGAATCCAGATTTGTATAAATATTTAACAGGCTATCAAAATCTCCTTCATTACTTTCGAATGTACCCAGATATAAAGAAGGAACGTATTGATGAAGTTATAAAAATTGTGGGCCTTGAAAAAACAATACACAACAAAATAAAAACATATTCACTAGGGATGCGTCAAAGACTAGGGATTGCCCAGGCGCTACTTAACTCTCCCAAATTATTGGTACTAGATGAACCTACTAATGGACTAGATCCTGCCGGTATTCATGAATTGCGTAATCATTTAAGAACCCTTGCAAGAGAAGAAAATGTTGCAGTAATTGTATCAAGTCACTTGCTTTCAGAAATGGAACTTATGTGCGATAGGGTTGGAATACTTCAAAATGGAAAACTGGTTAGAATCCAGGATATGAAAGAAATGCTTGAAGATGAGGTAGATTCAGTTATAGCACTAACTGTTACTCCAATTGAAACTGCAAAAGCATATTTAGAAAGTCTTAGTAACAAATATAAACCAAAAATAAATGACAAAGAAATTGAAATTAAAGAAAATATAGAAAAAGTTCCTGAACTCGTTGAAAAACTTGTGAGTCAGGGAATTAAAATTTACGGTGTTCACAAAGTTCAACAAAGCTTAGAATCAAAATTCTTAGAAATGACAGGAGGTAATGAAATTGCGTAAGATGATAAATTTAGTTCGTAATGAAAATATGAAGCTTGCACATCACCTTAGCACATGGATAATGATGGGAATATTAGTTCTCCTGGTAGTAGCAGCTGGTCTGTTAACTAGATTTACAGGCACCCAGGCACCTAAAAGTGATTGGAAAGCAGATATAACAGTTCAAAATCAGGAGCTAAAAAAATCATTGGCTGAGCCAGGAATGTCTAAAAAGGACAAGGATAGCATTACAAATAATTTACAAACTAATGAATATCGTCTTAAGAATGATATACAACCAGTGCAAGGTAACTCCTTATGGGGATTTGTAGAGGGAAACAGTATGCTAATAACTTTAATCGCCCTTTTTGCCATTGTAATGGGTGGTGGAATAGTAGCCAATGAGTTTTCAGGAGGCACAATTAAACTATTACTAATTAGACCTTCAAAACGCTGGAAAATTCTACTTTCAAAATATATTTCTGTTATAGGGTATACTCTTTTAATGCTTTTGCTACTTTTAATAGTGTCGTTCCTTCTTGGAGGAATATTATTTAGCTTTAAGGGTTCAGCTACACCATTCCTTACAAATTCCAGTGGAGTAGTTACTGAAGTTAATATGATAGCACATATGATGTCGATTTACGGACTTCAGTGTATAAACTTACTTATGATGGTTACTTTAGCCTTTATGATTTCTTCTGTTTTCCGTAACAGTTCAATGGCTATAGGAATTGGTGTTTTTCTTTTAACTATAGCACCGGGAATAACACGACTAATCAGTATGAAATATACTTGGGCAAAATATATTTTATTTGCAAATACGGATTTGACTCAATATGCTAATGGACAGCCATTAGTTGAAGGAATGACAATGAGATTTTCAATTATTGTACTTATAGCTTATTTTGTAATTTTTAATGTTATTTCATATATAGGTTTTACCAAAAGAGATATAGTAGCATAATATTTATATTACTTAAAACAGAGCTTGTCATCAAACTGACAAGCTCTGTTTCTATTTTCTTGAACAATTTACTTAAGCTTATGGTTGATAGCATGGTACAGTTAACTTGACTTTAAATAGGTCTCCATCAATTTCAATACTAAGATTTCCTCCTTGAAGCTCTAAAATGCTCTTAGCAATGGAAAGTCCAAGACCTGACCCTTCAGTATTTCTAGACTTATCTCCCCTAATAAATCTTTCGAATATTTCTTCTTTGTCAAAATCCATTTCATAAGAGGAAATATTTTTCATAGTTATAATTATTTTATAATCATCCACTACTAAATCAATATATACTCTAGTACTGGGAAGCGAATATTTTAATATGTTATTTATGAGATTTTCAAATACTCTCCAAGTCTTTTTCCCATCTAAATTAGCATAGACTTTTTCTTTAGGCACCTTTAACTTAAATATTAAGGATGAATTATTAATTTTCTCATGAAGCTCTGCTAAGGCTTGCGAAAGTAGTGCAGTTACATCTACTTTTTCCATATTAAGTTCCACTGCGCCACTAGCCATCTTAGAAGCTTCAAATAAATCATCTATAAGTATTTTAAGTCTCTGAGATTTTCTATCTAATACATCTATATACCCTTGTGCTTTTTCATTAGATAAATCTTCTTTTTTTAGCAAATCCACATAATTTATAATGGATGTAAGTGGAGTTTTCAAATCATGAGAGACATTAGTTATGAGTTCAGACTTAAGCCTTTCACTTTTTATCTCATTTTCAAGGGATTTTTTAAACCCAGACTTCATATTATTTATGTTATGGGCTAGTTCAAAAAGGTCACCCCTCCCCTTTTCTTTTATAGTGTAATTAAGATTTCCTGAAACTATTTCCTCTGTTCCTTTTACAATACTTACAAAGGCTTTAATTACATTAAAGGAGTAAATCACTATAAATAACAGGTAGCAAAATACATATGCTATTGGTATTATTATAACAATTGAGCGGGACATTAAAGCAATAAATGCCGCTAGTATTGCTACTCCTGCCAGCAAAGTAAGTATGATAATTCCTCTTACTTTAAACTTAGTAGTTTTAGTCATGGGGCTTTCTTTCATAAAAATAGATAATTTATAAAGCAGGCATTTTTTTATCTCTGCTCTAAACTCCTCTTTATTTCTTTTTAAATTAACTACCATCCTTACATTAAAAATAAAATAGAATATATAAAATGCTACAATAGTAAGTTTATGAAGTTGTCCTAAACTATATGGTTTATAGAAAAATACCACTGTATTTAAATATACACTCATTATAAAAGAGTAAATTATAAATATAAATACCCTCGCGTCTAACGGTACTTTGTTGTACCACTTTGTTAATTTCTGAGTAAAATCTATTTCTTTATTATTTTTCTTTAGTATATATAATATATATACTAACATGAAAAGTCCTATACTAAATGATACAGCGCCTATTACTATCTCTTTAATAATTCTCTCTCCTACAGAATTATAATAAATATAACTTTCATATATATAACTACTTGGTTCTATATCCTTTGGAATAATAAAATATCCTTTTTCAAAATTTCCAGTAAACCACTTATTTATTGACGCAATTCCATTATTATTTGTCAATGCTTGCTTAGAAAATTTTATACTGTACAAAGCATTATTTTTTACATATAAATCTATATCTGATACATTTTGAATGTTAGTATCTATAACATTGCCTTTCCCTCTTGCTATATAGTATTTTATTATACTTTTTCCCTCTACAGCTTTTTTAACATTCTCATAGTCTTTAGTTTTATATTCAGCTATTTCCTTTTTAAAATCCTCTAAAGTTTTTGTATTCTCCTTTTTTAATTTATCAAGTTCTTTATTTTTTTCCTCTGTTAGCCTACTAACAGTCGCCTTAATACCTTCTTTTTCTGCTGCTAATATCTCATTAGCATATTTACTGTTTATTTCATCCTCTTTGTTTCTCAAGTTAGAATCATACAAGGTTTTAGATGACGCTAACTCTGCTTTTGTAACCTTTTGATCATCTGATTTCTGTGAATAATCTTTATATACTCCACTAAGCGCTTGTATATTATTAAAATAACCAACTAATTCATTTTTAAACCCTGAGCTAGTAAAATAGGGATCCGCTACTAAATACTTTCTATTTTTTATAAAGTCATTTGCTGACAATGCTGAGATCCCAAACATATATACACATATAATAAAAGCTGTAATATATGCATATTTATTTTTCAATTTTATATCCAATACCCCACACCACCTTTAAATATTTAGGTTCTTTCGGGTTTATCTCTATCTTCTCCCTTATTCTCCTTATATGAACTGACACAGTATTTTCCCCATTATAAAAGGCTTCTTCCCAAACTCTTTCATATATTTCTTCAATTGAGAATACTCTTCCCTTGTTTGCCATTAAAAGTTCCAATATCTTATATTCAATAGATGTAAGACTCATTTCTTTGTCTTCCACTGTTACCATTTTTGAGTCTTTATTTAATATAAGCCCACGTACATTTATCTCATTCTCACATTCTTTATAATTGCCAAGGCTCGTATACCTTCTCAGCTGAGATTTAACTCTAGCTACAAGTTCCATTGGATTAAATGGCTTTGTAATATAATCATCTGCACCTATATTAAGACCTAGTATTTTATCGCTATCTTCTGATTTAGCTGATAGCATTATTATTGGAATATTTTTACTTTCTCTGATTTTAAAGGTAGCTTTAATTCCATCCATTCTAGGCATCATTATATCCATTAATATAAGATGAACTTCCTCGGCTTTCAAAACCTCCAAGGCTTCTATACCATCTATAGCATGAAATACTGTTACACCTTCGTTTTTTAAATATATTTCTATTGCTTCCCTTATTTCATATTCATCGTCTACAATTAAAACGTTAAACTTAGTCATGACAATCACCCCTTCCCCCTATTATATATCTTAATTAAAAAACTTTACAATCACCCCTTTCTCATGAAGAATGCAAAAGCATCTTTATTAAAACCATTGACTTTAGCTATAACATTTATATTCCGTATATGATAAAGTTGTCCCTTATAATCTTTTGCTTGATTATCACATATATAAGCATAATCATAGTTTCCTTCCTTTACCCATTTCATGAATATATATGTATGAGTTGGAAATCCCTTTTGTTTTCCATTGACATCTGTTGTAAAACATATATCTCCAGGCATTAAATTTTTATAATACTTTTGTTTTTTAAATCCCTTTTTCGTAAGTAACGATATCATTTGCTGTGTATTGCTCGTTTCCATAGGTACCATGAAATTGTTTTTCCTTAGCACTTCTGATATAAAATAGACACAAGTATTTTCTGAACTGCCTTGATTTAATTCTATGGCAGAACCATAGACATCTTTTCTATTTGCTTCATCCTTTAAAAAATTATATAAATTCTCATTTTTATATAGACTATCTGCTTTTGTATATTGCTTAATATTTGTTGAAAATATTATTGCCATACTTGTTATTACTAAAACAAATATAATTAAGCTTACTTTTTTCATTTGATATCCCCCCAAATAATTAACTATAAATAATTATACATGGTACTTTTTACAAAATACTTATCATAATTCTTACAAATTTATTAAGAAAATCAAAAAAACACTAGCAAATGCTAGTGTTTTTTTTGCAAGTAAGTCTATAAGTCGAGTTCTGTATTAGATTTTTTCATTATTTATATCAATTTTATTATATTTTCTTATATCTATTAGTATTGATTTACTGTGTTTGATAGGTTTTCTATATTAAATTATATTTATTTCTATTTAATTATAATTTATAGGGCGGTGGCAAAGCGGTGGCAAAGAATAAATTTGCCACCGCTTTTATTTACACAACCTCTTTAAATGTATTTTAAAGCGATGCCATGGTAATTTTTTGTATTTATATATTTACTTTAAAATGATGAGTAAAGTAAATATAGTATAAAATCACCTAAACTGATACCCAAATAAGGGTTCCAGTCACCTTTATGGTGATCGCTCACTCCGACCTTTTATTATATGTCTCGAATTGCAATAACCTTCACCGCTGACTAAACTTCTCTTTTATTTTTATTCATTATAATTTGCTGAGATAATCTATTTTTATTTATATATCTTATAACTTTTACAAGTTCATACCAAACAACTGATGCTATTGCTATGGCAACTGCTAGCATAAACTGATTTAGAGATAGAGGTGCAAGCTTTAAAAAGACACACAGAGGGGTATATAATATTACTAATAACCCAGTTATTGTTCCTAAACTAGCTATCCACATTACCTTATCCTTCATTAATCTCTTAAATGATTTAATAGCAAAATCAGAATCTGAGCTATTAACTTGAACCAATAACACATTCGCTAACAATATAATAGTGAGACCCATTGCCCTTGCTAGAGGTGCATTACCTGGAGATTGATTTAAAAATGCATAATACGTCCCAAAGGATGCTCCAAATATAACAAAACCTTGTATCACACTTTTCAAAAGAATTCTTGCTGTTAACAGTTTTTCAAATGGATCACGGGGTGCTCGCTGCATAATATCGTGCTCTGCTGGCTGACGCTCTAATACAATTGAACAGGTAGGATCAATTACCAGTTCAAGTAAAACAACATGTAGTGGAAGTAATAAAAGACTCGCAGGATTTATTCCAAGCAAAGGAGCAAAGAGTGCTGCAAATGCGATAGGAATATGAATAGTAAATACATATCCAACTGCTTTTCTGATGTTATCATAAATTCTTCTACCATCTTTTATAGTGTCCACAATTGTAGAAAAATTATCATCAAGTAAGATTATATCTGCTGCTTCTCTTGATACTTCTGAACCACGTTTACCCATAGCAATACCAATATCTGCATATTTAAGAGCAGGTGCATCATTAACACCATCACCGGTCATTGCCACTATTTCACCATTTTGCTTAAAAGCCTTAACTATTCTCATCTTATGCTCAGGTATAACTCTAGAGAAAATACTTACATCTTTAACTCGAAGGCAAAGCTCTTCATCACTCATTTTATTTAGCTCATCACCAGTAATGATTTTGTCGCAGTTAGGCATATTAATTTTTTTTGCGATGGAACTAGCAGTTATTCCGTTATCTCCTGTTATCATCACAACACGAACACCGGCCTTTGTACAAGTTTCAATATCTTGTTTTACAGATTCCCTTGGGGGATCAACAAGCCCTACCATTCCTAAAAGTTGTAGTCCACATTCTATAAGTGTTTCAGGTATATCATTTGTGCTATTTATGATCATCTGTCCTACTGCAATAACACTAAGTCCCTGCTTAGTCATTTCCAATATTTTAGTTTCTGCTGTCTCTCTCTCATCATCCGTTAAGTTACATATCGTTAAAATATGCTCGGGTGATCCTTTTGCTGCGATTACAATATTATCGTTATTTTTCCAAACATGACCCATCATTTTGGTTTCATTAGTAAATGCATATTCTTTAATTAGCTCTCCACCAAATAGAATTTCTCTTGTGATTCCTTGTTCTTCACAATAGGATACCATGGCCTTTTCCATTGGATCATAGGCATCTGATTTACAACCCATACCCATAATAATAGTCAATCTTTTTTCATCACTTGTTAAACTGGAAGTATCTGTAACTGTCATTTTGTTCATCGTTATTGTGCCTGTTTTATCAACACAAAGAACGGAAACAGCACCTAAGGTTTCGACTGATGGCAATTTTCTAACAAGTGATTGATTTTTAGCAAGCCTCCATGCGCCCATTGATAAAAATACTGTTAAAATAACTGGGAATTCTTCTGGTATCATAGCCATAGCAAGAGTTACTCCTGATAAAATACTTTCTATAACTCTATCGCGAAAGATGTGATCTGGTATATTAAAATACGTAACAACTCCAACAAAAACAAATAGAACAGCTGCAATTCCTGCACATAGTTTCACTAACTTCCCAGTTTGTTTTTGAAGTGGTGTTGGATTATCAGGGGCAGCCATAATATTTTGTCCTATTTTTCCATATTCAGTTATTGCTCCTATTTTGTCTATTAATATAGTACCAGTACCTTGTGTAACAAGGGTTCCTGTGTAACAATAATCACTACGCCAATAATCAGTACTAGTAGTATCCCTGTTCTCTGTATTAATCTTCCATACACCCTCCGCCTCTCCCGTAAGAGATGATTCATCAATACAAAGGGTGCTTGCTCTTAAAACTACACCATCGGCAGGTACCTTAACACCTTCAGCAATATACATTATGTCGCCAGGCACTAAATCGAAGCTATTGATTACTTTTTCAATTCCGTCTCTAAATACTGTGATATGAGGAGCTGATAAATCTTTTAATGCATTTAAAGTTTTATCAGTTTTCCATTCTTGAATTACCTCAATACTAATAATTCCAAAAACGAAAACAAGCATGATAGCTCCATCCTTAGGTTCTCCTAGAATAAAATAGATTACAGCTGCAACAATTAAGAGTAGAAACATCGGCTCTCTAATGACTTTCAAAATCTTGTGTAAAAAGCTTTCCTTTTTCTTAGCCACCAGCTCATTCTTGCCCAATCTTTCTTGAATCTTCTTTGCTTCCGTCGTAGTAAGTCCTTGTAGTTCTTTGATTTGTTTTTCTGTCATAAGTAGTTACCCCCATTTTTGCTTATTTAAAGCATATTTAGTATAACTCCATGGCATTGCAATCTTCAGCGTTGCTCTAGAAATGGGTATAAAAAAACCCGTAGAACATAAACTGTCCCACAGGTATATAATTTATCCTGTTGCCATTAAGGCCCAGCCCCACGAACTTTTTTACAAGTTCATCGCCTGCTCAGTTTGTACTGTAAAATTGTATGCAGTGCAAAGAGATCTTTTTAAACTTACCATACCATCTAATACATGTCAATATTTAAATTATAATATCAAACCAATAATATAAGAATCTTTGTTATAGTTAAATATCTAATTAGATAAGTAATAGATATGTAGTACATTGTTTCCTAATTTATTAAGATATCACAATTTTAAATAACTATAATTAAATAGTCAGAACTACTCCCCCCTTCATATAAAACATTACTGCTATAAATCGGCCTTAAAAAATTTATATGTGGCTACTTATTTTTATCTTTGCTTCTTTCAAAATCCATTCACTTAATTCTTCTATTCCTTGGTTTTTTGTGCAAGAGGTTTCAAAAATCTTTGTCTTTTCATTTATTATTTTAATATCTTTGTAAAAATCATCTTTTTTAAAATCTGTAAACTCTATTAAATCTATCTTATTCAAAATTATTGCTGTGCTTTTTTCAAACATTAGTGGATATTTTAAAGGCTTATCATTTCCTTCTGTCACACTGAGCACGCAAAGCTTTATATCCTCACCAATTTCAAATTCAGCTGGGGATACTAAACATCCCACATTTTCTACAATAATAAGATCTATTTCTCTTAAATCAAAATTCAATGATGCTTCTCTTACCATTCCTCCATCTAAATAACAAGGTCCACCAGTATTAATTTGTACTACGGTTACCCCCGTGGCTTCAATTCTCTCTGCATCTTTAGTGGTATATAAGTCTCCTTCAATTACCGCCATATTTAATCTATCTTTAAGCCTTGGAATTAACTTTTCAAGTATAGAGGTTTTACCAGACCCTGGAGCACTCATTAGATTTATAACAAATATGCCCTCCTCATCGAAAAGGTTTTTATTTTCCGCATGGATTTCTTCATTAGTATTTAGCATATTAATATTAATCTTGATTTCACTCATTTCATTATTCTCCTTCTATTGTATATAAATATAGCTCATATATTCCTAAGAATCTTTAAATTTAAATAATCAGAATCATTATAGTTATTTTAATTAAATGTATTAAGTAATATTTATATAGAAAGGCTCACCATATTCTGTATTAACATGGGTAGCGCAAGATATACAAGGATCAAAGGAGCGCACGGTGCGACCTATCTCTATAGGATTCTTAAGATTTTGGATTTCAGTACCGATAAGCGCACTCTCAAGAGCTCCATGCTGCATCCTCTCGTCTATTGGTGAAAGATTCCAAGCAGTAGGAGTTACTATATCACAATTCTTTATAACCCCTTTTTCTATAGTAGTCCAATGCCCGAGAGCTCCCCTAACAGCATCACAAAGTCCTACTCCCTGTGCACTCTCTGGAATAATATATTTTTCCTGTACTGCTGGTATAGGATCTATTTCATCAAGTATTATAAGCATTTTTTCGCAAAGTTTTTTCCCCTCGAGTACCCTTGCCATTAGCCTATCCATGGTAGATATACTATTTCTGTAGGAACCTGATAAAATCATACGAGCAAGTGGCCCAACCTGTACGACTTTACCACTATACCTAGGAGCCTTAATAAAGGTGTATGCCCCGGGCTTTTTAATATCCATTTCAGAGGGAGCATTTGCTGGCACTTCACTAGCTTTCGAATCCTTATACCAAGAAAATGCTGAACTCTCTGTTATTGCTTTTGCATCTAAAGTAGCTATCTCACCATCAATATAACTTGAAGGTTGTACATACTCTATTTCTTTATTATTCAAATCATGAAATAATCCATAGGTTAAAAGATTTTTTGTTCCACCACCAATTTTAAAATACTCTGGATAATAATGGGCTATAATATTTATAGCCTCAACCATATTTTCGCACATAAATTCACTGATGGATTGTAGTATAGATCTCATTCTTATAATTTTAGAAGCATCCATGTTTGCAGTGGTTCCACCCACAAATACACCATGATTGTGTGGTACTTTCCCCCCTATAAGAGCTATAATTTCATGAGCAAGGCGACTACATTCTAGTGCCTTTACATAATCTTTATTTATTTTTTCTGTGTACTTGTTGGAAAGCCTTAAATCATAGTCTGAATTTCCTGGAACTATTGTTATGTTTACATAATCAGGAAACACAAAAATACAAATTTGCCTTATGATATTCTGAAGATACTCAGCCCCATGCGCAAAATTTCTTATTTTTACCCCATTCTCATTCGGTTTTATCTTTAGGGCATCCTCTAATGCCAAGCTTGCTACTAATCCATGTGACGTAGAACATATACCACATATTCTTTCAGTAAAATATACTGCATCTAATGGAAACCGTCCTATTAACATCTTTTCAAAGCCTCTAAACTGAATCCCACTGCTTTTAGCATCAACTATTTTATTTTTCTTGATTTCTACTTCTATGCTTAAAGGCCCCATAATTCTAGTTATAGGATCTATAGTTATTTTGGTAGTCACCACAATCACCTCACTCTAGAATATATTTGAACTATCAATTGTTATCTAACTATGGCTTTTAATCACCTTTAGTACTTAACAAATGGTTCTGTACCATCCGGGAAAAATTCACTAGCACAACCTATACAAGGAGTACTCGCTTCTACTGGCCAATTAATTCTCGAATTCCATAATCCAAGTGGACAGTACGCCTTTGTAATAGGTCCTTTGCATCCAAGCTTTATCATGCACTCTTTTTCTCCTAGCTTCCCTGCAAATATTTTATTATCAAAATATGAACGTCTTGGACAATTATTGTGGTTGGTTTCTTTAAAAAACATTACTGGGCGGCCCTTCTCATCTATTTCAATCTTTTTATAAAGAATAATGCTAGCTACAGTTCCCATAACCCAAAGAGGATTTGCTGGACAGCCTGGAATATTTATTACTTCCTTTCCAAGAAACTCCCCTAGACTTATGCATCCTGTTGGATTAGGTCTAGCTGCAGATATTCCTCCAAATGAAGCACAAGTTCCAATAGCTATTATTGCTTTTGCTTTCTGTGCTGCTAAATTGATTGCTTCCGCTGTAGGTATCCGCCTCCCCTTATATGTTGAAAATGTATTATAGAAGCCCTCATCTATGTTAGTTAGTGCACCTTCTACTCCTAATATAAAATCTGTATTTAAAACTTCTAAAAATTTTTCATAGGCAACTTCGCCTTCTGCTTGCATAAGGCTAGGGCTAAATTTTAAATCAACCATTTCTTGTAGGAAATAAAGAACATCTGGTTGATCTGCATTAAGAAAAGAAATTATATTTCCCATACAACCATTAGCCTCCATCCATATAAAGTTAATTTTTTTTTCCTCACCCTTATGAATTTCATCTATAGCATTTTTTATAAGTCTTCTTTCAGGCAAAATACTCCCTCCTATCTATCTTTCATTAATGTATATTGAAAAATTCTTTTCATTATGCAGTATTTAACTCTTAATAATCATAATCAAAATAAATAAGACCAGAGATTAACATAATCCCTGGCTCAACTTTTATAAAATTTAACATATTCTTGGAAGCTGAATTCCAGATGGCATATCAACCAACCTTTTTCCACCTACTACTGTGTTTAAATAAACCTTTTGTCCTAATTCGTGCGTAACTTTTCCGATAATTACAGCATCAGTCCCTAGTGGGTGTTTTCTCATTACACTCAGTACCTTTTCAGCGTAGGCTCCCGGCACAAAAGCACAAAGTTTTCCTTCATTAGCAATATATAATGGATCGAGTCCCAGCATCTCAGTAACACCTTTTACTTCTTCTTTTAAAGGTAAATTATTTTCTTCAAGAGCTATAGTTACATTGCTAAACTCACTAATTTCATTAAGCACGGCTGCTACCCCACCTCTTGTGGCATCACGAATAACATGGATCCCGTCATAAGCTTCAATCATTGTGTCTACTAAGGAATTAAGGCATGCACAATCACTTTTTAAATTCCCTTCAAAAATGAATTTATTTCTTTCACACATTATTGTCATTCCATGGTCACCTAATGTACCATTTATTATAATGACATCTCCCACTTGTGCATTGGCACAATTAATATTAACATTGTCATAAATCCTGCCAATACCAGAAGTGTTAATAAAAATTCCATCCACACTTCCTTTTTCCACAACCTTTGTGTCTCCAGCTACAATTTTTACACCCGCTTCATTAGCTACTCCTGCCATAGACTTCACAATTTCTTCTAATTTTTTGATTGAAAAGCCCTCTTCAATGATAAAAGCGGTTGTTATGTAAAGTGGTTTTGCTCCACTTACGGCAAGGTCATTTACAGTGCCACAAACTGCTAATTTACCAATATTGCCGCCATTAAAAAATATTGGATTTACTACAAAAGAATCAGTAGTAAAAGCAAGTCTCGCAAAATCTATATCTACTTGAGCTGCATCATTCATTTGATTTAAAATATCATTACCAAAATATTTGAAAAACACTTCATTAATCAATTTATTCGATTGCAAACCGCCACTTCCGTCACTTAGAGTTATAGTGCCAATCATCTAAAAAGACCCCCTGTTATTTAATGTCTTTATGATATCTATAATATGCTGCACAGGTACCTTCTGATGAAACCATGCAGGATCCAACTGGGTTTTCTGGCGTACAAAGTTTTTTAAAAAGTGGACAATCTATTGGTTTAATTTTTCCCTTAAGAATTTCTCCACATTTGCAGCCAGGACTGCCATCATAATCTTTATAATTAATTTTAAAATGCTTAAGTGCGTCAAAATTTTCATACTCACCATTAAATTTCAGACCACTTTTGGGTATTCTACCAATCCCTCTCCAATTACTATCTACAATATCAAAAGCTTTATTTAAATATTCTAAGGCATATGGGTTACCCTCAGCCTTAACTATTCTTTTATACTCATTTCTAATCCTATAATCCCTTTTGCTTATTAATCGTACTAATGTATTTAACCCTTGAAGTATATCTAAAGGTTCAAACCCTGTAACTACTCCAGGAATATTATAATCCGCACTTAGAAATTCATATGGTTTTGTACCAATAATTGCACAAACATGCCCTGGCAATAAAAACCCATCTATTTTCAATTCTTTGTCCTGAACTAAAACTTCCATAACAGGTGGAACGATTTTGTGAGCCGTAAAGAAAAATAAATTGCTTATATTATCTTTCTTAGCCTCTATCGCCGTAACCGCAGTCATAGGAGCAGTAGTTTCGAATCCTACTGACAAAACCACTATTTTTTTAAAAGGATTTCGTGAAGCCATCATAAGACAATCCATTGGAGAGTATATTATTCTTACATCTGCACCTTCTGCTTTTTTCTTACTTAATGTACCTTTTTTTCCGGGAACTTTCATCATATCTCCAAAGGTTGCAATAATTACATCTTTTTTCTGTGAAAGTCTTAATGCGGTATCAATATAACTTTGGGGCGTAACGCACACAGGACAGCCTGGACCTGATATCAGATTTATATTTGAAGGAAGTATGTCCCTAATACCATATCTGAATATAGCCATAGTATGGGTACCACAAACCTCCATAATGTTTATCTTTTCACTAGTAATATTATTTAACTTTTCTACGAGTTTTTTGGAATAATCATTGCTTCTAAATTCATCAACAAACTTCATTTTCAAGAAGCTCCTTAAAAATATCCAAGGTTATTTTTGCTTCTTCTTCATCTACCTTTTGTATTGCACAACCTGCATGTACAAGTACATATTCATTCACAGCTACTTCTGGCACGAGATGCATAAATACTTCTCTTTTCATATTCCCAATCTCTACAATACCCTTATTTCCTTCTAAACTTAAAATTTTTCCTGGAACTGCTAAGCACATTCTCGTTACTCCTTTTCCTCTCTAATTGAGAAATATTATTTATTTGATCATTAGTTTTTTATTTTGTATTTTACTCAGTAACCATGAACATATTTCATCTATACCCTCATCTTTAACACAAGATGTTTCAAATGTATCCGCATTAGCATTCAAAGATTTTATATCTCTATAGAACTCTTCTTTGTTAAAATCAGTAAATTCTATTAAATCTAGTTTGTTTAAAATAATTGCACCACTTTTTTCAAACATGAGTGGATATTTCAGAGGTTTGTCATTTCCTTCAGGAGTACTCAAAACACAAATTTTTATATCTTCACCAATTTCAAATTCTGCAGGACAAACTAGATTACCTACATTTTCTATTACAAGCAGATCTGTCTTATCAAGGGTTAATGCATTTAATGCATTTTTTATCATTTCCCCATCAAGGTGACACGCTCCCCCAGTATTGATTTGAATCACTGGAACACCCTGAGCCTCTATCCTCTGCGCATCTTTTGTGGTATAAATATCTCCTTCGATTACAGCAATATTTATATTGTTTTTAAGCTTTGCTATTATTCTCTCAAGTAACGAAGTCTTACCTGAACCAGGCGAACTCATTAGGTTTATTACATAGATGCCTTTTTCGTCTAATAATTTTTTATTTTTAGAAGTTATCTCATCATTTGTTTGAAGTATATTCTTAACTATCTTTATTACACTCATATTTTAATCTCCTTCTATAGTATTTACATAAAGCTCATATCCATGAATAATACTAGAACAAAACTTATTACAGCATGGACATAGTTTATTAAAATGGTCAATTGGAAATTCTTTCATGCAATCTTTACACTCAGCTACTGCATTAACTTTTTCTATTTCTAAAGTTGAACCTTCAAGCATTGTATCAATTATAGAAATTTTGAATGCAAACTTTAAACATTCTGCCATAACACCAGACAACTCTCCTATTTTTAACGATACCTTGGTAACTTTAGTTAATTTATTTTCAATTGCTTTCTCTGAAACTATTTTAATAATATTTTCAATTATAGATACTTCATGCATATTTATCTCCTAATTAATTTACATTTATTCCTTTATTAAAATATATGTACAATTATTAACTAAAATGTTTTTTGATTATAATTTTTCTATTATCTTATTAAATCATTTTCCATAGAATCATTTTCCATAGAATTATTTTCTATTATTGCATTGGCTATAATTATCTGCCCAATTGCTACGCCTCCATCATTAGACGGCAAGTTCTTATGAGTATAGACTTTAAAATTATTATGTTTGAGATTAGAACTTATTTTCTTAAGTAAAAAAGAATTTTGAAAAACCCCTCCACTAAGCGTTACTTCATTTATATCTGAATCTAGCCTGATGCGTATGCATATACTCACAGTTATATTTACTATAGTATTTTGAAATTTAGAAGCAATAATTTTAGCGGGTATTCCTTTTATTTTATCTTTTAAAGCCTCAATAATTATTTCAGATGGCTCTATAATATACATATCTTGTTTTATTACTTTATAAGTATAGGATTCTTCAATATTCATTTCTGATATAGCTTCAAGCTCAATAGACGCCTGTCCTTCATAAGTAACTACATCTGTAATTCCAATTATATTTGCCATCGCATCAAAAAGTCTACCCATACTTGAGGTATCTGTGCAATTAATGTTTGAGTTTAAAATATTAATTACATTAATACCTTGATTACCATATAATTCAAAAATTAAATCATAAACTTCTTTTTTATTTTTGTTTATACTTAAAGACTTATAAAGATAGGAAACCGCCATTCGAAAGGGCTCTTTAATGGCTTTTTCACCTCCAGGCATTTTTATATAATCAAGATGAGCTACCCTTGTAAATTCAAGGCAATCACAAATTAAAAATTCACCACCCCATATTTTGCCGTCGCTTCCATACCCAGTTCCGTCAAAACAAACTCCAATCACTTTTTCTTCTAATTTATTTTCAAACATGCAACTAACTATATGAGCATGATGATGCTGCACAGCGATCTTAGGCAAATCATATCCCAAAGCATATTTAGTTGACATATACCCCGGATGCATATCAAACGCAATAAATTTCGGAAAAAAAGAAAATATATTTTTGAAATGTTCAATATTTTTCTTATAGTGTTCATATGTTTCTAAATTTTCGAGATCACCATTAAATTGGCTTAAAAACAAAAATCCTTCTTTACTAATACAGAAAGTATTTTTCATATTGGAACCACAAGCTAAGATATTCCTCGTATTAGTCCATTTAAAAGGTTCAGGCACAAATCCCCTTGCGCGCCTTATAATTGTTTGTTGTTTATTTACAACCTTTAATACAGAATCATCAACTGGGACGTGTATTTCACGGTTATGCATGAGGAAATAATCCACAATACCTGAAAGTGACTTTCTTGCAGAACTGTCTTTATACTCTATAGGTAAACCATTTACATTTGCACTAGTCATAATAAGCACCTTAAGTTTTTCTGAAAACAATAAAATATGAATAGGTGTATATGGAAGCATTACTCCTATTGTTTTTTGATTAGGTGCAATTTCTTGTGGTAAATCGTAGCTTTCCTTTTGGTCTAAAATAACAATCGGCTTTTTTATTCCAGTTAGTATCTTCTCTTCTAACAGGTTAACCCTGCAATATTTCTTTACTGTTTCTATATTCTTTATCATAACTGCAAGTGGTTTATAAACTCTTTTTTTTCTATCTCTTAAGATACTCACGGAAGTTTCATTCAATCCATCACAGACAAGGTGAAAACCTCCGAGCCCCTTTATGGCAAATATTTTTCCTTCCATAAGCATGTTTTGGGCAAAAATTATAGGATCTTCTATTTCTAATCTTTTACCCTTGAAATCCTCTATCCAAAGTTCTGGACCGCAAGACCCGCAGGCATTTGGTTGTGCATGAAATCTTCTATCTTTAGGATCTAAATATTCACTATTACACTTCTTGCACATTTTAAATTCACTCATTGTAGTCATGTTTCTATCGTAAGGCAATTCTTTGATTATAGAAAACCTGGGACCACAATTTGTACAATTTGTAAACGTGTACCCCCTTCTCCTATTGTATAAATTTAATATATCTTCTGCGCAATCACTACAAGTAGCTATATCTGGCGATATTAAAGTGATTTTATCAACACTCTGTTCACTTTCTTTGATTTCGAAACTGGAATAATTTAATACTTTATCAGCTTTTATAGTTATCTTTACTATCCGAGAAAGAGGCGGAGGATTATTCTCAAGAGCCTGTATAAATTTATCTATATCCTTCTCAAAGCCCTCAACATCTATATAAACTCCTTCAGAATTATTATTCACCCAGCCTTTTAACCCAAAAGTTTTTGCTTGATTATATACAAATGGACGAAAACCTACTCCTTGAACTATTCCTTCCACCACAATAAACCTTCTCTTTTTATCCATAATACAACGCCTTTCATATATTTTCAGAATTTTAAAGTTTTAATGTGTACTATATCTTATTTCTTATTATATTCCTATTACATTCCTTTAATTACCAGGAGTTTCTTATATATGACCTCGAGTTTAGTAGATTTAACCCTTTTTTAAGTAACCTTTAAAAATATAATGAATAAAATAATAGAGAAGATAATTATTTAATGGAGGAATTGAAATGCAATTAAAAGGTAGTAACACTGAGAAAAATCTTCTTAGTACTTTTGCTGGAGAGTCAAGAGCAAGAAACAAGTACACATTTTATGCTGAAAAAGCAGAAAAAGAGGGATATGAGTATGTAGCCTCTATTTTCGACGCTACTGCAAATAACGAAAAGGCTCATGCACGAGAAGTTTTTAATAGGTTTCTGAAAATGAATAAAACTACAGCAGATAATTTGAAAGATTCTGCAGAAGGAGAATCTTTTGAGAGTACCAAATTATATAAACAATTTGAAAAAGAGGCCAGATTAGAAGGTTTTATAGAAATTGCAGATTTCTATAAAGAATTACAGGAAGTAGAAGAGGGTCATGAATTGAGATTTATGACAATATATAAAAATCTACAAGCAGGAATGATGTTTAAAAGAAATACTGAAGTAAAATGGCAATGTATGAATTGTGGATATATTCATATAGGAAATGAAGCACCAGCATTTTGCCCACTATGTAAGTTCCCAAGAGCTTACTTTAAAATCTATTGCGATGACTACAAATAGGAGGAAAGAATATGATGATTTATAGCACACCTCACTATTTATTACCTGTAATATATTTAGATGAGGATGAATATAGGACTTGGTACAACATTGAAGATGATGAAGTGCATAACACATACAGAAGTATTAATGAAGATATTTTTAAAGAGGTTGATGAAGAGTACGTAAATGAAAGTATTAAATAATGATAGCTTGTGTTTATGTCCTAACAAAAGAAGTTAGGTAGCACTGCTATCACAAATACTTTAGTACTTATTAGATGTGAGAATTATAGAATGGATGAGAAGGTATCAAAAATTTAAGTTCAAATGGTTATTTTTATACCGTAAATGGAATAGTTTATGACGTAAGTTCAGTTCAGTCTTGGGCTGGTGGCGTTCATTTTGGTGTATCTACGGGAAGCAACGCAACTGAGAATTTTATTACCTGCCATGGTGCCTCAAAATACTCGAATATTTACCTAAGGTAGGGGTAGTAACTGGGGAACAGCTACCTTCCTGCCTTTGAGTTTGTATTAAATGAAACTTTATTCATAATATTGAAAATAATTCTGTTTATAAGTTATCAGTTCTCTTAACCTTGTGGTTAATGGCCAATCTGTTTAAATTAGCAATGTGTCGCACTCTGATTTTAGACAAAATATTCCCAAGTTTATAAATACATTTATTGCATTATCAACATACTCCTATACACATTCACTATTCCCCTTTTAACTTTACATGTAAAAGTAAAAACCTTAAGATGCAAAAGAGTGCAACTGAAAACTCAAATAATATTTTGGGTGGCAAATCGGTGGCAAAATAAAAAACACCATGTGTTAAACATAGTGTTTTCAATGCGAGTAAGTCTATAAGCCGAGTTCTGTATTAGACAATCATCTATCTAGGCCTATTGTTACCAGTAGGCTCAAGCGATACACCCGAAAGCGGGACGGGCAGTCCCAAAATGCTTTCCTATTCGATCTTGCTCCAGATGGGGTTTACATAGCCGCAAAGTCGCCATTGCGCTGGTGAGCTCTTACCTCGCCTTTCCACCCTTACTAGTATATTCAAAAGTTCAGAAAAACTGACCTTTAAGAATACCTTTAGCGGTATATCTCTGTTGCACTTTCCTTAGAGTCGCCTCCACTGGTAGTTAGCCAGCACCCTTGCCCTATGGAGCTCGGACTTTCCTCTCCTGTATTTCTACAGCAGCGATTGTCTGGCTTACTCGCATTAACTATTTTATCACATTTCATCACAAATGTCGAATTTATTTCTAATCCCTCAAAATCATTGTAAAATATACCATATTATTGTATAATTAAAGTAAATAATAATACTTCTGTAGTACAATATGTGGAGGCTATTTAAATGAATTTCAACCAAAGAATCACTGAACTTACAAAAAGTCCTATTGCTATTTTTGCACTATTAGGTCTGCTCTTATTAATCTATGCAGTTTTAAAAATCAGGAAAATTAAATTTACTACACATGTGATAACCTTAGTTGGTTTATCTATTGCATTAACTACTGTATTACAATTTATAACTATATTAAAATTGCCACAAGGTGGTAGCGTTACTGCTGGAAGTATGGTTCCACTTGTACTTATTTCGCTTTTTTATGGTCCTGAAGTTGGGTTTTTAACAGGATTCTTATTTGGAATTATTAATTTTCTAATGACCCCAGTTGCTCTCCATCCTGTGCAAGTTCTATTTGATTATCCCCTTCCTTTTATGGCTATTGGAATAGTTGGTTACTTTAGATACAGCAATATTAACGGAAAACTTATGGGAGTAATCCTCGCAATGCTAGCACGATTTGCATGCCATTTTATATCTGGTGTGGTATTCTTCGGAAGTTATGCTCCAAAGGGAACCTCGGTTTATTTATATTCCTTTTTGTATAACGGTTCATACATGGGGCTGGAAACCATTCTTACCTGTGTAATTATTGCAATTTTACCATTAAAACGATTATCCAAAATAGTTTTAAATAACTAATTATTATTTCAATTTCCTAATTAAATTTATTTCCGCTCTAACAGGTGTTTTAGATGAACTATTTCCTCTTACTGTTACTTTATCCACATCAATATTAAGTTCTCTAGCTATTATAGCCTTAACTCTAGATCTACAAAAATTTGCTTGGCAAGTTCCCATTCCGGCTCTTGTCCTTCTTTTAATAGCATCTGTAGAATTAATGGGTATATTTCTATGAATAGCATCCACAATTTCTGCTTCTGTAACTACCTCACATCTGCATATTATATTCTTTGCTGGATCTTCATCATCAATTTTTCCATGAAAATTATTATCTTTTTTAACTATTATTCCTTTTCTATATGAAATAAAATTGTCTTTCTCCTGAAGCACTAATCCTGATTTCACAAGTATATCCGCTACCATCTCAGCTATTGCTGGTGATGATGTAAGTCCTGGTGAATCTATACCAGCCACATTTATGAATCTTTTAACGTGGCTTTCCTCAATAATAAAATCCCCTGTGTTGCTGCTAGCTCTTATACCTGAAAAAGTAGTTAATGTCTTTCTTACATCAAAATCAGGTATAGACCTTCTAGCTGCGATTATAACATCTTTTAAAGTCTCAGTTGTAGTTGCTACATCATCTTTATCACTTATTTCTTCTGAGTTAGGTCCTATCATAAAATTACCATGATAAGTTGTAGTTACTAATATTCCTTTGCCTTTATCTGTGGGGACTTGAAAAATAACAGTATTCACCAAGTGACCTTGATCTTTTCCCATCAAAATATATTGACCTTTTTTAGGCATTATTTTAAAATCATCCATACCTAGCATATTAGCTATTTTATCGCTGTATTGCCCAGCAGCATTTATAACGTATCTTGCTTCAATATCCTCTTTATTTGTATGTACAATAAATTTTTCTTCTAGATTTTCTATAGATAATACTTCACTTAAAAGCTTGAGCTCTACACCATTTGAGATAGCATTTTCTACTAATGCAATAGTAAATTCGTAAGGTGAAGTAACCCCTACACTTTTAGCATATAGTGCTACCGTTACATCACTATTTAAATTTGGCTCTATTTCTTTTAGTTTATCTCCTCTTATTATCTCTAAATCATCGCATCCCATTTTTAGACCATTTTCATAAAGCTCCTTGATTTTCTTCTCGTCCTCTTCATTAAATCCAATGACCAATGCTCCTGTTTTCCTGTATCCAAAATTTAATTCTTCCTGTAGCTTTCTGTACATTTTGTTACCTTTTCCACATAATTGTCCTTTTAATGTACCATACTTAGCCGCATATCCTCCATGAACTATTCCACTATTAGCTTTTGACGCTCCAGTTGAAACATCATCTTCTTTTTCTAAAATGCCTATTTTCAAATTGTATCTTGAAAGGTTTCTAGCTATAGCAGATCCTACTACTCCAGCTCCTATAATAACTACATCATACATAAATATCTCCCCCTTAATCTTTTATTAGTATTTAAATTTGAATAATTAATCTTTGTTAATATCTATTATAGTATAAATACATGTATTATAATAGATATTTATACTTTATAGGTTTTTATTTACTAAATAGCAGCTCTCTCTCACTATAAGCTTTGTTGGTATAACTATTTTTTTAGCTATTTTTCTTCTATCTTTTAATTTTTCAATTATTAATTCTACCGCTGTTTCACCCATAAACTCCATGTGTATTTTAACAGTAGTTAAGGCAGGCACTATAAACTGTGCAGTTATATTGTCATTATAGGACACAATACTAATGTCTTTTGGTATTCTAAAGCCAGCTTCGCTTATAGCTCTGTAGGCGCCTATTGCCATAGAATCATTGGCTATTATATAGGCTGTTACCTTGTTTTTATCTCCTAATGCCACTTTCATAAGCTCATATCCACTTTGTGGTGTGAATTCACCTATGTACAAATTATCCTTGTAGTCTATGCCCCTAGCCTGCATTTCTTCTTTATAAGTCCTGATCCGCCTATCAACAAATATTTCTTTATTCCCGTTAATATATTCTTTTCCACCGACAAATCCAATTTTTTTATGCCCTAGCTCCTCTAAGTAATTTATTATATCAATAGTAGCATACTTTAAATCACATACTACAGAATCATAGATTTCACTTTTAGGTGATGAATCAACAAACACAATGCTTTTAGATATTGTTCTAAGCTTTTCTACTTCCAAATCACCAAATTTCCCAATAGCTATAATTCCATCTACTTCCTTTATACATGTGGTAAAAAATGGTGATAATTTTACTACTTCTATATTTTCACTAGCACATTTTTTTTCTATAGCCATTCTTATAGATAAATAATATGGATCTAGTACTTCTTCTTTCTCAGTGTACCAATTTGCTATGGCTACCTTATAAATACTTTTTTTAACATTTTTTTCTTTCTTTTTTATGTAATTTAATTCCTGAGCCGCTTGAAATATTTTTTGTTTTGTATCGTCTGTTACAGTTAACTTATCATCAAAGTTTAACACCCTAGATACAGTAGCAATTGATACTCCAGCTAGGTTTGCAATATCTTTTATTGTTGCCATAATTTTCACACTCACTTATTTTTCTATAAACTCTTTATGAATTTATTAAAAGCCTTTATTCCACTTTCATTTCTTTTAAATACCCCAGAATGTTCTAGAACCTCTAAAAATATAGTGCCTATTTCTTTTTTTAAGATTTCATCTACATTTGTTTCATTTATATCCGAATATTTTCGGACTAATTGCAATGCCCATTTTTTATGTTTCACAAGCTCCTGGCAATTGTCCAAATCATTAATTTTATTTTTATTTACTAAATAATACCTAAGTTCTTTTATCTCTGTTTTTAGCCTTGCTGGCAATACTGCAAGTCCCATAACCTCTATAAGCCCAATATTTTCTTTCTTTATATGATGTAATTCACTATGAGGATGGAAAATCCCATCTGGATGCTCTAGCGAGGTTCTATTATTTCTTAGAACTAAATCTATCTCATAGGCCTCTCCTCTTCTTCTAGCTATAGGTGTTATTGTATTATGTGGTACGCTCTCGGTGAATGCCCTTATCTCTGCACTTTCATCAGAATAATTCTTCCAACTATTTAAAATGTAATAGGCTAAATTAACCAGGTTTTCTCTATCATTACCCACTATTCTAACAACACTCATAGGCCACTTAACTCTACCAAGAGTTACTCCCTTAAAACCTTCCACCACAAATTCTTCCTCCACAGGTGCTTTTGCCATAGCAAATTCATAGTTTCCACCTTGGAAATGGTCATGACTTAATATAGAGCCTCCAACTATTGGAAGGTCTGCATTAGAGCCTATAATATAATGTGGATATTGCCTAGCGAAATCTAGTAGCCTTTTAAAGGTATTTTTGCATATTTTCATAGGCTCATGTTCACCCTTAAGTACTATGCAATGTTCATTATAGTAAACGTAAGGCGAATATTGCAAAAACCATTTTTCACTATTTAATTCAACAGGTATAATCCTGTGATTACCTCTAGCTGGATGGTTTATTCTGCCTGCGTAACCCTCATTTTCTTTACAAAGCAAGCAGGTTGGATAGCCACTTGCCTTTAAGTTCTTAGCCCTAGCAATGGCTTTCGGATCTTTTTCTGGTTTAGATAAATTAATAGTAATATCTATATCACCAAACTCAGTTGCGCATTTCCACTTTAAGTCCTTTTGTACACTTTCCCATCTTATATAATTTGAATTAATTGACAATCCATAAAAGTAATCCGTTGCACTACTTGGACTTTCACTATAGTGTTTTTTAAATTCTCTTATTATTTCCGATGGTCTTCCTATTAAACAAGCCATTATTTTTGTATCAAACAACTCCCTAGTAACTATACCATTATCCTCTATTTTTTCATTTTCATAAGCCCAATCCGTTATACTATCTAGAACTTGTTGTAATCCATAGTTCTTATCCTCAATAACTTCCATTAAATTTTCAATTTCATCTAGTGATAAAGCTTCTAAAAGCAGGTTCCTTGTATATATTATATCCGCTGGTATTATTAATTGCTTTCTTATTGCATAATAAAGTAGCTTTTGAATCTCTATGGAAATATTTACTGCCATGCTATCACCCCTTATTTATCATCGACTCCATTTACATTATTCTTATGAAAATTCCAAGCAAAACCTATTATATTTTTCTTGCGCCATCACCTATTATATTTTTCTTGCGCCATCACCTATTTGAGCTACATAAAACAGTGCCTCGTATCCTATCTTGATTTTATATTCCGCTGAAGCTTTTTTAATAAAATCATCTACAAATTCATCTTTAACTATACTTACGCTGCAACCTCCAAAACCTGCACCAGTCATTCTCGATCCTATAATTCCTGGTGTTTTCCAAGCAATTTCAACTAATGTATCTAACTCTATCCCAGTAACTTCATAATCATCTCTTAGCGATATATGAGACCTATTCATTAACTTCCCAAATAACTCTATATCACTATTTCCAAGGGCTTCTACCGCCTTTAGAGTTCTTTGATTTTCATAAATAGCATGTTTTGCACGCCGCACGCAAACTTCATCTTTTATAAGATATCTACTTTTTTCAAATTCTTCTTCATTTAATTCACAAAGAGAATTTATGGGAAGCACAGTTTGTAAATCTTTAAGTGCTCTTTCACATTCTGCCCTTCTTTCATTATATTTAGAATCTGCAAGCCCTCTTCTTTTATTGGTGTTTGCTATTACTATAGATGCTCCATTAAGTTTGATATTAGCATATTCATATTTTAATGTATTTGCATCTAAAAGTATTGCGCAATCCTTTTTACCCATTGCTATAGCAAACTGGTCCATAATACCACAATTTACACCTATAAATTCATTTTCAGCTTCTTTACTAATCTTTGCAATATCAATCATATGAATAGGGAAATTATATAAATCCTTTAAAACAACACCTGTAACCACTTCTATAGATGCTGAAGAAGATAGTCCTGCACCGTTTGGAATATTTCCATAAAATAATATATCAAATCCACTATCTATTTTCATACCATTATTCTCAAAAGCCCAAATTACTCCCTTAGGGTAATTTGCCCAATCATGTTCACTGTCATATTCTATCTCATCTATATTCATCTGAATTATTCCTAGAGCTTGAAAATTCTTTGAATAGAATCTTATTTTTTTATCATCTCTCTTTTTAATTAGTGCATAGGTACCAAAAGTTAATGCACAGGGAAAAACATTACCTCCGTTATAATCCGTATGCTCTCCTATTAAGTTAACCCTCCCTGGTGCAAAAAAAACTTTTTCTACTTCTTCACAGTAAACTTTTTTAAACATCTCTTTCAACTTTTCAATCATATTATTCAGCTCCTTTCCATAGTAATTAATTCTCTGTAAACCTTTATATTTGTAGCTTATCATTTTTTTAGTAAAACTTCAATATTTTTAGTAAAATTATTACATTAAGCATTTTAGTAGCATCTTGAATTTTCAATATATTTAGAATAATTACATAAATATTTGTTTTATAGAAGGAAATCCCATATTTATATAGAATACTACAAGTAGGAAACGGTTACAAAATAGTTACAAGTTATAAACATAGGGGGAATATAGATGAAAAAAGTTAAAAGTGTTACATCTTTTGCTCTTGCTCTAATTTTTGCAGGATCAATAGGTATACGCTGTACGAATGTACAAGCTACAGAAATTCTATTTGGAAACAGTGTCGAAGTAGCTTCAAAAGAAAGTAAGCTTACAGGCGCTGATATTGTAGCCTATGCAAAGAAACTCACCGGTATACCCTATAAAAGCGGTGGAACTACTAAAGCTGGTTTTGATTGCTCTGGTTTTACTATGCATGTTTTTAGTAATTTTAACATAACATTACCACGCACCGCCGAAAGTCAAACATCAAAAGGTACAGTGGTTAGTAAAGCTAACTTACGTATAGGAGATTTGGTTTTCTTTGGTAGTGTAATAAGTCATGTTGGTATTTACGTTGGTGATGGTAATTTTATACACTCACCTAAGCCAGGGTCAAGTGTTAAAATTGCAGAACTAAAATATATGCCAAATTATAACACGGCCAGAAGGATATTATAGTAGCAAAGCTATAATAAATTAAAGGGCATCTGCATATTTAAATATGTAGATGCCCTTTCTCATAATGTGGAAATTATTCCTCACCATTATTTGCTTCTGCAGCTAATTGCTCCATGTGAGAAATATACCATTTACTAATTAATATTTTCAAAGAAGCAGCAATAGGTACAGCTATTAGCATCCCTATAAGTCCACCTAAACTTCCACCTATAATAATCGCAAGCATTGTGAATACAGGATGTAATCCCACACTATTTCCAACAATTTTAGGTGCCAGCAAGTTGTTATCAACTTGTTGAACTACAATCATTCCAATAGTTGCCCAAACTGCTGTAATAGGTTGTCCACTTAGTAGTGCCATAATTACTGCAAGAATAGTTCCAACAATAGGTCCGATATATGGTATCATATTACAAATACCTGCAATGACGCCTATTATTAAAGCGTAATCTATTCCAATAAAAAACAGTACAGTGCCTGATAAAACTCCTACAATGCAAGCTTCTAATAATTGTCCTCTTATATATTTATAAAAGGTATCATCTATAATAGATAATATTTCTTTCACTTTATTCCCAGCTTCACTTTTTCGAAATATAAGATTAAAAATTTTATTCCATAAATCTATAAAGTACTTAGAGTCCTGTATTAAATAAATACTTAATACTATAGCTATAAAAAAGGAAGCTATATTTCCTCCTATAGATACAGCAGAATTTGTCATCGCTCCAATACTTGTAGAAAAATATGATTGTACATAGCTTACAATTTTAGCAATCTTACCATTTAAATCTCCTAATATTGAAATATTTGTCCTTTCTAATTTTTCACTAATAGCACTAACTGACAATGTAGAGTTCTTTAAATAATTAGTTAGATATTCTGTCATATTAGCTATGGTTATATTATTAGAAATTTTTCCGCCAACCATAATATATATTCCACTAACAATAGCTATGAAAACAGCAATTACTAATGTATACACTCCTAAAATCCCAACTGCTCTTCTAGTAGATGCTTTTTTAAATATTCTTTTCTTTTCTAAGAATTTTTCAATAATTTGCACCACAGGTTTCAATATATATACAATTATTAATGCCATAAGAAGCGGTTTCACAAGTGCAATAATTTTTCCTATTGTACTTGATAATAGTGAAAATATATCACCTATATTATTTAAAATCGTTATGCCTATATAAATTAGAAGCACGGTGCCTGTAGCATATAAACAGTATTTTAATAATTTTTTATCTATTCTCATTTTACCCTCCCCGTCGTAGCTTGCTGATTCTCTTACTACTTTACATTATAACAAATTCAATGGCAAGGTAAAGGTTAAATTACTACTTATTGCTCTAGTTAATTTTTTAATCTTCCTTAATCAAATATAAGAGATTGTCGTCTAGATTATAATAAATTGGCGCTATCAAAATATTAGGGTATTTATTTCTTAGCCTCTTAGCCTCCTCCAAAACAAACTCTATCTCATTACCAATCTCAAACATTGGAGCAAAATTCATAAAATGATCTTCTGCTCTTTGCCTCTCCCAACCCACTACATCAACAAGCCCTTGAATAAACTGCTCTCTTTTCGACATCAGATTAACCATTCCACAGTGATTATGGGCTATAAGTGCAATAGTTTTAATTTTTCCTATTGCTATTGTATAAGAAACCTTAAATTCACTAAAACGCAAAGTTCCTCCACCAGAACGAATAATATATGCAAAATTGTCCGGTATATGAAGATATTTTCTATTATCCATACACATTCCTATTAACATCTGTGGACTGCTTACAGCTTTATAATGCGTATTTAAGTTATGGTATTCTAATAAAACACTGATGGGCGTATTTTTATATTCTGAAAATATATCCTCTTTATTATTAATCTTTATTAATCTATCCATATTGGTTTTATCTCCTTAAATTTTTCTATATTTTTTATTGTCAGTTAAAATTTATTTTTATTATATCATAACCTATTAAATTCTAATACTGCAACCTAACTTTAGAACTATAATTGATTTTTGGAATAGTTTATAATATCACATTTTCATACATATATATAATTGCAATGTAATACTATAACATATAATGTTATGATATCATGCTACTATATACACCATAATTTTAATAGTTTAAAATAGAGGAAATAATATAATGATGTTTTTCCAATTGTAATATGTACCTCAGTAGGCCGCTTACTATCTTTGAATTTATTAAGGAGATGTTTAATTTGAAAAATAATTCTAAGCTATTGTTATGTATAATTATTTCAATGTGTTTTATTGCAGAGGGTTGCACAAAAAAAGTTGAACCCATTGCTACCCCGTCAAACCCTAAAAAAACGGAAGCCCCAGTGAAAACCCAGCAAAAATACTTTTCTCCCTATACTGGTGAAGAGGTAAAAAAAGAAATATTAGATAATATTGCTGTACTTGCCATAGTCGAAAACTCAAAGGCTGCAAGACCTCAATCTGGAATAAACGCTGCGGATATAGTTTATGAAACCCTTGCTGAGGGTGGCACCCCAAGATTCATCGCATTATTTCAAAGTGACACTGTGCAAAAAATCGGACCAATTAGAAGTGCCAGATCTTACTTTTTAGATATTTCAAAGGAATATAACCTACCCTTTGCTCACTGTGGAGGAAGCCAGGAGGCTCTAGACGAAATTAAAAATAAAAACTTAATGAGTATGAATGAAATGAAATATGCCTCTACTTATTGGAGAGATTCGACTCGGAAAGCTCCTCATAACCTTTATACTTCTACAGAGAAATTAAGGGAGCTTGTTAAAATAAAAAATTTTGTGAAAGCGCCTACAGTAAATTTAAAATTTGACAAGAGCTATTGGGATAGCAATAAACTTTCCCCAGCTACAAATATATTTTTAAGAATAAACAACCTTTACAACACTAGTTACACCTATAAAGATGGCCTTTACTTTAAAAGCATGGATGGAAAGTCTTCAACTAATAAAGAGGATAAAGCCCCTTTATCCTTTAAAAATATAGTGCTGCAAATCACTTCCATTAAAACACAAAATGATGAACTTCATTTAGATATTGCTCTTGTTGGCACAGGAGATGGTTATGTTATTAGCAATGGTAAGTTTATTAAAATGCACTGGTCCAAAAAAAATTCCACTTCACAAACTCTTCTAACCGATGAGGAAGGTAATGATTTACCATTAAATCCTGGAAAGACTTGCTGGAATATTGTAGATAAAAGTAGCAAAATAGATATAAAATAAATTATAGAAAAAGACTGGCCATTAGTTTTACTAATCACCAGTCTTTTTTGCACAATTAAAAAAATTTCCAATTGGCAAATATTATCATTATATTCCTATATTATTTCTGGTGGATCCATTAAATCATCCAGACAATCCACTATATAGTTTGACTTTTCATCTATATTCCCTTGTTTTTCATTAGGAAGTATTACATGTTTATCAAATTTAATTATGAAAATAGAACCTAAAGCCATTACAATTCCCAATAGTTTAACTCCTAAAATCACTTCTTCAAAAAATAAATAGGAAATGATAACAGAAACCACGATCTCCATAGAACATATTATACCTGCTTTTGATGCTTCAACTCCATAAGATAATCCAGTAATATACAGAATATATGCAAGTACAGTTGGGATTAAGCCTAAACCTATAATACTTGCAACTACAGGCAAACTATATTTTACATACAAAAGATTTACTGGGTTAGAAAATGGCACTAAGAATATCCACCCAAATAGAAAACTATATAAAATAATGGTCAATGGATGATAATCATCTATGATTGCTTTACTTATAATAGTAACTAAAGCATATGTTAAACCTGCTCCTATTCCCATTAGAACACCTAATGAGTTGATGTTTAAAGTATCAAGTGCACCTCCGGTAACAGTTAGAAAACATCCTATCATACATAAAACCAGTGCAGAAATCTTAATAGTGCTTAGCAATTCTTTATAAAATATCCTACCCATAATTATTAAAAAAATAGGAGCTGTATATAATAAAATAACTGCTGTAGCTATAGTCGTCCTTTTTATAGTTTCAAAATATAGCAGATTGAAAAGTGCTTGTGAAAAAAAACCGATTAAAGCAGTATACTTTAATCCTCTTTTATCAAATTTTAATAATTTTTTATCTTTAAACAAAATAAATATAAACATTATAAGAAATCCTACAAATAGCCTACAAAACACTACAAGTTTTGGATCAAATCCATAACTAAACAATACCTTTCCAAACAATCCTACAGTGCCCCATAAACTTCCTGCTAGCGCAATCATTAAATACCCCTTTATTTGTTGTATAATAAAGCCCCCCCAGATAAAAGTTAGTTTCCACCTCACTTTATTATATGCTTTTTTCTTGCCCTATGCACTATTTACTTAAGCAATATAATGTAACTAATCATTTATTTTCATTATAACCCAACATTATAATAATTCTATTTTGAGGCTTACATGATTAATTTAACACTAATACCTCTCTACTATATAGTTTATTGACAGGGCAATGATAAAATAAAAAAAACGTATTTGATTTCTCAAATACGTTTTTTCTTCAAATCCTTATAAAATATCGTTAAACAGAGATTTTACCGGTAATCGCCGCTACTATCATAACTATTGCCATTATAACCATAGCTATCATTGCCATCTTTTCCCTCTTAGTAATTACTTCATTTTTTTCTTTTTTAGCCTTTAAGTAAAATCCTATCCCTAATGCATAAATTACGAATGCTAGCCCTAAATACCCAATTCCTACTGCATATATAACATAAATTGAATATATACCTGCGAGTACTGCTATAATTTTCTCCTTAAAGTGCCCACTTTCTTTATTAAATACCTGAAATGCAAACATAGAAGATAACAAATACGGTATTAATATATTAGTTGTACACATATGTGTGGCAACATAATAAGCCTTTTGCAAAGCTTCCGAAAGCATGGCTAGAAGACCTATTTGTGTTGCCACAATTGAAAATAAAAGAGCATTTATAGGTACATTTTTATCATTATTTACTTTAAACCACTTAGGCATTAACCCATCCTGTGCTGCCGGAGCATACAAAATTTCTGTAGTTAACAAAAACCAGCAAAGCAAAGCACCCATAAGAGAAATTAAAATACCTACTTTAACTATAATAGCCCCATAACTTCCCAATGCGGTTTGTGCAAGGACTGCTGCCAGTGGTGTTTGTGCTGCAATTAAATCCTTAGCTGGCAAAATACCCATTGACAGTATAGATATTGATATATAAAGTGTAGCTGTTATAACAAGTGAAATTATTGTTCCTTTTCCAACCACTATTTGAGATTCCGCTCTTTCAGACAAAACTACTAAACCTTCAACACCTACGAAGCACCATAAAATTGTTCCCATGGCCCCACTTATCTGTTTTCCTAAACTAGCGGTTTTTCCAGTGGATGCTAAAATCGTCTGCCAATTTTCCACATTAAATATACCTAATTTAAAGGCTGAAAAACCAAATACAATTACTAAAAGTAGTGGTATAACTTTACCAATTGTAACTATTAAATTCAGTATGCCAGCTTGTCTAATACCCTTTGCTATTACAAAATAATATATCCACAAAAGAATAGATGCAAGTGAAAATGCTAAAATAGGAGGCATTGAATATCCTTCTCCAATTAAACTGTTTATAGTCTTAAAAATTAAAATAATAAATGCAACATTACCAATGAAAGAACTTGTAAAGTAACCCCATGCTGAATTAAAACCTACAAAATCACCAAAGCCTTCTTTAGCATAGGAATAAATCCCACCTTTTAATTCTGGTTTTTCATTTGTAAGCAAATAAAATACCATTCCGAGCATTATTACGCCAAAAACTCCAATACCCCATGAAATGAGAACTGCCATTGGATTTGTTGTTGCTATTAAGTCTGTAGGGCTATTAAAAATACCTGATGCAATCATAGTACCTATACCTAAAGCTACAAGTAACCCAAGTCCTAATTTCTTATTATCTTCTGCCATTAAACAAATTCCTCCTTTGTATATATATATAAAATAATTACACCCCCCTTATGATATAATTGTTGTATCTAAATCCAACAAAAATTCAATAGTAAGGTGTCATTAAGTATGATTATATCAGTATTAGCTACATATAATCAAGTTTATTATGCCTTGTTTTTGGGTTTTCATGTAATATTAATTAATACTTAAATCTTTTTTATTGCCTAATAATCTTTCCTTTATAAGGTTTACATAGTCATCAATAAATTTATGTTGGACATTTCTAACATAAAACTTAAACATAATCTACAATTTAATTATAAGACAATTATACATATTGGTAGCGAAAAAAGAGTGAAATCTATTCCACTCTTTTTTAACTCACTATATCTCTTTAAAATACTATTTTACTTATTCCTAAACTCTTAAGAATTCCCGTTGAAATTGCCTGAGCTACCTTTGTTTGGTAGGCCTCTGTAACTAATAGTTTTTCCTCTGTTGGATTAGAAACGAAGGATGTTTCTACCAATATAGCCGTAGCATTTGTATTATTTAAAACATAAAACCCTGCAGTTTTAATCTTTCTATCCACTCTTCCAGTTGCTTTAATCAATTCAGTTTGAACAGCCTGAGCCAACTTTTGTCCAGCTGCACTACCACTCTTATAAAAGGTCTCGATGCCACTAACTGTAGGCGCTGAATAACTGTTTGCATGAATACTTACAAAATAATTTGGCTTAGCATTATTTGAAACATCACATTTTTGTTGAAGACCCTGAGTTTTATCAGTTGTTCTTGTGTAAGTAACTCCAACACCATTCTTAGCTAATATATTTCCTACTTTTAAAGTAATTGCTAGCACTATAGTCTTTTCTTTAGTTCCCATTTGTCCTACTGCTCCTGAATCTGCTCCCCCATGACCTGCATCTAGAACTACACTATACTTGTTTTTAACTGCCTCTTTTACATTAATTATAACTTTAGCTTTCTTATCATAATTTTTTATAACGCCTTCATAGGTATAAGTACCTGACTTAGCAAAAGAAACTAAATCTTGAAGCCATTCTACTCCAACCTCTTTTTTTGAGTTATTAGTCATAGTAGCAAGTATAGTTTTAGGAAATGCATATTTGCCACCAACTTCTAAATTAACAATTGTATCTCCCACTGAAGATATTTGAAAAAGAGAATCATAACTAGTATCTGTATTTGCAAAACCCGTATATTTCATTAGCGCATTCGCTATAGCCTTTGCAGCGTTATTTTGATAATCTGCATTAGTTAGTAATATCTCTTCTTCTGGATTACTTAAAAAGCCCAATTCCAAAACTACCCCAGGGCAATTTAATTTATTTAATATTGCCAAATTTTCTTCTTTACCTGCTGCTTTTATTCCTCTATCTTTAGCTTCTGTTGCTTTTATAAGTTCGCTTTGCATTAGCTCTGCTAACACTTTATTATTGCTAATATCAGATAGGTAATATGTTTCAATTCCATTTGCAGTATCTGAAGAATATGCATTTGTATTTATACTTAAAAATACATCGGCTTTTGCCTTCTTCGCTATTGCAGCTTTTGCCTCATCCTCATTAAGCTTGTCCCAAGTTACTGAATCACTATCTCTAGTATATACTACATTGAATCCTTTTGTTTTTAGTATATTACCTAGTTTTAATGCTGTATTTAAATTTACATCCTTAGCTTTCGCACCATTTTTACCAGTTATATCTTTATAGTACTGAGCTGGATCAATGCATACAGTAAACTCACTTGGCTTTGTAGCTGCACTTTCAGTATTAAAATTCATTCTAACTTCTTTAGGAAGATCCTTCCCATCCGAAGACTTAACTTTTTCTGTCACTATCAAAGTGTATTCACTATTAGCTTCATAATTTTTTATGGGCTTTACTATTACATTTTTATTGTTATTAGCTAAACTAACATCAACGTCTATGTTTTTATTCGCCTCTCCAAGCACCTTAATATTTGTGGTATTCACAGTATTAGAACTCAGTGATTTATTAAAACTCACTGTCCAAGGTTTACTAACCACCACATTATTTTTAGTTCCTATATCCGTATACGTACTAGCCTTAACGATTATTTGCATAGGTATACACAATGCAAAAGTTAATATTACAATTAAAAATGATTTAAAAATATTTTTCATATAGCCCTCCCGACTCCCCATAGTTTTCATATTTAATTAATTATATTATATTTTGTATAATTTTAAATATGATTGTAATTTGTGGTATCAATTCTGAGTTAAGTATACTACACTTTTATTCTCTTCTCCATGTTTTATAGACATTTTTTTAATAAATTTAAAACATATATTAAAATTTATTATGAGGCTTTAATCTTTGATAGTAATTCTATTACTAAGAAAAATCGCAAAGCACAAATTATTTAAAAAAATATATATTGAATTGAAAAACGACATAAAATATTTCAGATTTCAAAAAGATTAGCATGAAATATTGCAAAATAGTACGAATAATGTTATCATACTAAATATCCAGGAAAATTTTGGAGAAATACATTCTTTGTAAACGTTTCGAATAATTAATTGAAGGGAGTTCATAATATGAACGAGACAGGGGTTAAAAAGCTTACGTGGCAAAATCTGGCACTTATAGCTTTTGTTATGGTATGGGGATTTGGAAATGTTGTTAATAACTTTGCCAATCAAGGTTTAAAAGTTGTTGGATCATGGGTACTTATTATTTCATTATATTTTATACCCTATGCACTAATGGTAGGGGAATTAGGTTCTACATTTAAAGATGGTAAAGCAGGCGTTAGTACATGGATAAAATCTACAATGAGTCCAAAACTGGCTTATCTCGCAGGATGGACTTATTGGGTAGTGCATGTACCCTATTTAGCACAAAAACCTCAGTCAATTTTAATAGCACTAGGTTGGGTAACAACACAAAACGGAAAATTCATTAAAGGTTTTAGTCCGCTGGTGCTGCAATCAATAACATTATTACTATTTCTTTTTTTCCTATGGTTTGCTTCAAGAGGTGTTAATTCCTTGAAGAAAATAGGAACCATAGCGGGGATATCCGTATTTGTAATGTCAATGCTATACATAGTGATGATGATTGCAGCACCCTCAATTACAGGAGTAAAAATTGCAACAGCACACATAACATTAAAATCATTTATTCCAGACTTTAACTTTGCATATTTTACTACAATATCTATGCTAGTGTTTGCAGTAGGTGGCTGTGAAAAAATAGCACCTTATGTTAACGATACTAAAGAGCCATCAAAAAATTTCCCCAAGGGAATGATTGCACTTGCAATAATGGTTGCAGTATCAGCACTACTGGGTTCAGTTGCAATGGGAATGATGTTTGATGCAAATAACATCCCAGTAGATTTAAAAATGAATGGCCAGTACTATGCATTTAAAACATTGGGTAACTACTATGGCGTAGGAAACTTACTTTTAATATTATATGCAATTGCAAATATGCTAGCTCAAATTTCTGCATTAGCATTTTCAATTGATGCCCCTTTAAAAATATTATTTGCAGAGGGAGATAAAAAATACATTCCTGCTAGCCTAATGAAAACAAATAAATATGGAGCTCCAATTAATGGATATAAAATGACTGCAGTTTTAGTTGGAATTTTAATAATTGTACCAGCCTTAGGTATTGGAGATATGAATACTTTATTCAACTGGTTATTAGACCTAAACTCAATTGTTATGCCAATAAGGTATTTGTGGGTATTCTTAGCATATATGGCTTTAAGAGGCTTTGCTAAAAAGAAATTCTTATCTGAATATAAATTTATAAAAAATGATAAGATAGCCTTCTTCATTGGTTTGTGGTGTTTTTCATTTACAGCATTTGCATGTATCATGGGAATGTTTCCAAAATCAAAAGCAAACACATCAGAGTATACTTTCCAACTTGTACTTAATTTATTAACACCATTTGTTCTTTTGGGACTCGGACTTATCCTACCTTTAATTGCAAAGATATCTAATAAGAAAAATGCTATAAATGGGTCAGAGGATATAAGTTAAAGAAAGTTGTAGCAAAAGAGCTAAAGCGTGCACGCTTTAGCTCTTTTGTTACTTCTATTATTTTAATCTAGCAAAATATGTAACTATAACTACAACCCCTAAAACAAATCTATATATTGAAAATACCCCAAATCCTTTAGTCTTTAAATAATTCAGTAAAAATTTAATACTTAAAAAGCCTACTACTGCAGCTGTTAAAACAGCTACAATAAATGGAGTTTTATCTATGGTAACCGTTCCCATTTTTGTGGCATGATATAATGCATCTCCAATTATTATGGGAGTTGATAGTAGAAAAGTGAACTTAGCTATAGCTTCTCTTTCCATTCCTAAATAACGTCCTGCAGACATAGTAATGCCTGATCGTGATACACCTGGTATTATTGCAAATATTTGAGAAATACCAACTATAAGACTTCTTTTAAGTCCAATATCTTCTAATTTAATTTTTTCATCACTATTTTTATCAGCATAATATAATATTATACCCAAAATAATAAGCGTAACTCCAATAAGCGCAGGATTTCTAAAGACTTCCATATATTTATCTAATAGAACTCCAAATAAACCGCCAGGAATTGTAGCTAAAACAAGTAGCCAAAATAACATTCCATCCTTTGATTTAGGTTTGCGAATTCCAGCATTAATTAATTTAATCCAATCTTTCCAAAAGAATAGAATTACTGCTGCTGAAGTCCCTAGATGTAATGCTACATCAAAAGCAACGCCAGGATCATTCCATCCAAAAATCCATGGAATTAATACTAAATGAGCTGTACTAGATATCGGGAGAAACTCGCCAATTCCCTGTACTATTCCATAAACAATAGCTTGTAAAATATTCATATACATCCTCCTCTGCTTTAAAATTTTATAATGATTTTATACTATTTTTTTATAAAAACAACGAACTTTTCATGAGCTATCTGCTCTCTGTGCTAAGGATATCATCTTCATTATTTCTCTTTCTTTTTCTCTTTTCTTTTATAAACACTACAGCTCCAGGCAGTAATGAAATAATTATTATAGCTATTAGCACATAAGAAAAATGATTTTTCACAAAAGATAGATTACCAAAGAAGTAACCCATGCCTAAGAATAAACTTACCCATACTCCACCACCAATCATATTATAAGGTATAAATTTTGAGTAATTCATTTCGGAAATACCAGCTACAAAAGGTGCGAAGGTTCTAATTATAGGAATAAATCTTGCTATTACTATTGTCATTGAACCATGTTTTTCATAAAATTCCTGAGCTTTTTTTAAATACTCTTTGTTAATAAACCTTACTTCCTCTTTCGCGAGTATCTTTTTCCCAATCTTTTTACCAATATGATAATTAGCAGTATCCCCCAGTATCGCTGCAATATATACTACTATTAAAAGAGTAAATATATTCATTGATCCAATCCCTGCAAGTGCTCCTGCTGCAAATAACATTGAATCTCCTGGCAAAATTGGCATAACAACCAATCCTGTTTCAATGAAGATAATTAAAAAAAGAATAACATATGTTAATATTCCATACTGCTGTATTATTAAAGCTAAATACTTATCAATATGCATTAATGCATTTATAAGGTTAATTACAATACCCATATTTTTTCCCCTTTCGTTGAAAGTTGCTTCTAATCTTCCAATTTTTATATTATATATTTTAAACATTAAAATTAGATTAAAAGAGTCTTAGATTTAGCTTAAGAAGTATGATATCAATAATAAAAAACACCTAGATAACAGATAAATCTGAAATCTAGATGTTTAATATTATACTTATTTTTGTTCCATTACCTTCCTTGCTTTCTACATTTATAGTTCCTTTGTGCACCTCTACAATCCATTTAGCAATAGATAGTCCAAGGCCTGTGCCACCTTTTTCTTTAGATCTAGATTTATCTACAATGTAAAATCTTTCAAATATATTTTGAATTTCGCCTTTTGGTATTCCTACGCCACTGTCACTAACAGTAATTTTTACTGTTTTATTCTGAATTTCTGAACTTATATCAATTTTCCCTTGTTCTGGTGTGAATTTAATACTATTTTCAATAAATATCCTAAGCATTTGCTTTATCATTTTATAATCTGCGAATATAAATGCAGCATCATTTTTTCCACTGGATATTATGTGACTAGGATCTATAAGCACACTTTCAGTCACCACTTCGGAAATAAGCTCATTTAGCCAAAATTCACTTTTCTCTATTATTTGATTTCCACTATCACCTTTTGCAAGAAATAATAGTTTTTCAACTAAGTTTTCCATATTACTACTTTCTAGCTTAATAGCATGAATAGATTTTTCTAAGGCCTGCCTATCATCTTTCCCCCATCTATCAAGTAGGTTTGCGTACCCTTGAATAACTGCAATAGGAGTTCTAAGCTCATGGGATGCATCGGATACAAATTGAATTTGCCTGTCAAAAGCTCCCTGGAGCCTATCTATCATTTTATTAAAAGTATTACCTAGTCTTTTAAGTTCATCATCGGGACCTGTGACCTCTATTCTTTCCCTTAAATTATTAATACTAATATTATCAGCAGCTTTAGTTATATAATCAATAGGTTCCAACATTTTTTTGCTTATACTATATCCTAATATAATCGAAGCAATAATCCCTATAAAGTCAGCTATTGCCATAAGTGCAAATAGAATTTTCATGAAGTCATATTCATTCTCCATATCCTTCACTATTTGAATATACGCAGGTCCATTTTTCACAGTTTCAATTCTTAAATTTTTAAATACCAGATGCTTATCATTCTCTTTGAATTTTTTCACTTTATCAAGTGGTTCTTCAGTTTTAATACTATAATTAAATTCCTTTGATATGTTTAATACCTTTCCATCTTCTTTTACTATCCTTATGGATATATTTTCTTTAGATGGAACATCTGAAATTATTTTTTCATCGGATAAATCTACCTGCTTTGTCTTTGACACAGCCTTATTTAATACCATTATTTTAACATCATCTATTTGCTTATTTGCCTGGCTGTACAAGTAATATTTTGTCCCATATAATATTGAAGCATTTAAAATCAGCAATACGAGTGAGAACATCACAGCATAAACTATAGTTAATTTTACAGAAACTTTTGCACTTTTAATGATTTTAAAATTCATAATTATTCACCTTTAACAACATATCCTACCCCTCTTATAGTAGTTATAAGTTTATCTTCAAATCCATCATCAATTTTACTTCGTAAATACCTAATAAACACATCTACTACATTAGTATCCCCTATGTAGTCATAACCCCATACCTTCTCAATTAATTGTGCGCGTGTAAGCACAACATCTTTATTTATTAACAGCATCTCTAAAAGGTCATACTCCTTTTTGGTAAGTTCAATTTCCTTGCCATCTCGCTTAACATTATGAGCCTTATTATCCATGACAATATCTCTAACTTTGATTTCATCTCTGTTATTGCTTATGGATTTATTCCTTTCATACACTCTTATTCTTGCCAATAATTCTTCTATTGCAAAGGGCTTTGTAAGATAATCATTTGCACCTACATCCAGACCTAAGACCTTGTCTGATATATCGCTTTTTGCAGTAAGCATAATTATAGGTACCATGGACGATTGTCTTATTCTTCTGCAAACCTCAATTCCATTAATTCCTGGTATCATAATATCAAGAAGTATTAAATCATATTGATTTTCCTCAGCTATATTTAGACCTTCTCGTCCATCCAAGGCTAAATCAACATTATATCCTTCATGATTTAATTCCATTTCAACGAACATTGACATTAGTTTTTCATCTTCCACTAAAAGAATTCTAAAATCCTTCAAGATAACACCATCCTTTTATACTGTAAAATAGCGAGCTAATAGCCCACTATATATTACTAATATACACTATTATCACATTCTTAGCCATATTCATCCCCATCTTTTCTTTATTCACTATTTAAATTTGGTGAAGATTCCATAACTCCCCGTTGAATTATAAATAATTTTAATAATAAAATTTAATAATTTGTCCATTGACATTAGTATCTATTAGGTCAATAATCATACTATTCACACAAAAATAATTATACGAAGGAGTGATTTTTATGCCAAAAATATTCGCAAATAACAAACACTGGATGAGAGGCGGCCATATGAATCAGAAACGTCATATTGAAATGACAGATGGAGAAAAAGCAAATATTGCCATCTGTACCGGAAATAAAGATGAGCATCCTTGTAAAAACCCTATATTCAGATGTTCAGAATGTGGAAACTATGGATGTGACCAAGAATTTTCAAATAAATGTTCTGAGCAAGGATTTAAAAATGACAAATGCCTTCACTGTGGTGAGGTGGCAACTCGCATACCTGTTATGAAAGAGGAATTTGCTAAATACATTGCTGAATGGGAAAAAGAAGTACCTGTAATTAAGGGCTAAAATTATAAAATCAATTTTTAGTTTATTAAAGTAATCATTTTTGTAGGACAAGCTTTAAAAAGCTAATCATCAAAAAACGCCAGGCAAGTTGCATTTTAATCTGCAAACCAACTGGCGTTTTATATTTTATTTGCTTTTCACTAAATTTGCTGAGACGATAACTTCTGTTTTTTTTGGATTATTTCGTCTTTGTAAGTCCAGTTCTCTCATTAAATTGTTCAATTAATTTATCTAGTTCTGGTCCCATTTGATGTAATTCACCCCAATAATTATCATAATCATACCATTGTGCATTTAACTCATCCAAATCGTACTTTTGTTGTTCAATCCAAGTGTAGTACTTAAGATTGTGAATGCGTTTTTTACTTTGGTATGTTAACTCTTCCATGCTGTCTGTTCTAACACCTAAAACACTTCTGTTATGGTCGATTGCAGCATCAACTTCTGAATAATCCCTGCCTCTTTCTGTTTGCATTTCTGCAAGTCTTGATCCGTACATTTCTGCAGAATCTGTAAGAACAGTCATTACCATATCATTTTCCGTTAACTCATAATACTTAGCAAATTTAATACAAGTTAAGATATTTGCGGCACCAGATATACCAACATATGAAAGTTTAGAAGTTAGATCTTCTGAAATACCTTGCTGTTTTAAATAGGCCTTACCAGCTGGTTCATTAAATAATTTAAACATTGCTAATGCATCATTATCATCAATAGCAACAACCATATCTGTATTACGGACATTATGAATCCAAGGAATATGTTTATCACCAATACCCTCAATTCTATGATCTCCAAAGCCATTATTAAGTAGTGTTGGACATTGAAGTGCTTCGCCAACTGCAATTTTAGCATTTGGGTATTGATCTTTTAAGAAGTCTCCACTTCCAAGTGTACCTGCTGAACCTGAGGTTAAGCATACACCGGCAAGTCTTCCATTTTCACCGGCTTCAGCTTTAACAATGTCGTTCATTGCATTACCCGTTACTTCATAGTGCCACAAATGATTACCAAGTTCACCAAACTGATTAAATATAACAACGTTATCTCTAGTTTCTCTAAGTTCCCATGTCTTATCATAAATTTCTTTTACATTACTTTCACAACCAGGAGTTGCAATAACTTCCCCAGCTACTTTTGAAAGCCAGTCGAAACGTTCTTTGCTCATATTCTCAGGTAATATCGCAACAGCTTTGCATCCTAGTAATGCAGAATTGTAAGCTCCACCACGGCAGTAATTACCTGTTGATGGCCAAACTGCTTCATGATAAGTAGGATCAAATTGTCCAGTAACTAAACGTGGAACTAGGCAAGCAAAACTTGCTCCAACCTTATGACATCCAACTGGAAAGTACTTTCCAACCATAGCAAAAATCCTTGCCTTAACACCTGATATTTCAGAAGGAATTTCTATATAGTTTGGTAAATCGTTGTACAATCCACCCTCTTTTACAGGTTGATTTTTCCAAGAAATTCTGAACAAATTAACAGGATCAATATCCCATAAACCAGTGGTTTTTAATTTCTCTTTAATTTCAGCTGGGATCTTGCTTGGGTCCTTCATCTGAGCAAAAGTTGGTATTACAACATTTCTTTCTTTAGCACTTTGTACGGTTTTTTTAAGTTGATCTTCATTGATTGTTAAATCTATTAAATTTTTCACTTAAAATCCTCCTCTGTGTATATATAATTTTATTTATTTTCTTCAAAATATTTTATAAGCAAATCTAATTGTGGTTTTACCTTGTCTGGCTTTAAAACTGCCATTTGAGCAGATTTTACATCCTTGAGGCCACTACCAGAAACGATAAAGGCTACACTCTCATCTGGCCCTATAGCTCCTTCACCTGCTAGTTTCATAAGTCCTGCAAAACCTGTTACACCCGCAGGTTCTCCAAATACCCCTGTATGTCTTGCAAGAACTGTCATAGCATTTAATATTTCTTCATCACTTACATCTACCGCAATTCCCTTACTTTCATTTAGGGCATTAAGTGCCTTGTATCCATTTCTAGGTATACCTACAGAAATACTGTCTGCTATTGTTTTTGGAGCTATATAATCAAATTCGAATTTATTGTTTCTAAACGCTCTGTTCACAGGATTTGACCCCTCAGCTTGTACTGATACCATTACTGGTAGCTTATCAATTAACCCAAGGTCATAGAATTCTTTGAAACCCTTCCACACTCCTGCAATAGAGCAACCATCACCAACGGACATAATTACCTTATCAGGAACTTTAAAATCTAGCTGCTCACATATTTCAAAAGCTGCAGTTTTCTTTCCCTCAACCAAATATGGGTTAATGGCGCAGCTTCTGTTATACCATCCAAAATGTTCTACTGCCTTTAGGCAAAAATCAAAGGCTGTGTCATAATCTCCATCTACTAGGATTACTTTGCTTCCAAATACTAAAAGTTGTGCAAGCTTTCCTTCTGGAATTGTCTCTGGAACAAAAATATAATTTTCAATTCCCATACAAGCGGCAAAGCCAGATACTGAAGATGCTGCATTGCCTGTTGAAGCAGCACATATCACATTTTTTTTAAGTTCAATAGCTTTCGCAATACCAACTGCTGAAGCTCTGTCCTTAAAGGAGGCAGTAGGATTCCTTCCTTCATCTTTCACATAAATATTTTTTATATTTAAAAGTTTTTCAAGTCTGCTAGATTTATATAAAGGCGACATTCCTATTTGAAGCGGTGCCGCTCCTGTTAATCCCTCCAAAGGAAGAATTGGTAGGTACCTCCATATATTAGTATTTTTGTTTTCCTTTAAATATTCTTTAGTCAGCTCATTCTTAATGAGCTCCATATCATAAATGACATCAAGGGTGCCGGAAGTGCCACAATGAGGACAATTATACATGACTTCTTCGCTTACAACCGCTCCACATTTAGAGCATTTCAAGTACTTAATTTTTTTCATGTTTCACCTCTGCCTTTTTTATTTTTTTACACAAGCTGTAAAGACAAGTTTATTCATACTTATATATGAGAAATTTAAATTGTGAATCTATAATTTACCAAGCAACAATTGTGCCAAATTATGGAGTAGCTACATAGCTGATATCAACGCTTAAAGTAGGTATTTTTTCAATTTTTAAAAAAAAAATATCATAATGATAAATATTATCATTATGATAAAAATACTCTTTTTCTGAATTTTCAATCTTTCAAAGTGTTAATGAATAATAATTTATCATTTTGATAAATTATATTCTTCGATTTTTCTATATAATGTCGCTATTCCTATACCAAGTTTCATAGCTGCATTTTTTTTACCTTCAGTGGTTTCACCGCACTTTTCCAGTGCATTTTTTATAGCGTTTTTTTCAAGATATTTAAGTGTATATATCTCATCCTCATTATTAAAAATATTAATTGTATTATGAAAAATACTTTTAGGTAAAATTTCTTTTGTTATTATACCATCAGTACCCATCATATTAATAATATATTCCACAGTATTCTCTAGTTCTCGTACATTACCTGGCCATTCGTAGTTATAAAATATTTGCCATATGTCACCCCCTAATTTTATATCTAAAAAGTTTTTATTGAATAAACTGCAATATTTTTCAATAAAAGTTTCTATAAGTAGTTTTATGTCTTCCTTTCTTTCTCTTAGTGGAGGAATTTCAAGAGGGATTACATTTAATCTATAGTATAAATCCTCTCTAAATTTGTTTTCCTTTATGGCTTTTACTAAATCTTTATTTGTTGCGGCTATCACCCTAACATCGATATCAATAGTTTTATTTGAACCTATTCTTGTAATACTTCTCTCTTGCAGGACTCTTAAGAGTTTAGCTTGAAGGTAAAGAGGCATATCCCCAATCTCATCTAGCAATATGGTACCTTTACTCGCGAATTCAAACTTGCCCATTTTACCCATAGGATCTGCACCTGTAAATGCGCCTTTCGCATATCCAAAAAGTTCGCTTTCCAGAAGCATATCTGGAATAGCACCACAATTTATAGCAATAAAAGGCTTGTCCTTCCTGTTACTTTCATCGTGTATAGCTCTTGCAAACATCTCTTTTCCAGTACCACTTTCTCCAGTTATAAGAACTGTAGATGAAGACATTGCAATTTTCTTAACCTTTTGCTTTAATTTTAAAATTTGTTCTGATTTCCCAAAAATGTCCACACTCTTTATTATTTTATTAAAGGCCGTAAAATTTGATAACTTTTCTTTGAATTTTTTTGCATCCTGAAAGAAAAACATCCTATCATATTGCGCTTCATTAAATTTTATAGGGTATATGCTACCAATAACAAAGAAAACCTCTTTATCTACCATTAGTTTGTATTCCTGAAGATCAAAAACGTTATCTCCACCTATCTTAATTTGAACTTTATGATTTATAAAATTTCCTGATAAATTTAGTTCTTTTAAACCATTTTCATTTATATTGGTAATACAATTGTCTTTGTCTAGTATAATTACACCCTGCTCAATTTTATCTACAACAAAATTCAGAAGTTGTAGCAAGGTCTGTGCTCTCATTTTTTCTCTTTTTTCATAGGCGGTACTACTTATAAACTCAGAAATCTGATGAAGGAAGGCCATGTATATATCAAAGCTTGCCATTAGATGTTCCTTTTGATCGTTGTTACTACATATTAAACCAATTACCCCTATAGTGTCCTCATTTAACTTTATAGGTGTGCTCATTTCAAATTCTTCTCCGCAGAGTTCTCTTTTAGGGCAAGGGATGCAAAGTTTATCTTTTCCTGGCTCATATATAATCTGTGATTCTCCAGATTTTATAACCTTTCTATAAACGTACCCTTCTTTCGATATATCTTCATCTATTTTATCTTTATAGATTCCTGTACCTGCTATTCTAATTAAATTATCATCTACTATTTCAACTTCTACCTGAAGAATCTGGGATATAATATTTGCATATTTAATTACTGCTTCCTGTATGTTTTTCAATATGGAGTTCAATACTGTTATTCCTCCTTCGCAAATAATAATTTAAACTGTACCTAATACTGATTTTAAACTTTTTGTATATTTAAGTAAAGACATAAAAAACCTATATCTTAATTAGTAAGTAAATTAAGATACAGGCTTTTTTTAGTATTGCAAGTCTAATTTTATTCCTTAAATGTTTTTGGAATTGCATCTTGAGGCAACTTGCCATCTAGCTCTAAATAATAATGACGAATAGGCTTCAAATTATCATCTAGTTCATATACAAGTGGAATTCCTGTAGGTATATTCAAATTTACAATATTATCACTGGATATGTTATCCAGATATTTTACTAGTGCTCTTAAAGTATTTCCATGTGCAGAAATTATAACCTTCTTACCTTCTTTAATTTGAGGGGCTATTTCCTGGAACCATTCCTCCATTACCCTCTTTATAGTATCCTCTAAATTTTCAGTTGTAGGAATCTGGTCTTCTCTTAATTCACTATATTTTAATTCCTTCCCTGGATATCTGTCATCAGTTTTCAAAAGTTCTGGTGGTCTTACGTCTACATATCTTCTCCATTTATGAACTTGTTCATCTCCATATTTTTCTGCAGTTTCCGTCTTGTTTAACCCTTGCAGAGCGCCATAATGCCTTTCATTGAGTTTCCATGACTTATATACAGGAATCCACATTAAATCCATCTCATGCAGTGCAATCCAAAGAGTTCTAATTGCCCTTTTTAATACAGAAGTATATGCTATGTCAAAGGCATATCCATTTTGTTTAAGAATTTCACCTGCTTTCCTTGCCTCAATTAAACCATTCTCTGATAAATCTACATCTGTCCAACCGGTAAATCTATTTTCTTTATTCCAAAGGCTTTCACCATGTCTTATTAATACAAGCTTAATCAACTTAATCACTCCTTTACTAATTTATATACTACGATTATTTGTATTTAGATTATTATACTCCAAATCATTGTACATATCCAATAAAGCTAAAACCAACTGTATAAAAATAAATTCAAATATTTTTTATTAACTTTGTTTACCTTTTAATGATAAAATTGTCTTATTAGTATAAGGAGCTTTTAAAGATACTAAAAAAGGAGGGAAAGATGGATAGCCAGTTGTTATTGGATTTATATAAAAGACAAGCCAAAATTATTTTTGGCTATCTAATTAAAAATGGATGCACAAAAGAAGAGTCTGAAGATATTATTCAAGATAGCTTTCTGAAGGCAATGCAATACATGGATGGCATATCAAAAGAAAAACTTTCCTCCTGGTTGTTTACGGTAGCTCTTAATGAATTTAGAAACCGAATAAAAAAACATAAAAAGCAATACCTACTAAGTATTGATGAAGAAGAATTTTACAACAATTTTACAAAGGAGGAAGACTTCACAGAAAGGCTACTTTTAAAAGAACGATGCAATGAAGTTAAAAATTGTCTTAATAAACTTAAAGATGGAAATAAGAATTTGCTAATTTTAAAGTATGAAATGGAACTTTCTTATAAAGACATAGCAACACTTTTAGGAATTAAGGAAACTGTAGTTAAAACCTACCTATATAGATCTAGGAAAAAATTTGAAAAGGAGTGGTTAATGCATGAATGATAACTTAGATCAATTATTTGATGAAAAGAAATTAAATAAGGCAATTAAAATGGGAAAAATAAAATCAACAATAAGGACCGCTATAATATCTTTAGTTGTGACAATCATTGTAATAACTCTAGGTTCTTATTTTAATACTAAGCTAAGTTTAAAAATGAGTGAACAATCCTTCAAGGATAATGAAGAATTCGTTAAACTCTCTGTACCAAATGGTTTTATAAGTCAATCTATAGATAATATTGGGTTTTTAGGTGGTAAAGGCACTTACAAAGTCTCTAAAGCTATAGGTTATAAGTCTGTAGTAATACGGGAAATACCTTCTATGTTTGGTTATTCTCTCAACAACCCTGTATTAAAATTTTTAGGGTATTCGCCCAATTTTCCTCTAACTAGATATTCTGGCGGACCCACTATAAATGAACCCCAAGATGGCTGGCCTGTTAATTATTCAGAGAATGGTTATAGAAGAATGATGTTCTTTCACCCTGAAATTAACTATAAAGGATATAAAGATGACTTAAGTAATTTAGATAAATTTTCAGATGATAAACTTATTGAAGTAGCTATATCTTTTGATAAACCATACAAGCATTATGAGTTAATATCTTTTTTAAATAATAGTAAATTTAATATATCCTGGTACTGGCTAGATGCTTTTACAAATGAAGATATGAAAACAAGCAAACAAGAAGCAGATCTATCCTCTAGCAATGGTGCTTATATAGATGAGCATAATGCCCTCGGCGTAAATGTTAAACCCCAACACTTTGAAACAGGATATACTGACTTATTAAAGTTACTAAAAAATTCAAAACTAGAAAAATACAACTTAATATACAACGCAATGATGGCTAAAGGCTATAAAGACTACAATAGTGTACCAATCCTCGGCGTTATAGTGTATGGCACAAAATCCGAACTTAAAGTATTAATAGGAAACCCCGCTATTAAAGCTTCCTCCTTCGGAGTAATTACAAGTAAATATTGATTTTTGAAATATTCACTAAAAAAGCTGTCTTACCAAGAAAATATTTTCTAGGTGAGACAGCTTTTGTTTATTTATGTTCTTAATTCTTTATAAGGCTTATTTATAAAATAGGCTACCTCCTACTTATTTGAAAAATAAAAATATGCTCCACCAATAACAGCTAGAATAGCTAAAATTAGTAACATTACTTTTACAGTACTAACTGGAGATTCACCATCAACTTCACCGGTTTGCCCGTTTATCATAAACCTGTATACCTTAGTTTTATAAATATACGCAGAAATCCATATAGGTAATAAAATATGCTTAAATTTTATAGCATCATAGGCAGTTGAAAAGCTTAAGTTTCTGACTTCATCTCCACCTATATGTTGCCTAATTTCACCACTTAAATCACTTTCTATTTTCTCCTCAGCTATTTTCCAACCTGATTTTAAATCTATGCTATACCTTTCAGCTAAAAACCCTGATAAAAATTCTGGTTTATACAAGACAAGTTCCTTTAGATTAAAGGGTTCCAATTTACTTATTATATGATTATTAATTTGCGCTGACGCATTAATTAAAATATCATCATAAAACTTAGAATAATCTCCAGATACATAGCTCCATGATGTTTTTCTAACTTGCTTTGTAACCTGCTTTCTTTCACCATCCTCCTCAACCCATTCAGTTTCAGTTACATAGTAATAGGTGCCTCTTTCTGCAGTATAATCTGAAAATGTATGGCTATCATATGTCCAGAAAGGTATGTATACCCCCTTCATTTTGTTCATATTATAATTAGATTTAAGTGCTCTAGGAGCAAAAAATAACTTCTTTATCCAATTTGAAAATAATACTCCTGCAGCATCTTTGGATATAACAAAGGGGATTAGTGACTCTGGCACTATACCTGCAACTTCCTGGGTTTTTATTATATGTGAAGAACCACAAAAGGCACAAAACTGTGCAGTACTATTTTCATCAAGCAAGGTCTGCGCTCCACAACTCTCACACTTAATTATTCTTTTTTCATTTTCCCAGTTCTTATTTTTAGTATTCTCTGCAATATAAAAGTCATTTTCAATTATATTTGTTTTTTCAAAGTTAACTTCACTTTCATTTGAACAATATAGACATACTAATTTTTGTTTTTTAGGCTCAAATACCATGTTTCCACCACAAGATGAGCAAAGAAAACGTTCTGTTTGTTCCTGTTTAATAGTATTATTTTCAGCACAAGGTGTTTCACCCATATTCTCTCCCCCTAATACATCTCTTGAAAAATTATCATTAAGCTAATATATTTTCCCTCATAGTATTTTTTAAGATTTAAGCATTTGAAGTTCCACATTCAGGGCAAAACTTTGCACTTGGGGACATTTTAGCTCTGCAATTTGAGCAAAACTTTTCTAAATTCTGAGAACAACCACATTCAGGGCAGAATTTTGCATTACTATCAACATCTGCTCCACATTTATTACATTTATTCTTCAACTGTTCTAATGATTTTCCACATGCATTACAAAATTTATGATTGCTGGATACTTTTGAATGGCAATGAGGACATTCAACTGTACTAATCTCAGAAGAATTTTGCGAATACGAATTTCCTTTTAGTGATTCTGCCATAATATTACCAATAGCTGCCCCAGCTCCTATGGAAGCTCCTACGCCACCCATACCACCTGGATTTTGAGCAGCATCTCTTATTGCTTCTGCAGCCTGATATTGAGTATACTGATTTAGATTTCCAAGCACTCCCATAGAGGTTCTCTTGTCCATAACTTTTTCAACTTCTTCTGGAAGAGATATATTTTCAATTATTAGGGTTTTAAGCTCAAATCCAAATTCATAAAATTTAGGTTGTAATTTATTTTTAGCTTGCTCACTTAACTCATCATAATTCATAGCAAGATCCAGTGCAGCTATTTTAGATTCACCTAATAAATCTGTAATACCTGATAAAATAGTACGTTTTAGTTGTCCTGAAATGCTTTCAGTATCAAACTGCTGATTAGTTCCAAAAACCTCTTTTAAGAATATTTCAGCATTAACAACTCCATAAGAATAAATACCATATCCTCTTAATCTAAGCATTCCAAACTCTTTATCACGCATCATTATAGGATTTGACGTACCCCACTTCTGATCTGTAAATTGTTTTGAATTAACAAAATACACTTCTGCTTTAAAAGGAGAATCAAAGCCATACTTCCATGATTTTAGCTTAGTAGTTATAGGCATGTTTTCAGTAGATAAAGTATATCTACCTGGATAAAATACGTCTGCTATAACACCCTCGTTAACAAATACCGCAAGTTGAGATTCTCTTACAGTTAATTGCGCTCCCATTTTTATCTCTTTGTTTTCTACGGGAAATCTATATACCATTGTATCTGTAGTATTATCAGTCCATTCTATTACTTCAATAAATTGATTTTTAATAAAGTCAAATAATCCCATATATAAAACCTCCTATTAATCCTTAAGAGCACATAACAATTTTAATAAATTCATCTATTTATAATTTTCTATACCCACTTACAAAATCCCTTTTTTACGACATTATTTCTTATAAACACCCCATAAGCGGTACCATTATTATTTTGCTATATATATTTATAATTTAACTTACTAAAAATGAATGAGTATACTTTATATAAATATGAGCCATTTTATAATTAAGAATATAATATATTAAATTCACAAACTTTATCTTATTTATATTCCATATTAACCTTGTTTACACCTAATAAGAACTATAGTATATTAGATAATAAACAAAATCAATCTTGACTATTGCAATCTAATACAAAATAATTTAAAAATCCTATAAAGGGGTGATAACCATGGAAAGTTTCATTACGCCTAAAAGTACTAACTTTGAAGAGATTCAATTTAATATATATGATTCAAAAACTTCATATTATGGTGGAAGCCAGTACTGGTTTCCAAAGAAATTTCATAAACTTAGCGGTTGTGGCCCTGTTGCTGCAGCAAATATAACTGCATATTTAGCTCAAACTTTTGAGGATAAATATCATGCGCTATATCCCTATAAGGGTATTGCAAATAAGGTGGATTTTACTTTTCATATGATTGAAATCCGAAAATACGTAAAGCCAGGAATCTTTGGACTTACCTCTGTTCGAAAGTTCTCTGATAGTGTTTTAGCTTTTGCAAAAAAAAGAGGTGTATCTTTGGTCCCTCATATTTTAGATGATAATGCCTCTACTATGCAAGACGCTATAAACTTTATCTCTAAGGCGCTATCTCAAAAACTTCCCATTGCTATCCTAGTTCTTAAACACCCACTAGTGGAATTCAAAGAATATACTTGGCACTGGATGACTATTACTGATTTATTGCTTAATTCAAAATATAATATATATTATCTTTCAGTTTCCACCTATGGGGAGCGTCGAGATATAAATTTAGACTTACTTTGGAATCAAAGACGTTCAAAAGATATAATTAATCTAGCATATTTCACCTAAGAAGCTACATTCAAACTCTTCATTAGCATTAGATATTTAAGTACAATTGTTTTTCAGGAGTTAAATCATCTCCTGCGGAAATGTCGTTAAAATAATGATATATATTTTAAAAAAGGAAGTTCATTAAATGAACTCCCTTTTTTTGTATTTCGAAAAATCATAAAGCATTACAATTTAAAATTGCTCATGGAATTTTGTAATTCTTCAGCCATGGTAGTTAAGTTTTCAGCAGCACTCGCTACTTCTTTCATTAATTCTGTCTGCTGCTGTGAACTAGCTGATACATTTTGAGAATTTTCTGATGATTCATTAGATATTCTCGATACATTTTCAACACCCTCAAGCATATTGTGGGTACCTGCACTTATTTCTTCTACTACAGCAGCTATGTCCTGCATCTGAGATGACATAGAATTAACATCCTGCAATATATCTGCAAAGGATTTACCTGCCTCACTAACCATTCTAGTTCCGTCATTCACAGCTATAGTACCATTATTCATAGCTTGCACCGCATTTACAATCTCACTTTGAATTTCATGTATTAATCCAGATATATTTCCTGCAGCCCTCGCTGATTGCTCTGCAAGTTTCCTAACTTCATCAGCAACAACAGCAAAACCTCTACCTTGCTCCCCTGCTCTAGCCGCTTCAATAGCTGCATTTAAAGCGAGTAAATTAGTTTGCTCTGCAATAGACGTTATTGAGGATACTATACTTCCTATTTCCGTAGATTTATCTCCTAATACTGACACTACTTGTGATGAAATAGCTACTTTTTCACTAATATTATTCATATACTGGACAGCAGAATTTACAACTCCATTACCTTTTTCAGCTTTGGTAAATGTAGCTAGTGAAACATTGGTAACTTCTTGAACATTTTGTGATATTTGTTCTATACCTTTAAATATCTCTTTTGCTACTCTTGATGCATCAAGGGCAATTACTACCTGCTTTTCACTTCCCTTGGCAACCTTTTGAATAGCGAGTGATATTTCTTCTGCTGACTCCTGAGTTTGATCTGAACTTGCTGTAAGCTCTTCTGATGTTGCTACAACCTGTTCTAAACTTTCTATGGTACTCGTAACTAGCTTTCTTAAATTATTAGTCATTTTATTTAAATTACTTCCCATTTCCCCTAATTCATTTTTACTATTAATATCTAATATCTTCGTTAAATCCCCTTCTGCAATAGCGAAAGAAAGATCATTTACCCTCTTTATGTTTTTTGTTATGTATGAACTAAATAGAAGAACTACGATAATAATTAAAATTGAAGCTACTATTAGAATTGCAGTAATCTTTAACAATAGATTTTGGAGTGATGCATAAAGTTCACTTTCAGGCATTACTAATGCAACTATCCAACCTGTTTCCGGTACTAATTCATAATAGACTTGTTTTTTACCGTCCACATCTTTATACCCAGCATTCCCATTTTTATCTTTTACAATTTTTTGACCTACTTCAGCTATAGCTTTATTAGAATTATCACTAACCTTTAATTTCATTATATTTTCTTTGCTAGTACCTGCTAAATATGTTCCGTCACCACTTAAAAGGACGGCTTTCCCAGCATTACCAACCTTAATTCCAGCTATTTTTTTTTGAATGGCTACTAAACTCATATCAGCTGTAGTAACTCCAATAAAATTATGATTGTCATCATAAAAAGGAGCTGTAGCTGTTACCATAGCAATCTTAGTTACGGCATCAACATATGCAGAAGACCAAACAACAACCTTATTAGTATCTTTACCTAAAGTATACCATTCCTCTTTAGTGTATTCATATTGTGTAGTTATATACTCATCTGAATATTTGGGTTTTCCATTTTCTTTAAATGCATATGGCGAAAAATACTTTAAAGTTGCATCGTATTTATAAGGTTCAAACCATATTCCGAGTCCAAAAGTGTCTTCATTGGTACTTATACTCTTTTGTGTAAGAGAAACAAAATTATCTTTTTTCATGATTTTACCCATAGATTCCACACTTTTTGATATTGAAGCTGGAATTTGACCATTTTTTTGTAAGTCTGTTTGTATGGAATTTATTGTTTCTTTCAATTGATGAGTCATTTTTTGCTCAATCTCACTGTTTATTGTTTTTTTCGAATTATTATAAGCAAAGATTCCTATAGCCATAACAGTTATTAAAAATACAGGTAAAATTGATGTTAATATAATTGTATTTATTTTCTTTGCTCTATTAAATAATGTAAAGCTTGAATCTTTAGCTTGTTTCATAATTTCCTCCTAATTTTTATTTTTAGTTTATACATTTATCGGTTTTATTTTAAAATCCTTTATATGTTTTTTTACATTAGCATCATTCTTAAGATAAAATTCATTAATTAAACTCCTTTTTTCATTATCAATTATTTCCTAAATAACTAAGTGTCTCTTCTTGTCAGACACACTAGTTACTATAATGGAAGCACCCGAGAGAACAATTTTTAAAGCCAAAAATGTATATAGACTACCTAAGAAGCTAGTCTATATACCTTATGTAAATCAACTGAGTAAGGCCACCTTGCTCAGTATGATTCAATTACCACAATAAAAACTACATTTGATGCTCTGCTTATTTTTTAAGCAATTTAACTTCAACCTTAGTTCCCTTTCCATATTCACTTTCAAAATTTAATTCACCCTTATGTAGATTTACTATTTCATTTGATATTGCAAGTCCCAGTCCACTTCCTGATTTTTTTGAATTTCCTTTGTAAAACTTTTTGGTAATGTTTTTTAAATCTTCTTTATTTATTCCTATACCGTTATCTTTAATAGTTATTGCTATATTTTCCTCATTCTCTACATAGCATATACAAATTTCTTCCCCCTCATTTGTAAACTTCAATGCATTATCTAGTATATTGATAAAAACTTGTTTTAGCCTGTTTTTATCTCCATCAATAAGTATCGTTTCGCAAATATTGTAAGTTAGTATAATTCCACTTTTCTGTGCTCTTGGCTGAAATTCCATAATTATATTTTTTAAAAGTTTTCCTATATCAATTTTATCTATGTGAAGAGTAATCCTGCCAGATTGAAATCTTGAAAAGTCTAGAAGTTCCTCAACCATTAGTGATAATCTTTCGCTTTCTTCAACTATAATATTAAGTGCTTCTTCTTTTTTAACCTCATCAATAAATTCTTTCCTTTTTAATGTTAAAGCCCAACCTTTTATAGATGTTAATGGTGTCCTAAGTTCATGTGATATGGATGAGATAAATTCATTTTTCAATTTATCATTTTTTAATATTTCCTCAGACATATAATTTAAAGTATCCGCCATTATACCTACTTCATCATTATATTTTTTATCTACTCTTGTTGAAAATTTACCACTAGCCATTTCTTTAGCTGCATTTGTTACAGTTTTTAACGGTTCTACAATTGTTTTCGACATGATAAGGCTCAGTATTGCTGTGGCTAAAATAACAAGGACTCCTATTAGCACAAACATAAAAAATATATTTTTAAGTAGTTTATTTACCATTTCCATTGATGTTATAAATCGTATAACTCCAACTGCTTTACCATTTGATGTTAAAGCCTTTGAAACTGCCATTATACTTTCTTGGCTTTCTTTTGATTTGCCCTTGAATACCCCTATTCCCCCTTTTATTGCTTGGTCAATGTCTGGAGATTTTATCTTTATCCCAGTTGAAACTCCTTTATTATCATTAATTACAATTCCATTTGTATCCACTATCTGAATTTCTGCGTCTGTTAAATAAGAGAAATTACCTGTTATATCATTAGATGCCGTTGAAATATCTGTATCCGCAAAATATTTTCCGTAAAAATTACTTGAAATCTCAGCTTGGTTCTTTAATATATTTTCAATGGTATTATTATAATATTTTTTTATACTAACCATAAGTATGGACTCAAATATAACTACAATTAAAATTATAAGTATTAAGTAACTTACTGTAAGCCTTGTCTTAATACTTCTCAACGCATTCCCTCCTTTAACACATAAAAATAAATAAAAATTCAGTATGCTAGCATCTTTGACTTGTTATTTGTTTTTATGTGCCTTATTTCCCAAACCTATACCCCACTCCCCAAACTGTTTGTATATAAATAGGCTTTGATGGATTATCTTCTATTTTTTCTCTTATTCTCCTTACATGAACATCAACAGTCTTTATCTCTCCAAAAAAGTCTTCTCCCCAAGCTAAATCTAAAAGTTTTTCCCTAGAAAGTGCTTTGTTTATACTTTCCATAAATACTTCTATAAGAGAAAACTCTCTAAATGTGAATTCTATTTCTAAATGATTTTTATAAAACTTTTGGGATGATTTATTAAGTTTCAATTGTCTATAGATAAGAACATCTGAATTAAGGTTATTTCTTTTTATTTTTCTTAAATTAGCATTTATTCTTGATATAAGTTCCATAGGATTAAAGGGCTTGACCATATAATCGTCAGCCCCAATATCAAGCCCTATTATTTTATCCATATCCTGTGCCTTTGCTGTTAGCATTATTATACAGCAAAGGCAACAGGTTTCTCTTAATCTTTTACATACTTCATAGCCATCTATATTAGGTAACAATATATCAAGAATTACTACATCTGGTTTTTCAGCTTCATACTTAATTAACCCTTCTTCCCCTGAGGATGCTTCTATAACTTGAAATCTACTTAAAGACAAATTTAAAGTTATAAAATCTCTAATGTGTTTTTCATCCTCAACAACAAGAACCTTTTCATTCATTAATTCCACCCCAAATCATTATTTTATTTCATCTAATGGCTCTATACTTTCTTTTACAACTTTACATATATAGAATTCCTTTTTTTGAAGGTTTTTAGCTATAACCAAATATTTTTGGTAATATTGTAGTCCCTCATCATCTTGTTTTAGCCCATAACATGACTTTACAAGTCCCAAATAAATATCTTGTAATATATTTTCTTCTTGTATGTACCCTAAGCTATCTTTATCGTCTTTATCCTTTTTATTTTTGTCTAGCTTCTTAAGTTGTTTTATAGCCACCTCTTCAGATAACTGCTTTGCTTCATTATACTTTTTAAGCCCATTTAGTGCCTGTGCCTTTAGTACAGAAAAATCATCTTCAAATCCTTTAGATGGTCCATTTTCATCATTCATAGCATCAATACCTTTTTTAATAGAATTAAGAGCATCATTATACATATTTGATTTCACCTGTGCATTAGCTAAAAAATACCAATGTGAAACATCGTTGGAACCCTTAGACATTATGTCTTTGTAATATTTTACTACTTTTTTGAAATATTGTGGATATAAATCTTTAGCATAGGTAAGTTTTTCACCATCAAATCTAATTAAAAAAACTCCATAGCATTTATACGGAAGATATAATGACCATCCTGCAAACACAAATCCCTTTTTATCGTTTTCTAAAGAAGCACTTACTACCTCCATCTTATTCCATATTCCTAAATCCACTTTGTTTATCTTATCATCATTAAAGGTAAATAAGTTATATATCGCCCTTCCATTGGTAGAAATGAGATTTCCAAATAGCAAAGTTTTTTTATCCTTTCCATACATATCTATAAACTCACTTTTTAATATTTCATTTCCTTGACCTTTGTGCTCATATATTTTATTCCATTTTCCTTCTTTTTCTTTAATTACAACAAACCCATTTTGAAAGGATTGTGGAGTATTAAAAAAACCTATAATTTCATCTTTTTTATCATTATCAAGATCCACCTTAATAACAGGCTTTCCGGTAGCTATCTTTGATACATCCACTAGCTTTGATTTAATAGGTAAAAATTGTTTTGCTATTGAATTTATGTCTTCCTTTTTAACCTGTGATTCTAATATTTTTGGTGACACTATTACTTCACTTGGACTTGGTACACTACATCCCCCTGTAAACATTAAAGACGCCACTAGCGATAAAGTTAATATAGATTTTCTATTCATATAAAACACCCCTTAATTTTTTTCCTGTCTATGCTTCTATTCTAAACCTTATTTAAAATTAAATAGTTACATAGAAATAAAAAATAGTTAGAGAAAAGTAAAAAATTCTTGGCTAAAACAAAAAAAAATTGATAAGGCTAACTTTACAGTTAATTTTATCAATTGATATTATAGCTATTTTTCTACAAACCCAAATTTCATCCAAGACTCTAAATATTCTAATAAAAAGATTTCTTCTTTTGCAATTTTTCCAACCACATTAGTCTTACCGCTATTTTTCATATCTTTTAATGCAATTTGAAGTTCTCCTGCATACCTTGTATATAAGGAGGATTCAATTAAAACATCTCCTCTTTTAATATCAGGAGTGTTAAAAGGGGGAAATTCGCAATTTTTGTACTTGACTCTACTTTGCGTGGATCTAGCAACATACTCTGATACATCACCACGATTGAAATGAAACTCTTCCAAAACAATTTTTCTTTCCAATTCCGGAATATTGTCCTGCAATTCTACTGTAAATTGCAACATATCCTTGTTTATCCTACTTAATTTTTGTAATTCCTCTTCACTTGCAAATGCATTGCCTATTATTATATCATCAATTACTCCAGTACATAGTAAATGCTTAGCCTGTATTTCTATTGGTAAATTTCTATGCATTTCTAAAGTACAAAGGCCTTCTGATAAAGGCCAAGGTCCAAACTTAGCTACATTAGAATTTATAAAAGCAGCAGTCCTAATGCCTAATTCTTTAAACTGTTTGCTACACTTTGTAAAGTGTTCATAACTTAATCCAGTATAAAGATGAGGATAAAAATTATGACAGCCTAAAATGTTATCCACATTAGGCTTATAAGATAAAATATTATCCACATATTTGCTTCCATTACTCATATTTAATTCAATTTTTAATCCATAGGGATTAAAGGTCATAATAGATTCTTCTATCCCACTAAAACCTAAATCCAATCTTATACCATATACACCTAGTTCTTTAAAAAATGATAAATCTTTAAAAGTCGTTCCAAATTTTTCAAACACAGCTGGTTCCACATCTGCAATTACTTCCATACCACATTCATTTGCAAAAGCCACCATTTCTTTAAATTCAATTATGCTATTTTCTAAATTTCTATCCTCTAAAGAAATTAAGCAAGTAAACATCCTTTTAAATCCATATTCACTTGAAAGTTTAATATATGCTAAATTTTTTTCTTTGTTCCCATTATGAGGGTACACTGAAATTCCAAGTTTATTCATTTTTATTGCCTCCACAATTATATTTTCAGAAAATCTAGTTAGTCCTTATAATTTGCTATAAATTCTTTAAGTGAATTTACTGCCTCAGCTTCATCTTCACCCTCTGCTAATACGGTTAACTCATCACCTTTTATTGCAGCCATTGATAAAATTGATATTATACTTTTTCCGTTATAATTTTTTTCCTCTTTTATAATATTTATCTGACTTTTATATTTTGATGCTTCCTTTATAAGTAAAGCAGCAGGTCTTGCGTGAAGTCCTACCTCATTTCCCAAAATTACTTTTTCACTTTTCAATGTATTTCCTCCTTTCCATAAATTATCTAACATCAATATTTTTTTATAATTGTAAGAATAATTACTTTTATTTAACATCACCATTAAATCATCATTTATAAAATATTGGTAAGTATTTTTTATGTGCCTCAAGCATTTCATCAAGTATTTTCTTAGCCAAAGTATCAGATGGAACTAATGGATTAATAGTCATTGCTAATAATGCTTTATGATAATCACCTGTTATTGCAGCTTCTACTGATATAATTTCAAAAGCTTTAATTTGCATTATAAGCCCTTGTGTTGCTATAGGAAGTTCACCTAGGGTGCATGGGACAGGTCCCTCTTTTGTAATAACACAGCTTATCTCAACCGCTGAATCTCTCGGAATACCTGAAATCGCACCATTATTTCTAGTATTAACTACTTGGATATCTTTCCTATCATTATAAATTGATTCAATTAATCTACAAGCCGCATCACTATAATAAGCACCTCCACGTTTTTCAAGTTGTGGTGGTTTTATATCTAAATTTTGATCTTTATAAAGTTCAAATAATTCTTTCTCAATTTGTTTTACAACCTCACCTCTTGTTCCTAAGGTCTCGGCTTCACTTAATTCATTGTTTAGCATTTCATCTGCCTTATAATAATATCTATGATATGGACAAGGTATTACCCCTAACGCCTTTATAAAATCTTTTTCCCAATCTAAATCTATTATATTTTTCATAGACATATATGCATCACCATTAAGTATAGTGTCTATAACCTTTTCAGTAACGCGCACCCCATCTAAATATACATTTAGTCCATAAACCATATGGTTTAATCCTGCAAAATCTACACGGATACGGTTTGGTTCTACCTCTAAAGCTTTTGCAATATTCATTTCCATATGTATCGGTACATTACATAGCCCTACTACTTTTTTAATTTTTCCATATTTTAAAACTGCTTCTGTAACCATCCCTGCTGGGTTAGTAAAATTTATAAGCCATGCATTAGGACATAGTTTTTCCATTTCCGTAGCTATGCCTAATATAACTGGGATAGTTCTAAGAGCCTTAAATAGCCCCCCCGGTCCGTTAGTTTCTTGTCCTATAACTTTATATTTCAGCGGAATTTTTTCATCTATAATTCGGGCTTCTAGTCCCCCTACTCGTATTTGAGTAGTTACGAAATCAGCATCCTTTAAAGCAGTTGTCCTGTCTAAAGTTCCATAAACACTAATTGGTAAACCTGATTTTTTAATCATCCTATTGGCTAATTCACATATTATGTTTAATTTTTCTCTGCCTTCTTCAATATCTACAAGCCAAATTTCTGTTACTGGTAATGTATCATATCTTTTTATAAATCCCTCTATTAATTCTGGTGTATAACTTGAACCCCCACCTATTGTAACAATTTTAAGTCCCATCATATATGCACTCTCCTCTTTATATCGCATATAGCCATGCATAACTCCATTTTACTTAGTCTGCTATCTTTTCATATAAAGCAATAAATTCTGTTGCCAAATCCTTTACTGTTATCGCATTCATCAAATGATCTTGGGCATGTATCATTAATAGAGATATCTCCACTCCTTGTCCTGATATTTCTTTTTGTATTAATTGTGTTTGAATTTTGTGAGCATTGTTTAATTCTACTGATGCTTCCTTAAGGGTTTCTTTTGCTTTTAAAATATTACCATTTTTAGCTTCTACTATTGCTTGCATACTTATGCTTCTAGCGTTTCCACCTAAAACTATAAGTTGCATTATTACTTCTTGATTATCCACATTGTCCATAATTAACATCCCCTTTTTATTAGTTGAGAATTGAAAATTGAGAGTTAATTATATTTTTCCTAAGGGAAAAATCCATCTTAATTTTCAATTCTCCACTCTCAATTCTCAATTTAAAAAATATTACATATTCACATTAGGTTTCAATGAAGTAATTGTAGCTTGACTTTCTTCTTGTACGCACTTTTTGTCCCATGCAAGGAAGAAAGGATAATATATAACCATTGCTATTCCGAAGTTAACTATTTGAAGAACAGCTCCCGATATTTTTCCACCTGTTGCTAGAAATCCTCCAATAATCGGTGGTGTGGCCCAATGTACAACTATTCCCACTGGTTTTGCTACAAATCCACACTTCATGGAGAAATAAGTAACTACAACCAACACTAATGGTGTTAATATGAATGGAATAATAAGTAACGCATTCATTACAATTGGCATACCAAATATAACTGGCTCATTAATATTAAATAATGAACTTCCAATAACTGATTTACCAAAAGTTTTACCTTGCTTACTTTTAGCCCTTACTACCATTAAAATAACTAATGCTAAAGTAGCTCCTGATCCTCCTACATAAACCCATGAATCAAAAAACTGCTTACTAATAATTTGAGTAACTGGACTACCTGCTTTGTATAAATTTAAATTTGTTTCCATATAACTTAACCATACTGGCTCCATTAATCCACCAACTATAATTGCGCCATGAAGTCCGCATATCCATAATAAATGAATTAAAAATACAATAAGTAATGTTGCTGGTAAACTTGTGCCTAAATTACTAAGTGGTATTTGTATTAATTTAGTAATAAGTGCGTGTAAATTTCCATAAGGTGTTAATCCACATAAGCAATGAATAATGAACATAGTAAAAATACACGCTATACCTGGAATCATTGCTGCAAATGATTTTGCAATTGCTGGCGGTACACTTTCCGGCATTTTTATAGTTATATTTTTTTGTATAACACGTCTATATACCTCTGTTGATATAAATGCAACTATAATTGCAACAAAAACTCCTCCAGGACCCATATTACCAAACGAAACTCCCCATGCACCTTTTACGCCTCCACAGTCCTGTGGCGTTACTGTGAAAAAGCATGCTAAGGCTATAACTACTGCTGGTAGTTGGTCAACATGATAACTTTGAGCTAAATAATAAGAAATACCCATACACACTATTAGAGAAAATATCCAAAAAGTAGCATGAGCTGGCGCTGCTAAATACATTACCTGAAAATTTGGTCCAAATGTACTTGCTAACCACTTTGGCCATGCACCATTAGGTAAAGGTATGTTACATAAAATTAAGAATATAGAACCTGCAATTAAAAGTGGCATGCCTAAAACCATACCGTCCCTCATTGCCTGCATATGTCTTTGGGCCGCAACTTTAGATGCAACTGGCATGAGTCTTTTCTCAAGAAATGCTAATATCTTATTCACATTAATGCCCCCTTGTAATTAATAATAATTATTATTAATTATTACTCACCTTAACAATGATAAATCACCGTAATTTTCACTTTTCCTATAGAACTAACTTTCCTTCTGAAGTTCAATTAACTTCATTGCATACTCAAGTACAGCTTTTCCATTAATTCTGCCATAATCAATCATGCTAATTACTTCAACAGGGATGTGTTGCTCTTTTCCCATTTTTTTCAAATCATTAAGTTTAAACCTAATTTGAGGTCCTAATAATAAAACATCTGCATTTTGTATATTATCTACTACTTGAGCTTCCCCTATAGCCCATATTTTTGACTCTATACCCATTTGTACTGCCGCTTCTTGCATTTTTTTCACTAGCAAACTTGTAGACATTCCACCTGCACAGCATAATAAAATATTCATTTCCACCCCCCCCATCACATTTTAAATTTGTATATATATAGTAATAGCAACATCTGTGCCAAAACACCATGTTGCTAAATTAATAGATAGTCCTACAAACCATTTACAGCTATGGACCCATTATTGTTGCTACTTATTTTAATCCAAAATATTTACAAAATTGAAACTTACGTCTAACCATAATATGGTCTACAGTTTACACTGTTTTATTTTTTTTCAATATATTTTATAGTGTTTCAATAATTCACTTAGTGTTTTAATGATTTCGTTTACAATGCATTTTTTTAAACACTATTTAAATAGTGTTTTATTCTTCAAGCTTTTCAAATTGCATTTTCCTTTTTTCTATTATATTCATAATATAGCATACTTCATCATCCATTATATTTATCTTGTATTTTTCTTGTATAAAGAACAATGAATTTTTCACTATATAATATAATCCTTTATTGTTATGGATGTATTTATTTTTATCCCCATATTGTATAAATTTTTCTCCTGATTTTAATCTGTCTATCATGCAACTAATATGAAGGGTAATACCAATTAAATCTTCAACAGCTATTTTTTCTTTTATACTTTTCTGAATTTTAGAAATAAATTGTTCTACATCTTCAAAAACTTTTTCCCCCTCAACATTTTTCAAATGATTTTTTAAGGTTTTTCCCATACCGTAATAGGTACTTTGAATATCAACTATTTTTTGTATGTCACTAATAGCATTTAACCCTATAACTTGTTCTAAGCTAAATTGAGGTATTTCAGTATTTATATTAAAATGAGACACTATTGCTATAATTTCCTTTTCCTTACCAAGTGTAATTATTCTACTCTCAATTTTTTCTTTATGAATTAAATTGAGTGGAATAATTTCACATAATTTATCATCAATTTTTAAGTTATCCAAAAGTAAATTTTTAATTGCTATTGCACTTCCCTCTCCAGTCATGCATATTGTTACTATTGCCATTGTTTTACACTTTGTTTTTTCTATGATTTCGTTTTCAACAAATGGCATTATGTCATAACAATCACTATATATATCATCTAATTTATATCCAAGAGATGATTTTCTTGTTGCTTCAATAACATGCAACGTACTAACCAAAGAAATTACTTTAACTGGAATTTTAAATTCTTTTTCTATAACTTGACCAAAAGTAGTTAATGACCCCATATCAGTTAAAAAAATATATCCAGCTTTTCTAGTATCTTTTCTTACATATTCTCTTACTTTATTTAAGATTTCATTAGCACTAACATCAAGCGGTGCATCAAAAGCCACAGCATACTCTATTCCTAAGAGAGTATTAGCAGTTTGCACCATGGATGTAGCAGTACTATTTCCATGTGCTATAACAAGTACACCTGAGTTATTAACTGTATTTTCAATGTTTTTATGGTCTAACACAAAAAACATGGCTATAAATCCAGCCTCATCCACTGGTAATTTTATATCTAGATTGCTTTCTATTATCTCTAAGCATTCCAATGCTACATTAAATTCATTTTTATATTCATTTTTAATTTTTTTAATTTGAGGATTAATTATTATTTTATTATTTTTAACTCTATCAACAAGGGTTTTTATATGGAATGATAGGCCAAAATATACCTTTTGGCTAAAATTTTTATTTAACTTTAATTCACTATACTTTAAAATCTCTTCCACCACATGCACAATAAATGGATCTACTAAATTTTTAATATTAGATACATTTATATTATTGTTTACTCTACTTATATATTGCGCAAAATATCTGCCAATATCTTCTTCCATTGTTTTTTCTAAACAAATATCACTAATTCCTTTAGCTCTTAATTCATTAGCTTTTTCATCAATAATCTCATATATGCTTTGTTGTTTTTTCTCAAAATCGAAAATTTCCTCATTAGATTCATTATTAAACACGTAATACTTGTTATCTATACCAATAATACTATTCCAAATTTGCCTATGCTCCTTTTCCTTATATAAACCTTCTCTAACATAAACAGGCAAATCAGAGCTATTTATTTTTACGACCTGTTTTTTATTACTTAAAAAATCAGCATATGCCTTAGCACAAGAAAGCTGAATATCTGTTTTAAGTTGTCCAACATTATTTTTGCAATTATAACTAAAAAGTGCTCTTAAGGAATTAATGGACACTGAAACATCTCTGCTTAGCCTATGAGATTCTTCTGTGAAAAAAGTTCTTATTAACTTAAATCTTTCTTGAAATCCGCGTTCTTTTAAGCTAGGTATTTTTATAATCATAGGAATTCTTCTTGTAAAAGTTGTAAGCAAATTAGAATCTGGATTTTCAGTAGTAGCTGAAATGAACATCACTTCTGAGGTTCTTTCCTTTTCGCTTTCTCCAAGCCTTCTAAATATACCCTTATCCATAACTGTAAAGAGCATTTCCTGACCTTCAGATGGTAATCTGTGAACTTCGTCTAAAAATAATATCCCCCCCTGTGATTTTTCTATTAAACCCTGCCTATCGCTATCAGCCCCAGTATATGCGCCCTTTTTCACACCAAATAACTGACTTAAAAGAAGTTGTGGATTATTTGAATAATCTGCACAGTTGAAAATTATAAATGGAGAATCCTTCTTGATTTTACCTGCTTCTAATGCATATCTGTACATTAGTTCTGCAAACATTGATTTTCCAACACCTGTTTCGCCTAAAATAAGCGTATGCATTCCTTTAGGCGGATATAATATAGCTGCCTTAGCGTACTCCACTGCTACTGATAGACTATTATTTTCTCTTAAATATCTGTCAAATACACATTCATTCTTGCACTGAACCTTTTCATAATTAACAGTAAATAATACAGGTCTACTATTACTTTTTTTTACTTTACCTTCAACACATAATTTATTTAAATCACTACTTACATTCGCTCTAGTAAGCCCTAATGCTTCTGCTAAATAGTTTGCATTAATTCCATCTTGATAACATATAGCTTTTAAATTTTCATAAATAATATCAATTCTCTTCATATTTACACCCCTCTATTATTATTTTTTTTGGGGGAATAACAAATTATTTTTTGTTTTTCTCTTCTGAATTCCTATACCTTTGAATTAATTCCTGTTTAACAAGCCAAAGTTCCAAAGATAAATCTACATAGTATTTATGAGGGTTAGAAAATCTCCTAACTTCCTCCCATATGCTGTCTACTTGATTTTTACAGTAAATTCTTATTTCTTCTATGGTTGGTAATTCATATACACATTCTCCCTTAAGGAAAACTGGAACTTGAAGCTTTTTAGCATAAAAATTAGTGACTTTTTTCTTCTTCCAAGTATAAACTGGGTCAAAGATATTATAAGGTACTGATTCATTTATAACCTCCTCCGCCAACGTGATAACATCAGCAATTGCCTTATGTGTATCTTTGTCATATAATCTCCAAATCATTTTGTATCCTGGATTGATAATTTTTTCTTCATTTTCACTTAATTTAATTCTTGGTGAAATCTCTCCATCTTCTTCAACAGCTACTAATTTATAAACTCCACCAAATACTGGTTCTGATTTAGCGGTAACCATTCTTTCACCAACACCAAATATATCTATTTCAGCACCTTGATTTAATAAATCAGTAATGATATATTCATCTAGACTGTTTGAAGCTACTATCTTACAATCTGTAAGACCTGCATCGTCAAGCATAATCCTTACTTGCTTTGAAAGGTATGCAAGGTCCCCACTGTCTAGCCTAATTGCTTTTAATCTCATTCCAATAGGTTCTAGCACATCCCTGGAAACTTTAATGGCATTAGGAATACCACTATTTAAAACGTTATAAGTATCAACAAGCAGTGTGCAGGAATCAGGGTAAGTTTTTGCATAGGTTTCAAATGCCTTATATTCATCTCCAAATAATTGTATCCAGGAATGGGCCATTGTACCAGTTGCAGGAACTCCAAACATTGTTTCTGCCATTACAGTTGCGGTACCCGCAACGCCACCTATATAAGAAGCTCTTGCGCCCATTATAGCTCCATCAGCTCCATGTGCCCTTCTTGCTCCCAGTTCTAAAACTGGTCTCCCTTTTGCAGCCCTAACAATTCTATTGGCCTTAGTGACTATTAAGCTTTGATGATTAACTGTTAATAAAAGCATTGTTTCAATAAGTTGTGCATCAATTACCTTAGATTTAACAGTTACAAGTGCTTCATTCGGAAATACCGGTGTTCCTTCAGGTATTGCATAAATATCTCCAGTAAATTTAAAGGTTAATAAGTATTGTAAAAATTCCTCCGCTAGAATTCCTTTACTTCTTAAGTAGTCAATATCTTCTCCAGTGAATTTAAGCTTTTTGATAAAATCAATAAGTTGCTCCAATCCTGCAACTATTGAGTAACCTGCTCCATCTGGATTCTTTCTGTAAAACATATCAAAATACACAATAGTATCTGAAAGCCCATTTACAAAATATCCATTTGACATTGTTAGTTCGTAAAAATCCATTAACATTGAAAGGTTTCTTTCATCTTTAAGATTGAATTTGTTTAATATTTTACTCATTTATATCGCTCCCTCTTAATTGTTAAATTATACTATCTACTACTTCTATACCATTTGATTGCATTTCCCATAGTGAAATAACTTTCATTAAAGCCATCATATAAATCCCTCTTTTTTAATTTAATATTTTATTTCCATTATTCATCAAAAAAACTATGTTCCCAACTTTCATTAAACATATAACAGATTGCAGGTCTTCCTGATGTTAATTTTTCTTTTTCAGTCTTTATTACCATTTTTTTAATTTTTCTTCTAAAATTAGCTCTTGAAAAAGGCTTTTCTAAATGTAGTATTGCTTCATAAACTTTTTGAATTTCTCTTAGCGTAAAATATTTAGGTAGAAGGGTAAATGCTATAGGTGTATATTCTATTTTATTTTTTAATCTTTCAATGCCACAATACACCAAATCAATATGATCAAAGGCAAGTCCCTCTTTACTCCATCCTAAAAGCTCATAAGAAGGTACTTTAATTGAAATAACACCATTTTTAATAAATCTCTCAGTGACAAGATACCCTATCTTAATCTCACCGTCATCAGAAACAAAAGTTAAATTGTAGGTATCCACTCTCTCTATTCCTGAATTATTAGAAGAAATAAAATCCTTTCTTACTGTAAACCATTGTGCAAAACTTGCGTCATCTCCCGCTACTTCCTTAATATTAGTTTTATCAGCTAATGCTAAATAAGCTATTGAAATAACCCTCATCCTTGGATCCCGCTGTACTAAATCACCGAAAGTTTTTAACTGTTCAAAATATACGCTCTCAACATTAGTTTCTTCTTTCAATTCTCTAAAGCAAGCAGTACTTAAGGCCTCATCAATATGTACAAACCCTCCTGGAATAGCATAGCATCCCATGTATGGATGGTCTGCCCTTTTTATTAAAAGCAATTTTAGTGCTTTATCTGGGTCTTTCCCCTCTACGGGTACATCATCTACCGTGAAAAGTAACATATCCACTGTATTCGCTGGCCTATCATAATCTCCTGGTATGTAACTATCTAAAAACTGCTTCTCAGTTAATCCGTCTTTATTTTTCATATCTATATTTCTCATAATCAGTTTTCCTTTCTTATTTGTTATTTTTATGACTATGTAGAATCAGCAACCTTTGTATTGTTTTGATACTATAACCTTAGCACCATTTTAGTACAAAGTCAATACATTTGAAACAACTACTAAAGATTTAATCTTTTCATGATTTGGTTGTAATTCAGGCCTACTAAATAGCTATATAAACGCCCTATAGGCATCTTGTATATATTTTCGACTTTTTGATACAATAATATGTTAATATTCAATTGTTTGTGCAACCTTGAAAATAGTTCTAAAGAAAATATATAGTTACATATTCTAGTTTTCATAGATTTCTAATAATCACCATGATTTCAAAATATATTATAAAAAAGAAGGGAAGCGTCAAAATGAATTTTTTTGTAAATTTAAGTGTAAGAAAAAAAATTATATTTGTATTTTCAGTGATTTGTATTTTTATGGTTTTAATAGGAGTAGAGGGTATATTAAGTTCTTCAAAAATAAGTAAAAATGGAAATAAAATGTACAGTAATAACTTAATATCTATTAGGGATTTAGAAGAAATGCGTGGTGGTATAAATGAAACTAATTCTAATATGCTAAAAATCATTTTCGAAAGAGATAGAAGTAATTTAGATAATCTGATAAAAACTATTGATGATTTAGGTAAAAAAGATGAAAAATATATGAGTGAATACGATAGTATAAATACAATATCAAAAAAAGAGGATAAAATTTATGATGATTTTAAAAATCACTTATTAAAATATAGAGAATCAAAAAATAAGGTAATAGAACTTGTAAAATCTAATAATTATGATGAAGCAACTAAAATCTATAATTCAGATATAGCTACACTTACAATTGCTATGCTTTCAAAACTACAAGAATGCATCGACATAAATGGGAAATCAGCTGAACAGGAAAATTCAGATAATATAGCTCAGTTTAACAGTGTTAAAAATTCTATTATAATTTATACAACTATAGCATTTTTAATTATAATTTTTATGGCATACATATTAAGTAAGAAAATAGTGGGTCCATTAAACAAAATAAAAGATTTAGCTAGTAGGTTATCTTGCTACGATTTTTCAACTGCAATCACGATTACAATGAAAGACGAATTTGGACAAACAGCTATAGCTTTAAATGCTGCACAGGAAAACATGAGTAGCTTAGTAAAAATAATTATGGAAAATTCACAGGATTTAAGTGCTTCCTCAGAAGAGTTATCCGCAACTGTTGAAGAGTTATCTTGCAAAACTGAAATTATTGATGAAGCAATAAATACTATTACTTCTGGTGCTCAACTTTCCAGTGTAGCCACAGAGGAAATAAGTGCCTCTGTGGAAGAAGTAGATTCAAGTATTAATGAACTAACTTCAAAAGCTATGGAAGGAAGTCATAATGCAAAACAGTCTAAAGAAAGAGCTATAAAAGTTCAAAGTAATAGTCAGAAAGCTTTAGAGGAGACTCGAAAAATATATACTGAAAAACAAAATAAGATGTTAAAAGCAATTGAAGATGGAAAAGTAGTAGATAGTATAAAATTTATGGCAGATACCATCGGAAGTATAGCAGATCAAACAAATTTACTTGCATTAAATGCTGCAATAGAGGCAGCAAGAGCAGGAGAAAATGGCAAAGGCTTTGCAGTGGTAGCAGACGAAGTAAGAAAGCTTGCAGAACAATCTTCACAAGCAGTAACAAGCATTCAAGAAACTATTGTGAAAGTTCATCAAGCATTTAAAAGCAGTATAGATACAGGTAGTGATATATTAAAGTTTATCAATACAGATGTACAAGCACAATTTGATGCCTATGTAGAAATAGGTAATCAGTATTATAATGATGCAGATATTGTAAGCAAAATATCTGAGGAAATTACTTCTATGTCTAGGAGTATTACTGTTACAGTTGGGCAAGTAAGTGAATCTATTCAAAACATGGCCCAGACATCACAAAAATCAAGCGAACAATCAGAAACAATAAAAGAGAGCATAGATGAAACTACAGCTGCTATACAACAAGTTGCATCAACAGCACAAGGACAAGCAGAACTTTCTCAAAAGCTTACTGAGATAATTCAGAAGTTTAAAATATAATTTATTATTTTATGTTTTTTATTCATTGCATTTATGGAAATTAGCAATAATGGAATTTGCATTGAAGTAAATACGGGTATCACTAAAGTGTACAAAGACCATGTCCTAAAAATGAAGTCCTGGACTTATAAGTCCAGGACTTCATTTTAATTTCCGGTTCAAAGTTAGGTGTGCTTGCCTCACACCACTACAGTTAAACTTTCTTAGTTTACATAACCTTTCTATTCTCATTATTGATAGTCCTTTAGGTGAAAAATATGTATATAAAGGAAGCTCACAATATAAAATTATTATGAATTGTTGGGTTTTCTATCTTATAAGCTTTAAAAGCTACCTTTATTTTAGTATACTATCTATTATACACCTTAGTGAGGAGAGGATAATTTATGTATTGTTCTAAATGTGGCTATAAATTAGAAGATGGCACGAATTTTTGCAGAAAATGTGGTAGTAAAAATATATATAATAATTTAATACCTACTGAAAAAAAACCAAGCTTAGATTTTAATACTTCTTCAAAAGAAATTAATACTAACCAAACTAATTCAAAAAAAATTCATACTAAATCTACTAAACCAAAAGTTTTTATTATACTTGGTATTTTAATACTCCTTTTATCTGTAGGCTTTGGAAGCTATTACATTTCAGTTTCAAAATTTTTCTCTGATAGTTCTAAAAAATCGGAGAAGACAACCACAAAAAATAAGGTTACACCTACTGATACTACCACTAAAAAAGATGCTAATATAAAACCAGCTGTTCCTGCATCTGCAGATAAAACAGATATAAGTAACCTCAATTCCCCGGATTATTACATTTTTCCTAAAAGTGCAAGTGAAAATCTAACAGAATCTGATGTTTCTAAATTAGTCAAAGAAAACTTAACCTTGGCTAGAAATGAAATCTATGCTAGACATGGTTTTGTATTTAAAGCTGAACAATTTAAGAGTTATTTCGAAAAAAAATCTTGGTATAAACCAAATCCTGACTTTCAAGGCTCTGATGGAGAATTAACCGATATAGAAATGTATAACATACAATTAATTTCAAAATATGAAAAATAACTACCCTAGGGACTGATATGATATCAGTCCCTTAAATTTATTTATATGCTAAATACCTCTTATCTTTTCAAAATCTTGCTTTTATAATATAAAAACTTATCAAAGGAAAGTATCTTAAACATAAATAATACTGAAATATATCCCATATATATAACTGTTTTGTAAAAAATATTGATAAATATATTACCAAACCCTATCATACTTACAAAATAAACACCCAAACATATTGCCATATTCGTAATAATAACATTCCAATGCCATTTTATATAATAACAGTTTTGTGCAACAATATAGGTGGCAATAGAAGAAAATAAATATGCTACTAGCGTTGTATATGCTGCTGCATACATCCCATACTTAGGAACAAATATAAAGTTAAGTACTATATTAATAACTGCTGATATAGCTGTTACCGTTGCTAAAAACTTAGTCTTTTTAGCATAAAATATACTATTCACACTCATAAAATAGTATCCATGAACAACTGAAACTAATGCAATTATAGGTATTATCTTATATGCTACGATGTAAGCATTACTGCGAGCCAATAATATAATAATTTCTTTGGAAAACATAGCAATGCCTAAACCTAATGATAGTATTAACACTGAATAATATTTTAATATATTTTCAAATATTGTTTTAGCATTTTCATCCTCATCTATAGTTTTAAAGAAAAATGGCACATATGCCTTATTTATTGCTCCAATTAAGAAATCTAGTAATGAACCTATTTGATAGGCTAATCCATAAATGGCTACCTGTGTAAGATCTCTGTATCTATCAATAAACCACCTATCCGAAACATTAAGAACCCATCCGCCGATAGCATGTGGAATAAGGGGAATACCATACTTTAAGCTTTCTTTTAAAATAGGTAAGGAAATTTTACATTTTAAATCCTTAAATGTTAATGCTAGATATACTATTGCAAATACCAAATTACACAGTATATATCCCTTTATATTTCCTTCTGCTCCTTGTTTTAAAAAAACTACAAAATAAATACAAAAGCTTACATTTAAAAATGTGGTTAATATGTTGAATATACCAAATCTTAATGCTTGTTCTTTCATTCTGAAAAGAGTTAATGGCATTATAGTAAAAGTTGAAAAAAAACAATTTATAATCATTAATTTAAAGAATGGGTCAAAGGGTATATTCTTAAATACTAACTTACTTAATCCTTGTCCAAATATAATTAAACCCACACTTAATATCAAAGTATATGCAAATAAAAATATCCATAAAGTACTAATAAGTACTTTTCTCTTTTCTTCATCTTTATCACTATAATAAAATCTATTCAGCGCTGCATCTAACCCTAATAAATAGAAAGTAGAAAATATAGATCCAATAGGCATTATAAGATCTACTATTCCCTTTTGGCTAATGCTTAAGATAGCCGGATTTGTATATATTGAAATCATCAAAACTGAAATTACTTTTGGCAATAAATCTCCAATAGTATATATTGCAGAATTTTTAATAAGTTTACTTGTTCTCATAAGTATGCCCCCTGTTGATCGTATTTCCATTATGCTAATTTGTTATTTTGAGGATGCCTTAATCTCAAGAAAACATAAAAAAAAGCTGCATATGGACAGCAGTTCATATGCAGTGTTAATTATACTCCTTAACAGGATTATATTGTATACTTTTCTATAAATTATAACCATTTTAATATTCTAATTATTTCTTTTTCCAATAGAAACTCTACCACTATATTTTTTAGTTGCCTCTATAACTGCTTTTATATTTTCAATTGGAGCACCGCTAGGAATATCACATCCTGTTCCAATTATATACCCTTTTGGACTATCCGCTGCCTTTTGTATACAGCTTTTAACCTCTCTATACACATCCTCAACTGTTCCATTTCTTATGACAGAAACAGGATCAATATTTCCAACTAAACACATCTTGTTCCCCAGTACATTTTTCACTTCTTCCATATCTTCACAATTATCAACACTAAAAGCTGATATATTCAAATCACGTAATTCACTCCAAATCCCTTTTGTTTTTCCACATATATGAAGGGATGGCTTTTTACCTGTTATCTTATATATTCCATCTATAGTTTTTTTAAGATATGGCTTTGAAAATTCATTAAACAGCTTAGGACTTAATAAATTCCCACAGGATACTGGATCCCCTATACCACAGACTAATCCATGTTCCCTATAAACTGCTCGAACATAAGCCAAGTTACACTCTGTTATAAATTCTAATAGCTTATGTAGGCCTTCTTTGTTTTGTATAAAATCTCTCATAAGATTCTCCGTGCCTCTAACTAAAGCAGCTGCACTAATAGGCCCTGATACTCCACTTCCTACACTTGCCTCATTTCCTAATTCCTTTTTTATCTTACCTAATGCTTCTAATATTATTGGAAGTCTACCGTCTTTATAAGGATTTACAATATCCATGCTTTCTAACATTTTATAATCTTTTAAAACAGGATCTATTAAAAACGAAGCTCTTGTAGCGCTATATCCTATATTACTTCCAAGAGCTTCAGCCATTCCTCTTAATGTTACATTAATTCCACAGCTTTCTGCTCCAAATTCTCTTACTATAAATTTTTCAGCTTGAAGCATTTTATCAGAATCAAAATAATATTCTTTAACATTTATACCTGCGTATACTGCTGCTGTTTCTTCAAACATAATAGCACAAGGTAATCTATCTACTTCTTCTCCTCTAAAATAAGCTTCTCTTCTCTCAATAGACGTCATTTCATCTCTAAAAATTGCCACTCTTCCACCTTCCCTTTCTAATTTATAGTATTTTAATTTTTTATCATTAGATTTCATAAATTAAAATAGAGGTATTTTTGTTCCTTTACTTTTTTCTTTTATAAAGGTTTTAACTTCATTACTAGTTAAAGCTTCTTCAACTTCCTTTGCCCACTCTTTTTCTTCTTTTGTTACTAAAACAATACCTTCTTCTTGTGCAAAAGCTAAAGCATTTTCTGAATTTTTACCAGCTTTCAGCATAACATCCGCCATAACTATAGCCATATCAGTATCATTTAATGCATTTGCTAAATTTAGTCTTTCCATTTCAACAAATTTTAAATTATGTTTATTTTCAGCAATATCTAAAACATTTGGTACTTTAATGTCATCTTTAATCTTAATTACTCCTTCTTTCTCCAATAGCTTTAATGCTAATGCTCTATTAGAGTTATCATTAGATACTGCAACTGTCATTCCATCTTTAATATCAGATATTTTCTTAACCTTATTCGAATATAACCCTATTTGAAATGCGAAAACCGGCTTACCATATGGCTTTAACGTTGTCTTTCTATCCTTATTAAAATTGTTTAAATAATCTTCATATTGATAAAAATTACCATCTATGCTTCCATCATCAACTGCCATATTAGGTGTTATTGCATCATCAAATAGTTTTACTTTCATTTCGTAAATACTGCTTTTTTTGTTAAATACTTTCTGAGCCTCTTCTAAAACATCCTTTGATATAACTGAAGTTCCTATTGTTATAATTTTTTTACCCTTTGTTTCTTTGCTTGCTTGTGGTTTACTTCCACAACCAACCATTCCCAGTGTTAATGTTAGAGCCACTAAAATACCTACCATACTTTTCTTTTTCATTTTAAATCCTCCTATGCTTTTGTTTTTCATTTTAAATCCTCCTCAAAATGTGTAAAATATTTTTATTTTAATTTTTTATAAATAGCATTTCCTACAAATTGTATAATTCCAACTACTATCACTAATAAAGCTAAAGTCGTATACATTACAGTATCATTAAAACTTTGATAACCATATGTAAGCCCAACCGCTCCTAATCCTCCAGCTCCTACTGCACCTGCCATTGCTGTTAACCCTAATATAGTTATTGTAGCCAATGTTAAGTTTAAATTTATTGATGGTATAGCTTCCTTTATCATTACCTTAAATATTATCTGACTAGTTGAAGCCCCAAAAGATTTAGCTGCTTCTATTAAGCTAGGATTTACTTCTTTTAAACTACTTTCTATTAATCTAGCAATAAATGGTGCTGCAGCTATTGTTAATGGAATTATGGCTGCATTCTCTCCTATAGATGTTCCTACAATACTTCTTGTAAATGGTATTATAGCTACTGCAAGTATAATAAATGGAATTGATCTTAATACATTGATTATTGCATTTAACATACCATAAATTATTTTATTAGGTTTAAGGCCTTTTCCATCCGTTACTACGAGTACTATGGCTAATATAAATCCAATTACAGTAGATAAAAACGTGGATAATATTATCATATATATTGTTTGCCATAAACTAGGAACAATTATTTTATCCATCATTATTAAAATTTCATCCACCTTATGCATCCCTCCATTCAATATCTTGTTTATTTAAATAATTTGTAACTTTTAATTTATCATTTTCATTTATATTTATAATAAAAGATGCTAATATCTTATCTCTGTATTTATCTGTCCCTCCCCATACCAAAGAGTATTTAACACCTGTCTCTATTGCTAAGCTAGATAAAAGTGAATGGTCTTGAATATTATCTCTCTCTATTATTTCTATATTTACTCCTTCTTTTGGTTTTATCTTATATTCTGGTTCTCCCAAAAGTTCCTCTAAAACCTTAGGCTTGTCCATAAATATATCTTCTACTGTTCCTTTTGCTTCTAAATTTCCTCTGCTTAATATTGCCATTTTATTGCACACTTTTTTTACTACATTCATTTGATGTGTAACTACTACTATAGTTATACCTAGCTCTTTATTTATCTTTTTAAGCAATTCTAAAATAGAATTTGTTATACTCGGATCTAATGATGACGTTGCTTCATCACATAATAATATTTGTGGATTTAGCGTAAGTGCTCTCGCTATAGCAACTCTTTGTTTTTGTCCTCCGCTTAACTCCCTAGGTTTAGAATTTAACTTATCTCCAAGTTCTACTAAATTTAATAACTCTTTTACTTTTTTATCTATATCTTGTTTTTTATATCCCCAACAATTCATAGGCAATGCTACATTTTCATATACAGTTTTTCTTTCAAGTAGAGAAAATTGTTGAAATATCATCCCTATATTTTTCCTAAACTCTCTAAGTTCCTTTTCTTTTAAATCTTTTACTTCTACACCATTTACTTTTAAGCTGCCACCTTCATATGATTCAAGTCCATTTATACACCTTAAAAGAGTTGATTTCCCTGCTCCACTTACTCCTAAAAGGCCATATATATCTCCCTCATCTATTTCCACATTTATATCACGTAATACTTTTATATCTCCATAACATTTTTGTAAATTTGATATTTCTATCATTTATTGTAGCTCCTTTTAAATATTTTTTTTTTTATAAAATCTAATGCTTCTACTGTAATTTTTAAGAGCCTCCATATTATCTTATAAACTGAGCAAGCACGCTGAACATAAAATAAACTGCCAAACTTTTTGACAGCCACTCGCTCTTTAAATCTTAAAAGCAATTCAAAACCATATTATATAGTATCTATATCCATATGATACTTTAGTATTGTATCATCATGATTAAACATTTTCTATAATTATAAGAAATGCCAATAGATGATCAATTTACAATAAGTTTTTCCTATAAAACTTGACTTTTATAAAATTGACCTTTAGTGATTTTTAGCCCAATGAAAATCTAGAGTTTGTTTTTTATAGCCTTCATTAAAAGTTAATAATTTTGCCACCCCATTGTCATTAAAATGTAATAGGCTATAGATATGGTATATTTATGATTAAATTTCAGATTTCACACAATAAAATATACATATTGGAGGAAATAATAATGAAAAAAATAAAAGAAGTTAAATTTAACAAAATTGCTGCACTAGCAATTATAGTATCAGTATCTGGTTCAGGTTCATCCGCTTACGCACTTACTTCATCAAATAGTGAATCACGAAATACCAACACTTCAAATGCGCAACATTATAAAAACAGTATCAATATTATAAATAAATTAGATGGTCTTGTTACTTCGGGCAGTATTAATCAATTTCAAAAAGCCTCTGTGATAAAATATCTTGTAACTTATAAACAACCAATACCAAACCCAAGTATTGATAAATTATCTACTACTGGAGAGGTTTCTAAAACAGATGAAGCTATTATAACCAATCTTTTTGCAAATTATAAAAATTCTATTTCAAAAGCTATTAAGGATAATTTTAGTTCTAGACTAAACAGCCTTATAGATTTGGGAACTATTACTGAGCTTCAGAAAAAAGAAATTATGAATTTATTTCCTACTTCTGAAGCTAGCACAGAGGGGCTTATAGATATTGATACCCTTGTTACAAATAAAATTATAAGTAAAAATCAAGAAATCACTATATTAAATAGCTTTACCTATTGTAAAAAATCTACCTCTAAAACTATTAATGATATTTTGCTATCCAAACTTGATAAGTTAATTTCAATAGGAACTATCAATGGTGATCAAAGGGCCGCGGTAATAAATCTTGCTAAAATTTCCAATGATGATTCACAAAAACTAGAATTGCATAGAAGGCTAGATACCCTTGTTGCTGTAGGCACAATAACTAAAGACAATGAAACCAAAATAATAAATGCTTTACTTTAAAAATAAATAAAATATTATGTTGACATATATAGGGATAGATGATATCATAATTATTATCAATGAAACGTTTTCATTGATAATAATTTACGCAGATGTGGCGGAATTGGCAGACGCACTAGACTTAGGATCTAGCGCTTTACGGCGTGCAGGTTCAATTCCTGTCATCTGCACCAAAAAAGTATTCATTTTATGAGTGCTTTTTTTATTTCTCAAAATTTACTACATATATGATGAAGCTTTTGAATATTTAAGAAATCCCTTATCCATGTTTAGCTCTATCATTCCTGTTTCATTTAAATATTCAACATAAGACCTTAACATTCTTACTATTATGGTATATCTATATTTGCTTTTTACATGAATATTAAAATTTTCAATAACAGCCTTGAGGATATCTTCCATTGTCATAGAACCCTCAATGACAGTATATATTCTTGAAGCCCTGCCCTTATAAAAGTTTATATTATCAGTTATCAGTTCTGTAATATCATCGTACATACCTTTGTGTGCCACCACATACTTGCTATATTTTAAGTCATAAAGCTTTAATTTACTTTTCAAATCCTCACTGAGTATATAAGCGTAGGGCATTTTAGCACCCCTCATTACTTCATAACTTATAAGAGTGTCCCCTAGATATGCAACATCATCAGGGGTAGTGATACATATATGTGCTGGACTGTGCCCTGGTGTATGTATAATCTTAAATTTAATATCCCGAACAGTTATGCTATCTTGGTTATCCGAAATCATAATGTCCGTTTCACAAACCATATGTCCAAAATGCTCTGTAACTTCGGATAATGTTTGGATATTATAATAAAGTTTGAGATTCACTGTGGAACTGCAAATAAGAGCTTCATAGGTTGGCATAGCTATAGTACAGTTATATTTTTTCTTCAAATATTCATTATTTCCTACATGATCTATATGTGCATGGCTACATATTATAGCAGCTACCTTAAACTTATTTTTTTCCAAAAGCTTATCTATTCCTTCTCTTTCACCTTCTGCCCACCCTGAATCCAACATAATAATTTCTTCATTATTAATTTTATAAAAAGGTATATATGTCATTCCAGTATCGATACAAAATGTATTTCCCTTTATTTCTTTTATTTCCATGTATTATATTTAGCGAGATAGTGTGCTATTAGTACACAAAAACACCAAATAGTCACTTCCTTTCTTTTTTTATTATTAACGTACATTTTCTTTTTTTTAGTAAAACTCATTCATGACAAACATTAATAATAAATTTTAAATCTCACGTTTTGTATTTCTATAATACAGTATAAGATGGATTAATACCATCAGAATATTTATAATCAATGCCAATTGGCTTTTTTTTATAGTTTTTAAGCAAAACCATACACTTTAACATATATGTATAATTTTCAGACAGTTTTACAAAAGTGATTGTACCCAATATTTATGGTTAGATTTATACTGGTCTTATAACAAGTTGACAACTTGGTAAATATAAAATTTGTTTAGGCTCATAGCTTATGGCATAATTTTTCAAATGGAGGGTTTAAAATGAAATTTAATTTTGATCAAACTATTGATGTAGAAAAAACAAATGCTTACATGGTTGGTGCTGGACTTGCATCGATGGCGGCTGCAATATATTTAATTAGAGATGGACATGTACCAGGTAAAAATATTCATATATATGAAGAATTAAATATAACAGGTGGTAGTATGGATGGAAATGGTGATGCTGAGCATGGTTATGTAATTCGTGGTGGAAGAATGTTTGATAGGGAAGCTTATGCTTGTACTTTTGGAATAATGGAAAGTATACCTTCATTAACCGATCCTAAAGTTTCAATCTTGGATGAATTTAATGCTTTTAACAAAAAAATTCATACCTCTGCAAAGGCAAGATTAATAGATAATGATGCTAAAATAACTGATGTATCAACTTTAGGGTTTGTTCGCGCTGATAGACTTGCATTGATGGATATAATTGTAAACTCAGAAGATTCTTTGGGCACAAAAACTATTCAAGAGTGTTTCCCAGACTCATTTTTCAAAACAAATTTTTGGCTTCAGTGGACTACACTCTTTGCATTTGAGACTTGGCACAGTGCTGTAGAATTGAAGAGATATATTCATAGATTTATTCAAGAATTACCACGTTTAAAAGATTTATCTGGAATACGCCGTACACCATACAATCAATATGATTCAATGTTATTACCTATGACAGAATGGTTAAAGTCACAAGGTGTTAATTTTGAATTAAACTGTAGCGTAACTGATTTAGAATTTAAGCCATCAGATACTGAAACTACAGTTACAGCATTCAAATGTGTTAAAAACGGAAAAGAAACTAGAATAGAAATTGGAAATAAGGATTTTGCTTTTGTTACTATTGGTTCTTTAACTGCTGGTACAAGCCTTGGATCTATGACTACTCCGGCAAAAATTAATGACAAACATGTAGGTGGAGCATGGGAGCTTTGGGAGAAAATAGCCAATGGACGTCCTGAGTTTGGTAAGCCACAGGTTTTTGATGACCGTGTAGAAGAATCAATGTGGGAGTCTTTCACAGTTACCCTTAAAGACCCAACAATGTTTAAGAAAATAGTAGAATTCTCAGGAAATAAGCCCGGTACTGGTGCTCATATGACATTTAGAGATTCCTCATGGCTCATGACAATAGTTTTACACAATCAACCACATTTTCTTAATCAACCTGATACTGTACAAATTATCTGGGGATATTCACTGTTCCCATATGCAAAGGGTGATTTCATAAAGAAGAGAATGGTAGATTGTACTGGTGAGGAAATATTAACTGAGGTATTATATCACCTAAACTTTAAAGATGATATGAAGAAGATTCTTAAAACATCTATTTGTATTCCATGTATATTACCTTTTACAACGGCACAATTTTTAACTAGAGCAAAGGGTGATAGACCAGCAAACATACCAGAAGGTTCAACTAACTTAGCATTACTTGGACAATTCTGTGAAATAAAAGATGATGTAGTATTTACTATGGATTATTCCGTAAGAGGTGCACAAATTGCTGTTTATAAATTCCTAAATCTAAATAAAAGACTAACCCCTATTTATAAAGGACAGCATGATGTTCGCGTACTACTTAATTCCGGACTTGAAATGATGAAGGATGGTAACCTACGTGAAGAACTAGTTGCAATAAAATCATTACTAAAATAATTTAAATAATATTAAGGAGTCATGGGCTTTAAAACCATCTTTTTCAGCTTTGGCTACAATACCAAATGGTACGCCCTTAATTGGCAACAAATTGTTTGAATTAGCTTACCGCAGAATGAATTATCTAAATATCCATCAAAGACTATATGCATCAATTGAGAAAGGATTAATCCGATAATTCGGATTAATCCTTTAATTTTCCAACCAATGACACCAGTTCTTCCATGCTATCTACAACATAATCAGGCTCATACTTAAGAAGAAGATCCATAGGTAGTGCACTCCACCCAACAAGCACAGATGCAATCCCTGCATTCTTTCCGCATAAAATATCGTAGGGACTATCACCCACAAGCAATGTCTCCTCAGGTTTTCCTCCCAATTCCTTTAAAGCCATAAATGCTGGAGTAGGATCTGGCTTATGTACATCAGTATTATCTGCTCCTACAATACTTTCAAAATAATCTTTAAGTCCAAAATGGTTTAATCCCCTAAGGGCGGAATCATTTAAACGCGAGGTTACTATTCCAAGCTTATACCCTTGTTTATGAAGCTCTATTACCCCTTCCTTTATACCACTGTGGATGGTAATTAGCTTTTCGAAATTTTCAATTTGAAAGCTTCTATATGTTTTAATAGCTTCTTCACTTGCCACACCAAATTCCCTATCTAATGTAATTTTTAAAATTTCCCCAAAGTTTTTAATGATTTTCTCTTTATCCACCTGTTTATTCAAGTGCTTTTGATAAGTATGTTGAAATGATTGTATAATTAATTCATTAGTATCTAACAACGTCCCATCTAAATCAAACAAAATATTCCGAATAGCCATAAAATTTTCTCCTTCTTAACTCCAGTAGCAGAGTTACTATAATATTTTTTTATATTATCAATTCTACATCACTTATTTACAATAGCAATTAGTTTCTGAACTTATTTTATTATATCGTTTTTTCTTACCTTATGCACTATTTACCTAAACACTACACCCTCATTCCCCAATTTTTTATTATTTATATAATATTAATTATTATTTAAAAATAACTCTTTACAAATACCTTTTTCCATGTTATTATCAATTCATAGACAAAATAACAAAATTTAATACCAGTACAACAAGTGGAAGTGATTCCACTTAGATATTAACTTTCATTAGATAAACAAAAACTTGCTAATAGAAAGGGGATAGTCCAATGGTTCAAATTAAATTTTCAGAGTTTTTAGAGGGTAGTACAGTTTTATAAGTAAGAGGTCTTTAAGATATGTTATAAGACAAAGAAAAATACTTTAATTGAAAAACAGTTGCTACACTCGACATAGTTCAAAATTAAATATATTATATACTAAAAAGGAGTTCATAAATTGAACTCCTTTTTTAGGTAGTCGCTACTACCCCACTACACAAATTATGCTTTAATCCACTCAATTCCATATTCATTCAAACTATTACTCCACTCATTAGGCGGTTCTTCATCAGAAACTATTACATTAACATTCTGAATATCTGCTATTTTAGAATGATCCGCAACTATTACAACTTCCTTATAATTTTTCATTATTTTCTTTAATAGGTGGCTTCATTAACATCTGTTTTTATTTTCAAAATCTCCATATCTAACTATCTAAACAGGCGCATTTCCATAATTTACTCCTAGTATTTACGAAGGGCTTAAGATATTATGGCAATATAAAATAATTTGGAGGTATGTTAGCATGGGAAGTAAAATATTAGGAAAATTCTTAAAAGAAAATTTAGATGATTTGAAATGTAAAGGTTTATATAACGTAATAAATGTTTTAAAGAGCGAAAATGGACCAATAATTACAATTGGAGACAAAACATTAATAAACCTTTCTTCAAACAACTATTTAGGTCTTGCTACTAACCCTAGAATGATTGAAGCTACAATTGTAGCAACTAAGAAATATGGTTCAGGAGCAGGTGCCGTTAGAACAATAAATGGTACTTTAGAAATTCATACTGAATTAGAACAAAAACTTGCTAAATTTAAACATACAGAAGCAGCTATTGCTTTCCAGTCAGGATTTAATTGCAATATGGGAGCAATTTCAGCAGTAATGAACAAAAAAGATGCTATTCTTTCAGATTCCTTAAACCATGCATCAATAATTGATGGGTGCAGATTATCTGGTGCCAAAATCATAAGGGTAGAACATTCAGATATGGTAGATTTAAGAAATAAGGCAAAAGAGGCAGTAGAATCAGGCTTATATGAAAAAATTATGGTTATTACTGACGGTGTATTCTCTATGGATGGTGATGTTGCTAAGCTTCCGGAAATTGTAAAAATAGCAGAAGAATTCGACTTAATAACATACGTAGATGACGCTCACGGTTCAGGAGTAATGGGAAAAGGTACAGGTACTGTGCATCACTTTGGTTTGTCAGATAAAATTGATTTTCAAATCGGAACACTATCTAAGGCAATTGGAGTTGTAGGAGGATATGTGGCTGGAACACAGGACTTGATAGATTGGCTGATGGTTCGTGCTAGACCATTCCTATTCTCAACATCACTAACCCCAGGAGCAGCAGGTGCTGCTATTGAAGCTATTAACATTCTTACAGAAAGTACTGAATTGCATGATAAACTTTGGGTGAATGCAAATTATTTAAAGAAGGGTTTAAAAGGGCTTGGTTTTAATATTGGAAATAGTGAAACTCCAATTACTCCATGCATTATAGGAGATGAACTTAAAACTCAAGAATTTAGTAAGAAACTTTTTGAAGAAGGGGTTTACGCAAAATCAATAGTATTCCCAACTGTTACAAAAGGTACTGGTAGAGTGAGAAATATGCCCACCGCAGCGCATACAAAAGAAATGTTAGATGAAGCACTAGCTATTTATGCAAAAGTTGGTAGAGAAATGAATGTTATAAAATAAAATTTATATCAAATTCCAGCAAAGCACCTAATTAATACAAATTGTCAACAATAATCAGTTAATAGGGAGGGAAACAAATGAAAAAAATATTAGTAACAGGAGCATTAGGGCAAATAGGTTCAGAACTCGTAATGAAAATGAGAGAAATTTATGGTAATGATAATGTAATAGCTACAGATTTAAGAAAGCTAGAGGGTAACCCAGTAGTTATGAACGGCCCCTTTGAATTGTTAGATGTAACTGATCATAAAACTATGCTCGAGCTTGCTAAAAAATATGAAATAGATACATTAGTTCATTTAGCAGCTTTATTATCAGCAACTGCTGAAGCGAAACCACTGCTGGCTTGGAATTTAAATATGGGTGGACTCGTAAACGCTTTAGAAGTTGCTAGAGAATTAAATTGCCAGTTCTTTACCCCAAGTTCTATAGGTGCCTTTGGTCCATCTACACCTAAAGATAATACTCCTCAAGATACAATTCAAAGACCAACAACTATGTATGGTGTAAACAAAGTTGCAGGAGAATTATTATGTGATTATTACTTTAAGAAATTTGGAGTTGATACAAGAGGAGTACGTTTCCCAGGACTAATTTCTTATGAAGTTCTTCCAGGCGGAGGAACAACCGACTATGCTGTTGATATATATTATGAAGCATTAAAATCTGGTAAATACACTTCATTTATTGGTGAAGGAACAAAAATGGATATGATGTATATGCCAGATGCAATAAATGCAATAATTAAAATAATGGAAGCTGATGGTTCAAAATTGATTCACAGAAATGCATTTAATATTACAGCTATGAGTTTTGAACCAGAAGAAATAGCTGCTGAAATTAAAAAACATATACCAGGTTTTATTATGGATTATAATGTAGATCCAATAAGACAAGGAATTGCTAATTCATGGCCAAATTCAATTGATCCAACTTGTGCTAAAAATGAGTGGGGTTTTAAAGCTGAATATGATTTGGCAAAAATGACTACAGATATGCTTGAAAAATTAAGTGCTAAAGGAATTGGCGCTAAATAATATTTATTTAAGAAGTTCTATAACCCTAAATTAATAAAAATGTACATTAAAATAACATGTAAGGGAGGAAATTTAATTGGGAAAAAACACATTAAAAAAAGAAATTGGCCTCTTAGCAGCAAGTGCAGTTGTTATAGGCATGGTTATAGGTTCAGGAGTATTCTTTAAACCTACAGCTATTTATACTGCAACGGGAGCACCAGGCCTGGGAATGATTGCATGGATTATCGGAGGATTAATAACTATAGCTGGAGGACTTACAGCAGCCGAAGTGGCAGCTGCAATACCTAAAACTGGTGGAATGATAGTTTGGCTCGAGGAAACATATGGAGAAGTTTGGGGATTCCTATTAGGTTGGGTTGAAACAGTGATATCTTTCCCAGCCAATATAGCTGCACTCGGAATAATATTTGCAACCCAAGCGGTTTCATTGTTAGGCTTGGGTGATGAAATGTTAATTATAATAGCAATAATAAGCATTATATTTTTAATAGTTATGAATTGTTTAGGCGCAAAAGTTGGTGGAAATATTCAAACTGTATTTACAATAGGTAAAATGGTTCCTATACTTGCAATTATCGTTTTTGGATTTATTAATGGTAATGGTGGAGTAGTAAGGTTATTTCCAGTGTCAGTTGCTACCCATCCAATAGCTACAAGTTTGGGGTCAGCACTTTTAGCAACCATGTTTGCTTATGATGGTTGGATACACGTTGGAAATATAGCAGGTGAATTAAAAAATCCAAAAAAAGATTTGCCAAAAGCAATTATTGGTGGACTGTTATTTGTAATGGCTGCCTACATATTGATTAATATGGCGTATCTATTTGTATTACCGGCATCTGCACTTGCAGCAACAAAAACGCCAGCTACAGATGTAGCAACATTACTTTTTGGAGCAGCTGGTGGAAAAGTTATTACCGTTGGAATTTTGGTATCAATATTTGGAACTTTAAATGGTAATATACTAACAGGAATGAGAGTTCCATATGCTTTGGCACTAGAAAATAAATTACCGGGGAGTAAATGGTTATCAAAATTAACTCCTAAAACTAGTACTCCAATCAACTCTGGTATTTTAATTGGAGTTATCGCAATAGTAATGACATTATCAGGAAATTTTAATCAATTAACAGATTTGTTAGTATTTGTACTTTGGATTTTCTATGTCATGACATTTATTGCAGTAATGGTTCTTAGGAAGAAGAAACCAGATCTTATAAGACCTTATAAAGTACCTCTTTATCCTGTAATTCCCATTATAGCTATAGTAGGAGGACTTTATATAATAATAAATACTATGTTTACTCAACCTCTTAATGCAGGATTAGGTCTTGTAGTTACAGCAATAGGATTACCTATATATTATATGAGAAAAAATAAAACTGCTAAATAAAATATAAAAGCCTAAATCTCAATTCGCAGTGAATTAAAATTTAGGCTCATATTCTATTTAATTTAATTTTTTTAAGTTTTTTTAAAGTCCATTTTATATTTCAGCCAATTGGTCTAAAAAATTTGGAATTCCATCTTTAAGAATATGATGATATACTTTTAAAATGTCATCTAATTCCGCTGGATTTGCACCCAGTAGAAATTGCATAACAATGCCATCTATTGCTCCAATAAGAAGGGATGACAATGCCTTATTATATTTAGTAGGTACTTTCCCATACATATGCTGCATTAATTCTTCTGTCCTACTTACCCATTCTTGATATTTATCCTTGAATTTTTCTTTAAGTTCAGAGTTGCCCTGAATGGCTTCCTGAGCTAGATATAACTGAATACGATTTTCATCAGTCTTTTCAAATCGTTTAACTATATTTTCAAATATTTCTTCAATAAGCTCCTCACTACTGCGTTTTACTCCCTTGGATTTCTCAGCTATGCGCAATGTTTCAGAAAGACTCTCATCCATTACTTCATAAAGAATATCTTCTTTGCTTCTGTAATAATGGTATATAGCCCCGGTACTAAGACCTGCCTCTTCAGCAATACCTCGCATGGTGGCACCAGCTATACCACTTCGACTAATGACACACTTAGCCGCCTGAATAATACGCGATTTCCCATCTATTGACATGTGCTTTACACCTCCAAGCCTATTGTTTCCCATCCAATTATAACATATTTCTTACATTTCATCTCTTCTATAAAAATAAAATATTCCTTATTTTTTGTAATATAGGATTTTTTCACAGTTATATATTGACAATCGTATAAATGGTGCTATACTAATTATTATACCGAACACTTGTTATGTTATGCTTTACATCTTAAACAATACAACTGCATTATTTATCTTAGGGACATGAAAATAGACTAGCATACATACTGACTTGTTGTTTATTTCAATGTCCCTCACTTGACGGATTACTAAATATTAGTATTCTGTGCATTTTGTGATTTTATGAAAAAAAGGGGGGCATTATTATGAACATTCCTGTATGGAAGTATGTACTTTCCATGGCTTCGTATTTTACATTACTCATGTTTATCGTAGGTTGCATGCGCAAATACTGCAAGTTTTCAAACTGGTTCTGGCTTGCATCACTATTAACTTTTCCGATTTGGCTTATGTCAGGAGGAGTAGTAGGTTGGTTTCGTTGGTTTAAAATTATAAGCGTTATAATTCCAACCATATTTTTAGGATTTTCTAGAGTTGCCCACTATGAAAAGAGGCAGGGCAAATTTTGGACAGCACTGCAAAAAGACTGGGTGCTTTGGGTCCTCTTTGGTGTTCTATTTCTTAATATCATGGAAGCCACTGTGAAAGATCTTCAAACAGGAAACTACTTCAACTCACTCTGTGGTTTCTTACTTTGCGTAACTATGCCCTATGCTCCAAAGTTTTGGAAGCTATCCTCAGAGCATGGAGACCGTGGCGATCTAATCTCATACACTACAATTGCTTGGAACTTCCTATATACAACCTGGAATTTATGCTTCGTGTATGGTGAAAGTCATAGTTTCTTTGCAAGTTCAGTATGTATCCTAATGGCTGCGGAAATATATCCAATTATCAAAGGACGTCCAGAACTTTACATTACTTCTAGGGTATACACATTGGCAACACATATGCTATTTCGCGCCTGCCTACCAAACCTATTCCCTGCAATAATGGATTCTTCAGCATGGTTCAATCCAAATGTCTTGAAATATTGGGGTATCATAAACGCAATATTGATTATACCTTATGTATTCTGGCACACTTGGCAGCTTCACACTGGAAAATCTAGAGTCAGCTTCCGCCGTGGCCAAGTTGAATCCATAAGCTCCTAAGCTCATAATCCCCCAACAAATTTCTTAATAAATAAAGGTGACATTTCCTACGATAAAAATGATACTTCTAAGGATAACCTTTTCGCTTTTACTGTGTAAGTCAAATATACTAAATAGCAACAAAAACTTAAAAATTTTTATTGCTATTTATTGCATGTTTTTTATGTATAATGATTAAATATTCAAGCAGTATTCCAAACATAGAAATGAAAATATATAATACATTTTAGTACCTAAACGAAGGATAGAACGAACAAAAAAAGGATATTTCTTGTAGTTTATTGTATTATATTAAATATTGAATTAAATTCAAAATAGGTATATATTATACTTATACCATATTTTTACATGTAGTTAATATTTTCACAATAGATTTAATACCTCCCTAATTATGGGACACCGCAGGAACAAATTTGGAGGGGGGTAAGAATTAAATGTCGGATAGTATCCAAATGTTCATGCTGTTTTGTATTACCTTAATAGCTGTTCTTTGTGTGACATCCGCAGTAATTTGTTTTTCTAAAGATAAAGTAAATTTTAATATAAAGGCTCGTACCAAATTGCCAGATCAGTCTGAAACAGAGTTTGGTATCGAAGTGGCTAAAGACCCTGAAAAAATAAAATAGATAGTTAGGCGTACTATCTATTTTAAACTACTGATTCTTAATCTGTTGTGTCCTGCGGTATCTCTATCATATAGACTAAACAATTATATTGTATGTAATTTCAGTATAAAATGTGCATGTTTAAGAAATATTTATATTTCTACAAAGGATGGTATATTAAATATATCATCCTATTTATCATCTCCTGCGGAACTGCAATACTAACACCACGTCAATGTATAGACGTTTCAACTCCCCACATTGAATAATATTTTCCACGTTTTTTTATAAGTTTTTCATGATTACCTTGTTCAATAATTTTGCCATCAGATACAACTAAAATATTATCTGCGTTTTTAACTACAGAAAGATTATGGGCAATTATAATTAAGGTTTTATTTTTACTTATAAGCTTTGATATTGCTTCCTTAACATATAATTCATTTTCTATATCCAAAGATGCTGTAGCTTCATCAAGAAGAATTATGGGACTATCTTTAAGTATCGCTCTTGCAATAGAAATACGCTGTTTTTCTCCGCCTGATAGCCTATTCCCATTTTCACCAATGAAAGTATCATATCCCTTTTCTAACTTTGAAATAAACTCATGACAATTGGAAGCTTTACACGCACTTACTATTTCTTGGTCTGAAGCCTCAGGTTTTGCAAATCTTATATTATTTTTTATGCTATCATTAAATAAGAAAACATCTTGATATACCATTGAAACATTTTTAAGGACTCTCTCCCCATTGATATTCTTAGTATTTACTCCTCCTATTTTTATATCACCCTGCTCTATTTCATAAAATTTTGAAATAAGGTTAAGTATTGTAGATTTTCCAGATCCTGAATCTCCTACAATAGCAGTAAGTTCACCATTTTTGGCTTTAAAACTTATATTTTTTAAAATAGGTTGATCTTTTATATAATTAAAAGAAACATTTTTAAATTCAATATCATAATTAGCTGGGTCAAATTCAATTTCTAAGTAAGTATCTTCCTTTTGTTTTGCCAAATTATCCATAGATTTTTTTGAAATCATAAGATTTTTATAACTGGTTAAATCTATAAATAGATTCCCCATAAGTTGTGATATAAACAATGCTAAAATTACACAAATAACATACTGCGAAGAGGATATTTCACCCAAAATCCATTGGTACCCTCCAAGAATAATGGATAATGGGACACTTATATCTTCTACTACCCTATAAATACAACCTATGGGTACTACTTTAGATTCAAATTTATAACTTATATCACTTATATTCTTTAATGATCTATTTATTTTTTTATTTTTTACTCCACCAAGTCCATAACTTCTAAAGGTTTGGATACCATTTATATATTCAACTAAATCACTAACATTATCATTGAGTATATCCTTTTTCATTCCTCCATACTTCTTTACCATTTTAGAAGATATAATCATGAAAGGAATAATTAACAAGGCAATAATTAAATTTACTGCACCAATACTAATATCAACACTGCATAAAAATAATAAGGTTACAGTACTTAAAGTTAAATTTTTAGCTATTTCTCCAGTTTTATGGCCTAAGATATCTTCGTAGTTATTTACATCATGAGTTACTACATTAATAAATTCTCCTGTCTTATATTTTGAAAAATTTATAAGAGGAAGATTTTTTATCTTATTTCCGAGGAAAAGTCTTATACCTTTTGCCGTAGATGACGCACCCACATGCCCTAATGTATATCCTATAGAATACAATACTAAACGTACAATGAATATGCATGCTACTAATATACATAAGTTTATCAGCTTACTTAAATCAAATTTATTTTGAAATAATGAATCTATGGTTAAAAATATGCTTCCAAGAACAGAACCTGTAAGTATCCCTTCTATTATATTAAGAAAAATTGAAACAATTAATCTTTTATCCTTTTTTATCCACGTATGATTTTCCATGTTATTCACCTGCCTTTACAGAATACTGAATATTCTTAGATTTATCATAAAAGTCCCATATTTGTCTATAATACTCATTGGTTTTTAATAGTTCATCATGAACTCCTATATCTGTTACTGTATTATTTTCTACTATGGCCACTCTATCACATTTTCTCACTATATTAAGTCTATGAGCAATAATAATTACTGTCTTATTTTTGCACAAATCATCTATAGCCACATCTATTTCCTGTTGCTTTTCTGGATCCGCAGCTGAGGTAGCTTCATCAAGTATAAGTATTGGTGCATTTTTAAGTATTGCTCTTGCAATGGCAATCCTTTGTTTTTCTCCTCCACTAAAACGCGATCCATAACTCCCTACTTTCGTATCATATCCTTCTGGAAGACTTTCAATAAAATCATGAATCTGTGCTTTTTTAGCTGCCGTCTTTACTTCATGAAGGCTTGCCTCTTTACCCATTTTTATATTTTCAAGTATGCTTTCTTTTGTTAAGAAAGTATTTTGAAACACTATGGATATATTTTGAAGAAGAGTTTCATAATCTATCTCTTTTATATCCTTTCCGCCTATTAAAATTCTCCCCTTATTTGTATCAAAAGACCTTGAAATAAGCTGCATCATGGTACTTTTTCCAGCTCCAGACCTTCCTACAAAAGCTATTTTTTCGCCAGCTTTAATAGTAAGGTTAACTTTATTTAAAATATTTATCTTTCCATCATAGGAAAAGCTTACATCCTTAAGTTTAATTTCTGTATTATTTGGAAACGCCTTGTCCCCCTTTTCATAAGCAGGTATTTCGATAATTGCTTTTGCATTATTAATTCCATTAAGAACCTGAGAAAAATTTGAACCAAGTTCCATTAACGGACGAAGTTCTGATAGATAAAGGCTTCCTACAAATGCAAATAATATTAAAGCCCCAGCTTTAGCACTTCCATGATTGTACATGAACCCACCTATAGGAATTACAAATACAACTCCACATTGAAGGACTATTACAAAAACTGCATACAAGGGTCCCATTTTATAAGCAATTTTCTTCCATAAACTATGTTGCTCATCAATAGCTCCTTTATACTTCTTATAAGAATCAGCCCCCATATCGTAAGCTTTTATAAGTTTCATTCCATTTATATATTCAATCATTACTGAATTTAAATTTCCAGTTACCTTGTTTAATTCATTCATTCTAGTGCTTTGACCTTTAAACATCATAAACTGCAATAATACACAAATAGGTATTGGAATTAGCGTAATAAGAGCTAAAATAGGATTTACAGTACATAAATAACCAAATATAGCTATTGGTCCACTTAAATACATAAAAATTTCTGAAAGATGGTGTGCTAAGAAAAGTTCCAACTTTTCTATGTCTTCACTAATTACTTTTTTAATTTCTCCAGCACTTTTTTCATTAAGATATCCTAAAGGTATTTTTGCCATATGATTTATAATCATACATCTAACATTATAAAGTGCATTATAGGCTCCCTTATGAGAGGCTACTATGCCAACTGCCATAAAAAAATATCTTAATATAATTGAAATTGTTAGTAAAATACTATATTGAAGTAGTATTTCTCTCGTTAGTTGTTTAAAATATATATTTTCTATAATTTTGTATATTGCAATATATGGAGCTATCACCATTAACCCACTTACAAAGCCACAAAACATAGAAAAGTATAGCTTGTATTTTTCTTTTCCTGCCCATTTAAATAATATTGATAAAGAATTTTGTTTTTTTTCATTCACAACTTTCACCTGCCATTTCTTTTTTTTGTAACTAAAGAATACTTCATGGCAGAAATATTATCTACTCCATTAATTTGTAAATGTACCTTTTTGAAATTGCTTTTCATTTGATATTTAATATCAGTTATTAAATTTGGATTGCTATTTAGAGTTTTTTAACAACAAACAAGGATTTGCTTAGCTTTTCACGTTCCCATAAAATCGAATAGAGGCTAACAATTAAAATGTTTCGCCCCTTTCACAACACCGTACGTACCGTTCGGTATACGGCGTTTCATTAGTTTACGGTTTAACGTGGCTATAATAATCCGAAAAGAATATGTAGTTACGTCTCTTTAAAGTATCATTTGTTAATGAGCGAGTCATAATTGGGCTGTTGGAAATTCTCCAATAGCCTTTTCTTGTGTTTGCGAATTCCAATG
>NZ_BHYK01000017.1 GCF_003865095.1 Clostridium tagluense | reverse complement strand
TCGTTCTCCTTTTCAGTTTCGTCACTAAAAAGGATAGTATATTTTGAGGGTGCTGGCAATGGATTTTTCCATTTTATGCTTGGTTTTTTAAAGGCCGGTCTGCATTGATTTTAGTATACCAGAAACAGCTAATAGCTTATCATTTTCAGCAAAAGCATTCGCATATATTTCCTTAGTTAAAGTTCTTATATTATTATAAATATCAAGATAAGCGGAATCAGTATCTAATAATTGGTTTTTTAAATCAGATACCGTTTTTTCATCATAGCCACCAGACTTTATCTCTTCATTTAATAATTGTGTCTTTTTAGTAAGATTAATATATTTATTAGTCATGGCTTGTAATTCATCATTCATAGCCTTAGTATGACCTTTACTACCTACTTCAAATCTTTCCGACTTAGCTTTATTTAGATTAATATATTTATCATATATCGCAACTTGTTCATCAAACACTCCTACTTTAGACTTCAATACCTCAATTTTCAGTTTATCAAGTTCTTCTCTTACATCTACCAAGTGAGACCTCTGATTTTCAATCTCAGTTAATATTTTATCTGAGCTACCATCTGTTGTAGAGTCTCCCATAAATCCTTGAATTTCGGAAGGGATTGAAGTTCCTCCACTTACCATTCTTCTTGCCCCTGCAAAATCACTTCTTGAATTTAAATCAGATATTTTAACTACATCCCCTGTTCTTGGGGCATGTAAGTATTGACCATTGCCAACATAAATCCCTTCATGATGTGGCTCTGAGGGATTGCCAAAAAATACTGTATCTCCTACTTGTAAATCTTTTTTAGCAATCTTACTACCTTCATTTATTTGGGTTGTCGTAGTCCTAGATATATCCTTGCCTAACTTCTTATAAACAAACTGAACGAGACCACTACAATCAAAGCCTTCTTGATTAGTCCCACCCCATACATAAGGAGTTCCAAGATACTTTTTAGCTTCATCGACTACAGCTTGGCCTGCTGAACTAGCAACATTTTTAGAAGAAATTGTATTGCTTGTGTTAGGTTTCCCTTCAATATTCACAAGTGCCTTTGCATTCTTAGTGTTTGTAATAATAGATTGTTCAGTTAATTTTATATCTGCCTTAAGGAGTTGTGCTTTTTTCTCCAAGCCCGACCTATACTTGCTTGAATTTTCATTAAGTTTACCTAATGATATATCTTGGGCTTTAAGTTGAATACTTAATGACTTCATTGCTGTCTCATAATCTTTATTTGCATTGGTTGCTCGTTTTGTTTCAGCAGTTAATAGTTTCTCTGCTTCTGTTAAGCCTTTTGTAGATTCTTTTACTTTATCAATTTCAGCACTAGGTTTATATCCTGTTGGATTTGAACTAGTAATTCCTGTTAGCATGGGTGCTTTCATATTAAATTTACGTTTGAGACTTTCTATTTTACCTATACTACCTTCTAATTTTTTTATGCCCATGTCCAAACCAACTAGCTGTGTCTTGAAAAACCCACCCTTACCTGCTGAAGTATTAGAAAGTGCTGAACTAAGTGCTTGATATCCTTGTAGCTTAGCTTTTAGATCATCTAAAGTTTGAACAGTTCCATCATGTATGGCTGAACTGGAATTTATTGCCATTTCAATTTCTGCATTACCTGTCATAATTGATTGTTGTTTTAGAAGTTCTAAGATATCTATGTTCTTAGTTAAATACCCAGTATTTGTAATTACGCTGTTTCCGTGTATATCGACAGATGTCGTCAATCCACCAATTCTACCAGTTAATTGATTTGTAAGATTAGTTAACATCTTTTTCTTTTCAGCTGATAAATTTTCTTGTTGACTTAAATTCATGTACTGGCTTATGAGACTTTGTGTTTCAGAACTTTCTGAGATTATTGTATTTGTCTTATCTTGAATGGCTTGTATAGAATCTGTCGTTGCAATATTTTCTTCGGCAATACTCAATTCAATTATCTTATGAGTGTTTTCGTCAACGTGGAATCCTGCTTCTTCAAGAGTCTTTATATATTTTTCTAAATTTTCTTGACCTGCATTTGACTTATATCCCATGCCCATATCCATGTCGGGTGATTCTTTTGCTATTTTAACTAATTTTTCTAATTCTTCCTTTTGTTCTTTTAATTTCTCTGTATTTTCTTTTATACCTCGACCATCTAATTCATTCATAGACTTGGATAATACATCATATTCTTCCGTTAATTTTCTAACTTCTTTTCTATGCTCATATTGACTATATGTAATCGCACCAACAGCTAAAACAACTGCACTTATAGCTAAAATAACTGGATTAAAATTTAAAGCTGCTAATGCTCCTATTCCCTCTGTCCGTAATAATGAAAACATAGCTCCACATTCACCAATAGCATATTTTAAAGTAGACATATGTTTACTTACTAATAAAATTGAGATTGCAGTTACAGCAATAGTTGCTCCTAATGCTTTATTTTCTACGGTTAAAAATTGTACTAATCTTACTACCTCGGTTAATGAATCTATTCCCGATTTAATTGCACTAGAACTTATAACCTTACCCCAAAATTCTGTGGATGCGTTACTTAAAACTGCCTGTTTTGCTTGGATAGAATCTAAAGTTTTTGCATGTGCTTCATTAAGAGCGTTGCTATCTTTTTTTACTTTATTTTCAAATTCTCCCACTCTAGCAGATTCTTTCATCATAATATTAAACTGTTCAGCTTGATTTTTCCCACCCAATAATGTTTGGATTTGTGTTTGGGTGATATCATCTAAGCCACCGTAAACCTTTTGTAAATCCTTCATTACTAATTCAACATTTCGCCAGTCTTTTTCTGAGGTTCTTAAAGCAATTCCTTGTTTTCCCAAGATATCCTCTAATTTACTCAATCCTTCTATGTCTTCCCCATCCTGGAGCTTCTTAAAATTTAATAGTATTGACTTTACTGCTCTACCAGTTGCCTCAGCACCCTGTTTACTTCTCTCCAAAATAGTTGTTATATTACCTAATAAAAAATCTTCGCTTAACCCTGCTTCTTTTGCCGTCTGTGCGGTATATGCCATAGCCGTCATAATCTTGGCTGAACTAGTTGCAGATTGTGTGTCCAATAAAGCAATTTTATTTGATGTTTTTTCTACTCCATCTGTTGTTAAATCATAGGCATTTTTTAAAACTATCAAAGATTCAGCTACCTCTTTATTAGATAAACCAGACACTCTTGCAAGCTTAATATTTGTTTCAGTATTCTTATTTGCTTCATCAATTGACACGCCCGACCTCAACCACTCAGCCTCTGAAGCATGGACTTCTGAATTAACAACCTTCAAATTATTAGCCATTTGTAAAAATGCTGGGTTCATTCTCTGTACATTAGCAACTGTATCTCCTGTTATCATTGCAATATCCACATTCGATTTATTTATACTCGCAATCTCTTGAATGGCTCCTTTAATTTCTCTTATCGTTCCTAAAATTAAAGATGCACCAATCGTATATTGTGCGATTTTCTTTACAACATTACCCATATTCTGTCCCAAACTCTGAGTTTGTGTATTAATACCCTCAAAACTTCTTCTAGTTTCATTTAATTGATTGTTAACATTATTCATTCTTATTTGCACAACATTTTTATTTGCTAACTCCTGCATATCTTTTAGATGCTTTTCAAATTGTTGCCTTGATTTAGCTATATCTGCCATATTTAATTGTGTTCTAACCCCATATGCCATGATTTTCACTCCTTATATATTTATTTTTATGCTTTTATTTAAGTTTTGGTATGTTTTGAAAGCACAAAAATAAACATACAAATTGTCTATTTTAAAACAAAAAAGATTGACAATATAATTAATTATCAATCTTTTCAACACAACCTTCTCCATATTTTGCTTCCAGTTCTAGTATTGTCTTATCAACGTAATTTCTACCTTCGTAGCTATGATAGAGGTTGTCTATTCCCGTGTTATCCTTATGCCCCATATCAGTCCACTTAGGTACAAACATCCCAACATCATTCCCTGATGCATCTGTATGGTTCATTAAAGTATTATCAAAGTACACAGCACCACCAGTTGAATCAATTCTACTAACTATAGAATTCTTGAGTTCATTGGTACGTGTATAAGCCTTTGGTATATACTGACTATATAATTCGCTCTGGACATTTTTCTTCAGCAATTTTTCGGCATCCCTGGTTATTACTTTAATTTCATTTTGCGCTTCAAGGATAAGAAATTTCTCAAACTCATCACCTTCACTACTCATTTTCTAGTTCGGAAATTTGCTTTATTATTTCTCTTCTCTTAGCCTTGTCTTCCTTGCAATTTTCTAACTCAGAATACAATTCTTCTACCTGTTCTTCCTTAGATTTTATTGCTTTTGGTACTGGTAACTCAACGCCTATTTCCTTCATAGTATTTGTAACCTCAGTTTCTAAATTATTTAGTTTAGATGCTGTTGTGTATAATTCTTTAAAATGTTGCATCAATAAAGTAATATAGTCCGCAAATTGTGGGCTTGGGGTTTTACATAGTCCCTCAAATTGTTTAAAGTCAATATCACAATCAACATTTGAAATGATAGGAATTAGCGCAAATAAAAATTCCATATTGTCATCACTCATTTTTTTCTCTGTTAAGACCTTTAAATTGTCCTGGTTGATGCCGAAAAATTCTAACTCTTTATTCTCAAGCTTTCTTTCAACCTTTTTGAAGACACCTCCAGTTATTGAAAATTTTGATACCGCCCTAAAGTCTGACAAATTAATTCTTTCCATCATTATTTTCCCTCACTTTCATTTAAGCTATTTTCTACAAACTCAACTACATCTCTTAACTTCAGTACAGTTCTAAGCTTATCTTGATTAGTAATTTCCTCATTTATCAAATTTAAAATTATACTTTGCCTGCATATTTCTAACTCTTCTAAGTGCTTTAATAATTCATTTGAATCAATTAGCTCGCATTCTTTTTCCTTTTCCTCTAATACTTTTCGATAGCATGTTACACCCATATTAAACACATCTTCCAAGCTCAAATTGTAAGCCTCCTCTAATTCCTTATATTCCATCATTATTTTTTTATCAAATCCCATTTTTTAAAACACGCTCCTTTATTTATATAAATATTATAATTTTTAATTAACTTATTCCAAATTCCAATTCTCCGCTAATAGAACCTCGAATAAGTAAATTAATTAAAAAAAGGATTAGTTATTGTCTAATCCCAAGACTTATATGGTAGGATATAGTTTAAAACTATACAGGAAAGCTTCCCATTACCTTTCACCCTTGCGAGTGCTACCAATTGTGCAAATACGACCCTTAACGATTACAACGTGTCAAAAGGAACAAATGTCCCCGAGTCTAACTTTTTGCTTACCATTATGGAGGGGGCAAGATTTGCACTTGCTACAAGCTAAAGCTTAAACGAACTTACTATTATTATTAGACAAATGCCACCTATTTAATAAGTGGAATTTACACTATATAAGCATTCTTAACTTATAACAAATTAAAGACTGCTTACTAAAATGTAAATACAAAATAACATAATAAAAAGATAGCCTATCTCTAAGCTACCTTTTCATATATCTCTTTATTAAACTACTTCTATGTATGTTGGATATAATGTATTTAATACCTCATAAAAATCACACGCATAACTTTTATAAGTAGATAATTCACTTTTCATTTTAATATTTATATTGTATCTTTCTATTAGTTCCATATTTATTTTAGTAACCTTATCAATATTGCCTTTACCCATCCACTTTGCCATACTTTGGATTTTTCTGGAATTAAATGACTTGTTTTTATTTATGTAATTTTGTCTTGAATTAATTTCATTTTCATACAGATAATCTATAATAGATTTACAGATGGATTTAATATCAATATTATCTTCCACTATTTCTATTATAAATGTTTCTTGTAACCATTCGTCATCAAAAATATTAATATTCAAATTATTATCTTTCATTTCTAAGTTATAAATCCAAAACTCTTCTTCCCAAATTTCATGCTTATTAATTACATTTTCTATTTCCTGTAAATTCACCTGTAATTGTTTAGTTGCTAATTTTTTCATATGTTCTCCTACGGTTAAAGTACCGTTAAACTATAATGTATGCTTAAAAGCACCAATATGAAAACCCACGTTTCCCCAAGTACGGAGAACAAATCTATACTTAAAGGTATAATAGATTTTCATATTGCTAATTTCAAACATTTCAATACCATTTTGTTACCATATAAATACCCATACAATAACAATACAGTACCAATTTAATAACAATATATTACCATTACAATACTAATTTAATACCAATGTATTGCTATTCAGATTAATTATTATCAATACAAAAGTTATGTATTCTGTTTAATTTATCAGTTGGTAAATCTCGCATATTACGTAAAAAATAAGATATTGTTGTATTGGACAATGAAAATTTTCTTGCAATAAAACATTGTTTAATACCCAGTTTTGCCATTAATACTATTAATTCTTCTCTTACTAATTTATTAGTCATTTTTGACTCCTCCCTCTTAAATTATTATTCCGTTAAATAAATTCCAAAAATTTATATTTCATTTATCTTTAATTTTTCGTTTATCATAGATATTAAAAATATGTAAAAAGGGAAGTTAGTCATACTGAGCCTATAGCTTTTCTGACGGCAATAATTGGTATACCTTTGCACCGTAACTCCCCTCCATAAAGCGACCAAATTATGTTTATAATTGTCAAAATATCAATCTCTTAGTTCTCTAATTGAACTAGAATTCTAGCCGATGAAAATTGTAATTTATGCAGATATTTTCTCATTTTGGTGTACACTTTTGTTTTTGAAAGCATTTAAAAATGTTTCTTTTTGAGTTATATATAGTACATTTAATAGTTTTGTTTTATTTTTGGATTTATCTATTTGTCTTAACATTGTATACATAGTATCGGCTTTTACAGTTTTCTTGCTCATATAAAAGTTATAATACTTAATAATACTGTCAAGCCTTTCGTCTCTTTCTTTTATATCTGATTTCGTTTCGGCTTCTTTTGATTTAATAGAAGCAATCTTAGTACACATTTCATCTACATATTCTAATATTTCTCGTTTTTGTCTTTTATTTGCTTTTACTATGTCTTGCTTAACCAATAAATCTTCAAACTTAAAATCTGTTTTATAGTCTGCTTTATCTATATCTTTAAGTATTGTTTGTAAGTAATCCATTGGGCAATCATAATTTTTAACCCTGTTTTTCATTGTTTTTGATTGGCTAATTGATACGAAAAATGTAGGTTTCTCTTTTTCAAGTAAACTTTTACCTAATTTAGATTTTGATAAGTTATTAATTTCTTTAATCAAGTCAATTGAATAGAACTTCTTGGCTAAATCGATGCAAATTCCACTAAGAATCGTCGCAATATCAACCTTTTTCATTAATTCTGCTAACTTTTCTTTATTAATATCTTCCTTGGGCATATTCCAATATGTACTCATTAATAATTGTCCCATATTTACTACTGTTCCGATATTTGATTGGCTTGTACTAAGTTGATTATCAATAACTGCCATATTCTTAGCATTAACTATATATTTCTTAGATTCAGATTTTACTTTATTGATACAAACATTAAATCCACTACAATTCTTAGCTACTTCAAGCATCTTATCATTATTAAAAATTACCATGTTATCAGAATCATAATCAGACCCACTAAGAATATCCATAATCGGAAATCCAATAGCATTTACATAAACTATATTTTTACTAAAATTGAAATATTTATCTATCTCTGTGTTCCATGTATTCTTACCAATTAAAATATTACTAGGACTAGTATGTGGGTTTCTAAAGCAAACTAAATCTAAGCCATCCTCATTCAATTTTGTATAGATTTCATTATCTTTTAATGACACAGATTGAGGATTTTCAACATCTAATTGACCTATAGCATGATATAAAAGTTCTAATCCATTACCAATTAATATACAATAATCTCCATCTAATCTTATTTTGCCTCTCTTAGCATGTTTTACATACCTACCAATTTTATGCTTTCTAAAATCTCTAAATACTAGGCTACTTATGAAGTCTGTATTATGCTCTGCTAACTCTGCCATCATTAAAAAACTGTTCAAATCACTAGCATTTTTTCTAGCATACTTAATAAATGCTTCATCATCATTCCTTAATTTCATTACATATTCTTTTTCAAATGTTGCTAAGTTATCCATATCATCAAAACTCATACCTGTACTGTTAAGCATCTGATATGAGGTTTGTTGTACTAATGTGCCATTGTCATTAACTCCTCTTAGAGATGGTTTTTCATGCTTACAGATACCAAATATACTACCTTCTGCACGAACAATATCTTTCCAATAATTCCACATTTCTTGCTTAGTCATCCCTAATCCTTTTGCAAATTTTAAAGCCTTAACACTTGTAGGTGTGCAAATCATATGTACATCTTTAGCAAGTATTTTCTCACCAAACATATTTTCAATTTCCCAAGTAAAGAAATTCTGACCAACAGGACAATTTTTTATTAAAAACGAGGATATATTAGTTGAAAAACTTGCACTCTTAAACATATGTTGTCTAAGCAGATTCATAGATTCTCCATCTTTAAAATATTTACCTTCTAATAGACACTCACCATCAAATAAACAATTGCTAATCTCATAATCGTCTTCAAAACTGCCTAGCAATCCTGTAGTATCATCTGTTTTAACTACATTACACTTTTTATAAAATTTAGAATTTACATCCTCAACAATTAGTATATTATCTACGCTTATTTTCATTGTATCTTCCAAATGAGAGCCAACCAAAGATTCGTAAGCAAGTAATCCTGCATAGTCTGAATCCCAATCATTTGAAATGAAATCTAACCCCATTCTGCTCCAAGTAATCATAGGTTTTAATAGATGTTCTTTGATAAATAAGCACTGACCTGTACGGCTCTTACTTCCACTTCTTTTATACACTACGTATTTATCCTCTGTAACTTTGCTTGTCTTAGCATCCACTGTAGTAATGGTAAATCCTTCTTCATATAATTTAGTTCTTAATATATCATTCTTTACCTCTGCCCATTTTTCAGTATCCATTTCATTTTTTATGTCTATAATAGATTTTTTAACCCCTGCGATAGCTAATATTGTTTTATCATGTTTTTCTAAATCTTTTGCAATTGTTAAATCCAATGTAAGTAATTTCTCATTTAATTTTACTAATGTGGCTTCTTTTTTTATAATTACCGAAGCACCATTTTGAACTTTATATTTAAATTTAATATTTATTATGTCATCGGATTGTTCCTTAACATTATTAGTTCTTTTAATTGTTTTAACTAATAAGCCCTCTGCTCTAAGTTTAATTAATTCTAAGCTATATGCTAACATACCTATGTATTCTTTCTTAATTTCTCTACCTCTAAACATGTGGTTGTAGATATCTGCACCCTCAAGTGACATTATGTATACATTATTATTGTTATTCATATAAATTTCCTCCTATTTTAAGTCCGTGAAGACTATTTTGTGAAACTGTTTTATAATTATTTTTGATAGAGACAATTGGAATAATTATTCGAGCGTTAGTGAAGAATATTTGTTTCAATTACATTAGAAGGTTGTGTTTAATATTAATTTTCAAGTTCCCCGTACTGGGAATTTTAATATTAACTTTCATATCCCCAGGGGGGGGATTCAATAATTAACTTCATATATACAACATGGAGATTTTCACTACCGTTTCAATATAAAAATATGTATAGAATTGTTTACTTTGAGACGACCATTGTTAAATGGTTGGCTCTGTTAAATGGATTTCTTTTTAATCCATGCAAACACATTACAGCAATATTATAATTTGAAGGTTAATGTCCTATGAGACAATGAAAAGACTTGTCCCCTAGGAATATAGTCTACTGTCGTATCCTATATAACTAAGATATTTTACGATTTTTATATTTACCATTATTTAGGGTATCAATTATATGGAGTATCCTATATTATAGGAGTATCCACAAAAGTGATACTTTCAACTTTATATTATTAATTTCTCTATAACCCAAATTGTATTTAATTTATTATCTTTTTTAATTCTTTTGGAAATAATCATAAATGGTATTTTATTACTATTCAAATAAGCATTTAATTGAGTAATACTCTTTTGTAATCTACCTCTACCATCTTTTAATCCTATAACTTTAATTAATTCAGCCTTTTCTTCTTTAGATAAACTTTTATTAGTTATGCTATTTAAATAAACTACTAATTCATCTTCCATTGCTTCTGCCTCCATCTCAATAATACTATCATCTTCAAATCCCAATGCACTACCTATTATTTTTTTATATTTTACTGGATGTTTTTTATCTAATATAGCATCATACAGGGATAAATCTACTTTACACTTAGTATAAACACATTCATTAATGACCATATGTATTCCATTATCTATTACTACACTATCTATAATTCGACTATCGGAAATATCAGTCTTAAATTTCTTTTTTGTATACTCAATTTCACCATTTTTAATTAGATAATCTGCCATTTCTAATGTATTATTCATTTTAGTTCTAAACCCATTAATTCTTCTACCATCTTTCCATGCATAGAAATATAAGTTTATTTTTTCTCCTTCAAATACTCTCTTTCTCCCCAAAACTTGTATAAATGTGTCTATGTCTAAAATATCAATTATTATGTTTCTTGCCTTAGTACCTTCTTTTATGTTAATTCCGTTATCTAATACAGTTGTAGTACATAATATATGATTATTAAAACATCCATTTTCAATAATATTATTTAGTTCTACTTCGTTTTCTGTACCTTTAACATACTTGTTCCACATATCATCTTTATTATGTTCTGAACAGATAAATGTACCATCATATTTTTTTGCTACTTTATATGCTCTTTTAGCAGTACTAAAGAATATTATTTGTTCATCTTGTGGAATACCTTGTATAATTTTATCTATAGAGTTGTAATCATTAAAAGCTACTATTTTATCTATGTAACTATAATCTGTAAGCAATTCATATGTATAATCAATTTTCAAACATTTCTTGTTAAAAAAATAGCTGAGGGTTAATGGTGTAGCAGTCATTAATATCTTACAAATACTATTGTCTGCTATCATTTTCTTGAAAAATATATCAGTCTTTTTTGAAAAACTTGCATCTGTAAAGAAATAATGTGCTTCATCCATTACCACATAATCATAATTATCAAATCTTACATTATTTAAAATGCTAACTTCAACTTTTTGATAATTCATAACTGTTATAGTACTATTTTGACCAATATCATTAATAATTTGCTTTTTTAATGTGTTTCTATTTGTTAGATATAATATCTTTTTATCATTGTCTTTACAATATTTGACAAGGTCATTCTTTATAAAATAACTTTTTCCTGTCCCTGTCCCTGCTTTTATAAATATTAAATCTCCCTTTTTCCATTGCTTATAATCCTCTTTTATTTCATCTGCTATATATTTACTTGTTGTTACCAGTTGGCTTATTTCTTCTATTTCCATAATGTCATATGACCTCCTTAATCTAAATTTAAACTGTTTTTAAGCGAAATCATTTTCGTCATAGCAGTTCTTAATATTTGTGTGTCCTCAAATCCATAAATTGTATCTACTCCGAACCCAAATTTCATATATCTAAATCCTAAAAATGAAAGTCCTTGTGCAAAATATTTGCTTCTAACCTCTAAAAATTTAATATTGTTATCCATATATATCAATCTCCTTATGTTATATAATTATTTATTATGTACTGCTTAAGGGACACTAGGTATCCCCTTCTAATTTATACCCCAAACTTCTTTTAGATGATTAACCATAGCCATTTCCTCATTTGTGCCACCTTTATCGGGATGATAAGCCATTGCAAGTGTCTTATAAAGTTTCTTATATATTGGTTTATCTTCTGCTTTTACTGTTGCATCACCGAATAAATCTTCAAAACTATTACTACTAGATTTCTTATAGCTCTTATATGCTTCTTCTTCCCATTCCTTTTTATTTGCTCTCTCTTTTTTCACCCTAATATCAAATAATCTTATATTTTCTTTCCATAATATTTCTTTAAAATTTCTCCAACATCCTGCATCTACTTTTTTGACTAGTTTTATTAAAGTTTCATTGTTATCTAAATCTATATCAAAATTATCTCCACCAAGAACGTCTATTAATGTAACTTTTCCTAATAGGTCTATTCCATCAAATATGTATATTCTGTCTCCTGCGTTTTCATATGGCTTGTCCTTTAATATGAAGGTGTAATCTAATTCAAGGTTGGTTTGGTAACTTATAAATTTAGCTTTCTTCTTAGCATCATCGTATATTTTATTCTTCTGCCCTAGTTGCTCTTCCTTAATCATTTTAATGAAACTTTCTACTAAGTCTAGGTAACTTTTATCAATTTTATATAATTTAAATAGCTTGGTCACGTCTTCCAAATTGTGCTCTGTATCTATATTATAATGTCCGAGATTCTCTCTTTTTTTATATACACATAACATTGCATTATCTTCATTAAACCCTCTAGCAATCGTTATATTGTCCCTTTTAAATACTTTTTTTTGATTTTGCTCTATGTACTCTAATCTCTCTTTTTTATTTTTTTCCCAAGTAAACTCCATAACATTTTCATAGCACATTTCTTTGTTTAAAATAGAGAAGTAACTTTCATCTTTAGTGGATTTGTAATGATAATAACTGTTGCATATATTATTTGTATAGTTTTCTTTGGCAGTTCCATCATTTAATTCTTTAAAGTTAATCTCTAAACCTATGTTATAGGCTATTACAGTCGCTATTAACTCTTCCTTACTAATAACACCTGTAACATACAACTGGGCTATTATGCCCCCTCTACTGTCACAGTTTATATAATCTGTAAAGTTTTCAAAATATCCTGTGCAAATTGTAATTACTTTAATTAATGTATCAACTTTGTTCAGGATTTTTTCTGTATTAACTGAGTTGGTTACTGCCACTGGTGCTATTGGAGCGACATTTTCTATTATTTCTACGTCTTCTATAATAATTACGTCTTTTATAATTACCTTTGATTCTTTTTCAGCCTTTTTGATTGCTTTCTTATTATCCTTAATTTCTTTGATTTTCTTAGTAAGTTCCCTTGTGGACATATCCTCAACATTATTTGTTTCAATAAATTCTGCTCTTTCTTCTTTGGGAATATCTAATAGTAAGATTAATTTTGTTGGTTCTAAATCTCCAAGCGATTGGAAATTTGAAAACTCTATAGCAACCTTCATAAAATTATTTGCAGTGCTTTTTTTAAATGAAACTTTTTCCTCTAAATATTTGCCGAATTGTCCATGAGGTAGATTTCCCTTCACTTGGATTAACTTTTTACCTATTTCAATCATATTTGAAGCAGTTTGATTCTTTAACTGTAATATTTCCTCTGTTATAAGTTCTAAATCTACATTTTCAAAATTTTGTTCTATTATATTTGTCATAATTTTAAGACTCCTCCTCATAAGCATTTATCTGTTGTTTTATAATTATTTTTTATATTAACTTGCTTTTTATTGCTATTGCATATATACTACTAATATAGAGTATTGACAGGTTGGATTGCCATAATTTTATCCCAAAAAAAATGCCGTCGAATAAAATTATAGCACAATTATAATTTTATATAAAAGTCCATAATTGTATAAATAATACCATATAGCTAAAATAACTAAGCGTAGCATTGATTTGCTAGGTTTTATTTAAGTTACAGTATTATTTATTGTTTTGTTTAAATAGCTATATTGCTAAATCTTCTATAAATATATCAGTGTTATTATTTTTCATATGTATATAATCTTCATATCCTCTAACTAAATATTCTTTAATGTTAGTTATAGGGATTCTTTCTTCTGTATCCGTATTTTTTATTATAAATTGTGTGCCTTCATTATAATACTGGAAGTTTTCCAATATAATAGGTTCTTCTTCTCCTTTATTAATAACAATCCCTTTTACACACATTCCTAGAAAATTCTCTACCATTGCTACATTTAAATTATTATTCATTTGTATTTTATCCCCTTTTCTTAATTTGTTATTTACTTGTACATTTTTTAAACTTTTTCAAATTGACTACTGTGATTTCTAAATCAAATTCCTTAGCAAAAAATATAAATTGTTGCAATATTTTAATACTCATATTTTCCCTCCTAATTGCAGATTACTTAAAGTGTCACTCATATACATATCCTTGCTTTTAGCTACTAAAGATTCAAGCTTTGCAAGAGCCTTAATAACCTTCCTGTCAATATATTGATAATCTTCAACAAAAAATGTATTATAATCTGTGATATAACTAAATTCATAATGTTTAATATAGTATTTATCAATTTTATATTCTGAAACATAATATATATCTGATTTCCAATAACTTTTGTCTAGGTTTTTAGTGAAACTTGTGTACACTATATTTTCTTCCCAACTTTTAACTAAATCCATATAATTATCACTTCTAACTATTTCCAAGCATCTTTCCTTGAATTGCTCAAATGTTAAATCTATGTGTATTTGTTGTTTATCCATTTCTTGTACCTCCCCATCAATTGTTTTCTATATTTATAATATACTACGAATTTCGTAACTTGTCAACACGTTAATCGTAACTATATAAAATTATTTTCGTTTCATGTATTTACGAATAGTGTTATATATATTATAATAGTAAATAAGATGGAGGTGCGAAATAAATGATTAAGATGAAATTGCATGTTAAATTAGCGGAAAATAGGTTAACACAAAAACAAATCAGCGAAATTACTGGTATTAGACTTCCAACCATATCAGCTTACTGTGTAGATTCTTTTAAAATGATTTCTAGGGAGCATTTAGATATTTTATGTAGCTATTTCAATTGTAAAATCGAAGATATAATTGAATATAAAAAAGACGAGGATGCGAAATAATCGTGTCCTTTTATTGTTTTTGATATTAATATTTGTTAAAAATATTAAATGGCTCTACAATTGTCTTATTTCATTATTTATTACTAATCCCTCACAAGTCGCTTTAGAATGATTTATCGTCATTTTCGTTAAAGTAACACTAGGATTCTAAGCTATTTTAGTATTGTACATTTTCTTCTTTTAGCTATTAATAGAAATATTGAACAATTTGAGACGGGAGTTCATATAATGGACTTAAAAAACTTAATCACAGAGAGTGACCCAGTTTATAAAGTGTTGAATTTCCAAGGATATAATAGTTTTCCAATGCTCTAAATCAAGCTTTTAAGCTATGCAAATATATAGTGTACTAATTACATGTATGTGGTAAAATAGCTATACTGAGGGGGTGTTAATGTGGATATAAATGAGGTATGTAAGTTAATGCAAGAGGGCTTTGCAAGACTAGAAAATGGTCAGAATGAGATGATGAATAGTATATGTGGGATTAATGGAACAATTACTAAAATTGAAAATCATTTAACTAATATTGAAAATCGTATTACTAAAATTGACAATAAAGTTGATGAAATTAATAAGAAAATAGATTTAATATAATATGTTATGTATCTCTATATACCGTATAGATGAACTATTTTTAAATCCTTGCTATTCAATGGTTTGAATGATGTCAAAATAATTCTGTACCACCAAAACTCTAAAAAAGTCCACTTTCATCAAAAAAAAGAGGCATAAATTCACCTCTAATTTTTTTACTCATGTATTACTTTAATTTTAATATTAATAAACCATTTTTTAAATGACCAATCAATGTTATGTTTATCAATGTATTTTAGAAAAACTATTAAGGTAATAGGAATTATAATTTCTATAACATCTAAAAATATTTTAAACATTTTTTGTTCCTCCCTTTAATATGTTGAATCTTCTGATATTAACCCTCCATCTTTACGTATCTAAATGTAGTATAAAATAGAATTGTGGTTATGTCAAATTAGCTTTGATTAGCTTCCATTTTCTCGTTATTTTATAATTATGTTTAATCAGTTCTTTTAAAACAAATATTATCTAAATAATTTTAATGATTAGAATAAAAAATTGCTTAGGTTAGGTAATCCAATGCTAAAATATCAACTTAAATGAATAAGGTGGGTAATCTAATGCTAAAATAGGAGTTAAGGTGAGTAATCTAATCGTAAAATAGGAACTTAATTAAGAATAAAAGGGCTTAGATTGGGTATTCCCATGCCAAAACAAGGTCAAACTGATTAAATTCGATAAAAATTTAGGGTTGAGTAATCTAATCGTAATCTATCAACTTAAATAAATCTACTGGGTAATCTAATGATAATACTTGGGTAATCTAATGATAATCTAAGCCTTAGGTTGGGTAAATCAACGCTAAAAATACAGATTAATTAAGAATAAAAAGTATTAGAATGGCTATTCCAGTGCCAAACCAAGATATAAATGATTAAATATGAGAAAATTTAGGTTGGGTAATCTAATCTTAATCTAAGCTTTAGGTTGGGTAAACTAATCGTAATTATTCATTAAAGTGGGTTGAGTAAACTAACGCTAATTATAGGAGATTAATTATTATAGTTGGGTAAACCAATGCTAAAGTAGGTGTTTAAAGGTCTTAGGTTGGGTAATGTAATGATAATGCTTGGGTAATGTAATGATAAAATTATTTTTGTTGAATATTATTTTTGTTGAATATTATTTAACTTATGTGTTATAATATAACAAATGGGGAGAGTATCTTCCGATTAGTTAGAATTTAATGTTTGAATCTTAAAATAACACTGTGGTTAGAGGTTATTTTATAGAATAGTTGCTTTAGTAGAGTAGCTATTTTATTTTTTTGCCGTAACTAATTGAGTTCTGCACCAGTCAATAATTTACATTCGACTATGTTTTGTTAGTTACTCAGCTCCCTTTTATTAATCTAAATTTATTTATATATTTTAATCCGCTAATCTACTTACTTCTTTATAAAATAATAACTATATTAACGTACAAAAATCCTATTTAACTAACTAAAAGTAGTCAATAGGATTTGTTAATCTAACTATAACTAATTTAGTGTTAAATGCGATTAATTTATCTGTTTAAAACAATATAATTAATCAATTTAAACCCCTCAGAATCGTTTCTATTATGAATAAGTTTTTAGTAGTATTGGCTAATCATATTATGGTACAATACAATTGAATTTGACAAAATATCATTATAAGAGGTGGATTTAATGATTATTGATAATGTGAAATGCCTCAACTATTTAAGAGATGAATTCATTGCTTATTGCCCCCAGTATGATTGTGACAAATATTCACTTTCTTTTTTCACTAGTGCAAAACTCAAACAATTCTTATTATTAGAAAATAAGAATATCCCTTTAGAAGCTATTAATTCCTATATCGAAGACCTTTATAATTCTCAAATACAAAAACTTGTTTCTATTGAAATATCAAAAGAAATAGTACCTATTTGTAAAGAATTTAAAGAAGATATCGATTCCAATATTTGTATTTGGTTTTTATGTTTTCCTTTAAGTTTTGAGTATATTAGAAGATATGGTAATAACAATATTACTTTAGTTCATGGACAATTTGAAGAAGGCAATTACCATGCTTGGTTAGAGATAAATGATACTTTTATCTTTGACCCTGTGTTACAGAGATTTTACATTTTAGAACCTTATTATAGACTTAAGAAAATTGCTAGAGTAATGAAATATAGCTATATAGAAGCACTGAATAAATTAAATACTGAAACCCACGCAGGTATTTGGGAAGATTTTAATATATTGGCAACTAATTTACAATCATAACCCTGTGCTTTAGCTTAATATTCCGAAAAATTGCTTAATATATAATTTTTATTAGATTTACACTTACTACAACTTTCATCTGATATATCGTTTATATTACCACAAGTACATTTCCAACTATAGCCTAAGTCCTCAGCATAAGTAATTGGTTTTTCTTTAATATGTTCTACCTTTATTACTTCTTTTATTTTAGGTTCTTTTTGACACTCTGCTTTAATATTATTTTTAATATCTTGAGTTTCTTTTACAGATTTAACAGTACTTTCAGCTTTAAATGTATTTACAGGTTTTATTTCTTCTGTTTCCTCAACTTTATTTCTTGTAACTATGCTATTTTCTAGTATATGTGCTATAGATAACATTATTATTAAAACAATTATGCCACTTACTATTAATGCTATACCCGATACAACTGCTATAGGATTTATCTCATCGCTATAACTACCAATGTCCATTTTACCAAACTTAAACCAAATGAAAATTGCACAAACTATACTGCAAACAAGATTAATCCACCCCACACCTTTTAATCCATCAATTAAATTTCCACCATACGACTCATAACGCTCTAATTTAGTCATTACTAATCTCCCCTTACATAAATTTATTTTTATATTTTAATGTTGTATGGTTGTTACAATTCCATTTTCTACATATACATATTCATTATCATCATCTTAATATGTAAGATATAAACTTTAATAATTTCTATTTTTCCTGGCTTAATCATTCTCAAATATTTCATCTTAATTTTTGAGTATCTATAATAATTTGTTTATTAGTCAAATCTATATCTCTCTGCAAAAGTTTACCTATAGTTGTTAATACATTCCGATATTCTTGTGAATTTTGTGATAGTTTAGTTAACTCATACTTTTGTGCTTCAATTTGAGTCTGAATAGATTTAATCTCAGCAGTATAATCTTTTGTTGTGCTTGTTGATTGCTTGGTTATCGGTGTTATTTCTTTCTGTTCATTGACTATTCTTTTATCATCATCTTCCTTATCTGCTATTTCTTTGTCTGATGCTATTTCTTTGTCTAATGCTATTTTATCTTTTATTGCTTTATCCTTTATGACTTTATCTGCAACTGCCCTAGCTTTTATTATTTTATCCGCTGCTACCTTATCTGATATTATTTTATCAGCTATTTTTTTATCTTCTATTGCTTTGTCTGTTGCTATTTTATTTGCTGTTATTCTTGCTAATTCTACTTCGGCTTTTGCTACTTTAACTGCTTTAACATTTTCAAAGCTTGTATAGGTCGTCAAAAGTAAAATAAAGCATACTATCAATGATATTCCATAGTATTTCATTACGTTTTTTTTATTTCTTTTTTCTGCATTGCCCCACCTTATTACTAATTGTGGTTTAATACATCCTGCAATTATAGCTACTCCACATGCAAAAAATAGCACAAAAAATATTATAGACAGCGACATAAATAAAACTTCCATATTTTAATAACCTCCATTTTTATCAATATAAATTCTAATCATTTTATCTAATTCTACAAAATGCTATTATATTCCTTTATTTTCTATTCCGCTTCCACAATAAAATTAGTTATCGAACTATTTTTAAATGTACTTATAGCCTTAATCAATATATCTCTGTATTTAGATTCTACAATGCTTTTTGTAAAATCATTAGTTGCTCTAAGAATCAATATATCATTTTCTATTCGTGAAGGAGATAAACACATTATCCAAGTTTTAAAGCTTACTTCTGTCATTTCCTTTTTCAAGATTATTGTAATGTTATTCCAAATGGAAAGAAGGCAATCCTCTTCTCTATTATTCTTAGTATTATTTTTAGTATTATTATTAGTATTATTTATCCTCCCAATCGCAGGAACTACTTCCGTCTTATTGGAGGAACTAGAAACTTCCTTTGGGAGGAACTGTACACTCCCTATTGGAGGAACTGGTGTCTTCTCAACAACTTCCGTCTTAATGGAGGAACTGTTGATTTTGCTTAGTTCCGTCTTTTGGGAGGAACTTGAATTGCTTGTACTATTATCGTTGTCTTCTAGTTCCGCCTTTTCGGAGGAACTGAATTTTGAATACTGTATTTTCTCTTGCATTCTTACCTTCTGTTTTTGGTCTAATTCCTTAATAATAGTTTTGCCTTCCTCAATATAACTTAAAATTAAATTCATATTATCAGTAATTTTAAAATGTCTACGTGCAGGTGTCCCCTTTAATTTTTTATCAATTAACCCTAAAGTTATTAGATTTTTAATTGCTTTGTTTTGTGCCTTTTCACCTAATGCAGTTGCTAAATGTAAATCATCAACTGTGTTATAAAAGTAATCTTCCGTGAGCATATTTCCTTTAGCAAAATAAGAATATCGGGAAACTATTTCTGAATATAGTATTGCTTCATTAACACCTAAACGGTGCATTAAAGCTTTATTAATAATTATACTTCCATCATTTCTTAACAGTTCAAATACTGGATTAATATTCATAGTTATTTCCCTCCCCTCAATGATGTTAATGGTGAAGTTTTTATAGACATAGCAACTATTTCCTCGTCCTTTATTGATTGTAAATATATCTTTGTAATCATTACATTCTCATGTCCTAATAGTCTAGATAAACTATAAATATCTAATTTATTGCGTAACTGTTTTTGAGCAAAATAATGTCTTATCGTGTGGGGAGAACATCTTATTTCTTTTCTTACACCTGCAATGTTACCTGCAATTTTTACCACTCTTTCAATAGTTTCAATGGTTAGTGGTAATCCTGTATTTGATAGGAAATAGTTATCATACTTGACATTCTTATCCTTAAAATAGAAATCTTTAATCCTATTGTATTTCATCATAATTTTTTTTAATTCTGGACTTAATCCAACTTGCCTTTCTTTATTACCTTTTCCTTGAATTAAAACATAATTGTCTTTTATGTTATTATTTAATATGCCACAAGTCTCAGCATTCCTAGCTCCTGTATCTACAAGAAAGGCTGTAATAGTTTTATTTCTTGCATTTAAATAAGTTAAATAGTTAAATGCATTTACCATATTTATTACTTCCAAATCAGTAAATGTACTTATTAAAGTCTTAGGTTGTCTTTGCCATGACACTTTCAAACATGGATTTTTAATCACATACTCCTCATTAATGCAATATACAAAAAATGCCCTCATACACTTCAAAATTCCATTTGCATAAGTTTCTGTAAGTCCCTTATCTATTAAAAATCGAAAATATTGTTTAATATGCAAATGAGAAAATTCTTCTAGTTCAGTAATATTAAATTCCTTTTCAACGTAGTTAAAAAACCTCTGATTATTATTTCTATAACTTTTTAAAGTCCTTGGACTAATTTTTCTTATCTCACAATCAAATATAAATTCTTTTAATACTTCATTTATTAACATAAAAAAAACACCCTCTCATATTGATTAATTATCAATATAATAAGGTGTTCAAATGGTACATCCATAACTGAACTACATCAGCTTACTCGTATACCATCATCTAACGATTTTCTCACATGTATACCATCATGCCATTGCCTCTAAAGCCTCTATCCCACAAACTCCTCAGGGAACTCTGCATTATGATAGACATCCTGCACATCATCATCGTCTTCAAGCATATCTATAAGCCTTTGTACCTTAGCTGCGCCTTCTAAGCTAACAGGTGTCATATTATCTGGTATCATTGTAATCTCTGCAGAAGCAAATTCAAAACCTGCCGCTTCCAGCACTTCTCTTACTGCTCCAAAGTTTTCTACAGCTGTGATAATTTCAAACATTTCTACTTCTGCATTAAAATCCTCTGCACCTGCTTCTAGAGCTAGCATCATGATTTCATCTTCATCCATATCTGCTTTTCTTTCTATTATAATTTGTCCCTTTTTAGCAAACATCCAATTTACGCAACCAGTAGCTCCCATGTTTCCACCGCATCTATCAAAAGCATGCCTTACAGTTGCTACACTTCTATTTTTTTTATCTGTTAGTGTGTTAATTACTACAGCAACACCTTCTGCTCCATAACCTTCATAAACTATTTCTTCGTAGTTTATGTCATTAAGCTCACCAGAACCTTTTTTTATTGCTCTAGTTATTGTATCAGCAGGCATGTTATTAGATTTAGCTTTTGCAACTACATCTCTAAGATGAGCATTAATTTCTAAATTAGATCCACCATTTTTAGCTGCCATTATTATTTCTTTACCTAATTTTGTAAATACCTTACCTCTTATAACATCTACCTTACCTTTTTTCTGTTGAATGTTATGCCATTTTGAATGTCCCGACATTTGAAATTCCTCCCACCTAACTATTTTATGTATGAAATTTTTCCAATCACTCCTAATAAATAGTAATAATCCTATGAATTAGTTATAAACACATTACTTTCCCATTATATCATCGAATAAAGTACTTTTCAAATAAAAAAAGAAAAGTATTTACACTTTTCTTACAATTCACTAAAGGATGTGGTATACCCACATATTATTCATATAATCTGTTTTCTAATTTAAAGTACATTTTGGGCTCTTCTTCTTCAAACAGTGCTTTTCCAGAAGTAACTTCAGTTATTTGTGACTGTAATTTTTCTAGATTACTAAACTCACAGAGTATTTTAATTTTTACTTTGTCAGTATACTCTATATCCTCTATATGGGTGTTCCCTTCCGCACATACATGCTGCAACTTCCCAAGTAAATCATATTCAATTACTATTTCTAAGGGAATACCTTTAACCTTCTCCACTACTCCTGCTTCTTTAATAGCTAGGGATGCACCTTTAGAATATGCTCTTGCAAGCCCTCCAGTGCCAAGAAGAATCCCTCCAAAATACCTTGTAACTACTACAACTACATCTGTAATATCGCTCTTTTTTAAAACTTCTAGCATAGGAATTCCTCCTGTGCCATGAGGTTCCCCATCATCACTATATCTTTGTATCATTCTATTTTCACCGATTATATAGGCATAAACATTGTGCCTAGCTTCTTTGTGCTGACTTTTAACATTTTGGATAAATTCCTTAGCTTCCTCTTCGGTTTCAACTCTTTTGCCATGGCCAATGAAAATAGATTTTTTCTCTTTAAATTCAGCTTTTGATTCATTTTTTATCGTAAAATAGCTCATATAAGTTCTCCCGTCATTGCATAAATCTTCTAGAGTAAATTCAAGGTTAGCCTCTAGTTTTCTTCTATATTTGCTCCATAAGTATTAAGAAGCTTTGTGCAGCATCTATTATGTATTTTTTGTCTGTGTTATCCTGTAAGTATTTTATCTTTGCAATAGCTTTTTCACTTTTTATTTTACCTAGAGATTTTATTGCATAACTTATCACTTGTGGATTTTCATCGGTCAGGGATCTAAGTAATGCCACTTCTGCTCTTTCATCTCCAAGTTTCCCCATTGCAGAAACCGCCATTCTGCGTATATTTATGGATTTATTAACAGAAGCTTTTACTAAAATATCTAAACAAGATACTTCCTTTAATTCTCCCAAAATCCAAACTGCTGCCTCTTTGTCCTTAGGATACATCTCCCCATAAGTAATTTTTATTAATTGGGTTAATTTATTTTTATTATCCTCGCCCATTGAATTTAAAAAATGAATTTTATCTTCTTTTCCTGCCACCGCAATGCTCTTAAAAAGTTCAGAAGGGTCATTGCTTTTCACTAAAAATCTATATTTTATTTTACCATCTATAATATGTTTTTGTACAATGGCATTATCCAAGTTTCTTATTTTACATATGGCTTCCATTGTTTTGCCCTCTAAAAATAAGAAATAGGATATTTCTTCCTCTGAATATGTGCTAATGCATTGCCAGTCAATGTCAACTAATCCCTTTTTCAAAATCTTCTCTCCTTATCTTTTGGGTATTTTTTCAAGTATCTTTGAGATAACTTTAATTCCTTCTTCTATTTCAGGCTTTTTTAATTCTGAAAAACTCAATCTAAAATAATTATTGCCTTGCTCTGCATTTTTATAAAATAAAACTCCGGGTGTAATTAGAACTTTTTTATTCTTGCAACTGTAAAATAAATCCATAGAATTAATTTTCAAATTTTCATCTATTTTAAAATAAAAATTAATTCCACCTCCAGGAGTAAAATAACTAACTTTTTTGCCTAAATATTTATCTATACAATTTATCATAAAGTCATATTTATCTTTATACGCCATATTGAGATAGTTTATATGCTGCTTCCAAAGATCTTTATTTATATATAAATCCAGAGCACGTTGCATAAGACTTGAAGTTGATATATCTGTGTTAATTTTTGAATTTTGTATGTGCTCCTTGTATTTCTCTGGTGATATCATATATCCTAGTCTTATTCCTGGCAGAAATATCTTTGAAAAACTCTTAATATAAATAACTCTGTCATTTTTGTCTAAGCTCTTAAAACTCTTATATTGCTTTTGGTCATATATTAGCTCAGATAAATAATCATCTTCAACAATGTAGAAATCATAGCACTCTGCAAGCTCTAATATTTTTAGCTTTTTCTCCAAACTATAGGTGGCTCCTGTAGGATTTTGAAAATAACTCATGGCATAAAAACATTTGATTCTATTCTTTTTTAGTATTTGTTCAAATTGACTTAAATCTATGCCATCTTCTAGTATATCAACTTCAAATATATTAGCCCTTCTCCATTTAAAAACCGTTAGTGCACCACCATAGGTTGGCTTTTCTACAACCACATTATCGTGAACATTTATTATAGATTTTGACACTATATCAATACCCTGTTGTGCACCAGAAAGAATCAATATATCTTCAGTACTTACCTTATTGTCCCAAAAAAAACTGCTTATACTATTTCTAAGACCTTCATACCCCAAAGATTCCTTATAGGCAAAAGCTTCTGCACCATCTCTATCTAATACTTCATTTAATACATCTTTAAATACTGTTACTGGGAAAAACTCACTACTTGTGATTTCTCCTGTAAAATCTACATATATTTTAAGGTCTTTTCCAGAGATTTTTTTTAAGGTATTTGAATATTCTTTTTTAAATTTTATGTTTGTATCTCTTCTTTTAGCATAAGTTCCGCTACCCATCTTTTGATAAGCATAGCCCTCCGCCTCCAGCTTTTTATATGCACTAACTATGGTAACCTCATTAACCATAAGTGTTTTTGCTAATTTCCTTATAGATGGTAATTTTTCACCATCAAAAATATTATTTTTATCAATCATTTTTTTTATATACTTTGATATTTCTATGTATTTCGGAATGTCTTGGTTAAATTCAATTTCATACTTCTCCATATCTACACCTATCTATTTCAAAATTATTAGACAAAATAAACATTTTGTTTAAATAAGGTTTTATCCTTCTCTATCTTGAAATCTCTACTTTCTTTTTTGATAATGTCTCTTTCCCAAAGTTTATTAAGTAATTCTTCCATGTCTATATCAAAATCCACAAACAAATCCTCTGCCATAATTTCCTCAGCACTTAAAAACTTATCTTGTTCTCTCATATAGTTTAAAAGTAAGTTACAATTGCTCTTAATACTTGAATTTATGCTTTCCTCTAAAAAGGTCATAGTTTCTTGAATTGTTTCTGCCAAGTTTGTTTTTTCAAAAAATAATTTATCAACGCATTGTTTAAAATCTTCATTTAGATTCATGGCCATAGCCAGAACATCTTTACTAATCATATACCCTGATGAATTAACAAATAGCCTTGAATACTTTTCTATACATCTTATGGCAGTAGTGTAGGAGGTATAGATACCATTGCTCCATAAATACTTTTTACATACTCCCATATCTTTTAAAAGTTTTCCTAAAAAAAACATACCCCAACGCTCTCTATCAATATCAGGGAAAAATCTACCACCGTCAAACCTTACTGTTATATCCATATCTTTTGAGAATACTAATCTTGAAGATGAAAAAATTCTATGTATATATCCGCCCTTTAGATTGTCAGAATAAATTTGTATAAATTTTTCTTTACCCATGAGTTTAATATGAACAGGAACATCCTTTTCTTCTGTATGTATGTCTCGAATTTTCTCGAAATTCTCTTTGACAATTACAAAAAGATCAATATCTGATTCTTCCCACAAATCTCCTGTCACCATACTTCCAAAAACCATTACTGATAAAACAGATTCATCAATTTTTATTCTATCTACTACACTATTAAAGGCCTTTTGATATTGTAAAATAGTTTTTTTCATTCACGTTACCCCCAATTTTTAATGTGCTTTAGTATCCTTAAAAGTATTTTTCCTAAATCAATATTTTGTTAATTGTAATTCTTCTATAAAAATTACAATTACTGCACTGATATATATGAACACAGAACTTATCATGGTCATTAATCTCCATATTGGCACTATAATCATCAAAATATTCTTGTATTATTCCTTTATCTGTCATTATATCACTACACTTTTCACACTTGCAAACTTTTCTTTCTAAATTATTGCAAACCGGACACACTTTTTCCATGATATTACCTCCAAATTCAATATTATATTTATTTTTAGCAGTTTTCATAATAATAATCCTTAATTTTCTAGTACCTAAAATAAAAAGAATCAGGGTCAAATTAACCTTGATTCTCTTTAACATTATAAAAAATCATTTGCAATCATACTTTGCGAGTTTCAACATATTATCAATTTTACATTTCAACACTTTAATTAAATCTTCAGAAATTTCATTAACGCCTTCAACTAAATTTAGGGCATCTTTAATTTTTGAACTACGGCCAAAATTTGTATTTGCCAAACTACCTGCAGCACTTGAATAACTAATAGATGCAGTAGCTAAAGAGTACAGAGTGTCTATTAGTGGTTTTACATCATTTTCAAAATATGCCTTTGCTTTAAAATCTAGTTGTAATCTATCTACTTCATATCTTAAAATATTTATGTTTACAGCCTTATCTGCCAAGGATTTAATATCAAAACAGTTTGTTGTGTCACTAGTATCAGATACTGGTTGTTGCATAGATGCATATTCATAAATATTCTTATATTGCTGAGTAATATCATCTATAATTTTTTTTTGATATTGGTTGTCATCTTGCCAAGTTGATTTTTTGCTTTTCCTATTTTCATTATCTGAATTTAATTTATCCTCTCCCATATCTACTCCTAAATCCTATGATAAATGCTATAGACCTAACACTTAATTATATAATCTAGCCACAAATTTTATTACACTTATTTAATTTTTTTAATAACACAACTTTATCCATTACAAAATATATTTCAGTTTAATCTAAACTAAAATATATTTTTCACACTTATTGTAAACTTCATTGTCCCCTTGTACTGTCATAAGTGTTCCCTCTTCGTTGTATTCTTCTGATTCCACTTTAGAACCTCTATGCAAATATGCCACCATGGACTGATCAGTATATGGAATAAGCACATTAAATTTTTTAAGTGTATATGGAAGATCTTCACAAGCTTCTTTTAGTAACCCTTCCAAATTTGTACCATACTTAGCTGATATTTCTATGCATTTCAAATTTTTATATTTTTCTTTAATCTTTAGGATGTTTTCTTGAGAAGATTTATCAATTTTATTTAGCACCAATATCATCGGCTTATCAATTGCCGCAAGTTCTGCTAAAACGGCATCTACAGCTTCTATTTGTAGCTCTGCAGTGTCTGAGGATACATCCACTATGTGCATCAATAAATCTGAATATACAACTTCTTCTAATGTAGATTTAAAGGCTTCCACCAGGTCATGGGGAAGTTTTCTTATAAAACCTACAGTATCTGTTACTGCTGCCACACGATTATCAGGTAATAGTAGTGCTCTTGTTGTTACGTCTAAGGTTGCAAAGAGCATATCTGCTTCAAAGACTTTATCTTTTTGAACAGCGCTTTTTAGTGAGGCTACATCGCATAATACATTTCTAAGTGTTGATTTTCCAGAATTAGTGTACCCAACTAAAGATATTTTTGAAATACTTTCGCGACTTCTTTTTTCCCTTTGTACATTTCTTGTGGTTCTTATTTTTTCTAATTCTTTATTTAAATCAAAAATACCTTCGCGTATTCTTCTTTTATCTATTTCTAATTTTTTCTCTCCAGGACCTCTTGTGCCAATTCCTGCACCTGTTCTTGAAAGCATAGTTCCAAGTCCTGTTAAACGTGGTAACCTATATTTTAATTGTGCAAGTTCAACTTGAATTTTTGCTTCCCTAGTTCTTGCTCTTCGTGCAAATATCTCTAATATTAATGTAGTCCTGTCTATAACCTTACAACCAAGCACTTCTTCCAAATTTCTAACTTGAGAGCCAGATAATTCATCATCAAAAATAACTACGTTTGCTCTTAATGCTTGCCTAATACCCGCAATTTCTTCTGCTTTACCACTACCTATGTATAAGGCTGGATCTATTTTATGTCTATTTTGCAGAATTATATCTACAGTTACTACATTACATGCCTTTGCTAGTTCCCTAAGTTCTACTAAATCCTCTTCACTTTCTATACCCACTAAGATAGCTCTTTCTACATCATCTTCAATGATTTCACTTGTCTTCATTAATTTTTCTATATGTTTAACTTTGTCTATGATATCATATTCTATTACTTTATCTATGCTTATGGGTCCTATTTCTTCTTCTACTAGAATATTATTTTCTATTCCACAAAAACCTACATTATATTTTAAGTCTTCTTTTTCTGATATTCCAATTGCCACTATACAATCTAACTTTAGTTTTACTAGTGCTGACATATCAAGAGCAGATAATCTAGAATTTCCATTTGGGTGAGTATGTACTATTTTAACTCCTGATAACCGTCCTTCTCTTATATCAATTATAGGCAGTTCCACTGTGCTACTGTCACCAATTGCCATACTAATTATTTTACCTTTTCTATCAATTGCGGCACTGACTTCTCTTTTTAAATCTTGTGTTACCTCGACTAATATATCTACTAATTCTTCAGATAAAATGCAATCTTTAGAAACTCTTATATCACAAGCAGTTTCTAATTTATTTAAAATTGAATTCTTAACCCCATCAATATTTCCATATATCATCATAAATCACTCCATTCTAATAATATTTTAACAAGTTTTCTTATTCTTATACTTGACAACTATCCTATAATTTTATACTATTGAAGCAATATTGTAAATATATAACGAGGGCGGGATTAACATTGGATGATAAAAAAATAAATATTCTTATATCTAAAGAACAAATTGATGAAAGAGTTGGACAACTTGGCGCAGAAATATCCAAAGATTATGATGGAAAAAAATTATATATTCTTTCATTACTCCGAGGTAGTTTTATATTTACTGCGGATCTTGTACGTCAAATCACTGTGCCTACAAAAATAGGCTTTATGACAACTTCAAGTTATGGTGCAGACGAAGAGTCAAGTGGAACAGTTAATATTATAAATGACATCCCAGATAATATTTCTGGCTTCGATGTACTAATAGTGGATGATATTGTTGATACAGGCATAACTATGAATTCCATTATGACTAGGGTTAGATCCCTTGGAGCTGCTTCTGTTAAATCTTGTGTTCTTTTAGATAAACATGAAAGAAGAAAAATTGATATAATACCAGATTATTGTTGTTTTGAAATTCCAGATCTTTTTGTTGTGGGTTATGGATTAAATTACGGAGACTATTATAGAAATATACCTTACGTATTTAATTGGGAAGCTTAAGCTTTTTTAGCATCTTCCTTGCGAATTATTAACAAAATATAATTAGAAATAAAAAAAAGTACGTTTAATAACGTGCTTTTTTATATTTATCTTATTTCTCACCACTATTGCCCAATTTAAAACCCGTACCATTTAAATCTAACCCAATTGCAGTATTGGGTATTTTTCCCACTATAATAGTTTCAGCAATTGGTATTTCATTAGCTACTTCAATATCATTGCTTTTCAATGGAATAATCACTCTAACTGTGGTTTTTACTTTAACATAGATTTTATGTCTCGTTTGATTTATACCTGCACTTTCAAACTCCGAAGAATATTTAGTTTCTACAAGGCCTACGGGCTGCATTTTTATATTTATGCATGGACCATAATAAGATAAAATATTATTTCTTGTGATATAACCTATAGGGACTTTGATGCCTATATCCCCCAATTTCAAGAGTTCCTTTTGTGATTCTAGAGCAACATCACAGGCTATTTTATTCATTTTTAAAGTATCTGCTTTTAGCATTACAATATTCCCCTGCGCATCTTTATCAACCCTTATAATTTCATCGTAATTAAACTGTTTGGAATATTCGTTTATAATTGCTTTATTAACAATTTCTGTAGCTTTTGCTCTCATTTCTGCATCTGCCACAGCCATTACAGTTGGCATTATGATTTTATCAAAAATATATATGAACATTGTAAAATTTATAATAATTATGGTTATAATTAATAATACTCTAGTTTTAATCTTATTGTTAAACTTATTTCTAATATTTATTACCTCCATTTAAGGTTATATGTTATTATATGTAACTCTTTTAAGCTACAGAATTAAATAGTGTATCAAAATGGATATTTTATATTAGTATATTTATATGGTATAATATTAAAAGTTAATTCTACTTAGATAGTATAAGTTTTACAATAAGACCTGGAAATTAATAATTATAATCCGCTCCAGATAAATACGAGGAGGATATTGAATGAAAGATAAAAAAACTACTCCAAAGAAGAAAAAATCAACTGGTAAGAAAGTTTTCAAAAGCATTTTTTTAACAATTCTATCTATAGCATTAATAGCCATGGTAGCTATTGGAGGAGTAGTTGTAGCTATGGTTAAGACAGCTCCCGAATTAGATATTAATGAATTTTTAAAATTAGATGAACCCTCAACACTATATGACAATTCTCAAAAGTATATGGATGAATATATTACCTCAGAAAGAAGAACTAATATATCTATTAATAAAGTTCCAGTAGTCCTTAAGGATGCATTTATAAGTATTGAGGATTCTAGATTTGATACCCACCCTGGTATTGACATAAAAAGATTGGGTGGAGCTGTATTAAATGATATAAAAATAAAAATACATGGTAGTGGCGCGAGTCTCCAAGGCGCTTCAACTATAACTCAACAATTGGTTAAATATAGAATGTTTTTAGCAGATTCTATAGAAAACAGAACTTCTATAAAAAGAAAAGTCCAAGAAATTTCTCTTTCGCTAAAACTAGAGAAGGTTTTGACCAAAGATCAAATTTTAGAGGCTTATATTAATACTATTTTTTTAGGCGGAAAAGCTCACGGTGTAGAAGCCGCCTCCCAGCAATATTTCGGCAAATCTATTGAGGCTTTGTCTTTAAAACAATGTGCTTTTATTGCTAGCGCTGCACAAAATCCTAGTCTTTCTTATAATTTATCATATAAAGCATCTAAATCTAAAGAAGCTTTTGTTTCAAATAGAACAAAAGCTGTTCTTGAAAACATGCTAAAATATAATAAAATCAGCAAAAATCAATTTGATTCAGCTATGGCTGAAAATCTAGTATTTAATTTTTCAATAAAAGACGCAAATAAGATGGACTTTGAGTCCTTTTCTAGGCCTGTAATCCTTCAGGTTGCTGAGGATCTAATGAAGACATTAAATATTAACAAAGAAGAGGCTTATTCCATGCTTATGTACGACGGTTTAAAAATCACTACAACTATGGATAGATCTATGCAAATTAAGTCACAGGCTATAATTGATGACCCTGTTGCGTCAAATAAAAAAAACAGCTATGATTATATATTTCCTAGAGATGGTAACCTTAACCTTAAACAAGCAAATATCCAAGCTTCTTGCGTTATCATGGATTATCGTACAGGTGAAGTTAAAACTATTATAGGCGGCCGTGGCGTTGAGGGTCCTATGTCTTATAATAGAGCTGCTTCTAGTGACTTCTTAAAGGCTCCTGGCTCAAGCATTAAGCCACTAACTGTATATAGTCCAGCTATTGATTCAAAAATTGCTACAGCTTCTACAATTATTGAAGATTCACCTGTACCTGAAGAAATAGGAAAAAAATATGGTGCTCCAGGTGACCCTCCTTATAATCCTAGAAATTCTCCTGATATATATTATGGATATTTAACTCTAAGAGATTGTTTAAAGCATTCCGTTAACGTGGCTGCCGTGAAAATTGAGGATATGATTGGTCTTAAGACTGGTATTTCTTATGGCGAAAAATTCGGATTGCAATTAGATGAAACTGATAAGAGAAGTATGTCTGCTATGGCACTAGGTCAATTAGATGGTGGTAGTTATAAGGGAACTAATCCTCTCACTATGGCCACTGCATATGGTGTTTTTGGTAACAATGGAATGAGATCTACTCCAAGATTATACACTAAAGTAGTTGATAGAAGTGGTAAAATAATACTTCAAACAAAATATGACCCAAAAACTGTTTTATCACCTCAAAGTGCTTATATAATGTATGATTTACTACAAGGACCTGTAAGTGCAGATGGTACTGGTCCAAACGCTAATTTCGGTAACATGCCTGTTAGAGGTAAAACTGGTACTTCTTCTGATTCAAAAAACTTATGGTTTGTTGGATTAACTCCTTATTATTCTGCAGCTATTTGGATTGGAACAGATGATGGAGCTAAAATTGAAGGAATGGGTAGTAATACTGCCGCCTTGCTGTGGGGAAATGTTATGAAAGAAGCCCATACTAATCTTCCAGTTAAGGAAGTAGAGCGGCCTTCTGGTATATCCGACTTTTCTGTATCAAAGGATTCTGGTGATATACCAACAGATTTAACTTATTCGGACCCAAGAGGAAATAGAGTCTACTCTGAACTATTTATTGACGGAACTCAACCTACAACACTGGATAGCATACATGTTCTGGCTAGAGTTACCAGAGGGCCTAATGGCAACTATGTTCTTGCCTCAGAGTCTACTTCACCTGGAAATATTGAAACAAGAATTTTTATAAAGAGGAGTTATCATAATGCTACGCTATTAGACTCAGCTTATGTATTACCAACATCAGTTGATTCCTTTTCAAATCAATTTATACCTCCTGTTACGAGTCCGCCTGTTACAAAGCCCCCTGTTACGAATCCACCAGTTACGGATCCACCAGTTACGAATCCACCAGTTATAAATCCACCCGTTACAGATCCAACGGGTGTTAATCCCCCTGTTAATGCACCTTAAAACAGAAATAAAAAACTACTATCAAATTTTAATATTTGATAGTAGTTTTTTTATCCCTTAGTTTTAGGATTAAATAATAATGCCATGATATATCCAAAGAAAATTGCAGCAGTAATACCTCCCGCAGTACCTTTTATTCCTCCAGTAAATGCTCCTATAAGACCAACCTTATCTACTTCCTTCATTACACTTTTAGCTAAACTACAGCCAAAGCCTGGCAGTGGTATACTTCCACCTGCTTTGCCATATTTTATAACTACATCATATATATTTAATGCGCCTAGTATTACTCCACCAGTTACAAATACAACTAATATTCTAGCTGGAGTTAATTTAGTAGTATCCATAAGTATCTGACCTATTACACAAATTGCACCACCCACTATAAAAGTCATAATGTAATTATTCATTCATTTATTCACCTCCAAACTCTATACAAACGGCATGTGCTATTCCAGGTATTGTTTCTCCCTGCAAAGATGAAGTAGGACTTAAGAGTGCGCCTGTAGACACTAGAAGCATTCTTCTAAATTTCCCCTTTAGCATGTTTTTGTATAAATATCCTGTCGCAACCACTGCCGAACAGCCACAACCACTACCACCTGCATTGGTTCCCTGTTTTTCAGCATTGAAAATTTCCTCACCACAGTCAATATAATGTCCTTTCATATTATACTTATATTCCAAGAGTAATTCCTCTGTAAACTTTCTTCCTACCATACCTAGGTCTCCAGTAGCAATAATATCATAATCCGAGGGTTTTCTGCCCGTGTCCAAAAAGTGTTGTTTAATAGTATCCACAGCTGCTGGTGCCATGGCAACTCCCATATTATTTACATCTGTTATCCCATAGTCTTTAACTTTTCCAGTTGTAACATGTGTGACATAAGGAAAATCACCTTTTTTACCCAAAACCATTGCTCCAGCACCTGTAACCGTCCATTGTGCCGTTGGAGCTCTCTGACTTCCCATTTCTAATGGAAATCTATATTGTCTTTCAGCTGATGAGAAATGTGAAGAAGTAGCCGCTACAACATAATTAGCCATGCCTCCTTCCATTATCATTGAACCTATACTTAAAGACTCTGCCATAGTTGAACAGGCCCCATAAAGTCCTAGAAAAGGTATATTCAAATCTCTAGCTGCAAAACTTGAAGAGATTAACTGATTTAGTAAATCTCCTGCTAGCAGATAATTTATGTCAACTTCTTTTAGTTTTGCTTTTTTTATACTTTCTGTAATAGCTGTATACAATAAACTAGTTTCAGCTTTTTCAAAACTCTCAGTTCCATTAAGATCATCTTGCAGAATTCTATCAAAATACTCTTTTAATGGCCCTTTACCTTCCTTAGGTCCCACTACATTATATGTACCAATAATTCTAGGTTTGCTTTGAATTTCTACTGTTTGAACTCCAATTCTTCTACCCATTTTTAATCACCACCTTAAAAAATAATATAAAATCCCCACAATTACAGAGGAACCAATACCATATACTAAAACAGGTCCTGCAATTGTAAACATTTTAGCCGCTACACCAAAAACAAAACCCTCTTTTTTAAATTCCATTGCTGGTGAAACAATGGAATTTGCAAACCCAGTAATTGGTACAACAGAACCTGCTCCTGCAAAATCACCTAGCTTATCATATATTCCTATGCCCGTAAGTATAGCTCCTAGAAAGACCATAACTATGGAAACGTAAGTCCCTAGTTCATCACTGGGAACACCCATTCTAGAAAAAAAGTCACTAACAAATTGTCCAATTACACATATAAATCCTCCAACCCAAAAAGCATTAAAGCAATGCATAAGTAAATTAGGCTTAGGAATTTTATTAGAATTAAGATGTTCAAATTTTTTCCTTATAGTTTTTTCTTCCACTTTCATGAAATATCCTCCTTGTCCTTCTCTAAAATGGACATTATTAATTATACTGAATTATGTTTTTAGAATATCGTTTATCACTAAGTTATTATTTGCAATTATATGATTTTTAGTCAAAAAAAATAAGAATCATTTATAGATAAACAATTTCAAAATAAAACATTGAAATTGTTTATCTATATTTCATCTTAACCACTCAATTTTTCCTTCATTATTTTCAATACTTTCTTTTCTATTCTTGATACTTGTACTTGGCTGATGCCCATCATTTTAGCTACCTGAATTTGAGTATTATCTTTAAAATACCTAAGCATAATTATTTGCCTTGATTTTGCGTCCAGTTTTCTAAGTGCTTCTTTAAGTGCAATTTTATCTAAAACCTCATTATCTTCTTCATATTTTTCACTTAATTTATCTATCAGCAGTACTGGCGCTCCATCATCTTGGTGTATTGTATCAAATAAATACTGCATGTTACTCGCAGACTCTAGTGCATATACTATATCTTCTTTTTCTATGTCAGAAAAAACTGACAATTCTTCAATAGTAGGATCTCTACCTAATTCTTTTGTTAGTGTCTCTTTATCATAATGTAATTTCCTTGCAGTATTTTTAACACTTCTGCTTACTTTTATAATTCCATCGTCCCTAAGAAATCTTTTGATTTCTCCCATTATCATTGGTACTGCATAGGTAGAAAATTTCACATTATACTTAGTGTCAAAATTGTTAATTGCTTTTACTAGACCAATGCATCCAATTTGGAATATATCATCATACTCGTATCCTCTATTAAGAAATTTTTTACTAATTGATGAAACCAATGGTAAATTCATCTCTACTAGTTTATCTAATGCACCTGGTTCTCCACTTCTAGCTAATTGAATGAGTTGCATATTGTCTTCATAATTATAATTATTTTTTTTAACTATTTTTTGATCCATAATATTCCACCTAACATAAAGGATTAAATATTTTTTTCATTATTATACTTGTTCCCCTACCTTTATCAGACTTTACTTCTAAGCTGTCCATAAAAGTTTCCATTACAGTAAAACCCATACCTGACCTCTCTAAGTCTGGACGGGAAGTATATAATGGTTGCATAGCAATCTTTAGATCGTCAATTCCTTTTCCCAGGTCGCTGATTATCACTGTTAATTCATTTTCATTAATAATAGCTTCTATTGTAATCATTTCTTCTTCGCTATCATATCCATGGATAATAGCATTGGTAACTGCTTCAGATACAGCAGTTTTGACATCGCTAATTTCTTCAATTGTTGGATCTAATTGCGCCGCAAATGCTGCTACTGCTACTCTTGCAAAACCTTCATTCTGGGATTTACTTAAAAATTCGATTTTAATTCTATTGTGACCCATATTAATCCCCCCACTAAATATTGTTTACAGCTTGTTCAACATCATCATATAGCATGATGATTTTAAACATTCCGGACAACTCAAACACTCTTTTTACTGAAGATTTAATGTTTGTTACACATACTTTCCCACTTCTCATATGTAACTTTTTGTATCTTCCAATAACCACTCCGATACCGGAACTATCCATAAAGGACACTCCCTCAAAATCCATAATTAATTTGTTATAGCTATTTCGGTCTAAGCGATCGTCTATCATATTCCTTACTTCTTCAGCACTATGATGGTCTAATTCTCCCGACATGTAAACAATTAATTTATCTCCATTATTTTCAAAATTTAAATGCATATTCTTCCCCCTTGAATCATTCTAAATTAGAATATTTTTTTAGTTTTGTATAAATATCATACCTTTCTTATATATTCTACCAATTACATAATTTTCCTTCTTTTTTTTATAATTTTTAAACTTTTTTTATATTATACCCATTTGCATTCATTTAATACATTATATGATAATAATGTTGTAGCATCGCAGATGATTATTGAATAAAATAAAAGAGAAAAAGATTATACTCCACGTTGTATAATCTTTTTCTCTTCTTCACTAAAGCCAAAATAATCATATAAATAATTCTCGTCTTTACCTACAAAATCTATGGTAACTGGTATACATAATTTCATTAAATTATTTGGATAGTACTCGTAAGCATCATCACCGAGTTTTTTTGCAAAGGTCTTAAAGTAAAATTCATAGATTTTACTATTTAATAAATATAATAAAAAATCATAAGCAAAAGGTACATTTTCTTTTAATATCAATGCATATACATCCGCACTAAAATAACTTCCCTTGTCAAGGGCAAATCTATTACTACTTGCTTTAAAAGGGAAAATTATCTTTTCTGATTCAAATATATTTTGATCTCTACCCCATTGAAGTTCGTACCATTTCCTAATACCTCTTTCGCATTCTCTTCTTTTTAATAGTTTTTCCACATTTTTTTCAATATGAGCTATGGCCCTTGGATACTCATCTGGATTATTAATTAAATCTGAATATATTATGTAACTATCTCTTCTTAAAACGGAATTTTTTTCTATGTAACTGCTCTTAATCCAAGGTTTTATTAAATTTACTTCAATATTCTCATTTAGGTAAGTATCATTACTTACCACAAAAGCTTTGTCACAACCCGTTATTACACCTTGATAACTATTACATATATTACTTAGATGTGTAAAACACTTTTGTTCTATTTTATTTATTATATTTCTCTGCGTCTCATCTATTAAAATCCAGCCCTTGTTATTTAATTTGTTTTTATTAAGGATAAAACTATTATATTTATTATTTCCATTTTTCAGAAATATACTATTGTAAAATTCATTTTTATTTTTACTTTTTACGGATATTGGTTTGATGATTTGAATTTCATTATCCTCATTTTGATAATTTGTTATAAATAAAATCACAGGGTCTATTCCTATATTTTTAAATGGCCTTATGCCATAAAAATCAATAATTTTGTCTATTGTGCATAATTCTTTTAATACCTTCCTTAAATCCTCTCCACTAGGTGATTCTAAAAAGTACCTAGAAGTAATAAAAGTGAGCTTTCCTCCATTTTCAAGGTCTTCTAATGCTTTTTTGAAAAAACAATAGGATAGATCCCCTTTATCACTATACACTTCACTGTATCTAACTTTCAAATGGTCTGCGTATACCTTATCTATAGATTTTTTACCCACATAAGGTGGATTGCCTATGAAAATGTCATATTTATGTTCACTTTCATATAATAAAAAATCCATATTAAAAATATGATTGCATATGCTACCCTTACTTAAATCATATAAATCTATAATAAGAATTTTTGTAGCTATATCATCAATATCAAACCCATATAAATTATGTGTTATTATATGCTCATCAAGACTTTCTAACTTTAAATCCAATCCGTTTTTTTCATTAATTATATTTAAATTATCCACATATAAATTTCTAAGAAGTTTAAAACAACAAATTAATATATTTCCTGTGCCACAAGAAGGGTCCACAATCTTTATATAGGGGTTCTCTACTATCTGCCCCGCTTTTATGGTGTTTTCTATCATATAAGAAGATATGGGTTCTGGAGTGTACACTGTGCCTTTTTCTTTATTGTTTTTAATAAACTCATAATAAGCACTGCCAAAGCTTTTCTGATGTGAAAATTCTATTTCCCTTTTATAGTTTTCTAACGCAGTTATTTTAAACATATCATCTATTGGACTTAAAATAATATTATATAGTTCACATATTTTCTGTTGAAACAAATCTAGCATTTATTATCCCCCATCTATCTGCCTTGAAAGTATATTAAAATTCTTTTAAAGTATATCATAAATGCACACTATGGTGAACTGTATATCCCTTAATTTATTTTCATATGCTTAACAGTAAATAATATCTTCCTTCTGAAATGTCATAAAAAAACTGTGAACTCACAGTTTTTTTACGCTGAGAATTCACAGTTCATTATATTTACCATTAATTATCTATGCTTCTTATTTTATAAAAATATCACATACATTAAATGGGCAGAAATTCCCGCCACAAGTCCACCTATAGTATGACTTAAGATTGCCTTCCCGGTAAGCTTTCTACACTTTAAGCTATCCATCATTGCTACATGTGTGCTTAGGTAACCACTCCAACACATTCCCATAGCTGTAAATACAGCAATTTCATTTCCGCCTATAAGCTTTTGCTTTAATAAATCTGGCACTAAGCTGATAGCAGCTCCTACAGCACCTAGTGATGTAATTGGGAAAGCAATAGCTTCTGCATGTTCAAATCCAAACAGTGGTTTAAGTATAAAAGAGACCTTTTCACCTATCCAAGGTAATACTTTAACACCTTCATTCGCTGCTCCAGTATATAAACCTGTATCAGAGGTTCCATTTGTTAACATAAGAACGGTTGTACAAATTATTAAAACGCCCGGTATTATAGCTAGTCCCATTTCAACTCCTGATTTTCCACCTTCTAGTAAAGCCTCAAGAAGTCTTGCGGTTACACTACCTTCTCTAACCTCTCTGTGAGTTAACATATCAAAATCTACTGTGCCCTCCAACGTGCACATTTCTTCTTTCCCATAAACCTTTTTAGTATGCCCAATCATAAATCTTACACTAACTATACTTCCTATAACCGCAGCAATATTTCCAATTATAGCAGGTGCAATAAAACTTTCACCTATGGTGGATTTTTGACCTATCATAAATGTAGTAACAATAAGGCCCATCCCAAATGATGTACCTAAATTTGTTAGTGCTGGAAGTTGATACTTTTTAAAATACCTTCTAAACCCTTTATCCTGAGCTAAAGTTATAATTGCTGGATTATCAGATAAATAAGTTGTAATAATACCAAGGGCTGCGGCTCCTGGCAAATCATAAAGAGGCTTCATCAATGGGGATAATACCTTATTAATAATTGCTATTACCCCAAACTCTGAAAGCATTGAGGCAATAGCTCCTGCTACAACAGCAATTGCCATTATGTAAAATACTACTTTAATGAGTAAATCGTAAGCTGTATTCATTAAAGTACTAAACATATTTGCAGTTCCCATTTTTTTACCTATTAACATAAAAAATAATATAAATAAAAATAAACATAAAAATCCTTCTAGTCCAATTGCTTTTTTTGTCTTGGTCTTATATTTCATTCAAAACTCCCAAAAATAGTATTTTTTAAAAATATTACATGCTTTCATCTACAACAGATAGTATTTCGTCACGTTTTGTTCTTCCTTGTTTTACTAATTCATTGCATCTTTCAGTAATCTCTTGTTTATAAGTTTCATCTTTTATACTAGAAAGATTTATTTTAACATTTAAAATTGCACTTTCAATGGATGCTTGAAGCATTAAAGCTGACACGCCAGCATCTGAAATTGCATTTTTGTTACCTAACCTGGCTGCTATTTTAACATACTCATATATTTTGTATGATTCTTCTGCAACACTTAGTGGGATTTCTAATGCTTTTTGATATCCTTCTTGGATTTTAGCGCTTCTTATTTTCTTTTCGTCCGCACTTTCCTTTGGAAGTTTAAAAGCTGACATGAGAATTAAAAAAACCTCTGTATCTTTGTTCATTAGATCTAAAAATTTGTCCTTATGTTTAAGGCATTCCTCGAGGTATTTGTCAACAAGCATTTTATCTTCATCGCTATATTCATTGTATGCCTTCTTACCTACAGTTAAATTAAACACCATAGCACCTAAAGCACTGGCCAGCGATGCTCCAAGGGCTGCAACACTTCCACCTCCTGGCGCAGGTGAATTTGAACCTAACTCATTAATAAATTCTCTTACAGTTTTTTCATCTAACATTTTATATTCTCCTTTCTCAAAACACAAATATATAAAGTGTATATTATAGGAATTGGATATTTTTTCAAGGTGTTAATAATGCCTATTACATTATTAATCATTAGTTACCCATTGTCAATGCATGATTAATATTATTTAATTTTTTACAACAATTTTCCCGTTTTTTATTACTGTATCGATAGCATTGGCACCAAAATGATATATTAGATAATTTAAGTTTTTACTATTAAATATAGCGATATCAGCTTTTTTACCTACTTCAATGCTTCCAATTTCACTTTCGCGATTAATGGCACAAGCCGCATTTATTGTCATTGCATTGATAATCTCTTCTGGGAACAGTTTCATTCCAAAGCAAGCAAAAGTCATCACTGTCTGTAATGATTCTGTAGGCGAGGTGCCAGGATTACAATCTGTAGCTAGGGATACAGCCACCCCTTCTTCTATCATTTTTCTAGCTCTAGCAAAATGATTTAACATTAAATAGAAGGAAGTCGATGGTAATAGTACAGCCACCACATCATTTTCTGCTAACGCTTTTATGCCTTCGTCTGAAGCTGCAACTAAATGCTCTGCTGATGTAGCTTTTAGTTCCCCTGCAAGTTCTGCAGCTTTTACTGTTTCAACTTCATCTGCATGGATTTTTATGTTTAACCCAAATTTTTTCCCAGCTGTTAAAATCCGTCTGCATTCTTCTACTGAAAATACGCCTTTCTCACAAAAACAATCAATAAACTCTGCAAGTTTATTTTCGCTTACATATGGAATCATATTATTAATTATTTCTCCAATATAGGCTTCTCTATCGCTTTTGTATTCCTTTGGCAACGCATGTGCTGCCATAAATGTAGATACTACATCTATAGGATGAGTTTCATTTAAAATTTTGTTTACCTCTAAAATTTTAACCTCTGTTTGTAAATCAAGACCATATCCTGATTTGCTTTCAACAGTAGTAGTACCATGCTTAAGCATTATATCAAGCCTTTTTCTACTTTCTTCTACAAGTTGATCTATTTTAATATTTCTAGTGTTTTCAACGGTACTTAGTATTCCCCCACCACTATTCAATATTTCAATATATCCAACTTTATTTAGCTTTAATGGCAATTCATTTTCCCTTGAACCAGCATATACAACATGGGTATGTGGATCTATAAGCCCAGGTGTAACAGTTTTCCCTTCTCCATCAATAACTGTGCACTCACTAGTTAGATATTCTTTGTATCCATCTCCTTCTCCTACAGCTTTTATTTTGTCATTTTCAATGACTAAATAGCCATTTTTTTTAATTTTAGCATCTTTAAATTCTTCACGTTTTTTTCTATAGCTTCCTTCGCAAGTAACTAGGCATCCAATATTTTTTATTATAATATCCAATATACTTTCCTCCATTTTATATAAACTGTAATAACCATGCTATTACAGTTTATATGTAGTAAATTTCAAATTTTATTCCCAAATTCTCTTTTCTAAAATTTGATCCATTGAAAAATTTTCTATTTGTAAATAGTATTCTGCGCATTGAATTAGTGCTTCCATTGGTACTAGTCCAATAACTTCACTTCCGATTACAGGAACACCATAACGTTTTGCTTCCATCTTAACCATTTCAAAAGCTCTATAAACTGCTGTTTTTTCATAATTAACTAAATTCATAGATACTTGAGCTACGTTTCTATCCTCAAGTTTTACGCCCATAGCTTTTACAAATCTTAAACCTCCACCAAGGTTTCTAACAGTTTTAGCAATTTTATCAGCAATTTCAATGTTATCAGTACCTAAATTTACATTAAAAGCTACTAGTGGTACTCTTGCTCCAATTGCAACGCAACCACCCTTTACATTGACTTCAGCTTTTCCGTAATCAGGTGCCCATTTATCTTCTTTGATTTTTTCGAAAAATCCTTCATATTGTCCTTTTCTAACTACAGCTAAATTTTCTCTATGAGGTGCTGATGCTGCCTTTTCATATAGATATACTGGCACATCAAATTTACTAGCTATTTCATTACCCACTCTCTTAGCTAGTGCAACACATTCGTCCATAGTTACCTCACTAATTGGTACAAAAGGAACTACGTCTAGTGCTCCCATTCTAGGATGTGCACCTTGTTGAAGGGTCATATCAATATTTTCATAAACTTTTGCTGCCATGTCTAAAATAACTTGTTCTACTCTTTCTGGTGTTCCAAAGAAAGTAACAACAGTTCTATTATGATCACTATCTGATGAATAATCCAGTAGCTTTATTCCTTCCGCGTTTCTAACTGCATCAACTATTTTTTCAATTACTACTTTATTTCTTCCTTCACTAAAATTAGGTATACATTCAACTATTCTTGCCATTTTATTTTCCCCCTAAAGTTTATTTTTTATTATAATTTAGCTATTGTAATTTAAACTATTACCTTTACCTTTTGTTCTACGCTTTCCACTATTGATCCATCTGCAATTAAATTAGTAACTTTGTCGAGTTCAATATACATAACCACATCTCTTTCAATAAACTGTACTTTTTCTCTAACCACTTTATAAGCTTCCTTTGTACCTACCCCTAAAGTATAGCCTTCTCTAAAGTCTATAGCCTGGCAGGATGCCAAAATCTCAGTTGCTAAAACTCGTTGAACATTTTCAATAATATCTCTGCCTTTTCTAGCTGCTATAGTTCCCATACTTACATGATCTTCTTGATTTGCTGATGAAGGAATAGAGTCAACAGATGCTGGATGTGCTAAAATCTTATTTTCAGACACTAAGGCTGCCGCTGCATATTGAGTTATCATAAATCCTGAATTTAAACCGCCCTCTTTTACTAAAAAAGCTGGTAAATCATTTAGTTGGTAATTAATAAGTCTCTCTAGTCTTCTTTCTGAAATACTAGCCATTTCAGCCATTGCTATTCCTAAAAAGTCAAAACTTATTGCCATAGGTTGTCCATGAAAATTACCTCCAGAGATAACATCCCCTTCTTCTGTAACTATTGGATTATCCGTAACAGAGTTAATTTCAATTTCCACCTTACTTTTAATATACTCTAATGCATCTTTGCTTGCACCATGAACCTGAGGTACACATCTTAGTGAGTAAGCATCTTGTACTCTTATCTCTCCTTGAGAAGTTATAAATGTACTTCCCTCTGTTAGGTTTAAAATGTTTTTAGCAGTTTGCATTTGACCTCTGTGAGGTCTTAAAATATGTATCCTCGGATCAAAAGCATCTCTTATACCTCTAAGTGCTTCTAAACTTAATGCCGCTGCAATGTCACTTATTTTCAATAAATTAATACTATCATATACAGCTAGTGCTCCCACTGCAGTCATAACTTGTGTTCCATTTATAAGTGCCAAACCTTCTTTAGCTGTAAGCTCTACTATTTCTAAGCCTGCCTTTTCCATTGCTATTTTTCCAGGTAAAATTTCGCCATTAAATTCTGCAGAGCCTTCTCCAAGCATTGGCAAAACCATATGAGACAGTGGTGCTAAATCTCCTGAGGCTCCAAGTGATCCCTTTTCAGGAATTACTGGATTTATTCCTTTATTAATCATTTCTATTAATGTTTTTAGTGTACTTAGTCTTATTCCAGAATACCCTTTTGCAAGAGCGTTTGCTCTGAGTAACATTATAGTTTTTACAATTTCATTTGAAAAACTTTTTCCAGTTCCACAAGCATGAGAAATTATTAGATTCTTTTGTAATTTCTTGCAATCTTCTCCAGATATTGTTACATCACTAAATTTACCAAACCCTGTGGTAATACCATAAATAACTTTATTGTTATCTACTATTTCATCTACAATATTTCTAGATTTAATAACCCTTTCTTCTGCCTCTTTAGTTAATTCCACCCTGTATCCTTTTCTTGCAACCTTCACTATTTGCTCTAAAGTAAGATCATTTCCATTAATTTGTATCACTGTCATATATTTTCCCTCCAGCTTTTATAATTTAGTTAGTAGTATTAATATTCTTTATGTACCTCCAATAACCCTCTTTAAAATTCATATTGAATATTACGAATATTGTTAATTCGTTAATGTATTACTAGAGTAAACTGTTACACATTAAGATATAAATCTATCAAAATAGAAACGCAAAGGGTTTAAAACTCTAATTATTCTCTTGTTAATATCACTACAGATGATACAATCATTATACTTCCAATGATAATCCTAGCTGATATAGATTCCCCTAACACTATTATTCCTAGAGTTAATGCAACAATAGGTTCAATAGTACTAAAAATTGAAGCCTTGGAAGGACCTATTATTCTAACACCTTCTAAAAATGCCATTAGTGCTACCGCTGTGGATATTAATGATAATAATAAAATTGCCACAAGCGCATAAAAAGAAATATGCATATCAAAATTTCCAGTAGTGATTGCTGCCATAAACATGAAGGCAGCAGATGCACAGGAGATATAAAAGGTTAAGACATAACTGTTTATAACCCTAAATTCCTTATGAGATGCACCTAACACATACAATGAATACATTACTGCAGCTATACCTGCCAGTATTATCCCTATTAAATTAAAGCTAGCACTTCCTCTATCAATTAAAATATAGATACCTATTGTAGAAATAATTAAGGATATGATTTTTCTAGGATACATTTTTTCCTTATAAAACACATAGGAAAATAAAGTAACTATAGCAGGGTATGTATAGAAAATCATAGTTGCCATTCCAATACTTATATAATTATAAGACATAAATAGACTTGTAGACGTAAATGCAAAGCCGAAAACCCCTATTATTATTACTAAAAATAATTGCTTTCTAGTTATTTTTAAAGATATCCTTTTAGATTTCAAATAATACAAAAGCATAATTGCTGCGAAAAAGAACCTAAGGAATAATGTGGTATATGCATTTGCACCTCCCCTATATGATAACTTTGCAAGGATTGGCATAAATCCAAAGGAAATAGCAGATAAAATAATAAATAAAATTCCTTTTGTTTTTTTCATAGTAATCTCCCTTACGTTCAAATTATATAAATAGCAATTTAATAGCTTCTAAATTGTATCACCTTTATGTAAGTTTTTCATCATTTATGTATAAATAATAGCGCTAAGTTAGTCTTAAATAAATTAAAGACCCTAGCTCTGCATTTGCAGCTATAGGGTCTTTAACTATTACTTTAAATACGTTTATTTTGATTTACTCACGTGCAGTTTTCTCAGAATAAGGATTATCCCAAGAATTCATAAATACAAAATCCTTCATATTTTTTTTATCATTATGCTCTTTACTTTCAACAATTTCTCCAATAGGAGTTATGGCAACTACTTTATAATTTTTTGGAATTGATAATGTGTTTTTAATAAGCTCTTCATTAATTGCAGCAATCCAACAAGTTCCATAGCCCTCATTTGTAGCGGCTAAAACAAAATGTTCCATAGCTATTGCACTGTCCACTAAATAATACTCTTTATTTTCTACTTCACCAGAATTATCTGGATTTGCAACTACAACAGCTGTCATTGGAGCCTCTAGTATTGACTGTGCCGCTGAACTATCCTTATTCATTATAGCTTTAGAAATTTGTTCTAGTTCACTTTTTTCATCAACTAGAATGAATTTGTAAGAAGTCTTATTTTTCCATGAAGGTGACATCATGGCAGCATTAATCATTCTAGCTAATTTTTCTGCATTTATGGGGGTATTCTTAAATTTTTTAATACTTTCTCTTGATTTGACTACATCATAAAATTGCATATACTCACACTCCTTTAATTTTAGTATGTGTAATTATTGCATAATTAATGTAGCTATTTTTTTGCAATTTTTTGCTTGAAAACATCCAATAAATACATAGACTCTTTGATTTTTAAAAGGTTTGTTAAATAAAAATAGAATATCATCCCTAGGATTGAGCATAGAAGTAAAATCATTGCATTAACTATAAAAGTTGGTGCCAAGTGCATTATAAATATTTTTTTAATAAAATATACTACAACGCCCATAATAATAGATGCTATAGATATTTTCCATACCGTTTTAATCATTGAATTAAAATCAATACCTTTAAATTTCTTATTCATTTGAATTAGTAACATCAAAGTAATAACTACAGATGAAATTGATGATGATAATGTAAGTCCTGGTACTGACATATACCTGTACAAAATAGCACTAAGAATAATATTTATTACAACACCAACCACACTATAAATCATTGGTGTTTTAGTGTCCTTTGCAGAGTAAAAGGCTCTATTTAAAATATCTCGAACCCCATAAGCTATCATAGTTGGCGAATAGAATATTAATGCCGTAGAAACTAATTTAACATCACTTATGGTAAATTTACCTCTTAAGAATAATACACTAATTAGTGGTTCTCTTAATATTACTATTGCAAGTGCTGCAGGTATCATAACTAAATTTATTATATTAATTGATTTAACTAAGGATTTTTTATACTCATCATAATTATTTTGAACTATAAAAGTAGAGAGTATTGGATAGACTATCATAGAAACTGCTACAGCAAAAACTTCATAGGTGAGTAATGTTACTTTATTTGCAGCTTCAAGAATTGAAGTAGCTCCTTCATATAAGCTCATGGCAAAAGATCTATTTATAAATAAATTAAATTGCATAGTTGCAGTACTTATTATAATCGGTATCATTAATAAAAAAAGCTTTTGGAGGTCTTTATTTTTTAGATCCACTTCTATTTTATACCTATATCCTAGCTTTTTAAACTTTGGAACATTAATTACGAATTGTACAAAGAAGGCAAGTACTGTTGTAATTGCAAAGCCTGTAAGACCAAATCTATCTACAAATAAGCTCAAATAAATTATATATATTAAGCTTGCAGACCCCGCCATTGCAGCAGGAATAGAAAATTCTTTGTGAGCTTGAAGTGCACCTGCCACAATGCCTTGAAGCGTTAAAAATAGCACTGATAAGAACATTATTCTCAGTATTTTTACGGTTTGCTTAAATATAATTGGGTCCTTTGATAAATTATTCGCAAAAAAATACACTATATAATAAGAACATAATATACCAATCCCCGTAATAATTACAGTTAATATCATGGAAACATTAGTCACATTATTTACAAAGCTATTTCTCTCCTTTAAATCTTTTGTCTCAATATATTCCGTAAGAATTGGTATTAGAGTGGTACTAAGTCCATATCCTAAACTAGTAAATAGAAACACCACACCAAAGCACCATACATATATATCTGTTGCATAAGTAGTTCCAAATTTAGAAAACATTAAGCTATCGCGTACTATAGCTAGTATCTTTCCAATTATTACAAACAGCATTACAATCATTGAACTTTTTAAAACTTTGTTCTCTTTCATCCTACACTCCATTTTTTATAAATTTGTAGATTATCATTCCACAACTCTTTATTATTAATTTTAATAAAAAAAATTATATTAAAAAGCACACTATTTATTTTTTAGTATGCTCTTATAAATTCTAAAATAATTTTCCCAAAACTTTTCTATAGTAAATTCTTTTACAACAATGCTATATAAATTATCACCTTTTGCATTTAAATTATTCACATCTAAATACGCTATTTTCATAGCTTCGTAAATATTTTCATTGCTTTGGTTTTCTATTTTATATCCGCTATTTTCATCTAATATGGACTCTAAGTCTCCTACCTCAGTATAAATCAAAGTCTTTCCTACAATTCCTGATTCTAAAACAGTTAATGGTGGTGCTCCACCCTCACTTAAAGAAGCCAAAACACTAACATTAGAGCAATTTATATAGTCTATGGGATTTATTACATTTCCAGTCATAATAACTTTACTTTCTAGTTTTAATTCCACTATTAACTTCTCTAATTCCAGTCTAAGCTCCCCATCACCAACTAAAAGCAATTTTACATCTTGGAATTCAAGCATTAATTTGCTAAATGCCAGTAGTACTTCCCTATGGTTTTTTATAGGATGCAATCTTGCAACCATAACATATACAAAATCCTTTTGGTTTAATTTTAAATCATTTCGCATATCTTGGGCTGAGGTCACAACAGTAATTTTTTTTATATCTATACCATTGTTTACAACTGCTTTGCTTCCCGCAAACTTTTTTTCTTCTAATAATTTCTTTAAGTTATTTGATACACAAATATAATTATTAAAGCTTTTCAATCCCCTAATACTAAGAGGAGTAAAAATAAAATATTTTACTTTATTATTGAGAAAATCATATCTAAAATCACTGTGAATTACAGCTACTGTAGGCACATTTAATTTTCTTTTTAAAATTAGATGCATTAAAAATGGTTTCGCACCATGGAAATTCACTATATTTATAGAGTTCTGGTTTATATAATGGACTAGTTCCATATTGTTAAGCTTATTTGTAAAAAGTTTAAAGCTAACACCTATAGTTTTAGCTTTTGAGTAAAGTGGACCTTCTCCCACACAACCAATTACGTTTTCAAAATTTTCATTACATTTATTGCATATGTTTAATACGTGGTTTCCACCCCCACCATTATCATTACCAGATATGATATGTAAAACTTTAATGTGGATCCCCTCCTTGTACTCCTCTTTATAGCTTCAAATTATTTGCGTTTATACTTATCCTTTATAACCATTAAAATAAATTTAGGTATAGAAGACAATCTTTTAATTCTAAAGGGCTCTTTAGCAACCCTATATAACCATTCCAGTCCTATACTAATCATCCATTTAGGTGCACGTTTAAGATTACCAGCTATAATGTCAAAACTTCCTCCAACACCCATAAATACACTACAAGGAAGTCTGTCCATATATTTTGCTATGAATAACTCTTGCCTTGGACATCCCATTGCAACAAATAAAATCTTAGGACTCACCTTTTCTATTTCCTGCAATATTTCTTCACAATTGTCTATTTCAAAATATCCATCATGACTGCCTAGAATATTTAACTTTCTATATTTAGTACGCAAATTAATATTGCACATATCTACTGTTTCCTTTGTAGCGCCTAGCAAATATATTCCCTGGTTTTCACTTTCACATTTTTTTACTAAAGAATCCATAAGTTCTATACCAGCAATTTTTTCGCTCACCGGTTGCCCTACAATTTTTGAACATATTACAGTGCTAATCCCGTCTGGAATGATGATAGCATTTTTACTAGTGAAATTATCAAACAATATATTATTTTGTAGTCCATTGCTTAGCACTTCTGGATTTCCTGAAATAATGTGTACTTTTTCAAAATTATTTATACTTCTCAGCAATGATTCCATGTTGTCATTAAAAATTTCATATTGAAAAATTTTTGTTATCATAAAACTCCTCCAATAATCTACATTTTGTAGATTTTCCACAAAAATGCATCATATATAATAAGTGATTAAATCACCGGTAATTTTAGTGAATGATTAATAAGCACCCTCTTTTTTAAATACAGATACCACTGTTAAAAAGAGGATTTTTATGTCTAATGCAAGAGTGAAATCCACAATATATTTCAGATCATAAGAAATAGTTTTTCCTAGTTCAATCTCTCCTCTTCCACTAATTTGCGCAAGTCCAGTAATACCAGGCAGAACTAGAAATCTTTGACGATAGTTTTCTGGATAATAATTAACTACCTCAGGTATTTCAGGTCTAGGCCCTACAAGACTCATTTGTCCAAACAAAACATTAAAAAGTTGTGGAATTTCATCTAAGCTGCTACGCCTTAAAAATTTTCCGAGTTTTGTTATTCTATTGTCTGACTTACTTTGAAATACGAAATTTTCTAAATCATTTGGGTCTATATTAAGTTCTCTTTTACTTTCAGCTTGAACTATCATAGTTCTAAATTTATAAATAGTAAAATCTTTGCCATCCTTACCAACTCTAATTTGTTTAAATAGTGCAGGTCCTTTTGAATCTAATTTTATTGCAATTATTAATGCTAAATATAATGGTGATAAAATTATGATCCCTATTGTGGATAGAATTATATCCATTAGGCGTTTCATAATAAAATGAAGCTTTTTATCATGTATATGTTTTTGTATATCAATTTCAATAGTATTGTTTTGCATATTTACTCCTACCTTTTGCCTTTAATAATATATTAGTATTTTTTTATGAATTTATGTTAGAACTTTCGCTATGCAATAGTGCCTCTGCAGTAGCTAACAAAAACCAAAAAAAAGTTGTCGTTTTAGGTACAAAAAATAAATTATCTGAAAAATTCATAAATAGAAAAGCAACCATACTTGCCATTACACCCATATAAAACGCTCTATTAAACTTATCACTAGCTGTGTTATATAATTTTCTAACTCTAGATAATGCCGTTACTATTATCCCTAAGAAAGAAACTATTCCAACTATACCAAGTTCACTTTGTACTTTCAAATATGAATTGTGAGCTGGATAATGGGTATATGAGTTATAATCCAATCTATACTTTTGAATATAAGTGTCATATTGAGTTACATAGTTTCCGTTTCCAACTCCTAGTATTGGGTGTTCCTTTATCATCATTAGTGCTGTTTTCCAAAGCTTTATCCTTGCCTCATTTTGGGATGAATTATGAATATCTTGAACCCTCTGAAAAACAGAAGGAATTAAAAGAATTAAGACCCCAAAACCTCCAAGGGCAAAAATTATTTTAATGCTATAAAGTAGTGCAAGTACTACTAACCCTAATGCAAAACCTAATAATGCATTTCTAGAATAAGTCATAAGTATATTTGTAAAGACTAATATAGAAAGTAGTAGATAAAAGATTTTTTTGTTTTTATTTTTCTCATAAATACTTAGCATAACAATTGGGAAAATTATCAAAATCAAATAACCAGCATAGGCGTTGGGATGAGAAAGTGTAGAAGATATCTTTATATGTCCTTCAAATAAAAATGCTTTTATATATTTTTCATCTAATCCAATCCTTGTAAAATATTGCACAATACCTATGCTGCAAAGTACAGTGGAGATAAATATATAGCATCTTATTAGAATTTTAATTTGTTTCTTATTATTGAACTCATACTTTATAACAAAATACATAAAGACATAAGATATAAATCTTGCACTTTCAGTTAATGCTAGTGTTTTGTCTACAGCGTAAATTGTAGATGCAAACATTATGGCAAGTAATATGGCCATAAATATACTCAATTTATCTGTGAAGAAATCTATTACTGCATTAATAAAATTTTCTCTACTTTTCTTAGACATTACTAAATTTACAATATATGCAAAGATTAACAACGCTAAAAGTAAATCAGTAAAAGGTATTCCTGCAAGTACAATGTCTTGTGGAATTAATGGTAATAACATAATGTAAGCACAGGTTGTTAAAAATAAAACCTTTTTAGATAAATCCACTTCTCCACCTCATTTCAATTGATAAAAATCATCTTGATGATTTTGTGTTCTTCTCAACAGATTTATTAGATTTCAAAACGTAAAACACTATTAATCCCTCTAAAAATCCTATTCCATAGCTTAAATGTAATATCAAAAATGACAATATCATCTTAGGCGCATTTTTTACTTTCCCACTGTAAGCCTTTAAGGCGAAGGTAATAGCACCTGCTAAATATAGTAATATTTCTGTCGAAAATAAATATCTAACAATCTTAGAAAATGGGCTTAATAAGGTTCCCCCCATTAAACTGAGGACAAATAATAATGGAACTAAGTGTCTTACTGCTGATGGCTTTTTATGTTTTTGAATTACTCTAACTTTCCAAAAACCATACTGAAAATATTGTGTCCAAAGCTTACTAAAAGATCCTCTTGTATAATAATGAGATATTATATCAGGGGCTAGAAGTATCTTATTGCCACTTTTAGTAATTCTAAAATTTAATTCATCATCTTGATTCCGTACAAGCTCTTCATCAAAATATCCTATTTCATCAAATATACTTCTTTTATAAGCTCCAAAAGCAACGGTGTCAACAAGTTGTTCTACATTTGAAAATCTAAACAGTGCGTTTCCTACACCAAATGGTGAGGCCATAGCAAGTGATATAGCCTCTGCCGTACTGTCTTCACTAATGTTTATAATTCTTCCACCCACGCAAGCAATGTCTTCACTTTTTAGTTTTTCTATGCATATTTTTATATAATCCTTATCCATATAGGCATGAGCACCAAAAATTACAATTATTCCGCCTACCGCAGCTTTTATTCCTAAATTCATTGCTGTAGGTGCCACTCTTTTTTCATTAATTACTAATTTTATCTGAGGATATTTAAGGCTATATTCACTTATTATATCCAAAGTACTATCATTTGAACAGCCATCACAAACAAAAATTTCAATATTTTCCATTCCGTAGCTTTGATCTATTATGGATTGTAGACATTTTCCTATGTATTTTTCCTCATTTCTGCAGGGAATAACTACAGATACTTTTACATTTTCTTCACCATTCATTTTATCACTCCTAATTGAGTTTAAACTAATTGTTTTTTAACAAAGCTAAATATTTTTGTTCCACAAGTTGCATGTTCTGATCCCAAATAGCTTTTTTCAATATAACTTCTCTACTTAATCTAGAAGCTTTTTGTTTAAACTCTGAATCATTCAATGCAAGCTCCATAGATATTTTAAGACTTTCAACATCAATTTTTTCTGTAATTAACCCGTTTTTCTTATGATGGATCCACTCTCTATTTGCAGGTATGTCTGAAGCAATAGTTATTATACCTGATGCCATAGCTTCGAGTAGTGTTACAGATGTTGAATCTGAATCTGGTATAGTAATGTGCATATGTGAACAATACAGAAGTTCTATTAAGTCATCTCTATTTACAAATCCTTTAATATCAACATTTTTTTCCACATTCAATTGTTTTACAAGGGCCTTTATATTTTCCATTTCTGGTCCATCATTAGTTATAATTAATTTAAAATTATATTTTTCATTACTTGCAAGTAGCTTTGCAAATGCTTTTACAATTATATCAATATTGGAATTCACATTAACAGTACGCAAGCTTAAAATTTTAATTTCATCAGTGCTTTCTTTTCTATCCTTATAGCACAAAGATTGATCAACTCCCATGGGCACAGTCAATACATCAGTGTTTGTTAACTGATGTATTGCTTCACTCATAAAATTCGAGTCCGATGTAATTAGCTGTGCACTATTTAATGCATATTTTGTAATAGCTTTATATATCTTATTTTTCTTAGGTGCCACAAGTATATCCGTACCCCAGGCTGATACTACTAGAGGCTTTGCCCCAGATAGTGATGCTAAAAACCCATAACTAGTTACAAAATGCGCATTTATTATATCAAAATTCATTTTTTTTATTAGCTTTTTAATTTGCATTGTTGAAAAAACGTACTGCCAATTACCACCGCTAATATTTATATCAAAATTGCCTATTTTGTGTACAATAATATTTTTGTGGATCACATTAGAAAAAGTTATTAAATGTACTTCATGACCCCTCTCATGAAAAAAATCTAACCATCTTCTAATATGAATACTATTACCATCTCCTAAAAAGCAAATCTTCATCTTATCTACCTCTATCCTATAATATCAACAATTTTTTTTACTGCATCACCAAATCCAAAATATCCATTCTTAGGTTCATTACACTTAAATTGCAAAATAGCATCTTTTATTTTCAACTTATCCGCTCCAACAAGTATATTCCATCCATTTTCTACAGTTTCAATCCATTCAGTTTCTTCTCGAAGCGTAATACAAGGCTTGTCAAGAAAAAATGCTTCCTTTTGTACTCCACCACTGTCAGTAACTATCTTTTTACAGTTCTTCTCTAGCATCACCATTTCTAAATAACCAACAGATTGAATAGTTTGAACATTTTTTTCAAAAGACAATCCGTATTCACTTATATACTTTTGAGTTCTAGGATGTAGTGGAAGTATTATTTTTTCTTCACTTTCATTCAATGCTTCTACGATGTTTTTTAATCTATTGAAATCATTAGTATTTTCAGCTCTGTGAATAGTAGCTAATATATATTCTTCTTTATTTAAGTTAAGTATATTCATTATGTTGGTTTTTTTTTCAGCAATTTTATTAAAATGTAATATGGAATCATACATAACATCGCCTACATTATATACATTCTTAACTATTCCCTCTTTACTTAAATTGCTAACAGCAGTTTTTGTAGGTGCAAATAAAATATTTGATATATGATCCGTAAGAATACGATTTTGTTCTTCTGGCATAGTCATATTATAACTTCTAAGGCCAGCCTCTATATGAATAAGTGGTATCAACATTTTACTTGATGCTAGTGCACCAGCTAAAGTAGAATTAGTATCTCCATAAACTAAAACACAATCTGGTTTTTCTTTTTGCAGCACTGATTCAATTTTTATAAGCATATTTCCTGTCTGATACCCATGATTGCCGGAACATATATTTAAATTATAATCCGGTTTTGGGATATCTAATTCTTCAAAAAAAACTTTAGACATGTTATCATCATAATGTTGCCCTGTATGTATTATAATTTCATTATTATTTTTTCTCAAAGCATTAGAAACCATTGATGCTTTGACAAACTGCGGTCTAGCCCCAATTACCGTTAATATTTTCATCTAATCTCACCTTTTATCCTTATTTGTCTGAAATTGATGGCACATAATTGCTTTGATTTCTTACAGAAAGTTTATGTGCAATCTTATATAATGTGGCAATAATATATATAATTATATTATTTTTGGATTTCTCCCAAGCTATATAATATTCTCGATATAAATCATTATTTGTTAAAGTATACATTGATTTTAGCTGTTCTATATGAAGCTTATGATAAAAAATACTTGTTATATTATGAATTTTAAAATTATATAAATCATATCTCGACCACTTTATTCCTCTAATGTTAAATAAAGTCAAATTATCACAAAGCGTCTTCTCACCTTTATTATATAATTCTAAAGCTTTTTTATTATTGGATACAATATTAAAATCCAATAATCCCCAAAGTGAAAAAATCAATCCATTTAATACAAAAGAAGGCTCTTTAGATGGATATTCTTCATAAAAATATCCGTTACTGAGTAGCGCAAGCACTCCTTTATCTTCACTTTTAACTTCAAAAGATATAAGAAGTTTTTCACAAACATCTAAATATCTTTTATCTTTTGTTACAGAATAACATCTTGCAAGAACAGACATAGGTTGTCCTTGCGATAGTGAGGATAACCAAGGCTTATGAAGCCCATAGGTCATCTTGTCATAATCATTAGCATATCCATAGACACCTTTTGATGTCTCCTGCAGGTTTGATACAAACCATTCTGCACAAATTATAACAACATCAAAATATTTTTTATCTTTCGTCTCTATATATTTATCAAAATTTCCTAAGGCATACTGCGCAATAGTTACTGGAAAATAATAATATGTTCCATCCATTTCTAAAAGAGGTATATTATTTTCATCCATCTTACCAATGTAATTATGCTTAGGTTTTGTGTCAACATAATATTGGTCAATTTTCTTTAAACTACAGTTCTTATTGGCTATCATATCTGGGTGCCAATAATCTTGTTTCCCAAAAATTAAACTTCCGTAAGCTTTAACCATTTGAAGAATATTCATGTAGATTTTCCTCTCCTCTATAATATCTTAAAAAGTATAACTAACTAGTGAATTTACTGGAATAAATTCACTAGTTGATTTGTTAAATTTTTTCTTTCAAATTCCACACATTTTTCTGCGGCATTAGTATTAGTATCTTCTTTGTTTTTCCATTTTTCATAATTACTTTTTATAAAATTGTAAACACCGTCTACATCTCCATGATCATATGAATATCCAATTTCTTTATCTATTATTAAATTTGAAGCTACACCATTTGAAGGCATAATCCCTAAAATTGGTCTTTGAGATCCTATATAGTCAAAAATTTTACCGCTAAACACAGTTCTGCTCTCATCTTCATCTGAGAGTATTATCAAATTAATATCTGCACCCTTCATATGTGAGATGCACTGAGAATGAGGCATATACTCAATTTTTTCGAAATTTTCATAAATGCTCGATGCTGCAATTAGATTTATGTACTCCTCTAATATAAATCCAATAAACTTTATTTTTATGTTGTTTTTATATTCATCATCTTCATTAAACAATCGCTCTGTTGCTCTTAAGAGTGTTTCTGGTGTTTGTCCTTTTGCCACAATACCACTGTAACATATAGTGAATTTTTCTTCTTTAACAACTTTCACCTTTTCAAAATCATTAGCATCAAAGCCATTAGTAATGGTAACAAATTTATCCTTATACTGAGGGTATCTTTTTTTGTAATTTTCACATATAGGTTCTGTAACCATAATTATTTTATCAGCATAGGCTACAACCTCTGCCTCAAGTTTTTCTTCTTTTTTCTTTCTCTTTTCTGAATGACCCACAGTCATTGGTGAATTTCCTATCCATGGATCTCTAAAATCAGCTACCCATGGGAGATTTGTTTTTTTCTTTGCTTGTAGCGCAATCAAATGTACAGTATATGGATATGAGGATGAAAAAATATATTGAATATCTTCCTTTTTTAAAATATTGTAAACATCCTTTACTGCATGTTTATACCATCTTATTTTACTATCAGGCACTAACAAATTAAGTTCAATGAACCTAAATGCTCTTTCTTTTAGTCCTGGTGAACTTTGCTTTGATACAGTAGTGCTACTACTGTTTTGGTTATCTTGATTTGATGCAACTTTAGGTTTTCTTATAGCGCTTAATTTTTCAATTATATTTCTAACCCATAAGGTCTCTCCAGAATTTGATCTATATACCACAACACTTTTGGGTACTTCTAAAAGCAAGGTTTCATCATATGCAAAATTATGACCAGCCTTAATAGTTGCAACTATTGGATTATATCCAAATTGCGGCATATATTTAACAAATTTTAAAGTTCTTTGGACTCCACTTCCGCCCATGGGTGGAAAAAAATACAATATTGATAACACATTTTTACTCACTTTAACACCTCAATTTACTTTTAGTCATTCGAAATAGTTTGTTCTTTTACTGTTATTAGTAAAATAGTCACTAAACTAATTAATACAAATGCTGGAACTACGCTTATAGGATGCTTTGAAGTAATGAATGCCTGACCTGTAACATTACCATATGCCATAAGTGAGGTCATTCCTATAAATGTAGGAAGTATAATGCTTTTATTATGTTTTTTCTTTTTAATAAATCCATATATTAAAGATTTAAACATGGTACCCCACCAAGAAAAGAAAAATACTATTGCAAAAGGCACCCCAAATTCAGCAGCTACATTTAAAAATATATTATGAGCATCAATGTATGCTTTTTTCAGTTCCGGTGCATATGATTGAAAATAATACTTGAAATTAGCTGGGCCTACACCAACATAAGTATGATCTTCTATCATTCTAAATGCTGCTGACCAGATAGGACTTCTATTCCGAGCCTGCTCACCTAATTGATAAAAGAATCCTTTATCACTTGCTACATTTCCTTCAACTTTAGGCACTCCAGAATTTACAATGGATTCCGTTATTTCTGTCATTTCACCTCGTTGGGATACATTAAAAGTAATGCAACCTAGTATTACTAAGGATACTATTAAATACTTTTTATAATTTTTATAATCTATTATAATAATAGCTACAAAGGCTATTATTAATGCACCCAATATACCTCTAGATCTTTGAGTACATAAATTAACAATCTCAACTAGTAACAGTAACTTATATATAGAATTATACTTGCCTGAAATTTCTTTGTTAACAGCATATATTAGTATAAATGGAAGCACCATCAAAGTATATCCAAGCATAAAATTACTGCCTAATACTCCATAGAGGTGAGTGTTTTCCCCACTCAATATTAGACTATATAGAGCTATAAAAGTATCTGGTATTCCTGATATTGCAACTCCTATACATAGAAACAAAATAATCTTTTTATAAAAATCATGCTGCTTTATTTCTAAACATATCAATATTAAACTATAAAGAATCATAAATATGACTCCGATAAATGTTAATCTAAATGCTTCAAATTTATAAGCACTTCGCAATGATGAAATTAGGGCAATAGCACCTAGGAAAAAATATACTATAGTAACTATTCCATATTTGCTTTTTATATTAATCTTTTTAAAATTGAATTTTTCTTTTCTTATACCAATAATTAAAAATATAAAATATACAAAATACATTGTAGCACCAATACTATTTTGATTCAATCTATTTAATAAGTATAACTGCATAGGCAGTATTGGTATGGAAATATTATATATTAGTATGGCAGTTTTTGAATCCTTTAACATTAAAACTAATGAACTAATTATAAATATTGTTGTAAAAAAACTAGCTGCAAATATAAAATAATTAGTTTTTCCTATAAGCATATATATACCTAATTGACAAACTAAATATGCTACTAAAATTAACATTTTATATTTTAATAAATAATCTAAATATTCCTTTGACCCATCTTTAATATCCTTTAGTAAATTCATTTATTACCTCCTGGTATTCCTATAATGTATTGAATAATTATGAACTGTTCATGTTTACTTTATATAAGTTTGCCCTAAAAACATTTTATAAATGTTAATTCCACTTTGGACAATACAATTTTGTTTTTCAAAATATGAATATAACCACTTGAACACTTGTTTTGAATTTTTATTATATTGGCTTGTTATAGCTGAATTATGCCATAATATAGCGAAAACTCCACTATGTTTTTGCACTTGAAAAATAAGCTCTTTAATATATTCCACGGACTCCTCATAATTCAAATTCATATAATCAAAAAGGCTTCCCTCCATTAATATTAATGGAATTTCAATTAAATCTAAAGATGAATTATTGGTTAAGTCATAAGTCTGATAAGGCAAACAGTATCCTACCTTGAATCCTGCCTGTTCTGGAAAACATACCGTAGAGTCATATTGCAACTTACACTCATCTTGAATAACCCATGTTCTCGAGTTATGAAAACTTAAATAATGCTGCCTAACACCCAAAACAAAAGTATCCTCTATATTATTTTCTAATATGGCAAGTTGATTTTTAAAATTCTCTTTATCATTAGAAGTATTGAGTCCTGGATGAAATCCTATCTCACATCCATTGTCCAATATTTTCTTAAAAATTTCTTTTACTCTATTACTTTTCAAATCATAAGTTTTTCTATCTGCCATAAAGTAAAAGCTAGATTTAAATTTTTTCTCCCTTTCCATATTCATAATATAATCAAAAGTATCAAAGGGATCTTTCTGTACTTTTAGTATTTTAATATTAATAAAATCACTTATTCTTTTAAATACTTGCCTTGGCTTTCTATCAATTAAAATCATACTAAATAATAATCTTATTTCTCTTTTAAAGGATAGGTGCTGTGTAATGATATCAACATCATGAGATAACATTACTGCATATTCACTCCCCTTCCATAAATCTTTTCTTTCAATGTCCATATTAAATCTTTCATTTAAAACACTAATAAACAAACATATATTTTCATTGACCACTGGGCGTGATAGCAAATTGAATTTATGTAAAATAGAATTCACTATATTAAATCTTCCTTTATCATCGTACTCATCAAAAACAAATTCTTCATAACATGTTAAAAAATAGAATATGGTCTGAAAAACGTCAATATTAAATATTACTTTTTCTTGCTTTTCTTTGATGTAAAGATCACAGACCTTATTAGTAAAGAATACCGGTATTCCCTCATAAAATTCAACATTACTAAGCAAGGAATATTTATGTAAATAATTTTCTCCAAAAAGAGAACCCTGCGTAACAATTATATTTGCAAAGTCACATTCTAAATTGTTTCCATAATAAATAATTAAATCATATTTGCAATCTGTAGGATTAAATTTTGAATATGGTACAATGCAATATTCAACGCAGTAATTACTAAATAATATCTGTGATGTATACTCTATCTGATTTTTAAATTTTTCATTTTCATAAACGATTAAAAATTTCATAACTTACTCACCTACAATATTAAAAATTCTTTCACTAACCTTACCGTCTACTTTATAGAAATTTTCATCTAGGTATTGTTGAATACCTTCATCCTTTTTAATATCAATATCTTTTAGTTTTACTAGTGTTTTTGCTAATTCAAATTCATTGCTTACACCAATTGAAACACCATCACGAACAAAACCTCCTGCATCATTATATTTTGGAAGTAGAATACATGTAGATGGCTTATTTAAAAGAGCTCCCTCAACGACAACTGTAGAATGAACACTTACAATAACATCACTCCAATTAATGAGATCATATAAGTCACCATCTTTTAGGATTTTAGCATTATTTATATTATACTCCTCTATTTTCGACGTGTAGAAGTCGTAATATAAATCAATGGGATGAAGCTTAATTATAAGTTCATAAGGCTCTTTTAACAAATTCAGTGCTTTAAATAACATTATTGTTGCAGGTTCTAGTAAATCTACAAAATATTGAGTACAATACAAAATTTTTATACTTTCTTTTTTTAATTCTGAATCATTATATTTTCTATTAACTAAAAAATCTGTTCTTACTTGACCCACTACTTTTATATTTTTATCATTATAGGCGTTAGAATTTTCTAAAAGGAGCTGCTTATATTTGTCTCCCCAAAAAAAAGTAGCTTTAGGAACTATCAGCTGCCCAAATTTTGATATTATTGCATATGCAGGTGAATTTTTATTAATTACTCCATGTTGCGATGCAAAGCTTTTTATACCTAGTCTATTTGCAGCAATAATAAAGCATCGACCTCTGTCACCTTCATCAATAATCAAACATCTTTCAATTTTATTTTTACTTAGGAACCTTTCTGCAGATAAGGTTTCTATTAAGTAAGACTTAGATTGATGTTTTAAATCCTTTAAAATATAACAGAGCATAAGTTCTTTTAGGTCATAGTCCTCAAACTGATAATTAAAACTCGAAAGCTTGCTAAGTTCATCTTTATACTTTGAATTATCTATAAGCTTTTCACCTATAAATCTCTTATAAGCAATAAATAATTCAAAAGGCACAAACTTCTCATTACAATTAAATGTTTTATCTATTAGTTCTACACTATTCAATAGTTGAAGATTTAACACATTAAATTTACTTCTACATTTTTCAGTTACAAGACCTATTTGAGTATCATAATAGCGATTGTTTGCTTTAGCGTCCTGCAGTAAATTCAGTGAACCTGCATGAGAACATATAAGCATATTTGAGCTTTTGCTTTTAATCATTTTAAACCTTAAGTACTGCAGAGCCCCTGAGAATTGTCTGTGAAATAGCTTATACTTATTGTTTAACCCACTATTTTTTTTATCACTATTTTCTTTCGTAGCTTCACTAGTTTTTAATTTAAATACTTTTTCAGCTGCCATCTTCATAATTTCATTATCTGTTTGGACTAAAAAATCTTTACCATATTCCAGTGTAACTCTTTGAAGAATAGTTATACAGGTTATTAATATTTTTAGTTTTAAAAATATTGTTGGCCTATTGAAGTAATATAATGGAATACCATCGTAGCTGCATAAATCCTCCATTTGCTTCCCATCAATTTGTTGATTTTCCAAAAACTTAAGAAAGCAAAATGAGCGTCCATCGATATTTGAACTAACTAAATATTTATCTATATCAACTTTTCCATTGCTACTTACCATTTCCTTACACTGATTTGTATATATTAACGTATTCAACTTATATCACTTTCCTTTTACTATATGTCAGTAGATTATCTATTTAAAAGAACACCAATTTTCTTTTTAAAGCTAAAAACTGTTATTAAACAAACCATGGTAATTATACCATATCTTATAACCCATATGTCTTTAATGAAATAAAAAATCCCACTAGATACGGCTATAAACAAAATCCCATATATAAAGTGCATAACATTAAAGACTCTTACGTCAGATATTTTTAAAGCTATTATATAATGATACAAAAAAAGCAATAAATATGATGCAACTGTTGTCCACCCAGCAGCTACATATCCAAATTTAGGAATAAAAATCAGATTTAAAACTATATTAGCTACTGCAGCCATAAATGTTCCCGTTGCTATATATTTAGTTTTCTTTGTGTAAAACTCTAAATTAACTGGTAGACTATATAGGAAAACAAAGTAATAACCTATCATTATGATTGGTACGAGTCCTATTCCTTGTGAATATGCCTTTGTACCTAAAATCATTGCTATTTCTGGAGATATAAAAATTAAAATAAAGGTTATAAATGAGAATAAAATTATATAATACTTTGTTTTTTCCGAAATTTCATCATAGTTTTCTTCCTTCATCTTTTCAAAAAACCAAGGTACCCAAGCTTTATTAGATGCAGCCCAAGCAATACTTACTATGAGTCCCATTTTATATGCAAATCCATAAATACCTGTTTCAGCATCACCTACAATTTTACTTATCATTACAGCATCAGAGGAAGTCAATGCTATTGATGAGAGTTGATGAAAAATCATAGGAAGAGAAATAGGTAGTGCATACTTCCAGTATTTTAAAGCTATTAACTTTCTGCCTTTAATCATAACTATAGCATATAGTATTACTCCATAAATTATTGTAACATAGGCTCCGCCTTTGATTCTTCCATAATATCTATTATTAGTTAATCCCATTATTAAAATAATTGATAAACCAACGTTTATTAGCGTACTTGTTATAGAAATAAATAAAAATTTCTTATACTTATATTCAATAGAATATTTTGTGCTGGCAAAGCTAAGTACAAAACCAAAAAAACTTTGTACAATGAGTAGAATTACTAAATCTGGCTTTATTCCTATCATATTTGAGATAGGATTTTTGAAGATAATTCCAATAGCTAACCATATTACAAAGGTTATACTAGCCAGAAAAAGCAAAGAAGATAAAAATTCTTCATAGTCCTCTTTAAAATCAAATCTACCTCTAGAAACAGCAGATTCAAGGCCTATGCCAATAAGAATAGTAAATACACCAACATAGGTAGTGTATATGGTAATTACACCATTTTCTGTGGGACTGAGCAATCTATTAAAAATAGGAAGCGTTAAAAACCCTATACCTTGTAGGAAAAATGTTCCTATAGTGTACCATATTCCACTTTTTACTAATTTGCTGCTATACATTTTTTTAACTAAAGTATTCAAACTTCTATCCCCTTACTAATATTTCATATTGCTTATTTTAAAAATAACTAGTGATATAGCAATCTATTTTTTATGCACTACAATGATAAATAATACCGGTCCATATTAATATATCTTTAAAATAATATGGACCAGTATCCCTATCAGTTATTTTCAAATTTTATTTTGCGTATTTTTTAATAACATTACACACTGCTTCAATATCTTCTTTTTTAAGTCCTACAGAACTTGGAAGATTTATTCCTCGCGCATAAAGTTCACCTGTAACACTTAAATCTCCATGTGTACAATCACTGTATGGTGGCATACCATGTATAGGCATAAAGAAAGGTCTTGCTTCTATTTTTTCTTCATTTAATTTTTGTATAAGTTCGTCGCGAGTAATACCATACTCCTCTTCAACTAATATTGAGTATAGCCAAAAACAATTTTCTACATTATCTTTTTCTATTGGTAAGGTAATTCCATGAGCCTCACTTAAAAATTCATTGTAATAAACTGCATTTTCTTTTTTTACCTTTAGATATTCTTCAACATTTTCAAGTTGAGCCACTCCAAAAGCAGCAAGAAGATTTGGCATCCTAAAATTATATCCTACTTCAGGATGGTAAAAAGCTTTGTTTTCAGTAACTACCTTTGTTTGAGTAGATAAGAATTTTGCTCTAGTTCCATATTCTAAATTGTTAGTTACAAACATTCCACCTGCTCCTGTAGTTATAAGCTTATTTCCATTAAAGCTATAGCAACCCATATGTCCTATGGTACCAGCCATTTTGCCTTTATAAGTAGATCCTAGTGCTTCTGTGGCATCTTCTATAACAAACAGATTATGCTTTTGTGCTATTTCCATAATCCTATCCATATCTGCTGGATGACCATAAATATGTACTGGCATTATAGCCTTTGTTTTAGGTGTTATTAAGCTTTCTATCTTTTCAGCATCCATAACAAAGGTATCTCTACATACGTCTACAAATACAGGCTCTGCACCTACGTATTTTATAGTGTTTATTGGAGATATGAAGGTTAATGATGGAACTATAACTTCATCTCCTGCACCTATACCTAAAGTTACTAATGCTAATTGAAGTGCTGCTGTACCATTATTAGTAACTACTGCACTTTCGCTATGAACATATTCACTAAATCTCTTTTCAAATAAATTAACGTAACTGCCTACTGAAGATACCCAATTAGTATCTATGCAGTCCTTCACATATTTCCACTCATTGCCTCTAATTTCTGGTATACATAATGGTATCACAATAAAAACCTCCTGTTTATTTTATACGTTGTATATGTCTGTCTTGAAATACTGCATATTATTTTTTATCCATTCAACTGTCTCTTCAAGACCTTTATCTATACTATAACTCGGCTTCCAGCCTGTTAATTCTTTTATTTTAGTGTTATCAGCCCATAATCTATTAACTTCGCTATTTTCTGGTCTTAGTCTTTCATCATCACAAAGGATTTTTACGTCCTTTCCTATTATACTTATTATTTTTTTAACTGTGTCTCCTATTGTTATCTCATAGTTTGAACCAGCATTTATAACTTCACCAATAGTTTTTTCGCTTTCAGCAACTTTTATGAAAGCCTCTGCAGTATCTTTTACAAAATTAAAGTCTCTAGTTGGAGTTAAACTTCCAAGTTTAATTTCTGTTTTACCTGCCAATATCTGTGATATTATTGTTGGAATTACAGCCCTTGCTGATTGTCTTGGTCCATAAGTATTAAAGGGTCTTAGAGTAGCTATTGGCATATTGAAGCTTTTATAGTAACTTTCTGCCATCTTATCTGCTCCTATTTTTGATGCTGAATAGGGAGATTGACCCTGCATTGGGTGTTTTTCATCAATTGGCACATAAAGAGCTGTGCCATAGGTTTCAGACGTCGAGGTATGCACAATTTTCTCAACATCATATTCTCTACAAGCTTCTAAAACGTTAGTAGTACCTTCTATATTTGTTCTTACATAGGCCATAGGTGAAAGATAAGAATATGGAATTGCAATTAGTGCAGCAAGATGAAGCACCACTTCTTGCCCCTTTATAATTCTTTTCATTCCATCATATTCTCTTATGTCTCCAGTAACAACTTTAATGCTATCTTTAGTCTTTTTATCAAAAGTGTCAATCCATCCCCAGTTATTAAAGGAATTATATTGGGCAAGTGCCGTAACATCTGCTCCAAGTTCTACTAATCTTTCTGTTAAATGACTTCCTATAAATCCCTCTGCACCTGTAACTAAAACTTTTTTACCTTGCCAATTCATTTCATCTACCCCTTTTCTTATATTTTAAAAAATTTATGAATATCCGTGTTGGCCTTTCTATAGTCCTCTATTTGACCTATATCCTTCCAATACTCAGTTATCTCATATATACCTGACGTGTAATCATTATTCATTGCATCTTCTATTAAATCGGTCATATTGTAAACTTCATCTTCTTTTATGTATTTTACAATTTCAGGATTAACCACATATACTCCACCATTAATATGAAATTTATATGTAGGCTTCTCTTCCAAAGACTCTATAAGCATATTATCCGTAACTAATACTCCATAAGGAACATTAATTTCATAATTTCTAACGCCTACTGTTATATTGAAGTTGTTTTTTATATGATGATTTAAAAATTTTTCAAAATCAATTCCTGTTAGTATATCGCCATTTATAACTATAAACGGTTTGGTAAATTTTTCTTTTACTAAGGCTATTGAACCTGCTGTGCCTAGTTTTTTAGTTTCTTTAATATATTCTATCTTTACGCCAAATTCACTTCCATTTTTGAAGTAATCCTCTATTATTTCTCCTTTATAATTAAGTGAAATAATAAAGTTTCTAAAGCCATATTCTTTAAATTGTTCTATTATAAGCTCCAATATGGGTTTATCACCAACAGTTAGCATAGGTTTCGGTACTGTTTCTGTTAAGGGTCTTAACCGAGTACCTAGACCACCAGCTAAAATAAAAACATAATTATCCTTTTTTTCATAAGATATTATATCATCTAAAAAGTATAAGTCTATAAGCTTTTTATCTTTATCAATAACAGGTACCTGTCTTATCTTATTGCTTAGCATATACTCTTTTGCTTTCTTTTTACTATGCTCTTCTGTTACAAATTTAAAATTTTTAAAATATGTGTTTTCTATACTATCATTTATACTAGCCTCTTTAAGTATAGCCCGCCTAATATCACCATCTGTAATAGTCCCCACCAGTTCATTATTTTCATTTACAACTAGAGCTCCACCAGTTAAGTTTTTATCTATAACCACCATAGCTTCTTTTATTGTAGAACTAGCTCCTATACAATATTTATCAATTGAAAATTTCATAATATCACCTGCGCTTTATAATTTTTGCTGGAATTCCTACTGCAACTACATTATCTACTATATTTTCAATAACCACAGCTCCGGCTCCTATAATTACATTGTTCCCTATATGTACTGATTGAATTATAGAACTACCCATACCTATATGAGTATTACAGCCAACATTCACCCCTCCGGCTATACAAGCCCTAGGTGAGATATGGGTATTTCTTTGCACTTTGCAATCATGCTCGATTACTGCACCAGTGTTTATTATACAATTCTCTTCTATGAATGCACCTGGATTAATTATGACTCCAGCCATTACGCAAGTTCCAAAGGCTACACTTGCATAAGGAGAAACTATTGCACCCTTATGTATAAGTGCAGGCATATTAAAGCCTATAGCCAAAAGCTCCATGTATATCTTATCTCGAAGCATAATATTTTCAAGTGCACCAACACATACAAAGGCATTTTTTACTCCAGTATTGTATAGCTCTTTTAAAATGCTGTCATCACCTATTATAGGTGTATCTAATACAAAGGCTTCTTCACCACATGCATAAGCTTTGTCTGTTACACCCACTATATCATATTTAGAAGTACTTTTTATAATGTCTATAATAACCTTGCAATGACCACCTGCACCTACAAGTACGATTTTCTTCATAATATCACCTCAACTAGTAAGTTATTCTTTTTTGTATAAGCTCCCTATCTAGGACTACCTCACTTAAAATTTGCGCTATTTTACCACTGGCATTACCATCACCATAAGGATTTATGCAGGTTTCTAATTGTTTGTTAAAGTTCTCATCTTCTAGTGCGCTTTTAATTCCTGCCTTTACAGCATCTTTACCATAAGGTATGTCTATTATATTGCAGGCTCTTAATCTTCCACCCTGCCTTGATCCTATATTTACCACAGGCAACTTAAAGCTAGGAGCTTCAATTATACCTGAAGATGAATTCCCTATCATTACATCTGCTATTTCTAAAAAGCTTAGGTACTCTACTTGACTTAAATTTCTAAATACCTTTAAGAAAGGATATTTAGCTCTATATTCCTCAATAACCCTTATAATTTCACGTCCGCCATTATCACTGTTTGGATATGAAACTATAGTTTGATACCCAAGTTCTACAATGGCATCTAGTGTTTCTCTTATTTGCCACTCCACCATGTCACGTTCTGTAGTTACTGGATGCTGGGTAAGTAAAAATATCTTATCATCTTCTAATTTAAATCTTTCTAGCATTACACTTCTTGATAAAAACACTGTTTTTTTAATGTAATCAAGACCTGGAGCCCCTACTACAAAAATATTTTCTTCCCTCTCACCTAATTTAAGGATTCTTTGTTTGCTATCCTCATTAGCGGGAAAATGAATATGAGAAAGTTTAGTTATAGCGTGTCTTACAGATTCATCTACGGTTCCAGTTACTTCCCCTCCATGAATATGAGCCACAGGAATATTCATATGAATAGCTGCAGTGGCTGCCGCAAGCATTTCTCCTCTATCACCAAGTATTAATACAACATCTGGTTTTATTCTATCAAAGCACTGTGCCATACTTATAATGGAAAGCCCTATAGATTTAGCCATAGAGGCGCCTGTGTCAGAAGCCAGAATTGTTTCAAACTTATCTGCTATTTCAAAACCATCTTTTTCTATCTCGTTTATAGTCATGCCAAATTCAGGGCATAGATGCATACCACAGGCAATAAGATTAAGATCCAATGCCACATGTTTTTCTATTTCTTTAAGAACATGATAAAATATACCATAATCTGCTCTCGTACCCGTTATTACTGCTATTTTTCTTTTCATATTTAATCTCCTATCCTATATCAAGATGAAATAATTTGGCTCATTTTTATTCCACCATATTAAAGGCTATTTGCTCATTCATTTTAATATCTCTGCTGATTTTTTTACCAACAATATCCAAATAGAATTTAGGTGAAAGCCCAGTTCCTGGTCTTTTGTAATCTAAGTCTATTAAACTTATACTCTCTCCTGCATTTATATCTCTAGCAGCTACTATACTTTTTCTGGCTGCCTTCATAGTATCTACTTCACTAGCATTGTACATCTTAATACCACTTCCAAGTGCCATTTCTACATTTCTGATTGCTGTAGCCATGTCTTTTAGGTCTAGAGGACTGAGAGATGCACTATGGTCTGGACCTTCCATGCACTTATCTAGGGTAAAATGCTTTTCAATTATATTTGCTCCCATAGCAGCTGCGGCTATAGTTACTGTTATCCCTTGTGTGTGGTCAGAATACCCCGACACAATTTTAAAAGCATTTTTTATGGTATTCATTGCATTTAAGTTAACACTTTGAAGTTTAGCTGGATAATTTGAAGTACAGTGGAGCACTGCTACTTCTTTATTCCCTATGCAATAAATTGCATTTATTGCATCTTCTATTTCTGATAGTGTTGCCATTCCAGAAGATAAAATTATAGGTTTATTAAATCTTGCTATATGCTCTAAAAATGGAATATTCGTTAAATCCGCTGAACTTATTTTAAAAGCCTCCATACCTATAGATAACAAAAAATCAGCGCTTTCAAAATCAAAAGGTGTAGATAAAAACATAATTTTCTTGTGTATGCAATATTTTTGTATTTCTATAAAGTTTTCATATGAAAGTTCTAGTTTCTTTAACATATTAAACTGGGAGTCATCTTTGCCTATATTATTCTTTTGATACTCTGCCATCTCTGCATAACCCGTGACTAATTTTTCAGTCTTAAAGGTCTGAAATTTTATGGCATCAACTCCCGCAAGTACAGCTTCATCCACCAGTTTTTTCGCTATATTTATATCTCCATTGTGATTAACACCAGCCTCTGCAATAATAAAGGCTGGATTTCCATCGCCTATAATTTTACCATTTATCTTAAACATCCATACTCTCCTTTATTAGCAGTTCTACAAGTCTTGCATCTAGCATTGTGTCAATGTCTACAGAACTCTCCTTGTCCATTACATAAGGGATTGTATCTTCATTAACAAATTTCTTTTCATCCACTAACATATCTGTTGAATTTATATATAGTGCACCATTAAATATATAAAAAGTAGGTAAATCTTGACGCCTTAGATTTGTTCCCTCAAAACTTATGACCTCTTTTAATTTATCATTTTCTATATTTCTCATAAGAATAGGATTTTCCTCAGCTTCACAAACACTAACTAATGAAGTTCTGCTAGACTCAATAATTTTTTCTATAGCTTCATCCAAATGTTCAAAAGTCCTTAAAGGTGATGTTGGCTGTAATAATATTACGTAATCAAAAGCTATATTATTATTTTTATAAAAATCTATTGCATGTATTACTACATCTATAGATTTCGCACTATCACTTGATAATTCCTCTGGTCTTAAAAAAGGAACCACAGCACCATACTGCTGTGCTATTACCTTTATGACATCACTATCTGTTGATACAATTATTTCATCTATGTATTTAGATTTCTTTCCTGCTTCTATTGTATAAGCTATAAGTGGTTTACCACATATAGCCATGATGTTCTTATTTGGTATACCTTTTGAACCACCTCTTGCTGGAATAATAGCAAGAAACCTTTTATTCTTATACATAATTATCCCCTTTTAAGTATGATTTTTCCGTATTTTCTTATATCTTGTTTCATATTTAGAATAATTGAATTGTTTTTAATTATTCTAAAGTATTGTTTTTGCGTAGCTCCAAAGGAGCGAAACATGCTTTCTATTTGTGGAACCACTGAGCCTTCAAAATCAAATTTATCTGTAAAACCCGCAGAATATTTTATAGCTTCAAACACATTTAAATACATGGCTCCACTACTTCTAAATTCTGGGTCTGCACCACCTAATAGATAATATGCGCAGTTTTTATCATACACAAGATAAAGCGCAGCATGAAGATTATTTTGTGCGTCCACTGTGAAAAACATCTTTCTTGCATTGTTTTTATTTATTATAGCATCAAATCTCCCAAACCACTCAAAATCAAAAGGTACCCTCATATTTTGCCGATCAAAAGTTTTTTTCAGCATACTATACATATCAGATAGAGTCAAGTTATCCATAACCTTTAAATTATGATTTACTGCTTTAGTAATAACTGACTTAGTTTTATCTGCAAACTCACCCCGGACCACTTCTATATTTTGAATACCTTCTATTACATAAGTGTACCTGGTTTGCTCATTAAATCCCTTCCACATAAATGGCATCCAATTAGTAAAATTATAGTGAAATGAACAATCAAAATTTTTAAATTTAGGAATATTATCTACAAAATCCATAATTATATCTTTTTCTTTAGAAATTCTCTTTACATACTTCATTTCTGAAAAATCAGTAAAAACTATGCCCAAGGTTTGGGTAAGCTTTGGCATAGTTATATATCCACCTTCATTTTGAGTTATGGGCATACCTGCAACCATTCTATCGCCTTTATCAAAGCAGCCTAGTATATCATACTTTGAACCTACTGCATCTAACCAAAAGCTTTTAGCAAATATGCATCCTTGTGGAGATTTGTCTACAAATGCATCCCACATTTCATATTCATTTTTTTCTAAATTTCTAAAATTAAAATTTCCCATATTTACTTCCTTTTATTGATTTTTAAGCAATTGATCCTCTGGTACAGCTCGAAGCACTTTAGCAGGATTTCCAACTACTATTGTTCCTGCTTCCACGTCTTTTGTAACTACACTACCTGCTGCTACTAAAGCATCTTCGTGTATAATTTTACCTGGGAGAATAACTGCCCCAGCTCCAATTCTTCCGCCTTTTTTTATAGTTACTCCTTTAAATTTTCCGAACCTTTCCTTAGAACGGGCCGCATAGTTATCATTAGAAGTTGTAACACAAGGGGCAATAAATACATAATCGCAAACCTGGGAATAAGCTGTTAAATATACATTAGTTTGTATTTTGCAGTTAGACCCAACGCTGCAGAAATTTTCAATAGTTGTTCCGCGACCAATAATCGTTTTTGAACCTAGGGTGACATTTTCTCTTATTACAGCAGTGTCCGCAATAAGTGTTTTCTCTCCAATTGTGCAACCACAATAAATAATTACCCCTGCCCCTATAAGGCAACCTTCACTTATTTTAGCTGGAAGCAATTTTTCTTCATCTTTGAAAATACTGTTTACGGATCTCATAGGCTGTTTACCTATTACCGTATTATCATCTATTCTAACGTTGCCTTCAATATTAGTTCCAGTGTGTATAACAACATTACTACCTATAACACAATTATCTCCTATAACTACCTCATCATCTATTACTACAAAATGTCCCATTGTTACATTATTGCCAATTTTGCTTTTATCTGAAACATAATTCATGAAATTAACTCCTTTTCATATGATATTTCTAAAATTATTTTTTCATTTGCATTGTTGAGAACTCTCCCATTGGGAATTTAACTGGAAGCCCTGTAAGTCTTGATTTATAAGCAGCAAGTATAATAGACATACCTTTTTTACCTTCTTCTCCATTTATGAGAGGTTGTCTATCCATATTTATAGCATCTACCATGTCTTTATATAGTGGTGTATGTCCAAAGCCATATACTGAATCTGGGTCGCCTTTCTGCTGACTTAATATTTCCTGCTCAGTATCTATATTATCCGCAAATTTCCAAGTTTCTATAGAATTAACTGCAAGTCCTCCTATACAAACTGTACCAGTTTCACCAAAGATGCTTAATGTCTCTTCTAAATTTTTAGGATATACACAAGCAGAACCTTCAATTATACCTATAGCTCCGTTTTTAAATCTTATCATTATTGCTCCAAAATCTTCAGCTTCTATATCTCGAAGGAAAGTATCACACTGGGCATAAACAGTGTCTATTTCTCCGCCCATCATCCATTGTAATAAATCAATATTGTGAATACATTGATTCATTAGTGTACCACCGTCCAGTTCCCATGTTCCTCTCCAAGGTGCTTGAGTATAGTATCCCATATTTCTATTCCAAAGGATTCTTGCTGTTCCATTAACTAATTTTCCAAATCTATTTTCTTCCACTGCTGCTCTGAGCTTTTGTATTGGCTCATTAAATCTGTTTTGATGACTAACACAAAGTTTTACATTGTTTTTACTTGCACACTGAATCATTCTATCTGCATCTTGAGTCGATAGCGCCATGGGTTTTTCCACAAGTACATGTTTACCTCTATTCATGCAATATATAGCTATTTCCGGATGATATCCACTTTCAGTAGCTATAGAAACCATATCTATATCAGCTTTTTCAAGCATTTCTTTATAATCTGTATAGACTTTTACATCAGCATTTTCTCCTAGTGCTTTTATGTACTCATCTCTTTTGGAAGATGCATTATCTTCCACCACATCGCAAACTGCTGTAAGCTGGATTTCTGACTTATTTTGAGTTATAGCCTCTATATGTTTGTAAGATATTCTCCCACATCCTATTATTGCTACCTTTAATTTTTTCATTTGAATTCCTCCTTGATGATTTGTTAGAATTTTGGCATGCAACATTGTAAAATAGTTTACAATGTTTGCATGCCATATTTTTTTTGCACATTATTTCATTTACTCTTAAAGTTTATTAATTTTTTCTCTATTATTTACAACATGCTTTGTCGCGTTTCTAGTATCATATAATAAACTAGCTTTAGCTACAATTTGTTCATAATCGTAAGAACTATGATCAGTAGTTATTATTACTATATCTGCATTTATTATTTCTTTTTCCCAATTTACAGTTATGTATTCTTTGCCTTTGTGGCTGAATTTTGTGATAAATGGATCGTTTATCATAATGTCTGCACCATTCTTTTCTAATTGATCAATAACCTTTAATGTTGGTGATTCTCTCATATCATCTATATCTTTCTTATAAGCTGCACCCATAAGAAGAACTTTTGCTCCATTTAGTGCCTTTTTTTGACCATTTAAAAGCTTCATAACATTCTCAAGCACAAATTCAGGCATATAATCGTTAATTATACCTGAAGCTTCTATTAATTTTGTATGATAATCAAACTCTTTTGCCTTCCACTCAAGGTAGAATGGATCAAGTGGTATACAATGCCCACCAAGTCCTGGACCTGGGTAGAATGGCATAAAACCATAAGGTTTAGTTTTCGCTGCATCTATTACTTCCCAAATATCAATATTCATTCTTTTGCACAAAATAGCCATTTCATTTGCTAGCGCTATATTTACATTTCTGAAAGTGTTTTCAAGAATTTTTTCCATTTCAGCTACTGCTGGAGAAGACACTTCCATTATATCTCCCTCTAGCACACTTCTGTATAACATCCCTGCAACTTCGGTACATTCTTTAGTACATCCTCCAACTATCTTTGGAGTGTTTTTTGTATTAAATTCTTTATTACCTGGATCAATTCGTTCAGGAGAGAATGCGAGGAAAAAGTCTACTCCACATTTTAAACCTGATTCTTCTAGAATTGGTTTTAAAACTTCCTCAGTTGTTCCTGGGTATGTAGTACTTTCAAGTACTACAAGCATTCCCCTATGCAAATATTTAGCTACACTTTTAGTTGAATCCACTACATATGATAAATCTGGTTGTTTATATAAATCTAGTGGTGTAGGTACCGCAATACATACTGTATCAACGTCAGCAACAAAGCTAAAATCTGTAGTTGCTTTCAATTTTCCTTCCTCCACTAATGCCTTTAAATCTGAATCTACAATATCTCCAATGTAATTACGTCCTTCATTTACCATTTGAACCTTTTTATCTTGAACATCAAAGCCTATTACTTCATATCCTACCTTAGCCTTTTCTACAGCTAGTGGCAATCCCACATAGCCCAGGCCTACTACACCAAGTTTAGCTGTTTTGTTTTTTAATTTTAACAATAATTCGTCTTTATATTGAGACATTTTATTACCTCCTATAACCTTAAAGGTCTAATTAAATCAGTTTTTTTTAGTTCATCTTCCTTTTATAAGTAGGAACTTTTTCTTCCATTAAAGCAAATACAGCTTCTTTATCTCTTCCTACCACATTTTTAAAATCTTCAATAGATTTTTCAATAAAATCTATATCATTTCCAATAGGTTTTTCAACGTAAATTTTATTATGTGAAGTGGATGTTAATGCTACTTCATCCATAAGAAGCTCTTCATAAAGTTTTTCTCCTGGTCTTAGTCCAATAAATTCAATTTTTATATCTACATCTGGTTCAAGCCCTGAAAGAGTTATTAACCCTCTTGCTAAATCAACTATTTTTACAGGCTCACCCATATCTAAAACAAATATTTCTCCACCCTTTGCCATTCCTCCAGCTTGAATAACTAATTGTGCAGCTTCTGGTATTGTCATAAAGAATCTATTTATATCAGGGTGCATAACTGTTACAGGTCCCCCATGAGCTATTTGTTTTTTAAATAATGGTATTACTGAACCATTACTTCCTAAAACATTACCAAATCTTACAGCCACATATTCAGTGTCGCTAATTGTATCAAAGGCCTGAATTATGAGTTCACAAAATCTCTTAGTGGCTCCCATAATATTTGTAGGATTTACCGCTTTATCTGTACTAATTTGAACAAATCTCTTAACACCAGCTTCATGACTACATTTTACCACATTATAAGTTCCTATTACATTATTCTTAATAGCTTCTGCTGGGTTATTCTCCATAAGTGGCACATGTTTATGAGCTGCTGCATGGAATACTACATCCGGTTTATGGTTTTCAAAAATTTCTTTTAATCTATCAATATCTCTAACAGATGCAATAATAAACTCTTTATTTAACTGCGGAAATTCGTAGTTAAGCTCCATCTGTAAGTCATAAGCATTGTTTTCATAAATGTCCAAAACTATTAGTTTTTCAGGGTTAAACTTAGCAATTTGCCTGCATAGTTCAGAACCTATAGAACCTCCACCGCCTGTAACTAATATTGTTTTACCTTTAATATATTTATCAATATCTTCGGTACTTAATTTAACTGGATCTCTTCCTAAAAGATCTTCAATATTTACATCGCGAAGCTCACTAATGTTTACTTTTTCATCTACAATTTCATAAATACCAGGAATTGTTTTTAACTTGCATTTAGTCTTTTTGCAGATGTTTAGTATTTCTGTTTTGGTTTTAAAATCTGCTGAAGGCATGGTAATAATTATTTCCTCAACGGCCTCTTGCTGGCAAATGGAAATTATCTTATCTCTACCACCTAATACCTTAATGCCATTGATTATTTTATCCTTTTTAGAAGAATCATCATCAATTAATCCAACAATATAATATTTAAGTTCGCTATGCTTACTAATCTCTTTTACTAAAAGTGCACCTGCATCGCCCGCACCTACAATAAGAATGTTTACGTTATTATCACACTGCTTATTTTCGCCTTTTTTTTGCTCTGATATTCTATATATAATTCTAATTCCACCTAAGGTAATTATGCATAGAAGCCAAAATATAATATGTACAGTAAAAGGGAATCTATAGTAGGCACTTTTAAATAAGATATAACTAACTAAATAACTATAAATTACAAATGCTACATTTGCCAGGGATATTGAATATACTATAGAAAACAACTCTTTGATAGAAGCATATTTCCATATACTTCGATACAATTTGAATATTTTATTAAAGCCTATTATTAAAATTAGCACTGGAACAATTGAAAGTTTAAAAAATTGAAGGTCTTTACCAGGGATATTAAAATCAAATTTCAACAGTAGAGATATATATAATGATGCCAAAACACAAACAATATCCACCGCAAAAACCCTTCTATCAGTTTTCATGAAGTTCACATCCTCTATTTAGTTTTAAATCCTTTGCCATTCTCCTTAATCATTTTACCTCATTTCTAAAATTATTCAACATATTTTTTCTACTTCTATTATGAGATATCTTTGCATGTATTATTATATCCTAAAACCTTGTTTTTGTATAATTAAATGGAGTTTATTAACTATTTATTTATATTTTCTCAACATATAGCTGTTTAATCTGGTTAAATCATCATCTGCGATGCTTCAAAAATAAAGAACAACCAGAGCAATTAATAATTGCTGGTTGTCCTTTATTTTTATTAAATTACAAACTTAACGACATTTCAGCTCCGCAGGAGATGATTTAATATATGTACTTAGGAACATCAAAATACAAATTACTATTTGAAAAACTATCCGTAATAGTTTTTATACTTTTTGTTTGTTTATTAGCCCAACCTATGTCCGTTGCGTATTGATGTGTTCCTGCAATGCCTGGATTCCATCTCATTTTATATAAGGTGTTTTGGCTATTACTCGAATTATTGATATAATATTTAGAAATCCAATTTGCACCCCCATCAACTGCTTGTCCAACGCTAAACCAACCATTTGTATATGCATATTCACTACCCAGTCTTGTAGGGTCTGCGTCATATGCCCCAATACCAAACATATTATAGGTTACCTTAGGAGATACAGGTTTCCCCTTTACTTGTGTTACTATAACTCCACTTGCTAAACTAGATTTACCATATCCTGTTTCCAAAAAAGCATGTGATATCAAATATGCCGGACTAACATTATATGTTGCGCAAGAATCTGAGAATGCTTGTCCCTTTCCACTTAATACTCCTTTCCCTTGCAAAACACTATTAATATCATTAACAGAAATTCCTTTAGTATAATTTAGTTTTAAAAACTGATACTTTCCTTCTCCATTTAAAAAATTCCTAGGATCCATATAGTACTTTATTTCATTCCTATTTGCCAGTATCCATTTACCTGATGTATCTGTTACTGAAGCCTTTAGTCCATACTGAATATCTGTTATATTATCTAGGGAATAATTATAATTCGTTAAACTAGTATTAGACTTAGTAATATTTATTACTTTTAACTTCCAGCCTTCATAGGCAGCTGCATGAGTATCTTTCACAACTTTAGACCAAAGTGTAGAATTTGCAGACATAGCCCAAACATCTATAACATATATCCCTACTTCGGTAGGCTGCCACAGGATTTTGCCCTCAGAATAATCGGTAAGGTGTGTTGTCCATTGATTCTTTGTGGCGTTATAAACATTTAACTTATATTTATAGGGCGCTTGCATACCACTAATATTTTCGATGCCATTTATTTCAACCTTGTCACCCAACATGTATTCATCTTTGGAAGTTTGAATATCTCCATCTAAATATACCCTATTATTATCATCTCTATTAACACAATTTAGATTTGCTACGTAAAAACTATCATAATCTGCATTTGAACCTTTTGCTCTTGCCCAAATAGATACTTTATACTTTCCTAACTTAAATATTTTTTTCGGGCTTATCTCATAGGGCATTTGTGCATTTACAAATCCTGTATAACCTGATGTAAGTTCTGTCCATAGCTTTGTATTTTCTTCATATAAAAATATTTTATACTGAACTTCCTGTGCATTCTTGGAAGTTATATAAAACTTCTCTTTGTCACCTTCTATTAATGGTGAATGTGAAACTCCAACAAATGATACAACAGGCTTTTCCAAAGCTGATGCAGATTTTGGGCATAAAATAATAAGACTGACGGTTAATATAATTACCGATAAAATTTTTTTCAATTTAAAACACTCCTCACATAAATACATTGCTATTTTCTTCGGTTATTTTTTGATTTTCTTTAATACTTTCCATGATATTTATTTAATAACATTATAAAAAATATTAAATTCAGTTATTGCGCAAAAAAAAGCCTTTTTTACTTGGCTTTTTTGCAATGTTATCTAAGTACTACAATTATTTACTATCAGCCAATAGATCTTCTAACTGAATTACAATTTCATCTAGTGGAGCTATTTTTTTAGCCATATCTAAATGCACTCTAGCATTATCAAAGTCTTTAATATTTATATAGCACATAATAAGATTTGTACATACCTCTATGGATTTTGTAACCTCAAATGCCTCCCTAAAATACCTTATGGCAAGCTCGTAATTTTCAAGACATGCATAGTTAATTCCATACTCAATTACTACCTCAATTAAATCATTTTCTATTGCTTCTGCCTCATTCAAATAGTATATAGCCTTCTCATAATTTTGTAGAATTCTATAAGCTACAGCACTGTGATAATATATATCTGGTCTATCTCCTAATTGTTCCATTAGTGGTATTAAAATTTGGAGTGCATCTTTAGGACTTGTGGGTATTAGTTCCTTTGCCTTTTGAAAACTTGCTATAGTTTTCAAATTGCTTTTGTGTTCAATTACCTCTGCTGTTAGTTCTCCACCACTTTCAACATATTTATTTATAGCAATGTACGCTGCATCATGGTCCATTTCACTATTAAAAACTAATGACTCATATAGATATGGATTACTATAATTAGTGATTTTTTTAGCCTTTTCTATAAGTTTTAATTGTTCCTGCTTGAACATACTATTAGTGGATCTTAATTTATCCACGAGCAAAAAAATCTTATCGTAATTTTCAGTATTTTCTTCTATAGTCAATAACCCCTTTAAAATAATATATGCTTCTTCATAATTTTCATTTTGGATTTCTTTAAAGACTACACCTTTAATAAATCCTATTGAATTTGGAATAGTATTTATAATTTTTTTATACTCGTCAGTATATTTAAAGTGTTCATCTGCTCCTAAAACATAAAACATCCCTTCAATAAATAGATTAACTGGTATATTATCAAAATCCTCTTTTTTCTTTACTTTTTCTATTATCTCATTAGTTCTCACTGGGAAGTATATGTCATCTAAAATGACAAAATCATTGATTTTACTATTCTTCTTAATTTCTAAAAAAAGAAGTGCTGATAGTTTTTCCGAAAAATATGTTTTTATGTCCATGCTTACACCTTCCTACTAATCTTAAATATTTATACTACAGGTACTCGTCTTAATAATAATATACTGAGGGTAATTTGTAAACCGCAGTAGCGGACTTTAAACTTATATTAATATAAAGTTTTTAATTTATGTATGAATCATTAACTATTGACATAACATTTTCTTTGAGCCGAATTATTTTTTCAGCTGTATTTTCTATAGAGTTTCCTTTAACAGATAAATAAATTTTCATTTTTGGTTCAGTACCAGAAGGCCTAGCTACAAACCAAGAACCATCCTCCAAAACAAACTTTAATACATTTGATTTTGGAAGTTCTATTATTTTCTGACTGTGCATTATTAAATCCACTTCTAACCCAGATCTATAGTCCATTTTTTTTACAATTTTATTTTTTCCTAGGTTTTCCTTCAATGAAGACCTTAAATGTTCTAGTATATTACTAATTTTTTCTGCACCATCTTTTCCTTTTAGTTCCATTGAAACTAAACTTTCTTCGTAGTATCCATGTTCATTATAAATATCTATCAGTGCATCGTACAAGCTCTTACCTTTATTTTTGTAGTAAAGTGTCATCTCGCAAATTAGCATTGCTGCTATAACTGCGTCTTTATCACGTACAAAATTTCCAGCTAAATATCCAAAACTTTCTTCAAACCCAAATATAAATTCTTTTTTACCTTTCAGCTCAAACTCTTTAATTTTTTCTCCAATATATTTAAATCCTGTTAGCACATCTAATACTTCAACATTATATTTTTTTCCAATGGCCTCTACCATATCTGTAGTAACAATGGTTTTTATTACCACACCATTGTTAGGTAACTTACTAGTTTCACACAATGATTTTAAAATATAATTGCTTAATAATACACCCGTCTGATTTCCTGTAAGAACTTTATATTGACCCTTTTTATCTTTGACTACTACTCCGATTCGATCACAATCAGGGTCTGTTCCAAAAATTATGTCTGGATTAATGTCTTTTGCCATTTCAAGAGCTAATGTAAATACCTTTGGATCCTCTGGATTAGGGTATGGTGCTGTTGGAAAATTTCCATTTGGCATTTCTTGTTTATTTACAACAAATACATTATCATAACCAAGTTCATTTAAAACTCTTCTCACAGGTACATTTCCCGAACCATGAATAGGCGTATAAATTACTTTTAAATCCTTGGCACATTGCGAAACTAAGTCTTTTCTCATAGTTAAATTCTTAACCTTAGTAATGTATGATAAATAAAGACTTTCTCCAATGATTTTTAGAATTCCATTTGTTTTAGCTTTAGAAATCTCCATAGTTTTCACTTTAGAAAAATCTTTTATTCTCCCTGCACAGGTTATAATTTCATTTGCAACCTCATCAGTAACTTGTCCACCGTCATCCCCATAAACTTTATATCCATTATACTCTTTAGGATTATGCGACGCAGTAATAACAATACCTGCTTTACACTTTAGTTCGCGGACAGCATAAGATAAAATCGGAGTTGGTGTTAAGTGCTCAAATAAATTAACAAAAATGCCATTAGCACAAAGTGTTTTTGCAGCAGCTCCTGCAAATTCCTTTGACATATTTCTTGAATCATAAGCAATACTGACTGATATATTATCCTTATATTTCGAATTTAAATAGTCTGCCAGGCCTTGAGTAGCTTTGCCTATGGTATGTATATTCATTCTGTTTGTTCCCGCACCCATTACCCCTCTTAGTCCTCCTGTACCAAACTCTAAATCTTTATAAAATCTATCTTCAATTTCTTTTTCATCTACTAAATGTTCTAACTCACTCTTTAATTCTAAATTTATGGAATTAGAGTTAATCCAACTTTTATATTTTTCTCTATACATCATATATTAACCTCCTTGAATTCCTAAAAACAGATAACAATTTTTAATTATTATCTCACATTATACTATCATAGCAACACAAATAGAAGTGACTTTTTATCAATAACCAATATTTACCTGTTTTGTTGTTTTTAATATTATTTTAGAAAAATCTACATATATATACTGCAGCGTTTGTTTTTATTTTAAATTATTATTGCATTTGCATATTTTATCCTTTATAATTATAAATTGTTTGAATGAATATATTTCAAAAAATAATTTTTAATATTTGGAACATAAAAATAAATAAAATAATATACTTACTCCACATTTATTTGAATGTACCTTAGTATAAGTTCCTTTGAAAGGGGTGTATAAATTGTATAGATTAAATCAAAATGAAACTCCATTATTTGATGCTCTAATGGAATATGTTAACAGAGATACCTTGCCGCTGCACGTACCTGGCCATAAAAAAGGAATAGGAGCCGATGAACAGTTTAGAAGTTTTATGGGGGATAACCCTTTTAAAATTGACGTTACAGTTTTTAAACTTGTTGATTCTTTTCATCACTCAACTGGACCTATTAAAAAGGCTCAAGAATTAGCGGCAGATGCTTATGGTGCTGATGCTTCATTTTTCTCAGTTCATGGTACTTCAGGTGCTATTCAAGCTATGATTATGTCTGTAGTTGGATCTGGCGAAAAAATAATTGTGCCTAGAAATGTTCATAAATCTATAACCGGTGGCATAATACTTGCCGGTGCTGTCCCAGTTTATATGCAACCAGAACTAGATAAAAAAATAGGTGTTGCTCATGGAGTTTCACCGGAGACAGTAGAAGCAACCTTAAAGGAAAATCCTGATGCAAAAGCAGTACTTATAATTAATCCAACATATTATGGAGTTTCCACTGATATTAAGAGCATTGCAGATATTGTTCACGAGTACGACATTCCTCTTATAGTTGATGAAGCTCATGGACCTCATCTTAAATTTAATGATAGATTACCAATGTCTGCCATGGAAGCTGGTGCAGATATATGCTGTCAAAGTACTCATAAAATTATTGGTTCCTTAACGCAAAGCTCTATGCTCCATGTTAATTCGAATCTTGTTAGCCCAGCTAGAGTTAAGCAACTAATAAACTTAATGCACACAACTTCACCTTCCTATATTCTAATGGCATCACTTGATTGCGCAAGAAGACAAATTGCATTGCATGGCGAAGAGCTTTTAGAGAAAACTATTGATTTATCCAATTATGTAAGAAGTGAAGTAAACAAAATTCCAGGACTTTATTGTTTTGGTGAAGAGGTCTTAGATGGTCTTGGTGCTTTCGCTATTGATCCAACTAAAATCACAATAACCTGCAGAGATTTAGGTATAACAGGTTATGACTTAGATATGATACTTTCTAACAAATATCATATACAAATGGAATTATCTGATCTTTATAACATACTCGCAGTTGGTTCCTTTGGTGATACTGAAGAGGGAATGGAGAAATTACTTACAGCTTTAAGAGAAATAAGCAATGAATACTATGGCAAAGGCATAAAAAAATCCGATTTTATTGATATTCCTAGTATTCCAGAGCAAGTTCAGATTCCTCGTGAGGCTTTCAACAGTGTAAATACTGCTGTAGAAATTAAAAAAAGTGTGGGCATGATAAGCGGAGAATTTTTAATGGCTTACCCACCTGGTATTCCAATACTTTGCCCTGGTGAGAGAATAACTCAAGAGATTATAGATTATGTTGAAAAATTAAAAGCAACTGGACTATATGTTCAAGGAACTGAAGATCCAGAAGTTGAATATATAAAAGTCGTTCGCGAAGAAGATGCTGTCTATATAACTGTTGAATAAATGTAAAAAGAACTCCAAATTAGGAGTTCTTTTTGCTTCTATTTAAATTTACTCTATAATCAATGTTTTCTTTTTCAATAGTGCCTAAGTACTTAAAATATTCAGTGTCTGACATTTTACTTATGATAATGCAAGTATCAACCAATTTATTAAAATACCCCATCATATAACTTATCTTCATTAATGGCTGCGTTAGTTTATGATTAAATCTAATGGACATCTGTTTTCTCTTTTTTTCTGCAGTTTTTTTAATATTTGAATAACATCCACTTCCAGAGTCTATCAATTTTATCTTTTGTAGATTTATGCTTAAAGCCTCTCTATATATCGGTAATAGTTCTTCTAGCATATGTGCATTAAAATATTTTTTTTCTGTTTTATACTCACCTGCTTTAGCCATAAGTTGTTTTAAAACCGCATTGTTATTTTTTCTAACACTAGGCAATTTAATAACAACTTGTTTTACTTGTTCTGAGTCCACAATTCCTTCTTTAGTTAAGAAATCTAAACCCGCCTCCACTAATTTATAATCCTTCTTATCCTTTTCAATTGCACCATCCTCTTGAAATGCATTTACTATACAAATTCTGCTTTCTGTATTATAAAATACATCTGAAAAATAGGCTAGTTTTGCCAGTCTTTCTTGTAATGATTTTTCATTTACGATTTCATTTTTTTCATTAATATAAAGATACCCCAAATTTTCTTTTCGAAAATTTCTAAATAGTTTTTTAGAAAATGTAATTTCTCTATATAATATATTATTATATTCTAAAGGGTCAAATATCTTAACGACTTCACCTTTTTTTGTATATTGTTTTATAATTTCTAATATTTCTTTAGATGCTGGTGAGTATATTGGCATTTTTATTTCCCCCTCGTAGTCCTCTGGAGCACGAAACAATTATTTTGCCTCTTATCGCTCTCTGGTGTAGAACCTTTATTTATATTATATCAAATTTTCAGAAATATCCCACAAAAATATACTATTTTCTGCTTAGTGCGCAATTTAAAATATATATTTGCATTATTAAGTAAATTACAATGAAAAATAAGAAACAAGAGCTTTAACCCAAAGCCCCTATTTCTTATTAAAAATTCACTAAAGTTACACCGTTAATTATTGAACATCCATACCTGCACTAAATGCCTTCTTGTTTATTTCTACAGCTTTAGGAGGTACTATATCACTAATAACTTCTTCCCAGTTTATATCTTCTAATTTAAGCACTTTAATTAGTGCTCCTAGTAAAACTACATTTTGGGCTTTAATATTCCCAAGATTTTTAGCGATTTCAGCTGCATTAATAACTATTATGTTATTAACTACGTCACCTAATCTTTCATTTACATTTTCAGGATATTTTTCTTTACCTATTAAAACTGGTATAGGATATATTTCATAATCATTTACTACCATATAACCATCTTTCTTTAAATAAGGCAAATATCTAGCTGCTTCACTTTTTTCGAAGGATACTATTACATCTACTTTACCTTTTTCTATTAGAGGTGAATAAATTTTCTCTCCAAATCTTACTTGTGTCGTAACACTTCCACCTCTTTGAGCCATGCCGTGAACTTCTGACATTTTTACATCATATCCACTTTTTAAAAGTCCTTCTGTCAAAATTTTAGATGCTAGAATAGTTCCTTGTCCACCTACACCTACAAATAATACATTTTTATTTTCGCGCATAATTATTCACCAACCTTTTCTATAGCTTTAAATGGACATACCTGCATACATATTCCGCAGCCATTACACATAGTAGCGTCTATAGTTACAGCTCCATTTTGGAATTTTATCGCCGGACAGCCTATTTTTAAACAGGCATTGCATTTTTTACATTTTTCTTGATCAATAACACATTTAATTCCCGCTCTAGCTTTAAGTACATCCTTAATTAATGCACAAGGTTGTTTTGTAATGATTACAAAGGGCTCTGTGCTACCATGTGCTTCTTTCACTGCACTCTTAGTCTCATCTAGTTTATATGGATCTACTACTCTTATATTTTCTGCTTTAATACCACAGGCAAGAACTAACTGTTCAATATCAATCATAGGTGCGGGAGTTCCTTGAAGGGTTTTTCCTGTACCAGGATTTTCTTGATGTCCTGTCATACCAGTAATTCTATTATCCAAAATACAAGTAACTATCGGGGTATTATTATAAACTGCATTTATAAGCCCTGTTATTCCTGAATGGAAGAAAGTTGAGTCTCCAATAAAAGCAAAAACTTTTTTATCATCTCTGCTGGCAACCATATTGGCTCTTTCAATTCCTGTACCTGCTGAAATTGAAGCACCCATACATATAACTGTATCTGTTACACTAAGAGGTGCTACCATGCCTAGTGTATAGCATCCTATATCACCAGATGATATTATATCTTTATATTTAGATACTTCATAAAAGATTCCTCTATGTGGGCAACCTGGGCATAATACTGGTGGTCTTGATGGAGCTTGTACATCTGTTTTATAAGTAATGTCATTAACTTCACCTATAATAGCCTTTCTTACGATGTCAGGGTTTAATTCATCACAAATAGGAATTACTTCTTTTCCTATGCATTCAATTCCCATTGCTTTTATTTCAGTTTCTAAATATGGGTCATTCTCTTCTATTATATATAGTTTTTCAACCTTAGCTGCAAATTCTCTAATCATCTCATCTGGAAGAGGATAACTCATTCCTATTTTTAAGTAGCAAGCACTATCTCCAAAAACTTCTTTAGAGTATTGATAAGAAATACCACTGGTGATTATTCCTATTTTAGGATCTCCCATTTCTATTCTGTTTAAAGGTGAAGTATTAGAGTATTTTCTTAGTGCATCTAATCTTTCTTCTACTTCATAATGTTTAGATTTTGAATGCGCTGGCGTCATAATGTACTTCTTAATATTCTTTTCGTAAGGTTTAACTTCTACTGATTTTTTTTCTCCAAGTTCTAGTGCAGATTTAGAATGACATACTCTTGTAGTAACTCTAAATAAGACAAGCGTATCAAATTTTTCACTAATTTCATAAGCTGCTCTCATATAGTCTAAGCATTCTTGTGAATCAGATGGCTCTACCATTGCTACTTTAGCATGTGGTGCATAGTATCTATTATCCTGCTCATTTTGAGAGGAATGCATTCCAGGGTCATCTGCTGTAACCACAACAAATCCTCCGTTAACGCCTTCATAAGCCATTGTAAATAAAGGGTCCGCAGCTACATTTAATCCTACATGCTTCATAGTAGTGAGTGTTCTTGCTCCACCAATAGATGCACCGGATGCGACTTCGAATGCTACTTTTTCATTAGGTGCCCATTCTGCATAAACACCTTCATATTTCGCGAAATTTTCTAGTATTTCTGTACTAGGTGTTCCTGGATAAGCTGAAGCTATATGGCATCCAGCTTCATAAGCACCTCTTGCAATTGCTTCATTACCTGACATTATTATTTTTTTCATATATTATATCCCCCTTGTATTACTTATGGGCACTCAACAATTATCAATTGTTGAGCCCCTTGCCTTTCTCATAAGTACTCAACAATTATTAATTGTTGAACCTCTTGTATTCCCCATGAGCACTTAACAATTATTAAATGTTAAACACCTTATTTTTTAAACTACCACTGCCCCAAGAGCTATAGAATATAATTTAGATTTTGCACTATCAGCTCTGGAAACCAATACTACTGGACATTTTGCTCCTACTATAATGCCCGCACTTTCAGCTTTTGCAAAATACGTAAGAGATTTACCTAAAAAGTTTCCAGCTTCTATATTTGGTACCAGTAAAATGTCACTATCACCAGCTACATCGCTAATAATACCCTTATGCTCTGCAGCCTCTTTTGAGATTGCATTGTCTAGCCCCAAAGGCCCATCAATTAAACAACCTTTTATTTGCCCTCTTTTATTCATTAGTGATAGTGCCGCAGCATCTACCGTTGCCTGCATTGAAGGATTAATAACTTCCACCGCGCAAACAGGTGCAACCTTTGGAATATCTATTTGCAAAGCATGTGCCACATCTACTGCATTATTAATTATTTCAATTTTTTCTTTAAGTTCAGGACAAGTAACCATGCCTCCATCAGTTAAAAACAATAATTTGTGGTAAGCAGGTACATCATAAACCATAACATGTGACAAAAGTCCTTTGCCTCTTAAGTTGGCTTCTTTGTTTAACACTGCTTTTAATAAATCAGAAGTACCAAGCATCCCTTTCATGATGAAATGAGCCTCACCACTGGATACAAGTTCTACTGCTTTTGCTGCAGCTTTTATTATGTTTTTCTCATTTACAATTTTAATATTTTCAAGATTTAAATTTTGACTTAGTGCAATTTCCACTATTTTATCTTCATCACCAACTAATATGGCATCAACAATTTGTAGTTTAACTGCTTCTACTACCGCCTTTAAAACTATGCTATCTTGTGCTACAGCTACTGATAATATTTTTTTTTCTTTACCTATAGCAAGTTCTATCAACTCATCAAGTCTTTTAATCATGATTTAACCCCTTTCTCTTAACATACATAATACTAATTACTCACTTACTTAATCTTTACTATTAGAAATTATAAATCATAATACAATTGAAATTCTATTGGTGACGGAACTGGAATTACCTTTTTTATTTCCTTTTCATATTTAAACTTAATCCAGGTATTAATAAAATGCTCATCAAATACGTTGCCTTTTAATAAGAAGCTAGAATCTTTTTTAAGTTCTTCAAGAGCTTCATCTAAAGATCTTGGCAAGGTCTCAATTTTATTTCTTTCTTCCTCGGGCAAATCAAAAACGTTTACATCGTATGGTCCGAAACCTTCAACTGTAGGATTAATTTTATTTTCAATACCATCAATACCAGCCATAAGTATTGCAGAATATGCTAAGTATGGGTTTGCTGTAGCATCTGATGGTCTAAATTCAAATCTTCTAGCTTCAGGATCTTTAATATATCCTGGGATTCTTATTACTGCACTTCTATTTCCTGTAGCAAAACAAATTGATACCGGTGCTTCAAAGCCTGGTACTAATCTTTTATATGAATTAGTTGAGGGATTAGTAAATGCAAGTAACGCTTTAGAATGCTTTAATATTCCACCAATAAAATATAGAGCAGTTTCACTCATTTGAGAATATCCATTTTCATCAAAGAAAAGGTTTTTTCCATTTTTTCTTAAGAGCATATGAACATGCATTCCACTTCCTGCTTCTCCAAATAATGGTTTAGGCATAAAAGTAGCTGTTTTTCCGTGAGCAACTGCTTCATTTTTAATTAGGTGCTTTGCCATCATTGTAGCATCAGCCATTTTAGTCATTTCACCTAGTTCAACCTCTACCTCAAGTTGCCCCGCGGATCCCACCTCATGATGATGATATTTCACGGCTATGCCCATCTCTTCGAGTTTTAAACATATTTCACTTCTTAAATCATTATTAAGATCATAAGGTAAACCTAAATGGTAACTTTTTTGGAAAGGTGCTTTGTATCCAAAATTTTCTTCTTTGTTATTGGTATTCCATGGTGCTTGCTTAGAATCTATGAAAACCTCTTGATGATGGCTTGTAACTTCATAATTTATGTGATCAAATATATAAAACTCAAATTCAGGTCCTATTGCATATTCATCAGCTATTCCCAGTTCTCTCATATATTTTTCTGCTTTTTCAGCTATAAATCTCGGATCACCAGAAAATCTTCCTTCATTTTTTCCAAGAGTATACATATTTGCAATCATACTTAAAGTTGGTATCTTGCAATATGGATCAACAAAAGCTGTGGTCATGTCAGGAAGAAACCTCATATCTGAATCCTCTATAGTTGAGTATCCATAACTTGATCCATCAAACCCTATTCCTTCAGAAAAAGTCTTTTCTGATAGCCTCTCAACAGGTATAGTTAAATGATTCCATCGCCCCGGTAACGTTACTACTTTAAAATCTATAAATTTAATATTATTTTGTTTTATAAACTCTTGTACTTGACTAATATTATTAAACATTTATAAAAACCCCCTGCATCTTTATAGAAAAATTTTAAATATTCATAATTTTAGTATAATACATGATTTTTTTTTGTCAATTCAACCTGCTAAAGGAAATGGAATAATTCAAAAAAAGTCACAATATTTCAGTGACTTTTAGTGTAAATTTAATATAAAATTCTTTTATTAACATTTTTTATAGAGTTGCATCCTGTCAGCACCATTGCTGATTTTAATTCACTTTTCAATAAATCAATGTAAGATTTCACACCCTCTGCCTTACCTCCAAAGGATGCTACTACAAAAGGTCTACCAATAAGTACTGCGTCTGCACCTAATGCTAACATTTTAAGTATATCCGCACCACTACGAACTCCACCATCAGCTAAAATAATTACTTTTCCCTTAACTGCTTTTGCAATTCCCTTGAGAACATCTGCAACACCCGGAGTTTGGTCTAATACTCTTCCTCCATGGTTTGATACTACAATTGCAGCTACTCCAGCTTCTACTGCAAGTTCTGCTTCATCTACAGTCATTATTCCCTTAAGAATAAATGGAAGTTTCGTTGATTCAACAATTTCTCTAATCTCTTGTACATTTTTAGGCATAACTGGCTTGCCAGCCAGGGCCAAGGTAATAAGACCACAGGCATCTATATCCATACCTATAGCAAATGCACCTGCCTTTTCCGCTAATTTAATTTTTTCTATAACTGAGGCATTTTCCCAAGGCTTTATGATTGCGATTCCATTTCCACCCTGTTTTTCTAGTTGGTCAAGATTAGTTGTGAGAAAAGAATCTACAGCAGTATCTCCAACCATTGGGGAAATCCCTCCTGCTAGGCACCCACTAATAATCCAAGATATATACTCTTCTTCACTAAACTTACCACCCATATTTAATGTAGTGCCGGATACCGGAGCCGCAAACACAGGCATATCCATTTTCCGTCCAAATAACTCTGTGGATGTATCAGGATTTTTCGCATCATGTATGGTCCTCATATTAAGTTTATGAGCATTAAGTGATTCTATATTGATTTTAAAAGCATCTCCAGTTCCTTTTCCGCCCATTCCAGGCACCTCTCCAGCACAAGCAACTCCATTACATATAGGGCAAACTCTGCAACTTTTATTTAAATTCCCTTTAGCTTCTTTTAAAACATCTTTATAATTCATCTTACTTCCTCCTTAGTCAAATTTTACTCCATCTAAATTTTCCTCAGTATAAACTTTTATGCCTTTGGATAATAATAACTGCGCAGTAACTCCATTACCATCTCTCTTAGTTCCACTAAAAGTGCCATCATATATTTGGGAAATTCCACAAGAAGGACTTCGTGCCTTTAAAATAGCAATGCTAGCTCCAGCTGCCTGTGAAATTTTAAGTGTTTCATAAGCACCTTTTATAAATTGTTGGGTTACATCATCGCCTTCTGGCCCAAGAATCCTAGCTTTACCCTTTAGCACATCTGAGCCGTTTCCATTTACAATTTCATGTGCTGCCCTAGGCGTTTCTTGTCCTCCTAGTTGCTCTGGGCAAACAGGAATTGCTTTTCCTTCTTTTAAGAGTTTTAGTACACGTACATCTAAATTATTGCCACCATTATACTTACAATCAATGCCACATAAACACGCACTTACAATAATCATACCCACACCATCCTTTACTGCCTATTAATTAAGCCAAACTATTTAAGTTCTACTACAGTGACTCCACTACCGCCCTCACCATAATTTCCTAACCTGTAGGCCTTAGAATGACCATGTCTCTTTAACATATCTGTAATAGTATTTCTTAAAACCCCCGTACCTTTACCATGAATAATGGTAACCTCTTTAAGACCTCCTAAATAAGCATCATCTAAATACTTATCAACAGTATATACGGCTTCCTGCGCATCCATACCTCTTAAATCTACGGAGGTAGATACATTTCTTAAATTTAGCTTAAGCTCTCTCTTATTTATCTTGGCCTTTTTCTTTTCTTCCTGCGTAACCTTTGACTTGCGCAAATCATCTACTTTAACATTTATCTTCATAATACCTGCTTGAACTTGTACTTCACCGCGACTATCAGGTTTTGAAATTACAATAACTTTCTGATCAAGTGATGGCAAATATACTTCTTGACCTTCTTTTACAGTTTTTAGCTTTTCTCCTAGATCCTCATTGTTTTTTTGTACATGCTTATCTAAGCTTTCAAGCTTATCTTTAATTTTCATTCTTTCCTCTTCAAGCATTTGTCTTGCTTCAGATGGGAATCCCAGTTTTTCTAGTTCTCTCATGTTTTTAAGAATAACATCAGATTCTTCCTTAGCATTTCTTACTAGCATTTTTGCTTCTCTTTGAGCTTCATACATTGCATTTTCTCTAATGTTTTCAAGTTTATATAATTTTTCCTGATATTTATCTTTTAACTTACTAGCTTCTAGTTTCAAACCCTCTGCAGTCCTAGCATCTTTTTCTGCCTTTATGCTCTTTTCTTGAAGACTTTGAACTAATTCTTCAAATTCTAAGGTTTCACTCGAAATATTTTCTCTAGCATTTTTAATAATATAATCAGGAAGACCGAGCCTCTTAGAAATCTCAAAAGCATTAGATTTACCTGGCACTCCAATTATTAGTCTGTAAGTAGGACTTAGTGTGTCCACATTAAATTCTACAGAAGCATTTTCCACACCTGTAGTTTTTAATGCATATCCTTTTAATTCACTGTAATGTGTAGTTGCAACTACTTTTGTCCCTCTTGATCTTAAATTTTCCAGAATTGATACAGCAAGCGCTGCTCCCTCTGTGGGATCTGTTCCAGCACCTAATTCATCAAATAGAGCTAATGTTTTTTTATCTGCTTTTTCAATTATGTTTACTATGTTTGTCATATGAGAAGAAAAAGTAGATAAGCTTTGTTCTATGCTTTGCTCATCACCTATATCTGCGAAAATTTCATTGAAAAAGCTTACCACAGAGCCATCTCTAGCTGGAATTAAAATCCCACTCATAGCCATTAACTGGATTAAGCCCACAGTTTTTAAAGTTACTGTTTTACCACCAGTATTTGGTCCTGTTATTACTAGTGAGGTAAATCCTCTTCCTAAGTATATATTACTCGGCACTACTACCTTAGGGTCTATCAAAGGGTGCCTAGCCTCAATTATATCTATTACTCCCTCATCATTAACACTAGGTATAATGGCATTAATTTCTATTGCATATTTTGCTTTAGCAAAAATAAAATCTAATTCCCATACTATATTTGCATTGCTATCAACAATATTTATATTTTCATATATTTTATAGGATAGTTCAGCTAAAATTCTTTCAACCTCAGCTTTTTCCTTTAGCATTATTTCTTTGATTTCATTGTTTAAATTCACGAGACTCATTGGCTCAATGAATAATGTAGCTCCAGAGGAACTCTGATCATGAACAATACCCGGAACACTGCTTTTATGCTCTATTTTAACGGGAATTACATATCTATCTCCCCTTATAGTATAAAGACTTTCTTGAAGATATTTTGCATTAGATCTAACTAATGAATTTACCTTTTCCTTTACGGAAGAGTTTTTCTCTTTTAGTGATTTTCTTAAATTAAAAAGTAAACTACTAGCCCTATCAGAAATTTCATCATCACCTATTATGGCTATAAAAATTTCATCTTCTAGTTTTTTTATTGGAACAATTCCGATACATATATCTTCTAAAACTCTAGAAGTTTCTCCGCCTTTGCTTCCAACATAATTTTGAAATAATCTAGCACACCTAAGCATTTGAGCTATTCGCAGGAGCTGCGTTGGCATAAGGCAGGCTCCTTTAGATGCCCTGCTTATGGCATCTCGAACATCGTATATCCCTTCAAAAGGCGCACTTCCTTTTTTTGATAAAAGAAGTAGTGCCTCATTAGTCTCCTGCAAGTGTTCTCGTACTTCATACATATTCGTGTAGGGTTCTAATTTTTCTATAATGTCCTTACCCGCCGTAGTATGAGTATATTCTTTAATTTTGTCTTTGATTTTATAATATTCTAAAACTTTTAATGATTTAGTATTCATAGTTTCACCGTCTTTCCTTTATTCTACGCCTCTTTTATAGTGGCCCCTAGTATAATCCTTAAATTCTGTACTCCAAGTTCTTTTAATATAATTATTAAGAACCTCAAGAGTTTCTTCATAATTTTCATGAATAAAATCTAATCTAAAACAAGAAATATTGTTTTTTATTATCTCTGTCATATTAGAAATCAAATTCACTGGCACGTTATTATAAATATAGCTTCTACAATATTTATCAGTATTAATTCTAAACTCTTCATTCATTCTATCCTTAAGTGTATAACATCCAGTAGTACATTTCTCACTACAAGTTTTATTATCACTTTTACCACCAAAAACACTTCCTATAGCACAATATTCACTAACCATAAGTTCATATTTACCATAAACCATAATTTGCAGTGGTAGCGAACTTTTAGCCCCTATTTCCTTAATTTCCTTTTGGTTAAGCTCTGCACTAATGCAAGTTCCCGTAAGGAAATCCTTGTAAAAATCTCCTGCATAACTATTAAAAACATTTAATTTGTAATCTCCAATTATACTTATTTTCTTGTTAAATCTATTAATTATTCCTAAATTAGCTGTAATAATACCTTTTATGCTCCCTAAGTTATTTTCAATAAACTCACAAACACTTTCGAATTCACCCTTGATAATATTAGGTGCCTTGAGATAAATATTTACATCATACTTATTAAAATCAATATTACACGCTCTCATAAAAGGGTTTATAGCGATGTTATCAAAACCCATTTCTATTACTGCTCTTAGCTGCTCTTCATTACTTACATATATAAGTGTCTCTGGTATAGTGCTATCCTTCTTATCTACATCTTCTATAAAATTATTTTCTACTTGTAAACTTTTTTCCTTATTGTAATTAATTTGTTTACCGCTATTTTCTCTTTTATACTTTTCTGTTATATAATTTTGAATACTCTCTGTTAGTTCTCGCCTTACTGAATTTAATGCAGCCATTGGCAAGAACCCATCTTGAAAATTTTCAAAATTCACTTCATTTATTTTAAAAGGAGTATCTCCTGTTTTAGATAGATTTTTAATAATGCGCTCACTATCTAGTGGTTTGTTTAGGGCTGCTTGAACTATTTCTCCGAAAACATTGAAATTCTTTCCCATGTAAATAGTACTTATGCATAATGGTTTATTTACACTAAAATCTATTAAGAGATTTAATTCTATTTTTCTCCTAAATGCATCACTATAACTTTTCGAAAGCTCATTCATGAGCTTAACATCAGAAATCTTATATAAAATGTCCCCAGCTTTATATTTAGTTGGTTTTAATAAAACCCTATCCCCCATTACTGCGTTTTGAACTTCCATTCCCTTCACAATAATCTTTGATATGGCAAATCCATCCTCATTAAACATTACGCCATCTTTTAAAGCTACCTTTTCTAAAAGAGTTACTGATAAATCAGCGGCAACTTTTCCTATTGGAATTCCAGAATTCTTAGGAACCTTATATGCCATCATATCTTTTCCACTATTACCATATAAATAAGCCTTTGAAAAACCTTCTCTATTAAATAATTGTGTTAAAACTTTAGTATCCTCATCTAACTTTTGTATTTTATTGTTATAAATATTGTCAAGTTCACGTCTATATATCTCCACAACGCCTGAAACATATTCTGGTTTTTTCATTCTTCCTTCAATTTTTAGCGAAGAAGTACCTGTTGTTACTATATCTTTTAAGTTATCTAAAGTACAAGTATCTTTAGGGCTTAAAATGTATGCCTTATGCTCTTTATTAGTGTTTTTATCTATTAGTGTATAAGGTAATCTACAGGGTTGGGCACATCTGCCTCTATTTCCACTTCTACCACCTATAATACTACTCATAAGGCACTGCCCTGAATAACATATACATAGTGCTCCATGAACAAAAACTTCTGTTTCCACTTTTAAAGTATTAGATATGTAATCTATTTCTTTTAAACTAAGTTCTCTGGATAAAACTATCCTTGTAAAACCTATGTTTTTTAAAAACAAAGCTCCTTCACCATTATGAATCGTCATTTGTGTAGAGGCATGAAGCTCAAAACCTGGAAAATTATTTCTTATTAAATATATGAGTCCCGTATCTTGAACTATAAGTGCATCTACTCCTATGCTATATAAAAAGCCTACATACTCCATAATTTCTTTAAGCTCATTATCCTTTACTAAGGTATTTAAAGTGACATATACGCGAACTCCATATATGTGGCAATAATCCACTGCGCGAGTAATATTCTCATTATCAAAATTAAAAGCATAAGCTCTTGCTGAGAATTTGCTTCCTCCTATATAAACTGCATCTGCCTTCATTTGCACTGCTGCAATTACGCTTTCCATACTTCCAGCAGGGGCTAGTAATTCAATTTTTTTCATTTACATCTCTCCTAATAAGTGTTATATGTTCTATTATACAGTAAAAGTTATCATAAATTAAGAGATTAAAAGATTTTATATTAATATTACTCATATTTTACACCCATAGACACAATAAAAATAATGGAATATAATAAAAAAGGCTAGCTGACTTACCTGTTATTTTTTAAAAGGAGGCCTTGCTTAAAAAATTTACTAATGGAGATATGAATATGACTATAAAAAATAAGATTAGAAATATTGGAATAGTTGCCCATGTAGATGCTGGAAAAACAACTTTAACTGAACAACTACTTTATCAAAGTGGTTCTAGCAGAATTTTAGGCAGTGTAGATAAAGGTACAACCCATACAGATTCTTTAGATATAGAAAAACAAAGAGGTATTTCAGTAAAAGCTGCTGAAATTGATCTCACTTATAAAGAGACTAATATTCACCTTATAGATACTCCTGGGCATATTGATTTCAGCTCTGAAGTAGAACGGAGTATAGGTGTTTTAGATGGAGCTATAGTAGTATTGTCCTGCGTTGAAGGAGTACAACCTCAAACTGAAGTATACTTTAATGCTTTAAAAAGGTTAAATACCCCTTCAATATTTTTTATAAACAAACTTGATCGCATTGGTGCCTCTCCCTATAAAACTATTGTGGATATGAAAAAGCTTCTTACAAATAATCTTGTGCCCATGCAACTCGTTTATGAAAAAAACAATGAATTTATTGTATATAATATTTTTGATGAGAAAAATCGCGAAAAAAATATATTAGAGATAAAAAATGAAACCTATAAACAATTACTTGAGGATATAATAGATACACTAGGCAATTTTAATGTAGAAATTTTAAATCAATTCTTTGAAGGCACTTTAACCCTAGGGAATATAAAGGATGAAATAATTACACAATCTAATGTAGGCATCATCTACCCTGTGTTTTATGGCACTGCACTAAAAGGTGAAGGGACTAGGGACCTTCTAGATGCCATAATAGATTACATTCCTGGTCCAGAGGATTTAGATAATTGTGAGCTCTCTGCACTAGTTTACAAAATTTCTCATAACAAAACCTTAGGTAAAATAGCTCATATAAAAATTTTTAGTGGATCAATCTCAACTAGAGATGACATTTTAAATGTAACTACTGGCGAAAATGAAAAAATTACTATGATAAAAAAAGTAATTAATCAAAAACCAATTGATGTAAAATATGCATATAGCAGCGATTTGGTAATGGTGAGTGGGTTAAATTGTAGCACCTACGATATACTAGGAAGCAAAACTCATATTCCTAGTCTCCAAACAATTACAACTCCACTTCTCACCTTAAGAATTTATTCAAAAATCCAAGAAGATTATATAGCCTTAGTTGAAGCCTTAACTTTGCTACAAGAGGAAGATCCACTTCTTAATATGCAATGGATAAAAGAGAAGAAAGAAATTCATCTTCGGATAATGGGTAAAATTCAAATTGAATATATCGAAGCTATTTTAATGGAAAGATTTAATCTACGGGTTTCTTTTGGTCCACCCTCTGTTATTTACAAAGAAACTCCTATATCAAGTGGATATGGTGAATCACGTTATACTATGCCCAAACCCTGCTGGGCAATAGTTGAATTTTTAATTGAGCCACTACCAATGGGAACTGGAATTGTCTATGAATCTAAGGTAAGAACTGAAAAAGTAAAAATAAAGTATCAACGTGAAATCGAAGATAATCTAGATAAAATTTTAAGTCAAGGTATTTACGGCTGGCCAGTGACAGATTTAAAGATAACCTTTACCTGCGGTGAAGACCATGTTATGCATTCACGTTCAGGTGACTTTGCTACCTCTACGGCTATGGGAATTATGAGAGGTTTAAATGAAATAGGAACTACGCTACTTGAACCAATAATTAAGTTTAGGATTACAGTGCCTGAGAATGTAGGTGGACGAGTTTTAAATGATATTATAAAAATGCGTGGGAGCTTTGAATCACCATTTATACACAACAATACGTTTACAATAGAAGGAAAAATGCCTGTATCCACCTCACTTGAATATCCAGGTGACCTGGTCAAAATTTCTTCTGGGAAAGGAATAATGACAACTGGATTTGCAGGTTATGAGCCCTGCTCCTTAGAACTAGGCTCAATAAGAGAAAGAGTAGGCGTTAATCCAATAGACAGAGCTAAATATATACTTTATGTGCGAAATGCATTGTAAAAACCTCTAAACCTTTATAATAAGTATTATTTTAAAAGTATTATCTGTATATTCAATATCTATATCCCCACTATATTTAGCTACTACAGTCCTAATAATATCTATCCCATATCCATGTATTAGGTTATTTTTTTTATTAGTGATAAATCTCAGGCCATTTAATTTTATCTGATTTACCTTTGCGTTTTCAATTTCATAAACAAAATAACCTTTATCCGTATTTGATTTAATATTTATGTACCTGGCATTTTTATCTTGTATTTTTGAGCATGCATCTATTGCGTTATCAATAGTGTTTGCGAATATGCTACATAAATCTGTTTGAGATATATTTAATTGCTCAGGAACATAAACATTTCTGTTAACATTTATGCCTAAATCAATAAACTTTTTGTTCTTGCTATTCAAAATTGAATTTACTACCTTATTCTCACAGAATGTATGAAGTGACATTGTGCTCATACTTTCTGTCACCTTGTCAATGTAATGGCGAGCATCTTCTATATTATCCTCACACAAAAATGAGTTTATAACCCCTAAGTGATTTTTCATGTCATGCCGTATTTTATTTGTGATATTCTGATTTTCTTGTATATCAGTATAGTGTTCCATCTGCATTATTAATTGTTTATTTGAAGAGTCTGCTTTCACACCTTGAGCAATTTCTTTAATAACATAAAACGTAGCAATAATACCTAAAATATATATTGTCATTATGATAATGCCAATGACATTGTAAAAGGTGGTTATCTTAAATATAAAAGGAACAATACTAAAAACAATGGATGTGAACGTAGCTAAAGACATAGTACATATTAGTGCCCATATCTTACTAGATAAAATTTCTTTAGACCACTGTACAACTCTATAAAGAGCAAAATATATTAAAATAAAAATCAAACTTCTTAAAGAGGCTTCAATTATCTCATGAAATTTATATTCGTATATCGGGAAAAAATAAGCTATTCTAGCAGCTAACATTTTCACACTTACAGATATAGTGAAAACCATGGTTACTGCACAAATTCTTTTTATTTTTACGTCTTTATAAAAAATCAATCCTATACACAAGTAGGTAACGAATGTATATGTAATATTCTCCATATCTCCTGACAGAATAGGTGCCATACATATAATAAATAAGACAAAAAAGTTTAATACAGATAATATTTTGGAATCCTTTTTTGTTAAAAATGCATTAAGTAATTTAAATAAAATTATTGTTTCTATAATCGAAATTATATTTAAAATAATGATTGGAATAATAACTACAATTATCTCCATAAAACACCCTACCTCAGTATTTGTTTTGCAAATGCTATCAAAGTCTCTTTATATCTGTTTCTGCTTATTGGAACGTTGTATCCAAGTATAGTAATCGCATGATTTTGTTCCATGCTACTAATATTGGATAGGTTTATTAAATATCTTTGGTGACAGCGTATAAAATTTCTATTACTAAGCTCTTTTTCTACATTATCAAGCTGCGAATAAAATTCATATTCCCCCTGCGTGCATATTAGTCTAATAAGCCTCTTATCACTAACAAAATACATTATATCCGAAAAACTTATTTTATGAGTTTTATCTTTTAAATTTACTATATACATATCATTTTTTATCATGTCTAAATTATCAAGAGCTTCTTTAAAGACTTTAGCTATTTTGCCAATTTTAAAAGGTTTTAGTATATAATTAAAAGCTCTTACATTGTACCCTTCGAATACATATTCCCTAAGTCCTGTTACAAAAATGATTATAGCAATTTTATTTGTTTCTCTGATTATTTTAGCAGCATCTATTCCTGATATGTTTTTCATTTGAATATCTAAGAATATTATATCGAACTTATATGAGTTGTCCTTTATGCTATTTATAAGTTGCTCTCCGCTTTCATAATCATTTATTTTAGCATCAAGGTTGTTTTCTTTAATCTGGCCTGTCAGAATATTTTTCAGCATATTTCGCTGTTTAAATTCATCTTCACATATAGCAATTCGCAGCATAGAATTATCCCCCTGTTTAAGGATATTATAACATATTTGAAAAGAAATATTTAACAATCTTACTTGTGCAATATACAATTGAGCCAAACTTTACAACATAACTACCAAACTTTACAACACCTGAATTTATGAGATTGAACTTCTAATACCAACATGCTAATATTTCCTCATGATAGAAAATAAGGAGGAAAAAAATGTTGGAAGTAAGAGGCTTAAAGAAGACTTATGTATCAAAGGGTAGTGAATATATTGCTCTTAGGGATGTTGATTTGAAAGTTAAAAAGGGTGAGTTTGTGGCTGTTATGGGGCCCTCTGGTAGTGGAAAAACTACACTACTCAATTGTATATCGGGATTTATACATGCGGATTCCGGGAAGATTCTTTTGGATGGAGTAAATATTTTAAATATTAATGAGGACATGCTTGCGGATGTAAGACAGAATAAATTGGGCTTTGTATTTCAGGATTATATGCTGGTTAATGGACTTACAGTGCTTGAAAACATATTTCTGCCCCAAATTATTGCAGGTAAGGGCCTTAAGGGAATGGAAAAAATAACAGAAAATCTTATGCAAAACTTTGGAATAGAAACGATAAAAAACAAATACCCCAGCGAAATATCTGGTGGACAAAAACAAAGAGTTGCAATAGCAAGGGCACTCGCAAATAAGCCCTTAGTTCTTTTGGCAGATGAGCCAACAGGTAATCTAGATTCTAAGTCTAGCTTAGCTGTAATAGAGGCATTTATGGATGCTAAGAAAAATTTTGGAGCAACAGTATTTATGGTTACACACGATGCATTTGCAGCATCACATTGTGATAGAGTAATAGCCCTTGCGGATGGGCAAATTGTTAATGAACTTGTTAGAAATACATCATCAAGAGAATTTTTAAATGACATCCTAACTTTTATGAAAGGTATAAATAGTGATGTTTATGACGCTTAATACTATTGTTAAGAAGTTATTTAAAAATAATATAAGACAATATGCGTTATTTTTATTTTCCATAGTATTTGCAGTTACAATGATTGGAGGATATGGTGTTCTTCAGTTTAGTAAAACAATTACAAACGTTCTTATGAATGGTGGTACAAGTGAAATGATTGCACTAAGTATGTTTGGATTTACTTTAATAGGAACACTTATTTTTATAATATATGCACATTCCATATTTTTAAAGTATAAGTCCAAGGAAATAGGTGTATTCATATCTCTTGGCATTAAAAGAAAAGATGTAAGAAAAATTGTTATAAAAGAGCTCAATATAATTTTCCTCATAGCTACATTCCTAGGATTAATGCTTTCAATTCCAATTGCATGGCTGAGCTGGAGCACTTTAACACTTTTTATAAAAACCAAAGAAACGGCTTTTTATATTGGATGGAAGGGGTTACTGGTTGCTGTATTATTTGGGTTTTTATGCATGATTATCACTAGATGTTTAACTTCAAGATATGTTAAAAAGGTAGATATAATAAAGATACTCAAGGTCAATGACGAGATTGAGGAGGTTAAGGGTGGTAATTTTGTTTTAGGGTTGATTGGTGTTATTATGATTCCTACTGGTATCATAATGTATACGTCTCGTACTTTAAACCGAATATTGGGCGGTATAACAAGTTATTCTTTAATTATTATTTTAATAGGCTTATATTTATTCATAGTTCAGTTTACGACCATAGGGGAATTACTTAAGAAAATAACTCCTGAATATTACTATAAACACATAGTGTTTTTCAATTTAGTTAAATTAAAAGGTAATCAATATACCTTAGCACTATTTGTTTCAACCATTTTAATTGGAGTTTCAATTTTTTCAGTTGCCTTTAATGCTGAATCAATGATATCAGGCATGCTCACGAACTATAATGATCCATATGATTATATGGTTAAAGCTGGTTTCCAGCAGGGGTATTTTGGCGACAGGGATATAAATGAATTAGCAAATACTTATAATGTACAACTTAAGGATTTCAAGAAGTTTGACACACTCATTATGGCTAGTTTTTCAAAAAAATATAATGAGTGGAGTCCTATAAATGTTGTCAGTGATGAAATGGTATATAAGCTTACTGGAAAAACATTAGATGTTAAACCTGATTGCTTAATGCTAGTTGTATCTGATAATGAAAATACTGATCCTAATAATTATAGTTACCTTACACAGCCAGAACCTATTATAACCTTGCTTAACTTTACCACAAAGAAACAATTAACTCTCGATAATAAAGGTATTAAATGTATTAATAAAATTTTAAGCTGGGATAACAAATTTGGAGGGAATTTTTTTGTGGTAGATGCAGAGTTATTTAAAAAACTGTATGAGGAACAAAAGAAAGAATACAAATTCACTACTTATGTGTTTAATACTCAAAACTGGAAACAAACAGGTAATTTTAGCAATGCTTTATTTGATGCTATAGCTAAGGCTAGTGGAGGTAAATGGTGTCTAAATTATAATTCTGGTTACAAAGAACCCTATGAATATAAGAATATAAATGAAAATATATCTAATACCTATAGATGGTGGGGGTTTACTCCTGCGTCACGATATCATACCTTTAATGAGGGTATTTCGGATTTTGCAGTTTATTTATTATTGTTCATTTATATATCCGTGATTTCTTTTGTTTCAGCAATTATGATAATTGGTATTAAGATACTTAATACTGTTTGGCAGGATAAGGGGGTATATAAAAATATTACATTCTTAGGGGCTAGGCAAAAAGAAATAAAAGCAATAGTCTCGAAGCAAGTTGCCTTAATATACTTTGTTCCAGTGATATTAGGAACTACTATTACCTTAGGTTTATTTAAGTCAATGCTATCCCATGGAGGCTCAAAGTATCCGAGCATCGTGTTCTTATTTGCTTGTGGACTATCATTACTAGTTACTTTAATTCAAGTAGCATTGTTTTTTGTTATTAGAAAGCATGCCATAAAAGAATGCTTAAATTTTAAGGATATATAGTCTATGGCTTACACTGAACACTTGATATATAAACAAGTAAAGAATATTGTATATACTAGATTAGGCGTAAAGCATGTTTTTAAATATGAATTTTAAAATAACAATATAAAAAACGTAAGATGTTATTGAATCATCCATATTTGAAAATTTAAAAATACAAATGGATTATATAATAAAAGATTGATTTAATAATTTTCAGTCTTAGGTGTTTTTTCTTATATTATACTTTTCTTTATAGCATAATATAAGAAAAAAATTTAGTTGAAAATAGTAGATTTAATGAAGGATTTCTAAATAGGTTTTATATAATTCATTTGTTGATTTCTCCCAAGTGTAATTTTCATTAACATAGTTTTTTAGTTTACTATCCTTGCGTTTTTCAAATCCACTCTTTACTGCACTTAAGATGCTATTATTATCATAGGGATCACAATACAGAGCCATATCTTTAAAATATTCACTAGCACAGCCTTCCTGTGTTGAAACTATATTACATCCAATGGCTGCTGCTTCTAGTGAGGATAAACCAGGCATTTCTACAAAACTTGGGTTCACATGTACTTTTGCAAATCTATAGGCATTGTATACATTATAGCTATCCATAAAGCCCAAATATATTACATTTTTAAAATTAGTACATTCTTTAAGATACTCATTGTCATTTCCATTTCCAATTAAAACCAATTGTTTTCCGAGTTGATCACATACTCTGCATAATGCAAGTTGATTTTTACTTGCGCAAACGCTACCCACACATAAAACATAATTATTTAAATTATATCTCTCAGTAAAATTGTATAAAGGTATATCTTCATTTTCTACTTCTACACCATTGTATATAACCCTGTATTCCCTATTAACATCAAATTCACTTTTTATAAGAGATTTTTCTAATTCACTATTACAATATACAACTTTACACTTTTTTAATATTTCATTTTTATAACTAGTACATCTTTCATAGAGCTTCATACTTTCAATGTTATTATTTATCGTATTATATTTTTTCATATCCAAGTGCATTGGAGATATAACTGTGTGTTTTTTATAAAAGTGTGCAATCTTATAATATCTATATACTTCTCCTGTAGTAGCAATATTAAATAAATGTACTATATCATAATCAGAATAGTCATATATGCCACCATCATTTATATCTACGGTTACCCCTAATTTGTTTAGATTTTCAGCCGTCTTAATCACCTGCATAGAATCTCCAGCAAAATTTTTATAATAATCTTGTCTAACACACAATAGAACTTTCATAGTACAAATCCCCCTATAGTTTGCTACTTTTACCATATAACTATGCTAGCTTATGTTTATTTATAACATTTCACTAAACATAATATAATATTAACTTTTATTTATATACTATTAGTTTCTATATACTTATGTGAAATGATTATTAAATTTATAATTTCATGTATATCCATATATGCTCAAAGCATATTTTATATTATAAGTATTAAGTTGTATTATAAGGAGGTTATATGATTATTAATAATGAAGAGATATCCTTATTAAAAGCTAAAATAATAGATTATGAAAAACAAATTATTCGAAATCATAAAACATTCCAGGACAACCAGTCTGAAATAGAATTACTCCGAATAAAAAATCTTGAAAAAAATAAAGTTATAAACTCATTTGAAAATAAAATAGATGAGCTTAATATAATTAATAAAAATTATGAAAATCAAATTTCCTCCCAAAGTAAAAATATTATAACTTATTTAGAAAAAATTCAAAAACTACAAAATAGTGTAAGAGCATTAGACACAAGTCTCAAAAATGCTACCAGAAATGCGATCCCTTTATTATTAAAACCAGATTTTTAAAAATAACAACTAAGGCATCTAAAAATAACTAGTAAATATACTTGTTATTTTTAGATGCCCTATATTTTAAATTAATTTAAGATTGTATTTTCCAAACGTATTCCCCTAATTTATTAACATATCCAATTTTTTTACCTATTTCAACTCTTGCAATACCACACGTAAATTCATAAGCTTCTTCAAAACTTGGCTCTATAACTATTTCACCTGTGCAATCTATATAACCCCACTTTTCTCCTATTTGAGCAGCCATTAAACCTTCACTCATAACATCTATATCTTCAAACACAGTAGGTATTATAATGCTTCCAGTTTTATCAATATAACCATATTTATCATTTTCACAAATTGCAGCTAGACCATTATAAAATCTATCTACCCATTGAAATTCAGGTTTTATAATAAGCTCTCCCTTTATATCTATAAATCCGTATTTGCCTCTGATTTCAACTAGCGCCAGACTGTCATTGAACTCTCCGCAAACATTATATCGAAGTGGTATAATAACATCTCCACTATTATTTATATAGCCATACTTTCCCTTGGCGCAAACAGGTGCTATATTATCCTTAAATGCATAGGCATAATCATAAATTGCGTCTATTATAACTTTTCCCTCTTTATCTATGTACGCTATTTTACCACCTATTTGCACAGCCGCAAGTCCTTCACTAAAATCATTAGCATCTAAAAAACTTATAGGAACTACTTCCTTACCATGGCTATCTATATATCCCCACATGTATCCACTTTTTACTGCAGCTCTTCCCTCTACAAATAAATTAGCTTCTTCATATTTAGGCTCTACAATAATTTTTCCGTTTAAATCAATATAGCCTTTCTTGCCATCTAATTTTATTGCTGCAAAACCTTCACTAAACTGCTGAACTTCATCATAAACTGGTTCTATTACAAACTCTCCACCCTTATTAATAAAACCATATTTTTCATTGATTACAGCTATTGCTAGGTTATCTTCAAAATCCTCAGCATAATCAAATTTCATTTCTATAACTACATTGCCATTCTTATCTATATACCCATATTTTTTTTTTGATTTCACAGGATATAAGTTTTTCTCATTGTTCATAACTATAACTTCCTTTCAAATAACCTCAGCCCACAAAATTATAAGCTCGATACATATAATATTATTATACACTGAAATGTTATAAATTCGCCCTATAAATTTTCCTTGTTTTTAAATATATTGAATATATTTAGTATTTGTAAACTTTTGTAATTGCATAAGTGCTATATGGCATTAATTTGTTAAAATTTACGTAAACATGGTTGTTTTTCTTGTATTTTATAATAATTTGTATTATATTGTTATAGTATTACATAAAAATAGTAACCACATTATATAGGATTAATTTATATTTTGCAGAAAACTATTATGTTTTTAACTTTTTAAATTAAACACTATTTTTTATACTTACATATTACTCTATATTTAAAAACATTTCAATTAATAATTAAAAACACACAAGGGGGACTAATTTATTATGAAAACTAAACCTAAAACAAAATCTAAGCATTTATCTTTGAAAGTGAAAATAGTAATATCTTCGCTTTTAGTACTTTTTACAACTTTACTTATTTTTTGCGCTATTATGGTGTCAATTGTAAAAAACAAAATGGAACTTCAAATGAAAACCGATGGAGACATAATAGTTAAACAAATCCAGCAAAGACTTATCTCCAATGCAAGTGTTTCAAAAGAACTTGATTCACTACTAAACGAAAAAATTATTACGTCATCATATCTTATTGGCATTACACCTAATGTTTCAAATGATTATCTTATAAAAATATCTAAAAAATTAAATATTGATGAAATTAATGTTTCTGATGCCAATGGAGTTATTATATTCTCTAATATGGCAGATAATCTAAAATACAAATATCCACAGGACAATGTAGTTCAAAAAATATTAAAAAAAGAAAATACTGAGGTTATGGAGAAAATACGTCAAAGTACAAAATCAAAAGAAAATTTTTATAAATATGGCGCTGTAGCTTTGGAAAAAGGGGGATTTGTTCAAGTTGGAATCAATGCTAATAAAGTTAATGCCATTCTTGATGCTGTAGGTCCTCAAGCTCTTATTACTGATTTAGGTAAGGATAAAAATATAGCATATGGTTTAACTATAGGATCAGATTTAAAAGTACTTACACACACTGAAAAAGATAGAATTGGTATTACATTAACTGATGAAGGAAGTATATCAGCTGCTAAAGATGGCAAAGAGTACAACTCTACCTTTATGTATAAAGATGTAGAAAGAGTTTACGATGTATTAGTACCGCTTTCTGAAGATGGAAAAAATGTAGGTGCTGTGGATATAGGACTTTCTATGAAAAATGTTGGTTCTACTATTAGCTCTATTTTAACAACTTCTTTTTTAATAACACTAATTTCTTTCTTATTAGGTTCATTAATACTAATATTATTAGTATCAAAATTTATTAATCCTTTGAAAAAATTAGTAACTCTAGCAAACGGTGTTTCTAAAGGCGATTTAACAAAAGAAATTCAAATAAAATCTAAAGATGAAATAGGTCTTCTAGGCATAAGCTTTAATGAAATGATCGTTAATCTTCGTGGCATGACTACAGAAATTAGTAATATTTCTGAACTATTGTTATCATCCGCTGACCAGCTTTTAAACTCTGGAGAGCAAAGTGCTATGGTTTCAAATCAAATTGCTATGGCAGCTCAGGAATTGGCATCTGGTTCAGAAAAACAATTTATAGCAACTGAAGATATTTCAAAGAATACTAAAGAAATTGTAAGTAATATGGATACTATTAAAGAAGAAATAACCAATGTTGTCCACACTGCAGATGAAACAAGCTCTCTAGCTGCTGATGGACGAAATAAGATGAATGATCTGGTAAATCAAATAAAAGTTATAAAAAGCAAAGTAGATTACTCCGCTTCAACAATACAAACCCTTCAAAAAACTTCAGATGAAATTGGAAATATTGTTGAATTTATAGACACTATTGCTTCTCAAACCAATTTACTAGCACTAAACGCTTCAATAGAGGCTGCAAGAGCAGGCGAGGCCGGTAGAGGTTTCTCTGTGGTTGCTGAAGAGGTAAGAAAACTAGCCGAGGAAACCATGGAATCCTCTAATAGTATAAAAAAACTTATACAAAACACTCAACAATATGCTAAAACTGCACTATCTTCAATTGAAGAAGGAAGCTCTGAAACCCAAAAAGGTACAGTCAATGTGCAAAATGTTGACAATGCACTTACTGAAATCCTTGAAGCATTTGATCTTACTAAAAACAAGTTAAATGTAGTAACAAAAAATATAGTACATTCAAATGAAATTATTGAAAATCTAGCAATTAATTCTGATAACATAACTAGAGTTTCAGAAGAAAGTTCTGCTGCTACAGAGGAGGTTGCTGCATCTATCCAGGAGCAATCAAGCACTATTGATGAGATGTCATCATCAATTAAGCAGTTAAGAGAAATGGCTAAGGACCTTCAAAATAGCATTAAGATTTTTAAAATATAATTTAGAAAATTAGATTTTTATTGAAAAACTCCCTTTAAAATAGATTATTTGCAGATAAATCATCTGCAACCTCTACTTTAAAGGGAGTTTTATTTATATCTATAAAATAATACACACAGGACAATGGTCTGATCCTACAACCTCATTTAAAATATCAGCTTCCTTTATTGTATTAAGCAAATCCTCAGTTACAAAGAAATAGTCAATTCTCCAGCCTGCATTTTTTTCTCTAGCTTTAAATCTATAGCTCCACCAAGAATATTTTACTTCTTCTTCGTGTAGATTTCTAAAAGTATCAACATAACCGTAGGAGATAAATTTGTCCATCCAAGCTCTCTCAATAGGTAAGAATCCTGAATACTTTTCGTTTGCCTTTGGATTTTTCAAATCAATTGCATTATGTGCCGTATTGTAGTCTCCACAAATAATTAACTTTTTTCCCTTTTCCCTAAGTGCTTCACAATAGTCTAATAATGCATCATAAAATTCCATTTTATAATTTAACCTAATTTCATCTTTTTGCCCATTCGGAAAATATATGTTTAAAAGAGTAAAATCTTCAAACTCAGTTATTACTATTCGACCTTCAGTATCAAATCTTTCTATCCCAATACCATAACAAACAGATATTGGTTTTTGTTTAGTGTATGTAGCTACTCCACTGTACCCCTTCTTTTCTGCACAAGAAAAGTATGAGTAATACCCTTGTATATTTTTAAGTTCCTCACTTATTTGATTTTCTTGAATTTTTGTTTCTTGAAGACATAAAACATCTGGTTGTTCACTTGTAACCCATTCAATAAATCCTTTATCTTTTATAGCTCTTATGCCATTTACATTCCAGGAATAAATTTTCATAAAAATATCCTCCTTCAACAGTTATTATAAAAGCACATTCCATATATATAAATCTCTTAATATTAATATATCATACTATTGGATATTATAAAACAATCTATTATAATTATTTCTTAAGAATAGATATTGGTAATTTAAATCGAATAGAGGCTAACAATTAAAATGTTTCGCCCCTTTCACAACACCGTACGTACCGTTCGGTATACGGCGTTTCATTAGTTTACGGTTTAACGTGGCTATAATAATCCGAAAAGAATATGTAGTTACGTCTCTTTAAAGTATCATTTGTTAATGAGCGAGTCATAATTGGGCTGTTGGAAATTCTCCAATAGCCTTTTCTTGTGTTTGCGAATTCCAATG
>NZ_BHYK01000016.1:20727-111612 GCF_003865095.1 Clostridium tagluense | reverse complement strand
TTTGCTTCGCTCAATTGATTAACTAGTGCTGCTGTACGAAAGAACTTTACTCTTTTACCTCTAGAACAAGCAGCTACTCCTATGGCAGTGGCCATGTGACTTTTTCCGGTCCCAACAGGGCCATATAATACTAAATTCTCTAGCTTATCAATAAAACCTCCGGTTTTTAAATCATCAATATCAATTGCTTGAGGAACTTGAATATCTTTGAAAATATAATCTTCAAAGGTTTTAATAACATCAAATCCAGCTGATTTAAGGTTTCTATTTCTTCTAACTACTTCTCTATTTTCAGCTTCACGTTTTAATATTTGTGCTAAGAAGTCCCCAAAATCCGTTGCTTGAATTTCTGCATAGTTTTCATAAAAACTAGTTCCTAGTCTAAGTTCTTTGCAATAATGCTTTATTAATACATCTGAGTTCATTGATTTAGTCCTCCTGCAACCATTAATTTATCATAAACAGTTATGTCAGGAGTGTACTTCTCAAGTTTTGGTACTGTTTCAGAAAGACAAATTTCTAGTTCCGGTAAAGGGCCGGTCGTTAATCGGCAATAGGTGGCCCAAATACTATCTACATCACTTGTCCCACATTTAATGCTTTCTTCAAATGCTGCTATTGCAGAATCTATATTTGTATTTGCTGTCATTTTGGTAAATAGTTTAAGTGCTTGCTTTTTGCTTACATAATTACATTGATTCATATATTCTTTAATAGTTGTAGGTAATTGATTAAATAGCCCTGTGTATTTTAGGGCCGTAGGCCGCTTAGACATAAGTTCTAAATAAGGAACCCAAATCATCGATTCTTTTTCCTCTCCATATAGCCTACTATGAGTAACTATAAGTTTACTGTTATAATCTAACACATCAATATCATAGGCTCCAACTTTAAACATAACTTGTTGACCTGCCATATTTGGAGATGTTGAATAAAGTCTTCCATCAAACTTCGCTTTACCATAATTGTCTGCCTTTGCAAATTGATGCAAATACACCTCAAATGGAGCATCCGGAAGTTTAAAGAACTCTATGATATCTTCTTCAAACAAATCTTTGATAAGCCCATGGCCCTTATAATGCATTCTATTCATGTCCTTATCACATTTTTCAAGAAGTTCCTTATTGAATTCTTTTAGACTCTTAAATTCCGGAACTGGCACTAAGAGATTTCGGCGGTGGTATCCTACCTTTGCTTCGACGGACCCTTTTTCGTTACCACTATTTGGATTACAAAAATTACTTTGAAAGCCATAGTGCATCATAAATCTTATAAATCCATTTGTTAAATCACGTTTCCCATATTCTTTAACTTTCTTAACTGCTGTAGACATATTGTCAAACCATATAGCTATTGGAACTCCGCCAACATGTTCAAATATTGCTTTCATACCTTCTAATAGGCATTCTTGATTTTGACTTTTAAAGAGTTGCATATAGCCACCATTGCTATGTGGATAAGATATATTAAGATAATTGCCGTCATATGTAATACCATTTTCAATAAAACGTGCTTCTCCAAAATCAACCTGAGCTTCACCTGGTGGATGCTCTAGTGGTAGAAATCCATCGGTAACCATCACCAATTCTTTTCGTAGCTTTGCAACGAATTTTCTTACGGATCTTTCATGGGCATCAAACTCATTTGGGTAAAGTTCTTCTAATCGATCATGTATTCTTTTTGCAGTATGCTGTTGTTTGTGTGGAGCATTCTTATCATCAGTGAGCCATTTCAAGACAATATCTCTGTAGGGTGATAATTTGCCCTCACGCTTTTGTTTTATGGGCATTGGGAGATTAAAATCTTCTTTATCAACATATCTTTTTACTGTAGAAAAATCATGCCCAGTAATTTCCGCAATTTTTCTTAAACTTTTTCCTTCAAATTTCCTCAAATGTCTGATACGATATATGTGTTCCATTGTTAGCATCTCCTCGTTCTCCTTTTCAGTTTCGTCACTAAAAAGGATAGTATATTTTGAGGGTGCTGGCAATGGATTTTTCCATTTTATGCTTGGTTTTTTAAAGGCCGGTCTGCATTGATTTTAGTATACCAGAAACAAACCTATTCATTATTTTATAAATGGTAATCTGATTAGGAGGAATAATCTCTTTTTTTGTACAAATAGCCTCTATATCATCATATACTGCTTTAATGCTAATACTTTTAAATGTTAGGTATTCGGTCTCAATTACTTGCTTAATAATTGGTATATACTCCGAAGCAATCCGTACATTTATAACATCTAACACCTCCTCTGGTTTATTCGGATTGCATATTTCAATCATTTTATTATCAGTACGTTGAGTATATCCAATTCCTGATTTTGATATAAGCCCTTCTTCTCCCCAATTATCAACTTCACTCTCCGCTTTCCTATAATTCGCCAAATACCTTTTTACCGTTCTTTCTGATATACCATTTATTTTTGAAATACGGTCTATAAGAATTTGCTGATTCAGTTTTTTTATATCTTCATTTTCCAAAATAAATTCTTTATAATTATCCTTAAAATGATGAATGAGTTTAATATCGTTATTTTTTGCTTTTTCCAAATCAAGTATTGGCTTTATAAGATTATACCTTGCAGATACTTTTTCACGTTTATTATCTGGAAGTAATGATAGCCATGATTTGCTATTTGCTATATCTGGAGTATTTGCTTGTATTGTAAATTTACCTGTTTTAAACTTAGCCTTCTCTACTAACTCAACAAATCTCACCTCTATAAATTCTCCATCTGCTAATCTTTTCAAGGTAACCGTTGGAGGTGTTATAGAAAAAACAATAAATTTTTTCCCATAAAATAATATTTCTGAATTAACCTTTAGCTCTCTATATTTCACTAATTATCCCTCCCACATTAAAATATTGATTAAAACTTTTATTGTCTAAAGCTACCTCTACCTCGCTAAATTGACTTATTGGCAAATTAACATTCACTATAAAATTCCCCTTAGCAATTATATGGTATATGATAGGCAGGACATATAATGAATTTATGTCAGGTTCAAATACTTTTGATAAATCAATAATTGTTGATTTTTTTAGTTGTGATAGTTTTAATATTAACTTTGATGTTAATTGACCATATTCTTTCCTTACCTTCCTAAATCCAATTAAAAATTTAATATTAGACAATACATTTTCAGATAATTGCTTTGGATAAATAACGTCATAGCTCCAATTGCGATTTTTAGCATAGTTTAAACAGGCATTGTTAATGATTTTATTTTTACCGTCATTTAAAGCCTCACTCGGTTTATCCTTTATTTGTAATAGTTGTGGGCTAATACCTTCTCTAAATACAAGAACATCGGAAACATGGTTCCAAACCTTTTTAACTCCGTACTTATCTAAACATGGAATTTCTATAAATATAGGTTGAACATAATATCGTTGTACTGCTTTATCCAATTCCAATAAACTATAAAATATGTACTCGCCCATAGATTCATATTCTACCGTCCGCTCCATCTTCTCACTATAAAACGAACCAATAATGTGATGAATTTTCCAACTTGCTTTATTATTAACCTTTCTTTTAGGATAAAATTCTTTATCCTCCTCGTCCCATGTTTTATTTTGATAATCCATAATTCTCCTCCTCGTTTAAATCAAAAAACAAGCAATAAGCCCAGTTCTGCTTAGAAAAAAAGTAAAAATACATCGACAACAGTCAACGATAATTCTTTTTTTTTACAGAACTGGGCTTGTTTTTTTAAATTAGCAACATTTATTAGTCACTTATTTCTAATTATCTACACACATTTATTATTATATAAATTAAAAACCTTCTTTGATTAATATATTTATATCATCAGTAAACTTAGTTTGCTTTTTAAAGTGTTATTAAAATGGTTAACCTTCATAATCTTCATATTTATCATCAATATTATCATATCCATGATAGCACATGTCGTTAGTTTCTTTAAAAAATTTATTTTCATTATATGCAATAACCATTTCATTAGAATATGGAAGCGATTTATTAATTGTTTTATTTATATACTCAATTATCTTGCATTTATATCCATCTTCTATTGAATTAATAAATGCTATGTACCCTTTAATTATATTATTATTTATGTAGTCCATTGAAAATAACGATTTTATAATCATTGCCCTAACTAATTTTTTCATATTTTTATTTGCTTTTAACTTATTATCATTAACAGTAATTCCAGTAACCCTTTTATGTGATGTTGGTGAAAGCAATCTTGTTTTTGAATCATTTATTTTGAATTGCTCAGATTCAATTATATCTTTTATTATATCTTTTACCTTTTTTAATGATTGCTTATTATCACATGAAAACGTTAAATCATCCGCATACCTTGTGTAAACAATTCCTCTTTTCCCACACAATGCTGACAACCTTTTATCTAATCTATAACAAACTAAATTTGATATATAAGGAGAACATACTCCACCTTGCGGTAAATAATCATTATATGTACATATATTTGTTAATATATTAGAGACCATATTATTATACCCTAAATTTTTAAACATGAAAAAAACTCTTTCCCTTTTTATTGAGGTAAAAAAATCCTTTAAATCAAACTCCAATAAATACAAATTATATTTGTGCATTTCAGCATTTTTTTTAATACCATTATCATTTCCTTTTTTATATGCCATTGATTCGTGTGAAACATCAATTTTTTCTAATATCTCATTAAGAATCCATCTTTGAACTAACTTTAAAGAATAAGACGGACTAAATATTTGTCTACTATTCCCATCTTTTTTTAATATTTTAAAAGGCTTATAATAGTAAGACGTTTTTTGAGATAGAAGAAATATAATTGTCTTGCTCAAACCAAGGGTATTCGCTAATGAATCAATATTTGTAATTATAGGTAACTTTAAAGAATTGAGAATAAAACTATTTGTAAAATCAGTTGTCATTATGAAAAACACCGTCCTCTTACCCTTATTACTTTTTGAAAAGTATTTGAGTTTCTTAAATGTCTTTAAGGAACTCGGATACTTTTAAAAATACAGACTTGACATCGAACATAGGAAGAGCGAAACGTCCCCCACTACCTATACGTAAATTTTATGTACACTTTTATGTAATGGTAGCAACTTCTAAGAGCAACGGTGTAATTAATAATATTTATGGTTCATTATACCAAATTTAATCCAATCAAGCAACTTTGTTTTATTTGGCATTTTAATATTCGCTAATATATTATTTACGTTCTCATACCCTTTTTCAGTTAGTTTATACATAATGTTTTTGTTTATTGAATTACTACTAATATATCTATCCTTATATAAAAGTCTTAACGAAGCCTTGTACAACATATTTAAGTCCTTATGACTAAAACCTTTTTCTTGAAAAATAAAAGTCAAATACTCTAATAGGGTATCTGATTTCAAAGAACCAAAGAAAAAAAATAATATAGGTATAAAATAATATAACCCTATTAGAGAATTTACTGTCCTTTTTTCACTGGATTTTGAAGCGTTAATTTTATTTATTCTATTTGTTGAGAACATTTTATCTAAATTATCGTTAAGTATGCTTATTTTATCTTTAGAATAAAAAACTACATTATTTTTATTCTTTCTTTTAATCATTTTTATGGGCCCAAGCATTATAAAACTTTTATCTTTTTTTCTTTTTTCTTCAATAACAGCAATTACCTTATTAATAGTTTCATCATTATTAGTAAAAGCTCCCAACTCTACAAGTGAACCAGCACTTTCACAAATTATACATATAATATCGCAATTATTTGCTAAAAATTTTTCCAAGCTAAGTAAATTACTGTCCTTATCTTTATTTAATATTTCAATAAATATATCTTCTGGATATAAAATTCTTATGTTCTTTTTTTTATCTAATTCTTTACGAACTAAGTCTCGTGTTGAAATATCCTTATGACTACTTGCTCCACCGCAAAGAAATACATCAATATATGTACGATTAAATTTTTCATATATTTCATCATGTATTTTAGTAATCGTATCTTTCGTTCTTCTATCTAAACTTGTTCCACTCAATTCATCCAACTCCTAAATATGAATATTAATTAAATAATCGAAAAATACAACTCGTATCTAATCATATTATAAATTAAATTACAAATTTATTTAATAAGATTATTTTCATTGGGTATAAAATGATTTGATATATTCTTAAACATTTTTATTTCATTAACTTTGACTTCATATATATTTATAATCAATAGTTCAATCAGATTATCACTGTCTGCTTCATGTTTGTAGGAACTTAATGCTTCTCTCATGTTATGATAGTAGTCTTTTGTTTTAATGATGCTTTGTACTTCAAATGACATTTTAGGATTAAAATATGAAAAAATAAACCATTTTATATAATTATTAAACAGAATCATTTCAGCATACTGAGACTTTTCATTAACTAATATAGAAATTTGTTTAGATACTATAAGAATATTAATTATTTTTTTTAGTGTCCTTGGAGTAATATGGCTATACTTATTTGCCTCTTTTAAAATTTCTTTAATTGTAGCTTTTTCATCAGTATCAAAAACAAATTTTTTATCATCTTGTAAAAGTTCTTCTATCTGCGTACTTGCAACTTCCTCATGTGCAACTAATTCGTCTTTATTAGTGACCTTATCGTCATCTAATAAACTATTGATATATTCATCATATTTCTCTATATTATTAAAGTAAATTGGAATGCTAATATACTTCTCTAAGTAATCTAAGCAAAACCTTATTTTTTCTAATTTTGTAATATCTTTATCAACTTTTTTGTTTAAGGCATAATACACTGAACTAAAATTTATTGATATAACAATTGATATTTGTTTTACTGATAAAAATAACTGTAAAGCTTCAAATAATTCAGTAATACCCTTTTCTGAACACCTATCTAATTCATCAACAAATATTACTAATCTTTTTTCATATTTTTTAGTTTTCTTATCTTTTTTCAACCATACTTCTAATAAATCAGTTAAATCATTCTTTATATTTTCTCTTATACCTAAATTCTTTGAATAATCAGGTAGTTCGATATTGCTCACTACCATATCTGATAATGGTTTAACAATTTTTAATTGACCTTTAATAAAAGGTATAACTATATTCACAGCTCCCATTGTTAATGGGATGATACCTACAAAACCATAAAAAAGAATTTTTTTAAACTGCGAAATATCACTTACCTTTTTATTAAAAAAAATCCACCATGTAACTACTAATATTAGGGTTATCCCACTTATAGCATATTTCCAACAATTTTCCTGTAATTGTTTTCTAAATCTATTCCAAAAAAAACTAACTTTCCCTTTAAATTTTGTTTGTTCTTCAAACTCTTTAAATATTTCTTTCAAAATACATTGCCATATTTTATTCTGTTCATTATATTGTGAAGCGTCATATTTTACAACATGTGTGTAATAATTTATTTCACTATTATAAGATTTATTTTCTTTAATGATTTCTTTTTCAATAAGTTTTAAAAAAGAAGATTTTCCTGCTCCCCATTCACCAAATATACCTATATTAAAGGGAGTTCCTATTTTTCTATTTACTAAATATTCTGCTATTACTTTAGAATACAACGACCTATCCAATAAATCCTTATCTGTTTCATTGTCTGATGCAGGAGTTCCCTTTTGGTAACCCTTCATACTACCCTTCCACTTTTTACTATTATCTTTAATTTCATTGTCTACTTTTAGCTTTAGTATTTCATTTTTCTTCTTCTCCTTTTGTCTGTTAAGTTCAGCGAGTTCACGTTCAGGGTCATTCATCATGCGTTCCAGCTCTTCGTCTGAATCATAATCATCAGGTCCACCATACATTTCATAACTAACATTATCTATTTTTTTATCTAAATTGCTAATCTCTTCTTCTTTTCTTTCTATTTCCTCATTTCTTTTATCAATATCTTCACTGTTCATGTTAACAACCCCCTCTTATAATCTTTAAAGCATCTCATTTTTTTCAAATCCCCTCCAATCTATTTTTTCTATAACTTTTAACCTTGAATATCATCTATCATTCCATAAGGTAGTCCTTTTCTTCCATCACCATCAAATTCTTTAATAATATCATTTTTATTAAGAAAAATGGGATAGCCATTATTTACTACAACAAACTGAATATCAGTTCTATATTCCTTGTCGACCTCTATCAAAAAACTTACTATAGAATTGAATATTTCTTCATCCTTGAATGTTTTTTCTTTTGAATCAGCACCTAAATTTTTTCTTGGAGAGTCAATTATAATTAATCCTAAATGGTTAAATGTTTCTTGATTTGCACATATAGCAATTGCTAAGTAGTATGCCATCGTTATCAATGTTACTCCCGCCAAACTGCCCAACTCGCTATATAAGCGTTCTCTTACATGTGGCAAATATGTTTTCCCATCAATATAAGAATTCTCTAACTTAGGAAAATCAAATGCAATGAGATTTTTAGTTAACTGTTCTGACAAATTTTTAATTACATCTTCTTTATCTGTAACTGTACTCTCAGTATTTCTTATCTTATCTTTTAAATCTTCCACTGATTTTTCTTTATCCTTACATAATGTTTTAATCCTATCTAATTCTATAAGCATTTTATGATTACTTTCTAATTCTGTTATGATTCTATTAGCTTCACCGATTTCATAGTTTAGTTGTTCTATTCGTTCCATTAATGGATTGATGTAGTGTTTGTGTAAATGTAAAAGCTCTTTTTCTGAATTAAACAAATCATTTTTGAGGTCAGAGCATTCTTTCATCATTAATTCTAAATTCAGCTCTTCATTTTGAATATAATCGCCTAATTCTTTATTCTTTTTTATAAGCGTTTTTTTATCATGTTTTAAGGATAAAATTTCCTCAATTTCTGGTTCAATCTTTTCTTTACCACATAAATTGCATTTATTAGAACTAACATCTATATCTATTGATTGTAGACAACTTGGACATATCACATAATCAAACCTATTAAGAGCATGGTAGCCTTCAACTATAAAATCAATTTTACTTATTTCACTTATATATTGGTTTTTTAATAAAATTAATTTATTTACATATTGCGTTTGTTCAATTATATTCCTTCCTAATTTTTCACATTGATTTTTTAATTTTAATATTTTGTTCTGTAACTCTAATGTACTTTCTTCCTTTATATTCCCTGTAATTTTTATATCATAAAGTTCCTTCTGTTTTTCAATTATGCTTTTGTCAACATCACTCCGCTTATTTAAGTATGTTTTAAAGTCCATCATTTCTGACCTTTGTAAAAACTCATTAATGCTATTTACTTTTGTTTGAGATTCTTTTAATTCATCATTTTTTACTTTTAAACTTGCTTTAAGCCCTGCTAATAGTTCATCATATATATTAAAAATTATTTCAAATGTGGGCTTTCTTTTAATAGAAGTCTGCCAGTTCTTTTCTCCCATAATATTTTCATTATCAATTTCTGTTTGCTTTAAATATGAATATTTGAATAAATCTCTAAAACTAAAGTCTTGTTTAGCAACTTTGATATTAGACAAATCAAGTTTTTCCAATAAAAAGAATGTCAACGACTTAGGATTACTCGGTATATCTATATCAAACCTATCCAGGTACTTAAACTTATTACTTTCTAAGTCCCATGCAAATACTGCGACTGGTTCATTAAATTCAAACAATTTCCTTTTAATAATATATTTTAAATCTTTTATCTCTATTTCTAACTTAACGAAAGTACAACTTTGACCTAATTCAATATAACTTTTGTGTTTTTCTGACCCCAAAGCATAATTAATCATTTCTAATATTAAAGTTTTACCTGTCGAAGTGGGACCAGAAATATAATTAAGACCATCTTTAAAAATAACCTCATAATTTTTTCGAGTGCCAATCAATGAAAGTTTTATCAATTTAAATTTCTTTCCCATTTTCCTCCCCCTCAAATCTTTTAAAAACATTGTTTTTTTCCTGTATCTCCTGTTCTACTTCACCATCGCTCATTTTGGCAATATTGGTTTTAATAATATTTGCTATTATATTTAAAGAGTTTTTATATTCTGAATTTAACTCATTTAAAAATTTATACCCTTTATTGGTTGCTGTATAATAGAACTGTTTGTCAACAGCACGTTTAACTAATTCTTTAGCTACTAAATATCGCATAACTTTATTGTAATCAATTATATTTGGTTTCCAATGATAGAAAGAATAAAATTCATAAAAATTACAGTCAATATTAATTTCCATTGTATTTTTATCTATCATGGTATTAGGAAACTTCATGTAGTAGTCATAAAGCATTATTTTATCTATAGTCATTTTAAACGTTTTTTTTGCCTCAAACTTTGAAATAAGAATTAATATCCTTATAGAATCTAAAACAATATTACTAACAAAGGTACTATTTTGATTTTCCACAACCGCTTTCCCCCTTATTTAAATACTGTTCTAATTTTTCTGCATAATTTTTTATCCACCCAACTTTACATTCATTTGAAAGCTGATGTAACATGCCTTTTTTTGCTATAAGAGAAATATCATCTATAGTATGAAGAGTCGTAGTATCAAATTCCTCTATTCTTTCATATGTTTTTGCTAATAGAATATTCCCGTCTATTTCATCAGCATATTGCATGTATTGAGGATACCAAATGCTATGTATTTTAGATTTCAATTGCCTATATACTTTTAAATCTTTTAAATTGCCCTTACTTTCAATTGTACTTTTTGCTATCTCAGCATTAAAAAATTCTTTCATACACATTTCTTTTTCAAAAATATGTGCACATTCCAATTTTTTTATAAAAATACAATCATCATACCCTAAATCAGATAAATCATCAGTTTCATAAATTATTTCTTCATAATATCTTTTTCTATCTTGTAAACATGACAATATCTGATTTAACAAAATAATTGTATCATTATCAAATAAAGTATTATAAATATCATATTCTTTTAATTCGGAAATTAACAAGCTACCATCGTATATTTTAATATTTTTTTTATATTTATCCTCCATCCTTTTCTTCCATGACCACCACCACATATGTTCCTTTTCAGTTAACACACAGGGCAAACACAAAAACCAATTGTTTAATTTATACCTATCGGTAGAAACTGCTCTATTAAATGATTCTCTTATTTGTGATTTTTGTGAATCTCCAATTCCATCTATAAAATACTTGCATTGATAAACGTCAATGCTATCACTAAAATCTCCAACAAAAATATCAATACCGTCATCGCCCTGAGATACAGCAACAGGATAAGCGTTATTAAATTTTAACTGCATTAATTGTATACATATTTTTTCAAATATTTCACGTGCTCCACCGTCTGTATGATTATCTCTTAAATACCTAAAATCACGTTCCATCTTAATCCCCCCCCCACCATCAGATTCATAAAATAATTATATCACTTTTCTTACACGTATAACCAATTAACTCCATAATATTTGTACATATTGTAATTTATTACAACAATATTTTTAATATTATCTGTAAAAATGTATCAGTGTCAGTCCCAATTTACTCCTGTCATCCAATTTATCCTTAATCCTACTACTACCTCTTATTAGTATTTACAATGTATTAGTTTCATCAAGTATGTATATAAGTAGGGACAATGATATTTGTAATCTTTGATAAAGCAACTTAAATTCAGGTTCATATTAGTTATAATATAAATGAAACTAAACTATAAAACATAAATAAGACTATTCCAAATATTTAATTTGGAATAGTCTTATTTTATTGATAACATCCATGTCATTTAAAGTTACATAAATGCTTTTTTGAATTTCTACTGCTAAAGTGAACACATTGACTAACAAGCACCTCTTTTTAATTTCTAATTGCCATACTTGTCATATAATAAAACTTTATAATATTTGTTTTATAGTAAATATAAAACTCAACCAAGAGTTTTTAGTTATCTTCATTTTTTTTATTTGCATACTTAGTTGTATTAATTATAGTTTTTATAAATACAAATGCTATCATTCCCATAGAAGCTAATCCACCTATAGTAAGTAAAGTTATTCCTAACCCTTGGGACATTTATACTCACTCCATTCTTAAAATTTATATTTTTATTATTTAAATTGTGTCCATATATTGAATAGTATATTCATAATATTATTTACTTCAAATATGTATAACGATTTATGTCAAATTTACTTATAAAATCACTAATTTCATTTTCTATAATTTTTTTATAAAAAATCTTTATACTAAAAAAAGAAGAAACCCTGATATTATCAGGATTCCTCGGTTATAATAGTTTTTTTAAAGTGACATCATTAGTTATAATTTATGACAATATTAATTATAATATATGACAATATTAATTATAACTCACACAACTACTCTTGCCACGCGTATGGAACCTATTCCACCGTTACTGATTTTGCTAAATTTCTTGGTTTATCAACATCGCAACCCTTTTGAATTGCCATGTAATAAGACAATAATTGTAGTGGAATTACTGAAATTACTGGAGCTAATATATCCATTACTTTTGGTATATAAGTTACAGAGAAAACTGATTTTTCAATTTCAGTGTGTCCAACAGGTGCGAAAGCAAATACTTTTGCTCCTCTAGTAGTTATTTCTTTTATATTGCTTACTGTCTTGTCAAATACCGCTTCTTGAGTAGCTAGTGCTATAACTATAGTCCCTTCTTCCATAAGTGCTATTGGACCATGTTTTAGCTCTCCTGCTGCATAGGCATCTGAATGAATATAAGATATTTCTTTAAGCTTTAATGAACCTTCCATTGCAACTGCATAGTCAAGTCCACGTCCTATGAAGAACATATCTTTATGCATATAAGTTTTTGCTGTGAATTTTTGCACAGTTTCTTTATTTTTCAAAACCTCTTCTGCCTTTTCTGGAAGTTCCATCATAGCTATTTTAATTTCTTCTATTTCTTCATTGCTTAATGTTTCTTTGCTTTGAGCAAAGAATAATGCTATTATATACATTGCTATAAGTTGAGTTACATAAGCTTTAGTAGATGCAACTGCTATTTCTGGTCCTGCCCAAGTATATAGTACATCGTCTGCTTCTCTTGAAGCTGCACTGCCTACAACATTTGTTACAGCTATTACTCTTGCGCCTTTTGACTTTGCAAGCCTTAAAGCTGACATGGTGTCTGCAGTTTCTCCTGATTGGCTTATAACTATCATTAATGTGTTTTTATCCATTATTGGATCTCTATATTTAAACTCAGATGCTATATCTAGTTCTACTGGTATTCTTGCAAGTTTTTCTATAACATATTTACCTACAACTCCTGCATGATATGCAGTTCCGCAAGCTACTATATATATTTTATTTAAATTTTTAATTTGCTCTTTAGTTATATTTATATCATCTAATGTAATTGGTTCTCCTAGAACTATTCTTGAAGTCATAGTGTCTCTGATTGCCTTTGGCTGTTCATGGATTTCTTTTAGCATAAAGTGCTCATATCCACCTTTTTCAGCAGCTTCTGCATCCCAAGTTACATGGAAAATTTCTTTGTTTATAGTTTCGCCCTCTGCGTCAAGAAGTTTTATTCCGTCACTGGAAATTACAACAAATTCTTTGTCTTCTAATAAATATACCTCTCTTGTATGATTTAATACTGCTGGTATATCTGAAGCTACATAAAATTCATCTTTGCCAAGTCCTACTATTAGTGGGCTGTCTTTTCTTACTGCTACTAGTTTATCTGGTTCATCGCTTGTTATTACTGCTATGGCATAACTACCTTCCATTTTAGTAATAGCCTTCATTACCGCATCAACTATATCTCCATTATAATAAAAATCTATAAGGTGTGGTATTACTTCTGAATCAGTTTCAGATGTGAATTTATACCCTTTTGACATTAACCATTCTCTTAAATGGATGTAATTCTCTATAATTCCATTATGAACTACACTAATAGTCTCTTTTTCATTAGTATGTGGGTGAGAATTTTCATCTGATGGTTTACCATGAGTAGCCCATCTAGTGTGACCTATACCCACGTTGCCCATAAGTGGCTCTTCTAGTAATTGAGCTTCTAAATTTGCAAGTCTTCCTTTGCATTTAGTTACTTTTAAGTGTCCCTCATTTATAATTGCAATTCCTGCTGAATCATATCCTCTATATTCTAATTTACTAAGACCTTCTACCAATATTGGTGAAGCCTGTTTACTTCCAAAATATCCAACTATTCCGCACATATTCATCTTCCTCTCAAATTTAAAATTTTGCACAATTCATCATCTTTAGATGATGTTCATCATCTAAAGATGATGCCGATCACCCAAAGGCAATACTTAACTAAGCATACTTATCATCATTGTTTTTTGATAATTATTTTAAATATAGTATTCGCAGTTATGGTACATATGATTTTCTTATGCTTAATAACTGAAAATCTACACTCACAATAATCCAATGAAATATGCTAGTTCATACATATTTATAAAGGTTTTAACACCAGATTGATGTTGTCACGAAAATCACTTTTCGCTTTTATCAATCATTAACGGTAGTGCGCTACCGCGGGGCATCCGCCGAAGATTCGATACTCCCCATCCTCGTCAACTCATAGTGCATCATAATTACTGATACTCTTTATGAGTCCTGGCGCTTTAAAATCATAAAATTCTTCTATCCTCCTTTCGCAAACATTAAAAAAACTGAAATCTTATGGGCCTTATCCATAAGGTTTCAGTCTATTATATTCATTTTATACCCTAAACGTCAATGCTTTTAACAATAAATTCATTGAATTGTAACTTTATTCTTGCTAGATTATATCTATCTATTTGCTTTTTCCTCTATTAATTTTGCAAGAGCATGTGCCATTTCATTTAATTCATTTTGCACTTTACCTTCCAGCATAACTCTCACTAGAGGTTCTGTACCTGAAGGTCTAATAAGGACTCTTCCACAACCATTTAATTTTTCTTCAATTTTTTTGATTTCTTCAATTATTTCACTATCAGTTTCATGAATGTTCTTTTTATCGTTAGGTACTGTTGCATTAACTAATACTTGTGGAAGCTCTGTCATCATTGCTGCAAGCTCTGATAATGGTTTCCCTGTTTCTTTAATTACAGTAGCTAATTGAATTCCTGATACAAGTCCATCCCCTGTAGTATTAAAATCAAGGAAAATTAAATGACCTGATTGCTCTCCCCCTAAGCTATAACCTTCTTCTTTCATTTTTTCAAGCACATATCTATCGCCTACTATAGTTTTAACTGTAGTTATATTTTCCTGATTCATTGCAATATCAAGTCCCAAATTACTCATAACTGTTACTACTACTGTATCTTTAGTTAATTTTCCTGTGTCTTTTAGGTGCTTGGCACAAATAGCAATCATAAAATCACCATTTATAAAGTTTCCTTTTTCATCCACTGCTAAACATCTATCTGCATCACCATCAAAAGCGAGTCCTAAATCACAATGATTTTCTTTAACAAAAGCCATTAAGTGCTCAATATGAGTAGATCCACAGTCTTTATTTATATTTATACCATCTGGATCATTGTTAATAACTAAAACCTCTGCTCCTAGTTCTCTTGCAGCTCTTACTGAAGTAATATAAGATGCGCCATTAGCACAATCTAATGCTATTTTAAGTCCTTTTAAATCTCCTGAAATAGTGGATTTAGCAAATTCTATATAATCCTCTACACCACTGCACTTAACTGTCTTCTTGCCTAAATCACCTGCTATAGGTGATGGCACTCCTTTAAAATCATTTTCTATAACTGCTTGTATTGTGTCCTCTAATTCATCGGACAATTTGAATCCTTTGCTATCGAAAAATTTTATTCCATTGTATTCTACTGGGTTGTGAGACGCTGAGATAACAACTCCTGCATCTGCTCCATATTTTCTAGTTAAATATGCTACCGCTGGCGTAGGAACCACTCCAAGGCATATAGCTTCAGCTCCTACAGATAAAATTCCTGCAACTAAAGCTGCTTCTAACATATCTCCTGAAACCCTTGTATCCATTCCTACTATAATTTTAGGTTTATGTGCTCCATCTGTTAGTACAAATGCTCCCGATCTTCCTAAATTATATGCAAGCTGACTTGTTAATTCTGTATTTGCTATACCTCGTACTCCATCTGTTCCGAATATTCTACTCATATTTTTCTACCTCTTTCTCAATATATTATAGGTTTATTACAAGGGCATACTAAACAAAATAGCTATTAAGTATGTTAGTACTTTGTTTCTGAATCCTATATTCGTCTTCTTTTTATCCACATTAATATAATTTCATAATTTACTGAATGTTACTGACTAAATAGATATACCATAATAATTATGCACACTTTATATAAAATGTTCTCTGTTTTATTTTACCATTTATTTGCACATATAGTAAAACTATTATATATAAATACATACACTCTGATTATAATCTAGTTTGTATTATACTACAACAATAAGTACTTGTAAAAAAATCCTAAATTTTTGAAATCTCTTCATTTAAAAAAAATAACCCAACTGGGTTATTTTTTCAGCTAAATTATTAATAAAAAAATAGTTCATTTCAATTTATATAAGAATTTACAATTATAAAACGTCCCCACTTCAAGAACTCTAAATTCGTATTTGTACTTCCGTGCCATCATTAGCTTTTATATCTACTAAGTTTAGTCCTTTATAATCACTTAATGAAATAATTAAATTCCTCATTTCATTCCAGTCTATTAGTTCTAAATACTTAGCATGCTTTTCCTTCATGTGTTTTCTTACAATTCTCTCTATGGGAAGTCTTGTAACCAGTCTTATTGCCCACATCGGAACTGGAATTCTTAGTTTCCTACCTTCCTCTGTTTTAATATAAATCCTCATATAACACCTCAAAAATTATAGTTCTACTCTATGACAATCTCAACTGTATCCCCATCTCCAGTTTTTATGTCTACAATCTTTCCACCTATACCACCATCTATGGCTTCTAATATAGTTTGAGTCATTGCATCCATTTCTATGTCGTCCATGCCATTTACATTTATATTTGGAATTCTTCCAAAGGTTTTTATCATGCCACTTACGAATTTAAGTGGCAAGTTAATGTTCACAATATCGTTATCGTTAGATCTTACTTTTATTCTCAGCATTTTAACTTTAAATTTACTATTACTGTGGCTATTATCCGGTTGAGGCTTATCTAAAGTAATAAATTCTTTACTTTCTCCCTTTAGAGCTTCTATAAGTTGCATAGCTTTTTCAGAATCAATTTTACCTTCTTCAACCATTTTCAATATTCTTGACATTTCTTCATTCATTAAATATCCTCCTTTTTTATAGCTTAAATTTTCCAATTCAGAGCTTATTTACTTACCATTTAGCATAATTAATGCTTCATCAGCAGTGATTTCACCTTTTTCTAACATATCTATTACATCTTTTTTATCAACAGAGGGTTTTTGTTTTGTAACAGTATATCCAAGTGAAGTAATAACCTCGTCTAGCTTTGCCCGAACTGTTGGATATGATATGCCAAGTTCCTTTTCCACGTCCTTAATGTTTCCCCTGGATTTTAAAAATACTTCAATGAAATACAACTGCTCACTATTCAAATAATCGAATTTCGACAATTCAAAATAATTTTCAACTACAGTGCCACATTCATCACATTTAAGTCTAGTTACTTTTAATTTAGAACTACAAACTGGACATTTACACAATATTTTATAAGTCACTTTTACCACCCACTTTCTTTATATTCATTATATTACCATTAATTAAAATAATCAATATATAAATTGATTATTTTAATATTTTTTCAATATATATTTATTATATTAATTTATATATTGATAATATTAATATAAATATATGAGTTTTATTGGATTTTATGATTAAATCTTCTCCTTTTAAGCTAAAAAGCGGCTTATATATGCTTTTGTTCTCCAACTATTGAGTCACTTGAAATTATAATCTCCCCACTATATTCTACAAGCCCAATATTACAACCTTCACCTATGGTTATATGATTTCCTCTTACTATTTTTGCATTGGTATTTTGGAGGTATATCTCATCCCCTTCAATTAAAGTAGTAGTTAACTCCCCTTTAGAATTAAACATTTTGTCAATTACTTTTTTAAAAAAGGAATTATCTATCGGACTAACTCTTACTTCAATATGCTCTCCACCAATTTCTTGTACATTACAGTTGCCACCAATCCTTATATTTATTTGTCCAGCATTTAATAAGCCTTGTATTTTAAAACAACCACTAGCCTTAAAACATTCTGCTTCACAATTTTTTTCTATATTAGCTGACCCCGCTATAGTAACTTCTTCTGCGTGCAAGTTTCCTTGTATATGAGTAGACCCATTAATTTTTATACTTTGACTTTTAACATCGCCTATGACATGTGATGAACCACTTATCTTCATTTCTTCTACTTCTACATTACCTTCAATTCTCGTAGATCCACTGATTTTTATAGTACCTGCTTTTAAATCCCCTAAGACTTTTGATGAACCACTAGTTTTAAAGTCTACACATTCCACATTTCCGTTTATTTTTCCTGATCCACTTATACTTACTTCATTATATTTTCCACCACCAACTGTACCCGATCCTGATATCTTTATATCGTTAGTATTAGTCTTTTCCATATTTGTCCTCCTCATATTTCTTTAAAAGTATAATAATTATTAAATCTTGATTTTCAATTCTTGAATGCACTGTGAAATATTAAGCCTTAATACAATTTTCGCACCCTTTTCTATATAAAGTTCATTAGGAAGAGTAATTAAAAAACATAGCGCCATGCCAAATTTCCTTAAAAAAACTATCTCGCAATTTTTTCCTTCTAATGATTTATAATTTTCTTCTAAAGTCACTATTATAAGCTTACCTTCCTCCAGTGATACATTTCCAGATAGCAAGCTCTTTTCTAATAATGATATATATAATATCCTCTCAAAAGAAAAAATTTTTATTTCTCCATATGTTTTTTTATGCAATATTAGTGTATGCTCCGAAACAATGTTCTTTTCTAATAGTTCTTCCTCACTTAAAAATACTTCCCCAAATTTAGGAGAAAACATCTGTGCTAGGCTATCCAAGGATACGTCATCCTTCATATCTTTAATTTTTTCTATTCTATCTAATATTCTTTCTCTAGGAAAATAAGTTTCTTGACCAGTATAGCTAGATTTCTTTATAAACCAATCTTCCGGTATAAGATTTTTTCTTTTCCACCTATACAGCTGACCATAGGAAACCTTAGTGATTTCTAGTAATTCTTTTTTTGATATTAAATCTTCCTCCATATTATCCTCCTTGTATACTTCTAAATTATATGCCAATTATTAACATTTATCTACTTATATTTATAGTGTAACATAACATTGTTACGTTGTAAATAGCAAAGATTTAAATATACTTATTTTTCTAACACCTAAAAAAAGCTACTGATTTATCAGTAGCCTTTTCTCAATATTTTATATGTCCAAATGTTTCAACCCGCAAAAAAAAGTATATATTACGTAAACTTCATTTGTTTAGAATTCCTTAGAACAGCGAACTGAAGTTGTAGTAATATATACTTTTCCCCTTTTGTTTTATCCCTCACCGAATTGCTTATATTTAAATAAGTATAAAAAGAGTATATATTACGTAGACTTCATGTGAGCAAGCTTTAGTAATTCTTAATTAATTTAGAATTACTTAGCGATGCGAATGAAGGTGTAGTAATATATACTCTTTTTCTTTTACTCTTATTTTATATATGAAGCTCCTATTTCTAGTGCTTTTTTGTTTATTTCGAAGAATTTCTCTTTACCATGAGCCTTTAAAGCCCCTATTATTGCTTCCATAGATACTATTCCTGTTCTCTTTACTAACGCTCCTAGAAGCACCATGTTAGCAATTTGTTTGCTTCCAATGTTTAAAGCTTCTGTTTGAGCTGGAACGCATATTACTTCTAAATCTTTTCTTATTGGCATTCTATCTACAAGGTCAGAATCCATTATTAATAGTCCACCTTTAACTAAAGTATCTTCAAACTTGTCAAGGGAAGGTCTATTCATAACTATAAGTGTGTTTGGATCGTTAATTATTGGTGAACCAACTAACTCATCAGAAAGTATAACAGAACAGTTAGCAGTACCTCCACGCATTTCTGGTCCATAAGATGGCAACCATGAAACGTTCATATCAGCATCCATTCCTGCATATGCTAAAAATTTTCCCATTGAAAGTGTACCTTGACCACCAAATCCTGCAAATATAATTTCTTGTGCTGCCATATTACTTAACCTCCTCAGTTATGTCTTTTTTAACTCCTAGAGTATAAAAAGGCATCATATTATCTCTAAGCCATTGCATTGACTCATCAGGTGATTTTCCCCAATTAGTTGGGCATGTTGATAATACTTCTACTAGTGAGAACCCTTTTCCATCAATTGCATTTTGGAAAGCTTTCTTTATAGCTTTTTTAGTTTTAGTAACATTAGGTACGCTATCTGCTGATACTCTTTCTACATAACAGGCGCCGCCTAAAGTTGATATAAGTTCTGCTACTCTAATTGGATGTCCTTGTAGCTTTACATCTCTTCCGTATGGTGAAGTTTCTGTTACTTGACCTGGAAGAGTAGTTGGAGCCATTTGTCCACCTGTCATACCGTAAATACAGTTATTTACGAATATAGTAACCATGTTTTCGCCTCTTGTAGCAGCATGTACTATTTCAGCCATACCTATTGCTGCAAGATCTCCATCTCCCTGATACGTAAATACTACTGCATCTGGGTTAGATCTTTTGATTCCTGTAGCAACTGCTGGTGCTCTTCCATGTGCTGCTTCAAACATATCACAGGCAAAGTAGTCATATGCTAAAACAGAACATCCAACTGGAGCTACTCCTATAGTTTTATCTATTACGTCTAATTCCTCAAGAACTTCTCCTACTAATCTATGAATTAGTCCATGAGTACATCCTGGACAGTAATGAGTAGGAACGTCTAATAATGCTTTAGTTGGTTCAAATACGATTGCCATTATTTTGCACCCCCTACTATTTCTCTAACTTTATCTAATATATCGTCTGGATGAGGAACCATTCCACCTGTTCTTCCGTAGAAGTGTACTGGTTTTCTTCCTTCAACTGAAAGTCTAACATCTTCAACCATTTGTCCACAACTCATTTCTACTGATATATATCCATGTTTTGTGCTATTTATACTTTTCTCAAATGCTTCTAGTGGGAAAGGCCAAAGTGTAATTGGTCTTATTAATCCTAATTTTATGCCTTCTTTTTCTGCCATTTTAATAACATTTTTGCATATTCTTGATGTTGTTCCGTATGCAACCATTATTAAATCACTTTCACCATCACAATTGTACATTTCATATCTTGTTTCATTTTTTGTTATTTCTTTAAATTTTTCTTGCAATTTTAAGTTATGTTGTTCTAGGATCTCTGATTTTAAATAAAGAGAATTTATTACATTATGTTTTTTTCTTCCCTTTAAACCACAGGCTGCCCAAGTTTTTTCTGGTAATACTTTCGCTTCTCTCTCTTTAAATTCTACGGGTTCCATCATTTGTCCTAGCATGCCGTCTCCCATAACCATTACAGGAGTTCTATACATATCTGCAGTATCAAATGCATCTTGAACTAAGTCAACCATTTCTTGTATTGATGCTGGTGCATATACAGGCATATTGAAATCACCATGTGCTCCACCTTTAGTTGCTTGAAAATAATCTGATTGAGCTGGTTGAATACTACCAAGTCCTGGACCACCTCTAACTATATTTACAATAACACATGGAAGCTCTGCTCCTGCTATGTAAGATATTCCTTCTGCTTTTAAACTTATTCCTGGTGAACTTGAAGATGTCATACATCTTATTCCTGTACCAGCTGCTCCATAAATCATGTTTATAGCTGCAATTTCACTCTCTGCTTGCAAGAAAACCCTATCAATTTTAGGCATCTTTCTTGATAAATATGCAGATATCTCTGTTTGAGGTGTTATTGGATATCCAAAGAAACATTTACAATTTGCTCTTATAGCTGCTTCTCCAATAGCCTCATTACCTTTCATTAACACTTTTTCTCCCATAAGTTCCATCCTCCTATTCTTTACTTTTCAACTGTTATTACGCAGTCAGGGCACATTTTTCCGCAAGATGCACATCCAATACATTCTTTCATCTTTTCTTCTGTAACTGTAGCTGGATGGTATCCTTTTATGTTCAGTCTATCTGAAAAACTTATAATTTTCTTAGGACATGCAGTTATACAAAGTCCACAACCTTTACATCTATCTTCTCTAAAACTTACTCTTGGCATGTTTAAACCTCCTCAAAATGCGAATTTATAAAATTTAAACGTTTACTATTTGATTTTACCCCTTGAATTACAAACTGTCAATATTGTTAATTTTTTAATTAACCCCTTTCTATCTATCTCCAAGGTGGTAACATATGTATATCTATACCAAATATATCACCTTGCAATTTTCCTGTCATTTTTTCAGTTAAATCATTTCTACAAACAGTATAGGCATGAGGTATATTTAATTCTTTGGATAGCTTTGCTACTACTTTGTCTCCATCTATTATATGTTGCTCTTCAGTTTCATAAGACAAATTAGTATTGGATATTAAATGAGTTATCATGAGCCTTGAAGCTGTTTCTATTGCTTTAAAGTATTCCTTTATGTCTCTAACATCTGATGTAAATGGTCTATTTGTGTTTATAACAAAGAACATATCATAAGGCTCTTCCACAAAAAATCTATTGTACTGACCAAGAGCTATGGAGCCTGAGTCATCCCCACCTACATCTATTACCACTTCGTAGCTTTTGTCATTAAATATAGCTATTATCTCTGCTGGGACTACCATGAGTTCTGCATTAACTAGTTCTGGATTGGATGCTATTACTCTTATTCCATACCCCTCTAATTCTTTTCTCACATCTCGTACACAAAAATAAGGATTTACTATATCCAAGTCAGCTATTACAACTTTTTTTCCCTCTTTTGCAAGATTTATCGCATAATTTATTGCTATTTCTGTCTTCCCACTACCAAAATGGCCTGTAAATACTCTTATTCTACTCATTATATCACTGACTTCCTTCCGAATTTCAATAAAATACATTGTTTTGATATTAAATAAATTTTCAAAACAACTTACCACATTTAAAAAATAGTTATTTATTTAATGTGTCTTATTGTTATAGTTTATTATTTATACTCTTTTGCCTTTTCTTCGCCATTTAATACTCTAAGACCGCCTTCAGCTAGTGCTAATAATTCATCTTCACCTGGATAAACTACAACGTTTGTTATAAATTCTACTCTTTCTTTTATATAATTTACCATAGGCTTGCCGTAAGCTATTCCACCTGTTAAAATTATAGCATCCACTTTTCCGGATAAAACTGCTGCGCATTTTCCAATTTCCTTGGCTACTTGATATCCCATAGCTTCAAAGATTAATTTGTATTTTTCATCGCCTGCCTCTGCCCTATCTATTACTTCTTTAGCATCGTTTGTATTAAGATAAGCAACAAAGCCACCTTTTCCATTTATCTTTTTCTTTATATCCTCTAATGTGTATTCTCCACTAAAGCACATTTTAGCTAAATCGCCTATTGGTAATCCTCCAGATCTTTCTGGTGAAAATGGACCTTCTCCATCTAGTGCATTATTCACATCAATTACTCTTCCATTCTTGTGGGCTCCTACTGAAACTCCACCACCCATGTGTGCTACTATTAAACTAATTTCTTCGTATTTTTTCCCATTTTCTTTTGCATATCTTTTAGCTACTGCTTTTTGATTTAGTGCATGAAAAATACTTTTTCTTTCTATTTCTGGCATACCTGATATTCTAGCCACATCAATCATTTCATCAACCACTACTGGATCAACTATAAATGCTGGTATATCTAAAGATTTCCCGATTTCACTTGCAATTATTCCACCTAAATTTGAAGCATGCTGACCTTGCACTCCGATTTTCAAATCATTAAGCATAGCATCGTTTACAGCATAAGTTCCACCTTCGATAGATTTTAGAAGTCCACCTCTGCCTATTATAGCGTCTAGCGTATTTATATCAAAGTTCTTTTCTTTAAGTACATTTAATATAACATCTTTTCTAAAATTAAACTGTTCGTATATACCTTCAAATTTACCTATTTCTTCTGAGGAATGTCTTAAGGTTTCTACTAGAACCTCATTTTCATCTTCATATACACCTATCTTAGTAGATGTTGAACCTGGATTAATCATTAATAATTTATGTGTCATATTTTTCCTCCTCTGTATTGTAAAAGATTAGTTCTTATACTTTTGCAGCTTTGCCTTGTTATTTTTTTTGAGATGCCTTATTAAATTCTGCAACTAGTGCTGCAAGTGCTATAGAATTTAATTTTGTTTCAGGAGTATCTGCTCTAGAAGTTAATATAACTGGGGCAGAAGTACCTACTAGTAATCCACCATTTTTAGCTTCAGTGGTGTAAGTTAAACATTTGTACATAGCATTTCCCGCTTCAATATTAGCCATTAAAAGAATATCCGCTTTACCTGCTACTGGGCCTCCTAGATTTTTATGTTTTGCAGCTTCTTCTGATAATGCATTATCCAGGCCTAGTGGTCCATCAATAATACACCCTTTTATCTGGCCTCTCTCATTCATTTTTGAAAGCATTGCTGCATCAAGTGTTGCTGGCATACTAGCGTTTACTACTTCTACTGCACAAACTGCTGCAACTTTAGGAAGATCAACACCACAAGCTTTTGCTACTTGCACTGAATTGTTTATTATATCTATTTTTTCTTTTAATTCTGGATACATATTGAAGGCAGCATCTGTTAAAAATATTAATCTATCATAGCCTGGTATCTCAAATACTGCTACATGTGACATTTGCCTTCCAGTTCTAAGACCTACTTCTTTATTTAATACAGCTCTTAAGAATGTTGCTGTATCTACTAGGCCTTTCATAAGCATATCAGCTCTTCCTGATGATACAAGTTGAACTGCAGCTAATGATGCTTTTTTATCGTTCTTCTCATCTATAATTTCAAACTCTTCTATATTCATACCTATTTTACTTGCAATAGAAATTATTTTTTCACTATCTCCTATTAGTATTGCATTTGCTATACCATTTTTCTTAGCGTCACAAATTGCTTCAAGAACTGGCGCATCTTGAGCTACAGCTACTGCTACCGTTTTCATTCCTTGTGTTTTTGCGGTATTTAATACCTCGTTAAAAGTTTTAATCATTAGATTACACTCCTTTTATTCTATTTTGTTTGTTCTTCGTATATTTTAGCTTTTTCTTCGACCTTTAATATCCTTAGAGTTCCCTGTGCCAGTGCTAACATTTCATCTTCCCCTGGTACTAGTTCAACCTTGGCTATAAAACTCACCATGTCACTTATCCAAGTAGTAAGTTTCTTGTTATAGGCTAATCCTCCTGTAAGGATTATAGCATCAATTTTCCCAGAAACTACTGTCGCCATGGCTCCTATTTCTTTAGCAATTTGATATGCCATCGCTTTAAAAATAAGTTCTGCATTTTTATCTCCATCATCAATCATTTTATCAACAATTCTTCCGTCGTTGGTATTTAAATAAGCTACGAGCCCCCCTTCACCGGTTAATTTTTTCTTTAACTGGGGTAGAGTATATTCTCCACTGAAAGCCAGTTTTGCTAAATCTCCTACTGGAAGTCCTCCAGTTCGTTCTGGTGAGAAAGGTCCTTCTTCATTGGCATTGTTTACATCTAAAATTCTTCCGTTTTTAACTGGAGACACAGAAATTCCTCCACCTATGTGTGCAACAACATAAGTGCTATCTTCAAAATTTTTATGTAATTTAGTGCAAACTCTTCTTGTTACTGCTTTTATATTTAAGGCATGAACTAGTGAACGTCTTGGTATTTCTGGAAGTCCTGATATTCTTGCCACGTCCAATATCTCATCTACGGCTACAGGGTCTACTATAAATGCCGGGATATTAATTTTTCTTGCAATTTCAAAGGCTATTACTCCACCTAGGTTAGACGCGTGTTCTGCTTGATACCCTATTTTGAGATCCTCTAACATTTTCGGTGTAATTTCATATGTGCCACCTGGCATTGGTCTTAATAATCCACCTCTACCAACTACTGCGATTAAGTCTTCAAGGGCTATGCCTTCTTGATCTAGCCACTGTAGAATTAAAGCAGTCCTCATGTCCTTTTGGTCATAAATCTTTTCAAATTTCTTAATTTCATCAAAGCTATGGGTCAAATTAGATGTAATTACACAATCTTCATCTTTGAATATTGATAATTTAGTTGATGTTGAACCAGGATTTATTACTAAAATATATCCTTTGCTTTTCATTAGAATAACTCCCCCCCTATTTCTCTATGCAATAATAGCAACTAATTATTATTAACTATATAAATATATTACTAGTTATGTCCACATATGTTTCTGTTGCTACTTTCATTTTAACAAATTACATAGATGAAATTCAAGGGTTAAAAAAAATTATTATATTTGCTTCCATTCTTTCATTATATTTTCTGCCACTTTTAATCCGTCTACTGCAGCAGAAATTATTCCACCTGCATAGCCTGCACCTTCTCCTGCTGGATATAGGCCTTCTAGGGATATGCTTTGGAGATTGTCATTTCTATCAATTCTTACGGGTGCTGAGGTTCTTGTTTCAATACCAGTCATAATTGCATCTTCCCTTGCAAAACCATTGATTTTATATTCAAATTTAGGCAAAGCCTCTTTTATAGAGTCTGTTACATAATTTGGCAAACACTTAGTAAGATCAGCAAATTTATATCCAGGTGTATAACTTGGTTTTACGCCACCTATTACACTGCTAACTTTATCTTTAAGGAAGTCTCCAACTAATTGTACTGGGGCATTGAAGTTTGATCCTCCTAGCGTATAAGCTAAAGCTTCATAATGCCTCTGGAACTCTATACCTGAAAGTGGATTGTCACCTTGGAAGTCCTTAGGCCCTACAGATACTACTATAGCTGAATTTGCATTGGCCTTATCTCTCTTATATTTACTCATTCCATTTATAACCAAGTGACCCTGCTCAGATGCCGCTGCTACTACTTCTCCACCTGGGCACATACAAAAACTATATACTGCTCTTCCAGATTTTTCACTGTTATAAGTAAGCTTGTAATCTGCAGCTTGTAATCTTTCATGACTAGCATATTTACCATATTGATTTTCATTAATCATACCTTGTGGATGCTCTATTCTAACCCCCACTGCAAATGGCTTGCTAGACATAAATACCCCTTTTTCATATAACATTTCATAAGTATCTCGAGAACTATGTCCTGGTGCTAAAATTAAGCTATCGCAGGGTATCTCTTCTCCATTCACTATTATACTTTTAATTTTTTTATCTTTAATTATTATATCTTCAAGTTTACTATTAAATCTTACTTCTCCACCAAGACTTATAATGCTTTCTCTAATATTTTTAACAACTGATTTTAGTATATCTGTACCTATGTGAGGCTTACCCATATATAATATTTCCTCTGGCGCACCAGCTTTCACAAATTCTTCTAGTATATAATCACACCTAGTGTCCTTTATTCTTGTGGTTAACTTTCCATCTGAAAATGTCCCTGCTCCGCCTTCACCAAATTGCACATTGGATTCTGCATTAAGCACAGCTCTTGTCCAAAACTTAACTATACTATTTGTCCTGCGCTCTACGCTTTCTCCTCTTTCTATAATCAGTGGTTTATATCCTTTTTGAGCCATAAGAAGACCAGCAAACATTCCAGCTGGTCCCATTCCCACAATTATTGGTCTATGGTTCATCTTTTTAGTTCCAAATTCAAACTCAGAATCATACTTAACTGGTTCAAGTATAACATCTTTATCATTTGCTTTGGCAACGATTTTTATTTCATTATCCATTTCAATAATGGCAGCATAATTAAATTTAATATTATTTTTTTTCCTTGCATCTATGGATTCTTTAGCTATTTTAAAAACTTTTATTTCACTTTGGTCAATTCTCATTTTTTTTGCTGCTTTTATTTTTACATCCTCTATATTTTCATCTATGTCTAAAACTATGTTATTCACTTTAATTGCCATTAGTAGTAGTTCCCCCCGTTTGTTTTTTTGTAATAGTTACTAGTATTTTATCTGGAACCGCTGATATTGAATTTACACCTTCAGGTAATGTCACTAATACTTTTACAGTGTGCTCACCTTCTACTAAACTAACTAAGTCCACTGTAGCTGTGATTTTTTTTACATCTAGTGAATTTATAATTGCTTCAGTTCCTGAAATAACTATTGCGACTTTATCTTTTTCTAACTTTGCATCATATTTTTCATCTAAATTACTATATTTAATATCTAAACTTAAACTTTTTTCCACTACTTTATCCGGGATTTTTTCTACCACTTTATTTACACTAATTTCAACCTTAACTACATTTTCAGCACTGCCACTACCACTAACTAAACTTACTCCACCAGGAATTACTACCTTTGCGTCTATTGTAGTACTCTCACTTATTTTGCTTAAATCAATAGCTTCCGTGCTTAAGTTTTCTAGTTGGCTAAGGCCCTCTATACTTCCTGTCACATCAAATCGTTCCGGTAGTACTTTTATACTTCCTAAAGTAAATTTAGGGTCTAAACTCCCTGTAGTTTTTACTTTCACTCCTACAGATTTAGTCCTTTTTAAAGGAACCTTAACATCCATATGAGATGGAGTTACCGTAACTTCTTTTATTTCTTTTCCCGCTGCATCTACCGGTTTAAGTTTATAGCTTTTTATAACATCGGATTCCTTACCTTGTATATCTATTTCTATTATTATCTCTTTTACTATATTTACAAGCTTTGACCCGCCTGTTACCATAGCATTGTTTTGTGATAATTTCGCTGCAGATGCATAATAGCCTTCTTTGGGCTTTCCAGTTATATTTACACTTATAGGCTTTTTAACCTCAGCCAATTCATCTAAATTTATGGTTATAAAAAGCCCCTCACCATTGGTCACATTTATATTATTAGGACTTTTCCTTATTTCAATAGGAATTTTTTGTTCTCCTCTTTTAAGTGCATATGCACCTAAATCTGCCACTACCGTGAAATCTTCTGCTTTTGTATTTAAAAGCATACCAGTATTTGCTCCTTTAATATTTAAGGATGTGGTTAAATCTTGCCCTGGTACTAAAATCAGATTTGAATGGGTTAGTATATCCGTGTTTAGAAGCTGCACAGGTATACTTTTAATTTTAATAGCATTCACTGGATTTTCTGTACTTGTTATAAAAAGCCATAGCGCAAAAGCAGCTATTACACAGCATATTTTAATTATATATTGTTGTTTTTCGACTTTATCCATGACCTTATTTTCTCCTTTAAAGTTATTTTTTTACTTTGCCTGTTCTTTATTATTTGAACAAGTATTTTCTTAAGCTTATCTCGGTCATAGTTCCTTACCAATCTCCCATTCACAGCCAATGATATAGTTCCCGTTTCTTCTGATACTATTATTGTTAGAGCATCTGAAGTTTCAGTTATTCCTATAGCTGCTCTATGCCGCGTTCCTAATTTCTTGCTTATTTTATCATTATTTGTTAAAGGCAGAAAACAACCTGCCGCTATTATTCTACCATTTCTAATTATTGTAGCTCCATCGTGAAGTGGAGTATTAACTACGAATATATTTTCTAGTAAAGCGCCAGATATTAAAGCGTCTATGGCGGTTCCTGTTTTAATTATTTCTCCAATACCGGTCTTTTGCTCTATTACTATTAGTGCTCCTGTTTTACTTTTTGATAAGTTTTCAACAGCATTAACAATTTCAGTTATAACTATTTCCATAGTCTCTTCATTTTCAAATATGTGTTTGTCCGTAAAAGCTGTCCTTCCCAGGTGCTCTAAGGCTCTTCTTATTTCTGGTTGAAAGATTATAACAATAGTCAAAACACCGATTGTTATGGTCTTATTTAAAATCCAATTTAATACTGTAAGATTAAGCAACTGACTTATAGGAATAAGTAGAAAAATAAGCACTATCCCTTTTAATAACTGCTCAGCTCTTGTTTCCTTCATTAGCATATAAGTTTTATAGAATATATAGGCCACCACTAATATATCCAAAACTGAAAAGAAACTTATATTTTTAATTGTGCTTAACATTAACTTAAGTACATCCATAAAGCCACACCCCCTTAATAAAACTCTTATTTATAATTATACACCATGCTATGGCTTATTAATATAAATTATAAGTTAATTTTATTATAATAAATAGATTTATGTTCAGTGGTTATTCTATTAATTTATGTATTTTGAAATGATAAAGGCTACAATTCTACAATTTATCCTAAAAGGATGTAATTGTATAATTTTTCTAGAATAATTTAACTCTATTATGATAATATAATAATATAATACAAAAATAAGGGAGTGAGTTTATTTGAGTGAAAAAAAAGATATTGCAGATGCTAATAAAAAAAGGAAAACATTTAAAATTATACTTTTTCTATCTATCATAATGACCTCCACAGGAATTTTCTTTGCCAGCTACTATTCATCTTTAAATAAAGTATATGCCTCCTATGAAACCACTATAACAAAAAATATTAAGGGTATTAACGAAGTTAATAAAAATATAGAACAACTTTTTAATACTAACGGAACAATAGATGTTGAATATGCAAAAAAGCAATTACCCAGTAGTATTAATGATTTAACTAAATTAAAAGATAATTTAACAAATTCTAAACCAACCTCAAAATATAAAAAAGATCATGAAAATCTAAAACTAGGTTTAGATAATAACTTATCAATTTATAGGCAAGCACTAGCAATTTTAAATGATCCCTCTGGTTCTTCTGCAAATGAATTTAGTACTACTCTTAAAACTTATAGAAATGACTGCATGAATTTTTACTCATTAATAAATATTTATAATGTTAAAATAGCCCTTCCAAAAACTTCATTAACCTTCATTGATGATGTACTTAATGACAGTTATATGGCAATAAGAATGCAAGTGGAAGAAGATATTAAATCTAATCAAACTAAGGAATTCATTAGTAAAATTGATACCATATCCAAAAATTTTTTAGATATTAAAATCAATTATTACTCTTATGTGGTAAAGGTAAGAAAAAACAATATGTCCTATGATGATCTCTTGTTACTAATAGGTGATAATCTTGTAAAATTAAGCAATGTGCAAACTACTTTTAAAAGTTTATCTATACCGACCTCTACTGCTGCTACTTATGAATCCTTCAAACCCCTATTAGATATGTATGAAAATTATTTAAAGGATTTTAAACTTGCACTTACAAATGAAAAAATTCAAGCCCTAAGTGCTGTTGTAGATTCATCAGCATCAGACTCTCTATATACTTCTTCTAATCTAAAATTTGCTGAGTTAGAAAATTACTATAGTGTATTTATTAAAACCTTTATTGAACTAAAGAATAAATAAAATTAATGTATTATATTTATTCTCCTGGGCACACTATTATTGCCTAAGTAAAAAAAACACGGAGGAACCAAGCATTTGGGGTGAATCACAATTTGTGTAGGTTAAACCTTTTCCGAACCCGTCAGCTAACTCCGTAGGCAAAAGGAGAGGATAGTATGAAAAAATTTGCTTTTTTAGTTTGTATTTTAACATTATTCACATTATTACCTAATTTAAACGCAAAGGGAGAATATTTATATTCACAAGGTTCTGAAATCAAAGATTTATATAATGAGAAAATAGAAGCAATAGCTGTGTTTAATGGATCCAATGACTCGATTTATGTTACTGATAAAGATATTTATTTAATGTCTCAAGTTGTATATGCTGAGAGTTGTGGTGAACCTGCTAGTGGCAAACTTGCAGTAGCCTCCGTTATATTAAATCGTACTAGACATGCCGGTTTCCCAAAGTCTATTTCTGGTGTTATTAATCAAAAAAATGCCTTTTCTTGTGTTAAACGTGGAAAGGTAGTTCACCAAGGCAAACCAGATGTCATTCCAGATTCCGCTAGTTACACAGCTGTATTAGATGCATTAAAAGGTAAAGATCCTACAGATAAGGCTGTTTTCTTTTATAATCCTGAAATATCAACTTCTCAATGGATGAAAGATATAAAAAAGGCCAATATAAAAACCATAGGAAATCATGTATTTTTTGTAGTTAAATAAAAAAAACTGTAGTTATACACTACAGTCCAGGTAGCTAACCCCAGTTAGTTTTAACTAAAGTTAGTTTTTACTAAAGTTAGTTTTAACTAAAGTTAGCTGCCTAAATTTATTTCTTAGCTGAATCTAAATATGAAACTGCCGATAATGCAGCTATAAGACCCTCACCAGCTGACTTCATATACTGATATGGCTTTCCAGTGCAGTCTCCTGCAGCATAACACCCTTCTATGTTTGTTTGCATATTCCTATCTACTTTTATATGCCCTTCTTCTATCTCAAGCCCCGGAACTAATTGGCTTGGAGATAAACTATCTCTTAGCATGAAAATTCCATCTGTAATTATTTCACCATGCTCTAAAACAATTTTAGTTACCCTATCAACACCTACTATTTCTAAAGGTTTATGATTTATTATCTCTACATTAGGATTTAGTTTATATTCCCCTCTGTACATTGGAACATAATATGTTTTTCCACATAATTCACTGACAAAATTAGTTTCTTCTTCACTTTCTTTGTTATATCCTACTACAACAACTGTCTTACCTTTATACAACGGAGCATCACAGGTAGCACAGTAACCTACTCCTTTTCCTAATAACTTTTCTTCTCCTTTTAATGGTTTGCCATATTCTATACCTGTAGCTAAAATTATTGATTTAGCCTCATATATTTTATCATTTACCATTAATGCAAAGTAATCTCCCATAGCGTAAACATTATTTATTCTCTCATTTACAATACCTATGCCCATAGCTTCAATATGTGCTGCAAAGTGGTTTTTAAGCTCTTTTCCTGTAAGATTATAAAACCCTAAAAAATTATTTACCTTTGGTGCTTTTACTAGTTTTGCACTTAATTCTTTACTTCCAAAAAGTATTATGTTTTTATTTCTAATTTTAGCATTAATAGCTGCTTCAAGACCCGCTGGCCCTGTACCAATTATAGCTATATCATATCTTTCTCCTGTTTCTCCCATTATTTTCCTCCTTGCAAAGTCTATAATCCATAAAATGGAGATAGTTATTTCAAATTATAAAAATTTAAATAACTTACCTCCAAAATATTTCTATTAATTATCATCCTTAAAACTGAAATGTAGTTGAATTTTATAAATTTCTTTGGATTATTTTCTTTATGTCAGCTTTAGGTCTAAATCCTACCATAGTCTCTTTAACTGTTTCTTTATTAAAGACCATAACCGTTGGAATGCTTGCAATTCTATACTTAGATGAAATCATTGGACTTTCATCTACATTAACTTTTGCAAACTTAACTTCTTTTCCCATTTCTTTTGCTAATTCTTCAATTACTGGACTTAACATTTTACAAGGTCCACACCAAGGTGCCCAAAAATCAACTACAACTATATTATCTGAATTCCCAATTTCCTCATCAAAATTTTTATCATTAACTTCTTTAATCATATTATTACCTCCAGTTATTATACCCCATTAGGGTATATTTTATAGTATTATTGTATACCTTATTATGTGACTAGTCAATAATATTTTAAATTATTATTTGTTAAAATTAGGTTTTTAACTAGTCTGACAAAGTTGTAAAACAACTATTACATATTTCAGAGTTAGTATACCCAAATTCAAACACAAACATGTCTTTAGCTACTTTAACATATTTTGCACCATATCATTATTATATTGGGAATCCGGAAATTGTTTTATTAATTTTTCTGCGTATCCCTTAGCTTTCACTACATCTATGTCTTTATTTATAAAAATTAAATCGTATAAAATTTCCTCAGCATAACTTCCCTCAGGGAATTGTTTTAAGCTAAGTTCATAGTATATAACAGCATTTTCAAATTCAGAACTAGACTTATAACTCAATGCTAACATATAAATTATATGCTCTTTCAAATAATTTCCTTCAGAGTATGGTAATGCATATAAAAAATATTTTTCAGCTTGGATGAAGTTTTTATCTTCCATAAACTTTACGCCTTTTTCATAAAAATATACTATTCCATCACTCTTAATAATTTCTTCGGCTTTTACTATAAGTAATTTATCATTCATTTCTAACTCAGCATTCTTCCACTGATTTACATACTCAATAATTTGCTCCATATTGTTAGTATTTATAGCCTCTGAAAATTTCTTCTGTGGGAATTCTAGCTTTTCTTTGGGTTTATTTTCTTTAGGTTTACTTTCTTTAGGTTTATTTTCTTTAACCTTATTTTCTATAGGTTTCAATTCATTTCCAGTTGTAGTTTTCTTATCTGACTGAATTTTTCCTTCAATTTTTTTTATGCCTATTATTAGAGTATTTTTCAGTTTATACCCATATGTCTTACCAACAAATAAAACAAGTATAATTGAAACTACACTAGCAGTTACTATAAATATCTTTTTATAGTTTGTTTCTCTTTTTAAGTTGCCATATTCTATTAGGGTTTTTTTATTCATAATGGCTGCTGTATTTTTTTTATCTGTTTTTAAAACATCCAGTATATAAGGTAGTGCTTTATCATATTCTCCTTGCTTTATATAACAAAGGCTAACAAGGTTATTAACATTTATAAAATTAAAATGACTATTTTCACATTGCTTAAGAGCCTCTAAAGCACCAGATATATCAAAACGCTTCATTAAATCCAAGGCATTAATATACAATTGTAAATTTTCCTTATCACGTATACTATCCTTTAAATATTTTTTTGATACTTTATCATTATTTCTTTTATAATTTATATTCCACATTTTTTTAGCATTTTCCAAATCACCTTTTAAATAATATAAAATACCCTTCAAATTTAAAGCTGCAGCATTTGTAATATTTAGAGCAATGCTTTTTTCACAAAGAGCTACTGCTTTGTCTATATATCCATCATTATATTTATTCATTGCTTTCACATATATTTTTCCCGATTTATCCATATTTTCACCTTTTATTTCACATATTTAAGAGCAATCTAATTATATCACAAAATAGAAAAGTATATATTACTACAACTTCATTTCTCCTCACTTATGATTTCCATATTCACTAGTTTGTCTAATTCTAACAAAGTAATCTTCCCTACGCCTTTATGAAAAGTATTATAAGTATCATCATTATAAATTAACAATTGAAATATTAAGTCATTCTTAACCTTTTTAAAATCCAATATTTGATGTTTCCCATCTACTTCCTTGTATAGAGTAGAAAGCTGACCCGTATTAACATCTAAGCTATACACTTCTGAACCATATTCTATGGTACCCTCTCCAAAGCCAGCCACAATTATTAAATGTTCACTATCCCACCATTCTATAAGCATTGGAGTGTATTGTCTCTCATTATTAATAACCTCATACTTCACTATCTCATTTGTAGTCATATTTTTAATATAAGCTGCATGTATTCCAAAATCTACATCACGTTCTGGTTTTATATCTATGGCCGCAGACCTTTTTCCATCCCCAGAATTTTTCCAATTCATTTTATAATCTATGAGCGCCTGTTTTGTTATTATGCTACTCTTAAATTCCAGTGCTGCTTTGCTTACTTGAATTTTATCCATTGCTAAGCTGCTATGGCCAATAAGCGAGTCACTTTTTTTAGAAGCTTCTTTTTCGCTTGAATTATTAATAGCTGTGGTTTTTTTAGAGGTTGCATTATTAAAGTTTACTCCACCAAAGCCCTTTAACATCATTGGAATAATTACTATCATAGCCATAACAGCTACTGCATATGATAAATATCTATTTTTGTATTTTTTAAAATTGTATAAAATCTTATTGGAGGTCTTTTTACTATATCTATTTTTATCTATAGCTTTAATTATACTAGCCCTTGACCTATTAAATTCTATACCATCTATTGATAAAACCATCTTAAAATCTCTATCTATTTTAACCTCTTCCTCATACATCCTCCTGCAACTTTCACATCCATCCATGTGCTTTTCTATTGCAATTTTCAAATCATTTGAAATGTTTCCTAGTACATACTCTTCTAATCCCTTTTTAAATATATTACAATTCATTATTTACACCCCTTTACCTTTTGAGATATAAAAGTTTTGAAATTTTGTCTACTCCTATAGTATTTCCGTTTTACATTAGATTCTGTCATTTCCATAATTTGCGACAAATCATAAAATGAAAGGTTTTGTGAATATTTTATAGTTAGTATTTGCCTATCTACTTCATTTAAGCTATTTAAATATTCTTCTACATTTTCTTTAGTTTCCATGAATTCTGCAGACTGTTCTGGTGACATTTCTTTTGATATGATGTTTGGTATATCCTCTATGTTTGATTCATACACCCTTTTATATTTTCGTATATAGTCAATAGATTTATTTTTAGAAATCTGAAGTAACCAATTTATAAACTTGTGGGTCTTATCATAAAGGTAAAGTTTGTTGTAAACTGTAATGAAAACCTCTTGAGTTATATCCTCTGAAGCTTCTTTATCCTTTATCATGTTATAGATAAACCTTAAGACTATACCTTCATATTTGTTAACTAATATATTAAAACTATCAACATTTCCGTCTAATATACTTCCGATTAGATTTGAATCTTCCCCCACTTGAATTTCCCCCTTTGGATGGAATTAGTGTTAATACTTTATATCAATTGATTTTATCTAAAGTTACCCACAATTTAAATTCCAAAAATAGTTTATCCACAAAAACCCTGCACACTTGTTATAAATCGTTAAAATACCCCTCTACTGAATTAAAGAATACAGTTACGGCTAGTAGGTCTGCTGAGCCTCCTGGACTTATGCTTCGTTTTATAAATTCACTGTCTAGCTCAGCTATTGATGCTTTTCCAATTTCTGTGGCCATTCCACCTATTGAAATTATATGTTTTGCCTTTTGTTTTACTTCATTTAGTGTGTCCATTGAATGTCTGTGAAGAACATTAGAATCCTCACAAAATTGCATAATGGATATGAGAGTATGTATTAATCTATCATTTAATTTTAAAGCACTATTTTCTTTATATACTTTAAGTGAATAATCAAATACTATAGGAATTCCGCTCTCCACTTGGCCTCTTATTCCTTCAACCTTATATTTTAGAAATAATTTTTCCCCATAGCTTTTGACTTTATCTTTATCCATATAGCATAGTTCGTCCACAACGAGGCCTTTAGTCATTTGTTTTATTATATCTTGAATTTCATAAAATTTTTTCTTATCATGCATAGCTTTACTCACAGCTGCACAACTTATGCCTAAAAGAAAAATCATGCCTTTGTGAGTGTTGACACCCTTTGTGCCTTTAAACATTTCACTCTCAGCTTCTATTCCTATATTTCGAATAGCCACAAATATTTCTTTAGGAGTTTTCTTTGAGTAACCCTCCTGCGCAAATAGCACCATATACTTACTTAGAATAGAGGTACTTTTAATAAAAGAGTAATGATCCATATCTATATGGGCTCCATTTGATATAGATGACACTAGCCCCGGTGATGGATATGAAGCCACCTCACATAGCATTGCCTCAATTGCAAAGGCTGATATAGCGAAAGCCTCCTTGGATATTAAATATTTATTTCCCATAAAATTTCTCCATATATTCTGCAAATTTACTTTTAATAAATCCTTCAACTTCTTTTTTGCTGTGTTTTTTGCTTCTTACACAATTATGAGCTACATCATCGCATATATAGCATTTTCTCATACCTAAGCCGAAATCTTTTCTACTAATGCCAATACCCTTTTCATCATATACATCTATGTCTACACATCTGCCTAAAAGGTGCTTATCTTCTATATCAAGTGTCAATGCTTTAATATCTCTTGCCCTCTTATTTATAGACATAATAACAAGAGGACCTTCTGCAGTTGTGGTCATTATTTTATACTGAATAGAATAAGAAAACATTTCACTAATAATTCGCTCTATAATCACAGTTATTTCCTTAGAAAAATGATTATCCTTGTTAATACCTGGATAGTTTACTCTTATAACTAGTATTGGCATCTTATATCTTTCAACTAGTCTTTCTTGAAACTCGATTCTTCTTTCTCTACCTATTAATATATCTTCTGCTGTATACATACCATGTTAATGGGGCGCATGGCTAAACTTAATCCGTCCCATTATCTCCTTTCCTATCTTAGTATTTAAAAATTCCCAGGTTGAACTAGGAACTATATGCTTAATGTCCCCTATTTTTCCCTCCACAATTAATTTTCTAACCTTTGAAGCACTTATAACCTCCCCCATGAGAGCCCTTCTTTTCACCTCTATAACTTCTACTCCATAGGTAGGCAGAACTTCCTTTAAAGCGTCATTATAAGCATTTGTAACTTCGCAATATGGTTCTTCTCCTATAAACCTTTTAGTTATATTTAGAGTTTTGCAAAAATATCTTCCGAAAACCGATGCATCTAGGGTTGTATAAGCCTTTAGTATCTCATCTTTTCTCCTTAAAAAATAGGTTGGGAAGGTAGCTTCTGAAATAATGTACTCTCCCCCTTTAATAACTCGTACATTATTTAAATGGGAAACCCCTTCTTTAACCATATTATATCTATGAATAAATGGAAATGAGGATTTGTCTTCTTCAACTATAAATACCAGTACCTCTGTCGATTGCCTTGCAGCCTCTTCTATCAAATACCGATGTCCTAAAGTGAAGGGATTACAATTCATAACTATTGCAGACTTCATAGTGGCTCCATCTATATTATATTCCAATTGCAGACGCTTTAAATATTGTGATATATCATATATTCCACTCTCAAGGAGAGCTACCTTTTCTATTTTGTGTATAAGTTTGTATCCAAGTGAGGTAAATATATCTATGTTTTCTACCTTTGTGAAGATAAAACTATGATAAGTACCTTCTTCAAAAAGTTTATCCGCTACTGCTCCCATAAGTATAGCTGATACTCCAGTTCCTCTTAAATCATCTGATACTGCAAAACATTTAAATACGTTTTTTGACTTAGAACAAGTAGCTTTAATCTCTCCATTTTGCCTAATAACTATAGTATAATCCACGTTATCATCAAGTAGTAATTGAAAGCTTTGTAAAAAGCCCCTTACTTCCTTTACTCCATCTTCATCTTTTAGATTAATTCTCTCCACGTTAAATCCGTACATAGAAGTCCTCCTTGTAAATATTATAATTTACCTTATTATATATTTATTGCACTGCAAAGCCAATATATAGTTTTATCATTGAATTATTCTTTACTTAATAATTCCCCTCAAATAAAATAAAGCTGAAAATTATTATTTCCAGCTTTATTTTATGATTTATAGAGGTTTTCTAACCACATCTATTACGGAACCATCTCTATATTCTATAACTGCAACTATTTGATCTGTTAGCTTAATTTCCTTTGGTTTACCTGTCATTTTTTCAGCTATTATTTTAAGCTGTTCAATTGTCATTATAGGAAGATTAGTTTTCTTTAATTTTTCAATTATATCTAGTCTCTTTGGATTAACGGCTATTCCTCTTTCTGTTACAATAACATCAATACACTCCCCGGGAGTTGTTATTGTAGTTACCTTATCTTTTATAATTGGAAGTCTTGCCTTCATTAATTGTGTAACAATTATTGTAAGTTTCGCTCCCGCCGCTGTATCACTATGGCCTCCGGAGCCACCCATTATTGCACCATCTGAACCAGTTGTTACATTAACATTAAAGTTTGTATCTATCTCTGTAGCACCTAAGATAACTATGTCTAGGTTATTTACAACAGCGCCCTTATTATCTGGGTTTCCATACATGGAAGCTGACATTCTTTGATGTTTATGTGAACTTACATAGGACTGTACTGCCTGCAAGTCAAAACACTGTACATCAAATAAAGATCTAAATAACCCTTCTTTAAACATATCTACAATATATCCAGTTATTCCGCCTGAGGCAAAACTTCCAACTATACTATGCTGCTTCATATATTTTCTTAGTTCGGCCGCTACAGCCAGAGAAATCCCACCTGCACCTGTTTGAAAGGACATTTCATCTTTAACAAGCCCTGTTGCCACCATAACGTCACTGGCCATTTTAGCTATTTTAAGTCCCACTGGATCATTCGTAATTTGTGTTGTTCCAGATACTATTCCAGCTGAATCACCAATAGAATCTACCTTTAGAACATAATCTACATATATCTGACTAATTTCTATAGGACATGTTGGATAAGGCACCAAATTATCTGTTATAGCTACCACCCTATCTGCACACTGGGCATCAGATATTGCATAGCCTAGAGCTCCACAAGCTGATTTCCCATATAATCCATTAACATTTCCATAGGTGTCTGCTGTAGGGGCTGCAATGAAAGCTACATCTATATGTAAATCTCCACTTTCTATTGCTCTAGAACGTCCACCATGAGTATGCATTATCACTGGTGTTTTTAATATTCCTCTAGAAATTTCTTGTGCCACAGGACCTGACATATAGTTAGTAACTATTTTTGTAACTACACCATTTTTAATGTGCTCAATTAAAGGCGAATGGTTTGGGAAAATAGAACTCACTGCAACAGTAAGATTCTTTATGCCACGACTTGCAATTGCTTGCACAACTAAATTTAGCACGTAGTCACCATTCCTTAAATGATGATGAAAAGAAATAGTCATGCCATCCTTTATTGCAACCCTGTCTAAAACTTCCTCTATACTACTTAAAACTTTTTTATCATTTGGAGTTACTGAGTTTACTTTCACTTCTTTTTTTATTTTAATGCCACCATTTTTAAATGCACCTTCAAAGGTCCTTACTTCTCCATAGCCTTCTATATATTCAGGTATTTCTCTCCCTAGTATATTCTTCATTACTATCACCTCAATTAACTAATCCACTAAAATAGATTTTTGAAAAGCTTTTAATCATACTTTTATACAATACCTAAAAGCTTTGCTAGTTCTACTGTGTTTTTAGCTCTATTTATAACTGGAGCATCTACCATTTTTCCGTCTAAGGAAAATACTCCTTTTCCTTCACTTTCTGCTTCTTCCATAGCTGCAAGCACCCTTTTAGCATGTTTTATTTCTTCCACATTTGGAGCAAATACAGAATGAATAGTGTCAATATGTTTTGGACTTATTGCAGCTTTTCCTGTAAGTCCTAAGCTCTTAGCTTTCCTTGTGTCTTTTTCTAATCCTTCAAAATCAGTGGTATCTGTAAATGGAGTATCTATAGAATCCACCTTCATTGTTCTACATGCGATTGCTACTTGGTTTCTTGCGTAGAAGATTTCTTCTCCTTCTTTGGTTCTTTTTATACCTAAATCTGAAGTTAAATCTTCTCCTCCAAGTAAAATAGCAACTATTCTATCACAAGATTTTATTATGCTATAAACATTTTGAAGACCATAAGCTGTTTCTACTATGGGAATTAATTTTATACTTCCCACATCGAAACCTTCTTGCTTTTCTATATTTATAAGCATTTTATCTATAGTTTTAAGTTCTTCTTCTGTAGCTTTTGGAATCATTAATGCATCTGGTTTAACTCTTGCGATTACATCAATATCCTTTTGTGCAAATTCAGTAGTAATTGGATTTACCCTTACTACCAGTTCTACATTACTATAATCTACATTTTTTATTGCTTCTCTTACTAAAATTCTAGCACTGTCTTTTTCTGTAAGACTTACAGCGTCCTCTAGATCTAATATGATTGAATCTGCACCTAGAATCCCTGCATTCTGAAGCATTCCTGGATTATTCCCAGGCATAAAAAGCATAGTTCTTCTCAACCTTTTCATACAAATCACCTCTTATTGCGCTCTTTTTGTAGCAGTTTCTATTCTCGCTTTTATTGTATAGTTTAATGCACCCTTATCTTGAGCACTTACTATTACATTTTTAACTTCTAATTCCACAAGAGTATCCAGTATTACTTTTTCTATTTCTTCTCCAAATTGTTTCATAACAATACTTTGAAGATTTATTTCAATACCGCCCTTAGGGTTTGGCATAATCATTACATATATATCGTTAGATTCCATTGTTCCCGCTTTGGCGGGTTTATTTATTTCCATGGTATCACCTCACACAAACTTTAAGTTAATTTTATTTTACACTTTCTAAATAAGCGTTTTGTCCTTGTTTATATAGATTGTTACCTTTACTATCTATTACTACAACTATAGGTAAATCCTCTACTTCAAGTCTTCTTATAGCTTCAGATCCTAAATCCTCATAGGTTACTATTTCTGCACTTTTCACACATTTGCCTATTAGAGCTCCTGCTCCACCAATGGCTGCAAAATATACAGCACCATTTTTAATCATAGAGTCTACAACCTCTTGCGATCTGAGCCCTTTACCTATCATTCCTTTTAATCCTTTTTCTAAAAGCTTTGGAGCGTACGCATCCATTCTATAGCTCGTAGTTGGTCCTGCTGATCCAAGTGCCATTCCTGGCTTTGCTGGAGTTGGTCCAACATAATATATAACTGCATCTTTAACATCTATTGGAAGCTTCTCTCCCGTATCTATAAGGTCCACTAGTCTTTTATGCGCCGCATCCCTAGCTGTATATATTACACCAGATAATAACACACTGTCTCCTGCTTTTAAATCTTTAACCACATCTTTTGTAAGTGGCGTAGTTATTCTTTTCTCCATAAAATTCTCCTCCCTTTATCATTATTAAAGCTCTGCACTGGCATGTCTTGCAGCATGACAGTTTATATTTACTGCCACTGGTAGACCTGCTATATGAGTTGGATAAGTTTCAATATTAACAGCTAAGGCTGTAGTTCTTCCACCAAATCCTTGTGGTCCTATGCCTAGCTTATTTATTTCCTGCGTAAGCTCTTTTTCCAGATCTGCATAAAAAGGATTTGAATTTTCCTGATCAGTTGGTCTAACTGCTGCTCTTTTAGCAAGGTTCGTTGCTTTATCAAAAGTTCCACCTATACCTACTCCTACAACTATTGGTGGGCATGGGTTAGGACCAGCTTCTTTTACTACTTTTAAAATAAATTCCTTAACCCCTTGGAGTCCATCTGAAGGTTTTAACATTTTAATCTGACTCATATTTTCTGAACCAAAGCCCTTTGGAGCTACAGTTATTTTCAATTTATCTCCTGGGACTATATCATAATATATAACTGCTGGAGTGTTATCTTTTGTATTTACTCTGTTAATTGCATCTTCAACTACTGACTTTCTTAAAAAGCCCTCTTCATATCCTGCTGCTACGCCCTTATTAATAGCTTCTTCGAGACTTCCACCTACTATGTGAACCTCTTGGCCAATCTCTATAAATACACAAGTCATACCTGTATCTTGACACATTGGCATTTTTTCATTTTTAGCTATATCCGCATTTATTAAAATCTTATCTAAAATACCTTTAGCAATATCCCAAGTTTCTTTTTCTCTAGCTTTTTTTAATTGATTTCTTATATCATCAGAAAGATAGTAATTAGAATCTATACATAAATTTTTTATAGTTTTTGTTATTTCAGCTACACTTATTTCTTTCATTTTATCCTCCTTTTAATCCTCTTCTGGAAAGCTGTAATATTTAAATATGGGAAAAGGCAGTTTACGCAAACCGCCTCTATAAGTTATCTTCCCAAATTAATTGTTTATTTTTTTCTATTAACTAGAGCTACAACTCTATTCATTTCATTATTAACTATCATATACCCTTCATCTACACCCATACCTGGTTTTGCGAGGCACTGATCTGCTCCACAACCCATAGCTATGTTTGTGCACACTTCTGCAGATCTGTTAGTTTCATTACATGTTCCACCACAGTATGCTCCACGTCCTTGTTTTTTGCAGTATAGTATAGCTTCAATTATATTATTAACTCCACCTAAGTCTGGTGTTTTTATTTGAAGCATGTGTCCTGATTTATTATCTGCAAATAATACTACGTCTTCATAAGTGTTACACCATTCGTCTGCAACAAGTTCTACATTAATTTTTCTGTTATCTAGTTCTGTTGTTAAATCTCTTAATGCTTCCATTTGTCTTTCTCTATGCTCAACATCCATTGGTCCTTCAATTCTCAAATGGAATGGCTTTGCAGCTTCTTCTAGAGTTGCTATATAATCTGCCATAGCTTTTGTATCATTATTAAACGCAACTCCTATTGTTCCATATACATCAATGTGGAATATTGGATTATAGTTTTTATCAGTTCTTAATTTTAATACTCTAGCACTTAACCACTCCACATAAGCAAGTAATTTTTCACCCTTAAGTCCTAATTTTTCTTCTACGTTATTTATTAGTGCATGAGGCATTACGTCTGCGCCTTTAATTATCATTTTATCTGAGCTATTATATCTATCATCGCCTGATTGTGTAAAAATAGCAATTCTCTTAATATCTACGCCAGTTTTGTATTCATCGCGTACAATTTCAGCCATAGTTACTTTTTTAGCTTTTGCTACAGCATCTAGAATAGCTTGTGTTATTCCATATCTTATTGCTGTATGAAGTCTTTTACCGTTAACTAACATGTGGTCAAACTCTTCTGCCAGTGTTTTAAAGTTTTCTAAACTTCTACCTATTAGTTTTGGTGCTATTTCTTTTTCTATAATTGGTATAAAATCTTTTGATAGGAATAATGGATCACGTCCGCCTGCTCCTGAATATTGTACTGCTGCACAATCTCCATAAGCTACCTGACCATCTTCTAGTATAATCATTACTGATATTGATTCTCCTGCTTGCCTTATAGATGTAAATCCTTCTGTTACTGGCTCACCTACATATGTAAAACCGTCATGTGCTGCACCTTTTTTTATAGCTCTTTGGTCATCAAAGTAAAATCCTGTTCTTCCTGTTGAACATAATACATCAATAATTTTCATAATATACACCTATCCTTCTATAATTTTTTAATGCGATTTAACAGTATTTATTTTTTCTCTGGTCTTCCTATAAGTACACCTTTTCCTACTGCGAATATATCATCTATTGTCATTTGGAAACTTACATCTCTATTTTCAAATTTCGCTCTATCTTGAAGTTTTTTCATATTAAAATTTATTAATTCCTGTGTAAATGGAATATTACCAAATTTTAAATATCTTATTGCTCCATTATTATCTCTTGCAGGCATCATTTTACCAGCATTAAATTTACTTGGTGCAAATGGAACATCAATGATTCCCATAGCAAATCCTTTAACTGATCCTATAGCAAGGTCTCCTTTTCCAATTTCATATATCTTATCTATCATGCACTTTGTTTCAGCTTTTATTACTTCTATTTCTGTTTTTAATTCCTGAGACATAGGTAACCTTTGTCCTCTTAATAAGTTTAAAGTCATCTTTGTAGCCTTTATGCCCTGAGCATTGGCTTCTTTAGTAGGAATCCCTATAGCTTCATGAGTGGTTTTAACTATTACTTTTGTTGCTCCTGCAAGTGCAGCTGTGGCAGCGCCTGTAGATATAACGCCAAAAGCTTTTGCTTCATCTGCCGGGAATCCTCCCATCCATTGATGTAAAACTGTTGTTAAGTATATATCTTTATAGCCACTCGCTTTTAAATATTCGTCGCATTGCTCTTCTAAAGCTCTTATAGCTGCTACGTCCTGTATTAAATTTCCGCACTGACCATATCCAACTGTAAGGTTTTTAACTCCTTGTTCTGCTGCAAGTAGTGCTTCTATTATTGCAATTGCATTTGATGTACTAGGTGGAACTAAGGTTCCTGTTAATGGTCCAAAAGGTTCTCTATTTATTGAAACTCCTTGCTCCTCATAAAAGCCAACAAGTCTATCACAATACTGCCAATCTAGAATTGTTTTTCCCAGCGTTGCATTTTTAGCATATGGAATATTATAGGAAATACCGCCACCTTCATTTGAAGTCCAACCTGAAGCATGTGTTATTTCAGCAAGAAGCCTTCCATCTGGAGTACCATGTCTTGATTCTAATGGGTTATTTATTGCTTCAAAAACTTGTCTGCAGCCTTTGACTCCATGATTAACGCCTGGAAATCCGTTTAGAAGAGATCTTCCTTCACTCATACTTTCCTTAATTCCTATTTCACATTCATCATATCTATTTTGTCTTGTATAACTATCTATTGTTGATGGTAGTAAATCTGCTCCACCTTCTGTCTCTAAAAAGTTTAGGAGTTCGATATGCTTATCAATTAGTGCAACACCTGCTCTTGGTTGTGCAAGGGTTATACCTTCTTCTTTAGCTTTAATTAATTTTTTCGCAAAGTTTTTGTGATCAGGAATTTTTTTATTGTATTCTATAGCTTCTTCTAAATCTACATCTTTTCCTGTTGGCCATTGACTTAACACTTCTTTTCTAACCTCAAAGAACTCTTCATTAGTCCATTTTTTATTTCTTAATTCCACTAAAATTCCCCCTAATAATTATACTTGCACTAAATATTTTTTCATAATTCTAACAGCTTTGTCTGGATAATCCTTCGCTAATAGTCCCATAGCTGATAATATATAAGTTTTATCAAGCAAATAAGCTGCATGACGTGGCTTTAAATACGTTGGATCTTCTTTATTAAAAGCCCCTGATTTTAAAATATCTTGTGGTTTTTCGCTGTGTATTAATACCCCACCTGTACCTATGATATACTTTACTTCCATAAGGTCTTTTCCTATTTGAGTATACATAGCGCCCATAGGTGTTAGTGTGTGTTCAATAGTACCTACATGCCTCTCCATAGATAGCTCAGTAGCTACTTTGGCCATAGCCTCATCAAAATCTATTTCTTCCTTAGTTTCCGGAACCATCTTTATATGCTCTATTCTATATTTACAATTTGCATCAATATCAATTTTTCTTTCCGTGTCCCCTAGATATTTCCTCAGTTTTCTGCTACCAGCTGCTTCTCTTAGTGAAATTGCAGAATATCTCATACCAAGGTCACCCTCAACAGTTCTTTTAGCAAATGGTTCCTCAAGGCCTCTTACTGTAACTCCCGCTTTTGTAGGTTCTCCATCTGCTATAGAATGTACGTCTGTAGTTGCTCCACCAATATCTATAATTATTAAATCTCCTAGTCCGCTTTCTTCATCACTGCCTTCGCTTAATATCCTTGCAGCCTTTAGAACTGCTGCCGGTGTTGGCATTAAGATACCTTTTACTAACTCTTCTGCATTGCTAAGCCCTTTGGCATCAATTATTTTTTCCATAAATACTTTTCTAATTTCTTCACGAGCAGGCTCTACATTTAGTTTACTTAACTGTGGCATCACATTACTTGTAATTGTAAAATACATTTTAGCCTTTGTGAATATTTCTCTTATTTCATCACTTGCTACTTTATTTCCAGCTACTACTATTGGTAATTTAACTCCATTTTCAGCTAACATTTTTGCATTGTGAATTACGCAATCCTTGTTACCACCATCAGTCCCACCTGCAAGAAGTATTATATCTAAGTCTGAATTTTTAATTTCTTCAATTTCAGTAAGGGTTAATTCATAGCTATATACTTTAAGTACCCTAGCTCCAGCTCCGAGAGCCGCTCTTTTGGCAGCTTCTGCAGTTAAATCTGGCACTAGGCCAATAGCTATCATTTTGAGACCTCCTGCTGCTGATGAGCATGCTAACTTATTAATAAAATTAACATTTTTGTCTTTTAGTATTCCTTCTATTTTCGAATAAGCTTTGTCATAGCCTATCATTATATTATCTTCAATTGTGGTTATGTCTTTCGCTGTAGCAATTATTTCTTCTTTTTCTATATCTACAACAGTTAGTTTAGTGTATGTACTTCCAAAATCTACAAGTAAATATGCATCCACTTATATCACTCCTATTGATTTTATAATATCCCTACCTATTCTAGAATAGGCGTATCTATTTTAGAATAGACCTAATGCTTCTTTTAAATCATGTATTGTTGTTTCTAGAGATGTTCCTGGTGGATATACCTTGTTAAATCCCATTGCCGTAAATCTACGGTGGACGTCATCCCAATTTTGTTTTCCTACAACTATGTTTCCACCTACAAATAGCAATATGTCATTTAACCCTGCTTCATCACATTTTTCTCTGATGCCTCTGCAATCGATTTCTCCATGGCCGTATAGTGAAGATACTATTATTACATCTGCATTAGTTTCAACAGCTGCATTGATAAAATCTTCTTGTGGAGAAAGAACTCCTATGTTTATAACATTAAACCCAGCTTCCGTTAGTGCATAATCTAAAATTTTATTGCCAACAGCATGACAATCTGACCCTATTACCCCTAGAATTAAAGTCTTTTTCTCCATTTTAAAAGCCTCCTAAATAATTTTTTATAATATTATTTTTTGAACTTTATTTCAATAATCTTTGACCTAAGCGCTTTTACTGAGCCATCATCTAGACTATATAGAAATTCGATTATTTCCTTATCGCTTACATTTGCACTTTTAACATCTTTATATCTACCTGGAGATACTATCATAACATCTGATTTTCGAATTATATCCACAAGTTCATCATCATCATTAGTATTGGAATATGTTATATCAACTTCAGATAACCCTGCCTTTTCCAAAGCTCCATTAATTTTAAATATAAATTCTTCAGAAATACATACAAACCCGAATTTTGTATTTAAAGGATATCTTGCAATTTTAACTATAGGTTCTAGATTAGGAGTTATAGCAACTCCTAAAATCTCTTTATTAAGATCAGCAGTTAGATTAGTCACTTCATTAATATGATTAAAAGTTGTTATTATAAACTCAGCCATTTCAATCTTTTCTTTAGTATCCTTGTCCATCTTTAGTAAATCGTTTATAGTCAAAGATATTACATTCATATTACTATTTTTACTAAGTTGACTACTAAACATTTTAGCTTGTTCTATATTGCACTCAACGTATATTGCTTCAATTTTATTCATTATCTGTCTTTTTTCATTTACTCTTTGATTTACTATGTCTAAAAATTCCTCTGGTTTCATTCCAATTTCCAGAGCTTCTTCTAGTCCTAAATCAACGAATTTCATTATCTTATTTTTGATACTTAGGCTTTCCCAAGATATAGATTCTTCAACTACAAAAGTTCCTTTCCCTTGATAGGATTTTAATGCCCCATCTTGTTCCAAGTCATTATATGCAGTGCTTACAGTATTCCTACTTACATTTATTCTCTGAGATAATTCTCTTTCTGTTGGCAATTTTGTCCCAACCTTGAGAGATCCTTTTTTTATTTCATCCATGATTTGATTTTTAACTTGAATATAAAGGGGTACTCCATTTTTTTTGTTTATTTCGATGTTAATAAAAATCCCTCCCAAAGCATATTGGATCAATGGACTAATCCACTACCATGATTATGATACCATGTGGACTAGTCCATTTCAATGATTGTATTATTACCATTTAGTGTTATTTTTAGTGTTATAGCTTATTTAAACCCTATTATCTACCTTAGCCTTACGTTTAATACTATTTTTAATAAACTTGATAAGGGTTTCATGTTTGTGGTTATATTTTCTAAATAATATTATTAAAATAGTATATATGAATGCTAAGGGGGACCCTTATGGTAAAGAAACATTTTTCTATTGTTATATATCTATTAATTTCAATTTTGATATTAATTCTTTCAATATTTATTTATAGGATTATTACACATATTTCTTATGTTCATGTAAATAATGAAATAGCCACCTCAAAATATACTGGTGAAAGAATAAATAATTCATATTCTAAAAAATCTTCAAAAATTGCTACTTATATTAATACTAGTAAGGGTGGTCCACTTATAGGCCTTAGTAGTGCAGATGTGGTTCTTGAGTTCCTTAGTAAGTCCTCTGGCATAACTTATAAAGCTATCTTCAATCAAGATGTAGCTAAAAATATTGGTGGAACCGTTAGCCTAAAAGACTACTCTAATTCCTATCTACCAAAATTTAATTTTTCTAATAATATTGCAATAGCAGGCATCAATAGTAGGAACGCAACAAATATTTTTATAACTTTCAATGAAGGTTCATCCTCAAATTTTTTATATCAAAATGGAGAATACTATCATTACAGAGGTCTAAATATTGACAAAGACAATATTTCTCCTGTAAAGTTTTCTAATGTTATTGTACAATTTATCCATGGTACCATTATAAGCGATGAAACCTTAACTTCATCTGAAAATCAAGGCACTGGATTGTTGTTTTGCGCCGGAGTGGCTCAAGATATTAAATGGAGCAGAAAAAAAAGTTCTCCCATAAAAATTAATGATAAAGAAGGTAGGGAAGTTTCACTAATGCCTGGACCTACCTGGTGGATTTTCATTGATAAAGACTGCTCTGTAGCCTACGATTAATGATTAAATCATCATCTTCGATACTATTAAGTCATCACCTGCGGTGCTGTAATATTAATAACTTCACAATGTAAGTGGTCCCCACTTATATAAGTGGGAGACTTTCCTTCTGAAATGTCGTTAAATATAAATTGGCACTATCATAAAAGTCCAATTCAATCAAAAAGACATATTACTAAAATAATATGTCTTTTTGCCTTAGATATTATTATAATTATTACTCTTTGTACGTACTATTATAAAACTCCCCTATAGATTTGCTTATGGACTCTGCAATTTTTTGTTGATATTCATCCGACTTTAATTTTTGTTCTTCTTCATAATTTGATAAAAATCCGCATTCTACTATAACACTTGGCATAGTGTCATTCTCCCTTAATATCCTATAAGCATTTTTAGCAGGCTTCTGGACTCTCTTATTACTAGGATCTAAATCTATTCTAAGGTTTTTCTGAGTTACAGCAGCTAAAATAGAACTCTCCTTATAATTCGAGTACCATACTTGCGCTCCATAGTATTTACTCTCCGTAAAATAATTTAAATGAATACTAATAAGCATATCACAATTACTAGATTTCTTTAAATTACATCTTTTTTTCAAATCTTCAGTGTAACTTTCTCTTATAGTTCCACTTCTTGAATAAAGTCCTGTGTCCTCTTCTCTTGTCATAACTACCTGATAGCCTAACTTTTGTAATTTTTCTTTAAGCTTTATTGCTATGCTTAAATTAATATTTTTTTCTAGAGTGCCATTTTTAGAACTTGTTCCACCATCCATTCCCCCATGACCTGCATCAATGAGTATTTTTTTACCCCCTACTTGCAATTTTTCATTATTCATAGTTTGTTTGACAAAGCTTAAATTTACTACCATAAAGCTTACCATTGCTACAACGATTACTATTACAATAGATATTGATTTATTATTTCTGTATTTCAATGCACCCACCCTCTTATTTATTCCTACCGTTAATTTTATTCACCTTGTAGCATATTTAGTATTATTTCTATAGCTCTTCGCGCCATGACGCAAAAAAACACCCACCAAAAATTCTAGCGGTTGCTTTTCCTTTTCTATGTTTATTTATTTATTACTACTTCGGCAATATTTGTTGAATGATCTCCGATTCTCTCAAAATTACTAATCATATCTAAAAACATAGTTCCAACTGTAGCGCCACAAATCCCATTATTTAATCTTCTTATATGGGATAACCTTAGTTCCTTTTCTAAGCTATCAATTCTATTTTCTATTACCATTATAGATTCCGCTTTTAGAATATCATTATTTTCAAAACTCTCAATACTAATCTCTAAAGCATAGACTATGTATTTATACATTCCATCTAACTCCTGCATAGCATCCTTAGAAAAATCCAAATTCTTTTGGATCTTTTCACTAGTTATATCTACCAGGTTTTCAGCATGATCTCCAATACGCTCTATATCATTTACTACATTGAACATAGAAGTTACTATTTTAGTTTGTTGTTCTGATAATTCTGTTGAGGAAAGCTTTACTAAATAGGATGTAATTTCGTGTTCAAGTAAATTTATTAATTTTTCATTTTCATAAACAGTTTTTATACTACTTTCATTATTGTTAATAAAACATTCCATGGCAAGTTGTACATTTGCTTTTGCAAGGTTTGCCATTCTAACAACCTCTTTCGTAGCTTGCCCAACTGCAATTACCGGTGTCTCTAATAGTCTGTCATCTATATACTTAACATCCATGGTTAGAACTTCATCTTCTCCTGGTATTATTTTATTAACAAGTAAAACCAGATATTTTATAAATGGAACCATAATTATTGTATTTGATATATTAAATATAGTATGGGCATTTGCAATTTGTCTTTTTATATCTCCAGCTCCATCTGGCGATATACTTTGTACGAACATTATCAGTGGGTTTATTAATGGAATAAAAATTAAGGTACCAAATATGTTAAAGAATAAATGTATTAATGCTGCTTTTTTTGCTGTTTTAGAGGTTCCTATACTTGATAATAAAGCGGTTATACATGTACCTATATTATTACCAAATAAAATTGGAACTGCTACTCCCAGAGGTAATGCTCCAGTAGATGCTAAGGCCACTAAAATACCAGTGGACGCAGATGAACTTTGAATTACTGCAGTCATAAGTGCGCCGGTTAAAATCCCTAAGAGAGTATTTCCTTCTAATTTCATTATTAAAGTTGCAAAAGCTGGAGACTGCGCTAGTGGAGACATAGTATCCTTCATTAACTCCATTCCTAGAAAAAGAATACCAAAGCCTAATATAATATTCCCTATTTCTCTACCTTTTTTACCTTTTGAAAATATTATTGTTAAAGAACCTATTCCTAAAAACATTGGTATTATATTATCAAGTTTAAATGCAATTAATTGTGCAGTTACAGTAGTTCCAATATTAGCTCCCATGATTACTGCTGCTGCCTGATATAAGTTCATAAGGCCTGCATTAACGAACCCTACTACCATTACTGTAGTAGCGCTACTGCTTTGAATAACTGCTGTTATTGCAGCTCCTGTTGCTACTCCTTTAATCGGATTAGATGTTATTTTTTCAAATATCTTTTTAAGTTTTTCACCAGAAGTATTTGCAAGCCCATCCCCCATCATCTTCATTCCATACAAGAATAGCCCTAGCCCTCCAAAAAGCCCTATAACCATATTTATAACATTCATAAAAACCCTCCATATTTAAACTTATCATAAGTATTTTAATCATTCATGTAAATAATACTATAACTTAAACTATATGTTATGTAATCTTCACTACATTTAACATAAACTTTAATATTATTAACATAAACATAACATAAGGAGGATTTACTTTTTCACTATACTAATATATTTAATTTTATACCAGTTTTCCCTTGCTAATAACTTTGCAAAGTCTTATATAGAATAAAATATCCCTAGGACCAAGTGTAAGTGTTATCCACAATCATTTGCCCAAGCTATTTCTTATATAATAAAAAAAAGGAATACACACTTATTAATAAGTGTATATTCCCTCTTGTAAACAAAAATATTATCTCTTTGAGAACTGAGATGCTTTTCTTGCTTTTTTAAGACCGTATTTCTTTCTTTCTTTCATTCTTGGATCTCTTGTTAAAAATCCTGCTTTTTTAAGTTCTGGTCTTAAAGTTTCATCAGCTTTAAGTAGTGATCTTGAAATACCATGTCTTATTGCACCGGCTTGACCTGTATATCCGCCACCGTGTACATTAACCAATATATCGAATTTATCTTTAGTTCCAGTTAACACTAATGGTTGGTTAACTATAAGCATTAAAGTTTCTAATCCGAAATAATTTTCTATGGCTCTTTTATTTATAACAATTTTACCTTCTCCAGGTATAAGTCTAACTCTTGCAACTGATTTCTTTCTTCTTCCTGTTCCTATATATTGAACTTTTGCCATTATATTTACTCCCTCCTAACCTGATTAGTATTTAAGCACTAATGTTTCTGGATTCTGTGCTTGATTCTTATGTTCTGGTCCTCTGTAAACAGTCATTTTTTTAGCTGTTTGACGACCTAATGGTCCCTTTGGAAGCATTCTTCTTACTGCTTCTTCAAAAATAAACTCAGGTTTTTTAGCTAATGCTATTCTATATGGAACTTCTTTTAATCCACCTGGATAAAAAGAGTGATGTCTTAACATTTTTTGGTCTAATTTCTTACCAGTTAAAACGATCTTATCAGCGTTTATTACAATTACAAAATCACCTGTATCAACGTGTGGTGTAAATGTTGGTTTATGTTTTCCTCTTAATATTGAAGCTATTTGACTCGCTGCTCTTCCTAAAACTTTTCCTTCTACGTCGACAACGAACCATTTTCTTTCTACTTCTGCTGGTTTTGCTAAGTATGATTTCATTATTTTCCCTCCCTGAACTTTTAACAATTGAATTTCTATGCTAAAGATCCGGGGCTAGTGGATCTTATACACGATAGTTTATACAAACATTAATAATTATAATACATTCTACCGGGTGTGTCAATGACTTTACACAGGATATTGCAATCTTTAATGTTTTTTATTTAATAAAAAACTTCTTCCAAGCATAATCCACCGGGTGGAACGGATTTTCCAGCCTTTGCTCTTTCTTTTGACAGAATTATATCTTTTATTTCATTAGGTTTAATCTTACCTTCTCCAACACGAACTAGTGCTCCTACTATTATTCTAACCATATTATAAAGAAAGCCATCCGCAGCAATATATATTTTTATGATATCTTCATTCTTTATGATATCTAGTCTTGTAATAGTTCTTACAGAAGTTTTTACGGAGCTACCTAAATTTTTAAATGCAGAAAAGTCATGGGTACCCATAAAATACTTTGAAGCTTCTTTCATAGCTTCTACATCTAATATTCTTTTGTGATGATATATGTAATTGCGCCCTACAGCAACAGCCTCATACCTATTAAGTATAGTGTAACTATACATCTTCCCTGTACAATTATACCTTGAATGGAACTCACAGGGAACCTCAAAGCAATGCAAAATTACAATATCTAATGGGAGTTTACTATTAATAGCTCCTGTGAACTTTTCCACAGATATTTTACTATTAGTATAAAAGTTACCTGTATACCCTTTTGCATGAACTCCAGTATCTGTTCTACTAGACCCTGTAATTTGAGTTTTTTCACCTGTAATCTTTTCAATAGCTGTCTCTATTTTTTCTTGAATAGTCATTACATTCTTTTGTCTCTGCCATCCTGCATAGTTCGTTCCATCATATTCTACTAAAAGCTTTATATTTCTCACTGCTTCACATCCTTTTCACTCTACACGAAGATTATGTTCTGCTAACAATAGTAATAACAAATAGCAGTGTAAAAGCAAAGCTTGCAATATAGTCTTTTTTTGTTATATGTAATTGTTTCATTCTAGTTCTTCCTTCTCCACCTTTATAGCATCTTGATTCCATAGCCATTGCCAGTTCATCAGCTCGTCTAAAAGAACTTATAAACAGTGGTACTAAAATAGGTATTAAACTTTTAGCTCTACTTATCAAATTCCCAGACTCAAAATCTGCACCTCTTGCCATTTGTGCTTTCATTATTTTGTCAGTCTCATCCATAAGCGTAGGTATGAATCTTAATGCAATAGTCATCATCATTGCAAGTTCATGAGCTGGTACTCCTATCCTTTTAAAAGGCCTTAGAAGGCTTTCTATACCATCAGTTAACTCTATTGGAGAAGTTGTTAGTGTTAGTATTGATGTTCCCATAATTAAAAACACTAACCTAATTATCATAAAGGCTGCAATTGTTAAACCTTCTTTATATACACTTATAAAACCCCAGTGAAAAATTGCTGGTTCTTTTCCGGTAGTCATGAAAATGTTTAATATTGCTGTAATAAGTAATAATACTAAAATTGGCTTTAATCCACTGTAAATATACTTAAAAGACAAATTAGCTATTAGTATTGTGATTAAAATAAATATAACTACAAATAAATAGCCTTTAAAATTATTCACTAAAAATAGATCAACAATAAATAGTAGAGATATTAATATCTTTAATCTTGGATCTAATTTATGTACAAAAGACTCCCCTGGTATATATTGACCTATTGTAATATCTTTGATCATACAAATTCCTCCAATGTGTTGCAAGAATCACACATTACTGTTTTATATAAAAAATCTTATTAGATAAAAAAATCATTAATTCTTTTTTAATATTTTAAGCAATTCTTGTTTAGCTTTTTCCAACGTAAATATATCCTCAGATATATTAAACCCTTTGTTACGCAATTCCCGAATTAGGTATGTTACCTGTGGTACAGCAAGTCCTACGCTTTCTAATATTTCTATTTCCTTAAATATTTTCTCTGGAGTTCCGTCTAGAATACACTTTCCGCTATCCATTACTATAATTCTATTTGCAACCTTGGCCACATCTTCCATGCTATGAGATACGAGTATTATGGTCATGTCATTCTGTTTGTAGAGTTCAACAATTTTACTTAAGATATCGTCTCTTCCTTTTGGATCTAGCCCCGCTGTTGGTTCATCTAAAATCAAGATTTTTGGCTCCATAGCCACTACCCCAGCTATTGCAACTCTTCTCTTTTGACCACCACTTATTTCAAAAGGTGATTTGTCCTTATATTCTTCATAGTCCAGTCCAACTATTTTCATGGCTCTCTGAACTCTCTTATTTATCTCATCATTATCTAGACCTAAATTTTTCGGTCCAAAAGCAATGTCTTTTTCAATAGTTTCTTCAAAAAGTTGATATTCAGGATATTGAAATACTAATCCAACTTTTTTTCTTATATTTGTTAATTTCATTTTTTTCATAGTTATATCTATGTCGTCTATTAATAGACTTCCTGATGTTGGTTTTAAAAGTCCATTTATATGTTGTATTAGTGTTGATTTTCCTGAGCCTGTATGCCCAATTAGTGCTACAAATTCTCCTTGCTTTATTTCTAAAGAAACATCATCTATAGCTTTTTTTTCAAAAGGAGTCTTTGGCATATATACATGTGTTAAATTTTCTATTTTAATTGACATAATGCATTCACCATCTCATTTATAGTTAATATATCTGATTCTATATTAATACCACTTTGTTTAAGTTCATATGCCAGTTCCGTTACTTGCGGAACATCTAGACCTATTTTTTTCATAAGAGACACTTCCCTAAATATTTCTCTGGGTTTTCCATTCATTACAATTTTACCATTATCCATAACTACTATTCTATCCGCTTCTACTGCTTCTTCCATATTATGAGTTATTAAGATTATTGTTATACCATACTTTTTGTTTATTTCTTTTATAGTTCGGATAACTTCTTTTCTACCAAACGGATCTAGCATTGCTGTTGGTTCATCAAAAACAATACACTTTGGCATCATAGCAAGAATACCTGCTATAGCTACTCTTTGTTTTTGACCACCAGAAAGTAAATGTGGAGCATGCTTTCTATAATCGTACATTCCAACATTCTTTAATGATTCATCCACTCTTTTTCTAATTTCCTTAGGCTCTAGTCCTAAATTTTCTGGACCAAATGCTACGTCTTCTTCTACAATAGTGGCAACAATTTGATTGTCCGGATTTTGAAATACCATACCAGCAACATTCCTAATGTTCCATAAATTGCTTTCCTCAGAAGTTACGAGTCCATCTACATAGATTTCACCTTCAGTAGGTATTAATAGAGCATTTATGTGTTTAGCAAAAGTAGATTTTCCTGAGCCGTTATGGCCGAGTACTACTAAAAATTCACCCTTGTTAACCTCTAAATTTAATCCATCTATGGCTACTTTAGGCTGCTCATCTTCACTTTGAGGGTATTTGTAAACAAGCTTATTGCATATAACCATTTTTTCACACATAAGTGTCACTCCCTACATCTATAAATATTTATAAGAAAATGGGGACTAAGTTTGATTTAACTTAATCCCCTTTGTTCAAACTATACTAATTCTATTATGCTCATCTCTGCTGCGTCGCCTCTTCTTGGACCCATTTTCATTATTCTAGTATATCCGCCGTTTCTCTCAGCATACTTGGGTGCAATATTGTCAAATAAGTCTTTAACTACACTTTCTTCTGTAATGAATGCAAGTGCTTGTCTTCTAGCATGAAGATCTCCTCTTTTTCCAAGAGTTATCATTCTTTCAGCAAATTTTCTAGTTTCTTTTGCTCTAGTGACAGTAGTTTCTATTTTTCCATATTTCAACAAATTAGTTGCAAGACTTCTAAACATTGCAATTCTTTGATCAGTTGAGCGTCCTAATTTACGATACATTGCCATGTGTCTACCTCCTTACTCTTCACTTAGCTTTAAGTTCAAGCTTAGTGCTTGAAGTTTTTGTTCAACTTCTTCAAGTGATTTTTTACCTAAATTCCTGACCTTCATCATATCATCCATTGATCTCTCTGTTAATTCTTGAACTGTATTAATTCCAGCTCTTTTTAAGCAATTATAGCTTCTAACAGAAAGGTCTAATTCTTCAATAGTCATTTCAAGAACTTTTTCTTTCTTATCTTCTTCTTTTTCAACCATTATTTCAACATTATCAGCATGATCTGTTAATGTCATAAATAGCTTAAAGTGCTCGATAAGTATTTTAGCTGATAAACCAATAGCTTCGTCTGGTCTAATGGTTCCATTAGTCCAAATTTCAATAGTTAATTTATCATAATCAGTAATCTGGCCTACTCTAGTGTTTTCTACAGCAAAATTTACTCTTTTAACTGGAGTATAGATTGAATCTACTGGTATAGTAGCTATTGGTAATTCATCTGTCTTATTTTTACTCTGAGACACATATCCTCTACCTTTGTTAACAGTTAGTTCCATATATAGTTTAGCACCATCATCTAATGTTGCTATATGTAAATCGTCGTTAACAACTTCTATATCTCCATCAGTTTTAATGTCTGCTCCAGTAACTACTCCAGGTCCTTTAGCATCAATATAAACAGTTCTAGGTCCTTCTCCATTCATTTTTAATGCTAAGCTTTTGATGTTTAGAATTAATTCTGTAACATCTTCTTTAACACCTTTAACTGTGGAAAATTCATGAAGCACTGTATCAATTTTAACTGCACTTGTAGCAACTCCAGGCAATGAAGAAAGAAGAATCCTTCTTAATGCATTACCTAGTGTTATACCATAACCTCTTTCTAATGGTTCAATTATGAATTTACCATAAGAATCATCTTCAGCAGTTTCTACACATTCTATTTTTGGCTTTTCTATTTCTAACATACTAAACCCTCCTTTTTTTTAATTGGCAACTTATTATGAGGGCAACCGATTCTATATTAATGATTATTTGCTGTATAACTCGACGATTAGCGTCTCGTTAACAGGAACATCTATATCTTCCCTAGTTGGTATTGAAACAACTGTTCCTTCGAATTTCTCTAAGTTAGCTGTTAACCAATTCGGTAAAGTTTTAGGATTTTCAGCGAAAACCTTAAACTTCTCTGTAGCTCTGCTCTTTGGACATGCAGATACTACTTGATTTGCTGTTAAACTGTAAGAAGGAATATCTACCTTTTTACCGTCAACTAAGAAATGTCCGTGAGTTACTAGTTGCCTAGCTTCTTGTCTTGAATTTCCGTAACCTAATCTATAAACTACGTTATCAAGTCTCACTTCTAGAAGTTTTAATAGGTTTTCACCTGTTATGCCTCTTAACTTGTCAGCTTTATCATAGTATCTTCTAAATTGACTTTCAAGTATTCCATAAATTCTCTTAGCCTTTTGTTTTTCTCTTAATTGTAATCCATAGTTAGACATTTTTTTCTTGCTTTGTCCGTGTTGTCCCGGTGCATAGCCTCTTCTTGAAAATGCACATTTATCTGTGAAGCATCTATCACCCTTAAGGTTTAGCTTCATACCTTCTCTTCTGCAAAGCCTACAAGTAGCTCCAGTATATCTTGCCATTCAAATTACACCTCCTGTTTACTATACGTATGTTTACTATAATTTTAATTACTAGACTCTTCTTCTTTTTGGTGGTCTACATCCGTTATGTGGAATTGGAGTAACGTCTTTGATTAGTGTAATCTCTAATCCAGCCGCTTGAAGTGATCTAATAGCCGCTTCTCTACCTGCTCCTGGTCCTTTAACGAATACGTCAACACTCTTTAAACCGTGCTCCATTGCTGCCTTTGTAGCAGCTTCTGCTGCCATTTGAGCTGCAAAAGGAGTACTCTTTCTTGATCCTCTAAAACCTAAACCACCTGCACTAGACCAAGATAAAGCATTTCCAGCTGCATCTGTAAGTGTAACGATGGAATTATTAAAAGTAGACTTTATGTGAGCACAACCGTGCTCAATATTTTTTTTCTCTTTTTTTCTTCTACTTCTTTTAACTTTTTGAGCCATTACATTCCCTCCTTACTATTTCTTTTTGCCCGCCATTGTTTTCTTAGGGCCTTTTCTTGTTCTTGCATTAGTTTTAGTTTTTTGTCCTCTTACTGGAAGACCTCTTCTATGTCTTATTCCTCTATAACATCCAACTTCCATTAATCTTTTTATATCTAATGCAACTTTTCTTCTTAAGTCACCTTCAATTATAAAATTCTTGGTGATGTATGTTCTTAGTTCATTGACTTCTTCTTCAGTTAAGTCCTTCACTCTTGTGTCAGGATTTACTCCTGTTGCTTTAATGATTCCTTGTGATTTTGATAATCCAATACCAAATATATATGTTAGGCCTATTTCAACCCTTTTTTCTCTTGGTAGGTCAATACCTGCTATTCTTGCCATTTACTGTTTACACCTCCTAGATACTTGTTGTTAACATTTTATCACATTGTAACTTATAAAACGACCTAATGTGATTTATTACTAATATATTAATTTTTATGTTTAATACTTAACTAAACCTATTTGTAAATAAAACCTATTAACCCTGTTTTTGTTTATGCTTAGGATTTTCACAGATAACCATTACTCTTCCTTTTCTTTTAATAACCTTACATTTTTCACACATAGGTTTAACTGATGGCCTTACTTTCATAGCTAACCCTCCTTATTACTTATCTCTCCAAGTTATTCTCCCACGAGTGAGATCATATGGAGAAAGTTCTACTGTAACTTTATCGCCTGGTAGTATTCTTATAAAATTCATTCTTAACTTACCTGAAATATGAGCTAATATTTTATGCCCACTCTCAAGTTCAACTTGAAATATTGCATTTGGCAAAGTTTCTAATACTACGCCTTGCATTTCAATTATATCATCTTTTGACATAAGGTAATCAAACCTCCTTACGAATATCTGCAGACTGCAAAAATATTTTAATTTTAGAATTAGTAACCTCTTTTTTAGATAAAATTGAATCTTTAATTTCCTCAGCTACTGTGTCAGTAAAATTTAGATGTTTAACCTTCTTTTTCTTAGGTTTCTCAATCTTTCTTAAATCTCCATCAGAAATATACACATACTCACTATTCAGTATACCTACTACAATAAATTTTTTGTGCATATCTCTTCCCGCTTTAGAATTTACAACCTTACCTAAAAGGGTATTTTCGTCCAAACCATTCACCTCTATTAGTTCAAAGTTAATATTTCAGGACCACTTTTTAGGATAGCAACAGTATTTTCATAATGTGCAGATAAACTGCCATCTCTTGTTACTACCGTCCATCTATTAGCCTTTACTTTGACATAATGCTTTCCTATATTTATCATAGGTTCAATTGCAAGTACCATACCATGAACTAATTTAGGACCTCTATCTGGAGCACCATAATTAGGAACCTCTGGATCTTCATGCATTGATGTTCCAATCCCATGACCTACAAAATCCCTAACCACAGAGTATCCATGTTCTTCAGCATAACACTGAATTGCAGCAGATATATCTGATAATCTATTGCCGATTATAGCTTTTTCAACGCCCTTGAAAAAACTATTTTTAGTGATTTCAATGAGCATTGTAGATTCATTAGATACTTTTCCTACTGGAAAAGTCCTAGCAGCATCTCCATGATAGCCATTTAATATGGCCCCACAATCTATGCTAATTATATCTCCTTCAAGTAAAATCCGATTAGTTGGAATCCCATGAACCACTTCATCATTAACAGATGTACATATGGAAGCTGGAAATCCACAATAACCTTTAAAAGATGGTTTAGCACCCTGTCTTATTATGAACTCTTCAGCTAATTTATCTATTTCTGCAGTGGTTATTCCCGGTTTTATTACTTCTTCAATTAATGCAAGAGCTTCTGCAACCACTTTACCTGCACTTCTCATATATTGAATTTCCATATCACTTTTTATGTTTATCACTTTTTTATCTCTCCTAAGATACTACAGATACTTTCGAATACGCCATTAATTGCTTGTGTTCCATCAACTACTGATAATAAGTTTTTGTCACCATAGTACTTTATCAACGGTTGTGTTTGAGCATCATATATGTCTAACCGTTCACTAACGGTTTCTTCACTGTCATCTGCTCTTTGCACAAGAGATGATCCACACAAATTGCATTTTCCATCCGTTTCTGGAGGATTAAATGTAATATGGTAGCTAGCTCCACAGTTGAGACAAACTCTTCGACCAGTCATTCTACTTAAAATAAATTCTCTAGGCACCTTTATTAATAATGAAGTATCAAGAACGATGCCTTTTTCTTCTAAAATAGTTTCTAAGGCTTCAGCTTGATTAACAGTTCTAGGATAGCCATCTAATAAAAACCCATTTATACAATCTTCATTATCTAACCTATCCACGATTATATCTATAGTCAATGCATCCGGGACTAAGTGTCCCTTATCAATATGTTTCTTAGCTTCGATTCCAAGAGGAGTTTTTTCCGAAATATTCTTTCTGAATATATCCCCTGTTGATATATGTGGTATGGAAAATTTATTGCTTATAGATTTTGCTTGCGTTCCTTTTCCGGCTCCCGGAGGACCTAACAAGATTATTCTCATAGTATCATCTCCTGGTAATAATTTATTTAAGGAATCCTTGGTAATGACGCATTACTAATTGTGATTCAAGTTGTCTTAATGTCTCAAGAGCAACATTTACCAAAATCAGTAACATTGTACCGCCAAAGTATATTCCCTTAAAGTTAGTAGCACCCTCTATAATAATAGGGAATATTGCTATAACAGCCGCAAAAGTTCCTCCAATCATTGAAATCTTAGTCAATACCATATCGATATAAGTTGCGGTATTCGCACCCGGTCTAATCCCTGGTATAAAGCCTGATGATTTATGCATATTTTCAGCCATTTCATCCGGTTTAAATGTTACCTGAGTATAAAACCATGTAAAAAATACTACTAACACAAAATATACCGTGGCATATTTCCAACTGTTCTTTTCAAAAATGCTCCAAGGACTTCCTACAATAAATTTTGCAATTGAAGATGTCGGTTTAAGTTGTGCTATTGTTTGTGGGAATGTCATTACTGACATTGCAAAAATTATACCGATAACTCCAGATCCATTTACATTGATAGGAATATGTGTTGATTGTCCTTTGAAGGTTTTGTTTCCAACCGACTTTCCAGCATATTGGACAGGAATTCTTCTTTCACTTAAACTTGCTATTACTACTGCTACTAATAATGCTATAGCCACTACAATAAACATTATAACCTCTACAAAATTCACAGTTCCTGCCGTCTGGAGCCCAGCGATTTGATACACTAGAGTAGGTAACCCTGCTATAATATTAATAAAAATTATTAATGAAATACCATTCCCGATACCTTTACCAGTGATTTGTTCCCCTATCCACACCAAAAATGTTGATGCAGTTGTCATCGTTAGTATCACCAAAAATATGGTTAAACTAGAATTACTTGAAAATGCTCCAGTACCTGAAATAATTGCATACATACCAAAAGCCTGTAGTGCTCCAAGTACTATTGAAGCATATCTAGTATAATCTTGTATCTTCTTTCGCCCTTCAAGACCCTCTTTAGAAAGTTGCTCTAAATAAGGAATTGCTATTACAAGTAATTGCATTATGATTGATGCATTTATGTATGGACCTACACCCATAGCAAAAATACTAAACTTACTTAATGCACCACCTGAAAGCATTTCGTAAAAACTAAATAATGTACCTCCAGTACTAGTTAAGTCTAAAAGTTTACTAGCATCTACACCAGGAACAGGAATGAAAATACCTATCCTAACAATTGCAACCATAAGTAGTGTGAATATCATACGCTTTCTTAAATCCGGAACTTTCCAGGCATTACGTAGGGTTGATAACATTTATATCACCTCAACTTTTCCTCCAGCTGCCTCAATTTTCTCAGCTGCTGCTTTAGAGAATTTTGTTGCACTTACAGTTAAATTCTTTTCTAAGTTACCATTTCCAAGTATTTTAACTCCGTCATATACTTTTCTTATGACTCTTCTCTCTAATAGCAATTCTGGTGTGATTTCTGTACCATTTTCGAATATATTAAGTCTATCTACATTTATACATGCATATTCTTTTGCAAAAATATTAGTAAAACCTCTTTTAGGTAATCTTCTGTATAAAGGCATCTGACCTCCTTCAAATCCTGGTCTTGTTCCTCCACCTGATCTAGAGTTTTGTCCGTCTTGACCTCTTCCCGCAGTTTTACCCCAGCCTGTAGCAGTACCTCTACCAAGTCTTTTACGAGATTTTTTTGATCCTTCTGCAGGTTTTAAATCTTGAAGTTTCATGTAAACACCTCCTCGTTTTAAACTTCTTCTACTTTTAATAGATATATAACTTTGTTAATCATACCTCTGATTTGAGGAGTTTCCTCGTGCTCAACACTTTTTCTTATTTTTCTTAATCCTAGAGAATTACAAGTAGCAATATGTTCTTTTTTTCTACCTATTAAGCTCTTAACCAATGTTAGTTTTACTTTAGCCAAGGTTTTCCCCTCCTATCTTAATATTTCTTCTACAGTTTTGCCTCTTAGTTTAGCTACATCTTCTACTGTTCTTAATCTTGCTAAACCATCAATAGTAGCATTAACTACATTTCTTGCATTACTAGAGCCTAAAGATTTAGCTCTAACATCTTTTAATCCTGATAATTCTAGAACTGCTCTAACTGGTCCACCGGCTAAAACTCCTGTACCTTCAGCACCAGGCATTATGTGTATAACGGAAGTACCGAATTTACCATCAATAGTATGAGGTATAGTTGATCCAACCATAGCTACTGTTACTAAGTTCTTCTTAGCATCTTCTATTCCTTTTCTAATTGCTTCAGGAATTTCTACAGATTTACCCATTCCCACGCCAACGTGTCCGTTTTCGTCTCCAACAACAACTAATGCGCTGAATCTGAAGTTTCTTCCACCTTTAACAACCTTAGCAACTCTGTTTATATTAACTACTTTTTCTTTAAGATCTAATGTGCTAGGATCTATCTTCATGTGTTTCCCTCCTTTTCTTAGAATTTAAGCCCTGCTTCTCTTGCTCCTTCAGCTAGGTTTTGTACTCTACCGTGGTATACATATCCACCTCTGTCGAATACTACTTCTTCTATTCCTTTTTCAAGTGCTCTTTCAGCAACCATTTTTCCAACTAATTTTGCCGCTTCTTTATTGCTTCCTATTTTTAATTCGAAAGCTTTATCTACGCTTGAAGCAGAAACTAATGTGATTTGAGCAACATCATCTATTACTTGAGCATATATATTCTTTTCACTTCTATATACAGCTAATCTAGGTCTTTGCGCTGTACCAGAAATCTTCTTACGTACTCTAAGATGACGCTTAACTCTTGATTTTTGTCTATCTTCTTTCTTGAACACATCATTCACTCCTTCCTACTTATTTACCTGTTTTACCTTCCTTACGTCTAACAACTTCATCAGAATATCTGATTCCTTTGCCTTTGTAAGGTTCTGGTTTTCTCCAAGTTCTAATGTCTGCTGCAACAGCTCCAACTAATTGCTTATCAATACCTTTTACTATTATTTTATTAGCATCAGGTAGTTCAAATTGGATTCCTGCAACTGCATCTATTTCAACTGGATGTGAATATCCAAGATTTAATGTTATTTTAGATCCTTTTAATTGAGCTCTGTAACCAACACCAACTAACTCAAGTGTTTTTTGGTATCCTTCTGTAACTCCAATAATCATATTATTAATTAATGATCTTGTAAGTCCGTGAAGAGCTCTATGCTCTTTTACATCGCTTGGTCTTGAAACTACCAAAATATTGTCTTCTATAGCTATATTCATTTTAGTACTCATGTTCTGAGTTAACTCACCTTTTGGTCCTTTTACATTCACAACATTCGTTGGTGAAACTGTAACAGTTACTCCACTCGGTATAGCTACTGGAAGTCTTCCGATTCTTGACATACTTACACCTCCTGCATTGTTTTTTAGATACATAACAATTAGTAATTGCTATGTCTTCTATATTACTTTTAAGTACTAACCAATTCTTAATTGTTTATTCTCTATATTACCATGAGAACATACCAATTTTGATTTTCCCTAAATTATCTATTATAACTATGTACATAACAAACCAATTTCGTTATGCCTTAGAATTATTATACTACCAAATGTAACAAATAACTTCTCCGCCTAGTCCTAATTTTCTAGCATCTCTATCTGCTACTAAGCCTTTTGAAGTTGATATTATAGCAACTCCAAGTCCATTCAATACTTTTGGAATATCCTCATTTTTAGAATATACTCTTAAACCTGGTTTAGATATTCTCTTAAGACCAGTGATAACTCTTTCCTTGTTTTGACCATACTTCATTGCAAGTCTCATCATTGGAACAACGCCATCATTATACTCTTCAATGTTTTTAAGATATCCTTCTTGAAGCAATATGTTTGCAATTTCCTTCTTTATAGTTGATGAAGGTACTTCTACTATTTCGTGTCTTACAACATTTGCATTTCTTATACGTGTTAGCAAATCTGCGATTGGGTCAGTCATAACCATTTTTCGTGCCTCCTTTCATTAGAATGTTCTAATTACCAACTTGCTTTTCTGCAACCAGGAATTTCTCCCTTGTGTGCAAGTTCTCTAAAACAGATACGGCATATACCAAATTTTTGTAATACAGAATGCGGTCTCCCACAAAGTCTACATCTTGTATAAGCTCTAGTTGAAAATTTAGGTTCTTTTTTCCACTTTTCTATTAACGCCTTACGTGCCATATGTTTACCTCCTTATTATTGAGCAAATGGCATTCCAAGGAATCTTAGTAACTCTCTTGCTTCCTCGTCTGTCTTTGCAGTAGTAACGAATATTATATCCATTCCTCTTATCTTATCAATTTTATCATATTCTATTTCAGGGAATATAAGTTGTTCTTTAACACCTATAGCATAATTACCTCTTCCGTCAAATGCTTTAGAAGAAGCTCCTCTAAAATCTCTAACTCTAGGTAATGCAACGTTCATTAATTTGTCAGCAAATTCGAACATTTGAGCTTTTCTTAATGTAACTTTACAACCTATTGGCATGTTTTCTCTTAGTTTAAAATTAGCTATAGATTTCTTTGCTCTTGTTATAACTGGTTTTTGACCTGCTATAATTTGCATATCACTAACAGCTGAATCTAAAACTTTAGAGTTATCTTTTGCTTCTCCGACTCCCATATTTAAAACTATCTTTTCAAGTTTTGGTACTTCCATTATGTTTTTATATCCGAATTTTTCCATTAAAGCTTGAACTACTTCATTTTCGTATTTTTCTTGTAGCCTTGAACTCATATGTTAAACCTCCTTTCAGAAATTAAAATGTTTCTCCACACTTCTTGCAAACCCTAACCTTAGTTCCATCATCTAGAATTTTGCTACTTATTCTTGTTACATTTTTACATTTTGTGCAATATAGCATAACTTTTGAAGCATTTATAGCTGCTTCTCTGTGAATTATTCCACCTTGCATGTTTTGTTTGCTTGGTTTTTGATGTTTTGTAACCACGCTAACATCTTTTACTAAAACTTTTCCAGTTTTAGGATATACCGCTAAGACTTCGCTTATTTTGCCTTTGTCTTTACCTGAAATAACCATTACTGAATCTTTTTTTCTTACGTGCACTTTTTTAACTGCCATGTTAGACACCTCCTATCTTATAGAACTTCAGGCGCTAGTGATAAGATCTTACTGAAGTCTTTATCTCTTAACTCTCTTGCAACAGGTCCGAATATACGAGTACCTTTTGGGGTCTTGTCATCTTTAATAATAACAGCTGCATTATCATCAAATTTGACGTATGATCCATCGGCTCTTCTTACACCTTTTGCTGATCTAACTATAACTGCCTTAACTACTTCACCTTTTTTAACAACTCCACCTGGTGTTGCACTTTTTACGCTGGCAACTATTGTATCACTGATGTTTCCCCATTTTCTTTTTGAACCACCTAACACTCTAATACACATAATCTCTTTTGCGCCAGAATTATCTGCAACCTTCAATCTAGTTTGCTGTTGTATCATATCAAATACCCTCCTTCCAGTTCTTAAATTGTAATATTATTTAGCTTTTTCAACTATTCCAGTAATTCTCCATCTTTTATCCTTGGATAATGGTCTAGTTTCCATAATTGACACTTTATCATTAATTTGAGCTTCATTATTTTCATCATGAGCCTTAAATTTTGTTGTTTTATTAATTATCTTTCCGTATAATGGATGACGAACTTTTGTTTCAATTGCTACAACTATTGTCTTATCCATTTTATCAGAAACTACTCTACCTATTCTTGTCTTTCTATTGTTTCTTTCCACAAGAGCAACCTCCTTTCAGTTTTACTGTTCTAAAGACCTTATTTCTTCTTGTCTAAGGATGGTCTTAATTTGGGCTATAGATTTTTTAACCTGTTTAATTCTCATAGGGTTCTCTAATTGTCCTGTAGCTAACTGAAATCTAAGGTTAAACAATTCTGCCTTTAAATCAGACATTCTTACTTGTAAATCTTGAGGATTACTTTGTCTTAATTCATTTAATTCATTAGCCTTCATTGAGTTCACCACCCATTTCCTCAAAATCTTTTCTAGATACAAACTTAGTTTTAATTGGAAGTTTGTGTGAAGCAAGTCTCATTGCCTCTCTAGCTGCTTCTTCTGTTACTCCTGCAATTTCAAATAACACTCTGCCTGGCTTAACAACTGCTACCCAATATTCTACTGATCCTTTACCGGAACCCATACGAGTTTCAGCTGGTTTTTCAGTTACTGGCTTGTCAGGGAAGATTTTTATCCAAACCTGACCTCCTCTTTTTACATATCTATTGATAGCAACTCTGGCAGCTTCTATTTGATTACTTTTAACCCAACCACATTCTGTAGCTTGCAATGCATAATCACCGTATGCAATAAAGTTTCCTCTTGTAGCCTTTCCTCGCATTTTACCGCGATGAACTTTACGATGTTTAGTCCTCTTAGGCATTAACATGTTTTATTCCTCCTTCCTTACACTTCTATGCGTTTACTTCTTCCTTAACGATTTTCTTTGTAGGAAGAACCTCACCTCTATATACCCAAACTTTTACGCCAATTTTTCCATATACAGTATTTGCTTCTGCAAATCCATAATCTATATCAGCTCTCAATGTTTGGCATGGAATTGTACCTTCATGATAGTGTTCTGTTCTAGCTATTTCTGCTCCGCCAAGTCTTCCTGCACATGCAGTTTTAACTCCCTTAACGCCAGTTCTCATAGCTCTTTGAATTGTTTGTTTCATTGCCCTTCTAAAAGAAATTCTCTTTTCTAATTGAGACGCAACACTTTCTGCCATTAATTGAGCATTGTTTTCTGCTTGCTTTACTTCCACGATATTAATTAAAACATTCTTATCTGTTATAATTTTTTTCATGTCTTGCTTTATAACTTCAATTCCAGAACCGCCTCTACCGATAACCATTCCTGGTTTAGCAGTGTTTATGTTGATTTTAACTCTTTTAGCAGCTCTTTCAATTTCGATTTTAGAAATTCCAGCTGTATAGAGTTTGCTTTTTAAGAATTCTCTAATCTTAAAATCTTCAACAAGATTATCTGCAAAATTCTTTTTATCTGCGTACCATTTAGAATTCCAATCTTTTATTACACCAACTCTAAAGCCGTGTGGATTTACTTTTTGTCCCAAGTTATATCCCTCCTTCTTATAATCTTTCTGTAACTGTTATAGTTACATGGCTAGATCTTTTTCTTATTCTATAAGCTCTTCCTTGTGCACGCGGTCTAAATCTCTTAAGTGTTGGACCTTGACATGCATAGGCATTATTAACATATAATCTACTAACATCTAAGTTTAAATTATTTTCTGCATTTGCTACAGCTGATTTTAGAACTTTAGTTACTACATCAGCTGCATTTTTGGAAGTATATTGTAATATAGCAAAAGCCTCATTTACATTTTTACCTCTTATTAAATCAAGAACAATCCCGATTTTCATTGAGGACGTTCGCACATATTTAGCTATAGCTTTAGCCTCCATTGATTGTTTCCTCCTTCCGACACTATCTTACTCTACTTGTTTTTTCCTTGTCAATGTGTCCTTTGAATGTTCTAGTTAGAGCGAATTCTCCTAATTTATGTCCTACCATATCTTCTAAAACATAAACTGGTACGTGCTTTCTTCCATCATGTACAGCAATAGTATGACCTATCATTTGTGGAAAAATAGTAGAAGCTCTTGACCAAGTTTTTATAACTTTCTTCTCGCCAGTTTTGTTCATTTCATTTATTCTGCTTAACAGAATTTCTTGTATAAACGGTCCTTTTTTAACTGATCTACTCACCTTTGTGGCCTCCCTTCATAAAACTTAACCATAGATTCGAAGAGAAATAAAATCCTCCCCAAACTATTTCTTATTTTTTCCCTTAACAATAAACTTGTCAGAGTATTTTTTAGTTTTTCTAGTTTTATATCCCAGTGCCGGTTTACCCCAAGGAGTCATCGGACTAGCATGACCTACTGGTGACTTACCTTCTCCACCACCATGTGGATGATCGTTAGGATTCATTACAGAACCTCTGACTGTAGGTCTGAAACCTAAATGTCTTTTTCTTCCTGCTTTACCTATGTTAACAATATCATGAGTTACATTAGAAACTGTTCCTATAGTAGCTCTACAGTTTAATCTTATATATCTCACTTCTCCACTTGGAAGTCTTACTTGAGCGTATTCTCCTTCTTTAGCCATAAGTTGCGCTGAAGAACCTGCTGATCTTACAAGCTGAGCACCTTTTCCAACCTGAAGTTCTATATTATGAATTGTAGAACCTAATGGTATGTTGCTTATTGGAAGTGTATTTCCAACTTTTATGTCAGAATCAGCACCTGATACAATTACATCTCCAACTTTTAATCCTACTGGAGCGATTATGTATCTTTTTTCACCATCAGCATATACAACAAGAGCTATGTAAGCAGATCTATTTGGATCATACTCAATTGTGGAAACTTTTGCTGGAATACCATCTTTAGTTCTTTTGAAATCTATTAGTCTGTATGCTTGTTTTGCTCCACCACCACGGTGACGAACAGTTATTTTACCTTGATTATTTCTACCACCTGATCTTTTTTGACTTACAAGAAGTGATTTTAGTGGCTTATCTGTAGTTATTTCTGCAAAATCAGCCATAGTCATATTTCTTCTTGAAGGTGTGGTTGGTCTAAATTTCTTAATCGCCATTTGATTTCCCTCCTTTTTCTTCGCTTATCTGGCCTCTGCCAATACCTGCTTAATAATTACATTCCATCAAAAAACTCAATTGTTTTGCTTTCTGTTGTTAAAGTAACAATAGCTTTTTTAAAGTCAGCTCTTTTTCCAACGTGAACTCCAACTCTCTTAGTTTTACCCATGTTTCTTAGAGTTCTTACGTTTTCAACTTTGACTCCAAATACTTCTTCTACTGCTTTTTTAACTTGAGTTTTATTGGCATGAATGTCAACTATAAAGGTGTATTTTTTATCAGCCATTACAGCCATACTTTTTTCAGTAATTATCGGTTTTCTTATAATATCATGGCTAGTTAGCTTCATTATATATACACCTCCTCAATTTTAGATACAGCATCCTTTGTAACTATGAATTTCTCATACTTCAATATATCATAAACATTTAAGTTATTTACTGGGGATACTTGCACTCCAGGTATGTTTCTTGCTGATTTATAGACATTTTCATTTGATTTTTCAACAACTATTAAAGTTTTTTTAGTTCCAAAAGCGGTTAAAATCTCTAACATTGCTTTAGTTTTTGGTGAATCAAATTCTAAACTATCTATAACTATCATTTCATTTTCAGCTACTTTAGCTGATAAAGCTGATTTGAAAGCAACTCTTCTCATTGACTTTGGTACTGACATACGGTAATCTCTTGGCTTTGGAGCAAATACTATACCACCATGTATCCATTGTGGCGCTCTAATCGAACCTTGTCTTGCTCTACCAGTTCCCTTTTGTCTCCAAGGCTTTATTCCACCGCCTCGAACTTCAGCTCTTGTTTTAGCTGATTGAGTTCCTTGTCTTTTGTTTGCTAATTGTGCTACTACAACTTGGTGCATAGCATTCATGTTGATTTCAACTCCGAATATACTTTCATTAAGTTGAATATCTCCAATTTTTTGTGCTTGTTTATTAAATAAATCTAATGTAAGCATTCTGCATCCTCCTTCCTTTTAAAATTACGCTTTAACAGCATTTCTTATTACAACTGTGCCTTTGTTTGGACCCGGTATACCACCTTTAATTAATATAATGTTCTTTTCAGGCATTACTTTAACTATTTCAAGGTTTATTACTGTTGTATTAACATTACCCATGTGTCCTGGCATATGTTTATTTTTAAATGTTTTTGATGGATCGGAAGATGCTCCCATTGATCCAACTGCTCTATGGAATTTAGAACCGTGACTCATTGGTCCTCTAGATGCATTCCATCTCTTAATTACACCTTGGAATCCTTTTCCTTTAGAAATTCCTGATACGTCAATTCTATCTCCAGCAGCAAATATATCTGCTTTAAATTCTTGACCTACTTCATAAGCACTTATATCTTCCATTCTAAATTCTTTCACGAATCTTTTTAAAGATGTTCCTGCTTTAGCAAATTGTCCTTGCATTGGTTTGTTAACTAATTTCTCTCTTATGTCTCCAAAACCAACTTTAATTGCATTGTAACCATCATTTTCGATAGTTTTCTTTTGAATAACAACACATGGACCTGCTTCAACAACTGTTACTGGAACAACTCTTCTATTTTCATCAAATATTTGAGTCATACCAAGTTTTTTACCCATTATTGCTTTTTTCATGAAAATACACCTCCTACTTATTAGCGGACCACAAAGTGATCATAATAGTTAGTAATAGTTATCTATTACTTACGCACAGTGAATTACACTTATACGCTTATAGTTTTATTTCGATATCAACACCAGCTGGTAAGTCGAGTCTCATTAGAGCATCAACAGTCTTAGGTGATGGACTAATTATATCTATTAGTCTTTTATGAGTTCTTATTTCAAATTGTTCTCTTGAATCTTTGTATTTGTGTGGAGCTCTTAATACTGTAATTACGTCTTTTTCTGTAGGTAGTGGTACTGGACCAGCTACTTTAGCTCCTGTACTTTTAGCTGTCTGAACAATTTTCTCAGCTGATTGATCTAAGATATTGTGATCAAAAGCCTTTAATCTGATTCTAATTTTTTGTTTAATCATTAATATTCCCTCCTTTTCATCGCACGCTTTACTTCTTACGTGCAACAGCGGATGTTCTGTAAACTGTTCCGGGTGTTGCATGCAATAAATGCATGGAACAATCGCAGGAACCCCGTCGCCCGATTCAAGATCAGGACATGCTCGGTGAAGAATAACCCGGAAGTCCGGCAACCTCTTACCTCATCGCTGTTACCACAATACAACTACTAAAGTATACAACATATTTTTTGCTTTGACAAGTATTTTTTCACTATTATTTTATAATTTTTACATTGGTGATTTCTGATTATATTTCTACATATGTTTTATGGTATTTAAAAGGAGAAGAGCGTCCTCTTCTCCTTAATAATAAAAGCTTTTATTATTATAACTCTTCATCAATTGATAGTTATATATACTTTAAAATTATTATTTAACTATTGAAGTAACAACGCCTGAACCTACTGTTCTTCCGCCTTCTCTAATAGCAAATCTTAGTCCTTCATCCATTGCTACTTGAGTAATTAATTCAACATTCATATCTATGTGATCTCCTGGCATTACCATTTCCATTCCGTCTGGTAATTTGATTGATCCAGTTACATCAGTTGTTCTGAAGTAAAATTGTGGTCTATATCCGTCGAAGAATGGAGTATGTCTTCCGCCTTCTTCTTTTTTAAGTACATATACTTGACCTACAAATTTATCATGTGGATGTATTGAACCTGGTTTTGAAAGTACTTGACCTCTTTGAATATCAGTTCTTTGTACTCCTCTTAATAATGCTCCGATGTTGTCTCCTGCCATTGCTTGGTCTAGAAGCTTTCTAAACATCTCAACTCCAGTACATACAACTTTTCTTTTATCTTCGCTAAGTCCAACGATTTCTACTTCTTCTCCAACCTTAAGTATACCAGTCTCAACTCTTCCTGTAGCAACTGTTCCTCTACCTGTAATTGTGAATACATCTTCTACTGGCATTAAGAATGGTTTATCTGTTGCTCTTGTTGGTGTTGGGATGTAAGTATCTACAGCTTCCATTAATTCGAATATGCATTTTGATGCTTCTTCGCCTGTTGGATTTTCTAATGCTTTTAATGCTGATCCTGTTACTATTGGAATATCATCACCTGGGAAGTCATACTCACTTAATAGTTCTCTTACTTCCATTTCAACAAGTTCTAATAATTCTGGATCATCTACCATATCTGCTTTGTTTAAGAATACTACTATATATCCTACTCCAACTCTGCTTGCAAGTAGTATATGCTCTCTTGTTTGAGGCATTGGACCATCCGCTGCACTAACAACTAGGATTGCTCCGTCCATTTGTGCTGCTCCAGTAATCATGTTCTTTACATAATCTGCATGTCCTGGGCAATCAACGTGTGCATAATGTCTATTTACTGTTTCATACTCAACATGTGCAGTATTGATTGTAATTCCTCTTTCTCTTTCCTCTGGTGCTTTGTCAATTTGGTCAAACTTAGATGCTTGTGCTAAGCCCTTAGTTGCAAGTACTGCTGTTATTGCTGCTGTTAATGTTGTCTTGCCGTGATCTACGTGTCCTATTGTTCCAATGTTTACATGCGGTTTGGTTCTTTCAAATTTTGCTTTTGCCATTTTGTATTCCTCCTTATATTTACATATTATCTTAAATTTAAATTATTGTTTATTTTCTATAACTTGTTCTTGAATACCCTTTGGAACTGGCTCATATGCAGCAAATTCCATACTGTATACTCCTCTACCTTGAGTTCTTGATCTAAGTGTTGTAGAATATCCAAACATTTCTGATAATGGAACCATTGCTCTAATAACTTGAGCACCTGATTGAGCTTCCATTCCTTCTATTCTACCTCTTCTTGAATTAAGGTCACCCATAACGTCTCCCATGTATTCTTCTGGTACAGTTACTTCAACCTTCATTACTGGTTCTAAGAGTACTGGATCTGCTTTAGCCATAGCATTTTTGAATGCCATAGATCCAGCAACCTTAAATGCCATTTCGTTAGAGTCAACATCATGGTATGATCCATCGACAACTTTAACTTTGAAGTTAAGAACTGGGTATCCACCAAGAATACCATTCTTTGATGCTTCCTTAATTCCGTTCTCTATTGGAGATATAAATTCTTTTGGAATAGATCCACCAACAGTAGCATTTTCAAAGGAATAAGGTTCGCTAGTTGGTATTAACTCTATCCAACAATGTCCGTATTGTCCACGTCCACCTGATTGTTTAATATATTTACCTTCTGCTTTAACTGCTTTACGTATTGTTTCTTTATAAGCTACTTGTGGTTTACCTACATTACATTCAACTTTAAATTCTCTTTGAAGTCTATCAACGATTATTTCAAGATGAAGTTCGCCCATACCACCAATTATTGTTTGGCCTGTTTCTTGATCAGTATGAGTTTTAAAAGTAGGATCTTCTTCAGAAAGCTTTGCAAGGGACATACCCATTCTTTCTTGCCCTGCTTTTGTTTTTGGCTCAATAGCTACATGAATAACTGGATCTGGAAAATCCATGGTTTCAAACAATATTGGATGATCTTCATCGCATAATGTTTCTCCAGTGGTTGTATTTTTCAGTCCGATTATCGCACCTAATTCACCTGCACGTAATTCATCAACTTCTTCTCTGTGATTGGCATGCATTTTAACTAGTCTACCAACTCTTTCTTTTTTACCTTTGTTAGCATTTAATACATATGTACCAGTTTTCATTATGCCAGAATAAATTCTTGCAAAACAAAGTCTACCAACAAAAGGATCTGTAGCAATTTTGAATGCTAATGCTGCCATTGGCTCATCATCACTTGGGTGTCTTTCCATTTCTGTTGCATCATCAACATCCTGGCCTTTGATAGCTGGTATGTCAAGTGGTGACGGCATATAATCTATAACCGCATCTATCATCATTTGAACACCTTTATTTTTGTATGAAGATCCACAAATTACAGGTACTATTTCATTATTAATTACACCTTTTCTTAATGCTGCTTTTAATTCTTCTTCTGTTATTTCTTCACCATCAAGATATTTCATCATAAGCTCTTCATCTAGTTCAGCTATTGCTTCAACCATAGCTGCTCTATATTCTTGTGTTAATTCTTTCATATCTTCTGGAATTTCTATTTCTTCTATTTCTGTTCCTAAATCATCTTTATAAACTTCTGCAACATTTCTAATTAAATCTATAATACCTAGGAAAACATCTTCTTTTCCTATTGGAAGTTGTATTGGAACTGCATTAGCATTAAGTCTTTCTCTCATCATTCCAACAACTCTATAGAAATCTGCACCCATTATATCCATTTTGTTAACATATGCCATTCTTGGAACTTTATATTTAGTAGCTTGTCTCCACACTGTTTCAGATTGTGGTTCAACTCCACCTTTTGCACAGAATACAGAAACTGCACCATCAAGAACTCTTAAAGATCTTTCAACCTCAACTGTAAAATCTACGTGCCCTGGTGTATCAATAATATTTATATTATGACCTTTCCAAAAACAAGTTGTAGCCGCAGAAGTTATTGTTATACCTCTTTCTTGTTCTTGAACCATCCAATCCATTGTAGCTCCGCCATCATGAACTTCGCCAATCTTATGCGTTTTTCCTGTATAGAATAATATACGCTCAGTAGTTGTTGTTTTACCAGCATCAATATGAGCCATAATACCTATATTACGGAATTTATCCAAAGTATATTCTCTACCCACTTATTTGTTCCTCCTCTCAATCAGTGATTTTAAATTTGACAAAACTGTCTTGGCAAAGCCAAAACAGTTTTGATATTAATATCTGTAATGAGCAAAAGCCTTATTAGCTTCAGCCATTTTATGAGTATCTTCTCTTTTCTTCACTGCTGCTCCAGTATTGTTTGAAGCTTCCATTAATTCATTAGCAAGTTTTTCTCTTGCATACTTCTCGCCTCTTTTATCTGTAGCAATAAGTAACCATCTTAATCCTAATGTTTGTCTTCTCTCAGGTCTAACTTCGATAGGCACTTGATAATTAGCTCCACCTATTCTTCTAGCTTTTACTTCGAGTAATGGCATAATGTTAGTTAATGCCGTTTCAAACACCTCTAATGGATCTTTACCTGTTTTTTCTTTAATTATGTCAAAAGCCTCATAGCATATTTTTTGTGCTACTCCTCTTTTTCCATCTTCCATTACATTGTTTATTAACTTTGTAACGACTTTGCTATTGTACATAGGATCTGGTAATACATCTCTTTTCGCAATATATCCTTTTCTTGGCACTTTTCTTCCCTCCTTAACAATTTAAATTAGCTCATAGGTACTCAGTATCTCTACCGCAAAGCGCTCTGTACTTCGCAAATGTATGTAAATAAAATTATCATATATATAAATGCTGAAGACATTGCACCCCAACTCAAAGCATTATTTTTTTTGCTTTGGTCTTTTAGTCCCGTATTTAGATCTACTTTGTAGTCTGTTAGCAACTCCAGCTGAGTCTAATGTCCCTCTGATGATGTGATATCTAACTCCTGGTAAATCTTTAACTTTTCCACCTCTTATAAGTACAACACTGTGTTCTTGTAAGTTGTGGCCTACACCTGGTATATAAGCAGTAACTTCGTATCCATTTGTAAGTCTAACTCTTGCTACTTTTCTTAATGCAGAGTTCGGCTTTTTAGGTGTTGTTGTTTTAACTACTGTACAAACGCCTCTTTTTTGTGGACACTCTTTTAATGCTGGTGAAGCTGACTTTGTTACTAATGTCTTTCTGCCTTTTCTTACTAATTGGTTAATAGTTGGCATGTTTTCACCTCCTTATTTTTATAAGCTCATGTTCATTTATATCAATGCACTGTAACATAACTCAAGGCCATGTTACCGCATGGATATATCTATATTATTTAGTTGCTAGCATTAATTTAATCTTCTAGAAGCAATGCTGTTGCTGATGCAACATCTATGTCACAAAGATTCCCTAGTTCCTTCATTGTGTCTATAAATATTATTTGTAGGGAATTAACTTTGGCTAGTTTTAAAATAGGATCAGTAATATTAGTATCAGCATCTTTGGCTATATATAAAACTTTACCCTGGTTATTCTTTAATGCTTTTAGGGTTTGTTTAATTCCAACGACCCTCTGACCTACAAGTTTACCTACCATGTCTATCCCTCCTCATAATTTAAATCGCAAGATATATCTATTTGTGATATATCTACTCGATTAAAGTCACACACAAGGTGTATTTTATCATTTTAGCATCACCCTGTCAACTAGTTATAGCTTATACTTCTAAATCATTTTCAATTTCTACCTTCTCATCATCTTCAGTATTGATCTTTATTGTTCTATATCTTGTCATTCCAGTACCAGCAGGTATTAGCTTACCAATTATTACATTTTCTTTTAATCCCAGCAATGGATCAATTTTGCCTTTAATTGCCGCATCAGTAAGTACTCTTGTAGTTTCTTGGAATGAAGCCGCTGATAAGAATGATTCTGTTGCAAGTGCTGCTTTAGTAATACCCAATAGAGATATTTTTCCCTCAGCAGGTACTCCGCCTTCCGATTCAATCTTAGCATTAGCATCTTCAAATGCAAAGATATCTACTAGATTTCCTGGAAGTAGCTCAGTATCGCCAGATTCCTCAACTTTTACTTTTCTTGTCATCTGTCTTACAACAACTTCTAAATGTTTATCATTGATATCAACACCTTGAAGTCTATAAACTTTCTGAACTTCAGATGAAAGGTAATTTTTAACTCCATTAACGCCTTTGATTCTTAAGATATCATGTGGGTTAACTGATCCCTCAATTATCTCATCTCCAGCTTCAATTTTATCGCCATTTGCAACTTTTAACCTTGATCCAAATGGTATGTCATAACTAAACTCTTCTCCTGAATCAGAAATTACAATTACAACTCTCTTTTTCTTAGTATCTTCCATTTTAACTGAACCACATACATCACTTACTATTGCAAGACCCTTTGGTTTTCTAGCTTCAAATAATTCCTCAACTCTTGGAAGACCTTGAGTTATATCTGATCCCGCTACTCCACCTGTATGGAATGTTCTCATTGTAAGTTGTGTTCCCGGTTCTCCTATGGATTGAGCTGCAATTATTCCTACGGCTTCTCCAATATTAATCTTTTGTGAAGTTGCCATATTCATTCCATAACAGTGTGCACAAACACCAATTTTAGCTTTGCATGTAAATACTGATCTAATCATAACTTTTTTTACACCAGATTTTTGAACTGCTTCTGCCAGTGTAATATTCATGTATTCATCTTTCGGTACTATTATCTCTCCCGTTTTTGGATGAATAATGTCTTCTGCAGTATATCTTCCAGTAAGTCTCTCAACTAACTGTTCAATTACTTCACTTCCATCACAAATCTCTGAAACTTCAAAACCTTCAGTTGTACCACAATCTTCATGTCTAACTATAACATCCTGACATACATCAACAAGTCTTCTTGTTAAATACCCTGAATCGGCTGTCTTAAGTGCTGTATCTGCGTTACCTTTTCTAGCTCCATGAGTTGAGATAAAGTATTCTAATACATCTAGCCCATCTCTAAAAGACGCTCTAATAGGTAACTCGATAATCTTACCAGATGGATTAGCCATAAGGCCTCTCATACCTGCTAATTGCTTTATCTGACTCTTAGATCCTCTGGCACCAGAATCTGCCATCATGAATATTGGATTAAACTTATCCAAACTATCCATTAGTGCATTTGCTACATCTTCTGTAGTCTTAGTCCATTTTTCAATTACTCTTTCATATCTTTCTTCCTCAGATATAAACCCTCTTCGATACATCTTCTCTATCTTTTCTACAGTTGCATCTGCATCTGCAAGTAATGCCTTTTTAGCCTCTGGAACCACCATATCTGATGTAGCAACCGTAATTGCCCCAATCGTTGAATAATGATATCCTGTAGCCTTTATTTTATCTAGCATTTTAGAAGTTTCTGAAGGACCATATTTTAAGTAGCATTTATCTATAATACTACCAAGATTTTTTTTACTTACCAAGAAATCTATCTCAAACTTCAATTCATTGCCAGGTATGCTTCTATCAATAAATCCTAAATCCTGAGGTATCGTTTCATTAAAGATTAATTTTCCTGGTGTAGTTTCTATAACAGAAGTTATACTAATACCATCAACTACTCCAGTCATCTTAACTTTAATTTTAGCATGGATATCAATATCCTTTACTGAATAAGCCATTATTACTTCATCTGGTGATGAGAATGCTCTTCCCTCACCTTTAGCACCATCTTTATCAATAGTTAAGTAATATGCACCTAAGACCATATCTTGAGTAGGTACGCAAACTGGTTTACCATCTGAAGGTTTCATGATATTATGTGCAGCAAGCATTAAGAACCTTGCTTCAGCTTGAGCTTCAACAGATAGAGGTACGTGTACCGCCATTTGATCTCCGTCAAAGTCAGCATTGTAAGCTGTACATACAAGTGGATGTAGTTTAATAGCTCTACCTTCTACAAGTACAGGTTGGAAAGCTTGAATACCTAATCTATGAAGTGTAGGAGCACGATTTAATAATACTGGATGATCGGATATTACTTCTTCAAGTACATCCCATACTTGAGGCATAACCCTCTCTACCATTCGCTTAGCGCTCTTAATATTATGAGCTACTCCACTTCCAACTAGCTTTTTCATAACAAAAGGCTTAAATAATTCTAAAGCCATTTCTTTCGGAAGACCACATTGATACATTTGCAGTTCTGGTCCAACAACTATAACTGAACGGCCTGAGTAATCAACACGTTTTCCAAGTAAGTTTTGTCTGAATCTTCCTTGTTTTCCTTTTAACATGTCAGATAGAGATTTTAAAGGTCTATTCCCTGGTCCTGTAACTGGCCTTCCTCTTCTTCCATTATCAATTAATGCATCTACAGCTTCTTGAAGCATTCTTTTTTCATTTCTAACAATTATATCTGGAGCTCCCAAATCTAGAAGCTTTTTCAATCTATTGTTTCTGTTTATTACTCTTCTATACAAATCATTTAAATCAGAAGTAGCAAATCTTCCTCCATCTAATTGTACCATTGGTCTTAAATCAGGAGGTATTACTGGGATTACATCAATTATTATCCACTCAGGTTTGTTTTTAGATTTTCTGAAGGATTCTGACACATCCAGTCTTCTTATACTTCTAATTCTCTTTTGTCCTGTGCTTGTTTTTAAGTCTTCCTTTAATTCCTTAGATAACTCTTCTAAGTTTATATCTTGTAACAGTACTTTTACAGATTCTGCACCCATACCAGCTACAAAACTATCATTGCCAAACTTATCAATAGCTTCTCTATATTCTTTTTCACTAAGGATTTGTTTCTTTAGTAGTGATGTTTCTTTCGGATCCAATACTACATAAGAAGCAAAATAAAGAATTTTTTCTAGAGATCTAGGTGACATATCTAAAATAAGTCCCATACGAGATGGTATTCCTTTAAAATACCAAATGTGAGAAACTGGGGCAGCAAGTTCAATATGCCCCATTCTTTCACGTCTTACTTTAGATTTTGTAACTTCAACGCCACATCTATCACAAACTATTCCCTTATATCTTACTCTCTTATATTTCCCACAGTGACATTCCCAATCTTTAATTGGACCAAATATTCTTTCGCAAAAAAGTCCATCTCTTTCAGGTTTTAAAGTTCTATAGTTTATAGTCTCAGGTTTTTTAACTTCACCTTTTGACCATTCTCTGATTTGTTCCGGTGATGCTAATCCTATTTGAATAGCATCGAAATTATTAAATTCAAACAAGGGTACATCCTCCCTTCATATTAATGTTCATCATTAAAATCATTTAATTCTAAGTCCTCACCAAATTCTTCTAAGGGTATTTCATCGTAATTTATATCAACGTCTACTTCTTCGTCATCATCGATAAGTTCAATGTACTCTTCCGTTGGTGCCTCAGGAATTATATCTTCTGATCCTTCTATGTTAACATTTAAATTTAATTCTTCAATTTCATCATCAACTGATTCTTTTAGTTTGATTTCTTCTAAATCGTCAGTAAGAACTTTAACGTTCAAACATAACGCTTGTAGTTCTTTTATAAGAACTTTAAAGGATTCAGGCACGCCAGGTTCTGGAATATTTTCACCTTTAACTATCGCTTCATAAGTTTTAACTCTACCTACAACATCATCAGATTTAACTGTTAAAATTTCTTGCAGAGTATGAGCTGAACCATAGGCTTCTAGTGCCCAAACTTCCATTTCTCCAAATCTTTGGCCACCAAACTGAGCTTTACCACCTAATGGTTGCTGAGTTACTAGAGAATATGGACCTGTTGACCTAGCATGTATTTTATCATCAACCAAATGATGTAGTTTTAAGATGTACATATATCCAACAGTAACTCTGCTATCAAATGCTTCTCCTGTTCTTCCATCATATAAGTCAGTTTTTCCATCTGCATGGTATCCTGCTTTTTCCAGACATGCTTCAATTTCTTCCTCAAGAGCACCATCAAATACTGGTGTTGCAATATGCCAACCAAGCTCACTAGCTGCCCAACCTAAGTGGACTTCTAATACCTGGCCTATATTCATACGTGAAGGAACCCCAAGCGGATTTAAGCATATTTGAAGCGGCCTTCCATCAGGTAAAAACGGCATATCTTCTACAGGTAATACTCTAGAGATAACTCCTTTATTACCATGTCTTCCTGCCATCTTATCTCCCACAGATATCTTTCTTTTTTGAGCTATATAACATCTAACTAGTTCATTTACACCTGGTGGAAGTTCATCACCATTTTCTCTAGTGAACACTTTAACGTCAACTATTATTCCAGCTTCGCCATGTGGCACTCTAAGTGATGTATCTCTTACTTCTCTTGCCTTTTCACCAAATATCGCTCTTAATAATCTTTCCTCTGCTGTAAGTTCGGTTTCTCCCTTAGGAGTTACTTTTCCAACCAGGATATCTCCAGATCTTACTTCAGCACCTATTCTTATTATTCCGCCCTCATCTATGTCTTTAAGTGCATCTTCACCGACATTAGGAATGTCTCTAGTTATTTCTTCTGGTCCTAGTTTCGTGTCTCTTGCTTCTGATTCGTATTCTTCAATATGAACTGAAGTAAATATATCATCACGAACAAGTTCTTCAGATATTAACATTGCATCCTCATAGTTATAGCCTTCCCAAGTTACAAATCCAATACGAATGTTCTTACCTAAAGCTATTTCTCCAAGGTCCGTTGAAGGTCCATCTGCAAGTACTGTATTTACTCCAACTTTTTCACCTTTATTAACTATAGGTCTTTGATTTATACATGTACCTTGATTTGATCTCTTAAACTTAAGAATTTTATAAGTATCTAGCTCATTATCTGAGTCTCTTCTTACCTTAATTTCATTTGCACTTACATACTCAACTACACCTGCATTTTTAGCCTTTGGAAGAACACCTGAATCTACTGCTGCTCTGTATTCTATCCCTGTACCAACAAATGGCGCTTGAGATTTTAATAGTGGTACTGCTTGACGTTGCATGTTAGAACCCATTAGAGCACGACTGGCATCATCATTTTCAAGAAAAGGAATCATTGCTGTAGCAACAGAAACTATTTGCCTTGGTGATATATCCATAAGATCTACTTCTTCTTTTGGAACAACCATTACTTCCTGCTTAGCTCTTACAGTTACTTTTTTATCTACAAAAGTACCATCTTCACCAATTGGTTCACTTGCCTGTGCTACTAAATATAAATCTTCTTCATCTGCAGTCATATAAATAATTTTTTTTGTAACTACTAATGTTTTCTTATCAACAACCCTATATGGTGTTTCAATAAAACCATATTCATTTACTTTAGCATAACTAGCAAGAGAGTTAATAAGACCTATGTTAGGTCCTTCTGGAGTTTCTATAGGACACATTCTACCATAATGGGAGTAATGAACGTCTCTAACTTCAAATCCAGCTCTCTCTCTTGAAAGTCCACCTGGTCCCAGTGCAGATAACCTTCTTTTATTGGTAAGTTCTGATAATGGATTTGTTTGATCCATGAATTGAGAAAGTTGTGAACTTCCAAAAAATTCTTTTATAGCTGCAGCTACTGGCCTGATATTTATAAGTGCTTGAGGTGTTATTCCTTCTTGGTCCTGAATTGTCATTCTTTCTTTTACAACTCGTTCCATTCTAGATAATCCTATTCTAAATTGGTTCTGTAAAAGTTCTCCTACAGATCTAATTCTTCTATTTCCTAAATGATCAATATCATCAATATAACCGATATCATAAGTTAGTCCTAACTCGTAGCTCACTGTAGCATACATATCATCTTTAATTATATGTTTTGGTATTAATCTACTTTTATTAATTTTAATTTGCTCTTTAATTGATTCTTCGTCACTGAAATTATCTAATATTCCTTTTAGGGTTGGATAGTGAACCATTTCCCTAATATTAAGATCAGATATATCAAATTTAACTACTTTATTAATGTTGACAAAGTTATTTCCTATAACTCTTATCACTTTATCCTCTACTTGAAGATCTACTACATTGATTCCCAAGTTTTGAATGTCTAGAGCAGTTTCTCTGTCTATTTTTTCATCTTTTTCAACTATAACTTCACCAGTTATAGGGTTAACAATATTCTCAGCAGCAATTTGGTTTGCAATTCTGTGATTAATTGATAACTTCTTATTAAACTTGTATCTACCAACTCTTGATAAATCATATCTTTTTGCATCAAAGAATAATGAATCAATAAGAGATACCGCACTATCCACTGTAGGTGGTTCGCCTGGTCTTAGCCTCTTATATATTTCTATCAGCGCTTCTTCTCTTGTTTTTGTATTGTCTTTTTCTATGGTTGCTGTTAGTCTTTCTTCCTCACCTAATAATTCATGTAAGTCTAAATCACTACCATTATCCATCATAGCTCTAGCCAAAATACTTATAGGCAGTTTTCTTGTCTTGTCAATTCTAATATAAACAATATCATTAGAATCTGTTTCATACTCAAGCCATGCTCCTCTATTTGGAATTACTGTTGAGGAATAAAGTTTTTTTCCTGTTTTATCAACAGAATAATTGTAGTAAACCCCTGGAGATCTAACTAATTGACTTACTATAACTCTTTCCGCTCCATTAATAACAAATGTTCCTTGAGGTGTCATAAGTGGGAAATCTCCCATAAAGACTTCTTGCTCTTTGATTTCACCAGTTTCATTATTACGCAATCTAACTTTAACTTTTAGAGGAGCTGCGTATGTTGTATCTCTTTCTTTACATTGCTCTTCCGAATACTTGATATTATCTGTATCAAGTTTGTATCCTACAAACTCTAGAACAAGATTTCCTGTATAATCCTGAATAGGATTTATATCGTCAAAAACCTCTTGAAGTCCTTCTTTTAAAAACCAATTATAAGAGTCTAACTGTATTTCAATTAAATTCGGCATATCAGTTACTTCTCTTATTTTTGAAAAACTCATTCTTGTTCTTTTACCTAATTGGACAGGATGTACCATCAGCTTTCACCCCTTGTATAAACTAAAATAACCAAAAACACACCTTCCCCTAGGACTTTGTGTTTCTGGATTCACACATTTTCATCATGTTATTATAACCATTTTTGTTAATTTAATTCACTTTTATCAGTAATTACATTTTTTTTAATGATAAACTACTAATTTCCAGTGCATTATGCTATATTATCATAATTATATTTCTATGTCAACATAACATTTCAAAAAAAGGGCACTCTTAATAAAAAGTACCCTCATTTTATAATAAAATTATTTTATTTCTACTCCGCCGCCAACTTCTTCAAGTTTAGCTTTTATAGATTCAGCATCTTCTTTGTTTACAGCTTCTTTAATTGTTTTAGGAGCTCCATCAACTATATCTTTAGCTTCTTTTAATCCAAGTCCTGTTAATTCTCTAACAATTTTAATAACTTTAATTTTGTTAGGGCCAGCACTAGTTAAAATTACATCAAATTCAGTTTTTTCTTCAGCAGAAGCTGTAGCAGCTCCTGCAGCTGCAACTGGTGCTGCAGCACTTACGCCAAATTCCTCTTCGCAAGCTTTTACCAATTCGTTTAATTCTAAAACACTCATATCTTTTACAGCTTGAATAATTTCTTCTCTTGTCATTATAAATGCACCTCCGAATTTTTTTCATATATATGTTTTATTTTTCTTAATAGTTTGAATCAATCAAAACTATTTGTTTCAGCCTAATAATTTTAAAATTACTCTGCTAATTCTTTTTGTTCTTTAATTGAGTTCAATACGTATGCAAGATTTGATATTGGAGCTTTGAAGCTTCCAAGTAATTTTGCAATAAGAACATTTCTTGGTGGTATTGATGCCAATTGATTAACTTGAGCAGCATCAAATATTTCTCCTTGGATTATAGCTGCTTTAAGCTCTAATTTCTTATGAGTTTTTGCAAATTCATTTAAAATTCTAGCTGCAACTGTTGGTTCTTCATATCCGAACGCTATTGAAATAGAACCTTTTAGGTGTGTTACTATACCTTCAATTCCTAATTCTCTAGCTGCTAGAATAACTAGTGTGTTTTTATAAACTTTATATTCCACTCCAGCTTCTCTAAGGTTTTTTCTTAGTAGTGTATCATCTTCTACATTTAGACCTTGATATTGGCTAAGTACTACACCTTGAGCTTTTTCTAATTTTTCTTTTATTTCTGCTACTTTAGCTTCTTTTAATTGTCTATTATTGCTTAACACTGTGTATGCACCTCCTCACAGTTTTTAACTGCTTTATAAAAAATAAGATCTCTCCGCAGACACGAAGAGACCTAATATCCGTACAAAAGTACATTTATTGGAATCCTCGGTAGGTATGTTGTCTTTTACGCTTTCGCACCTACTATCTACGGAATATTATCTATTTTACTTTGTGAATTGTACCATGCTTAAGTCAATTTGTCAATACTAATCTAATACTTTAGATTGATTAACTTTTATTCCAGGTCCCATTGTACTAGAAACTGATACTGACTTTAAGTATTGTCCTTTTGCTGCTGCTGGTTTAGCTTTAACTACTGCTTCCATTAAAGCATGGAAGTTTTGAACTAATTTTTCAGCGCCAAAAGATGCTTTTCCAAGTGGTACATGAATTATAGAAGTTTTATCGACTCTATACTCAACTTTACCAGCTTTTATTTCATTTATTGCTCTAGTAACATCAAATGTTACTGTTCCTGACTTTGGATTCGGCATTAATCCTTTAGGTCCTAACACTCTACCTAATTTACCAACAACACCCATCATATCTGGTGTAGCAACAACTACATCAAACTCAAACCAATTTTCTTTTTGAATTTTATCAACTAACTCATCATTTCCAACAAAGTCAGCGCCTGCAAGTTCTGCTTCTTTAGCTTTTTCGCCCTTAGCAAAAACTAGAACTCTAACTGTTTTACCTGTTCCATGAGGAAGCACTACTGCTCCTCTAACTTGTTGATCTGCATGCCTTGGATCAACACCAAGACTTACAGCAAGCTCGATAGTTTCATCAAATTTAGCCTTAGCAGTTTTCACCGCAATTTCCATAGCTTCTGTTGGTGTATATAGAGCTGTTTTATCTACAAGCTTTGAACTCTCTATGTAATTTTTTCCCATATTAGTATCCTCCTTCGTGGTTATAACGGTTTTTACCTCCCACGTAATTTATAGAATTTTATTCTTCTACAACTATTCCCATACTTCTTGCTGTTCCAGCTATCATACTCATAGCAGCTTCAATTGATGCTGCATTTAAATCTGGCATCTTAAGTTCTGCTATTTCTCTTACTTTAGCTTTAGAAACTGTTGCAATTTTAGTTTTGTTTGGAACTCCTGAACCACTTTCAAGTCCAACCGCTTTCTTTAATAGTATAGCTGCTGGTGGAGTTTTTAATATGAAACTAAAAGATCTATCTTGATATACTGTTATTACTACTGGTATTATCATTCCTGGTTGATCAGCAGTTTTTGCATTGAATTCTTTACAGAATCCCATAATATTAACTCCGTGTTGTCCAAGTGCTGGACCAACCGGTGGTGCTGGTGTTGCTTTTCCTGCAGGAAGTTGAAGTTTTATCATTCCTGTTATTTTCTTAGCCATGAGTTTATACCTCCTATATTGTGGTAATGCGGATTAAAATCCTCCCACTTAGTACCTAGTCTAATTTTTGTATTTGATTAAATTCTAGTTCAACAGGTGTTTCTCTGCCAAACATATTAATAAGTGCTTTAACTTTCTGCTTATCCAAATGAATTTCTTGTATTAATGCAACAAATCCTTCTAAAGGTCCAAATATCACCTGAATGTTCTCACCAACTTCGTAGTCAACAACTATTACTTTTTCTGCTATTCCCATAGTTCTGACTTCATCTTCAGTAAGAGCCACCGGCTTAGAACCTGGTCCTACGAACCCTGTTACGCCTCTAGTATTTCTAACTATATACCATGATTCATCTGTCATAAGCATTTTAACCATTACATAACCTGGAAACACTTTTTTAAAAGTTATTTTTTTCTTTCCATCCTTTACTTCAACTACTTCTTCCATAGGAACTTGAATGTCATGTACATATTCCTCAAGATTTCTATTTTCAATTGCTTTTTCTAGGTTGGCTTTAACTTTATTTTCATAACCAGAATATGTATGTACAACATACCATTTAGCTTTATCTGCCATAACTTAAAGGGTGGAGTACTCCGTCCCCTACCTCCTTTTTTTACCTTATTTAAAGATTAGTTTATAGAGGTTATTAAAACCAGAATCCAACAAACCCACAAAGATTACAAAAATAAAAGAAAAACTTGCCACTGCAATAGTTGCCTTTTGAATGTCTTTTTTTGAAGGCCAAGTTATTCTTTTCGCTTCTGCCTTAAGGTCCTTGAAAAACTTAACTATTCCTTTTTGGGTTGATTCTTCTTTTACTTTAATGTTACCATTAACAGCCATTTCATTCACATCCCCCAACGTTTTGTGTTTTATGCTGTATTATTTTGTCTCTTTATGAAGTGTATGTTTGTGGCAGAACTTACAGTATTTTTTCATTTCTATTCTGTCTGGGTTATTTTTTTTGTTTTTCATTGTATTGTAATTTCTCTGTTTGCAATCAGTACATGCTAAGGTTACTTTTACTCTCACAATCTACACCTCCCGGTTTTCCATCTATTGAAGAAAGCCAATGCAAAACAAGCATTATGCTATCTTTTGTATTTTTTATTTTACTTAAACAATTTATCACAACTTAATAGATATGTCAATGGATTAGTTCAAGGTGTTTTTTCATTAAACGTTCCTTTTACCTACAATTTAACATTCATTTTTATTTTCTAGGAACTAAGCCTAAAACTTAGCCCTAGTTTATATCTAATTATAATTGTGTCTTGTTTTTTTGTATTATTTAACTATTGAAGTAACAACGCCTGAACCTACTGTTCTTCCGCCTTCTCTAATAGCAAATCTTAGTCCTTCGTCCATTGCTACTTGAGTAATTAATTCAACATTCATATCTATGTGATCTCCTGGCATTACCATTTCCATTCCATCTGGTAATTTGATTGATCCAGTTACATCAGTTGTTCTGAAGTAAAATTGTGGCCTATATCCGTCGAAGAATGGAGTATGTCTTCCGCCTTCTTCTTTTTTAAGTACATATACTTGACCTACAAATTTATCATGTGGATGTATTGAACCTGGTTTTGAAAGTACTTGACCTCTTTGAATATCAGTTCTTTGTACTCCTCTTAATAACGCTCCGATGTTGTCTCCTGCCATTGCTTGGTCTAGAAGCTTTCTAAACATCTCAACTCCAGTACATACAACTTTTCTTTTATCTTCGCTAAGTCCAACGATTTCTACTTCTTCTCCAACCTTAAGTATACCAGTTTCAACTCTTCCTGTAGCAACTGTTCCTCTACCTGTAATTGTGAATACATCTTCTACTGGCATTAAGAATGGTTTATCTGTTGCTCTTGTTGGTGTTGGGATGTAAGTATCTACAGCTTCCATTAATTCGAATATGCATTTTGATGCTTCTTCGCCTGTTGGATTTTCTAATGCTTTTAATGCTGATCCTGTTACTATTGGAATATCATCACCTGGGAAGTCATACTCACTTAATAGTTCTCTTACTTCCATTTCAACAAGTTCTAATAATTCTGGATCATCTACCATATCTGCTTTGTTTAAGAATACTACTATATATCCTACTCCAACTCTGCTTGCAAGTAGTATG
>NZ_BHYK01000016.1:0-20629 GCF_003865095.1 Clostridium tagluense | reverse complement strand
TCATACTCACTTAATAGTTCTCTTACTTCCATTTCAACAAGTTCTAATAATTCTGGATCATCTACCATATCTGCTTTGTTTAAGAATACTACTATATATCCTACTCCAACTCTGCTTGCAAGTAGTATGTGCTCTCTTGTTTGAGGCATTGGACCATCTGCTGCACTAACAACTAGGATTGCTCCGTCCATTTGTGCGGCTCCAGTAATCATGTTCTTTACATAATCTGCATGTCCTGGGCAATCAACGTGTGCATAATGTCTATTTACTGTTTCATACTCAACATGCGCGGTGTTGATTGTAATCCCTCTTTCTCTTTCCTCTGGTGCTTTGTCAATTTGGTCAAACTTAGATGCTTGTGCTAAACCCTTAGTTGCAAGTACCGCCGTTATCGCTGCTGTTAATGTTGTCTTGCCGTGATCTACGTGTCCTATTGTTCCAATGTTTACATGAGGTTTAGTTCTTTCAAATTTTGCTTTTGCCATTTTATATTCCTCCTTATTTAAATAATTACACTTTAGTGCAAGTAAACTTATCCTAGTGTGTTTTAGAACCTTAATAATTATGGAGCCCATAACCGGGATTGAACCGGTGACCTCCACCTTACCAAGGTGACGCTCTGCCGACTGAGCTATATGGGCACTTAATTTTGGAGCGGGAAACGGGTATTGAACCCGCGACACCCAGCTTGGGAAGCTGGTGCTCTACCACTGAGCTACTCCCGCTGACGTACAACTAAAAGCTATACACCAGTTATTAATTTTACTATTGTTTATCTAATTTGTCAATACATTTTTATCTTTTACTTAGACATTTCTCTAATTTTCTTTTTACTCTTTGAAGAGCATTATCAATAGATTTGGCATGCCTGTCTAAATCACAAGCAATCTCTTGATAGGATTTACCATCCAAGTATGACATTAACACTTCCATTTCTAATTCTGAAAGAACTTGCCCAATTTCATTTTGAATGCTTATTACTTCTTCACGGCTTATAACTAGTTCTTCAGGATCAGTAATTTTAGCACCTGATAGCACATCTAATAATGTTCTGTCTGATTCCTCATCATATATTGGTTTGTTTAAAGAGATATATGTATTAAGAGGAATATGTTTTTGTCGAGTGGCTGTCTTTATCGCTGTGATTATTTGTCTTGTAACACAAATTTCTGCAAAAGCTCTAAAAGAAGATAATCTATCCGCCTTAAAATCTCTAATAGCCTTATAGAGACCTATCATTCCTTCTTGGTAAATATCTTCCTTATCGGCACCAATCAAAAAATATGACTTAGCTTTAGCTTTAACAAAATTTTTGTACTTATTAATTAAATATTCTTGCGCTCTAACATTTCTCTTTTGTGCTTCAATAACTACTTCTTCATCCAACCTATCCTCAAAGCATGAAATGTCCACACTTACTCTAACGATCTTCTCCAACAAATATCCCCTCCACACCAAACATGTGTCATATAGATGATTATACCTTAGAAGAATTTCTATAGTCAAGACAATTCAAAGGTTCCTTCGAATTTTCTCAAGTTTCTCCAATGTTTTTTCATCTATTCTCTCTTCTAAGCTATTTCTTTTTTCTAAATATTTTTTTTCTGTCTTAATTTGTATTTTTTTTTCAATACTTATTACTTCATAATAAAATTCAATAGAGGACATTCTGATTGCGCCTCTTTGGAAGGTAACCTGTTGTACTAAAGAATCTGATGTAACAACGCATATTTCCGATTTTCGTCCTATGTTATTTACGGTTCTTTCAATATAATTGTCTGCGGTTTCACCCTCTTTTGTAAAAACCACAAACAAATTTCCTTGTTTTTCTTTTTTTTCAATGCTACCTTTAACCATATGTGCATCAAAAACTATAAACACTTTATAACCTTTAAATTCCGAGTAGTTTTGAAGAGTATCAATAAGTTGAAGGCGGGAAGATTCATAGCTGAACTCTTTAATCTTTTTAAGATTTGGCCAGCTATTAATAACATTATACCCATCAACGAAAAATGTTTTCACGAATTACTTTATTTTTTGTTTCATAATTTCATACATTATTATACCACCCGCAACAGATGCGTTCAAAGAGGTTATTTTCCCAACCATAGGTATTTTTACCAGAACATCGCATTTTTCTTTTGTAAGTTTAGAAATACCTCTACCTTCACTTCCAATAACAAGTGCTACTGCACCAGTTAAATCCGTATTAAAAATATAATTTTCGGCTTCCATATCAGCACCATAAACCCACACTCCACGTTCTTTGATTTCTTCTATGGCTGCATTTATATTAGTTACCTTTGCTATTTTTACATGTTCAATAGCACCGGCTGAGGTTTTATATACTATTGGCGTAGCTCCTACATTTCTCCTCTTTGGTATTATTATACCGTGAGCTCCACATACCTCTGCAGTTCTTATTATAGATCCAAAGTTATGAGGATCTTCAATTTCATCTAGTATAATTATAAAGGGCTTTTCTCCCTTTTCCTCTGCATATTTAAATATGTCATTTAATCCAAAATATTTATAAGGCGTTACTACTGCCATAACTCCTTGATGTGATGAAGTTTGAGACATTTCATCTAGCTTTCTTCTGTCAACTTCTTTGGTAACAATTCCCTTTTCTTTCGCTAATGCTAATACTACACTTATAGACCCTACCAAATCACCTTTGGCAATAAGAATATATTCTATAGTTCTATCTGATTTTAATGCTTCTATAACTGCATTTCTTCCTTCAATTAAATCTTCTCTCAATATTTGGGGTTCAGCTTCACCACTGGCATTATTATTTCTAGGATTTATTTCAGTTCTCTCTTTAGTAAACTTCTTATTTTCTACTACATTCTCATCACTTTGTTTATTTCTTTTATTGTTTACTTTGTTTTTATCTTCTCTGTTACCTACTCCGTCATGACTTTCTTTTGGACTTGCATCGTCACCTCTATATCTTCTTGAAGGTGCTGGTCTTTTTTCATATTTACTACTTGAAAAACTTTTGCCTTCTTTTGAACCTACTTTACCACTTGAAAACCCTTTGTTTTCTTTTGTAGTTGCATCGCCGGTCTTATATCTTTTAGAAGCTGTTCCACTTCTATCTTCTCTACTACTTGAAACCCCTCTACTGCCTTTGTTTTCTTGATATTTCTTATTATCACTCATTTTAAATACCTCTTTCTTTCTTTATCTATTTAATTGCATATTCTTTTCTTATATCCATGACTTTTCCACAAGACATACTGCCTTCAGGACATGGTCCATTAACACAACTCGGTCCCGCATATTTGAACAGTACAGGTGCTACTTTTCTTGCTTGCATAAGCATTATCTTTGCCATTTGGCGTATTTCCCACTGAGCTCTAGTGCAACATCTCTGATTAAAGAAATGAATCAATTCTCTAGCATTCATAGTAACTATTATTTTAGTTGCACAAGCATTTGGAAACACATACCTTGCATCTTCAATAGCTTTTTTTTCTGCTTTTCCCTTAAGAATTATATATTGTTTTTTCTCAATTTCTTCAGGATTAATCAATTTTTTGTGACTTAAATACTCTTTTATAAGATTTTCTAACTCATCCTTGCATAATATCTCCACTAACTGATTATACTCTATTTGAACACGATTCATAGACTCTATAAAAATTTTTTTTGCTCTTTCATTTTTCTCAATGTCTGGCGGAATTATGTATTCGAATTGTTCAAGCTTTACATACCTCTGACTTTGTTGAGAATATGACGCTACCCTATGTCTAACCAATTGGTGTGTCAAGCTTCTAGATATACCTTCAATTGCAAAAGTAAAGCTCACATGTTCTATTGGTGAATGATGTCCATAAGTCATCAACATATTCAAAAGTTTCGCAGTTTTTTCCTCATCTAAATTTTCTAGTATTTCATCCACACCTACAGGGCTATAACAAAGTTTAGCTGCTGCCGCTACAATTTTCTCAGGATTGGGTGTGTGCTCTATTAATTTAACCACAAGCATACTTACTCATCCTCCAAATCAAAATTTATAATTTTCTCGAAAATATAGTTTAATCTTTCATTCTGTTCACTTAAATATAAGAAACCTACTAAAGCTTCAAATCCTGTAGCCCACTTATATTCATTCAAATCTGCATTTTTGGGAGTAGTCCCGCTTTTTGAATTTCTAGCCCTTTTAAATATACTAAGTTCTTCTTCACTTAAATCTTCTATAAGGAATTTCATATACTCACTTTGTGCATGTGCTTTTACATATGCAACTGCCTTAATATGAATTTTATGGGCATTCATATCTCTATTTTTTTCTACGAGATACGCTCTAATAAACACCTCATAAATTGCATCTCCAACTATTGCAAGAACAAGTGGGTTTAATTGTTTAACTCCATCCCTTGTAAATTTTCCTTTAAGCATATTAAATTCCATGGTTATTCTCCTTCTTAAATCTACAATGTTATGTTATTATTTACAAATTCTTGTTTAACTCTATCCATAACTGAATCTATTTCTATTATTTCATTATCTCCAGCATATCGCAATTTAAACTCAACATTACCTTCAGAAATTTTTTTACCTATAGTAATTCTTATTGGAATTCCAATTAAATCCAAATCCTTAAATTTAACTCCAACTCTCTCGTTTCTGTCATCCATAAGAACCTCTACGCCTATTCCTTTAAGTTTGTTATAAATTTCTTCCGCAATTTTCATCTGCTCTTCGTCTTTTATAGATACTGGAACTACTACAACTTGATATGGAGCAACGGACATTGGCCATTTTATACCATTTTCATCGTGATGTTGTTCAATAATAGCTGCCATTGTTCTATTTATACCTATCCCGTACCGTCCCATGACTAAAGGATTATTTTTTCCATCTTGGCCTATAAAAGTTGCACCCATAGATTGTGAATAAACAGTTCCTAATTTAAAGATATGTGCTAATTCTATACCCCTATCAATTGTAATTTGAGATTCACACTTACTGCATTTATCTCCCTCAACTACTTTTTTGTAATCTCCAACCAAGCCTTTAAAGTCTCTACCATAATTAACATTTTCATAATGATATCCTGTATCATTTGCACCAACTATATAATTATACATATTAGCTACCTCGGAGTCTACTAATAGTAAATCCGCTACAATACCAATTGGACCAGCAAACCCGACAATTGCAGATGTTGATGCCATTACAACCCCTTCATCTGCCAATTCAAATTTCTTAGCTCCACCTATTGCATTTATTACTTTATTCTCGTTTAATTGTCTGTCTCCACGTACCATAACAGCAATTACTCTATCATCGGCCTTAAATATTAGAGTTTTAGCAAATTTTTTATTTGTTGTATTAAAAAATTTCTCTAAATCCTCTATAGTTTTTATACCTGGAGTTAATATTTTGTTAAGTTCCTTAAATTCCTCTTTTTTCATTGGCTCCGAAGTACTTGTTGCCTTCTCCATATTAACCGCATAGCCACATGAACTGCAGGTAACTACCTCCTCTTCACCAACTTCAGATTTAACCATAAATTCTAATGAAGATAAATCACCCATCGCTCCGCAGTCAGCCTCTACATCCTTACATTTAAGGCTACATCTTTTAAAAATATTCGTATAAGCATTATACATTTTATTATAAGATATATCTAGTCCCTCATTGCTAGCATCAAAACTACAAGCTTCTCCCATTGTAAATTCTCTTGATGTCATTACCCCAAGTCTTGTTGTTTTCTCATCTCTGTATTTTGTTTGGATTTGATATAAATTCAAAGGTAGTTGTTTATAAGATTTGATTTCATTCCTAGCTATATCTGTAAATGTTTCTTCATGCGTCGGTGCTAAACAAAATTCTCTTTCATTTCTATCTTTTAATCTAAATACCTCTGGCCCAAAAATATTCCACCTGCCAGATTCTATTAATAGTTCTGAGGTCAGTAAGGCTGATGCTAAAAACTCTTGTGCATCTGCTACTTCCATTTCTGATCTAACAATTTTTTCAATTTTTTTTATAACTTTTATTCCAAATGGCATATAATTATAAACACCTGAGGAGACCTTCCTTATCATTCCAGCTCTTAACATTAATTGATGACTCACTATTTCTGCCTCAGCCGGTACTTCTCTTAATGTACTTATTAACATTTTTGATAATTTCATGAATATTCCTCCTTATATATCTTAGGCACACTGAAAAAATAATTGATCAGTAAACTATTATATTTTTTAAGATGCCTTATTTAAAACGATAGCAAAAAATAAAAAACTCGCCCCTGTTTTAGGGCGAGTAAATTCGCGGTACCACCTAAATTTGCACTTATTTTTTTAACGATATATACTACCGGTAGTTTTACTACAGCTCAAAAGTGGGTTCAAAGCCTTTGAAAATCTCTCAACCTAGTATTTTCTCTCTGTAAATTGGCCTTTACTATTCTTCATCATTGCCTAATATTTAATTTTAAAAAATTTTCTTTATAGTTATAAGTAACTATACCTATTAAATCCCATAGTGTCAACTACTCGAACCTTCTAATATTTGTTTTCCCATTTCTAGATCCTCTGGAGTTGTAATCTTTATATTATTGTAGCTACCTTCATAAAGATACACTCTATTACCATACCTTTCAACTACCATGGTATCATCGGTTACCCTGATATCCTCTTCATTAATTTTCATATGACATTTTAATATGAGGTCATATTTAAATGCTTGAGGCGTTTGAACACAAAAAAGCATTTCTCTATCAGGAGTTTCTATAGAAAATCCTGATGCATCCACAATCTTAATAGTATCCTTAGGCTTTACCCCACAGGCAGTTGCTCCATATAAATTAGCATACAGGATCGCATTTTTAATAATAGATTCGTTTATAAATGGCCTTGCCCCATCATGAATAAGCACAATTTCACAATTTCGCAGAGCCTTTAGACCATTTAGCACGGAATCTTGCCTCTGAGCGCCTCCAACGATTACAGCTTTTACTTTAAAAAAATTATATTTATTAATTATTTCTTCTCTGCAATAGTCCATTTCACCTTCTGCCACAACAACTATAATTTCATCTATACAATCGCACTGCGTGAAAGCTTTTAAAGTATAATACAAAATTGGATGCTTATTAATTTTTAAATATTGCTTATTAATACTTTGGCCCATCCGTGTTCCCTTACCCGCTGCCAAAATTATTGCACAGTTTCTACTCATAACCAAACCTCACTTACGTAATATGATTAATTTTTCACTAAAGAATCCTTATTTTTAGCAAAAATCATCCTACCCGCAGCAGTCTGAAGTACTGATGTTACAATAACAACTATATTTTCACCAATATAACGCCTTCCGCCTTCAACGACAATCATTGTGCCATCATCTAAATAAGCTATTCCTTGGCCTGATTCTTTTCCATCTTTCATCACTTGAATTTTCATTTCTTCTCCTGGCAAAACCACTGGTTTTACTGCATTTGCCAGTTCGTTAATGTTCAAAACTGGAACCCCTTGGAATTCAGCTACCTTGTTAAGATTAAAATCATTGGTGATTACTTTGCCATTCAAAACCTGAGCTAATTTTAGAAGTTTACTATCCACTTCTGCAATATCCGGAAAATCTTTCTCCCAAATTTCAACTTCAATATTTAATTCTTTTTGAATTTTATTTAATATATCCAGACCTCTTCTTCCTCTATTTCGCTTAAGCCCATCAGAAGAATCAGCAATATGCCTAAGTTCCTCTAATACAAAAGTAGGTATTATTAATGGTCCTTCAACAAAACCAGTTTGACATATATCAAATATTCTACCATCAATTATTACGGATGTATCTAAAACTTTCGGATTTTCATTAGTAAACCCCTTGGCCTTTTTATCTTTGAATCCATCTTTCCTTTTAATGCTTGTAAAAAAAGATAAGATTTCATCCCTTTTTCTAGCGCAAATATCTGCTCCCAAAGCTGCCATTATAACTGTAAAAATAACAGCAAAAATATTCCATATAAGAGATTGATATTTAAATAATCCTGCAAATAAAGATGCAATTACAAGACCTATTATTGCCCCAGATGTACCAAAAATAATTTGAGATGTTGGCATCTTTTGTGTACTTTTCTCAACATAATCCATAAACTTCATTATAAAAGATACGATTATAGGAGATATTAAAAATAATATAATCCCGAAAATCAAAGTAGAAAAAATGACAAAAATTATTCCTTGAATAGTATCACTTTTAAAATTATTAAATCCCGCTAAATAATCTGTGCTTAGAAGCATTTCACCTACTAAGTAGCCTATAATTAAACCTATGATTGTAAAAAGTCCTCTTAAAATTTTTTTTAACAAAAAATTTCACCTCCTTCTAAATTATTAACACTTATTCCAATTTATATCCTGTTATTATCTAATATATACTATAAGTTTCTGTATTTCAATGAAATGTACCATACAATTAACAATTTGTTAAACTAAATTCCTTATTTTAGATAATGCTTGTTCCATATTAAGTTCAAGCACTAGCATTATTTCACTAGCTACCATACCTTCAACTCTTTCTAAGATTTTTGTTTCTCCTGGTGGAAGCATATTTTCCCTCTTTAAATAATATAAGTCTCTAATTACTTGACACATCTTTAGAGTATTTCCACTTTGGATTTTTTTCTTGTTAGTTCTATATCTATTGTTCCAATTACTCTCTATATAATCTGGATAGCTTAATATTGTGAATAATGTTGTTTCTAGTTCCATTTTACTTAAAATATTTCTTATTTTATAATTTTTAATTTTATCTATAGGAATCATAAAATTCATATTATCTAATAAAAGATAAATGTTTACATATTTATCTTTTATAAAATATAATTCACTGCTAACTATATCCTGTATATAACCAGCACCATAATCTGCTATAAATACTCTTTCACCAATATTTAACATAATATCTCCCCCTATTAATAAAACTGCTATTGGTTTATTATATATTCATAAGCTGAAATTTGTACTTAATTTATTGACAAAAACATAATACAAAACCTATAATTAAACTAGTATAGTTATTTAAATCTTTGTAAGGAGTTGAACACAATGAAAGATTGTATATTTGATAATTTTCAAAATTCTGTGGATGAATCGCTATTAAGGCATAGAAGTATTTTAGATATAATTACTAAACTTCAAGAGTCAGAGGCAAGAGTTAATAGAGCTGTTATAAAATCTATTACCAATTGTGGTTGTATTAAAGTTGAAGCAAAAAAGCAGTCTACTCCTGATAATATAGATGATTTGGATTTGGATACCCTTAGTGCTTCACTTGATACTCATATGCAAGGTAATCTTTGTGAAAGCTGTAGAGATGTCTTAGAGAGAGAACTGGGAAATAATCTTTTTTATACTACCTCACTCTGTAACCTTTTGGACCTGAATTTATATGACATTCTTTTAAAAGAGTATGATAAGATTAACACCTTAGGTAAATATAATATGAGATAGGAATATAGCACAAAATAAGTTAAAACTTATTTTGTGCTATATTTGTTTATCTAACATAAATTGCTCTTTTAATCTTCTTAATCCATTTTTAATAGCTTTAGCTCTTGCTTCACCAATACCTTCTACGCTATCAAGTTGTTCATAAGAAGCTTCCATTGTACCTTTTAATTCTCTAAAATGCTTAACTAAATTTTCTATTACATTTGCAGGTATTCTAGGTATCTTATTTAGCATCCTATATCCTCTTGGAGAAATTAGAGTGTCCACTAGTGGAACGCCTATATATCCAATTATTTTAGATATAAAATCTAAATCTAATAGTTCCTCAGAACTCATATTTTCTATTTGTCTATACATTTGCGTATAATCCATACCACTTTGACAATAATCTCTTATTAATAGTATTCCGTCCTCTTCAACGCTTCTAATAAGTTCATTTAATTGCATTGAAATTAACCTACCTTCATTTCCTAGTTCACAAATGTATCTTTCAATTTCACCAACTATTCTCATAACCATTTCGGTCCTTTGTATTGATGATATAACATCAAAGAGAGTAGCTAAATCTTGAAATTCTAAAAGATTTAGATTGCTTACTACTCGCTCAAGAACTGAAACATATTTTTCTAAAGTCTGAATAGCTTGACTTGCCTTTGCTAATATAACGCTACTATCTCTTAAAACATATTTTATATCCTCTTTGTAAACTGTTATAATAGTTCTTCTTTGTGATATCGCAACAACAACCGACCCCGTTTGCTTAGCTATTCTCTGAGCAGTTCTATGCCTTGTTCCAGTTTCAAAAGTGGGTATAGTAGGACTAGGCATAAGTTGAGTATTTGCATATACTATTTTTTTCAAGTCACTGCTTATTACAATAGCCCCATCCATTTTTGCTAGTTCATATATGTACGCTGGACTATATTCTGCATTTATGCCAAAACCGCCATCTACGATATCTAATATTTCCTTGCTATCCCCTAAGACAATAAGTCCACCAGTTTTAGCTCTTAAAATATTTTCAAGCCCTTCTCTAAGAGAAGTCCCAGGTGCCATTAATTTTAATATATTCATAAGTTCCTTACTTTTCTCTTCTCTCATATTTTTCTCCCTACTTAGTAATTATTTCCATTAAATCATCACCTATGGTGATGCAATATTAATATTCTTATTAATAATTTTCTTTTGATTTCGCTCTGTATAATAATATTTTCTAACTTAGGATACACTACCAGGTCTCAGCATTCTAGCTTAATTATTTATTTTCGCCTAATATCTTTATTTTAAACAGTTATGTCATATAAAAATCACTTATATAATTATTTATTTCTAATAAACCACATGAAAATAAATATGGTGTGAAAATCCTACATTAAACTAACTCTTGTAATTTTATACAAATTAAAAAACCACTCAAGAGTGGTTTTTTTAAAACTATACTTTTTAAGTATATACTTTTTACTATATATAAACAACATCAAATAATCAAAGTCTTATAAAGTTTTAAAAATTAGCTCACTATTTTTAATAAAAACACTTACATTATCGCCTTTATTAATATTCCCCTTAAGTATTTCTTCAGAAATCATATCTTCCACCGTCTTTGTAATTTCTCGTCTAAGTGGTCTAGCCCCATAAATACTATTAAGTCCAGCAAGAGCTAGCTGTTTTTTAGCTTCCTCATCAAAACTAATATTAATTTGTAAATCTTTAAGACGCTCCTTCACTACCTCAAGCATTAATTCTACTATTTTATATAAATCATCCTTTTCTAGCGAATGAAATACGATAATATCATCTAATCTATTTAGAAATTCAGGTTTAAAGGAATGTTTTAACTCTTCCATTATATTTTCTTTCATTTTTTCGTATTCTGAATTTATATTATTTTCTTTTATATCGAAACCTAGAGACTTCTGTTTTTTCAGAGTGGATGCTCCAACATTTGATGTCATTATAATTATTGTATTTTTAAAATCCACTGTTTTTCCTTTCCCATCTGTTAACCTTCCATCTTCTAATATTTGTAATAAAATATTAGTTACATCCGCATGGGCTTTTTCAATTTCATCGAAAAGTATAACGCAGTAAGGGTTTCTTCTCACCTTTTCAGTTAATTGCCCACCATCTTCAAACCCCACGTATCCTGGAGGTGATCCAACAAGCCTTGAAACTGTATGCTTATCCATATATTCTGACATATCTATTCTTATCATGTTATTTTCATTACCAAACATAGACTCAGCTAGTGCTTTTGATAACTCTGTTTTGCCCACACCAGTGGGTCCTAAAAATATAAAAGAACCTATAGGTCTCTTAGGGTCCTTTAATCCTACCCTCGCTCGTCTAACAGCTTTTGAAATAGCTTTAACGGCCTCACATTGTCCTATTACTCTTCTTTGAAGTACCTCTTCTAACTTTAGTAGCCTCTCTGATTCCTTTTGTGTCAATTTTTCTATAGGGATATTAGTCCATTTTGATACTACATTTGCAATTTCAAATTCTGAAACTATTAATTGATCTCCTTTATTTTGAGTTTTCCAATTGTTTTTTGAATTATCTAATTTGTCCTTTAATTGTTTTTCTGTATCTCTTAGTTTAGCTGCTTTTTCATAGTCCTGTACTAATATAGCATCGGATTTTTCTTTAGAAATTTTGTCTATTTCATCTTTCAAATCTTTCAAATTCGGTGGGGCAGTTAAATTTTGAATTCTTACCTTTGCACCAGCTTCATCAATAAGATCTATTGCTTTATCAGGTAAATATCTATCAGATATATATCTGTCAGATAGGCTAACAGCTGCATTAATTGCGCTATCTGTAATCTTAACTCTATGATGGGCTTCATACTTATCTCGAAGCCCCTTTAATATATTAACAGCTTCTTCTTTACTTGGCTCTCCTACAGTTATAGGTTGGAACCTTCTCTCTAATGCTGAATCTTTTTCAATGTACCTTCTGTATTCATCTATAGTTGTTGCACCTATGCATTGAATTTCTCCACGAGCAAGGGCAGGTTTTAATATATTTGAAGCATCAATAGCCCCTTCTGCTCCTCCCGCTCCAATAATAGTATGAATCTCATCTATAAATATAATAATATTTCCTGATTGTAATATCTCTTGCATAACTTTTTTAAGCCTTTCTTCAAATTCTCCTCTATATTTAGAACCTGCAACCATTAAGGATATATCCAAAGTTATCACTCTTTTATCTTTCAATATTTCTGGAATACTGCCTGTTGCTATTCTTTGTGCAAGACCCTCTGCTATTGCTGTTTTACCTACACCGGCCTCTCCTATAAGGCAGGGATTATTTTTCATTCTTCTACACAAAATTTCGAGTAGCCTTTGAGTTTCATTATCTCTCCCTATAACAGGGTCAAGTTTACCTTCTCTCGCCATTTCAGTTAAGTCTTTACCAAAATGATCTAAGGTTTCTGTACCATGTTTTTGTTTTTCTTTTGATAAATTTGCCTTTGGGGTATCTTCAGAACACCAATTTTTTAATATAACATCCCTTAGTTTGTTAAAATCTGCTCCTAAATTAGCTAAAATTGTATATGCAACACCTTCTGCTTCTCTAATTAGTGCGAGCAAAATATGTTCTGGGCTAATATAATTATGATTTAAATTTCTGGCTTCTATAAGACTTAGTTCTAATAATCGTTTGGTCCTTGGAGTCAGAGGTATCTCACTTCTACGCATTTCTACATCGCCTTCACCTTCATACTCCATTACTAATTTTTTTACCCCTTCTGAAAAAATCTTCATATCATTCAATGATTTTTTACATAGCCCATCTTGTTCCTTTAGTAGACCTAAAAGTATATGCTCTGTACCTACATATCCATGCTTTAATCCCTCAGCCTCTTCTTGAGCGTAGACCAAAACTTTTTGTGCTCTTTCTGTAAACTTATTAAACATCATATCTAAACACCTCACTTGCAATGAATTTACTTATACTTTTAATTATGCCCACTTTTATTTCCTTCTTGCATATTGTAATAGAATATTAATTTCCTATTAAATCATCACCTTTTAAGCTTCAATACTAAAGAATTCGCCTATTTATATATTTTCTATCTTTGTACAACATGGAAATTCCTTTTTTATAATCAAAAAAATTAATAATTATACATTTATCATCATAACTTCTAACATTAATACTTTCACTCTCCTTTAAAACCACATCTATTTCTGCATTATCCTTAAAATATGTGAAAGTTTTGATGTCATCTAATAGTTCGCTTATGTTATTCTTATTTTTAATCATTTTGCTCCCCCTTTTACAACTTTTGTTTTAAAAAATTTATTGTTATCTATCTATAAATAAAATCAATTAATTGTTTACATATATTTACTATTCTCTAAAACAATTTTTTCCCCTTGTTCTACCAGTAATTTTCGTAATGATTTTTTTTACATTTTTATACAAATTATTGTTACTTATTTAAATTTTTTACAAAATAAAAAGCTTACCTCCTAAAAATAAGAAGATAAGCTTTTACTAAAATAAATCTCACATCACCATAAAATCTATATTTATATTACTTCGTCTGGAATGTATCCCTTAAATTGAGCATTATACAATTTTGAATATATTCCGGAAACGGCTATTAATTCATCATGGGTACCTTTTTCCTGTATGCCTTGATCTGTAATTACTACTATTTCATCTGCATTTTTTACAGTAGAAAGCCTATGCGCTACTACAAGTGTTGTCCTACCTTTAGATAACTTTTCTAATGATTTTTGAATTATTATCTCTGTAGCATTATCTAATGCTGATGTAGCCTCATCTAAAATTAATATAGGAGGGTTTTTTAGGAACACTCTAGCTATTGACATCCTCTGTTTTTGACCACCAGATAGTTTAACTCCTCTTTCACCTACATTTGTGTCATACCCATCACATAGTGATATTATAAAGTCGTGTATATTTGCATTTTTAGCAGCTTCTATTATCTCCTCATCTGTTGCATCGGCCCTTCCATATAATATATTTTCCTTTATAGTTCCTGTAAACAAAAACACCTCTTGTTGAACAATTCCAATATTTTGTCTTAAGGATTTCAGTGTAACATCTTTTATACTATTCCCATCAATTAAAATGTCACCTCCGTCTAATTCATAAAATCTTGGAATTAAGTGACATAAGGTAGTTTTTCCTCCACCTGATGGCCCAACAATAGCTAAAGTTTTTCCTTCCTCTATATGCAAACTCATATTAGATAAAATAGAGGTTTTATCATTATAGCTAAAAGTTATATCCTTTAATTCTATATCTCCCAATACATTTTCAAAAACTATGGCATTGTCCTTGTCCACTATTTCAGGTTCCATACTCATTAACTCTAAAAACCTTTCAAACCCAGCCATACCTGATTGATATTGCTCTACAAAAGAGGTAAGTCTTCGAATTGGTTGCATAAAAAATTGTATATACAATAAATATGCTACCAAATCAGGTATGTTTATCCATTTTTTATATACAAAATACCCTCCGAATCCTATAATAATAACATTTAAGATGTCCACAAAAAATTTTATACCAACAGAAAAGTTAGCCATATATTTATATGCATATTGCCTAGACTGCTTAAACTTCTCATTTCCTTCATCAAACTTCTCCATTTCATACTCTTCATTAGTGAAGGATTTAGCAACTCTTATGCCTGATATACTATTCTCTAGGCTTGAATTTACATTTGCAACTTCTTTTCTAACAGCTCTAAATGCATCTGCCATTTTAATTCTTCTGCTCATAGCAAACCATATCATTAGGGGCACCGTAGCAAACACTATTAATGTTAGCTCCACATTAATAGTACATAGGGCGATAAAAGATCCTATAAGCATGACTAGAGAAATAAATAAATCCTCAGGACCATGGTGCGCAAGCTCTGATATTTCCATTAAGTCATTAATTATTTTAGACATAATATGTCCAGTTTTATTATCATCAAAATATTTGAAGGGCAAGGTTTGAAGATGAGAAAATATATCTTTTCTCATCTCATATTGCATTCTCACACCCACAACATGACCCCAGTATTCTATTATATAGTTAAATACTAATTTAAATAAATATAAAATTGCGAGTACTGCAGTAAACATAAATACTCGATTTATATTGTTCTGTGGTAAGGCTTCATTTAAAATATTTCTAGTTACCATAGGAAATACAAGATCCAATGATGCTACTAAAAAAGCACAAACCATGTCCAATATGAATAATTTTTTATGAGGGCTGTAATAAGAAATAAATTTTTTAATCATGATATCTTCCTCCTTCTATCTTCTTTAAAATCCAGCATATAATAGTTTCTTTCTATAAAAAATAAGTAGTAATTTAAACTTACTACTTATTCACAAACGGATAAATATTTATAAAAATCTACAATGCCATAAATTCTTCAATTTCCTCTACAGTTTTAATTATCTGTTTTGAAAGATTTTCACATCCATCTTCTGTAATCAATAAATCATCTTCTATTCTAATTCCAATATTCTCTTCTTCAATATAAAGTCCTGGCTCATTAGTAAGCACCATTCCTGGTTTTAGTTCTATATCACGATTTCCTACATCATGAGTGTCCATCCCCAAATAATGGCTTACACCATGAAAATAATACTTAGGTAATTCGCTAGCTTCTTTAATAAGACCAAGCTCTATACATCCAGTGGCAAGTACATTTTTAGCAGTTTCATTTAAAACTGAGAACAATATACCTGGCCTTGCAATAGCTGTTACTGCTTCATTGGCTCTTAGCACTACATTATAAATCTGCTTTTGTCTCCCAGTAAATTTCCCATTGACAGGAAATGTACGACTTATATCTGCATTGTAATATTTGTATTGAGCACCTAAATCAAATAATACTAATTTGCCTTCCTCAAGTTCACTATTATTCTTATCATAATGAAGTATAGTTGCATTTACACCACAAGCTGCAATCGTGTGGAACGCGTAATCTGTTATACCCTTGCTTTTTAATGTAAAATCAAAATAGGCCTCTAATTGATATTCTGTCATGCCTACTTTAGCATTTTGCATTAGTGCTTTTATACCTCTATCTGTAATATCTATAGCTTCCCTTATTAGGTCAATTTCCTCTTTTGATTTTATAAGTCTAAGATTTGCTATTTCATGGTATATGTTTTTTATTCTTAAATATGGATATCGTTCCAATGCAACCTTAGCAAAATTTTGTGAAGGCATCATCGCTAACTGAAACTGTTGTCTTTCAAGGTCCAAATATAAATTATCTATTTTAGCTCTATCCATAATGCTTCCAAAAACCTCTTCAAATTCTTCTAGAAGCAAAATACTTTCTATTCCTGAAATTTCCTTTGCCTGAACTTCCGGCATTTTCTCTCCTACCCACCTAGCCATAACAGGGTCATTTTTTTCTATAAACAGCGTTTCGTCAACTTTACCGTTTCTTTTCACTAACATTAAAATCATCTTTTCTCTATCTATACCTGTTAGATAGTAAAAATTCCTATTTGGAGTGAATGCATATTTTTCATCTCCTGATTTATATGGTGACTCACCTGCAAACATCAAGGTTATAGAATTTTCTTCTAATTTATCCCATATATTTTTTCTGTTTTTAGTAAATACTACCTTTTTCATTCGGATCCCCCCTAATTAATTTTGCTTATAAAACATAAATAAAGTGCATTTCGCTCTCATTTCTTCCTATTTATAACATAACACTCAGCTTAAAAAAATTCAATATTTTTTTTGTATCGCTGCGAAAAAACTATATTGGTTATTGAGAATCAGCCCTATAATTTTGTATAAAATAAATAACAAACTTAAGAAAGTTCCTTTCTTAAATTTGTTATTTCAAAATATTTAAAACTAATTATGATGAGTTAATAAATCATTATCTAAAATGCTATTATATTAACTAATTATTTGGATAAGTTTTCATTGCTATTAGCTCGTAACCGATATTCTAAATCTACAGATGGTACTATTGATTTTGAAATAATTGATGAATCTGCATAAGTATTAATTTCTAAAGTATGTAGTGTTGCTTTATAGGGGGAATCTGACCCATATGCCTGCTCTATTAACCTAGTATCTATAATATCATTTTTCCTTTTGCGATGTAATATAATACTCCCCATTTTGAGTACCTCCTTGTGCTACAATAGTAAAATAATTGTTTTCCAACATTTTACATAATATTTTCATTTCTTCAGGACTTGTCATTTTTGAAGTAATTGTGAACTTATCATTTTGTTCAATTATCCCCATATAATCATGAATGCTGCTATAATCACTTAAGTTAATATCAGAAACAAGGTCTAATCTATATTCAGACATTCAATTCTCCCCTCTTTAACATATTTAATATTAGGGTTTGTAATTTTAGGTAAAATATACGTATTTAATATAATATTTTTTTATTTGTTTAATACCTTAAAAATTAGTATTTAAATCAAAAAAATAAAACCGTATATAACTACGGTTTTATAATATTACTCGTAAAAACAGTATCCCTTGAGTATAACTAACAATTAACTTCTATTCCAGGTTGTTATTAGCTTCAATTATTTTATCAATTCCTTCTGAAGGCACTTCTTCATATCTTTCAAATTTTACTCTGAAATTTGCCCTAGCACCAGTCATTGATCTTAAATCTGTTGCATAATTAAATAGCTCTGATTGTGGTACTTCTCCTATGACTTTCTGTCCTCTCTCAACTGATTCCATTCCTAGTATTCTACCCCTTTTTTTATTTATATCTGTAATAATATCACCCATATAATCCTCTGGACAAGTTACTTCCACGTGCATAATTGGCTCTAATAAAACAGGATGTGCTTCTTGAAGACCTTTCTTGTAAGCTAAGGAAGCCGCCATTTTAAATGCCATTTCAGAAGAATCTACAGCATGATATGAACCATCATGTAGCGTTGTTTTAAGCCTTATAACTGGAAAACCAGCAAGTACTCCATGCTGAATGCATTCTTTTAAACCTTTCTCAACAGCAGGTATATATTGCCTTGGAACTGTTCCACCTACTACTGCATCAACAAATTCTAATTCATCTGCTCCGTCTATTCTAGGTTCAAATTTAATTTTTACATCACCATATTGACCATGTCCTCCCGATTGTTTTTTATGTTTACCTTGAACATCAGAAGCTTTTCTAATTGTTTCCCTATAAGCAATCCTTGGAATTTCTAATGATACATCAACTCCAAATTTATTTTTCAATTTACTAACTATTACTTGCAGATGAGTTGAACCTAGCCCTGAAATTATAGTTTGTGAATTTTCTGCACTCCTGGCTATTGAAAATGTAGGATCTTCTTCTAATAACTTTGTTAATCCATTGGATATTTTATCTTCATCACCTTTAGATTTAGTTACAATAGCCCTTGAAAATACTGGTTGCGGAAAATCCATAGTGTCAAACATCAATAGTCTCCCACTATCACAAAGTGTATCTCCTGTAGTAGTATATTGAAGTTTTGAAACAGCCCCTATATCCCCTGCCTCAATTTCATGAGTTTGAAATTGCTGTTTACCTTTTAAGAAATACATATTACCCATTTTTTCTTCTTTTTCTTTATTGCTATTATATACCATTGTATCACTCTTAGCTTTCCCAGTAATTACACGGAACATAGATAATTTACCTACAAATGGATCTGCGATGGTTTTAAATACTAATGCAGAAAATGGATCAGTATCATTAATTTTAACTTGCATATATTTATTGTTTTTTATATCTTTTGCACTGTAAAGAGTTGTATCAATTGGTGAAGGAAAACATTCAATCATATCTTCTAGCAAGGTATTAATTCCTATCCCCAGTAATGCAGATCCGCACATTATAGGTGCAATTTCTCCCTTAGAAGCTCCTTTTATAAGACCCTGGTATATTTCTTCTTCACTTATAGAACCCTCATTAAAGTATTTATCTAATAAAACTTCATCAGTCTCGGCTACAGCTTCCATAACCATTTGTTTACACTCATCTACTTTATCAATTAATTCTTCTGGAATATCGCTATCTTCCATATTGCGTGTTTTAGGGTTAAATATTCTCGCTCTTCTAGATATGACATTTATTACGCCTTTAAAATTTTCTTCACTACCTATAGGATATTGAATTGGCACTGAAGATATCCCAAATTTTTCTTTTATCTCCTTCAAAACTACTTCAAAATTACTATTTTCTCTATCTAGCTTGTTAATAAAAAATGCTCTAGGTAACTTGTGCTCACTTATATATTCCCAAGCTTTTTCGGTTCCAACCTCTATACCTGATACACCGCAGATAGTTATCATTGCCATATCTACAGCTCTTAAACCCTCAATCATTTCACCTATATAATCAAAATATCCAGGCATATCTACTAAATTTATTTTCACATCTTCCCATTCACTTAAAGCTACTGATGTAGAAATAGATGTTTTTCTCTTCTTTTCTTCACTATCATAATCACTAACTGTAGTACCGTCATCAACTTTTCCAAATCTATCTATAGCTTTGGTGTAATATAGTATTGATTCCATTATTGTAGTTTTTCCCGATCCACTATGTCCAACAATTCCTACATTTCTTAGATTATTGCTTTTATATTCTTTCATATACAATACCTCCTAGCTTTTCATTAGATATATATTCATATATTCTACCTTTAAATAAAAAACCCTTTCCAAATAACTAAATTTTCTAAATAGTCTAAAAATTCTTCTTGCAATATGTTGTATTTATTATCCCTTAAAAAAACATAAAAGTATCAATAATATAAAATTATTGATACTTAAGTATATATTTATATTAAATAAAAGTTATTACTAAAAATATCTATTTACTATAAAAATTTATATAATATTTGTTATAACAGATTAATTTTGGGCAAATAAAAAAAAGCTATTAATTAGCTTTTATATACTTTAAATAAAAATGGCTCCGCGAAAAGGATTTGAACCTTCAACCTATCGGTTAACAGCCGAGTGCTCCACCGTTGAGCTATCGCGGAATATTTTAACCTGGCGACGACCTACTCTCCCACAAAGTTACCCCTGCAGTACCATTGGCGCATTGAAGCTTAACCGACCTGTTCGGTATGGGAAGGGGTGTTACCTTCATGCCATAATCACCAGATTGAGAAAAT
>NZ_BHYK01000015.1 GCF_003865095.1 Clostridium tagluense | reverse complement strand
AGGAGGTATTTTTCAAATTTTTACAGACTTGTCAAGTGTTTTATGCAGAAAAAATGGGGGAATCAACAAAAATTAATGATACTAGAAATGAGTAATCATAGGAGCTAATGAGTTTCCGTGAAAGCTCATATAAAAACAGGGAGTAAAAAGGCAAGAAAAACAATGCCTTTTTACTCCCTGTCCTTTTATCTGAAAGTTTCCTTAGATAATCATCTAAGTTGCTCCGTTGATGCCACATTTAAGTAGTCTCTCCAGGGGTATGTCAAATTATTGTACAAGGCATAGTAAAACAGTAATTAGTCTGTTTTTTAGATGCCTAATACCTGAAAGTTTCAAAATAAACCATAAGCATAGATTTATTTTTTTCTTCTACGGTTACCCAATGCGGATATCTCCAATAATTATCATCCATAGATATAAATTTTATTATTTCTATATTATTCTAATAGGAAATTTAAATTTAGTCAATAAGATTTTTTTAGAATATTATTCTTTAAAAAGGAATACTTTAGATTATTGATTTTATAGTTTAAAGATGTAAAATATAAATGCCCTAAAACATACAATTTTAAATATCTTCTACAACAGTATTTGAAAATCTGTAGTAAAATCTGAAGCATTTTTTTGTATGTGTCGTCTAATAAGTGAAAGAGTATAAATTTGTATGGGATATTAATAGATTTTATATTTAAATTACAATGTGGGAGGGATTATTATGAAATTCACAAAGAAAACAATAGCCATATTAACGTTAGGGGTTTTTATAAGTGGGAATTCTATGTTAGCATCTGCAAATACTAAGAGCAGTCTGAAGAATGATACTAGCTTAAAGATTCAAGCAGTCGCTGAGAAGAATTCACAAAGTGAGAAGAAAGCACAAATATTTTTCACAAGCACGGAGGGGATAGTTTCAGATGTACAAGCATCTGAAAGTAAATCTCGATTTACTATAAAAAACAATAAATCAAATAATGATAAGCTTATACTAAATGTAAATGATGCTACTGAGATAATAAGTGCAACTGATGGTAAAAAATTAAATTTAACGGACATTAAAGATGGAGTAAAAGTCAAAGCTTATTATGGACCCGCGGTTACTGCCAGCATACCACCAATGAGTACTGCTAATATGATAATAGTAGAGCAAGGTCAGGAAGAATCTGAATCATGCAACTATGGAATAATTACTGATGTTTCTTTAATGAAAGAAAATAAAGAAATCACAGCACTTATGAATGGTGAAATAGATACTAATCTTATCATAAATGAAAAAACTGAAATTGTAGATAGTAAAACTGGTAAAGTGGTAAGCTATAAAGATATTAAAAAAGGAACTAGAGTTATAGCTTATTATAATATTACTACCATGAGTATGCCACCTATAGCAACTCCTAAAAAAGTTGTTATACTGTCTAACCAAAAGGATAAAGATTTAAGTGCTACAGCTACTGGATTGATTAGTGATATCAATATTGTCCAAGGGATCAAAAATGAGATTATGGTATTGGTTAAGGGAGAAAAATCTAAAGATAATATTTATGTTGACATAAACTTTATTATAAATTCTAAAACTGAAATTATAAGCGAGAAGAGTGGTAATAAATTAACAATGGAGGCAATTAAAAATGATACAAATGTGAAAGTTTACTATGATGGTGTGCTTTCTAAAAGTTTACCACCAATAGGCGTTGCTAAAAAAATAGTTATTAGTGAACCAAAGAATGAAATGGGTATAATTGGTGATATATATAATATTTACACATCAGAAGACAAAAAAGAGAATAGAATTGAGATAAAAGGTGAAAGATTAGGGGAAAGTGGTTTTGATAATATTATTCTTAATATAAGTGAAAAAACTAAAATCGTAGATTTTAAAACAGGTGCGAAACTTGAAGTAAATGATATTAAGAAAGATTCTAAAGTTGTAGCATATTATGGTGGGAAATTAACTAGAAGTTTACCACCAATTGGATTTGCAGAAAAAATTGTTTTATTAAAACAATAAAGATGTGAAAATATTGAAGAGATGCAGATGATGATTTAAATCGGTACCTATAGAGTTGACATTTTGCAAAAAGTGTTTGAGCTATAGGTATTTTTTGTATTTGAAAGTTCTTTAGTAATTGCTCATAATTAAGTGTAAATATAAATTAGTACTTGCCATAGATATCTATTGTTATTATATGTATAATATAAGTTGTAATAGCTTAAGTAAATGAGCTGTTAAAAATTAATAGTTGTAAAGAATCATAGTGAATTAAGGGAGGAATAAAAATGAGACTGTTGCTTACCAATGATGATGGTATAAATGCAAAAGGTATATATGCACTAGCAAAAGAACTGGAAAAAGATCATGAAGTAATTATCGTAGCACCAGATAATGAAAGAAGTGCTTGCGGACATTCAATAACACTTTCAAGGCCACTCATTGTGAAAGAAAATGTGTTAGAAGGATTAAAATCAAAAGCTTTTAGTGTGGATGGAACACCTGCTGATTGTGTAAAAATTGCCCTAAATAAACTTATTGAGGGTAAAATAGATATGGTAGTATCAGGAATCAATAAAGGGTTAAATTTAGGTACAGATGTTCTATATTCTGGTACAGTTTCTGCAGCTATTGAAGCAGCTATTCATAAAGTGCCATCTATAGCTATTTCTATGCAGATTAATAAAAATATTGAAAGTTATGAAATGGCAGCCGTATATGCTAGACAAATATTGCTTAAGGCTAAGGAGAATAACATTAAAAGTGATATTGTATTAAATGTAAATGTTCCACTACTTAAGGAGAATGAAATAAAAGGAATTAAAGTATGCAAAATTGGAAGCAGATTTTATGACAACACTTATATAGAAACTATAGGAAAAAATAATGAAACTCATTATGAAATTAAAGGTGAATTAAAAGATGTTCATGAGGATGATTCCGACACAATATATTTTAAAGAGGGTTATGTGACTGTAACACCACTTCATTATGATTTAACTAATTTCAAAATATTAAATGATGTAAGTGAATGGTTTTAATTTTACAAAAATACAAGCTTATGATAAATTACTGATTAATTGTACTTTATTTTATGAAAGAAAAAATCAAACTAAAATATTGAGCGGGGGTAAAAGTGAACAATAAATTATTATCAAAAGAAACTGAAAATACAGGTGAGACACACATAATAATAACTAGTTTCATAGAAATATTAGATCAATTACCTGCATTATTTGAGGACGAGATTGCTTTTACATTAACAGATAAGCAAAGATTTGTTAAGTTTGTTGAAAGTAAAAATATGCCTGCTTATTCTCAAGTAGGAAAGATAATTCCCAAGGGCGAAGCACTAAGAGAAGTTATGGAAAGTGGTAAAATGAAAGCTTTTACAGTTGACGATTATAATAATATGAGTATTAGAGTAGTTGCAATTCCACTGAAGGACGAGCAGGGTAAAGTGGTAGGTGCAATATCTTATGGTAAAAATTTAGTAAATAGTACTAAAATTACTAAAATGTCTGTTGACTTATCAAATGCAACTGCATCTATATTAAAAGTGGCAAATGTAATTAATACTGATATACAAAATATTAGGGAAATAAACACTAAGGTTGTAGATGAAGTAAAAAATACTTCAGATCAATGCAATAATACGGATGATATAATTAAATTTATCGAAGGTATAGCAAAACAAACAAATCTTCTAGGGTTAAATGCTGCAATAGAGGCATCTAGAGCAGGTGAGCTTGGAAAAGGATTTGGTGTTGTAGCATCTGAAATAAGAAAATTATCTGGATCTAGTACCCAATCTATAACTGAAATAAATACTATATTGAAAAGTATTAAGGATTCAGTAGGCAAAGTAGAAAAGATTATTGGTATTGCTATGACTTCTGCTGAAAAACAAGAACAGGAACTAACTCAAATAATTCATTCTGTAAAAGAATTGAATAAGAGTGCAGAGACTTTGGCTGAAATGGCAAGCAAATTATAGGAATAAATCAAAAGAAATCAATGGGGACAGTTAACAATTATCTATCCTTTAACGATATTTCAAAAGGTACAAGTTTTTTATGAAAACTTGTACCTTTTGGTTTAAATAGTTGTTAACCGTACCTAAAATATGTTTGACAATTATCAATAAATGTAATATAATAACATATGAATAACAATTCATGTGTTCATATGAATGGAGGAAAGCAAATGGTAAAAAAAATAGAGTTTTGCACTTGTTCTACTATACATGAAGATGTGGTAGAAAAAGTTAGAAAATCAATACCACAAGAAGAAACACTGTATGACTTAGCAGAACTTTTTAAAGTTTTTGGTGATACTACAAGAATTAGAATTCTTTGTGTGCTATTCCAAACTGAAATGTGTGTTTGTGATATAGCAGCTCTTCTTAATATGACTCAATCAGCTATTTCACATCAACTTCGTGTACTTAAAAATGCTAGACTTGTGAAACATAGGCGCGAAGGTAAGGTTGTGTTCTATTCCTTGGATGACGAACATGTTAAACAAATTTTTGATCAGGGACTTATACACATAAAAGAATTAAAATAATATTCTATTATTATAAAGTAAAAATACATAAAAAAAATTGTAAGAGGGGGAGAAAATGGAGACTATAATAAAAAGAGAATTCATTTTAGAAGGTTTAGGTTGTGCTAATTGTGCGAATAAAATTGAAGCTAATTGCAAAAAAATAGATGGGGTAGTTGATGCAAATATAAATTTTATTAGTAAAAACTTAGTAATTAAGTTTCAAAGCGAAGATAAAATATTAATTGTTATAGAGGAAGTAAAAAAAATAGTTAAGAGGATAGAACCGGATGTTGTGCTTATACCAAAAAAAGAAAATACATTTAAATATGAGGAAAAAGGTCATAATCATAGCAAGACCAAGGTAGAAGAAGGAAATAATAAAAATAAAATTATGGCAGTTTCTATAGGCATAGCAATTTTTATAATAGCAGTTGTATTTAAATTAGATTATTGGGTTGAATTTTGGTTATTTCTTACAAGCTATTTATTAATCGGTGGAGAAGTCCTTATAGTAGCTATAAAAAATATATTAAGAGGAGAGGTGTTTGATGAAAACTTCTTAATGGCCCTGGCTACTGTGGGAGCGTTTTCTATTGGACAATTTCCAGAAGGCGTAGGAGTTATGCTTTTTTACCAAATAGGAGAATTTTTTCAAGAAGCAGCTGTAAATAAATCAAGAAAATCTATATCTGCACTTATGGATATAAGGCCAGATTATGCAAATAAAAAGATTAAAGATGAAATTGTTAAAGTAGATCCGGAAGATGTACACATTGGAGATATTATAATAGTAAAGCCAGGAGAAAAAGTACCTTTAGATGGAAGGGTAATAGAGGGTAAGTCCTTAGTAGATACAGCTGCATTAACTGGCGAATCAGTTCCAAGACAAGTTAAAAGCGGTGATGAAATTTTAGCTGGATGTATAAATAAAAATGGATTATTGACTATAGAGGTTGCGAAAGAATTTGGAGAGTCAACTTTGGCTAAAATTTTGGATTTAGTACAAAATGCTAGCAGTAAAAAAGCACCCACTGAAAATTTTATAACAAAATTTGCAAGGTATTACACACCAATTGTAGTTATAAGTGCAATTATCCTTGCAGTACTTCCACCTCTTTTAATATCTGGTGCTACTTTTTCTGAGTGGATATATAGGGCATTAGTATTTTTAGTAGTATCTTGTCCTTGTGCACTCGTGATATCTATTCCACTTGGATTCTTTGGAGGAATAGGTGGGGCATCTAAAAATGGCATCTTGGTAAAAGGTGGAAATTACTTAGAGGCATTAAATAGTGTTGAGGTGGTGGTTTTTGATAAAACAGGTACTTTAACTAAAGGAGTATTTGTGGTTACAGAAATACATGAAGAAATGGGAATTAGCAAAAATGAATTATTAGAGTATGTAGCTTTTGTAGAAAGCAATTCAAACCATCCTATTGCAACTTCTATACTAAAAGCTTATGGCAAAGATGTATGTAAAGAAGATATTAAAGATGTGGAAGAAATATCTGGCATGGGTATTAGAGCTAAAGTAAAAGGAAAATATGTGCTAGCTGGTAATTCGAAATTAATGGATAGTGAGAAAATTTCTTATAATAAAGCTGAAAATGTAGGAACCATAATATATGTAGCCATAGATAAGAAATATGTAGGTAGTATTATAATTTCTGATGAGATAAAGGAAGATTCTATTTCCGCTATAGCTAGCTTAAAGTCTATGGGTATTAAGAAAATAGTAATGCTTACAGGTGATAATAAAGATATAGCTGAGGGTATTGGAAAAATCCTAGGTGTAGATGAAGTTTACTCGCAACTACTTCCACATGGAAAGGTTGAAAAGTTAGAAATGCTTCAAAAGCAAAAATCATCTAAAGGAAAGATAGTATTTGTAGGTGATGGCATTAATGATGCTCCGGTGCTTGCAAGAGCAGATATAGGAATAGCAATGGGTGGAGTAGGTTCGGATGCTGCAATAGAAGCTGCAGATATAGTGATAATGACTGATGAACCTTCAAAAATTGCTGAAGCTATTGTCATTGCGAGGAAAACAAAGCGGATTGTTATGCAAAATATTATATTTGCACTAAGTGTAAAAATAGCTATTTTAATATTAGCAGTTTTCGGGATTTCTACAATGTGGGAAGCTGTTTTTGGTGATGTAGGAGTTGCTCTAATTGCAGTGCTAAATTCTATGAGGGCCATGAAGGTTTAGCCATATTTAAGTATACTAGGTGATGATATAAGGCTAAAGATAGAAAAAAGGTTAATAAGAACAGAAAGTTCTTATTAACCTTTTTTCTATTGCTTCATAGTCACGAGGCATGTTTAAATTTTTCTATATGCACAGCGATGTATGCAACTTCATCTTCCATCACATTTAACTGCAATTCTGATGCTAAAAGATTACAAACTTTTTGGGCTAAGGTATAAGAATCACTGTATTGTTTTTTGATAACATCAATTAATTCATTCCTAATAGGGGTATTGTTAATTAGTCGTTCAATAGCAAAGCGAATATGAGTTATAAATCTTGCATAGTCAATTGATCCTGTATCTATTTCTAAATCTAAACTATCTTCTATTAATTCAATAATTGAATTAGATAAGAAAGCATACTTTATAGTATTTGATAACTTTCCATTATTTCTAGCTGAATGAATGTGTAGTGTAATAAAGCCTATTTCTCCATCTGGAATTATTATATTCAGCTTCTTTTCAAGCATAGAGACAGCTTTTTTAGCTATTTCGAATTCTCTTTTATATAGTGTTTCAGTTTCTACTAAAAATGGATTTATAATTTCATCATTTTGTTTAAGTCTTTTTAAGGTAAAAGCAATATGGTCTGTAAGTGAAATATGTATTTTTTCATTTAAGTCTTCATTAAGCTCTTTTGATATCATAAATATAATTTCTTCACATAGACCAATTAATTCATTATCCACAGTAGTTACAAGTTCTTTAAAATTATGATAATTAGTTTTATCATCCAAAGAAAAGATTTTATCTATTTCTGTCTTTGAGGAAAGTATATCACCAAAATGTTTACCAAAACCTAAGCCTTTTCCAAAGAGTATTTTTTCACTATTTTTTTGTGTAACTAATAGAACATTATTATTGAATACCTTTTGTATTGTATAATCAGCTTTGAAAAGAAAATTCATAAACAATATACCCCCTCCGTATTACTTCAAATTAGATAATAAGAATACTAAATCATCACCTGCGGTGCTGCAATATTAACGACTTCAGAAGGAGATTTAGATTCCCACTGAAGTTTTTTATTTATTATAGTTTGTAACTCCCACTTATAAAAATGGGAGACTTTCCTTCTGAAATGTCGTTAAAATTTTATTTATTAAATTAAATAGGTTGTAAAAAAAATGGATTTGAAATATAATTGATATATACAACATAACAACATGATAACATATCAACTGTGCTTATGTATACAAAAATTTACTACTAATTGAGGAGGAAAAAGATTTGAAAAAGATTTCAAAGGATATTCCTATACCACTTCATTATCAGATAAAAGAGATACTACAAGAAATGATAGAAAATGAAATTTTAAAGCCAGGACAAGCAATTCCAACAGAAAGGGAGCTTTGTGAAATTCAAGGAGTTAGTAGAATGACCGTAAATAAGGCTATTATGTCCTTAGTAAATGAGGGCTTAGTTTATAGAGAACAGGGAAAAGGAACTTTTGTATCTATTGCAAAGGTTAATCGAGAAATATCACAGCTCAAAGGTTTCACTGAACAAATGGAAGAAAATGGAGCTGTATCAAAAACTAAATTATTATCTTTTAAGGTTGTAGAGGCAACAAAAAAATACAAACTTGAACTTAAAATGCCTGAAGAGGAAAATAAAATCATTGAAATTATAAGGCTAAGATTTAGTGATGATCAACCAGTAGCTATTGAAACAGCATGGCTTCCATATTATTTATTTAAGGGAATGACTAGAGATATTATTGAAAATAAATCACTATATGCGATTTTTCGAGAAAAGTATGGGCATTACCCGGATAAAGCCAAACAAACCATTGAGCCCACAATGCTAAATGAATATGAAAGTAAGCTTCTAAATCAAGAAAATTCTGCACTGGCATTAATATTTAGGCGAACAACTTATTTAGAAAATGAAACTCCTATTGAATATACTAAAGCTATATATAGAAGTGATAAGTATAAATATCAAATAATTTTAAAATAAGAGAAAGCAATTGGGTTATTGTCTATCTAAAGAGTTATACAAGGAGGTTTCTTATGGAAAAAAATAAGGTTGATGAATCAAATTTAGATAAACTTAGCATCTTTGAAATTCTTAAAAAGGTGAATGATGAGGACAAAAAAGTAGCTATAGCTATTGAAAAAGAGCTTAGTAACATAGAAAAATCAGTAGAATTAATCATTCAAAGCTTTGAAGAGGGAGGGAGACTTTTTTATATTGGAAGTGGAACAAGTGGAAAATTAGGAGTAATGGATGCCTCAGAATGTCCTCCTACCTTTGGAACTCCCGATACTATGGTTCAGGGAATTATTTCTGGTGGAGTAGAAGCCTTAAGCGGATGGCTTGAACATACAGAGGATAATCCAGAACTTGCTATCCATGATTTAAAAATGGTAAATATAAATAAAAAAGATGTTTTAGTAGGTATAACTGCTAGTGGCAATACTCCTTATGTGGTAGCTGCCATGGAATATGCTAAGGTAGTGGGCTCCAAAACTATAGCGCTTATATGTAATTCAAAGGGTAAAATTAAAGACATTTGTGAAGTTGCCATAAATATAGAGGTTGGACCAGAGGTTATTTTGGGATCTACTAGAATGAAGGCAGGAACTGCACAAAAAATGGTTTTAAATATGTTAAGTACCGTAGCCATGATTAAAACGGGTAAAACTTATTCTAATTTAATGGTTAATGTACGACCTATTAATAAAAAACTAAAACAGCGGGTACGGGAAATAGTGAAGCTTGCCACAGGTGTGGATGACAGCAAAGTAAATGAAATTTTAGAAATCTGTGAATATGATCCTAAGGTGTGCATTGTTAAAATTAAAAGTGATGTGACGGTTGAAAAAGCAAAAGAAGCCTTAGATAAGACTAAGGGAAACGTAGCTAAGGCCTTAGCTATATTATAATAATTTTGAAGGGGTGATGAAAATTAAAGCTATAATTAATGGAAAACTTATAATGAAAGATAGAGTAATATATGATAATGTTATAATTTTTGAAAAACAGATCATAAAAATTATAAATAAGGAGGAGTTCCTTAATTATAAGAAAGATTATAAACAAGAGTATAAGGAAGAAATACAAGTTATAGATGCTAAAGGAAAATATGTTTCACCTGGGTTTATTGATATTCATATTCACGGCTCCGGAGGATATGATACCATGGATGGTACGGCTGAGGCCTTAAGAGTTATAAGTACTACAATAGCTAAAAATGGAGTAACAGCATATTTACCAACTACAATGACTATGGAGCTGGGTAGCATATATTGTGCTTTAGACGCTATAAGAGAAGCAATGTCCAAGGATAATCAAGGAGCAAAGATTTTAGGGGCACATATGGAGGGTCCATTTATAAATGAAAAGTATAAAGGGGCTCAGAAGGCGGATAATATTATAGAACCCAATTATGATACTATAGTGGATTATTTAGATATTATTAAAATTATAACGCTTGCACCAGAAAAAGATAAGGAGCATAGTTTTATAAAAAAAATAAAAGGTAATTCTAAAATCACGTTATCAATAGGTCATTCAGATGCAAGTTATGAAGAGACACTTAAGGCCATTGACAGTGGAATAAGCCATGCAACCCATACATTTAATGCTATGACTCCCTTGAATCATAGAAAACCAGGTATTGTAGGTGGGATTTTTACAAGTGATATAACCTGTGAGTTAATAGCGGATATGATACATATTCATCCCGCAATTTTTAATATACTTATAAATGTAAAGCAAAAGGATAAAATTGTACTTATAACAGATTCCATGAGAGCGGGTTGTATGAAGTGTGGGATGTATGAGCTTGGTGGCCAGAAGGTAATAGTTGAGAATGGAGCTGCAAAACTTGAAAATGGTACTTTAGCTGGTAGTATATTAACCTTAAATAAGGCTGTGAAAAATATGCTGCGTCACAGTAATTTAGAAATTTATGAGGCAGTGGCAATGGCATCTAGTGTTCCAGCAAAGGTTATTCATATGGATAATCAAAAGGGAAGTTTAGAAGTGGGACTAGATGCAGATATAGTAATTTTTAATGAAGATATAGATGTGCTTTTAACAATAGTTGAAGGGGAAATAGTGTTCCAAACTCAAAAGTAAGATTTTGAGTATTATTATGAGGTGGTGCAAATATGAGAATAATAGTAGTAGATAATTATGAAGAAATGAGTAAAAAAGCTGCAATGATGATTGCAAGTCAAATAATGTTAAAGCCAGATAGTATATTAGGACTAGCGACTGGAGATACTCCACTTGGGATGTATAAGGAATTAATACTTTTGTATAATAAAAATGAAGTAGATTTTAAAGAGGTTACAACCTTTAATTTGGACGAATATTATGGACTTAATAGAGAAAATCCTCAAAGTTACTATAGTTATATGATGGCTAATTTATTTAATAGTATAAATATAAATATGGAAAACATTAATGTGCCAAGGGGCATGGCAAAAGATGTTAAAGCTGTATGCTCAGACTATGAGGATAAAATAAAACAAGCTTCTGGAATAGATATGCAAGTGCTAGGTATAGGTGGAAACGGCCATATAGGATTCAATGAGCCAGATGTGAATTTTGAGGCAGAGACGCATTTAGTCAATCTTAACGTGCAAACTATAGAAGCTAATTCTAGGTTTTTTGATTCAATAGAGGATGTGCCAGTAAAAGCCATAAGTATGGGAATAAAGACAATAATGAATTCTAAGAAGATCCTTTTACTTGCCAATGGAATAGGCAAGGCTGAAGCTATAGCAAAAGCTATTAATGGAAAAATAAGTCCTAAAGTACCAGCGTCTATTATTCAGCTACACAATGATGTAACAATAATTTTAGACAAGGAAGCTGCCAGCCTTTTATAAAAATAAAATCCCTATACTAGCTAGTTAAGCTAGTATAGGGATTTTGTTTATTTGCATGTATCTTATGTTGCTATTAATTTAAAGCTTTTAATTTCATTTTTATCGTATAATAAATTAAAACAATAACTTATTATATCACTTCTTTTAATTATTCCTATAAAGATATTATTGTCATCCACAACGGGAACAAAGTTTTGATCTTTTGCTAGGGATATTAAACTCTCTATGTCTGAATTAATTAATACTGGTGTGTTACAGATGTGTCTTGGGATATCTTCAATTAAAATTTTACTTGTATCATTAAAACTTAAATTTGGAGTATTTTTTAGTTTCCATAATAAATCACCTTCTGTTAAAGTACCTACATAATTACCTTTTTTATTTACTAAGGGCACAGCAGAATACCTATGGTATTCCATTCGTTCTAACGCTTGCCTCATTGTAGAGCTTGGCTTTTCATAAATAACTTCATTTTTAGGCGTAAGAAAAAAAGCTATGTTCATATTTTACCCATCCTTTAAATTTTTTTATTTTACCAATTTTACCAGTGACCTTACAATCTCATTATAGCATGTTTTTTTTATTTATTGATGGATAATTTATTAAAATTTATGCTATTTAATGAATGATTTGTAAAGTAGTTATAAAAGATTTATAACTATTTATTATTAATAAATTTAATAATGGACTTTACATGAATTTTAGACTAAAATACTAAAATAACATATTAAATATCAAATATGCATTAGCAATAAGGTATAATAGTAATAAGCAACTAAGTAATGCTATTTTAATATAATATATAGGAAAATGAAAAAAACATGAGTATGGAGGTTAGTATGAAAAAAATTTCAGCATATTCACGAAAAATATGGACAATAAAAGGATTAATAACAACTGGGATATTTTTAGCAATTGCTGTGGCATTAAATATATCTTTAGAATTCAATATTTTATGGAAATATGTGATAATTTGTAGTATGTATGGATTAGCATTAGTTTTCTTTATAAATTCTTTAATTATGTCAAAATATAGATATGAAAAATATAGATATCAAATAGATAGGGAAAAAATCATTTTAAGATATGGAATATTCAATGAAAAAAATGTAGTTATTCCTATGAAAAGAGTTAAGTACGTTGATATGAAGCAAGGAGTTTTTTTAAGAAAATATAGGCTTATAAATTTAACTGTGCATACTGATGGGGGATATTATGTAATCCCTTATTTGGAAAGTGAAGCAGGAAAAAAAGTACAGCTTAGTATTTCAAAAATTGTTCAGGAGAGAAGTATATGAGAGAAATAAATAATAAAGATGGAAATGAAAATCAAGTACAAGAATGCGCAAAAGAGTTCACTACACCTTTAAAAGATTTATTTATGATGGCAACAATGTATAGTAGTATCTTAGTATTATTATTTATAATTGTATCTGTTTACTTTAAGATTGAGGATAGAGTGATTTTTATTATGTTATTTGTTTCATGGATAATATGTGTTGTTGTAACTATAATAAAATATTATAATTTTACAGTTATACGAGACACAAATGATATTAAACTATCCTATGGATTATTTCATAAAAAGGAAATGGTTATTCCAATAAAAGGAATTCAAAGTTTAATAATAGTAGAGGGGATTATTAAAAAGCCCTTAGGGTATTTTTCATTAAAGGTAGAAACTATAGGTTGTGGAAAAAACAAAGGTAAAAGCAAAATGATTTGTCCTATAGCCAAGAGTAAAGTGCTAAATAAATTTTTCGAAGAAATTTTACCTGAAATGAATATAACTTATGACTTAAGGAATTCACCAGAAAAAGCTTTAAATGGATTTTTATTATTTAGATTATTAAAAGAGGCTATGATAATAGGCCTAATAACTATTTTTATTCCTTATGGATACTATGGTTTTTTACTAATACCTATTTTATTATTTTGGCACAATATAAGATTTAAAGACAATGGTTTGTATTATGGTAAGCATTTTGTTGTTATGAGGTTTAGAAAACTAGATAGGAAAACAGTTATAATCCATAAGGATTGTATTCAGTCTTTTGAAAAAGAACAAAACGTTTTGCAAAAGAGAAAAGCTATTGCTAAATATAAAGTAACTATAGCTGGTGCATGTAAATCATATAAGGTTGGATATATTAGTGAAAATATTTCTTGTTGATGATAGATTTATCAAAACCCTAAGGAGTGAGTGGGATGAATTTTTCAGCTGTTGAAGAATTTAAAAAGGCTAGTAAATTAGCTAAACTTAGATATTATGTGGACATATCTAAAGGAAAATCAGGGCATATATCATCCTTAGATAGCATTTTAAAAAAAGTTAGACATAGTAGCAGAAATTCCCTTAGGAATAAAAAGTGTTCCATTAAAAAAGATATTAGGAACTTACTTTTATACAAGAAGTAGAGATTTTGCAATGAATTTCCTTCCTCTAGCGGGAGAAGACAGTGAGTTTTCTACGAAATGGCAAGCAGTCTATGCTCATCATATTAATGATGGAATAAATGACACTATAAAAATGTATGAGTACATGAATGAGTTTTATGTTATGGAGGGAAATAAGAGGGTAAGTGTATTAAAATATGTAGATGCTTATGCAATAGAAGGAGAAATTACTAGGCTAGTTCCTAAAAGAGACGAGATGGATTTAAACAATAAAATATATTATGAATTTTTAGATTTTAACAATAACACAGGGATAAATGCTATTTGGTTTACCTGTCAAGGTAGTTTTACTCAACTTGGCAAGTATTTGGATGAATATAATCCAAAGCTTACCTTGTTTTCAAACAAATATAAGCATTTTTTAAAAAATGTTTATTCACCCTTTAGGAACATATTTTATGAATTAGGTGGAGATAAATTAAATATTACCACTGGGGATGCATTCCTAGAGTATATAAAAATATATGGCATTTCAGATGAATTTATAGAAACAAAGAGAAAATCATGTTACCTTAATATAACTTTGAGAGCAGCTTTAAAATATGATAATATTAAGTTTTTTAATTGTTCTCCAGTAAAAGCTTTTAGAAATGTAAGCACTTATTTTGGGCGCTCTCATGAACCAAGATTTTTAATGGGTCTTATTGCAGGTACAATCACAAAATCAAATATTATAGGATATATAGATATTTATAATGCAAAATGATTTAACAGCTTTAGGTAAGGGTTCCAGAGATTTTGGCTTATATTCCTTAGAATATAGCCAAAAGGAGGAAAAATGGATACCTGAAGTAAACTATGGTTTAATTACATGGGACTTAGGAGCGTTTTATGAGAAAATACTTAGAAATATTGTAAATGGTAGTTTTAAAGGTATATTTAGTACTGAATCTAAACGTGTAAGTTTTTTGTGGATAATGTGGTAGGAGAACTTCCTGTGGAGGAATAGAATTTCAAAAGATGAGTAGGTGATTAAAGTTAAAGTATTATTAGTTTCAGATATTGAAGATAGTTATATTTCGGATCACTTTGATTATGAAAGATTTAGTGAAATTGAGCTGGTAATATCCTGTGGAGATTTAAAAGCAGATTATCTAGAATATATAGCTAATATGATTAAAGCACCCCTGCTTTATGTTAATGGTAATCATGATGTAAATTACTTAAAAACCCCACCAGCTGGATGTATCTCTATTGATGGTAAGATTTTTGTATATAAAAATCTTAGAATACTAGGACTTGGAGGATCTATCGACTATAATAGTGGCCCTTTTCAATATTCACAAAAGGAAATGAGCAAACGAGCTTCAAAATTAAAATTGAGTTTATGGAAGAATAAAGGATTTGATATATTAGTAACTCATTCACCAGCAAAAGGCATATGGGATGCAAAAGATCCTTGTCATCAGGGTTTTGAAGTGTTTATAGATATTTTAAATAAATACTCTCCGAAATATTTTTTTTACGGTCATCAGCATTTGGATTATGCAAAAGGTGAAAGGAAAATGATTTATAACACTACTACTCTTATAAACGCATTTAAATACCATATTGTTGAAATATAGAAAACCCATGGGTAATGATTTTGCCCATAGGTTTTCTATATTTTTATGTAATTAAGTTAACTACTAGCTGATATTTTCTTTGTTTTTAAGAAATCCCATTTAGTTTCTGTTGTTATAATTGCTAAAAATATAGTTATACAACCTATGACCATCTTTGAGGTAAATACTTCATTAAGCATTATAACAGATAAAATAGAGCCGAAAACTGATTCTAAACATAAAATAATAGCAGCGTGAGTGGAGGTGGTATATTTCTGTGCTACATTTTGTATAATGAATGCAAACATTGTACTGAAAATTGCTAAATAACCAATTGCAAAAATTGTATCTGAATTCATTTGCGCTGGTACTGGTTCATAGATTAAAGCAGCTATAAGTGAGAAAACTGCAGCGGAACCTAACTGTAGTATTACAAGGGTTATAGCACCAACTTTTTGCGTAAAAAACCCAACAGAAACTATATGAGCTGCAAAAAATACTGCACATATTAAAGTCAAACCGTCTCCAAGTCCGATGTGTATACCTCCATCTAAGGTGAGCATTCCTATTCCTATAAAACATAGGAAAGCTGATGCTAAAGAATAAGAATCTGGCTTTCTTTTGCTAATTATCCAATAAAGAAAGGGTACAATAACTACATTAGTTCCAGTTAAAAAAGCATTTTTACCAGCAGTTGTATATTTCATACCAATAGTTTGAGCAGCAAAGCCTAAAAAAAGGAGAAGTCCAACCAAAGTTCCAACCGCTAGCTGATTTTTAGTAATATGTTTAATTTTTTTTCTGAAAACTAAGAGCATAATTATGGCAGAAATACCAAACCGCATTGCCATAATATAAAAAGGTGTAACACTATCTAAAGCACCTTTTACAGCTATAAATCCGCCACCCCAAACAATTGCAACTAGTAGTAAAGACATATCAGCGAGAATACTCTTTTTTTTGTCTGTATTTTTCATCATTAGCACTCCTTTAATATATGAGGCATCTTTGCCTTTTTATTTTTAAAAAATGAGAAGTTTATTGTGATTAGGTTATAAGTTCTGTAATAAATATATTCTTTTCAATGCTTAAATCAATAAAATTTGAATCAATAGAAATGAGAGGCCTTGCAATATTATTTATGTCTATTTTAATTACCTTTCCTATAGAACCATCACTCAGCTTAACCATTTCACCAGTGTAGTAGTTTGACATTTGTGTGATAAAGGTAGTGAGATAATTATAATCAAATAAACCCATGCAATCATGTTGCATAATTTCTAATGCAACAAAGGGGTTTTGTTTTTTGCCATAAACTTTATCCGCGGTCATTGCATCAAACATATCTGCAATTCCTATTATTTTTGCAAAAACACTAATTTTATCTTCTTTCAAATGTAAGGGATAACCAGAACCGTCTATACGTTCATGATGCATAAGAACACCTAAACTCACGGACTCGTCCAAATAAGGAATATTGCGTACAAATTCATAAGAGTAAACCGAATGTTTTTTAATTTGGTCAAACTCTAATTTTGTGAGTTTTGAAGATTTATTTAATATACTGGGGCTAACTTTCGTTTTACCGATATCATGAAGAAAAGCACTATAAGTTAAAAGTGTTAAATCTCTATTAGGTAAATTTAACCATCTACCTAGCATAGAACTTAAAAATGCAACATTTACACAATGGCGTATAAGATAATCATCTATATTTCTAGAACTTGATATACTTTTTAAAATAGAGCCATAATCATTAAGATCATCTAAAATTTCTTTAGACATAACTCGTATTTCTGTTAAGTCGAGCTCAGGATTATTATCTATACTATTTAAAAAATTATCTATGCGATTTGAAAAATTATTTAGTACTTTTTCAGTTTGGGTTAAACGTTGCGAAATAGGTTCCTCCATTGCTTGTTCAAAATCATTAATAGATATAGTGTTTGATGGATAAAAATCTAGTATTTTTTTAATTATGGAACTATTTAATGCACTTTCCTTTGTAAGTAAATTTAAGCCATTTAGTATTAAATCTTCGGCTAAAATCATATTTGGCTTTAACTCGTAAATGCTTATACTTTTAACCTTTGGTCTCATAGATGCACTCCCTCTAAAATGAATTGATAAATTAAGTGAAATTAATGAAATATCAGTAGATAAATTATATATTTGGATAAATTTATTTTACCATAGAAATTGACATTAGCCCAAATGAATGTTTTTTATTTATTGACAATAATAATTAAAATATTTATAATTAACTATATCAGAGCAAAACACTAAGAATTGATTGAGTAATTTTAGTGGATGTTTGAAGAGGAGAGATATAGAATTATGGAAGTATACTTAGATAATAGTGCAACAACTATGCCTTATGAAGAGGTTATTGAGGATGTATGTAGTACTATGAGAAATTATTATGGTAACCCATCTTCAGCTCATAGTTTAGGGTTTAAGGCAGAGCAAAAACTTAGGGAAACAAGAGTGAATATTGCCAGTAGTATAAATGCTATAAGCGAGGAAATAATATTTACATCAGGAGGAAGCGAAAGTAATAATTTTCTCATAAAGGGGTTTGTGAGACCTGGGTCTCATATAATAACTACTAAAATTGAGCATTCAAGTGTAGCAAACACATTTAAGGCATTAGAAGATTTAGGAACAAAGGTTACATATATTGATGTAGATGAAAGTGGTAGAATAGATATAGAGCAGCTCAGCAGTAGTATAAATCGCGATACTCAAATTGTTAGTATAATGCATGTTAACAACGAGGTAGGGGTTATACAGGATCTTGAGCTTATAGGAAAATTAATTAAAACAAAAAGTAATAGAGCTAAATTTCACGTAGATGCAGTGCAAAGTTATGGGAAAATTCCTATTGATGTAGAAAAATATAATATTGATTTATTATCTACTAGTGCACATAAAATCCATGGTCCTCGCGGAATTGGATTTGCATATGTACGGAAGGGTCTCATACCTATTAGCTTAATAAATGGTGGAGGACAAGAAAGAAATTTAAGGTCAGGTACAGAAAATCTTGCTGGGATTGTTGGATTTGGAACCGCAGTGAAAATTATGTGTAAAAATCAGCATGTAAATTTTAACAATGTTTTAGAGATAAAGAAATATTTCATAGATAAATTGTCTGAGCTAGATGGCGCTATAATTAATAGCAAGCTTGAAGATAGTTTTACACCTTATATACTAAATGTATCATTTATTGGTGTCAAAGGGGAGGTGCTTCTTCATTCCTTAGAAGAAAAGGGCATATATGTGTCTACAGGTTCAGCATGTTCAGCTAAAAACCCTAATAAAAATAGTGAAGTATTAAAGGCTCTTGGAAGAAGTTTAGAGGAGCAAAAGGGAACTATACGATTTAGTTTTTCAGAAGATAATAATAAAGAACAAATAGACTATGTTATATGTGAGCTTAACAAATCACTAAAATTTTTGAGAAAGCTAAACAAAAGATAAAGGCTAAGTCTATATAAGAAAAAGAGGAGAGCGAATAGATGAGAAAATTGATTTTAGTAAAATATGCCCCAGAAATCTTTTTAAAGGGACTAAACAGAGGTAAATTTGAAAAAAAACTTAAAGATAATATAAAAAACGTACTAACAGACATAGAGTACGAATTTGTTGAGGACTCAGGAAGATGGTTTATATGTTCGCAGCATATGGAGAAAATTATTGAAAAGGTTAAAAATGTTTTTGGAATAATGGAGATTTGCATTGTTACAGAAATTGAAGCAACCCTTGAGGAAATTCAAAAGCAAGCACTTATAGAACTTGAAGAAGATCCCGCTAAGACTTTTAAAGTACAAACCAATAGAGCAAATAAAGGCTTTAGTATGAATTCATTGGAAGTAAGTAGAAAAGTAGGGGCTTATATATTACAAAATAATGAAGGAGTAAGTGTAGATGTACATAATCCTAAGTGTACTATAAATGTAGAAATAAGAAATAAGGCATACATATATGCTAAGAGGATCAAGGCAGTGGGTGGGTTACCTTATGGAATGAATGGTAGCACTATGCTTATGTTATCTGGAGGTATAGACTCACCTGTAGCAGGTTATATGATGGCAAGGCGTGGTGTAGAACTGCATGCGGTTTATTATCATAGCCATCCATATACTAGTGAAAGGGCAAAGGATAAGGTAAAACAATTAACTGATATTCTAAAAGAATACACTGGGAAATTAACTTTGTATGTAGTACCTTTTACTGAAATTCAAATGCAAATTATAGAAAAGTGCAGAGAAGATGAATTAACAATAATTATGAGAAGATTTATGATGAGACTTGCCTGTGCTCTTGCTGAAAAATATGGAATAAATTCAGTAACTACTGGAGAAAGCATAGGTCAAGTAGCTAGTCAAACTATGGAAGGCCTTGTAGTAAGTGATGATGTTTCTGATAGACCAGTTTTCAGGCCACTAGTGGCTATGGATAAAATAGATATTATGGATGTTTCAAGAAAGATAGCAACTTATGAAACTTCTATTTTACCTTATGAAGATTGTTGTACAATTTTTGTTCCTAAACATCCAAAAACAAAGCCAAGGTTAATTGAGATAATTAAGTCTGAATCAGTTTTAGATATTGATGGACTAGTTGAAAAGGCTATTTGTGAAATGGAAATTTATAAATAAATATATTCATGTTAATAGACTCATAATATGTATTAAATCATATAAAGTGTAAATAATATTAGAAGAAATATGATTTTAAAATATATTAAAGAGGTGATTAACATGGCTAAAAAAGGTGGAGAAAAGAAATCGGGTTCTAAAGATACAAAAGATAAAACTCAGAAAAAGAATCAAAAGGGCAATACAGTAGGTTAAAACAAAACATATTTAACTGCCAATTATCCTAAAGGAATATTGGTTTTATTCCCAATTTTATAAAAAAACGAATATCTTACTAAAAAAATAAGCCAACAAAAATGATTTATCATTTTTGTTGGCTTATTTTTTTTTATGGAAATTCATATAAATTGCTATTATTTTCACTTAAAAGAAATTATTATAGTATTAATGAAACAAAATTCATTTTATTATCGTCTAATATTTAGGATGGGAGGGATATAGGTGCCTATTGCGTTTTTAGTTCAAAAGGACAATGAAGAAAAAAAGGATATCCACAAGGAAATAGAGCGGCTTATTAATTGTTATGGAGATGATGTTCTTAGAGTAGCATTTCTATATGTTAAGGATAGGAATAAGGCTGAGGATGTTTTTCAAGAAGTGTTTATTAAAGTATTTAAAAAATATGATTCCTTTAAAGGTAATAGTAGTGAAAAAACTTGGATTATGAAAATAACAATCAATGTGTGTAAAGACTATTTTAAAAGTTTTTGGATAAAGAGGGTTCTCCTAAATAGCCATGGAGATTATGACAGTGAAATTTGTAATGAGCAGTACGATGCTGAAAGCTTAGATGATACTATAATCAAATCTATAGAGTCACGGGAATTACTACACCAGGTTATGAATTTATCTATCAAATATAAGGAAGTAATTATTTTATATTACTATGAGGAATTTAATACTAGAGAAATTAGTGAAATGTTAAAGATTCCAGAAGGGACAATACGAACTAGATTATTTAGAGGTAGAGAATTACTTAAAAAGAATGTTACTGGGAGGATTGGATATGAGGGATAATTTAGATGAAATAAGAGATATATTTAATATAGAATTAAAGGATATAAAAGTAAGTGAAGAACTAAAGTTAAAGACACTAGAAAAATTGGATAAAAACAGTAGAAGATCAACAAACAAAGCCTTTATTCCAATGACTTTAACCATGGTAGCCTGTTTATTTATGGGATTTATAATATACCCTATATATAATAAAAACAATTTAATGAAAAATGAAGAAATAACTATGAATACTAGAAATCAAGAAATTAAAATATTAAAAGAGCCATATGAAGATACAGTAATGATTAAAGATAAAACTAAAATTAATGAAGATAAGATTACTGAGGACAAACCTAGTAAAATAGTGGAAGAAAATAAAAAGGTAGTTAATAAGAATACTAACCAAGAGAAGCAGGAAAAACAAACAATTATTTTAAATGAGAAGCCTGTAATACCGTTTAAAATAGAAAGTGCAGTGCCGGATGATAAAAAGGAAAAAGATACTATTATTGCCACAAATGAAGTTATAGTTGATAGTGAAAAATTGATAGTTGAGGATAATAAAGATAAATCTGTAGTATTACAAAAGAAAAGTGATTTTAAATTCAATGAAGAAACTAAAATGAAAACACTATCTCTTCAGCAAGCAAAAAATATTTTTGGAGAAAGTATAAAAACTCCGGTTTATATACCTAAAGATTTTGTAATGGAAAAGATTTTAATACCAGAGAAATATGATGATTCATGCGAATTATATGAAATTATTTATAGCAATAATTCTCAGTACTTTAAGATAACTGAGTATAAAAACATAAAAAATAGTGGTCTAGAATCAAAAGTAGCAGAGGAAAATGTTATGATTATAAATGTAAATAAAATTTCAGTTAAATATATTTTACAACCAAGCATTGATAATAAGGAACTACCTTATGTTAAGTTATTTTGGGAAAAGGAGGGTAAAAAGTACAGTATTGATGGAAATACACCATGGGCAGAACTGATTAATATTGCATATTATATTGTATTTTAAAATTAAATAAAGCATATTGGAATATGTAAAAAGGTTAATAAAATATAGTGATATTTTGTTAACCTTTTTATATGCACTTTAGATAGATAGGTCGCTAATTATAAACATTGCTGAAGGTACACAAAAAATTGCAATTATAAAGCCATAATTGCAATGGCACAAAGTATAAATATAAAAGTTGTGATAGAAGGTGTTGAAGATATAGAGCAATTCATTATTTTAAAGGAATTAAAAAGTTATGCAATTCAAGGGTATTTGATTGGCAAACAAATACATGCCAAGGAAATTAAAAGCTTAATAGAAAGAATAATAACAATATTAAGAAGATTAAAAAATATTTTAGAAAATCATAAAAAAATGTTGAAAAAAGTAATAATACATGATAATATGTATATAGTAAGTAATTAATATGTACATATTAATTATGATGTGTAATTAAATGTAAAAGTTTACAGTGGAAAATTAATTTAATAATTAAATTTGCGTGTTACTGATATCATCAGGCATGAGCATAAGTCATTATAGTTTAATAGCTAAAGCTATTGATATGACTTTGCTTATGCCTTTTATTTTTGCTAACATGCCACAAAGGAGAGGGGAATATAAATGAAAAAAGCTTTTGGTGTTTTACAAAAGGTAGGAAAAGCTTTAATGCTACCGGTAGCACTTTTACCAGCGGCAGGATTACTACTTGGATTTGGTAACATGTTTCAAAGTGAACAGTTCTTAGTAAATGCTCCAATATTTAATGCTGGTTGGTTCCAAATGGTAGCTAAAATCATGGAACAATCAGGGGATGTTATTTTTGGTAACCTTGCATTATTATTTGCAGTAGGAGTTGCAGTAGGACTCGCTGAGGGCGAAGGAGTTGCAGGACTTGCAGCAATAGTTGGTTTCTTAATAATGAACAAAACACTAGGTATTGTTGCTGGAGTTACTCCAGAGCTCATAAACAGAACACATCCACAATTTGCAAGCGTATTAGGTATACCAACACTTCAAACGGGAGTATTTGGTGGTATTATAATAGGTATTGTAGCGGCGCAATTATATAAAAAATATTATAACATTGAATTACCTTCTTATCTAGGGTTCTTTTCAGGTAAGAGATTTGTACCTATTGTTACAGCAGTAACGGCTATTGGAATAGGTATTGCAATGAGTTTCGTTTGGCCTCCAATCCAACATGGCTTAAATGTATTTTCAAAAAGTATGATTGAGGCTAATCCAACATTATCAGCTTTTGTATTTGGAGTAATAGAAAGATCATTAATTCCTTTTGGATTACATCATATTTTCTATAATCCATTTTGGTATCAATTTGGTGAGTATATAAACAAAGCTGGTCAAGTGGTTAATGGAGATCAAGCCATATTTATGGCTCAGTTAAAAGATGGTGTAAAGTTTACAGCAGGTACATTTATGGCTGGTAAATTCCCATTTATGATGTTTGGACTTCCAGCAGCAGCACTTGCAATGATTCATGAAGCAAAACCTGAAAAGAAAAAAATTGTAGCTGGTATTATGATATCTGCAGCTTTAACTTCTTTCTTAACAGGTATTACAGAACCAATTGAATTCTCATTCTTATTCGTAGCACCAGTATTATTTGGAATTCATTGTGTATTTGCAGGATTATCCTTTATGACAATGCAACTTTTAAATGTTAAAATAGGAATGACTTTCTCAGGTGGACTTATAGATTACTTACTATTTGGTGTAATTCCAAATAGAACAGCTTGGTGGCTAGTAATCCCTGTAGGTTTAGTATTTGCAGCACTTTACTACTTTGGATTCCGTTTTGCTATAAGAAAATGGAACCTTAAAACCCCAGGTCGTGAAGTAGATGAGCAGCAAGATGCAAGTACTTCAAAAACTAATCTTAAAGGTCAAGAACACGCAATAGCAGTATTAAAAGCGTTAGGTGGAAAAGAAAATATCACAAATTTAGATGCCTGCATTACTCGTTTACGTGTAAGTGTTGTGGATTCTAAAAATGTTGATAAAGCGGAACTTAAGAAATTAGGAGCTGCTGGTGTGCTTGAAGTTGGAGACAGTGTTCAAGCAATATTTGGAACAAGAGCAGAGCATATAAAAACAGAAATTAAAGAAGTTATAGCTAAGGGTTTAGATAAATAATATGTATGTCCTTAACTGCTAATAGATTTTAACATGAAAAGCCATTAGATAAGTATGATACTTATCTAATGGCTTTTTATATATTAAAAAGCAAATTAAAGGATGTACCCATACATTTGACTGATATAAGTTTACTAGTATAATAAATATTGTAAATAATTACAACAACAGGTAAGAGGGGGATAATTTATGAAAGTTAAAAGAGTAGTACTTTGTGGGCTTTTTGCAGCATTATGTTTTATAGGAACTTGGTTACATATTCCTATAAATGTAAGTGGAAGTCCCACAATGGTTCATTTAGGAACAACAGTTATATTTCTTACAGCAGTTATAATTGGTAAGGATGCAGCTTTTGCAGGAGGCATTGGATGTGCATTATTTGATGCAACAAATCCTGCTTATATAGCTTGGGTTTTACCTACATTAATAATAAAAGGATTAACGGGATATACAGCAGGAAGCATTGCTTTTGCAAGAGGAAAAGAAGGCAGAAGTATAACACAAAACGTTATTGGTTTTATAGCTGGTGGAGTAGTATCATTACTTGGATATTTTATTGTTAACTGGTTTGTATTTGTAGGCTTTAAGGTTGCAGTAGTGAAAATGGTATCATCTTTAATAACAACGGGACTAGGAGTTGCCATAGCTATACCTTTAGCAATTGTTATTAAACCAATATTAGAAAGAAGTGGCTTGCATTTAGCTAAGTAGGTATGTGGACACTTTTTCTGATATCTGAACTAATAAATAAGTCATGTAAAAAAATGTATTAATATACCACTTTACCTTAGAATTTATTTCTGTTAGAATAATCATAGATATTGAAATTAATTTGTAAGTAATCTAACGATTTAAATTAGATAGAATTTATAATAGTATGATGGTTTTTACTTTTAAGAATAACTTGAAATACTATAAATATAGTGTAAGTAATTAGAGTTTCTATAATAAGACCAAACTGAGTAAGTAAAAAGGAGTTGATATAATGAATAATGAAGATAAAATATTAAAGATATTAGGACAAATGCAAGGCGATATGCAAAGCATGCAGGGTGATATGCAAAACATGCAGGGTGATATGAGATTAATCAAAATTCAGCTAAAAGAACATGGTGAAATACTTAATTCACTAAAAGTCGTTGCAGAATTTCACAAAGCGGATATAGATAATTTAACGCATCAAGTTGTAAATATCTCTGGTGAACTTAAGGCTGAAATAAAAGAAACTAATTTAAAAATAGATATAATTGCTAAAGACTTAAATTTTGTAGAACTTGCTACAGGAAAGAATATAACAGATATTGCATATCTAAAATGTGCAAAATAGTAAATGATATATGAAGACACTTATGTAGGTGTCTTTTTTTATTTTGAACAAGATTATTTTCTTAAGTATGAATGTTAATCTAAATTAAAATTAAAACGCTATTAATTATTTAAATATAGCATCCAAATTTATAATTTGATAGAAAGTTCAGAAAATTATATTTATAAAAACATTGACTAATGGGAAAATGTACAATATAATCAATATATCGACAGTTTAACAGAGTCGGTATATTCAAAAAATTACTATGAAAGGGGAACTGAAGAATGATTATTATGTTGTTACAATTATAATAAATTTAAAATTTAACAGTAAAATCATAGCAGAAATACTATAGGTATAAGTGTTTTTATAAAATCTATATTTTAGGTTTATTTGAAATACTCAAAGTATATAGTAATCTATAATGTTAAAGATTATATTTTTAATAGTTTAGGTTTATTTGCTGTGGATTTTAGAATTTTAAATATATTGATTGAACAACATCAATTACAATTCTTTGATTTTCGTTAATATTACAGTAAGTTATAAAAGTGCTAGGAAGTATGTTTCTACTTTAATGTTAGATTTATAAAAAGTAATTACAGCTTAGCGTTATCTTGCTTAATAATAATTTGAAATTAGAGCTGTGTTGTTTTTGACAACATAGCTTTTTATTTTAAATTAATATATATGTTAGATATTTATCCATAGTAAAGAAAATTGGATGAAAGCATATATAATAATGGAATTCCGGCACTTTAGGTGAGGTATTAAAAGGATGTAGATGAATGTATGTTCATCTATGTCCTTAATTTTTTGAAAGGGGACAGTTAAGAAATAATAAAGAAAATTCTATTGGGAAGTATTTTGTTAATGAGGGTGAGTAAATAACCTGGGACGGTTAACAACTTTATTAAGTTTTCAATTAAGGGGCGGTTCTTAAAAGCAAAAACTTTGTAAATAAGTATAATAAGTTGTTAACTGTCCCCACTGAAAATAGAAATAGAATAGAATGGGGGCAGATAAAAATGGAAGATTTAAAATTAGTAGAATACAACAATTCTTATGCAAAAGCTATTGCAGATATGTGGAGAAAAAGTTCGGAAGGGTGGAATGGAAATTGGGCTACGGAAACAGAGGAAAGTGTTTTAAAATCACATGAAAGTAGCACAGATTTAAACACTTATTTGGCAGTTAAGGGGGAGGAAATAGTAGGATATTGTGGACTATCTAAATATGAGTATGATGATAACACACTTTATGTAAGACTTTTAAATGTAAGATACGACCTTCACGGTACGGGAATTGGAAGAACATTAGTATGTAAATCTATAGAAAGAACTACAGAACTAGCATGGCCAAGAATTGACCTTTATACATGGCCAGGTAATACAAAATCACTTCCACTTTATAAAAGATGTGGATTCTTCTTAGAAAAAAGAGATGATTCAACACATTTAATGAATTTTATACCGGGAGTAGTAAATGGGTTAGCATTTAAAGAGTATTTTGAAAATGTTCATTGGTACAAGGACTTAAAAAGAACTATAAATATGGAGCCAGATGGTATAGAGGAAAATGAGTTTATTTATTATGAATACCTCTGGGGAAAAGAAGAAAAAATCTTAAGAGTACAGTTTGAAAATAAAAGTCGAGGTATTACATTAATTGAAACTGAGGATTATTTAATAAAGGCTAATATGGATGATCAAAAGCTTATATTAGGTGGGAAGTATAAGATTAAATATGAAGTTATTAATAAATCTAAAAAGCCTTTGAATATTAAAGTAAAGGGCAGAGATGATAAAAATATAAAATATTCATTTAGCGCAGAAATTGAAGTAATAGATAAAGAAATTATTGAAGGTGAATTTTTAGTTAATGAACCTGAAAAAAAGGTTGGTCAATTTAATACTTACCCATCGGTAGTATCGGAGATTTTAATAAATGATAAGAAAGTAGAATTTAAAATAGGTGTAGATGCTCAGTATCCAGGGAGTTTATCACTAAAGGTTCCAAGAAAAGAATGTTATAAAAATCTAAATTCAGTTATGTATTTAGATATAAAAAATAATTATAAACAAGCTGTTACTTTTGAATTAGAGCTTGTAGAAAATAAGGATATTAAATTTGTAAATAAAAGCCTAAGCATACCTATGGAAGCCAGTGAAAGAAAATCTGTAAAGCTCCAATACATTTTAAATAACTTTAATTTCTATAATGAAGTAGTTCAGGTAAAAGCAAAGCTTGAAAATGGAAAAAAGGTAGTATTTAAAAAAGAATTAATATCAGCCTTAAAAGGTAAAGAGGGAAGATTAGGTGGAAAAACAGAGGAATTCTATATAGCTATCAATGGAGTGTATTCAGCAAAGCTAAATGAAGAAAATAAAATATCAATACAAGCCTTTGGAATACACGAGAGAGGCAGTAATATATGCTATCCAATGCTAGGAAGACCTTTTTCAGAAGAATTTTCAAATGCAAGTCCGAGGGAGATAGTACATTATGAGGAAAATGAAAAAATAGTATTAAAAACAACCTTTGTATCTGAAACTTATAAAAATATAAGGATAGAGTCTATATTAAAACTTTCTCAAAATGGAATAGCAGAGCATCATTATGAAGTTTATAATGATGGAATGGATGAAACAACCAGCGAAATTTGTTTATCTCAAAATTTATTTATGAAACTTACTAAGGCTATTTTGCCACTAAAAGGCAAGTTTATTGAAAGTACAGATTCTAGCTCTGAATGGATAGAAGATTTTAATTTTGAGGATTTAACAGAAAACTGGATATATGCCAGAAATACTGGAGAGAGCCTGGGATTATGCTGGAATAGTGAGCTACAAGCTAAATCAAACGGATGGCAGGTAGTATTTGAACATGAACTTGGGAAAATGAAAGCTAAAGAGAAAAAGGTTACAAAACCTGTATTTATGGCATTAGATACTTTTAGAGATTGGAAAGATTTTAGAAATTTTGCTTTAGAGAAAAGTGATACAAATAATATAGTCCTAAGCAATTCTCTTGGGATGATGGTTAATGATGGTAATCCTTTTGTTAAAGAAGATTTTACCGTTAAAATTTCTCAGTATGAAGCTTGTTGTTTAGATGGTGAATATTCTATAAGCTCTAAAAATAAGAATTTTGAGAAAATCAGTAATAGTGTAAGTAAGGAAGAGAAAACTTTTGAAACAGAATTTACACCTTCTTTAAGCCAAGATATTGATAGGGATATTTTAAATTTAGAAATAGATACTGACAATATTTATTCAGAAGAAAATAAAATGATATTTAAAATTAAAAATAATTTATGTGATGTAAAAATAATTCAGGAGCAAGGCCATAGAGTATACTCCGCATGCAACGGTGTTATGGAAATTAAAGCATGCGATACTTTTAGCCATACACTATATTCTTTAAAATACAATAATCATGAATGGCTTGAAAATTCTTTTCCAACACCAAGACCAAAATCATGGTTTAATCCATGGTTTGGAGGAATAGGTACACTTCCAGAAGATTTAAGCTTTAGATCAGTTTTAGAAGAAAATATACAAGCTGATTTTGTAACCATTGAAGATAATTTTAAAAATAAATGGCAAGGGATTAAAGTAAAGCTTCATGTAAAAAACAATGAGTACTATAAAGGCTTAGATGTAAATCAATATTATTTAATGCTACCTGGAGTACCTGTATTATGCCATACAGCAGAAATAGTTCAAAATACAGGCAAGCTTATAAATTATGAAGCATTTGAAGGTTTTTCCTTCTTTAATTTTGATGAAAACCCTAAGAATAATTGGATAAAATTAAAAAATCTAAAAGGAACCTTTGACAAATACAAAGTAGGTGGAGAAGCCATGGATATTTTAGCAAGTTCTTCACTATTATATGGAACTAACAATCTAAAAGATAAGATACAACTTTATTCAAACCAGGATGAAGCAAGAAACTGTGGATTTGTAAATCTAAATGACACTGCAGCTTTAAGTTTAAGACATATAACGCTAGAAGATGGGGCGGTAAGGTTTACGTCACCAGATTTTTATATATTTACTGAGGATTATATAGAAGACGAACTTTTAAAGGATTTAAGGAATATTAATTTTTAGGGATATAAATGGAGGTAATAATATGTACACAAAAACTGAAATTCTACAAATTGCGAAAGAACAGTTAGCACTGGACTATATGGATGTTTTACCTAAAATAAATTTTTAATGATTTTAGAATAAGGGGTGAGATTAATAATGGAAAATAATAAAATAGTAAGTCCGATATTAAGAAAATTATATGATGTTTTACAAGCTGGAAGAGTGGGAGCTTTAGAAGTATTTTGGAAGGAAATCGAGAAAAATGGATCACCTTTAATTGAAAAAATTGAGGGTGATGATGAAAACTATATGGTTACGTTAATTTGGAAAGCAACGGAGCGTACAGATGATGTATGTGCAATTGGTGAAATGTTTGGTTATGATGAAGAAAATACCAAATTTGAGCAATTATTAGACACTAATTTATGGTATAGGACATGGAGGAGAAGAGGAGATGCTCAGTCAGTATATTTTTTTGTAGTTAAAGAACGTGAAGGGCAGGAATGGGAAGAGTGTGATTTTAGAGTGGATCTACTTAATCCCAATAAATATGTATGTATTGAGGATGAAAAATACCCTGATGAATGTTATTTGCTATCTAAGGAGGAGTCTTATGTTAGTCTACCTGAATTTAAAGAGAATATATGGACAATTGAGAAAGAAGACGTACCTAAAGGTAAGCTAGAACTATTTAATGATTTTGAAAGCAAGATTTTAAATAATAAAAGAAGAGTATGGGTTTATACGCCAGCAGCTTATAGTAACAATGAAGAGCCTTATGGATTAGCAATATTTACAGATGGATGGGAATATGTTCATATATCTAAAGCACCAATAGTTATTGATAATCTAATTGCAGAGGGAAAAATTCCGCCTATGTGTGCTGTATTTATTGAAACTCAGGAAGAGAGAGATATAGAGCTTACTTGCTCAGATAAATTTATTGATTTTCTTATTGAGGAGATACTTCCTTGGATGCATGAGAAATATAACATCACAAGGAATAGAGAAAAAAATGTAATTGTTGGTTTTAGTTATGGAGGACTTACTGCTAATTATACAGCATTAAAACATCCGGAAATGTTTGCAAAGGTATTTTGTCATTCTGGGGGTCTTTATTGGAAAGTAGAAGGTGACGAAAATGAAAGAGGTCTTATACTTAGAGAATATGAAGAGAATGAAAAGCTTCCACTTGATTTTTATGTTACTTTTGGTGAATTTGAAAAGGAAGCAGAGAAACATTATAAGGCTAATCTAGAGTTTGTAAAAATATTAGAGCGTAAAGGCTATAATTTTAAATATGAGGAATTTATGGGTGGACATACCTATATGGATGTAAAGATTAACCTAGCTAAGGGTCTTATGCATTTGTTAGGCATATAGAAAGATGTATATTTTTAGTTAGAAAAAGGAGAGATATATTTATGGAAAACAAAAATATAGAAATTAAGAAGAATATAACAGATTTATTCAACAAGGTATCAGCAGTTTTTGATAGTAGTGGGCCAAGAATTTTTGCATACTTTGGAGAGCGATTGGTCCAACTTGCGGGTGTAGTGGAAGGTGAAAAAGTACTGGATGTTGCATCAGGAAAAGGAGCTTCACTTTTTTTAGCAGCAGAGAAAGTTTGTGCGAATGGAAAAGTTATAGGTATTGATATAGCAGAAGGCATGGTTAATGAAACTAATTTGCAAATTCAAAAACGAGCTATTAAGAATACGAAAGTAGTAGTAATGGACGCTGAAAACTTAGATTTTAATAGTGGGAATTTTGATCATATACTATGTGGATTTGGAGTATTCTTCTTTCCAAATTATAAAATTGCCTTCAATGAATTCATGAGAGTTCTAAAAAATGGTGGCAGATTTTCATTCACTACCTTTTTAAGAAAAGAAGATGAAAAATTTATGTGGTTAGATGATTTAGTCCAAAAATATTTACCAGAATTTGAAGATGAACTAGATGAATATCAAGAGGAGGATAGTCCTGAATTTCACACAGAAGAAGGCTTATATAAAATTTTAAAGGGCGCTGGATTTAAAAACATACAAGTTATAAGTGAAGAAAAAGACTTCATATATAAAGATGAACAAGAATGGTGGGACAAACTTTGGACTCATGGCTATATAAAGGTGTTAGAAATGATACCAGAAGATAGGATGGAAGACTTTAAAACAGAAGTTTTTGGAAAGCTTAGAGAAATTAAAGAACCAGAAGGGATAGTTGCTACAATGTCCGTTTTATATGCTTTTGGGGATAAATAATTTTAAAATGGGGGATATGCATTATGAATATACAAGAACAAGTAAAACAAATTTTCAATGAATATGCAAAAGAGAATAACTTTTCTGGTGCAGCACTGGTTAAAAAAGGAGAGTTAACTCTATTTCATGAGGCATACGGAGATGCGCATAAGGGCTTTGGAATTAAGAATACAATTACAACAAAATTTGATACCGCGTCTATTACTAAATTGTTTACTACCGTTGGAATACTTCAACTAATTGATAAAGATTTAATATCCTTTGAAGATAAGGTATTAGATATTTTAGATATCAAAGACACTAATATATCAAAAGAGGTTAACATTTATCATCTTCTAACGCATACCTCCGGAATTGGCGATGATGCAGATGAAGAAGCAGGAGAAGAGTATGAAGATATTTGGAGGGAAAAGCCAAACTATTCTGTAAGAGAAACAGTTGATTTTCTACCACAATTTATTAATAAAAAACCTAATTTTGAACCAGGAAAGGGTTGTAGGTACAATAATGTTGCCTTTGTTCTATTGGGACTCGTTATTGAAAAAATTACAGGGCGAAAATATCGTGAATATATAAAAGAAAATGTTTTTGAAAAAATAGGTATGAAGGATACTGGCTTTTATAGTATGGATGGAGTAAATGAAAATGTTGCAGAGGGTTATGCAGAAATATGCAATGAAAAAGATGAAGTTATTGGCTGGAGAAAAAATATATATGCATATCCACCAATAGGATCACCAGATAGTGGGGCTTTCACAACGGTTGCAGACTTAGATTTGTTTGTGCGCCAGCTTTACAATGGTAGGGTATTGTCTAAAGCAATTACAGAGGATTTATTTACACCAAAAGTAGTGCACACAAAGTATGAAAAAATCACACATATGATGGGCTATGGCTATGAATTCATTGTTAGCAATGATAATAATGAAGTGATATATATAACTAAAGATGGTTGCAACCCTGGCGTAGCATGTAAATTTAATTATTATCCTTCCATAGATACAACACTTGTAGTTCTTGCAAATCAAGATTGTAATGTTTGGGATTTAGCTGGGAAAGTTGAAAAGATATTAATAGGTAAGATAAGTTAAAAATTGCACCCCTGGGGTGTGATTTTTACCAAATATGGGGACGATTAATATTCAATCGCTTAAATAGGTCAATAAGTTGTTAACTGTCACCAGGAAAGGAGAATTAAAATGGATACACCATTTAAACAATATATAAAATTATTATGGAAATTTTTAAAGCCACAAAAATTTAGAGTATTTTTGCTTACCTTAATTTTAGGTAGTAGTGTGGCACTTCAATTAGTTAATCCTCAGATTTTACGTTATTTTATAGATGCAGCGACGGAAGGAAAGTCGGCTAAAATGCTAACTATAGCTGCTCTTATATTTATAGGTGCAGCATTAATTCAGCAGGTACTTGCCATTATAGCAACCTATGTAAGTCAAAATGTGGGATGGACAGCTACTAATGCATTAAGGTCAGAACTCGTGGAGCATTGTATTAGTTTAGATATGAGCTTTCATAAAAGTCATCAACCAGGAGAAATTATTGAAAGAGTAGATGGGGATGTTACGGCATTATTTAATTTCTTCTCAAAATTTATGATAAATGTTTTAACTAATGGGGTATTGGTTATAGGAATATTAATTCTTTTATTTAGAGAAGATTTTAGAGTTGGTATAAGTTTATCTATTTTTGCTGGTGCTGCTATGTATACTCTTTGGAAAATTCAAGCGGATTCTGTGGACAAATGGGTTAAGGAAAGAGAAACTAGTGCTAAGTTCTATGGTTTTATAGGAGAAGAGATTGGAAATACAGAGGATGTTCGTTCTAGTGGTGCTGAAGAGTATGTTATGTATAAATTTTATAAGCAAATAAGAAATTGGCTTCCAATTACGAAAAAAGCTAAATTAAGATATTATCTTATGTGGGCAAGTACCTTAGGTATTTTTGCTATAGGAAATATTATCGCCTTTGGTGTGGGTGGATATCTATGGAGTAGAGGGCTAATTACTATTGGAACAGTTTATTTGATTTTTAATTATACAGAATCCTTAAGTAAGCCTATTGAAGAAATAAGAACTCAGCTTGAGGATTTACAAAAAGCTGGAGCAAGTGTTGCTCGGGTTCAAGAACTTTTAAATATGAAATCAAAGATAGTGGATGGTACTGAAAAGTTACTTAGTAGTGGAGCAATATCTGTTGAAGCTAAGAATATTTCTTTTGAATATGAAGAGGGGGTTCCGGTATTAAAGGATGTTTCTTTTAATATTCCTAAAGGAAAGGTTCTTGGAGTTTTAGGACGTACAGGTAGTGGAAAGTCAACTCTAGCTCGTATGCTAGCAAGACTTTATGATCCAAAGACCGGTGATATTTATATTGAAGGTAAAAAACTAAATTTAGTATCACTGAAGGAACTTAGGCGGAATACGGCTTTTGTAACACAGGATGTTCAACTTTTTAATGCTACAGTTAGGGAGAATTTAACTTTCTTCAATTCCAATATTAAAGATGAAGAAATACTAGCTACACTGTATGATATAGGATTACAGGAATGGTATAATTCATTCCCTAATGGACTAGACACTATTCTAGATGCTGGTGGAGGTGGTTTATCAGCTGGAGAAGCACAGTTACTTGCCTTTGTTAGAGTTTTTCTAAAAAATCCAAGTTTTGTTATACTTGATGAGGCTACCTCTAGGCTAGATCCTATAACAGAACAATTAATTGAAAGAGCTTTAAATAAACTTTTAGAAAATAGAACTTGTATTATTATAGCTCATCGTTTATGGACAGTTCAGAGAGCAGATGATATTTTGATTTTAGAAAATGGAAGTGTTGTAGAATATGGTAATAGGGAAAAACTATTAAGGGATAAAGAATCCAAATTCTTCAATTTACTTCAAAAAGGTATGGAAGATGTGGAAGAATCCATAATTGCGTAGAAAAATAGTTGAGAATGAAAATGCAAAGTTAAATTAAAAATTAAGAATTAAGAATTTTAAAATATAAGGAATACGGGGTGATAAATAAATGGAAAATAGCATAAATGAAATACCAATGAAAAAAGAAAATAAAGGGGATATGAAGACCTTTCGACTTATGTGGGAGCTTATAAGATATAGACCGTGGCTTTATTTTGCTAATTGTTTAATATGGATTTTTATTCTTGTATCTCCAGTAATACCAGGACTTATAGCTAAGGAATTTTTTGACACTCTTAGTGGGAAAGCAACTCTTAATGTTGGCATTTGGGGGCTTATAGTCTTAATAGCAGTTACGGCAATTGTGACTATTATGGGGATATTTTGTGGAGCCAGAACTGATATTGTTCATAGATTTACTATGAGTGCACTTATTAGACGAAATTTGCTCCAATGTATTCTACAAAAACCAGGGTCAAATTCAATACCTTGTTCAGTAGGTGAGGCTGTTAACTGTTTTCGTGATGATGCTGAGCAAGCAGAGGATGCAATTAGTTGGACTTTAGATGTAATTGGAACAGCAGTTTTTGCTATAGTAGCAATAGTTATCTTATTAAGAATAAATGCTAGGATTACTATATTTGTATTTACGCCTTTAGTAGCAGTAGTAGCTATTGCACAGATTGCTAGTGAGCGTGTAGAAAAATATAGAAGGGCTTCTAGAGAAGCTACAGGAAAAGTTACAGGCGCTCTTGGAGAGATATTTGGGTCGGTACAAGCTATTCAAGTTTCAGGTTCAGAAGATTATATTATGAATCACCTAAATAAGCTTAATAAAGAGAGACATAAAATAGTACTTAGAGATAGTGTATTAAGTCAGCTTTTAGATTCAGTATTTACCAATACAGTGAGCATAGGTACAGGATTTATTTTGCTTTTAGTAGGGCAAAGTATGAAAGTGGGAAGCTTTACTGTAGGGGATTTTGCATTGTTTATATATTATTTAACATTTGTAGCTGATTTTACTCACTCCTTTGGAACCTTTATATCTGATTATCAGCAAACAGGTGTAGCTTTTAAACGTATGCATGAACTTTTACAGGGGGAACCACAAGAAACTTTAGTAAAGCATAATCCATTATATTTGAAGGGAAAACTTGAGAAGCCAAAGTTCAATTTAAATATAGAAGGGAAAAAATTAAAAAAATTAAAAGTAGAAGGATTAACTTATGTATACAAAAATTCAGGTGGAGGGATAAAAAATATTAATTTTATGTTGAAGGAAAAATCTTTTTCAGTAATTACAGGGCGTATAGGCTCAGGAAAAACCACGTTACTAAAGACTTTGCTGGGGCTACTTCCATCAGATAGTGGCTTAATATATTGGAATGGTGAAAGAGTAAAGGAACCTTCAGAATTTTTTGTGCCACCAATTAGTGCTTATACAGCGCAAGTACCAAATTTATTTAGTGACACCATGCGAAATAATATATTACTAGGGCTTCCAGAAAATCAAGTAGACTTAGATAGTGCCATAGCTTCAGGAATACTTAAGGATGATTTAGATACCTTAGAAAATGGACTTGATACAGTTATAGGTCCTAAAGGAGTTAAATTATCAGGAGGACAAATCCAAAGAGTAGCAGCTGCTCGTATGTTTGTAAGAAACCCAGAGCTATTAATTTTTGATGATATATCAAGTGCGCTTGATGTAGAAACGGAAATGAAACTTTGGAATAGAATTTTTGAGCAGCAAGATAAAACCTGTTTAGTAGTTTCAAACAGACGTTTTGCACTTCAAAAGGCAGATAATATTATAGTTATGAAAGATGGACATGTGCAAGCACAAGGAACTTTAGATGAGTTATTAGAAAACTGTGAGGAAATGAGGCAGATTTGGGCTTCATAGAAATAAAATCAAGTGAAGTCAAGTCATATGAAAAAGCACACCCACCTAGGGGTGTGTTTTTTTCAGAAATTTTATGATATACGTGCAATAACAGTCATAATTATGCCCATAGCCATAAAGCATATACCTACAACTTTTTGTAAAGTATTTTCATTGAATTTATTAGCATAGCGTGAACCTACTACACCACCAATAACTGAACCTACACTTATTATAACTCCTAAAGTGAAATCTATATTGCCTCTAGCCCATAACCAATAGTAGAGGAAAGAGCTGTTATGGCCATTATTAAGGTAGAAGTACCTATTGCTTTATGAAGAGGAAAAGATAATATCATTATTAAAGCTAAAAGGATCATAACGCCTCCACCAGCTCCGAATATTCCGCTTAATATTCCTATACCTAACCCAATAATTAAAGCAACTACTATTTTCTGCCACTCATGTTTAAAGTTAATAAATTTCTTTGGAGAATTTGATTCAGCTTTCTTATTTTTAAGGCCCTTACGTAACATAGCAAAACCTGCTAAAAGAAGCACAATACCAAAGCTTGAACTAAGTGTACTATCTCCCATGTTGCTTGCGAGCATTGCTCCAAGTTGAGCACCAAAAATAGAAGTTATAGCTATCCATATACCAGATTTTAGTTCGATATTTCCACTTTTATAATATGAGTAAGATACAGTTAAAGATGCTATTACATCTACGAAAAGGCTAGTACCAATATAAAACAATTGTTTTTAATTGTAAAGAAGTTTTCAAATTGCCATTGACAAAGGATACTTTTTAACCACAACGATTATAGATAAAAAGCCCTAATTATTCAAAAATGAATAATTAGGGCTTTAAGTGTACAGTAAAACTAAATAGATTTTGCCTTATGTTTAAAAATATTAAGTTTAATAGTAAAATATTTGTCTAAAAATTTATTTACGCCTTTGCTCATACAAAATTTATAAGCGGAAATAGTAATGTAGGACCATATTATAGCTATAACCCATCCACCAAGAACGTCTGTTGGATAGTGAACACCTAGATAAACCCTACTAATTCCTACAAGAATTAAATAAGTAAATATTAAACCACTTAATGTATAGGCAATTTTTTTATTCTTTATTCGTTTAAGTATAAAGTAAATAAGTACAAGACCAATAGCTGTAGAAATTGAAGAATGACCGCTAGGGAAACTGTAGCCATGAGCGTCAATTAATCTTATTTCCATGGGTCTATATCTTTTCACTGTGTTTTTAAGTATTAAATTGGTGAAACCAGTAATGCCTATATTGAATACGCAACATATAGCTTCTAATTTGTTATTCAAAAGATATAATATTATGAAAACCACAAAGGTTAGTAAAAGCTGAGGCGCGGGGTCAGAAGAGTTTGATATAGCAATAAAAAATTGAACCCATGCCCAATGCATAGAATTTATTAAATAATAAAGCATCTTAATTTAATCATCCTCTCGATATTACAAAAATATAAAACTCAAATTAATTCATAAATATCAATTTATTATATCAAAAGCTATAATTAAAAGATACATTTATAATATTTGTTAACAAAATTTTTAAATAAATATATTGAAAAACAATAAAAATACATTGAAAAACAATTCAATTGGTAGTAATATTGAAATTGAAAGAAATATTAGTACAGGAGGAATATTAAATGAAATATTATGGGAAAATGTCTTTAGCTTCATTATTAAAAATATCATTAGATATTATGATTATTATTGGAATAGTTGTTTATTTTACATTGTCAAAAGGAATATTAATGGAAAAGGTAGTAGAGATGTCATGGGGTAGATTTATTATCACATACATTTTATTTAGTCTAGGAGGAATTGCCGTTATACTAATCTTATTTAATCTTAGAAAAATAGTTAGCTCATTAATAAATGTAACACCTTTTATTAATGATAATGTACTTTGTTTGAAAAGGATATCTCTGTTAAGTTTTGTAATCTCAATTTGCTATGCTATAAATTTTGTTATAAATGGCCAATATAAAAACTTTAAAATTGCCTATGTTGACAATAGTGGAATACATACTGATATTGAATTCTTAATATTCTTTTTTGCTGGGTGTTTTATTCTAATTTTATCTCAGGTGTTTAAACAAGCTGTTGAAGCTAAAGAAGAAAATGAATTCACAATATAAGGATAAATAACGAGAATAAATGTTATTTATATCCCAAAATACTGGAGTACATAACAATTGATAATTGTTATGTAGCTAGTGAACTACTAGGAGGATGAATATGGCAATTGTCGTAAATTTAGATGTTATGATGGCAAAAAGGAAGGTATCTTTGCAAGAGTTATCAAGCAGAGTTGGAATCACAAATGCAAATTTATCTATATTAAAGACTTCTAAAGCAAAGGCCATTAGATTTAGTACTTTAGAAGCTATTTGTAGAGAACTGCATTGCCAACCAGGAGATATACTTGAATATAGTGAAGATGATTAAAATTATGAAATCTAGTGTATTTAAATATGTAATAGTAGGAGGAATTTAGAAAATGGAGAGTAAGTATGTTCAAGCTATTATTGTAAAAGATAATATGGTTCTTATGGCATATGGTCATAAAGAAAATAGCGAACCTATTAATTTTTTTGTAAGAGGAGAAATAAATGATGGGGAGACTCCGAGTGATGCAATTGCTCGCGCGATCACAGAGCAAATTAATATGCATTATAAAGTTATTTTTAAATTTAAAAAAGAGTTATCTTCAGACATAGAAACTTACTTAATTAATATAGAAAGTGTAAAGGATAAATTTGATATTTCAACAAAAGAAATTAAAAAGTATATAGGGAATTTTTATATGGAGGGTCTTCGATGGACTTCTTTATCTGAAAAAGAAAAATTTCATAGAAATAATATAAATTATTTAAGACTTTTAGTAGAAGAATGTATAGATCAAGATTACAGTGAAAATTGGTTAAAGGCAGTCCAAAGTTTAGTTTTTTCTTTTCCAAATTACAAGTATGACAATATAAGGTTATTAGAAAAAAAACGTATGAAAGAAACAAAAAACATAGATGCTCAAATTGGCATGAATGAAAAAATTTATATTATTGGTGTTGCTCTTATTTTGGCAATAATTTATGAAAGGTTCTTTATAGGTAAACAATCTGGTATTTCTATTCCTATTTTCTATCTTATGTTTATGGGGTTTTTCTTATGGAGTGCTCGGGAAAAGGTTTATGTTAAAAAAAGCATTGGATATATTATGATTATTCCGACAGTATTAATAGCATTAAATTATTCTATTCATTCTAATGTTATTTTAAACTCTTTTAATGGGATAATGATATTGCTACTCACGCTAGTAAGCACGGTATTAATTAGATATGAGAACATAAAATGGGATAGTTCGAATTTAATAAGAAAAGTATTTAAGAGAGGTATTAAATCTATTTCAGAGAATTTTTATAAGCCTTTTATATTTATAAAAGGGAATATAACTTCGAGAAATAAAAAAGAAATAAGCTCTACAAAGAAAAATATTTTAAAAGGAGTAATTATTTCTATACCCTTATTAATTGTTATTTTAGTGTTATTAACATCAGCAGATATGGTATTCAAAAACTATATAACAAATTTTTCTATTGGATTTGAAGACATAAGCCTGGGAAAAATAACAGGGCATTTCTTGGTTATTATAATAGCTTTTATAATTATATTTTCATATATATGGAGCTTTAAATATGCATTTGATGAAGGTGAAAGTAACAAGAAGGATATACAATGGGAGCCAGTTACTATTTTAACAATTATTTTCATGATAAATTTAGTATATCTTTCATTTTCAATAGTTCAGTTTTCCTATCTTTATGGTGGAGGTAATAACTTTACTGCTGGTGGATTTACTTACTCAGAATATGCAAGGAAAGGTTTTTTTGAGCTTGTGGCTGTTACAATAATTAATTTTACTATATTACTTAGCAGCATGAAATTTATTAAAAAGGATAATAAGAGGATAAATAGTATATCCAATGTATTTTTAAGCATACTTGTAGCATTTACTTTTAACATGCTATTTTCAGCTCATTATAAGATGTCACTATACGAACAAACCTATGGATTTACTTATTTAAGGATTTTTGTTCATATATTTATGTTTATGCTATTTATGCTATTTGTGGTGTCATTAATAGGGATTTGGAACAGGAAAATATCACTTAACAAGATTTTGATAATAATTGTTTTGAGTATGTATGTATTAGTAAACTACATTAATGTGGATAAAATAATTGCAAGTAAGAATATAGATATATATTATAAAACACAGAAAATTGATGTGCAATATTTAAGGAATTTATCCTATGATGCTATTCCAGAGATATTAAAGTTAAAAGAGGATTCTAACATGGATATTGCAAAGCAAATTAATAGTTATTTAGAGGATTTGAAGAAAGATTTATCACAAGAAAATTCATGGTACGAGTTTAACTATTCTAAATATAGGGCTAAAAAGATAATAGATCAAAATTAACCAAATACCTGTGGAATTTCTGATTTTAAGTGTAATTCAGTTATGTCTTTGTGGATATGTTTTTGTTGGTTATAGAAAAAATATAATGAGGGCTAACATATAACATAGAAATAAAGAAATCCTAGCATACAAGTATATCTATTTGTATGCTAGGATTTTAGGCAAAAGAGAAAGTAAGGAGGTATAAGCGTGGAGAAAAACACTAGATTTGAAATAATAACTAAAGATAGATTAGGAATAACTGTAATGATATTAGAGAAAATTTATAAGGCAGCAATAAACCTCCTTTCTGTGGAAGTTTTTCCTAAAAAAATTTGTGTTAAGATGCAAAATATGGATGACGTAGAGAAGGAAGCGCTAAAAAAACAGATTTCTGCAATAGAAGACGTTGTTATGGTTAATGAAATGGATTTACTTAATTATGAGGAAAATGAAAGAAAGCTTTTAGCTATTTTGGATTCAGTAGATGAAGGAATAATGGTTGTAAATAAAAAATTTGAAATAGACATCTTCAATAATTATTGCGAAAAAGTCTTTCATTGTAAAAAAGAAGAAGCTATAGGTATGGATATTAGAAAATTAATAGGTGGAGATGCGCCAGCTGTAGAACTCATAAATAGTGGGATAAAGTATGATAATGTAGAAGTTAATGTTAAAACAGAAAGAGGAGAGGTACACTACCTAACCACAGGTAGACCAATTGTAGATGATAATAATATTACAGTTGGTGCAGTTGCATCTATTAAAGATATTCATAAAGCTATAGAGATTGCAAATGTTATTGCTGGAACTACAGAAGGTGCATTTAAGGAAATCGTAGGAAATAGTAGTAAGATTGAGACCGTCAAAAAAATAGTTGAAACTGTAGCTAAGAGTGATTCTACTATACTCTTTAGAGGAGAGAGTGGTACTGGAAAAGAGTTATTTGCAAAGGCCACTCAAAGTTTAAGTAGTAGGAAAAATAATGCTTTTGTAACTATAAGTTGTGCGGCTCTTCCAGATAATTTAATTGAAAGTGAACTATTTGGGTATGAAAAGGGAAGCTTTACAGGTGCCATGAATAGCGGAAAAGAAGGCCTTTTTAAAGAAGCAGATGGTGGAACCTTGTTTTTAGATGAAATAGGCGAATTGTCTATAGTGCTGCAGGCAAAGCTTTTAAGGGTTCTTCAAGAAGGCGTTATTAGAAAGATCGGTAGTACAAAAGAAGAAAATATAAATGTGAGAATTATTGCGGCTACTAATAGAAACTTAGAAGAGATGATCCAGCAGAAAAAATTTAGAGAAGATTTATATTATAGATTAAATGTTATTCCAATAACTATTCCACCACTTAGAGATAGACTTTCGGATATATCATCCTTAGTTACTCTGTTTATAAGCAAATTCAATAAAAAATTAAACAAAGAAATAAAGGGCACAGAGCTATCCTTTATAAATAAATTACTGGCATATAATTGGCCAGGAAACATACGTGAATTACAAAATGTAATTGAAAGGGCTATGAATTTGTGTGATGGGAAATATATATCTTTAGGAAATCTTATTATGGACATAGGGGTAGGGAGTAAGATGGAAAATAAAATTGATTTGGAGGTGCATAAAGCGTTAAAACTTAAAGAACTTGTGGAAAGTTGTGAAAAACAGGCAATAGTAATTGCTCTTTCAAAAAACAAAAGTCTTAGAAAAACAGCAAAGGAATTAGGGGTTTCACACACTACTATTATTAATAAAATTAAAAAATACAGAATATATGAAGAATAAATCAAAGGTGTAAAGAATAATTTCCAAGTGGAAAGAAAGCTTTACACTTTTATGACCTTAATGGTTATAAAAAATTCCACTGCATTAAATAAAAATTAATCTAGGGCTATTATAATATCAATTTAATTTTGATTTTCCCAATATAAATATTAGAATTCATATAAAAAACTGTAGTTAAACGGCATAGGCATATGAAATAAATAAAAAGCTATTTATTTCATATGCCTAAAGGATTTTATAATGTTAATTTTAAAAAGCTTTTACTAAAAGGTGGCATCATAATTGCTAATATATGTATAAAGAAAAAATTATACTAGGGGGAATTGTGATGGATAGAGAACATTTACGAAATAGTGGATTTGCGACTATTGCTATACATGGTGGAAATAAAGAAGATCAGTACGGATCACTAGCTACTCCAATACATCAAACAGCTACTTTTGTTTTTGATTCAGCTGAGCAAGGTGGAAGAAGATTTGCGGGAGAAGAAGATGGATATGTTTATACAAGACTAGGAAATCCTACTAATACAGTACTCGAAGAAAAATTGGCAATGCTTGAAGGTGGAGAAGCATGTATGTCCATGGGATCAGGCATAGGAGCTATATCTTCAGTTATGTGGACAGCATTAAAGGCTGGAGACCATGTGATTTCAGCACAAACTCTTTATGGCTGTACTCATGCATTTTTGGCTCATGGTATTTCTAGATATGGTGTTGAAGTTACTTTTGTTGATGTTTCAAACTTAGAAAATGTTAGAAATGCTATGAAAGAAAACACAAAAGTTATTTACTTAGAAACACCTGCAAATCCAACATTGCTTATAACAGATATTGAAGCAATAGCAAAGATTGCTCATGCTAAGGGAGATTGTATGGTTGTAGTGGACAATACATTTAGTACTCCATACACACAAAGGCCTCTAGAACTCGGTGCAGACGTTGTAGTACATTCAGGAACAAAATTTCTTAATGGACATGGCGATGTAATTTCTGGTTTTGCTGTTGGATCTAAAGAATTTATTGATCAGGTTAGATTATTTGGTGTTAAAGATATGACAGGAGCTTCATTAAGTCCTTTTAATGCATTCTTGATTATAAGAGGAATGAAAACACTAGAAATAAGAATGGAAAAACACTGCAAAAATGCAATGGCTGTAGCTGAATTTTTAGAAGCTCATCCATTAGTTGAAAAAGTATATTACCCAGGACTTAAAAGTTTTCCACAATATGAACTTGCAAAAAAACAAATGAGTCTTTCTGGTGGAATTATTGCTTTTGAAATTAAGGGCGGAATTGCAGAAGGTAAAAAATTCTTAAATTCTACTGAGCTTTGCAGTATAGCTGTTAGTTTAGGAGATGCTGAAACACTAATTGAACATCCTGCTTCCATGACTCATTCACCATATTCACAAGAAGAAAGATTAGAAGCTGGTATAACGGATGGTTTAGTAAGACTAGCAGTAGGGCTTGAAAATGTTGAAGATATTATTGCTGATTTAGACCAGGCTCTTAAATTAATGGTTAAATAGTAACTACTATAATAACTAAAAAAGGTTATCTATATGTTAGCATATAGATAACCTTTTTTACTTGCTTTTTATAATAATAAATTATTTTTAGGCAAGATTTAAAAACTGCTTAATTCTTGGATGTTTAGGATTTGAGAATAATAAATCAGGAGTGGAGGTCTCTAGTATTTCTCCGTTTTCCATAAAAATAATTCTATCTGAAATTTCCCTTGCAAATTCCATTTCATGGGTAACTACTACTAGTGATATTTTTTCAAGGGCAAGATTTCTAATTACTTTTAAAACCTCGCTGGTGAGTTTAGGATCCAATGCAGAAGTTGGTTCATCAAAAAGAATTAACTCAGGACTCATTGCAAGAGCCCTAGCAATAGCAATTCTCTGCTTTTGACCACCTGAAAGAGTACAAGGATAAGAATTTATTTTATCCAATAAATCTACTTTTGTTAGTAGTTTTTTTGCTATGTTTATAGCATCTTTTTTATCTATATTATTTACTATAATGGGAGCTTCAATAATATTCTCTAAAACTGTTTTATGAGGAAATAAATTGAAGTTTTGAAAAACCATGCCTATTTTTTTATGTGCATCAATTGCTTTAATATTAATAATTTTCTTTTTAGCCGCGGCTATTGTTATGTCATTAAATTCAATTAGGCCACTATCCATCTGCTCAAGCCCACTTATACATCTAAGAAGAGTGCTTTTCCCCGAGCCAGAAGGACCAATAATGGAGATTACTTCACCCTTTTTTAAACTTAGTGATACATTCTTTAAAACTTCATTTTCATCAAAACTTTTATTTATTTTACTTAGCGTAAGTAAATTCATAGTAGCACCCTCCTTAATTTAACAGGTTATTCTTATTGAGTCAGTTATTGTCTATTCGTAAACTGAATATTTTTTTTCTAATTTTTTAAAAGCCATGACAATAAGTGAAGTAAAGATTAAATATATTATTGCGGCAATAAAAAAAGGAGCGATTGTAAAATCTCTAGTCACAATTTCTCTAGCAGCTCTTAGTAAATCTTGTAATCCTATAGCAGCTACTAAAGCCGTATCTTTTATTAAAGTAATTCCCTCATTACAGGTGGGAGGAATTATTCGTTTAAAGGCTTGCGGCAGTATTATTTTTGACATAGTTTGTCTATAATTCATACCTAATACTTTGGCTGCCTCGTATTGTCCTTTATCAATAGATTGAATGCCAGATCTGAATATTTCAGTAAAGTAAGCACCATAATTTAAAGAAAAGGTAAGAGCAGCTGCAGTAAAAGGAGAAAACTTAATGCCAATAATGGGTAGCCCAAAATATGTGAAGAAAAGTTGAAGAAGTAAGGGTGTTCCTCTAAAAAACCAAGTATAGAGGTCCACAATCCTACCAAGTATTTTTAAATTTGAGACTTTAATTAGTGCGCCTATTATTCCAAGAGGCAAACAAAAGATTATGGTTGCAAAATACAATTCAATTGTAAAGAGGCTCCCTTTTAAAATATAAGTTGTAATGTCTATAAAATTAGCCAAATATAACACCCACTTCCGAAAAATTCATACTTATTATTTATTTATTTATAATATCTTTCCCAAACCATTTTTGGGATATACTATTTGCAGTTCCATCACTTTTAATTTCGCCTATTAGTTTATCTATTTCGGAAGTAAGCTTTGCATCAGCTTTTCTCATGCCTACGCCATAATCCTCTACACCTAAATTTTCATTAAGAACTTTATAATCACCTGGTTTTAGATTAGTGTAGTATCGACCAACTACTTCATCTACTATAACAGCATCAATACGATCAGCATTTAAATCCAGTAGAGCTTCTGTATTGTTTGAGTACTTCTTCACCTCTTTTAATGAACTAGAAAGCTGGGAATTTGAACTTAGAGCAGTTTCACTACTGCTACCCATTTGAAGACCCACAATTTTATCCTTTAAATCAACCTTACTCGAAACCTTTGATTTGTTTTTTACAATAATTATTTGTTTGTTTTGAAGGTATACTTTAGAAAAAGCAATTTGCTGTTTTCGCTTGTCTGTTATGGTTAATCCATTCCATATAGCATCAATGTCTTTATTATTTAGACTTAATATAATACCATCCCATTCAACAGGCTTAAAGGTTACTTTTACGCCCATTCGCTTGCCTACTTCTTTTGCCATATCAATGTCAAAGCCTACAATTTCACCACTCTTGTCTCTAAAGCCCATTGGTGGGAAATTATCATCAAGACCAATTATTAGTTCTTTCTTTTGTTTTATATCACTTAATGAGTTATCTGCGGAAGGTGTACTTCCACAAGCCGTTAAAATAGCAGTGGAAAGTATTGCTACCATTAAAAATTTCAATTTATTTTTCATTTTCAACACTCCTTTATTTATCTTGTGTACAAGCTATTTATCTTGTGTACAAGCTATTTATCTTTTGTACAAGTTATAAATCCTATAAATATCATTTTACTTTAACACGTTAGCTTTGTAAAGTAAAAAAGCGAAAATAAATATAATAGTAGTATAAATCTCTCTCCCAGTGGAAAATATAAATGTTTCTTTATTTTTATTATAGATTTATTCACTTGACAGTAAAATCACAAAGTGCTATTCTTAAGTTGAAAATTGAATAGATCCTTCAGGGTAGGTGAGATTCCTAACCGGCGGTATAGCCCGCGAGCCGAAAGGTAGATCTGGTTGAATTCCAGAGCCGACAGTAAAGTCTGGATGAGAGAAGGAGAGTAATGATAGATATAAGAGAGTTTTATTTATTAACTATGAAAATAGTTGTGAAGATGCTTTTGTATTTTGATATTAAATATATTAAGCTTATTAAGCCCTGAAAACATTGTTTTCAGGGCTTTTATTAATTTGGGCATATTAAAACAAATAACAAGCCATTAATTTATATGATTTTATTTCTTGAAAATTATGCATACTAAGAAAAGAGATACCCAGCAAAAATTGCACTACAATTATAGAATTAGGGGTGGTATATTGGACAATTATTATATGAATAGAGCACTTGAATTATCTAAAAGAGCAGTTGGTTTTGTAAATCCCAACCCACTAGTGGGTGCTATTATTGTAAAAGACAATAAAATAATCGGTGGAGGATATCATGAATATTTTGGCGGAGCACATGCAGAAGTAAATGCTTTTAAAAATTCAAAGGAAGACGTAGAAGGTGCAACAATGTACGTAACTTTGGAGCCTTGTTCTCATTATGGTAAAACACCACCTTGTGCTGATGCTATAGTGAAAAACAAAATATCTAAAGTGGTAATTGGAATGATAGACCCAAATCCACTGGTGGCAGGCAAAGGTATAGAAATCCTTAGAAGTAGCGGTATAGAAGTGACTACTGGCATAATGGAAAAAGAAATAATGAAAACAAATGAAATTTTTATAAAGTACATAAGTTCGAAACAACCCTTTTGTATAATGAAAACTGCTATGACTCTAGATGGAAAAATAGCCACGTCTAGTGGGGATTCAAAGTGGATAAGTAATGAAAAGTCTAGAGCCTATGTGCATGAATTAAGGCAAATGGTATCTGGAATTATGGTGGGGATTGGAACAATCCTTACGGATGACCCAGAGCTTACTACAAGAAGAGATGGTTTGCTTAGCCTAAACCCCACAAGAATAGTTATAGACAGTAAGGCAAGAATACCATTAGAGGCAAAGGTATTACAATGTGATGAAAAAACAAAAACCATTATAGTTACAACAGAATTTGCGAATAAGGGTAAAATCGAAGCTATAAAACAAAAGGGCGCAGAGGTTATTGTAACTCCTAGTAAAAATAATTTGGTAGATTTGAAGTATTTAATGATAGTGCTAGGTGAAATGGGAATAGATAGTATTCTACTCGAAGGTGGAAGTACTTTAAATTATTCTGCAATGGAGGAAGGCATCGTGGATAAAGTTATAACGTTTATTTCTCCCAAAATATTTGGAGGGACTTCTGGTAAAACATCAGTAGGTGGCAAGGGCGTAGAACAGGTGAAAGATTCTATTATGCTTTGTGATGCCGAAGTAACTAGATTTGATGAGGACATTATGATTGAGGCTTATGTAGTGAAAGTTTAAAGTTATTATAAAGGATGTGAATAGATGTTTACAGGTTTGATTGAGGAAATTGGTGAGATACTATCCATAGGAAAAGGTGCCAGGTCTGCAAGAATAACCATAAAAGCCACAAAAATTTTAGAAGGCACAAATATTGGAGATAGCATTAATACCAATGGAGTGTGTCTTACTGTAACAGAATTTAATAAAAGTAGCTTTAGTGTAGATGTTATGGCTGAAACTATTAGAAGTAGTAATTTAGGGAAATTAAAACCGGGCTCCCTTGTTAATTTAGAAAGAGCACTTAGAGCTAGTGATAGACTAGGGGGTCATATAGTAAGTGGACATATCGATGGAATAGGAACTATTCTAGATATTTATAAAGAAGACAATGCCACTTGGGTGGCTATAGAAACTACAGCGTATATATTAAAGTATATTGTACATAAAGGTTCAATAGCCATAGACGGAATTAGTTTAACTGTTGCATATGTGGACGCCCAAAAATTCAAAGTATCAATTATACCTCATACAAAAGGTGAAACTACTTTATTAAACAACAAGATAGGTGATGTGGTTAATCTTGAAAGTGATATTATGTCAAAGTATATTGAAAAACTATTGAAATATGGTGAAGCTCCAAAAGAAAAGAAAGCTATTAGTAGGGATTTTCTTATAGAGCATGGATTTTAATAAATCGTTTCACAGTATAAAGTAATAATAAAAATTAAGGGGTGTAAAGATGTTTAAATTTAATACTATTGAAGAAGCACTAGAAGATGTTAAAAATGGAAAAATGATTGTGGTAGTAGATGACGAAGATAGGGAAAATGAAGGAGATATAATAATAGCTGCACAAAAAGCTACTAAGGAAAATATAAATTTTATGGCTACTTATGCCCGTGGACTTATATGCATGCCTACAACTAAAGAAAGATTAGATAAATTAAATATAAAGCAGATGGTGACAAACAATACTGATGTTCATGGAACAGCGTTTACAGTCTCTATTGATGCCATCGATACTACTACAGGAATATCAGCAGCAGAAAGAGCAACCACTATATTAAAAGTGATAGATCCTCAGGCTTCTTCAAAGGATTTTAATAGACCGGGTCACGTATTTCCACTAGCTGCAAGAGAGGGTGGAGTGTTAAAAAGGGCTGGACATACAGAAGCTGCAGTTGATATGGCAAGGCTTTCAGGATTATATCCTGCAGGGGTAATTTGCGAAATTATGAATGAAGATGGATCCATGGCTAGGGTCCCTGAACTTATGGAATATGTTAAAGTGCATGATTTAAAAATAATTACTATAGTAGATTTAATTGCATATAGAAGAAAAACTGAATGTCTGGTAGAAATGGTTACAGAAGCTGAAATGCCAACTAGGTATGGAGAATTTAAAATCTATGGATTTGTTAATAAGATAAATGGAGAACATCATGTAGCATTAGTCAAAGGAAAAATAGACAGTAGTAAGCCTGTTCTTGTCAGGGTGCATTCTGAGTGCCTTACTGGAGATGCATTGGGGTCTATGAGATGTGATTGTGGGCAGCAATATGATGCAGCCATGAAAGCGATATCAAAAGAAGAGTGTGGAATTTTGGTTTACATGAGGCAGGAAGGTCGAGGAATAGGATTAATTAATAAGCTAAAGGCTTATAATCTTCAAGATAAAGGCATGGACACAGCGGAAGCAAATGTAGCTTTAGGATTTCCGGTAGATATGAGAGATTATGGTATAGGGGCTCAGATATTAGAACTGCTGGGAGCTAAAAAGATTAGAATGATGACTAACAATCCTAAAAAAATAACAGGTATTTCAGGTTATGGTATTGATATAGTTGAAAGAGTAGCTATAGAGATGAATCATAATGAAAGAAATAAGTTTTATTTAGAAACTAAAAAGAAAAAAATGGGCCATTTACTTAAATTAAAATAAATATATTAAAAGCTAAAATATCATAAATTAATAGGAGGAATTAACATGAAAACATATGAAGGTAAATTAATAGCAGAGGGTTTAAAATTCGGAATTATAGTAGCTAGATTTAATGAGTTTATAGGTGGTAAATTATTATCAGGAGCACTAGATGGTCTAAAACGTCACGGTGTGGAAGAAGATAACATTGAAATTGCATGGGTGCCAGGGGCATTTGAGATACCATTAGTTGCAAAGAAGATGGCAAAATCTGGCAAGTATGATGGGGTAATATGTTTAGGAGCAGTTATTAGAGGGGCTACATCTCATTATGAATATGTATCTGGTGAGGTTACTAAAGGAATTGCATCTGTATCCTTAGAAACAGGAGTTCCAGTTATTTTCGGGGTGCTTACTACTGAGAATATTGAGCAAGCAATTGAAAGAGCAGGGACTAAAGCTGGTAACAAGGGCTATGATGCTGCAGTATCTGCAATAGAAATGGCAAATCTATTAAAAGAAATTTAGTATTTGTAATTTTAAAAATGAAATAAATATTGGAGAGTTTAATGTGGGTAACTATATTAAATTCTCCTTTTTTTATAAATTAGAAAGTACCTTCCTTAATATATAAGATATGTAATTAATGTAAAATAGACATAACGTATATTACACAATTTGCTAGTTTCTTATTGACCTTTATACCTTATAAATTTATAATTTAACTATATACATATTTAAATTTCACGTTATAAGATAAAAAGCGAATTTATAATAGATTTTAATTATTAGAAAAGAGGGAGACAATTGGAAAATAAAATAAAATAAATTTGTATTTATTAACGGGTTTCTTGGGTTCAGGTAAGACAACATTACTAACAAATATACTTAATAATTTATCAGAGGAAAAAGTCGGAGTGATAATGAATGAATTTGGAAAAATAGGTATAGATAGACAAATTATCAAAAAAGAAGGCGTGGAGTTAATTGAAATTAACAAAGGGTCTATATTTTGTTCTTGCCTGAAATTATCTTTTGCTCATGCTATGGTTGAAATGTCAAAAGGTTCATTAAAATATTTATTTGTAGAAAGTTCTGGACTTGCAGATCCATCTAATATTGGGGATGTATTAAGTGGGGTAGAGGTTGCAGTGGGCAACGTTTATGAGTATAAAGGAGCCATATGCCTTGTGGATGCTCTGCACTTTCTAGATCAAATAGAAGATTTGGAAACAGTAGAAAGACAGCTTAAACACTGTCACTTGGTTGTAATTAATAAAATAGATTTAGTTAACGAAAAAACACTTTCCCAAATTAAAAATAAAATTATAGATATTAATTCTAAAGTGGAAATTAAGGAATGTAGCTTTGGTGAACTTAGATATGATTTCTTAAGCCATGATTTAATGAAAAATCAATGGACCGAAGATGAAGAAACTACTAATACTCCTGAAAGCAAACCTAAAAGTTTAAATTTAACTTTTAATGGACAAGTAACTAAAGAAGAGCTAACTGAATTTCTAAACAGTGTTTCAGAAAGTAGCTATAGAATTAAAGGGTTTTTCAAATTAGAGGATGGATGGAATCAAGTAGATGTAGTTAATAGAAAAATTGATTATAAATTATTGACCTTAGGAGAATCAGAATCCAAATTAGTTTTCATATCAAAGATAGGACCTAATATTATAAAACCAATTATAGATAATTGGAAGACAATTACAGGGCAAGAAATGAAGCTTAGATAATTGATAATATGCAGATATGTTTATGATATAATATTTTTAGTATTAGTATTAGTATTAGTATTAGTTAGGTAGCATAGGGGGTATTAGTAATGGGCGATAGTATTTTTACTATTATATTTGTTATGATGGGAGCTTCCGCTGTTGTTTCTGGCTTAAATTTTGAGAAGAAGCAAGGTAAAAATTATAGCGGCGAAAACAAAGCGGAATATATAAAACTAAACAAGTTTATTTTAATTTTAATGGGAGGGTTAATCCTAATTGGAACCTTTCTAGCACAAGGTATGCCAGCATTAAAAGCCATTATAACAAATATAACCATTGGGAGTTTATTTATAATATGGATTGGATATTCACTTATATCAAAAAAAAGATTTTCAAAGAAGAACAAGTAAAGCAAATATTAAATTATGATCATAATAAATCTCTTAACATTAGAGAGCACCTTTCAAAACAAAATATGTTATGATAATTCTAATTAAAAAACTACTATATAATATTATTATAGTAGTTTTTTAGAAAAAACAAAGATATTATATGTCTATGTGTTCTGGGCGCAGCTTATATACCACATCTTTTCTTTCAATCATTATATTTATTTTTTCTTTTAATTCATCATCGTTTAAAATCATTAGTAGCAGTTCTTTAGTAGGGTTTATTGCTGTGGGGTTACTAATTGACTTTAACATAGTGTAGTCCCCAGAAGTATCTCCATAAGCATAACTTTGCTGCAAATCAATATCATATTTAGAAACGAAAGTTTCTATGGCAGTTTGTTTACTAGCACTATCCCACATAGGAATAATTTTACCAGTGTAAACATCATTTTCATTTAATATATACTTTGTTCCTATATAATCATCAAAACCGTATTTTATAGACATTTCACGTACAAGTTCAATGGGGCTACCTGATATAGTAATAATTAAATGACCCTGATCTTTATGCCATTTAATTCTATCACGAGTATAGGTATATACTCTATCTCCCTTTTGCTTTATAATTTGGCTAGCAATAAACTCAATTTGAGTCCTGTGAAGGCCAATTATGGCTTCACTGTAAATATCAGCCATCTTAAGTAGGTAATTATCATAATTTCCTATTCTCTTGTCCCATTTAACATAAAATGGTTTTACCTCTTTGTACCATTTATCATTTTCTATTAGTTCGCTTTTTATTAATTTTTTAAATACCTCTGTTATTAAACCTTCCCTATAGAGAGTACCGTCAATATCAAAGAAAGCAGCTATTCTTTTTTCCAAAGGGGTCACCTCCAATACTAGTATAATTTTGTTTCTGTAATTGTTTAATTATAAAAAGGTATAAGGACTTAATCAGGAAATATTATTCTTTTTTCCGTGATTATGAAATCTAAAGGCACATCATAAGTACCAGTGGGGATTTTACTAATTACTTGATAGTCAAAGGCTATACCTATAGTAGGAGTATTTTTTACTCTTTTAGGTAAAAATCTATCGTAATAACCTGCACCAAAGCCTATCCTATTTCCATGCTTATCAAATACTACGCCAGGAACTATTATTAAATCTATATCGCAAGTATTAGCTTTTTTTAATATATCATGTTTGGGTTCCATAATACCAAAAGAAGATTTAGTAAGATCATTTGTAAGATTATTTATTTCAAAAGGTATAATTTCTCGTGTTTCTTTTATACAATAAGGTACAATTACTTTTTTACCGTTATCTAAACACCACTTAGCAAGAGCATATGTATCAACTTCATTATTAAAACTTAAGTATAACATGATATTTTTGCAATTTAAAAATTCAGGTAATTTTATAATTGTGTCCATAATTATATGGCTAAAAGCACTTACAGTCTCTGTTTTCATGCTTTTTCTTTCTTTAAGCATATTTTTCCTTAAATTATCTTTAAGATTATTTTCCATAGAGATCCCTCCCAGAAATTATTACATCAGTACAAACAAAGAAAGCTATTGTGGTAAAAGTATTTATATACTACAAAATTTTAATTAGTATAACATATGTTTCTCATATATGCAATTTGTAGAACTTGGTAAAAATATGATTTTACTCAGAAAATAATTCTTAATAACATTAAAGCTATTTAAAATATCATATGAAAAAGAGTGATAAATGGGACTGATTAATTCTAAATCCTATATATCCTATGATAAATGCAGAGGGTTTGATAGTAGGTTAGGCTTAGGTTTATGTCATGTCACATTAATCTTTTATTGTGAATTAACTATTTTTTTATTAGATTATGCTAACAAAAGTATATATTGCGCAGAATGCATTCGAACAAGCCTTAGTAATTCACAATTTATTTTATTTGCAGGTGCGTAAAGAAAAATGCATGTCTGAGCGATAGCGAGTTTGCACTTTTTAGTAGCTGTAAATAAAATAAATTTTAGAATTACTTAGCGACGTGAGAGCATTCCAGCAATATATACTTTTTGTTATAGCATAATCCAAGAAAAAAGCGTTAACTTCGGATTTATTCGTAAATTAAATATTTTTGTCTCTCTTTCTTAAATTGTTCCAAATCCGCTTTATAGGTCGCTTCTATTTGCTGAGGCGTGTATCCTTTTTCTAAATACATCCCAATCTTATCTGTGCCCATGATTTTATCAAACATTACAATGGTTTCATTACTTTTAGGTACTTTGAAATTATTTAATGAGTGTGCACGTGCAAGAGTGTATATGCCTGTTTTAGCTGGGTTAAACATGCGATAATCAGTTATCAAAAGTTTTACACCTCCAGAACTGCCTCTACTTTTAGCAATAAATTTTACTCCAGGTAGTTTATCGTCATTTAATAGCTTTGCGTACTTATCTGAGTTTATACCGGGACCACCTACCCATTTAAAGGAATCGTCTTGAAAAATAGAGGTTTCGGATCCAAGACTAGTAGCAGAATAACCAAACACTGAAGCAATATCTGGAATGTATGGGGAACTTTGAACCCATTTTAATTTTGTATCTTCAAAAATCATATCTCTGCTATAGCCTTCCATAGGTATAACAGTAAGATTAGCACTAATTTTACGATTGAAAAAATTAGCTAACTCTCCAGCTGTCATGCCATGGCATATGGGCAAATTATCTACGCCAACAAAGGTTTTATATTTATCCTCAAGCACTGGGCCATCAACAATTTTACCACCTAATGGATTAGGCCTATCTAAAACAATAATTGGTTTATTATACTCTGCAGCAGCTAGCATACAATAGTTTAATGTTGACATATAAGTATAAGACCGGGAGCCAATATCTTGAATATCAAAAATAAGTACATCTATGTTTGATAGCATTTCTTTAGTAGGCTTTCTAGTATCTCCATAAAGACTATAAACAGGAATATTTAAGCTTTGATGAATATAAGATTTTACATCGTCACCAGCCTTAGCTTTACCATCAATACCGTGCTCTGGTCCATATAAAGCTGTAAGTTTTGCGCCTTTATAATTAGCTAGTAGCGTTATCATATTTTCACCTGAACTGTTTACTCCAGTCTGATTTGTAATAAATCCTATTTTTTTGCCCTCTATAAGTTCACTATGATTTGTGAATAATAATTCATCTCCAAGTTTAAAACTAGGGATGGTAAAAGGCATTGCAACAGCCGATGATAATTTATTGCCGTTTAATGCTTGTACACCATTTTCTATATTTAAAAAGTAGGTTTCATTTAAATTATAACTCTTTTTAAGTGGAGATATTTTTACAGATTTCAAATTTTCGGCTAAAGCTAGCGCTGTATCTAGCTTATTACCTTTTGAATCAGAAACCCAAATGTTTTCATCCGTGATAGTTTTTTTATCAAGGGTGGTGTTAAATTTTATAGTCCACATTTTATTTGAATCAGTATTTTGTTTTGAAGATAAGAAAATATACTTTTCAGTGGAAAAAGTTGTACTTGTGAAAGCCATGAAAATACAGGAAAATAGTAAAAATACAAATATTTTAAAATTGCGTTTCAATATGAAACCCCCCTTATATGCTTATAAATAACAATTATACAATTAATAAATATTTATGGAATATTACTTTAAATTGATTATATTATATTTTTATAATTTAGTATATAAAAAGGGAATCTATCAAAGATAAAATTCATGTATTTTTTTAATTGCTAAATATAAAAAGCACTATGGAAACTTATTGAATTTGAATAAGTTTCCATAGTGCTTATTTTTGCAGTAATATCACAGTACTCAGTTTTTGGCTGTTAATATCTTATATTATTTATCATATAAATGGCATGCAACAAAATGTTCTGGTTCTATCTCTACCATCTTAGGTCTATTTTCGCGACAAATATCCATAGCTTTATTACACCTATCAACAAACTTACATCCATTAGGGGGGTTTATAGGACTAGGAACATCACCTTCAAGGACTATTCTTTGTCTAGTTTTTTCAATAATTGGATCAGGTAGTGGAATTGATGAAAGTAACGCCTCCGTATAAGGATGAAGTGGTTTTTTGTATAATTCATCACTTTTAGCAATCTCTGACATGGAACCAAGATACATTACTGCAACTCTGTCTGAAATATATTTAACCATTGAAAGATCATGTGCGATAAACAAGAAGGTTAAACCATATTTTGTTTGTAATTCCTGAAGTAAATTTACTACTTGAGCTTGAACAGAAACATCTAACGCTGATATAGGTTCATCGCATACTATAAAATCAGGATCTACTGCAAGCGCACGAGCTATTCCTATTCTCTGTCTCTGCCCACCACTAAATTCATGTGGAAATCTATTTGCATGTTCCCGATTAAGTCCAACCAATTCTAAAAGGTCGTCAATTCTTTTCTTTCGCTCGTCTCCATGGCTAAGATTATGAATATCAATACCTTCTGCAACAATATTGGATACAAGCATTCTAGGATTTAAAGAAGCATATGGATCTTGAAAAATCATTTGTGCTCTTCTATTAAATTCCTTTAAGTTTTTTCCTTTCAGGCTATGAACAGATTTACCTTCAAACTCAATAGTACCTGCTGTAGGGTTATAAATTCTTAAAATAGTTCGCCCACAGGTAGATTTTCCACAACCTGATTCGCCTACGAGACCTAGTGTTTCACCCTTATAAATATCAAAACTTATATCATCAACAGCTTTTAAATATTGATTTTTTTCCACAAGAAAATATTTTTTTAAATTTTTTACGCTAAGAAGTATTTCTTTTTTATCTTTTTCAACCATTTTAATTTCCACCTCTCTTTTCAGTAGGTTTCTTTGCTGTTATAAAAAGACTAGGTGAATTTACTTTTGGAGCATCCGGATGATTTAACCAACAGGCAGCTCCATGTCCTTTACTAATAATAAAATGAGGAGGCATCTTTTCCCTGCAAATTTTCATTGAATATTCACATCTATCTGCAAATGGGCATCCAGAGGGAGGCGCAAATAAATCTGGCGGTGTACCCTCTATTGATGATAATCTATTTTGGCTTTTGACAATATCAACTCTTGGTACTGAACTTAAAAGTCCCCAAGTATATGGATGTTTTGGATTATAATATAACTCATTAGTACTTGCATACTCTACGATTTTTCCACCATACATAACTACCACTCTTTGTGAAATATTAGCGACTACACCCAAATCATGAGTAATCATTATAATAGAAGTGTTTATCTTTTTCTGCAAATCCTTCATTAATTCTAATATTTGTGCTTGAATTGTTACATCCAGAGCAGTTGTAGGCTCATCAGCGATAAGAAGCTTAGGATTACACACTAGTGCAATTGCAATCATAGCACGTTGACGCATTCCGCCAGAAAACTGATGTGGATATTCGCTAATACGCTGCTCTGCATTTGGTATTTGAACTAACTTTAACATATTAAGAGCTACTTTATGGGCTTGTTTATTTGTAAGAGTACTATTATGTGTCCTTAAACCTTCTGATATCTGATTTCCAATTGTCATTGTAGGATTAAGAGAAGTCATTGGGTCTTGAAATATCATACCAATCTCTTTACCTCTAATTTCTCTCATTTCTTTTTCAGACTTAGCAATTATATCTTCACCATTAAAAATAATTTTTCCGCTTTTAAAACGTGCAGGCGGCTCTGGGTTAAGTCTCATTATAGATTTAGCAGTTACAGATTTCCCACAACCAGATTCTCCAACAATAGCTAAAGTCTCACCTTCAAATAATTCAAAGGAAACACCACGAACTGCTTGAATTTCACCTGCATACGTATCAAAAGAAACATACAAATTTTCCACTTCTAATATCTTTTTTTCCAAGTTATTAACCTCCTATTTCCTAAGTTTAGGGTCAAGTGCATCCCGTAGTCCATCACCAAGCATATTGAATGAAAGCATAATTAAACATAAAACAATTGATGGTATTATAAGTAAATGTGGGTATTGATAAAAAATCTTTGCTCCATCATTAACTAGAACTCCGAGAGACGCATATGGCGCTGGTACGCCTAAACCTATGAAACTTAAAAATGCCTCTGCAAAAATCATCCTTGGAATCATCATAGTCATGTTAACTATAATTGGCCCCATACAATTTGGAATCAAATGTTTGAAAATAACTCTTTTTGAATCTGCACCTAGAATTTGTGATGCAATCACATATTCGCTGTGTTTTAATCTTAAAACTTCTCCACGAACCAATATTGCAGTTCCCATCCAGCTTGTAAATGCAAGAACAAGGGTAATGGTTACAACTCCTCTGGGAAATACAATAGATAATAACATGATATATAACATATCTGGAATAACCATGATAATTTCAATGATTCTCATCATTATAGTATCAGCTCTTCCGCCAATGTATCCAGATATACCTCCATAAACAACACCAAATAAAATTGTAAACAACACTGATATTACTGCAATCAGGAGAGAAACTCTTGAGCCTTCCCATAACCTAGTAAATAGATCTCTACCAAGGTCATCAGTTCCAAGCCAATATTTACTGTTGAAGTTTTTTTCGCCTTTTGTTGTTACAGTTATATTGTTATGACTTTTTTTAAAAGAGATTCCTCTAAAATCTGGGTCTTGTTTTAAAATATTTTCTGCTTCAATATTTAATTTCTTTATAATTGAATCCCAATTATCGGATGAAGTTGTTGTTATCTCCAGTTTATATTCCTTTTGATCCCCTTGATAGGATTCCTCAGATTTATCACCAATGTAAAAGCTTAGCTTTCCAGATTGGTTTTTCAATTTAACATTTTTAAATTCCAATTTTGTTTTTCTAAGGTTAGGTTTATATTTTCCATAGGAAAATACAGAATTAGAAGATAGCTTTAAACTCCGCTGATTTGAAAGAATAAAGGTTTGGTCTTGCAACTTTAAATTTTGAGATCTATAAGTATGTCCATAAAGTGATTTTGAAATCATTGGGCCAACTATTGCCATAATAATCAATATAACTAAAATCCAAAAGGATATTATAGATGGCTTGCTCTTTTTTAATCTCCTAAAGGCATCCTGTAAATATGACATACTTGGGCGTTTTATACTCTGAGCAGCTTCTAGGTTCTTACCAACATGATTAAATTGCTCCTTTTCAATTTTATCCATTTAGTTATTCGCCCCCTTTACTTGATACTTTAAGTCTTGGATCAACTAAGCCATATGCTATATCAACTAAAAGAATAGATACTATTATAAGCACTGCATAGAATAGTGTTATACCCATAGTCATAGAATAATCCTGGTCTGTGATCGTGGATACAAAATATCCCCCAAGCCCTGAAACAGCAAAAACATTTTCAATAACAATGGAGCCTGTTATAATAGCAGCAAAAGATGGTCCAAGTACTGATATAACTGGCATTACGGCATTGCGAATTACATGGTTCCATACAATTTTAGAAGTGGCGAGTCCTTTAGATTTTCCAGTTAGTATATAATCTTGACCCAGTACTTCAAGGGTAGTTGAACGCATTAATCTAGCCACAAATGCCAGAGTACCAAGGCCTAAAGTAAAGGATGGTAAAAGCATAGAAAGTTCACTGCTAGTTACGGTAACTGGCAACCACCCTAAATTAACGCCAAAATAGTATGCGAGCAGTGGCCCCATAACAATACTTGGAACAGATACTCCTACAATAGAAATAAAAATTATAATATAATCTTGCGTTTTCTGATGTTTTAAGGCTGCTATTATACCCAAAAGGATTCCGAAAATAGATGAGTATGCCATGGCCCTCCATCCTAAAGCAAAGGATTTAGGAAAACTACTTTTAATTACTTGAGATACTGGACGATTAACGTATTTATAAGAAAGTCCAAGGTCCCCATGAACTAAGTTATTCATATATTTTAAATATTGCTGGGAAACCGGTAGATCCAATCCATATTTTTGTAACAAAGCTTGTCTTAATTCAGGTTTCATTTTTTCATTATGGAAGGGATCTCCTGGTAGAGCTTTCATTAATGCAAAAGTTATAGTTGCTATGCATAAAATTGTGATTATTGCGTAAAAGATTCTTTTCAAAATGTATTTAACCATTCGTAAGCCTCCTCTATATAGAAAAATACTAAGTTACCCATTTACTTATTAATAAAAGGAAAGATATACGTTTAAATAACATATACCCCACCTTACCTATTAATAATTAAAATTAAATTTACTTAGCTTTCTCAACATTCTTCTTTGTCATATCTACATTAGCCCAATAAAAATCTACGGTTGGGCCAGCTCCTCTAATAACAACTCCATTTAAATAATTTTTAAATGTGCTATGAAGTGTTCTATAATATTGAGGTGCAATAACCATATCGCTAATTAATATTTTTTCAGCATCATATAAATAACCCATTCTTTTTTTAGCATCTGATTCAGTTTTAGCATTATTAATTAATTTATCATAATTTGGGTTATTATATTTACCATGATTATTTCCATTTTTTGATTCAAATAAATCAAGATATGTCATTGGATCCATATAATCAGGTCCCCAACCACTAGCACAAATACCAAATGTTCCAGCTTTCAATCTAGTTAATTTATCACCCCATGCAACTGGCACAAGATTAATGTCAATTCCAATTTCTTTTAAATCTGATTGTAACTTTTCGCCTTGTTTCTTACCGATATCAGACTGATTTGTTAAAACATCTATAGTAGGTAATTTAGCTAGTTTTAACTCTGATAAACCTTGGGCTAAAGCCGCTTTAGCCTTATCCTTTTGATTATCTTCAAACAAAGTCTTGCCATTTTCTTCACGGAAGGATTTACTAAGACCTGGGAAATACTCCGGAACTACTGCAAGTGCAGCAATATCGCCTTGTGAAACATTTTCAACTAAACCCTTGCGGTCCATAGCTAAGGATATAGCCTTTCTAATATTAACATTAGAAGTTATTGGATTGTTAAATTGGTTAAATTCAAGATAGAATACAGTATAATCAGGCATATCAATTAAATCTTGGAGTTTGTATTGATCAAGTATTGCTTTATCTTGGAATGTCTTCAAATCATTAGCTTGAATAGCTGAACCATCTAAAGCACCTGTCTTTAAAAGATTTGTTCTTGTAGCAACATCAATAACAACTTTCAACTGAATTGTATCGATCTTTATATTACTCTTATTCCAGTAATTTGGATTTTTTTGTAAAGTAAAGCTATCTTTGTGTTTCCATTCTTTAACCATCCATGGTCCATTACTGTTTAACCCTGCAGCTTCAAGAGTGTAGTCACTCTTATGATCATTGTAAAATTTCTCGTTTACAGGACAATAAACAGAATTGGCAGTTAATCCCACAAAGTATGGGCATACTTTTGAAAGTTTAATTTCAATATTTCCATTATTCTCTTTGATTCCAACTTTTGACCATAAATCTTTTTTCTTTGTCTCAAATGCTGTTTTTAGATCTGCTGGCATTGCCTTTAAAGCATCGGTAACCTTAGCAGCCAAAGCTGATTTTTTATCTTTGTCTTTTTGCGCATCTCTGTTATCAACTAAAGCTTTAAACTTAGCATTTGATTCGCCGTAAAACCCCTCACTAGTAAGAGCAGCGTAATCTTGAGCTCCTACAATGTAATCACTAATCATAAATGCGTACTGACTATTTCCATCAAGCGCAAGCTTCCATCCAAAGAAGAAATCATTTGCAGTAACTGCTGTTCCATCAGACCATTTCGCATCTTTATTTAACTCAAAAGTATAAGTATTGGTTGAAGTATCTAAACTCCACTTTTTAGCAACTCCTGGTTCGTATTTACCTTCTTCTTTACCAAAACGAACTAAACTTTCAATAAACATATTTGCAATCTGAAAGTCAGGTGATCCGGTCATCTGTTGTGGGTCCAAGGTTTCTGGTTCATCTACAGTATAATAATTTAAAACTTGTGGTGCTTTGCTTTCTACAACTTTAGGTTTTTTTGAGCATCCAGAAAGTACATTTGTGGATACAAACAAAGCTAATAGCAAAGAAGCAACTAATTTTTTCTTTTTCATTACATACCCCCCCTTATCTAATCATTAAAAATTAAAGTACTGTTATATAATATGACCATTATTTTTTTTATATGTAAATATTTTGAATAAATATTAAGGAGATTTATATTATAATGTAACAAATTATTTAGAATTAAAAGGCATTCGAAAAATCAAGAGTAATAATTTTCATGTGATTAATATATACTTTTGTTGATCTTAAGGGATGTATTAATACATTAAAAATTCTAAATTGGGAAAGCTATAACTACAATACTTACGATACTGGAGCATTAATAAGTACTCAGTATTTGCAAGACATATAGGGAGGAATATTCATGGATTATTCAAAAGTAAAAGAAGTTAATGGAATAGAACACGTTGGAGATGTGCCAAGTGCAAAAAAAGGAATAATAGATTTTCTTTCTGGTGAAGACAGATATAAAGACTCCATACCACAAGATAGGCTTAACTCCTATAAAAAAGGTCGTGAAATAGCAGTAGAAATTGAGAATATTTTAAATGGAGATCAAAGGGCTTATTAGGATTAAATAAATTTATTGTTTTTTAGAAGAAGGTGTAGAATAATAATCCTGTGACCTTTTTAAAAATTTAAATAAGATTAGATTGGTGAAAAAATGATTTTTTATTTTTAAAAAAATATCATTAATCTTAACTTTTTTCTTATTACTAAATTGTTATGTTTCATAATGGCTAAAAACGCTGAGACTTTGTTTCGGCGTTTTTAGTTTGGACTAAAAATTTCTGTTATTCATGCTATAGTAAGTAATTTACTTAAAGTATATATATGATATAATGTATTTAAAAACAAGCTAGGAAGGGTGAGATATCATAAAAAGTTCACGAAAAGCATGGTATATGGTTTTATTATTGTCCATTCCAATATTTTTAGTATCTTGCAAAAGTAATACTAAATCCGTTGAAAAAGAGACCTATATGATGGGGACAATTGTTCAATTAAAGGTTTATGGTAAAAATTCAGAAAAAGTAGCAGAGCTAGCTTTAAAAAGAATTAGTGACATAGAAAGCAAAATGTCTGTTAATATTAAATCTTCTGAAATTACAAAATTAAATGCTAAGGCAGGGGTTTCAGGTGAAAAACTTAGTGTGGATACTTACTCTGTAATAGAAAAAGCTGTTAAGTATAGTAAATTAACAGATGGATCACTTGATGCAACAATAGAACCAATTGTAAAGCTGTGGGGCATAGGTACAGATAAGGCGAGAATTCCTTCCAAAAGTGAAATCGAGGAAAAGTTAAAGCTAGTCGACTATAAGGATATTATTCTAGATAGTAAGAATTCTACAGTACAGTTAAGGCGAAAAGGGCAAGCTATAGATTTGGGTGCTATAGCAAAAGGCTATACAGCTGATGAGATAAAGAAAGTTTTAATTGATAATAAGGTTAACAGTGCACTTATAAATTTAGGTGGTAATGTTTTTGCTGTAGGAAGTAAACCAGATGGAACCAGCTGGAATATAGGGATACAAAATCCATTGGATACACGGGGGCAATACTTAGGAACAATTAGTGTTACTGATAAATCTATGGTTACATCAGGAAACTATGAAAGATATTTTATTGTGGACGGCAAGCGTTACCATCACATATTTGACCCGAAAACTGGATACCCATCAGAGGCTGGTCTTATAAGTACGACCATAGTATCAGATAACTCAATAGATGGAGATGCACTATCTACTAGTACATATATATTGGGACTTTCAAAGGGAATTAAATTGATAGAGTCTATTAAAGGTGTGGAAGCTATTTTTGTTACATCAGATAAAAAAGTATATGTTACAGCAGGTCTTAAAGATAGTTTTAATTTAACGAATAAGGAGTTTACTTATGAAGAAAGGTGATAAAATAGTTGGTATAGTACTTTTATTTATTGTAGTAATAGCAGTAGGAGTAGTTTCAATATATAAAACTTCAATTAAGGGGTCGGAAAATATTGCAGTTATTAAACGTGAAGGCAAGGTTATTAAAACTATTGATTTGAGTAAGATAGTTAAGCCAGAAGATTTTACTTTTAAGACATCAAATGGCCATTTTAATACTATATCAGTTAAGCATAATAGTATTAGTATTAAAGATGCAGATTGCCCACATAAAGAGTGTGTTAAAAGTGGATGGATTTCAAAACCAGGTGAGATGATTGTATGTTTACCTTTTAAACTTATAATTAATATTAATGGACAAAGCAATAACAGTATTGATGCTGGGACATTCTAAAATGAAAAACATGCAGGTGATAATATGAAAAAGACTAAAAAAATGGTTTTACTTAGTATACTCGTGGCAATAGCCTTGGTTATTTATTTAATCGAGGCTCAAATTCCAGTGCTATTTCCGGGGATAAAATTAGGACTTGCTAATTCTATATCCTTAGTTGCATTAATTTTATTTGGATGGAAGGAAGCAATTTTAATAATGATTCTAAGAACTGTGCTAGGTTCCATTTTTGGAGGCGGGTTATCAGCGCTTTTATTCAGCATTGCTGGTGGATTACTTAGTAATATAGTAATGATATTACTATACAAGTATCTTAAGAATTACTTAAGCCTACCTACAATTAGTGTATGTGGTGCTATTTTTCATAATGTAGGGCAATTACTGGTAGCTGCCTTTATAATTAAAGATTTGAGAATATATTTGTATTTACCCGTATTACTAGTTTCAGCTATTATTACAGGGTATTTTATTGGAACTTTAGCTAGTGTATTGAAGAATAGATTAGAAAAAATATTAACACTAGATAAAAGATTGTAAAAAGGATAGGAAGTCTCCACCGTGACTTGCAAACGAGCTCGAAACTGGAAATTCAATTAAGAAATTCTAATCTTTTGCGAATATAAAATTCTCTGGCGCTCACATTCGCCGTCCTGGCTCAGGTTCGCTAGCCTTCCTTCCTGGAAGGCTCACGAGAATTTTATATTCGCAAAAGAAGAATTTCTAAATTGAATTTCAATAGTTTTTTCGCTTCTTATTGCAAGTCACTCCGGAGCAATACTCTATCTTATTATTAATTTTTATGACATCCTGGCAGGCTTACGAGGATTTTACATTCGCAAAGCAAGAATTTCTAAATAAAATTTCAATTGTTTCTACGTTTCATATTGCAAGTCACGCAGGAAAAACTTTCTATCCTATTTTTAATTGTTATGAGTGCTGTCAGGCTTACGAGAATTTTATATTCGCAAAAGAAGAATTTCTAAATTCAATTTCAATAGTTTAGTCGCTTCTTATTGCAAGTCACTAAGGTTAAATATCCTACCCTATTATTATACCGCGAGTGGAAACAAAAAGAGTACTAAGATTTTATAATCTTAGTACCTTTTTATTTTGCTATTTACTTAATGCATCACTCATGGTTTCATGAGCTTTTAGGGGCTTTGAGATAGCTTTTGTTGGACACTTAGTAGCACATAGGCCACATTGTGTACATTTTTCAAAGTCTATTGTAGCTAGGTTATTAACCATAGTAATTGCTTCAGATGGGCAAACTTTTACACACATGGTGCAAGCGATACATCCAACTCCGCAATTTTCTTTTACTGATTTACCTTTGGATTTTGAGTTGCATTCAACAAGTACTTCTTGAGTAGCTGGAACTAGCTCTATTAAGTTTTTAGGACATACTTTAATACAGGCGCCACAAGCTACACAATTATCCTTATATACTACAGCTACACCATCTATGATGTGAAGAGCACTGAATTCACAAGCCCTTACGCAACTTGCAAAACCTAAGCAACCATCTGAGCAAGCTTTAGGACCTTCACCAGGAGCAATAACTGCTTGGCGACAATCTCTTATTCCATCATACTCATATTTCTCTTTTGCAACAGTGCAAGTTCCTTTACATTTAACAAAGGCAACTTGAGGATTAGCAGTTTCAACACTTAAACCAAGTATTTCTCCTATTTTTTCGGCAACAGAAGCTCCACCTACTGAACATAAATTTAATGGTGTATCTCCCTCAACTACAGCTGCTGCATAAGCATCACAACCAGCAAATCCGCATGCACCGCAATTTGCACTAGGTAATGCTTCTCTAACTAGTGGTACTTTAGGATCAACTGGTACATGGAATTTTTTATTAGCATAGCCAAGTACTACTCCAAATACTAGTCCCATACCACCAATACTTATTATTGGGTAAATTAAATTGTTAACATCCATTTAAATACCCCCCAATTTTAAACCGCTAAAGCCTAAAAATGCAATAGCCATAAGTCCTGCTGTAACTAGTGAAATAGGAAGACCTCTAAAGCATAATGGCATATTGTCACTCTCTTCCATTCTTTCTCTTAAACCAGAAAGAAGTACAATAGCAAGCATATATCCAAGAGCAGCTCCAAGGGCATTAACCATAGATTCTATTAGGTTATATTTTTCACCTATATTTATAACTGCCATACCAAGAAGTGCGCAGTTAGTTGTTATTAATGGAAGATATATTCCAAGTGCTTTATAGAGACTTGGTTGAGTCTTCTTAATAACCATCTCAACAAATTGCACTAGTGCTGCAATAACTAGAACAAATGCTAATGTTGATAAATAGGTTATGTTTAGAGGAACTAAAATCCAGTTATAGACTCCATAGGTCATAAATGAAGCTATGAACATAACAAACACTACTGCCAGGCCCATACCCTTTGCAGTCTCAGTCTTTTTAGAAACTCCAAGGAAAGAACATACTCCAAGGAATTTAACTAATAAGAAGTTATTAATTAAAAATGCACTTATAAAAATTGAAAAAAGTTTCATTTCCATCCACCTTTCTTAATAAAGTTAAATAAAATTATTTTTTGCAACTATGAGCACAAGACCCGCACCCAGTACACTCACCTGTCTCTGGATTAATTTCATGAAAATGTGCAATTTTATTATTAACTTTGTTTGTTTCATTTATTGCCTTTTGATTTAATAGAGCCATTATAATTCCAAGGGTAATAAAAGCTCCAGGTGCTAAAATCATAATTATAGCAGGTTCAAAGGAAGTTCCAAACAATTTTAATCCGTATATTGAACCAGCCCCTAGTAATTCTCTTATGGCACCTACAATTACTAATGCTACTGTAAAACCAAGTCCCATTCCTATAGCATCAAAAACTGAAGGAAGTACTTTGTTTTTTGAAGCATAGGCTTCAGCACGTCCTAGAATTACACAGTTAACAACTATAAGTGGAATAAAAATTCCTAGTGACTTATATAGAGAAGGAACAAAACCTTGTAATAAAAACTGTATCAATGTAACGAAAGCAGCAATTATTGTAATATAAGCAGGTATACGAACCTTATCTGGAATTACTTTTCTTAGTACTGATATAAAAAGATTAGAACCGATTAACACTGCTGTAGATGCTAGTCCCATACCTATGGCATTTTCTACGCTGGTGGTAACAGCTAAGGTAGGGCAGGTAGCTAGCACTTGTACAAATAATGGATTTTCCGTTACTATACCATTTTTTAATCTTTCAGAAAATGTGCTCATTATTTTTTTTCTCCTTTCAATGAAGAGTTGTAAAAATTAACAGCATCGTTAACGCCAAGTGTTACGGCTTTCGATGTAATAGTGGCACCTGTAATAGCTTCTATTTGGGTATCCTTTGAAGGAACCGTTTTTACAACTTCTAATTTTTCTTTTGTAGGTTTATTTTTATATTGATCTGAAAATTTAGGTTGTGGAGCGTTAGCACCAAGACCAGGGGTTTCAGCGTGAGATAAAATTTTAATTCCAGTAACTTTTCCTTCAGTTGATATTCCAACCATGATCTCTACAGGGCCAGCATATCCTTTTGGTGCAACTTTTATAGCATATCCAGCTATTTCAGTACCTTTAAGTCCTGCATTAACCTCAGAAACTTTTTCATTACCTTCAATTTTTACATCTGCTTTTTCAAACTTATCAGCAGTGGGTAGTATTGCTTTCATAGCAGCTTGTTTATCAGCTTCAATGGAGGCAGCTATAGGTGCTTTAGTTATTTCATAGGCACCACCTAGTAAGAATCCTGCAACTCCTGTAATTAAAAGTAAAATTAGACCTAATTTTATATTCTCTTTCAATTATTTCACCTCCCCAAAAATACGTGGAGCAGTAAACTTATCTATGAATGGAACAAATAAGCTCATTATTAATATAGAATAGGATACTCCTTCAGCATAACCACCATATAAACGTATAATTGTGGTTAAAAGTCCACAACCAACTCCAAATATAAGTTGTCCTTTTTTTGTCATTGGTGAAGTTGTATAATCTGTTGCCATAAAGAAAGCACCAAGCATTAAGCCACCAGCACAAATCTCATATAATGCATCTGCATTCATGAAGCCACCTCTACCTAATATAAGGGTTAAAATAAATACTGAGCCAATATATGAAACTGGTGTATGCCAACTTATTACTTTTTTATATAGTAAGTAAGCTGCGCCAATTAGCAATGCAAGTACAGAGGTTTCACCAATACAACCACCTACATTACCAATAAAAATGTTCGTTAGACTAGGTAATTGACCTTCACCGCTTTTAAGTATTGCAAGCGCAGTAGCAGATGAAACACCATCAACAGTAAAATTAGTCATATGAACTGGCCAAGAAGCAAGTAAAAATGCTCTAGCAGCCAAAGCGGGATTCATTATATTTTGTCCAATTCCGCCGAAAAATTGTTTTACAATAATTATTGCGAAAAAACCTCCAATTGCAGGAAGCCAAAGTGGAACAGCAGCTGGCAAGTTAAAAGCTATTAATAAACCAGTTACAACAGCACTAAGGTCACCAATTGTAACTTTTCTGTGAGCAAGCTTTTGCCATAGTGCTTCTGCTGCAACACATGATAGCACAGATACCAATGTAACTAAAAATGCTTTCATTCCAAAAAAATATATTCCAGCAAAGGTAGCAGGTATTAATGCTATTATTACGTCTCTCATTATACCCTGCACAGAATCATTTGATTTTATGTGTGGGGATGAAGATACTGTATACATATAATTCACCTCTATCTATTTTTTTCTTCTATTAATATTTATTGTTCGTTTGCCTTCACGGCAAGTTTGAGTTAAATGACGTTTAGCGGGGCATACATAAGAGCAACAAGCACACTCAATACAATCCATTCCATGATATTCTTCAAAGACCTCATATTCTCCTCTTAAAACTAAAGAGTTAAGTTTTGTAGGGTTTAAAAACATAGGACAGACACTCATGCATTTTCCACATCTTATACAACTAGATTCTTGCTCTAATTTAGCTTGTTCTTTTGTTAAACAAAGAATCCCTGAGGTTCCTTTTATTACAGGGACATCTAAAGAGCTTAGGGTTGTTCCCATCATAGGTCCACCTGAAATTACTTTAACAGGATCCTCTTTGAATCCACCAGCAGCTTCGATAACTTCACTCATAGAAGTTCCAAATTTAACTCTTAAATTTAAAGGCTCTTTAATTGCTTCGCCAGTTACAGTTAAAACTCGTTCTATAAGGGGTTTGCCATTTACTACAGCGTTGAATATCTCAAATACTGTATCAACATTTTGAACTATGCAGGAAACATCAGCAGGAAGCTTTCCAGAAGATAGCTCTCTACCAGTAATTGCGTAAATCAATTGTTTTTCTGCGCCTTGAGGGTATTTTGTAAGCATGGAAGTAACTTCTACATTATTGATGTTTGCTGTGGCTTTTTTCATAGCCTCAATTGCATCAGGTTTATTAGTTTCTATTGCAATATATCCTTTTACACCTGGAAACATTTGAAGAATAATTTTTAATCCCTCAGCAATTTCATCTGTTTTTTCCAATAGCATTCTGTAATCACAAGTTAAATAAGGTTCGCATTCTGCAGCGTTTATTATAATGCTGTCGATGACTTTACCTTCCGGTGGATTAAGCTTAATATGTGTTGGAAAACCTGCTCCACCCATACCTACTATGCCGGCTTCTTTAATGATAGCCAATAGTTCATTTTTGGATAGCTTTTCATAATCACTGTGAGGAACCATAGTAAGTACTTCTTCGTAAATGTTATCGTTTTCTATAATAACTGAAGATACCATAGTTCCATTACTATGTAGTCTAGGGGTGACATCCAATACTGTCCCAGATATGCTTGAATATATTGGTGCAGACACAAAAGCTTTGGATTCACCTATTTTTTGTCCGACGCATACTCTATCACCTTTTTTTACTAGTGGATCGCAAGGCGCTCCTATATGTTGTTGCATAGGAAATACTAAATTGCCTTTTGGAAGCAAATCTTGAATTGCTTTGTGCATACTTAAGTCTTTTTTGTCGCCAGGGTGAATACCTTTTTTGAAAGTCAAAAGTCCCATAATAAACCTCCTTGTAGTTCGTTTTGGACCTAGCAATTATAAATTGTTATGCCCTTGTATTTATAGGGTAAATAACAGTAATAAATCGATAGTTACCTTATAATTATTATTATTATATAACAAAATTATATAAAATAATGCAAAAATGATATGGTTTTATTGTTAAAGTGTATTTAAAACGCACTTTAACATATATATTACACCATTTGTTAGTATAAAAGTATGCTTTTTAAGAAAAAAAATGAGGAAAATAAAGTTATATTATTCTGAAAATTCTAATTAATCTATATTAAATTGGGATTTTTTCAATATATTATAATGAACAACAGGAGATTAATATGGTATAATTAAAATAGAAAAAACTATATTTACGAGAGTAAACAATTAAAAAGGTAAGGTGAATATGGAGAAGAATAGTTTAAATAATCTAGAGATACACAGTGTGAATTTGGACATGGATGAAGATATCTTAAATAGTTTAAAAACAGAGATTTATAAAAGAAACAAATTCAAATATAATTCCAATGTTGTAGATATTCCAAATTATTTTTATAGATTTATAGGTATAAAAAACAGTGAGATTGATTACTATGATAATTTATATAAATTAGATAAAGAACTAAAAAGAATTGGAGCAGGTTACATTCGATTTAGTGAGGGGTTAGATAAAAACATTAGCATAAGACTTCAAAATGTATTGAATGATATTTGGTCAAAGGCAGGTCATGTGGAAAGTATAGATGTGTCTACAATTATAAATTTAATAAGTGATAATGGACTTTTTCCGGATTTACCTAATAAAGTTTTGCTAAGGCAAGTTAAAAACAATTTGAAGGGGCTAATAGAATATTATATTAAGAGCAACGACACCATGGACAATCAGGATATTAAACTTATTATAAATTATATGATTCATTGGATAAAAATTTATTCCAAAGAGCTATTTCAAAAATTTGAATATACGAGTATTAATCCTAAAGTGGTATTTTATGGAGAAATTTCAAAAACAGAGGTTTTTTATTTAATTTTACTATCAACTTTGGGCTGTGATGTTTTATATTTTAATCCTAAGGATTCTGGAACCTTCCAGGAAATTGATAAATACAATGCTTTTTCTAAGGAAATTGTTTATAATTATAAAGAGGAAATAAAACCTTTTCCTACTGGTACGGAAGATAGGATTAAGACAAGTGCTTACAATGCTAAGGAAGAGCTTAATAAAACACTGTTTACAGATGATTCAGGGTTTTACAGACCTTGGCAATTTGCAGATTATAATTTGCAGGTGGTAACCCTTAATACTACCTATGAAGAAATATATATATGGATGAAGGAAAAAGCATATATAAGGGAAGGATGGAAAGTTAAAGAATCAACTGTAGTCGTGCCTAATATGTTTTCAAAAGTATGTGGCACTCATGAGGATATTGATATTTATTGGAAAGAAATTAATGATGTACTAACTCAAGAACATACAAAGTTTTATAATGAATTACCTATAATGGATGTAGTTCATTTGGAATATGGGAAGTTTAATCTAATATATCCTAATAATGCTTTTTCAGAATTTAACATAGAGGAAATGATTAATTCATCTTGGTGGAAATATAAGGAGTTAAGATTTGGACTTCAAAAAAATATGGCTCAGAAAATTAAAGAACTATGCTTAAGTCCTGTAATAATAAATGTTGAACAGGAAGATTTAAGGGATTTGCAAGTGGACATTTTCTCAGTACTTATAAATCTAGATGGAGAAGTACTTGAATTATTGCAATCCTATGATTACCCAGAGGAAGTTCCTAAAATTATAGTTTATAATAATGAAGAAAATGGGAATCTATCTTTTGAAGACTGCATAATGCTTACCTTTATGAATTCTATGGGAGTAGATATAATCATATATAACCCATCAGGATACAATGACATAGAGAATTTTATTTATCAACATAAATACGATATTCACAGATTAGAAAATGTGAGCTTCAAATTGCCCTTTAAAAAATATGTGGAAAAGAAAAAAGGTTTTTTTGAAAAGTTTTTCCGTAGCTAATATTTAAAGCAGTTAGGAGTGGAAAGTTAATTTTGATTTTTATGCTAGGGCATAAAAATTTCAAAATAAATCAGGAAAATAGATAAGAGGAGTGAAAAACATGGAAAACAGTAATGGAGTACTTATAATCAAAGACGAGAACATTGAAAATGAGGATATACAGAAAAAGGCTATTAGCATAAATAATCAGCTTAAAGTCTCACCACAAGTGATGCAAATTGCATCAAATTTAAATATTAAAGATGCAAATGCCATATTAGAATTTGGAAATGAACCAGCGCAGCAAATATCAAAATTTGCAGATCAAATATTAAACTCTATTAAAACCAGTAGTGTTGAAGATTCAGGTGTTATGATAAAGGAACTTACAAGCATAATGAAAAAATTTGATAAACAAGATTTTGAAGAAAGTAAAACTAGTTTCCTTGGAAAGTTATTTAGTAAACCAGCTAAGGCCATAGATAAAATGATGGGTAAGTATAAAACTATTGGGGGAGAAATAGATAAAATTTATACCCAGCTTAGTGGATATAAGGTGGAAATAAATAACTCTAATTTAATGCTTGAAAACTTATATAATCAAAATTTTGAGTATTATGGAGAGCTAGAAAAATATATTGCTGCAGGAAATATGATTGTTGAAAAAAGTGAAAGTGGAGATCTTCCTAAACTTGAATCTTTAGCAAATAATGGAGAACAAATAAATATAATTAATTACGAAAATTTTAAAGCTACTCTTGAAATGTTAAAACAGAGAATTTATGATTTGGAAATGGCTAAAATGGTATCATTACAAACTGCACCTCAGATTAAAATGATTCAAAGAGGAAATTATAAATTGATATCTAAAGTGCATTCAGCGTTTATCATAACTATACCTGTATTTAAAAATGGAATAATTCAAGCCATTGCATTAAAAAAACAAAAGCTGGTAGCGGATTCACTAGCAGAGCTGGATAGAACTACTAATGAGTTATTAATGAAAAATGCAGAAAATATAAGAAGTCAAAGTGTGGATATAGCAAAACTCTCTGGGGGAACCAGCGTAAAAATTGAAACTTTAGAGAAAACTTGGAATACAATTATGCAAGGTATTGAAGAAACAAGGAGCATTGAAGATGAAAATAAGAGGTTAAGAGAAGCTGGAATAGTTAAACTACATGAGATGACAGAAAAACTAAAGCAGAAATCAATAAGATAATAGTTTTATGAATTATAATAAGTTAGAAAAACAAAATAAAGGATTTGGACCCATGAAAAGAAATAACAAGTCAAATAGTCTAACCTATTGACTTGTTATTTATTTAAATGTGTCTAATAGGTGATCATATGGATATATTTGAATTACAAGCTGAAAAAAATTTATTAAAAGATGCACCACTTTCGGAAAGATTAAAGCCAGGAAAATTAGAAGATTATGTAGGGCAAGAGCATATTTTAGGCAAGGGAAAACTTTTGCACCGGGCGATTATTGCTGACAAAATAACTTCATTAATACTTTATGGTCCACCAGGCACAGGCAAAACTAGCTTGGCTAAAGTTATTGCAAATACAACAAAATCTAATTTTGTTAGACTTAATGCAGTTACAGATGGTCTAAAAGAATTAAGAGAAGTGGTGGCTACGGCAAAGAATGATTTAGGAATGTACGATATTAAAACTATTTTATTTATAGATGAAATTCATAGATTTAATAAAGCTCAACAGGATGCATTATTACCCTATGTGGAGAAGGGTACAATAGTGTTAATTGGGGCAACCACAGAAAATCCATATTTTGAAGTTAATAATGCATTAATCTCTAGGTCTATGTTATTTAAACTAGAACCCCTGGAAGAAAAACATATTCAAAAAATTATTATGCGTGCACTAAAAGACAAAGAAGTAGGATTTGGAAATGCTAATATTTGTATGGATAGTGTTGCTGTGGATTATCTTGCAAATATGGCAAATGGAGATGCTAGGCGCGCACTTAATGCCTTGGAATTATCAATACTCACTACCGATAGAGATGAGCAAGGCATAATAAACATAACAATAGAAGTCGCTCAGGAATGCCTCCAAAAAAAACATATAAAATATGATAAAAATAGAGATGAACATTACGATGTGGTTTCTGCCTTTATTAAAAGCATGAGAGGCTCTGATCCTGATGCTACAATTCATTATCTTTCTAGAATGATATATGCTGGAGAAGATCCTAAATTTATCGCTAGGAGAATTGTAATAGCAGCAGCGGAAGACGTTGGAAATGCAGACCCTATTGCTCTACTTGTAGCGAATAATGCAGCACAGGCGGTTCAGTTTGTAGGGATGCCAGAAGCAAGGATTATTTTATCACAAGCTGCAATATATATAGCCTGTGCTCCTAAAAGCAATGCATCTTATATGGCAATTAATAAAGCACTTAAAGATATAGAAGAAAAAAACATAGGCGGTGTACCACCTTACTTAAGGGATCAAAGTTATAGTGGCGCAAAGAAATTAGGGCATGGGGTAGGATATTTATACCCTCACGATTATGAAGGAAACTATGTGAAGCAGCAATATTTGCCTGATGAACTAATTGGTACAGTATATTATGAAGCTCTTGATAATGGATATGAAAAGAAAATTAAAGAGCGACTTAAGATATTAAAAAATAAAGAGAAATAAGGCATTTAAAAAAAGTAGGAGTAAAACTCCTACTTTTTATTTGAAAATATTTTTTTTATAATAGTTAAAATATCTACTACGTATACTAAATATTTTTCAATAGATTCGGTTGCTCCAAGAGCAGTGGCAGTTGTCTGCACTACTACCTCAGTAACATCTTTTATATTGTCAGTTACTTCATATAAATTTTTAAAGGTTTTTGGTAGAAATTCTAATATTTCACCAATACTACCTTCATTGTTCTTGATGATTAAATTTACGCTTGATATAGTTTTAATAAGTTTTAGAAGTCCTATTATCAGTATAATTAAAATGATTATACCAAGAAAAATTAATAGGCCTTGTCCTAATTTAAAAAAGTCAACATACATTAATAGCACCACTATTCTTTAAAATTTTAGTTATTTTTAGTATCTTTTTCAACTAGATCGGTTTGTCCTAAAATGGAATTTAAGTCTTCATTGTCAGTAGAAGTTAGTTTATCCGCTGTTTCAAAAACTGCGTTTGCTGTCTTTTTTTCATTTAGATATTGAGAAACTTTAACTTTAGCGTCTGTTACATTATCTTTAGCATCACAAACTTTATTGTTTATAGCGTCCTTAAGTTCTGTACTTTTTTGTTTGATTTTGACTTTAGCATCTGTTACATTATCATTAATAGTTCCTTTAAGTTCTATAGTTTTTTCTTTAATATTGTTTGTAATCTCTTTTGTAGAGCTCGCAATATCTTCTCTATTTTCTTTACCAGATTTAGGGGAAAAAAGTAGACCACCTAATAAACCACTTACACTACCAGCTGCAGTTCCAATAAGTATTTTCTTTGCAGTTTGAATTCTTAATTTTCTTTGTTTTTCTTTTTTCTTTTTTTCATACCATTTTGTAAGTATCATAATTGTTGCCTCCTTTAAGGATAGAAAACTTTATACCATATTATAATAATATACTTTATCTAGTTTTTGTCAATCTATAAAGAAAAATGTAACAGAAATGTAACCTAAATGTAAAAAAAATACACTGCTAAGCATAAATTATTACAAAGTTATATCAATTTTTTGTTATATTTGATAGAATACAAAAGATATATTTGTGTATAAGTGGTTTTGAAAAATAAACTAGTAAGTATAAGTAGTTTGCTTTTAGCAGTTTAGTGTCCATAGAATCTGATGATAATTGAACAAATTACTAGGGGGGAATTTATGATAAAATTATTATGGTATTTATATTTTTCCATATATTTGTGTATTTCATCTCTTAGCTTAATTAAAATAAAATATATACAAAAAAAATCACCTAATGATGCTGAAATACTTGCATATAAAGCATTGCAAAATATTGCAAAATTTGTTTTGAGGGTAACTAAGACTAGTATGAAAGTTAGTGGTACTGAAAATATACCAGTGGAGAATTGTGTTTTTATAGCAAATCACCAAGCTATTTTTGATGGGTTTGCATTGCTTGCTCATATTAATAAGCCTTTTGGGTTTGTTGCTAAGAAAGAGATAAAAAAAATACCCTTGGTTAGTAGTTGGTTAAAAGCAATAGGATCAATTTATATAAATAGGCAAAGTCCTAGAGAATCAATTAAAACTATTCAAGAAGGTGTGGAAAAGATAAACCAGGGATATTCTATGATGATTTTTCCGGAAGGCACAAGAAGTCTAAAATCTAAAATGAATTCATTTAAAAAAGGGAGTATGAAACTGGCAACAAAGTCTAGAGCTTGTATAGTACCAATAACCATAGATGGAACTTATAATGTTTTGGAAGTAGGCAGAAAAGTAATGGGAAACAAAATAAGTATGGTTATACATAAACCTATTTATCTTAATTCATTAAGTAAAGAGGAGCAGCAGAATTTAGGAGAATATGTACAGAATATAATAGAAGAAGAATTAAACAATATATGTAAATTAAAAAAGAGTAAGATTTAGTTTAAACTAATTTCCTACTCTTTTTTCTATTCTAAATTTATTTGGAATTAACCACCATTTGTGCAATATTATTTGAATGATCTCCAACTCTTTCAAGATTAGTTAATAGCTCAAGATAAACAGAGCCACCAGCTGGCGTGCATTCAAGATTATTTAATCTAGTTATATGATCACTTTTAAATTGTTTTTCCATGTCATCTATATTTTCTTCTACTTCCATGGCTTTGTGAGCAGATTCTAAATCAGAATTTTCCAGTGCTACTATGGCATTATCCACACAGTATTTTACAGTTTCGAACATATGTGTAACATCAGATATTGCTTTTTCTGAAAAAGTGAGTTTACTATCCATTTTCAATTTAGCAAGCTCACCTAAGTTATCAGCATGATCTCCGATTCTCTCTATATCATTTACTACATGATATAATGAAGTAATGATCTCAGATTGATGTTCTGATAGTGGTGTATTTGAAAGGGATACCATATAACCAGTTATTTCTCTTTCAAGATAATTTATGGTAACCTCATGCTCACTAACTGAGTTCATCAAATTTTCATCGGAATTTAAAAAGGCTCCCATTGCATTAGAAAGATTTTCAGAGGCAAGCTTCCCCATTCTACTAACTTCCTTAATAACTTGTCCAACTGCTATAGAAGGAGTTTCGAGTAGTCTTACATCTAAGTATTCCAGTACTAGAGCAGTTGATTTTTCATCCTCTCCAGGTACTAATTTATTAACAATTTTAACTAAGACACCTATAAACCAAACTTGAATAAATACATTTGTTAAATTAAATAATGTGTGTGCGTTGGCAATTTGTCTTTGAATATCTCCACCAAACATTGGAACAATTTTTAATACTGGTTTGAAAGCTAGCATAAACATTATTGTGCCTGTAACGTTAAAAATCAAATGTATAAGTGCAGCTCTCTTAGCATTCTTAGTTGTTCCTATACTTGCAAGGAGAGCAGTAGCGCAAGTTCCGATGTTATCTCCAAAAAGTATAGGGAGTGCAACGCCAAGTGTGATACTACTATTTGCAGCAAGAGCCATTAGTATTCCAATAGTAGCACTACTACTTTGAACTGTTGCTGTCATACCAAGACCAACAAGAACCCCCATGAGTGGATGTTTCCCGAGTACTAGAATAAGGTTTTTAAAGCTATCTAGTTCGCTTAAAGGCCTCATAGAACTTTCCATCATTGTCATACCTACAAATAATATACCAAAACCTAAAACGATTTCGCCAATATCTCTAGTTTTTTTCTTCTTGCAGAACATAACTAAAACGGCACCTATGGCAAGAATGAAGGGTGCTATATCTGTAAGTTTAAAGGCTATAAGTTGAGCTGTCATTGTAGTACCAATGTTTGCTCCCATAATAACCCCAGCAGCTTGGAATAAATTCATAAGCCCTGCATTTACAAAACCCACAGTCATTACTGTAGTTGCGCTACTACTTTGAATAATTGCAGTAACCCCTGCACCCACAAGTACAGCGAAAAATCTATTGCTAGTTAGAATTTCCAGCATTCTTTTTAATTTTTCTCCAGCAGCTTTCTGAAGACCATCCCCCATAAGCTTCATGCCGTATACAAATAGTCCTAAACCACCTAAAAGTTGAAAAATCATTTTATAATCCATATTAACTCTCCTTTTAAAAAGAATATTTCTCATGTTTCCTATGAAATTTTATCACAGCAATGTTAAGTTAGCGTTAAGTTTTTTATAGTTTATGTTAATTGTTTTACAACTTTGAACAATATTTTAAGAAACATTACAAAAGGTTAAGTTTAGGTTAAATTTGAAGAGGGAGAGAGGTGACAGTTAAAAACTATCTGATGTGATGTGCTTAATGAAGTAATTAAATGCCCCTTAAGAAAAAAAAGTCTATACGTAGACTTTTCTCTTTCTTAAAATTTCAATTAGTAGTAATGCAAAAGCTCCTCCAATGAGTGCAGTTATAAGCTGTGGTATACCCATGCCAATTACAAGTTTATTGGCTATTTTTGCAGGTATATTTAGCTGGAATAATGTGATAAGCTTTGATGCAGAAATCCATAAAAATATATATTTTATAAAAGCACCAATTATAATTCCTAAGTATTTTCCATATTTACCTCGTTTACTTATAATTACAAAGCTAAGAATAAACAATATGTTACCAATAATTATAAAGGGGATAAATGGTCCAAAAGCGCTAGGAAGTTGTCCAGTTAACCAGGCTAGTAGTGGAGTTAAGCAACCTACTAATACTCCAAAAACACCTCCGCAAATTGCAGCTGTGAGTATAAGTACTGCATTAATAGCTGGTCCAACAAAAAATTGGCTTATTTGAGGTGCAGTTTTTCCTATTACTTGAAAAACTATAGCTATGGCAAGAAAGAGGCTAGCTTTTACTAGTTTATTAATGTTTAAATTTTTCATGATATTTACTCCCATTCCTATTATTCTTATATAATAATACCATATTAATACATAATATTCAATGGAAGGGTTAGGACTTGTATAGTTATAAGTAATTCATATTGAATTTATTATTATGTACAGGGGCATATATAAATAAATTATAAAAATTATATTTGTGTAACATTTGTTACCGACTTTACATCTTTATAAAAGTATACTAAAGGTAGTTCAAAAATAAGTATCAAATTGTTTATAGATCTATTAATTATTCAAATCAATAAATTTAAAATATATGGAAGACAATTATACAAAATTATTGTCATTCCGAAAAAATATTAGGAGGAATTTACAATGGGTATGTTTTGTTATCAATGTCAAGAGGCTTCAAAAGGAACAGGTTGTACATCACGAGGAGTCTGTGGTAAAACGGATGATTTAGCTAATATGCAGGATTTATTAATTTATGTTTTAAAAGGAATATCAATTTACGCTACAAGAGCAAGGAAATTAGGAGTGGAAAATCAGGAAATAAATAAATTTGTAGCAAATGGATTATTTATGACTATAACAAATGCAAATTTTGATAAAACTAGATTTATAGAAACAATAACAAAAGCATTAGAATTACGTGAAGTAATTAAGAGTGAACTATTAAATGCTGGTGGAGTAATAGAGGGTAATTTGCCTGAATGTGCAACATGGATAGGTAATACTTCAGAGTTTGAGAGTAAATCTATGAATGTTGGAGTACTTAAAACAGAAAATGAGGATGTAAGATCACTAAGGGAACTTGTAATTTATGGTATTAAAGGAATAGCAGCTTATACTGAACACGGATATAACTTAGGGTATGAGAATAACGATATATATGCATATATGCAAAAGGGGCTTACACAAACCACCAATGATAGTCTATCTGTTGATGAATTGGTGGCCTTGGTACTAGAGTGTGGTAAATATGGAGTAGATGCTATGGCACTACTAGATGAAGCTAATACTACTACTTATGGAAATCCTGAAATTTCAAAGGTGAACATCGGAGTTCGAAATAACCCTGCTATATTAATTAGTGGACATGATCTAAAAGATATGGAAGAATTATTAAAGCAAACAGAGGGAAGCGGAGTAGATGTATATACTCATAGCGAAATGTTACCAGCAAACTATTATCCAGCTTTTAAAAAGTATAGTAATCTTGTAGGTAATTACGGAAATGCATGGTGGAAACAAGACTCAGAGTTTGAAAGTTTTAATGGTCCAATACTCATGACAACAAACTGTATTACTCCTCCAAAAAATTCTTATAAGGATAGAGTTTATACTACAGGAGCAGCTGGATTTGATGGTATGAAGCATATACCAGATAGAAAAGACGGAAATGCAAAAGATTTTTCAGCTATAATTGAACATGCTAAAAAATGTAGTGCACCAATTGAAATTGAAAGAGGAGAAATAGTGGGAGGTTTTGCTCATAATCAAGTCCTGGCACTAGCTGATAAAGTTGTAGACGCTGTTAAAACAGGAGCAATCAAAAGATTCTTTGTAATGGCTGGTTGCGATGGAAGAATGAAAGGTCGCGAATATTATACTGAATTTGCAAAAGAACTACCAAATGATACAGTTATCTTAACTGCCGGATGTGCAAAATATAGATACAATAAATTAGAACTTGGAGATATTGGTGGCATTCCTAGAGTTCTAGATGCAGGACAATGTAATGATTCATATTCATTAGTTGTTATAGCAATGAAACTTCAAGAAGTATTTGGTCTAGATGATATAAATGAATTACCAATAACATACAATATCGCATGGTATGAGCAAAAGGCCGTAATAGTTCTACTCGCATTATTACACTTAGGCGTTAAAAATATCCACTTAGGACCAACATTACCCGCATTTCTGTCTCCAAATGTTGTTAATGTGTTAGTTGAGAACTTTGGAATAGCTGGAATAGGAACTGTAGAAGAAGACATAAAAATGTTTATGGTTTAAAAATTTTAAGGGGCGCTCTAATTAATTTAGGGTGCTCCCTCATAATTAGCTTTATGGCTTAATAATTTTACATAAGAATAACTTTTAAGGGTAAAATAATTATGAGGTGATTTTAATGGATAAAGAGCACTTAAAAGATTCTAAGAATATAGCATATGCTAATTTATCACAAGGAGAAACAGAAAAATTAAAAGAACTAGAGAGAACTTTTAATAATGAATTTCAATGTGATTATTATCTTATGGTGATGAAAGACCACAGCATAAAATCCTGACAAAAGTCAGGATTTTATTTAAATTATAGTAAACATTAGTGATTTAACGACATTTCAGAAGGAAGTCTCCCACTTCTATAAGTGGGGGTCGCATACTACAACAAAAAGAAAACTTCCGTGGGAGTCTAAAGCTCCTTCTGAAGTCGTTAATTACAGCTCCGCAGGAGATGATTTAATATGTTTAAGTGTGAAACAGCTCATATGTATAAAAATTCCTTATGAATAATAATTATGTTATATTATACAATGTTAAAATGAGAATATGGTAATTTAAAGAAGAAAATTGTGATTTAAAGAGTATAGTTAACAAAAAACGACAGAATAAGGGTTAATATTTTAAATTTTAAGAATATATTTAAAAAAACGCTTGAATAATTTCAAAATGTATTTTAAACTATAGAAGAGGTAATGTTAATATGGATATTGATTATAAAGTATTAAAATCTCTTAGTAGCAATGTTGTTGTTTCTGAAAAAGATAGTAATGTCTATGTTCTTTTTGGTAAAGGCATAGGTTTTGGTAAAAAACCTGGTGAACGTATAACTAAAGAGAGTACCATAGAGCAGAAGTTTATTAAAATTGACGATAGTGAAAAAGATAACTATGTTGAAATTGTTAAGAATGTAGAAGGTCAAATTCTAGCAGTAACAGAAGAAATAATTTCTCTTGCAGAAGATATTTTAAAAGAAAAGTTAACTTCACGTATACATGTTGGCTTGGCTGACCATATTAGTTTTGCAATGAAAAGAATGGAACTTGAAATCGATATAGTTAATCCTTTTTTGAATGAAATACAGACGATTTATCCTGATGAATATAGCATAGCAGAAAAAGGTTCAAAACTTATTAAAGAAAAATTAAATGTAGAGCTCCCAGAAAGTGAAATCGGTTTTATTACTCTTCATATACATTCTGCTAGAGCTAATGTGGAAGTGTCTCAAAGTCTTAAATATACTAAAATCATTAAAGAAGTAATGGAATATATTCAAGAGATACTTGGAATAAACACTAATCAAAAATCTATGGAGTATGCTCGGCTAGTGTCTCATTTAAGATATGCGCTAGATAGAATAGAAAATGATAAGGTTTTAAAAAATGTAATGTTAGAATCCATTAAAACTTCAATGAGTGAAGAGTTTGAAATTTCTAAGAAGGTATGTAAGTTTATATCAAAAAAGCTTTTTAAAGAAGTTTGTGAAGATGAAATTGGATATATGTCATTGCATATCTATAGATTAAAGCAATCAAATTAAAAAATAATGTTTATATTATTAGGTGTGTCACTGATTAGATCAGGCATTAACCATATAAAATGCTTTCATGCATATTATTAGGTTGTGTCTTTTTTTTTAAAGAATACTTCAATAGTAAATATTAAGCTACTAGGGTAGATTCTTAATAAATGTATTTAAAATGCTAAACAATGCACAAACTAATATTTATATATAAGTTAAAATTCAAAGTAAAATATCATAATAAAGTAATTTTAGGAGGATAACAATTGTTATCTACCTTAGAGAAGGCGAGGATGATAAAAATGTTTGGTTTTTTCAAAAAAAATAAAGAAGAAAATAGTATAATTATAAAATCTCCAGTTGTGGGAAGATGCTTTGACATATCAGAAATACCAGATGAGGTTTTTTCTACAAAAATGTTAGGTAATGGAATAGGATTTGAATCTACAGAAGGAATTTTATATGCTCCAGTTGATGGCGAAATTCTTCAAGTCTTCCCTACAAAACATGCTATGGTTTTAAAGAGTAAAGATGGAATAGAAATATTACTTCACATAGGTATTGATACAGTGGAAATGAAGGGTGAAGGATTCGAAGCTTTTGTCTCAAAAGGACAACAAGTTAAGGTTGGAGATAAATTATTAACTTTTAATAACGACTTAATAAAAGCTAAGGCTAAATCCAATTTATCTGTATTGGTGATTACAGATAATGAAATAATGGAATCGGTAGAATTTAAACTAGGCACTGTAGATAAAAATAATGAAGTAATAATAATAAAATTAAAAAAATAGGGGTGCGTATATTATGATGGAAAAAAAAGCAATAGTTAAAAGTGAAACAGGAATACATGCAAGACCAGCATTATCAGTAGTTAAAGAGGCTTCTAAGTTTAAATCAGAAGTGCTTATAGTAAAAGATGGTAATGAGTATAATGCGAAAAGTATAGTAGCTATAATGTGTATGGCAGCTGTTAAAAATGATGAAATAACAATAAAAACTACTGGTGATGATGAAGAAGCAGCAGCAGTAGCTATGGTAAAACTTATAGAAGAAGGGCTTGTATAATAACAGGAAAGCAATTGATAATTGTTACCTTCCTAAGAGAACTACTAGGAGGAATTAATGTATGTTAAAAGCAATAGGTGCATCCTTTGGAATAGCTATAGGTAGAGCATTAGTTATTAGCGAAGAAGTTGTAGAAATAAAAGAAAGTAAAGTTGTGGACTCAGAGCGAGAGATAGCTAGGTTTAATAATGCAGTGGAAGAAGCAATGATGCAACTAGAAAAAATAAACAAAGATGTGAAAGAAAAACTAGGCAGTGAAAAAGCAGAAATATTTGAAGCGCATTTGTTTATGCTTAAAGATCCAGAATTTATAGGTTCTATTCAAAAGAAAATTGCCAGTGATAAATTCAATGCGGAATATTCACTAAAAACTGTAGGGGATGAAACAGCAGCTATTTTCGAACTTATGGAAAATAAGTATATGACAGAACGAGCAGCAGATATTAGAGATGTAAGTAAAAGAGTGCTAAATATACTAATGGGCATAAAAATAGCCTCAATTGCAGAAATTCAAGAAGAATGTATATTAATAGCAAAAGATCTTACTCCTTCAGATACAGCACAGATTGATAAAACTAAAGTCTTGGCACTAGTAACTGAAATAGGAGGAAAAACGGCTCATACTTGCATTATCGCACGCTCTTTAGAGCTACCTGCAGTTGTAGGTGTTGGTGCTAGCATAAGTAAGATTAAAGATGGCGATTTAATTATTGTAGATGGAGAAGAAGGGTTAATTATTATTAATCCTGACGAGAAAACTCTAAATGATTACAAAGCTAAAAAAATTGAATTTACTGAATCTAAAAATCAGCTACTTAAATATGCAACTATGAAATCTAATACATTAGATGGCAAAGCAGTAGAGCTAGCTGCAAATATTGGATCTGTAGAAGACTTAGAATCTGTACTCAAAAATGGTGCAGAAGCTATAGGATTATTTAGAACAGAATTTTTATATATGTCAAAAACTGCTCTTCCAACTGAGGAAGAACAATTTGAGACCTACAAGTCAGTTCTTGAAAAGATGGGTGGAAAACCTGTTATTATAAGAACTTTGGATATTGGTGGAGATAAGAAATTAGATTATCTACCTATGAAGGAAGAAATGAATCCATTTTTAGGATATAGAGCTATAAGACTTTGTCTTGATAGAACAGATATATTTATAACCCAATTAAGAGCTTTACTCAGAGCGTCTACTCATGGCACTCTTAAGATAATGTTTCCTATGATATCTTGTCTTCAGGAACTTCGAATGGCTAAAAAAATATTAGAGCAGTGCAAAAATGAGCTTAAATCAGAGGGCGTAGTATTTGATGAGAACCTTCAAGTGGGTATTATGATAGAAATACCTTCAGCGGCATTAATATCAGATATATTAGCTAAAGAGGTAGACTTCTTTAGTATAGGTACTAATGATTTAATTCAGTACACTACAGCAGTAGATAGAATGAATGAGAAAATATCATATTTATATGATTTTTATCATCCAGGGGTTTTAAGACTTATTAAAACTGTAATAGATAATGGACATAAAGCAGGGATAATGGTAGGTATGTGTGGAGAAATGGCCGGAGACACAAAACTTATTCCTTTATTACTTGGATTTGGACTAGATGAATTAAGCATGAGTGCCTCTTCAATATTAAGAGCGCGGAAAACCGTTACAAATTCTAATTACGAAGACTGCGTAAAGCTCTCTGTACCAGTATTATCATTTGGGGATTCAGATGAGATAAAAGAATTTCTAAAAGTTAGTACTAAAGCATAAGACTTATACTAAGGTATAAATATATAATAAAAAGCAATCTATTCTTAATTAAAGATAGGTTGCTTTTTTGCTTTAAAATTCTATATAATATATGTATGTATAAAATATTCATTTTATAAAGGATGAGATTAGATGGTCAAATTTAACGAGAAACTTATTTTTCATATAGATGTTAATTCAGCTTTTCTTTCTTGGAGCGCTGCAGATAAACTTATGCAAGGCGAAGAGGTTGATTTAAGAGAAATTGCCTCAGTAATAGGCGGGGATGAGCAGTCGAGAAGAGGCGTAGTACTGGCAAAATCTATGTTAGCTAAAAAAAATGGAATAATAACAGGGGAAAGTTTATTTAATGCAAGAAAGAAATGCAGAGACCTTGTAGTTATATCACCTGACTTTAGTTTATATGAAAGATGTAGTAGGAGTATGAGAGAGATTTTTAGTGATTATACACCTTATGTGGAGAAGTTCTCTATAGATGAGTGCTTTTTAGATGTAACAAGTTATAATACTTCAAAAGAAGCTGCACTTGCCTTGGCCTCTGAAATTAAGGATAGGATAAAGATAGAATTAGGATTTACAGTGAATATTGGAATATCAGATGTTAAGCTTCTAGCTAAGATGGCATCTGATTTTGAAAAGCCTGATAAAATACATACACTTTTTAAAAATGAGATAGAAAAAAAATTGTGGAATTTGCAAGTAGGAGAACTATTCATGGTTGGAAAGAGGACTGTTCCTAGGCTTAATAATTTAAATATATTTACTATAGGGGATTTAGCTCAGTATGATGCTTCCATTTTAAAATATCACTTTAAAAGTAGTGGGTGTACTATGTGGAAATATGCAAATGGTATAGATAATTCGCAGGTGAAATGGAATAAATACGAATTAAAAGGAATAAGCAATTCCACTACATTATCGGAGGATATTAATAGTAAAGGTGAAGCCTATAAAGTATTATTAACATTGGTAGAGCACACAGCAACTAGATTAAGAAATGTAAAAAAGTGCTCTTATTGTATTTGTGTAACTATAAGAAATCAGGAATTTAATGATTATTCTCGCAGTAAGACTTTAAACAATGCTACTGATTCAACTCAGGAAATACTTGAAACTGTTAAAAAGCTTTTTGATGAATTATGGAAGGGCGAACCAATAAGGTTACTAGGAGTTTCTCTTAATAATTTATGTAAGGATAATTTTAAGCAAACATCAATTTTTGATACGGATAATGCCCGTGATGAAAAACAAAGATCCATAGATAAAACCATGGATAGCCTGAGACATAAGTATGGTGAGAATATAGTTATGAAATCAGTATTTCTAAAAAAATAACTAAATTTATTCCAAGCTACTGTTCTAAATCATAAAAAAAGTAATATAAGATAGGTAAGAAGTACTATTTTTGTGGAGGGCATAAGAGGCATGGACAATAGAGCACTGATACCACTATACCTTAATGGAGATATGATAAATAATCTATATACCATTGTAATACAAGAGTTTGCAGAAATTAAAAGTGAAACCACTAGAAAGCAATTAACTATTAGTACAATTACACCGTTATATGAACTTACTTGTGGTAAAATAATGCAAGGTGACTTAAATGTTCAACTTGTTAATGAATTTTCATCCCAGAGGATTGAAGAAAGAGTCTCAATTGTAATAACAATACTATCAAGGTTAAAAAACATATTAAATGATCAAAGTATGTTAAAAATTATAAATAATGAGAATGATGTAAAGAATATAGTAGAATTTGATTTTGTTCAATTTACGGGTCAATTGTATAAAAATCCAGTTATAGAGTATATAGAAGATATAATAAGAGTGATGGAAATGCAATTGGCTTTTTCACCTGAAAATATAGGTAGCGCTGATGAAAGTAATGAAAATAAAGTTAAGACCCAAGTTTTAAAAATTCTGAAACAGGATATGGAAAACTGTAAAAGAGAAAAATGTTTAAAATTTATTAGTAGTAGCATAGGCACTAACAATACAAAGTTTATAGTGCCTTTAGAAATAAAATATATGGCAGATAATTTAGATTATATTGAAGGTGCTAAGATCACTGTGCTTGGTAAAGTGGTAAGGATCTCGAAGGAAAATGAAAACAATAGCAATAGTTTGCTCAGCGGCACATATTTTGATTATTTAGATGAGGAATATTTTCAAGAATTTAAAAATAGATTTCTAAAAAATACAAATTTAATTAGGGATTATGATAAAAATCAAATAGAAATCAATGAACCTGTAATTGAAATTATACCTATAGCAATGTATATTTAGAATTTACCACATTTAAACGAATAACAAGTCAACTTTCTACAGTTGAGAGTAAAAGAAATTTTTTCTGACGAAAAAAAATAAATTAAGCCTAATATTAAGCGGAGGTATCATGTTTATACCAAATGATGTGAAAATGATTTTAGATACTTTAAAAAGTAATGGATATGAAGCTTATATAGTGGGGGGAAGCATACGTGATTTTATAAATGGAACATTGCTGCCTAAAGACTATGATATAGCCACTAATGCCCTGACAGGGGATGTCATTAAACTATTTGATAAAACAGTGCCTACAGGTATAAAACACGGCACTGTTACTGTTATGATAAGTGGTGAAGGATTTGAGGTTACAACATACAGAATAGATGGTGAATATCTGGACAATAGAAGACCTGAGGGAGTTATCTTTGTTTCAAATTTAAAACAAGACTTGGCTAGACGTGATTTCACAATAAATGCCATGGCTTTTAATGAGCAGCAAGGTGTTATAGATTATTTTGGTGGTATAGAAGATTTAAATAATAAAACGATTAGAGCTGTAGGGGAACCTAATAAAAGGTTTCAAGAAGATGCACTAAGAATGCTTAGAGCAATTCGTTTTGCAGCTAGGTTAGATTTTGAAATAGAAGAAAAAACGCTTAAGGCTATAAGTGAAAATTCCAATCTTATATTAAATATAAGTAGTGAAAGAACTCGCGATGAACTATGCAAAATGCTGGTATCTAATAGTTCAACAAAAGCATTAATGTTACTTGAGGAGACTAGGCTATTGGAGTTTATACTACCAGAACTTCAAAAAACCGTAGGCTTTAATCAGAAAAATCCTCACCATGACAAGGATGTATTCCAGCACAGTTTAGCTGTTGTGGAAAACTGCCCGAGGTCATTAAATTTAAGAATAGCAGGATTACTGCACGACATAGCTAAACCACTTTGTTTTACTATGGATGAGAATGGTATAGGTCATTTTTACGGTCATGATAAAAAAGGTGCTATACTATCAGAACAAATACTTAAGCGACTTAAATTTGACAATCAAAGTGTATGTAAAATCAGGATTTTAGTAAAAGAACATATGAATGTACTTGCAAAACCAACAGATGCTTCTGTAAAACGCCTTATAAATAGAGTTGGTGTGGATTTATTAGGTGACCTATTCGCATTGCAAAGAGCAGATGCACTTGGTTCATATTTACCTGAAATTCGTTTAGGTGAAATTCATAAAATGGAAGAAAGAACATTGGCTATTTTAGAATCTAAGGTTCCAATATCTATAAAAGATATTGCAGTAAAGGGAGAAGATTTAATTAGTGAGTTTTCTCTTAAACCAGGTAAAGAAATAGGGGCTATGCTTAAATTTCTTTTGGATAAAGTATTAGAAAATCCGGAATTAAATAGCAAAGATGAACTTTTAGCTATGATTTATGATGAATATATGGAGTGAAAATGCTATGGAAATACACAGCATTGTTTATGCAAAGATGCATATTACTAAGATCATTAGATAAAAAGTGGCACCTGGCTTTAATAGCTGAGTGGCGCTTTCTTTATTATGGTTGTAAAGTTATAAGTAAATTTGTATAATAAATGTTAAGAACTTACATAAAAAACAACATTACAAAATGAAATGGGGGGTTAAATATGTTATCAATGTTATTAGATTTATGTTTAACTGACAAAGGGAAATACGGTACTAAAGCAAGTGCATTAGGTGAGTTAATAAAAAGTGGGGTGCAAGTTCCAAATGGTTTTGCATTGTCTTCGGAGTTTTTTATGAAGTTTCTTGAGTATAATAATTTTCATTATAATGCTCAAGATTATTTAGCTTATAATGAAGAGATATGTAATTTTATATTAAATGGGGAATTTTCTTTTGAGATGGAGGTAGAGCTCCTTAGGTTTTTCAATAATATACAAAATGAAGAAGGTGGAGGGAAATATGTAGTGAGATCTTCTGCCTTATGTGAAGATAATGATGCATATAGTATGGCAGGTATGTTTTCTTCATTTATAAATTTAAATTCTTTTGAAGAAGTTAAAGTTTCTATAAAAAAGTGTTTTGCTTCATTATTTAATGATAGGGTTATAGCATATTTCGTAAATAATGATTTGAATTTTAAAGATCTAAAAATGTGTGTAATTATCCAGCAATTTGTTGTAGGAGAATATTCTGGAGTTAACTTTTCAGTGGATACTATTGATATGGATAAAGATGTAATGCACATTAATGTTGTAAATGGAATATGTGATGAGTATGTTAGTGGTAAAGTAAGTTCAGCTTTTTATCAAATCAATAAAAAAACTGGTGAGATACTAGAGCAAAGAATTCCAGAGAATTTTCTTAAACCATCTAAGGATATGATAGATAGATTATATGAAATCACTTTAAAGATAGAAAGAATATTTGGAAAATACCAGGATATAGAATGGACTATTAGGTACAATAAAATTTATATACTTCAAGCAAGAACTATCACAACCTTTAAAATTAAAGATTTTGAATTACTGTGGCAAAAGGAAGACGCTGGAAGTTATACTTGGAGAAGGGAATGTCACAAGCCCTATGAACCTCTAATTAATGAATTAAACTTTATACAAGGAGAGGCTTTAAATGAGGGGTTTTATGTTGTAGGATTTCAAAATTTTTATACTGAATATTGTGTCCAAAATGGTTACTTCTTTTATAGGGATAAAGAAATGGTAAATCAAGAGCAGCAAGAGAGAAACTTTCTAAAAATATTAGAAGAGCTACATAATGAATATAAGAACATATTTCAAGATGTTGTATTGCCAGAATTATTGCTTCTTAAAAAAGAATTAGATACATATATGTCAAGAGATTTAACGAAAGGTGAAGCATTAGTATTTTTAGAAAAATCAGTAGAATACATGAAATTTATAGCTTCAAATCATTGGCCAGTTACTCATGGATGTGATTATGTAAATACTTTTATGGAATACTGTAAAAATATAATTAGTGATTTTAATGTAGATGATTTTTACGACTTAGTGTTTAATGTTAGTATATTAAATAAAGAAAGAGAACTTTATATTGGTATGGCAAGTGAGGTAAATTCAAATCAAATTTTAAATGAAATGTTTAAAGCTTGCCCTTATGATGAGCTTTTGTATGCAAGGCTTAAGAAGGTTCCGAAAAGTGAAAATTTACAAAAGTTAATGGAAGATTATATAGCACAGTTTGGAATTTGTTATTTAGATAGTGATGTTAACAGTGCATATTTTAATCCACTATTGATGGAAGCACCTTCTAAAATAATAGGACATATAAGAGGATTTCTAAATCTTGATATTGAAAATTTCAAAAATTCTAGAGAGAATTCTTTAAAAAATAAAAACACAATTAAGTCCAGTATATTAAGCACATTAGATACAGAAAAAGGAGAAGAATTTTTAAAAAAATTCAATTTAGCTGAAAAAGCGTACTTAGCAAGAGATGACCATCATTATTATTTTGAACGTATGGCAAAATCATATTTACGTTTAGCATTAGTAGAGGCTGAAAAGATATTAACTAGAAGTACGCAAATACAACATAAAGAAGATATATATTTTCTTACTTTAAGTGAAATTAAAGAAGGATTAACAAACATTAGTGATTTTAACAATATTATAAATGAAAGAAAGCAGCTTTTTAATTATCAGAAAAAGTTATTTGCACCACCTACTATTGGAAAAGAGGTTGCTCAAAACATGGAAGGCATAGATGAGAGTAATGAAGAAGGTGAAAGTGATTTTAAGGAACACATTGTAATTTTAAAGGGGCTTTCAGGATTAAGAAAAAAGGTTAAGGCAAAAGTCAAAATGGGAATGCCTGTTTATCTAGAGGAGAATTGTATATTAGTAGTGCCGTTTACACGTTGTGGAGAGTTTGAGCCTATAGTTAATCATGTAAAAGGTGTCATTGTAGAGTCTGGTTCTCCCTTTGATCATCTAGGAATCCTTGCAAGAGAAATGAATATACCAGTTATATATAATGTTAAAAATGCAATGAGTATTCTTAAAGATGGAGATGAGGCTTTGTTAGATGGGTTTGTAGGTGAAGTTAGAGTAGTAAAAAAGTGATTTGTATTGTTTTATAACTTAGTAAACACCTTTTGGCGATGTCTTCGTATAACTTGTACATTTGTCCTAAGGAAAATTCCGTGCTGGGTTATTATAAAAATTTAGTATAAAACCTTCACTTAGGCACAACCTAATAAGGTACATGAAAATAAATAAAGATACCTTATAGTTTTTTATTTATTTTCATTTGATTAAGTGAAAGGAGGTATTTACATGAAAACTAATGAAACAATTACTGTACTAAATGAATATGGCAAGAAAGTAGATTTAGAATTGATTGATGCTATTAAATTGGACGGAAATGAATATGTAATAGTTGGTCCCAAGGATTCTGATGAGGCTTATGCTTACAGGTCAGTTGTTAAGAATGGTGAAACAGAATACTTGTCTATAGGTCTTGGAGCTGAGTTTAAAAAAGTATTAGACAAGTATAATGAGCAGGAAGATTAGTAATAATTGGTAGGAGGTTTTTATATGAAGGATCAGGAGCAAGCCAGCAAGGAAAATTTGCGTGATTATATTAAAAAAGACACAAAGTCAAAAAATGCACATTCTAAAAATCAAATAATTCAATCAGTTGAAGAAAGTGCAATTAATGAAAGTGTTTTTGAAACTAAAAAAAGCGAGTATGGTGGAGCTAAGTCAGAATAACTAATAGAGATATACTAAAATAAAAGGGGCAGGTGTTTATTATCTAAAATATGATAATAAACATCTGTTATTTTTGTTATAATATAATAATAGAAGATTATACAAATAAGAATAATAAAAAGAAGGGAATTAGCATATGAAGAAAATGTTTGAAGAATTTGAAAAGCATTTAATGGAAGACGAGAAGCCGTCTATATATTTCAATAAAATAATAAGTAATGAGAGCATATTTACTGAATATCCCTATACATTATTGAGCTGCTTAGTAGAAACTGACCAATCTCCAGAGCATCATCCAGAAGGAAATGTATGGATACATACAATGCTCGTGGTAGATAATGCAGCAAAGGTAAAAGGATTAAGCGAAAATCCAAGAGCATTTATGTGGGGTGCATTATTACATGATTTGGGGAAAGCACCTACTACAAAAATTAGAAAAGGCAAAATAACATCTTATGACCATGATACGGTTGGCGCAGATCTTTGTAGAAAATTTCTTGGAACATTTACAGAGGAGGAAGAATTTATTAAGCGAGTTACAGCCTTAGTTAGGTGGCATATGCAAACTCTATTTGTAATGAAAGATTTACCTTTCGGGGATGTTAAAGGCATGGCGCAAGAAATATCTATTAAAGAAATTGCACTGTTATCAGAGTGTGATAGACTTGGTAGGGGTGAACTAAGTAAGAGTAAAATCAAAGAGGAGAAGGAGAATATTAAAGCTTTTATCCGCAAGTGTGAGGAGTATTTAGAGAGTTCGAAGTAGTTTAATAAATAAAAGTATATATTGTTACAACTGCATTCACGTCGCCAAGTAATTCTACAATTTATTTTGTTATAGCTACTAAAAAACGCAAACTCGCTGACGCTCAAACATGCGTTTTTCTTAACGTAGCTATAACAAAATAAATTGTGAATTACTAAGGCTTGTTCAAATGCAGTTTACACAATATATACTTTTATTAATAAAACTTAAAATTCAAAAACTACTAAAATACATAAAATCCATCTACAATTAAACATTATCTAAATAAGGCTACATTTTTCTAATGAAAACCTGTGGTATACTTATGGAGTACAAAAGAAACCCATAGGCCGGTGGCTATGAGGAGAATTAGACAATTGGAGATGATTAGGTGAGATATGAAGGTGTAGTATATAGACCACCCAGTGAGGCACATAGTCTTATAGTACAAGTTACTATTGGATGTTCACATAATGGGTGTAGCTTTTGTGGGATGTACAAAGAAAAGAAGTTTAGAATACGTGATTTAAAAGAGATTATAGAGGACTTGGAGCAGGCTAAATTAAACTATGGACTAATTAAAAAGATATTTCTAGGGGATGGAGATGCGCTAGTCCTTGAAACTAATAAATTAAAATCTATATTATCAAAAATAAGAGAATTATTTCCTGAGTGTGAAAGAGTGGGCATTTATGGAACATCTAATGATATTTTATCAAAATCGCTAGATGAACTTAGAGAGCTTAAAGAGTTTGGCCTTGGTATTGTGTATCTAGGTGTTGAATCTGGAAGTAATGAAATATTAAAAAGTATAAATAAGGGAGTAACTGCATGCGAGATGATTATGGCAGGACGCAAGGTTAAAGAAAGTGGAATAAAGTTATCTGCTACATTGATTTCAGGAATAGGAGGCAGGGCAAAAATAAGAGAGCATGCAATAGAATCCGCAAAACTTATAAGTGCTATAAACCCAGATTATCTAGGGTTTTTAACTTTAATGTTAGAAAGTGGAACTCCCATATATGAAGATGTGCAAAAAGGTGATTTTCATATATTAACGCCAGAAGAAATAATGTATGAGACAAGAGAATTTTTGCAAAATGTAGAAGTTGATGGTTGTGTTTTTAGAAGCAATCATGCTTCAAATTACCTGGCACTTTCGGGGATATTGCCAGGAGATAAAAATCAGCTATTACAAGACATTGACCTTGCACTAAAAGGTGAACACAGATATAAACAAGAAGAATACAGAAGATTATAACATGATTTAAATACCTTACTCATGTTTTGGTAAAATAAAAAGGGGGTGGACATTACGAAGGAGAAAATTATTAAGCTACTTAAGGAAAGTGGAAATGATTTTATATCAGGACAAAAAATCAGTGAAGAGCTAGGAGTTAGTCGTGCTGCTATATGGAAATATATAAATACAATTAAAGAAGATGGCTACGAAATTGAAGCAATTTCAAGAAAAGGGTATAGGATAATATCCTCACCAGATATACTTACCTTGGACGAAATTAAAGACTTTCTAAGTACGCAGTACATAGGTAAAAATGTAATTCACTATGATTCTATAGGCTCAACCAATTCTATTGCTAAAAAATTAGCAGATGCCGGAGAAGAACATGGAACAGTTATAATAAGTGAGGAGCAAACCACAGGCCGTGGACGGCTAGGACGAAATTGGATATCTCCTAAATATAAGGGTATATGGATGTCAATAATACTTAGACCAAACATAGTCACAGAAAATATATCTCAAATAACTTTAATTGGAGCAGCTGCTGTTCAGCAGGCTATAATGAAAATGGGCATTAAAACTAGTATTAAATGGCCTAATGATATAGTAATTAATAGTAGAAAAGTATGTGGTATATTAACAGAAATGACTGGAGAAATAGATCATATTAACTACCTAGTTATGGGCATAGGTATAAATGTAAACTTGGAAAAAAAAGATATACCAATGGATTTAAAAAGTGTGGCTACTTCACTTACAATAGAGACTGGCAAATATATAGATAGGAAGCTTTTGCTTGCAAATGTATTAAACATTTTTGAAGTACTATATAATGATTTTGTGGAAAATGGAAATGTATCCGAAACTATGGAAATTTGTAGAGAAAATTCCTTGCTTATAGGGAAAGAAATCCAATTGAAAAACAGAGGAAAACAAGTAAAAGCTAAGGTAATAGATATCAGTGATAGTGGAGAATTAGTTATCGAAAATCAACAAGGAATTACAGAATATATTGTTTCAGGGGAAGTTTCTATAAGTGGAATTTATGGATATGGTGAATGAATATATGTTAGGATATCTGAAATAAAATAGACTAACACACTTTAAGTATGATTAAGTTTAAAATGTTGTTAAAATCAAATTTTCATATAGACATATTAGCTAGATTAACGGTATAATGTGAGTATTAAGTTTGAAAGGAGATTGTTTATGGAAGAAAATAAAATTATATCAATGATGGATGAAGATGGAGAAAAGGTCGATTTTGAATTAATAGAAATCATTGAATTAGATGAAAATAGATATGCGCTATTAGCTCCTATAGGAGATGAAGAGGATGCTTTTGTCTATAAAATCACAACAGTAAATGATAAAGAGGAATATAATGCAGTAGAAGATGAGGAAGAGTTTGAAAGAGTACTAGAAGAATACGAATCAACTTTTGATGAGTAAATAATTTACCAATAAACCTTAAGGGGCTATTGGTCAAAACCCAATAAACTGTAAGGTTTATTGGGTTTTAGTTTATAAATCATAGATATGTGCATATGAAAATACATTGGTATATTGATTTATTCCAATGTATTTTAAATATTAGGAGGTAAAATTTTGAAAATAATAGATATTGATATAGAAGCACTTATAGAAACGATTTCAGAGGAAGATGACAATTTAGGAAAAAGTTTTTTAGACACATATACTGGTGAGGTTATATATATTCCCACAGAAGTTAGTTTAGCCTTAGAAAAGGGAACTTTAAAAGAGGATATCTTTGATAATTGGTTAAAAGAATTTGTTAGTGTAGCCATACTTATTAGTGAAGATACGGTTAATAGATACTTAAATACTCCTCTTCTAGATGAAGATTTTTATACAAGCACAATGAATAAATATGTTAATAGTTTAGCTGGTGATTCAGATTTAAAGCAAGAATTACGCAAGGTATTAAATGGTAAAGAACCTATTAAAAAATTTAAACACGTTTTAATGGATAAACCAAATAAAACAGAAGAATGGTATAAATATGAAGATAATTGTATAAATGAATTTGCGAGGACATGGTTAAAGTCAATTGGCATTGAGCTAAAGTACCTAAATTAAATTATGATAATAGGAGTGAGAAATGTGGAAAATGAATTTTATAATAAAATTCGAGAAAATCCAATAATTGCAGCGGTAAATAATTTGGAAAAGTTAGATAAGGCCATAGAATCCCCCTGCGAAATTATTTTCTTGCTTACAGGAAGTATTTTTAATTTAAAAGAGATTGTTAATCGTATAAAAACCCAGGGTAAACATGTATATGTACATTTGGATTTAATTGAAGGTTTCTCAAGAAATATTTGTGCTTTAAAATATATAAATGAAAACATTGTTCCAGACGGAATTATAACTACTAAAAGTAGCCTTATTAGAGCTGCGAAGGAAATGGGTTTATTTTCAATACAAAGACTTTTCATGTTGGATGCATTGTCACTGGAAAGTGGCATTAGTTCTATTAAAACCATAAGACCTGATGCTGTAGAAATATTACCTGGGATTATGCCAAGAGTAACAAAGATAATTAGTACAGAAGTAAATATTCCTATAATTACTGGTGGGCTAATTTCAGATAAGGAAGATGTAATTGCTAGTATTAAAGCAGGGGCTATTGGAGTTTCTACAAGCAAAGAGGAAATCTGGTATATGTAAATTATGCATATATCAGATTTTAATTAATTATAATAGGATATGACGAATTTTTGGAGGTACTTACATGTTAGCATATGAAGTAGCAATAAGGCTTGCCCTTGCAGTTATAGTTGGTGGCTTAATTGGATATGAGAGAGAATTTAAAAATAGACCAGCTGGTTTTAGAACACATATTCTAGTATGCTTAGGTGCTGCCGTTACCTCAATGATACAATTATATTCAATTCAAGATGCAACCAATATGATAATTCAGCATCCAGAACTCCAAAATGCTTTGAAAGCAGATATTGGGAGACTGGGGGCACAAGTTATAACTGGAGTTGGATTTTTAGGGGCAGGGACTATTATACATGAGAAGGGATCCGTAAAAGGGCTTACTACGGCAGCTAGTATATGGACAGTGGCATGTATTGGGCTTGCAGTTGGACTAGGTTATTACACTTTAACTATACTAGCAACCGTATGTGTTTTTATAGTATTAGTATTTTTTAAGACCTTTGAAGCTAAGCTTTTTAAGAATATAAATATTCTGAAAATTGAAATTCAATATAGTAATAAGAAAAATATGGTAGAGGAATTAGCACAGTACTTTGATGATATGGGAATAAAAGTTAAGACTATAGACTTTTCTATTGAGGATGATGATGAAAATCCAGATTATAGCACAGCAATTTACACGATTTTAGCACCGAGACATATTAAGAGCAATAAAATCGTACAAAGATTATGTACTTTTGAAGAAATATACAAGGCAAATATAGTAGAATAAAAATAGTTATTTAGATATTATATATATTAGAAATACCTCAATTAATAAGATAAAAATTAGTGTATAAAGTAATTTTTTAAATTTATTCATAATTATCACCCCATTTATATTGTATGTTAAAGGGGGTAATAAAATAATTAAAGGCAAAAAATATGTTTTGAAATTTTCAAAATAAAAGAGAGACCTTATAAAATAAGGTCTCTCTTTTGTGTTAAGAAATCTATCTTCTAGATTTAGCAACCTCAATATTTACTTTTCTACTATTTAACTTCTTACCAGAACTATTGTTTAGTATAGCATCAACTAGGTTTGAAGGTACATCTAAAAATGAGAATTTATCTAAAATATCAATACGGCCAAGTTCATTTTTGTTAATATTAGCTGTCTCGCATAAGAAAGATATAATATCTTTAGTCATAACTTCATCCATTCTTCCGATAGAAAGGAATAGTCTAACATTATCTGTTACTAGTGTTGTTGTTGTAGTATCATCTGAATAGTTGTAGTTAACTTCTTTATCAAATATAATTTTTATTAGAGAAGCAGCTACGTCTTCAGCACCAAATTCTTTTATAAGATTTTTTCCAAGTGGAAGGAAGTTCTCATATAAATTTTCTTCTAAAACTAATTTTATAGAATCTAAAATAGTTTCTGATTTTGCTGCAAAAATATCTGTTATAGTAGGGACAGTTTTTTTAGTGATTATACTTTTAGTATCACGTTCAATCTGTCTTATAGCAGATGCTTCTCGTCTTGTAATAAGACTATAAGCAGTACCCTCTTTACCAGCTCTACCAGTTCTTCCAATTCTATGGATATATGATTCACTATCTTGTGGTAAATCGTAATTTATTACATGAGTAACATTCTCAACATCTATTCCTCTTGCAGCTACATCTGTTGCAATTAAGTAATTTAAATTACCATCTTTGAATTTTTTTAGAGTGTTCATTCTTTGACTTTGTTTCATGTCTCCGTGCATACCTTCAACAGTATAACCTCTTGGTTGTAATGCATCAACTAATTCATCTACACCTTTTTTAGTTTTACAGAATAGTATACAAGTCTTAGGAGCATCTACATCAAGAATTCTACATAATGATTCAAATTTATTTTTTGGATTTACTTCGTAGTAATATTGCTTAATCTTAGAAACTGTTAAAGATTTCTTTTCTATTGCAATAATCTTTGTTTCAGGATGCATATATTTTTTAGACAATATTTTAATAGCTCTTGGCATAGTAGCTGAGAAAAGTAAAGTCTGTCTATCTTCACTTAAATTACTTATAATACTTTCGATATCTTCAATAAAGCCCATGTTTAACATTTCGTCAGCTTCATCTAAAACAAGAAACTTAGCATTGGCAAGTTTTAAAGTGCCTTTTCTAATATGGTCTAGTAATCTTCCTGGAGTTCCAACAACAATATCTACTCCTCTTTTTAGGGCAGATATTTGTCTATCGATAGATTGACCACCATAGATTGGCAATATTTTAACTCTTTCATGTTTTGCAATACGTGAAAGTTCTTCAGCAACTTGAACAGCAAGTTCTCTTGTTGGAGACATTATTATTGCTTGAACTTTTCCATTTGATTTTTCCATTAAGCTTAAAATAGGTGCACCAAAGGCTAATGTTTTACCAGTTCCGGTTTGAGCTTGACCTATAATATCAAAGCCTTCCAATACAACTGGAATAGCCTTTGATTGGATATCAGATGGATATTCAAATTTTAAATCCTGTATAGCCTGTAGTACAGATTCGTTTAGTCCTAGTTCTTCAAATTTAAGTTTTTCAATTTTGTTCATTAAAATTCCTCTTTCTTCTCATAAAGTATCAAATACATCTCATATTATTAAGTATATACAGAATAACAAATATTAAACCAAAAAAGCAAAATTAAATTGCTTTTTTCAATTATTTAAAAAAATTCCTCAAAATTGAGTTCTTTTCAATAACATAAATAAGAGGTAATCCAATTCCATAACAGCAGACTAATTCTCCCCATGCAACTTGTAGCATACAAAGTAGAAGGGGCATGTCTTTAAAATATAAAAGCTTTAACATTATGCCTATAATAATGGCATTAACTACTACGGCTGGTAATGGAGCAAGTATTCTTTTGAATTTCAGTTTGCTTTTACCAATATAGTAAGTTGAAATCGCGGCTATAAATGTTGCGAGGGAACCGAAAATCATATCCATAATACCTAGTGGACTTATGATGTTAGAGACTATACAACCAATTACCAGCCCTGGAATAGAAAAAGATGCAAAGTAAGGTAGGATAGTAAGTCCTTCAGCAATACGATATTGAATAACTCCAAAGCTGAAAAACGACAAGCTTAGAGTCAAAGCTGCATAAATAGCAGCTACCATTGCTGCAAAAACAATTCTTCTTATTTTTACAGATATGGTTCCTTCATTTAATTTAATATTCATTTTTATGCCTCCGTAGTTTTGTTTTGAGACAGGATGGTTACGAACTGTCTATACGTATTCGACCCGAACTTTAATTCTACTATATAATTTAGGATTAGTCAAATATATTTATCTTATTGCATAGGGAATTTACTCTAGTTTTAAATTGTTATAAACTATATTGTCGCTAAGTATATTTTTGGTATCTATGCAAAGTTCTAAACTAAAGTAAAAAAGAAATGAAAGAATTTATTTTTGCTACAATTAAGGGATAAAAGAATATTGATAAGAAAATAGTCTAAAATAGTTAAAAGTATGATATAGTTTATCTATATATAATTTTATTTTTTGATTTCAGTAAATGACTCAAAATAAAAGTTTAATAACGCAGTTTTTGCTTAAAGGAGAATATTATGAGTAAAGAAATTTTTAATACAGAATTAACAGAATTAAGTAATGGTATTAATCTTATTACTATTAAAAAGGATAGTCAGATTTCAGCAATTCATGCTGGAGTAAATATAGGTTCATTTTATGAAGAAAAAAATGAAAAAGGAATAGCCCATTTTATAGAGCACATGCTTTTTAAAGGCACGGTTAGTAAAACTAACGAAAAATTAAATAGTGATTTGGAAAATCTAGGTGGGGAATATAATGCTTATACGGATTTTAATTGTACAGTATATAGCGCTACAATTTTAAATGAAGAATTAGAGAATGCATTAGCATTGATTGCTGATATGCTCTTAAATTCAACCTTTCCAAAAGATGAAATTGAGAAGGAAAGGGGCGTAATACTGGCTGAAATTAGAACAATTAATGATGACATTGAAGACTTAAGCTTTAAGAGAGTTAATGAGATTGCATTTATTTATAGTCCACTTAGGGAGGATACTATTGGTAGTGAAAACATAATAAAAAAAGTTGCAAGAAAGCAACTTGTTGATTTTTATAATAGGTATTACGTGCCAAATAATACGTTTATATCCATTGTATCACCATTTGAACATGAGGACATAATAAATATGGTGAAGAAGTATCTTGGTAGTTGGACTAAAAAGAAGTTTGAGAAGCGAAAAATAATGTATGAGCATCACCAATTTGTAAAAGAAATTTCATATAAAAAAGAAATTGAGCAAAGTACTATACTATATTTATATACCTTCAATGGACTATCTAACGATGAGGAATTAGCACTTAGAATACTAAACTATAAATTCGGAGAAAGTTCTAATTCTATATTATTTAGAGAACTCCGAGAAAAAAGAGGCTTGTCCTATGATGTGTATACTCATTTAGATACTTCAAATAACGTTAAAACACTATATATTTATACATCGGTTTCAGAAGAAGATGTAGAAGAAGCAATAGACGTAATTGATTCTGCCATCCGGGATATTAAAAGTGAAAAAATAGTTTTTGATGATAATACCATAGCGCTTATGAAGAAAATATTAAAAACGGCTATAGCATCAACCTTAGAGGATTCTACGGATCTTGGTAATTATGTAATTCATCAGGCCATGGAAAATGAAGATATATATCAGTTTACTGAGGATATGAAAAATATGGGAAATATTAAAAGTGAAGACTTATATAATATTTCTAGAAAAGTATTGCAAAAGCCAACAATTCACGTCTTTTTACCGGAAAAGAGAGGGTAGTTTTGAGTAGTATTATAACAAAAATTGAAATTCAAAAAAAAAATAAGGATAGAGTTAACATTTATATGAATGATGAATTCGCCTTTGCTTGTGATGCAGCACTTGTGTATATTCATAATATTACAAAAGGAGCAACCATTGAAAAAGAGGGGCTGCAAGATATAATTGATGAGGATAATTATATAAAGGGGAAAAATTGCGCTCTTCATTTTTTAGAAAGAAGTTTTAAGTCAGCCAAGCAAGTAGTAGATAAATTGACAATAAAAGAATTTGATATTAAAACCATAGATAGAGTAATGGAGTTTTTAAAGCAGTATGATTTTGTGGATGATAAGCGATTTGTTGACTTATTTATAAAAGAAAAAATTAAATCCACTGGGAAAAATAAAATTAAGTTCACATTACTAAAAAAGTCTCTTCCAAAAGAATTAATTAAAGAAGCTCTTAACAAAATAACTTCGGAGGAACAGTTACAAGTGGCTTTGCTACTCGGTGAAAGAAAAATGGCTACATTAGCTAAGAGTGAAAAAAATGCATTAAAACTTTATAAAAAAACATGGGATTATTTAGTTCGAAATGGATACGATTTTGGAATAGTAAATGAGGTTTTAGATAAAATAACTGAGAATGATAATAATGAGCAACCTAGTGAAGAAGAACACTCTGAAGATAATTATGAAGAAGATTATAAAAAATTACAGGAACTTGCTAGTAAAAGATACAACATATTAATTAAGTCAGAGCCATCGAAAATAAAGCTGTATAAAAAGCTGGGAGACTATCTTTTAAGGCGGGGCTATAAGTGGGATGAAATCAAAAAAGTGTTAGGAGATTTAATTAATGGTGTGGAGGATTTATAGGAGCGTGGCGGATTGCAACTTCGCTTATAATTGCATAATAACGAAAGAGGGTGGTAGAGTTGTTTAGGGAGCCTGTGACTTTAATTTTACTATTGCTTTTTATATATCCAGTAATTAAAGGGTTTATATTTAAATTTTCTTCTGAAAATTTAAAAGGATCTATTCAGGGAGCTTTTCAAAGTATTTCTTTTTTAAGTGCACTATTTTTAGGCATTTATTACACCAAAAAAATTTTTATTCAGCATAATGAGGGTATTTATGAAAAAATATACAAAAATATACCTTTAAAAGCTATAGATTTTATTAATAATAAACCACTAGTGATTTATGTATTATTGATGCCACTTGTGGTGCTAATAATCTATACAGTGATAAATTTTGTTATTAATCTTATTAGTCACATTACTATTTACCCTTTGTTTGATAGCATAGAAAATAAGTTGAAAAATAAAAGCGATATTTTTAAAAGAGTAGTAGGGGCGATATTTCAAGTACCCAAATCAATATGCTATTTAATTGTTATTACTTTGATGCTGAATTTTCTATCACTCCTTAAGATAACTGATTCATACAATAAATATTTAGAAGGATCACAATTGTATAATTATATATCCAAAGAGGTAGTTATTCCATTGACTAATTCAAAGCTTGCAAAACAACTTCCCAATATTGTTAATAACTCCTTTAAAATTGTAGTAAAAGAAGCAAGTGCAAAGGATACTAATGTACAAAATAAGCAAAAGGTTATAACTTATTATAATGGTGTTACCTTGGACCAAGGGGTGCAATCTAATGGTGAAATTGATAAGTTTGCAATTAATCTGGTGCGAAATAAAAATGCAACAAGGGAAAAAGCAAAGCTTATATACAATTGGGTAGGTAGTGAAGTAGTTTATGATGATGCAAAGGCAAATAGAGTATTAAATAATGATTTAGAAGTGAAATCTGGAGCTGTTCCAACCTTTGACTCCAAAAGTGGAATATGCTTTGACTATGCATGTCTATTTGTAGCTATGTGCAGGGCTAATAATATAAAGGTAAGAATTATAACTGGTCAGGGATTCAATGGGAATAATTGGGTTAGTCATGCTTGGAATCAGGTATATGTAAAAGACGAAAACAAATGGATTAATGTAGATCCTACATTTTTAATTGGTGGGGACTATTTTGATAGTAAAAGATTTGTTATAGACCATAAAGAAGAGAGTATAGCTGGAGAATGGTAAAAATGATTTATTATAGAATAGCTCCCTTTGTTTTAGGGAGCTATTCTGTAACTTTTTAATAATAAGTTAATGGCTTTTTCGCAATCTTCGTCTTCATTGTTTAGTGTCCAAGCGGTATTGAAGTAATATAATGCCTTTGGCTTGTTGAGACACATGGCATAGCAATAAGCTAAGTTGAAGAAATATTTGCTTTCAGGGCGTAGATCTATAGCACTATGAAATAAGGGTATTGCTTTTTCATATTCCTTTAGGTGAATAAAACATACTGCGCTATTATAAAGAGATCCCGCTTCATTGTCTTTCATTTCTGCAGCTTTTTTATATAGAGCGATTGCTCTGTTGTAATCCTTAGTATTGTATATGTCGTTAGCCTTTTGAAAGTAGTCCATTATTTTCCTCCTTATAGTTCTCTAACGAGTTATAGTTCTCTAACAAGTTATAGTTCTCCAACGAGTTGTAGTTCTCTAACAAGTTATAGATTTTTTACCCTAATGCACATAAGAATAAATGACAAGTCAAAGATGTAAAATAGACTAGCATACAGGGTGTTATTTATTTTAATGTTCTTAAATAATGATATTACTATTTTGCAAAGAATATTCCATATAAATACTACCCAAGGATTATAAATATATTCACTTAAAATTTTATTTATTTTTGCCTACTACTTTTCTTTCGATAAATGCAACCATTTCATACATGAGGTACGCTAAGAGGGAAAGTATGACTATACTCATCATTACCATGTCTAGCTGAGAAATTTGTCCACCAAAAATTATAAGAAAACCCAAACCGTTTTTAGCCACCAAGAATTCACCCATTATTACACCTACCCATGAGAGCCCTACATTGATTTTTAATGCGGAAATAAGAGCTCCGATGGATGCAGGAATAATTAGATTAATTAAGATTTGGAATTTAGAAGCTCCGAAGGTTTTTAAAAGCTTAATTTTATCTTCATCCACTTCTTTAAAGCCGCTCAGTATGCTTATTATAGTGACAACTATGGATATTAAAAGAGCAATTACTATGATTGCCTTTATTCCATTGCCTACCCAAAATATAATAATAGGTGCAAGAGCTACTTTAGGTAGTGCATTTAATACTATTAAGTAGGGATCCAAAACTCTTGAAACAAAATCTGACCACCATAAGAGAATCGCAATTAAAGCACCTAAAATTGTCCCAAGTACAAAACCTATCACTGTTTCAAAACAGGTTATAAAGATATTATATAGCAATGTACCCTCACTATATAGTTGTATAAATGAGGCATACATTTTTGAAGGTGTGCTTGTTAAAAAAGAATCGATCCATTTTAATCTGCCAGCTATCTCCCATAAACTAAAAAAAGCAATTAGTATTACGAGTCTCGTAAGAATAACAAGATATTTCTCTCTTTTTACACCTTTAATATAATTTTTGTGTTCATCGCTTTGAATCAGCATTACGATTCATCTCCTTCCAAATTTCATTGAAATAAACTCTAAAATTTGGAGCTTCTCTACGTTTTAAAGGAAGAGAAAAATTTTCTTCAAACTTAAGGTTTATGTTTTTAATAATTACAGCAGGACGATTTGAAAGAATAATAATCTCATCTGACATAGAGATGGCTTCAGATATATCATGAGTTACCATTATAGTAGTCTTTTTTTCTTTTTTTATAATTTCATAAACTTCATCACTAATGTTTAATCTAGTTTGATAGTCTAGTGCGGAGAAAGGCTCATCTAAAAGAAGTACTTCAGGTTTTAGCGCTAAGGTACGAATTAGAGCAACTCTTTGACGCATACCTCCAGATAATTCTCTAGGATGATGATTTTTAAATTCCCAGAGATTATAGCGTGTTAATAGATTTTTCACCATTTCCAAATTGTCATCAGTAATACAATGGTTAATTTTAAGACCTAAAAGCACATTGTCCCATATAGTTAACCAATCGAATAATTGATCCTTTTGAAACATATATCCAATTTTTGAAAAGCTTGAACAATCATCACAATTTTTAATTGCGATTTCTCCATTAGAGGGATTAATTAAGCCTGCTATTATATTTAATAGTGTTGATTTACCACAGCCAGAAGGACCTACAATGCTTAAAAAGTGACCTTCTTGCACAGTAAACGAGATATCCTTTAAAGCGGGAGTTTCTGAAACTTGAGAATGATAATTCATGGATATATTATTAATCTCTACTTTAATCACTTTATCATCTCCTTGAAAGTTATACTTTAGTATATGAGTTTTAATAATGTATTGTTAACGACATTTCAGAAGGGAGGGTGCCTATTTTTATAAATGGGAGATATATATTAGGATAAAAATAAAATTTCAGTGGGGGGATAAATCTCCTTCTGAAGTCGTTAATGTTGCAGCATCGAAGATGATGATTAACGACATTTCAGAAGGGAGGGTGCCTATTTTTATAAATGGGAGATATATATTAGGATAAAAATAAAATTTCAGTGGGGGGATAAATCTCCTTCTGAAGTCGTTAATGTTGCAGCATCGAAGATGATGATTAACGACATTTCAGAAGGGAGGGTGCCTATTTTTATAAATAGGAGATATACTATAAATAAAGTTTGTGGGGGCTTTGAAATACTGTTACTATTAAGTTATAATATAATATAATTACATGTTAATTTTCTGTAAATGTAGTTGATATTTACAGAAATTTTGAATAATATGTAATGAATACGAATTATAATATGGAGGGGTATATTGCAGAAAATAAATTTAGTTTTTGAAGACTAAGGATATTGGTATAGGAACAATTAGGTTATTTAGTTAAATATTAAATAATTTAAAAAAATATGAAGATTGAATCCTATTGCATAAACATATATAATTAATTATTAGGTTAAAAATAAGAATAAGAATAAATCCAAACTTGCGGGGAAAGAGAAGATAATTATGAAAAAAATATTAAATGTTGGATTAGATGTAGGATCTACTACTGTTAAGATAGTAGTACTAAATCAGCAGGAAAAAATAATATATAGTAAGTATCAGAGGCATTTTTCTGATATAAAAAGTACAATAGCTGACATGTTATATGAGGCTTATAATAATTTTAAAGATTGCAATATTACTATAATGGTGACAGGATCTGGTGGACTAGCTTTATCTAAGTGGCTGAATATTAAATTTATCCAAGAAGTAGTAGCTAGCACCTATGCCATAGAAAATATTATTCCAAGAACTAATGTGGCTATTGAGCTAGGTGGAGAAGATGCAAAGATTATTTATTTCGATGGGGGAATTGATCAAAGAATGAATGGTACATGTGCCGGCGGAACTGGTGCATTTATTGATCAGATGGCATCACTGCTTCAAACGGATGCCACAGGGCTTAATGAACTTGCAAAGGCCCACAAAACAATATATCCTATTGCAGCTAGATGTGGAGTTTTTGCAAAAACTGATATTCAACCCTTATTAAATGAAGGAGCTGCAAAAGAAGATATTGCAGTATCAGTTTTTCAGGCAGTAGTTAATCAAACAATTAGTGGACTTGCCTGTGGCAGACCAATTAAAGGTAATGTTGCATTTCTAGGTGGGCCATTGTATTTCTTATCTGAACTACGACAAAGATTCGTTGAAACTTTAAAACTAACAGAGGAAGAAATTATTTTTCCAAAGGATTCTCAATTATTTGTTGCACTAGGTGCTGCTATGGCATCAAAGGATGAGTACCCTATTTCCTTTGAAGAGTTAAATATGCAACTTCCAAAGCTTAGGGAAGCATCTGGGCAAGAAGTTCAAAGGCTTAGACCACTATTTTCAGATGAGGAAGAGTTGCGAGTTTTTAATAAAAGGCAGAGTCAATATAAGGTAGCAAGAAAAGAATTAAAAAACTATAAAGGAGATTGCTTCTTGGGAATAGATGCAGGGTCTACTACTACTAAAGCTACACTCATAGATGAAGATGGTGCGCTTTTATACTCTTATTATGGAAGTAATGAAGGTAACCCATTAACTTTAGTTAGAAAAATATTAAAAGATATATATACTATTTTGCCAAAGGATGTAATTATTAGAAACTCAGCAGTAACAGGTTATGGTGAAGGATTAATAATGGCAGCATTAAAAGTAGACATTGGAGAAATTGAAACTATAGCTCATTACAAAGCAGCAGAATTTTTTCTGCCAGGAGCAGATTTTATATTAGACATTGGTGGACAAGATATGAAGTGTTTAAAAATAAAAGATGGTGTTATTGATAGTATAATGCTAAATGAAGCTTGTTCCTCTGGATGTGGATCTTTTATAGAAACCTTTGCTCATTCTTTAAACATGGAAATAGAAGAATTTGCAAATGTAGCTTTAAGTTCTAAAAGCCCGGTGGACCTGGGTTCAAGATGCACCGTGTTTATGAATTCAAGAGTAAAGCAGGTTCAAAAGGAAGGTGCCTCTGTAGGTGATATATCAGCAGGTCTTTCTTATTCAGTCATAAAAAATGCACTACTAAAGGTTATTAAAATAAGAGACCCAAAGGACATGGGCAAAAAGATAATTGTTCAAGGCGGAACCTTTTATAATGATGCAGTACTTAGGGCTTTTGAACTTATTTCAGGAAGAGAAGCAGTTAGACCAGATATTGCAGGTCTAATGGGAGCCTTTGGGGCTGCACTTATTGCAAAGGAAAGAACAGATGAGGGAAAAATTTCTACATTATTAACACTTGAACAATTGGATAGCTTTAATGTAGAAACCTCAATGGGAAGATGTAATCAGTGCGCAAATAAATGTGTTCTTACTATTAATAAATTTGATAAGAGTCGGGAATTTATATCTGGTAATCGCTGTGAAAAAGCACTAGGTCACAGTGGTAAAAAAGAAGACATTCCTAATGTCTATGACTATAAATATAAAAGAATATTTAATTATATTCCACTAAAGAAGGATAGAGCATTTAGAGGTACAATAGGTATTCCAAGGGTACTTAACATATATGAAAATTACCCATTCTGGTTTACTTTCTTTACAGCTTTAGGATTTAGGGTAGAATTGTCCCAAAGATCATCTAAGCAGATATATGAAATGGGAATAGATACTATACCATCAGAATCGGCTTGTTATCCTGCTAAAATAGTTCATGGACATATAATGAGTCTTATAAATAATGGGATAGACACTATATTCTATCCTTGTATTCCTTATGAAAAAAAAGAACAGGCGGGAGCAGATGATCATTATAATTGTCCAATCGTAACTTCATATCCTGAAGTAATAAAAAATAATATGGATATATTGAAGGAAAAAAATATTAGGTTTTTAAGTCCTTTTATTTCTTTAGACAATAACAAAAAATTAGTTAGTAGGTTAACTGATGAGTTAGCATGTTTTGCCATCCATAAAGATGAAATTGTGAAAGCTGCTGAAAAGGCATGGGCTGAAACTGAAAAGGTAAAATTGGACATTCAAAATAAGGGCGAGGAAGTAGTAGAATATATTAGGCGGACTGGAAAGAAAGGTATAGTTTTAGCTGGTAGACCTTATCATATAGATCCAGAAATCAATCATGGTATACCTAGTGTAATAACTGATTTTGATATGCCTGTACTTACAGAGGATTCTGTGGCTCATTTAGGTATAGTTGAAAGACCTTTAAGAATAGTAGACCAGTGGGTATACCATTCAAGATTATATGCTGCAGCTAGTTTTGTAGCGTGCGAGCCAAATATTGAGCTTATTCAGCTAAATTCTTTTGGTTGTGGACTTGATGCAGTTACATCGGACCAAGTTCAAGAGATTTTAGGCAGTAGTGGCAAGATATATACAACTTTGAAAATTGATGAAGGAAATAATTTGGGAGCAGCGAGGATTAGAATAAGGTCCTTAAAGGCCGCACTTAATGAAAGAGATAAAAGTGGAATTTTGCCAAAAAAAGAGGGCGAGGTTCACAGCAGGGTTATATTCACTAAAGAAATGAGAAAAACACACACGCTTTTATCTCCACAAATGTCTCCAATACATTTTCAATTTGTACAGGAAGCTTTTAACTGCTCAGGATACAATTTAGAAATTTTACCTTCAGTAGATACTCAGGCTGTAGAAGAAGGATTAAAGTATGTAAATAATGATGCTTGCTATCCAACAATAATTGTAGTGGGACAAATAATTGCTGCATTAAAATCAGGTAAATATGATATAGAAAACACCTCTGTTATAATTTCTCAAACTGGGGGAGGATGCAGAGCTACAAATTATATTGGATTCCTTAGGAAAGCATTAAAGGAAGCAGGATTCCCGAAAATTCCAGTAGTATCCTTAAATGCTGCTGGTCTTGAGTCAAACCCAGGTTTTAAATTTTCGCATTCATTGGTTAAAAAATCAATAATGTCCTTGGTGTACGGAGATTTGCTAATGAGGGTGCTCTACAAGGTTAGACCATACGAGCAGATACTTGGTTCAGCTAATTTACTTTATCAAAAATGGGTAAAAATATGTAAAGAGGCAGTAATAAGGGGTAAAAGCCAAGAGTTTAAAAACAATATTTCTTCTATAGTGGCTGATTTTGATAATTTAGAAATTAAAAACATTAAAAAGCCTCAGATAGGGCTAGTAGGAGAGATTTTAGTTAAGTTCCATCCTACAGCTAACAATAACATTATAGATGTTATTGAAAATGAAGGCGGAGAGGCAGTTATGCCTGATTTAATAGACTTTTTCCTATACTGTGCTTTTGATGCTAAGTTTAAATACGAATATTTGGGCAAGAGCAAGAAGGATAAAATATTAAATAATATGGCAATCCGATATATAGAAAGTTTTAGAAAACATATGAAATTAGTGCTTGGCCATAGTAAAAGATTTCACGCACCAAAAACTATATATGAATTGGCAGAGGGTGCAGCACCTATTTTATCTTTGGGTAATCAAACAGGTGAAGGCTGGTTTTTGACTGGTGAAATGGTAGAGCTTATTGAAAGTGGTACAAAAAATATAGTGTGCATGCAACCTTTTGCTTGTCTTCCTAATCATGTGACAGGTAAAGGAATGATTAAAGAATTAAAAAGACGGTACCCAGGTGCAAATATAACTGCTATAGATTATGACCCAGGTGCTAGTGAAGTAAATCAAATTAATAGAATAAAGCTCATGATGTCTGTTGCTTTAAAAAATCTTGAGAATGAAGTAAAGGTTGAAGATGCTCATGAAGAAGTGGCTAGTGATAAAAAGATAGATTAAAGAAAGTATGAAATTTTTCTTATATTATGCTATAACGAAAGTATATATTGCTGGAAATGCTCTCACATCGCTAAGTAATTCTAAAATTTATTTTATTCGCAGTTGCTAAAAAATGCAAACTCGCTATCGCTCAAACATGCATTTTTCTTTACGCACCTGCAAATAAAATAAGTTTTGAATTACTAAGGCTTGTTCGAATGCATTCTGCGCAATATATACTTTTGTTAGCATAATCTAAGAAAAATACCTAATTTTAAATTTTATTAGTTTCTTCGCATCGTATTACAAATCACTTTGGACAAATTTTACGCTTACATAATTTAAGCAGACCCCCTGGAGATTTCTTGGGGTTGGAGACATAACAATGAATAATTGTTATGTCTCCTGGGAGGATTACAGAAAGTTTGATTACAACGGAAATTTAAATAAATATGTATAAGCAAATTATAATTATGAAGGTTCGGAATTTAGGAGTGTGAAAGATAGTATATAATGAGTTTTACAGAATTTTAGTTCATGAAATAAACTTAGATTCTGTTAATGAATTATCAACTATCCGAGCATCCTAAATTTCGAACCTTCAGTGTATAGCTTTAAATTTTATTTTAGATCTTTTACTACCTTTTGCGCAAAGGTATTATTTACAATTTTATCAAAGGCAGGTCTTTGTGGGATTAAATCTGCTTTGTAAGATTGGATTATGTCCATAAGTCTAGTTAAGTCATCGGGTTTTAATATTGGATTTGGTGAAAAAGCATTTGTTTTTCTATAATTTTTAATAGATTCAACAAGGGCAGTCTCATCTGCACCAGGGAAGAAAGACTTAATTGAACTACATACTTCTGCGTCAGAATGGGTACTTACCCATTTTTGACCTTTATAAATTGCTCTAGTGACTTTTTCTATTATTACTGGATTTTTCTCTATATAAGATTTTGTAGCAAAAAAGCAAGTATAAGGCATGGTTCCAGCGGACTCTCCTATGGAGGCTACAATATGTCCAGAATTATCTTTGCTCATCATACTAGCAGTAGGCTCAAATAAAGTAACATAATCGCCTGTGCCTCCCTTAAAAGCTCCAGCAGTAGCTGTGAAAGCCAGGTTAGTAATAAGTTTTATATCTTCGTCGGGTTTAATACCATGATTTTTTAAAACATATTCTAGAGCCATTTCAGGTACTCCACCAGGTCTTCCACCTATTAAGGTTTTACCTTTTAAGGATTCCCAGTTAAAGTTTGTTTCAGCATTTCTAGCTACTAAGAAAGCCCCGTCTTTCTGTGTTAGTTGTGCAAAAATTACGGGATAGTCTGCCCGCTTTTGATTGTAGATGTAAATAACTTGTTCAGGTCCACAGAAACCTATATCTACAGCATTGCTTAAAACTTGTTGCATAGTTTTGTCTGCTCCTTGGCCCGTAGAAAGGTCAATTTCGATACCCTCTTCTTTAAAGAGACCCTCCGAAATAGCTGCATACATAGGAGCATAGAAAATAGAGCGAACTACTTCATTTAATTTCACCTTTGCCAGTGCTTCATTATTGGCCTTTTTACATCCGGAAAATAGAGTGGTTATTAAGGCAAGAGATAAGAGTAGGGAAAAAAACGAGATTTTTTTAAGCTTCATGGATACCTCCATATTATAAAGTTGTTATGGTTATATAATATGAGGGTTATAAGAAATGTGTTTATAAAATAAAGTATATATTTTCCTATAGATATTAAATAAATATTTTGATATAATATACTTTAGGTGGTGATAATATATGGATAAAGAGATTTTAGAAATTTTAAAATCAATGCAAACTGACATAAAATCAATGCAAACTGACATAAAATCAATGCAAACTGATATGAAATTAGTGAAAACCGATATAAAATCAATGCAAACTGATATAAAATCAGTGCAAACTGATATAAAATCAGTGCAAACTGATGTCATATCAATACAACAAGATGTCAAATCCGTAAAAACAACACAGGAAGAGCATACGCAAATATTAAGAGCGTTAGAACATAAAACTGATGTTATCTCTGCGGAACAAGAGAATCTAAAGCACGAAGTAGCAGAGATTAAAGGTGACGTTAAGGGTATAAGAAAAGACTTAAGTAATGTAGAACTTATCACTGCTAGTAATTGGTCAGATATTGTAAAATTAAAAGCTGTAAAAGAGATATATTAAGAGCATTGAACCATTAAGGTTGAGTGCTCTTATTTTTGCTTTCATATCAAAAAAAGTGTTTAAATATCATATCAAATTAAAATATATTGTCTGTCAAGCATTTTTGAAAATGTCCCAAAATAAGTGAAACATTAGCACCAACTAACCGTTGGTGCTTTATTTTTCTAAAACCATAATTTTGGGTAAGTTTAATACACCCCTACTAAATGCTTTATTTT
>NZ_BHYK01000014.1 GCF_003865095.1 Clostridium tagluense | reverse complement strand
AAGAGGAGGACCGCAAAATTCTACAAACTTGTCAAGTGTTTTATGCGAAAAAAGTGGGGGAATCAACAAAAATTAATGATACTAAAAATGAGTAATCACAGGAACTAAGGAGTTTCCGTGAACGCTCAATTAATATAAGGGGGACTGAAATGTGAATGCTCAGGAAACGAAACTACAGTTTTTATTAGAAGGGACTAAACAATATGTAATTCCATTATTTCAGCGTGAATATAGTTGGGGTCAAAGTCAATGGAAAACACTATTTAATGATTTGTTAGAATTATATAATGAACCCAATCCTAAGGACCATTTCATGGGTTCTATTGTTACAATGCCTGTGTTTTCAAGACCAGAAGGTGTAGCGAAATATTCAGTTATAGATGGACAACAAAGATTAACAACATTCTTCATAATACTAAGTGTTATAAGGGATTGTGCTAAAGAAATAGGGGGTAAATTACCTGATATTGTAAATGAATTATACCTATTCAATAAGTTTTCTGAAGGTAATGATTATTATAAATTACTACCAACACAAGGAGATAGAAAGAATTTCTTTAAAACGATGTCAGGCTCTCAGAATGGAACAGAAGATAATTTAAATCAAATGAGTAAAGCTTATAATTACTTTTCAAAGCAGATTAAAATAAAAAAGATTGATGTTGAAAAATTATTAAAAACACTAACTAATAGTCTACTAATAGTCAGTATAACTTTAAATAAAGATGATAACCCATACCGAATTTTTGAAAGTTTAAATGGTACAGGACTACCATTAGCGGAGAGTGATTTAATTAGAAATTACTTCTTCATGCGAATTCATATTAATGACCAAGAAAATGTTCATAAGAATTTGTGGAAACCAATGCAAGTATCTTTTGACAATTTTGATAAAGAAAATGAAAAAGGAAAAACACTCTCAGATTTTATTAGGCATTTTTTAATAAAAGATTGGGGTCAAATAAAAGAAAAAGAGGTTTATTCATCTTTAAAAGAAATTGCAGACAGGAAGAGTGATGATGAAATAATTTTATATTTAACAGATATATATGACTGTTCAAGGCATTATTTAAAGTTGTTAAACCCAGATTTGGAGGGTAATAGTAAGATTAGAGAACGAATTAAACGTCTTAATAGGCTTGATGTTACTACATCTTACTGTTTTATACTCAATCTATATGCCTTATATAGTCATAAAAAAATATCAGCTGATGATTTTAGTGAATTGTTAAGCATAGTTGAAAATTTCGTTATCAGAAGATTTATATGTGGAGTACCTGCTAATCAATATAATAAAATTTTCCCAACGCTTTTCAGGTCAATTAATAAAGATAATATTGTGAAATCACTTATGGAACAACTTAAAGATAAAAATTATCCCAAAAATACAAAGTTTAAGACTCAACTTTTGACATTAGCACTATATGGCAGAGGTAAGGATAATAAGGTTAAGCTTATATTAGAATCATTAGAATCCTGGCATGGGCATAAAGAACAGATTGAGTTTGAAAAATTACAGATTGAACATATAATGCCACAGACGTTAACTGATGAATGGCAAAAACATTTAGGAGATAATTGGGAAAATACTTATGATAATTATGTACACTCAATTGGTAATTTGACATTAACTGGATATAATCCGGAATTGTCAAATCTGCCATATCGCTTGAAGAAGAAAGAATATAAGAATAGCCATCTTGAATTAAATAAGTATTTTGAATATATTGATACATGGAATGAAGAACAAATAATTAATAGAGCAAGTGAATTAGCAGAGTGTGCATTAAAAACATGGCCATCATTTCATAGCAATGAAAGTGAAAATGATATAACTAATATAATAGTTTCGGATGTAACAGGCAAAAAACCTGTGTCACTATTTATGCTAAATGAAAAATTTCAAGTAAGTACATGGAAAGAAGTATTAATAAAAACACTTGAAAACACGTATATTTTGGATGAACAAGTATTCTTTATACTTAATCAAGAATACCCAAACCGTATTAATCCCAATAAGGATAAGCTAAGAGTACCATATGATTTCAAAAACGGATACTTTGTAGAGGTAAATCAGTCAGCAGAATCTATTAAAAAATTCTGCCTACAGATTATTAATAGATTTGAATTATCAGAAGAAGACTGGAAAGTTGAAACTATTTAATATTTGTGTTTCATTCAGTTTCAAAGGTATACAAGGCCATTTAAAAATAGAGAGAAAATCAGGTTAAATCCCTGGCTTTGTCTCTTATTTTTTTAGAGAAAAGTTATGAGAAATTAGGAATAAAGAAGAAAATAAAAAGGAGAGGGAGAGGGAGAGGGGAAGGTCCTAAGATTCAAGGAATTGAAAGGGATGTATTGAACCAAAGATTGAAAGCAAAATTGATTCCCTAAATTATTATCCCTAATCTTCATTTTCGCACCAATTTATTTGCATATAGAAAACAGGAGGTGGAAAAATCAAGGAGTAAATGGGGTGGATTTGAATTAGTTCTTTGAGGGAACATATAAATTTTATTAGAGTAAGATACATTAATGGTCTTTACTCTTTTTTTAACTTTAGCTATGTAAAAAGTTCAAGATTATAAAATACAGTTGATGGTAGAATTGCATTTATTATTTATAGTATGTAAGGGTTGGGGCGGTGGGGGATTTGGGGCAGATTATAATGTTTGTTCACAAAAGGTATTAAAATAAAATTATTAGTAATTTTTTTCCTTAAATGTTGAGCCTGTTTACGGAACAACTTTATTATGAAGGAGATTTTGGGAAAATGGGGAGGGTGAGGAACAATATTTTCTGTAATATTCAATTGTATATTATGAAATGGGCATTATAGCAGTTATAGAAAATATAATAAATACATAATATATATAATTTTTAAGATTCTACATTTAATTACAAAAAAAAGAGGGAAATCTTAGTTAATATAGAATTATTAATAATATAGGTATAAAAATATACATTTAAAATAGGAGAAGGTTATGGAACTAGAAGAATTTATTGAATTGATAAAGAAATATAAATTAAATAAGGATAAGGAAGTTATTATGTTTTGCGGTGCAGGAGTATCAAAGAAAGCTGGCATTCCAAGCGGACCCGAATTTGATGAGTTTTTTAAAGCTGAAAAATTAAACAAAGAGGAATTTGAGGAAGATAATAATAGATTAATGATTTTTTGGAGAAGCTTATTATCAAAATTTAATTATACTGATAATCATACAAAGATTATAAGAATTGCTGATAGAGATTACATAAATAAGATAATTACAGCAAATTATGATATGTTGTTTGAACAATGCATAGAAAAGGAATTTCCATATTGGATAAAGAAGAAAATGATAAGACAAAGAGGGATAACAAAGTACTTTTTTTATGATAAGAAGATACTTTTAAAGATACACGGTGACATAAATCAAGATAAAGCGACAAATATTAACTTAGGTTTATCATGTGGTTCTAAAATCGAAGATTGTGAAAAGGCATGGAATAAGATTTTTTCAGGAGAAAACAATAAAATACTTTGGGTTATAGGATACAGAGGTAAAAATACGGACTTTGCTTTTGAGTTGATTAAGAGTGCAGTTGAGAGTAATAAAATAGAAAAAGTATATTGGATGCATAGGGGGAAAATAGAAAATAATGTGCATATCGCAGAAATAATAAAAAACATTGGAGAAAATAATATTGAATTAATTAAAATTGGAGATATAAATCAAGTACTACATGAGATAAATAAAGTACTATTTAATGAGGTAAAAAACGATAGAAATTCAGAAAACAAAGATTCTATTGATATAAAAAGCATTAAAAAGTCATATGAAATTGCAAACAAAACCATTGGATTATTAGAAAAAATTGATCATAAAATCATAGAAGATATGCATAAGGCTCAAGATGAATTCAATAGCTTGCTTACATGTGGGAAAAAAATCAAGGAAAATGATACAAAATTATATATATTAAGAAGGTATAATTCTTATACACCTATTCTTCCGAGAAACAACCAAGATAGTAAAGGAGGGGGTTATTTTTTAATTCACAATGGTAAAGGGATAGTAATCGATCCTGGATATGATTTTTTAGAGAATTTTTTTAAAAATGGTTACGATATAAAGAACAATGAGTTTTTTAGATTGAATCATATAAATGCCATTGTTATTACACATGCACATAATGATCATTATGGTGATTTTGATTCAATACAAAATATGGTATATCAATACAATAAGAGAGTTAAGTTAAATAAGAAATTATGTAAAGTACTTAAATGTGTACTTGAAATTAATGAAGTATCGAGTTTTGAAGAAAAATATTCTTTAATAAATGATCTTACAAATGAAATTAAGATAATTACAGAAGATGACCCAAACCACAAGGAGGCTCAAGAAGCATTAGTATTATTAAAATATTATATCAATAAAGATGAAATTGGAATTAAAAACAAGATAAAAAGCATAGCTGAATATATAATAGAATTTGAAAATCAAGAAAAAATAGAAATAGATTTATTTGTAAGTAGAAGTGCCTACAAAGCAATTGATGGATTAATTCCATCAAATGCTAATTCTTTTAAAAGTATCAACATTTTAAACCCTGGGGATGAAAAAGAATGGAATGGTATAAAAATTAAAGCTATTAAAGTAAAGCATCAGGACTTATATGGTAAAGATGGTGCAATAGGTTTAGTTTTTCAACTAAATCTAAGGTCAGGAAGAGATTTTACCATAGGACTTACATCAGATACTGGATATTTCATAGGATTAGAGGATAACTTCTTAGAATGTGATGTTTTAGTGCCACATATTGGTTCGATTAAACCTAAGGAACTTAATATATATGAGAAAAATAAGCTGAGTGCTATAGAGAACGCTAATTGTAAAAATATAGGACTAAATGAAGAATTAAATAAAAGATATCTGATACCTAAGGTTAATGATGGTGATGTTGAAACAGCATTCTATGGAAATCATTTGGGGATATTGGGACTTACTACATTATTGGCAGCAACAATCGCACAAAATCAAAAACTAAAGTTAGTAGTTATATCTGAATATGGCGAGGAAATGAATTGTTTTAGAACGGATATCACTAAAATATTAGGAGAATTGTTTGAAGAATACAAAGAATTAAAAATTATAACTGGGGATATTGGATTAGAAATTGACTTTAATAAGGTTGATGAACGAACATTTACGGTTAAAGAAGTTGTAAGAACAAGTACTACTATTGAATATGAATATTAATTTAGAGGTGAAAAATTTGAGTGAAGAAAAAGTTACATATAGCTATGATCCTAGAGAATATATTAGAATGTTAAAACAAATTTTAATTTCTGATTCTAAAAAAATTGGATTTTTGAGTGGCGCAGGAACCTCAGTTTCAATAAATAAGGAAGGTGAAAAATTCATATCAGCAATGGAAGAAATGACGGAGACTATTATTAAAGAGGTAAAACAATCGCCCAAGTTTATTGAAGTAATAAAAGATATAGAAGATGAATTAATAAAGAAAAAGGAGAAGTTTCAGTTAGAAAATATTCTTTCTGTAATAACACAAAAAGCATCAGTAATAGGAAAAGGAACACTATCAGGATTAGATGAAAGTGGTTTTGAAGAATTGAAAAAAAACATTGAAAATCAAATTAAAGACAGTGTATCTGTACATAACAATAAAAATCTAAAAATAGAAGAAACACCGCATTTTGATTTAGCAACATGGATTGTACAAGCATCAAGGAAATACCCTATAGAAATATTTACTACCAATTATGATTATCTTTTTGAGATGGCATTAGAAGAACACAAAGCACCGTATTTTGATGGATTCATAGGTGGATACACTCCATTCTTTTATCCTGATGCTATAGAACAAGATGACAAAAGTGTTCCAAAATGGACGCGTTTGTGGAAAGTCCATGGTTCGTTAGGATGGAAGGCAGATGATAAAGGTATGGTAGTAAAAGGAAATAAAAATGTAGGGGAATGCGGAGAAGAGGGAGATATAATGATATACCCATCAACTTTAAAATATGCGCATTCTAAAAAGCAACCTTATGTTAGTTTAATAGATAGGTTAAAGGATTTTGTTAAACAAGAGGATTCAGTGCTTTTTGTGTTGGGTTATTCATTTGGAGACCAGCATATAAATGAAACAATAATGAGCGCTTTAAGCAAATCAAGAATTTCTCACGTATATGCATTTAAAAGAAGTGATTTAAAAGAGACTGATCAAGTAGCCAAACTTGCTATGAGTCAAAAAAAACTATCCGTATATGGAATGCGACACGCTGTAATTGGTGGAGTATATGGAGAATGGAGATTAAGGGATCAACCTCAAAAAGAAGAGGATATAAAGACATACTTCGAGCAAGATGAAGTAATCTTGAATGAGGAATTTAATGGAAAAGGTAAATTTACTTTAGGAGCTTTCGAGAAATATGTTAAATTTTTAAATGTTCTTAGTTGGAACAATTCATATAAAAGCGAAAAGAGTGATAATAATGGGGTGTGATAATCAAACTTTTATAGGAAAGATAAAAAATGTATCAGGAAATAAAATATCTGTAAGGTTGGATGAAAGAGTAAAATCCATGATGCCAATTATTGACGGTATAGTATATAGGGTGGGACAAATAGGTTCATTTATTAAAATACCATTGGGATATACGCATGTATTTGCAATAATTACACAAATAGGCGCAGATGCGATACCAGAGTCTTTACGGTTAAATCATGAACAAATAGAAAAAGAAATGGATTATGGAACAAGATGGTTATCAGCAGTGTTAATTGGAGAAAGAGTAGGTACGAAATTTGAACGTGGGGTATTGCAAATCCCTTCATCCGATGATGATGTACATTTAGTTACAAAAGAAGATCTTTCAATGATTTATGGGAGTGAAGATGGTAGCAAATCCATTACGATAGGTCATATAAGCAATTCAGAAAGTTTGCCTGCGTATGTTGATATTGATAAGTTGGTTTCAAGGCATTGCGCTGTGTTAGGAGCTACAGGCAGTGGAAAATCAAATGCAGTATCTGTAATACTTAAAGAAATAGCATTAGGGGATTTTAAGAGTGCTAGGATATTATTGATAGATCCACATGGTGAATATAATAATATTTTTAAAGGATATAGCAAGGTATTTAGAGTCAATGCAAAAGAAGTAGGTGAAGAAGAATTAAATATTCCATATTGGGCATTACCGTTTAATGAGTTAATGAAGATATTTCCAGGAGAGTTAAATGATAAAAAAGAAGACTATTTTCGTCAAGAAATATTAAAAAGAAAAATCAGTGCTGCAAAATATTTAGAGCATATACCAAGGGAAGAAACTATTACATCTGATAGTCCAATACCATTTAGTATTAATCAATTATGGTTTGATTTAGATGATTTTGAGAAGCAAACACACGAAAAAAGTAGACAGCCTGAGTCAAAAATGACCTTAATTAAAAAGGGTAATGCAGAGAATTTAGTGTCTAACGAGTACCCTCCTGCTAGTTCTGGTAGTGGATCACCATTTATAAATTTCCAAGCTCAAGGAATTCAAGGATTCCTAGATGGAATGAGAAATAGATTAGTGGACCAAAGGTATAGTTTTTTATTCAATCCTGGAGAATGGACGCCAGAAGCTAGCTTGGAAGGGAAAATAAAAAAAGATTTAGATAAGTTAATTGAAGGTTGGATTGGTCATGATAAACCTATAACTATTCTTGATTTATCTGGTATACCATCAGAAATGATGATGTCTATAGCTGGGACATTGATAAAAATTGTCTATGATTGTTTGTTTTGGGGCCAAAATTTGCAAGTGGGAGGAAGGCAACAACCATTATTATTTGTATTAGAAGAAGCGCACAATTATCTTAAATCTGGTGAGAATTCTGTTGCATCAAGAACAGTACAGGCGATTGCAAAAGAAGGTAGAAAATATGGAGTAGGACTTCTCCTTGCTACTCAAAGAGCTTCAGAATTAGATGAAACAGTTTTAAGTCAATGTGGAACGGTGGTTGCACTTAGAATGACAAATAATGGTGATAAATCTAAAGTAGCTGGTGCTATACAACAGGATTTAGATAATATGATAAGTTTATTACCAAGTTTAAGAACTGGAGAAGCTATTATTAGTGGAGAAGCGGTAAAAATTCCATGTAGAATTAAATTTGATAAAATTCCAGATGCACCTAAGAGCAGTGATCCTAAAGTATCGGTAGAGTGGAAAAAAGAAAAACCTTCAAATGAGGGTTATTCAAAAGTAATTAGTTTATGGAGAAGTGGAAGATTATCTGATAATGAAAAAGAAACAAATAAGGAGGAATAAGTTTATGTATAACAATATTGAAATGATACAAGTGGCATCTTCAAATGTTGAAAGCGTTGGGTATGATGAGCAGGAAGAGATTATAATGGTGAAATTTTTAAATGGTAGTGAATACATATATAAAAATGTGAGTAATCCAATAGTATTCGAAGAGCTAGTGAATGCACCATCAGTTGGGGCTTATCTTAATAGAAATATAAAAGGTGTCTATCCATATGAAAAGATATAGGAATATGGGTATGTTAATATGAAAAGAATATTTCTAAGGAGGTTTTGAAATAGCTTTAAATGCCAATTAAAGCTGTGATTATTAATAAATATAGCTAGTGTTTTTGAAATACTAGCTATTTTATTTTGCAAAATTCCAAGGGTCAGATAAGTAATTTAACTAAGAGCTCATGTATGTGGACGGATAAAGAATATATAATACAAACATATAGCAGTTCTAAATTGATGATTTAAAGTTTTTTATAAAAATATCTTTATAATAAAGGTAAAGAATTAAAGTTTACTCAAGCTTCTTTTAAAAGACAGATTTTTTATTTTACCGAATCTAAGGCTTGCAGTTTGGAGGACACGGAGTTGCGCTAAATATTCATGTGGGTCCATTTGTTTTTCATATTGGAATTAGAGGAACAGACATGATTTTAGCACCGGGAATGGTATTTACCATTGAACCAATGATTAATGGAGGAAGTCATGAAATATTTATAAATATTTATAGATGAAGATAATGGATGTACAGCTTTTACAGCTGATGGATCGTTTTCAGCGCAGTGGGAGCATAATATATTAAATGTAATTAGTTTAACTGGCAATTTATTGATTAATAATTTGATATATTATTATATTTATAGTAAATCTTTAAGCTTTAGTAAAGGTAAAAAACAGAAGTTGTTTTAATTGTTGATGCGTATCTTAAAATCAAGAAAAAATTATTTTCATCCATTCGTTTCAATTATTTTTATTCTAGTAATAACATATCCCAATAATTGTATAATGAAATAACATATAAATATTTTAATTGTATTTATCATAAATTCTTTACCTAATTTGCAAATATAAAGATATACAAAACTTGCGATAGTTGTTATAAATATATGTGAAAAAAATATTAACCTAAATTTGCATAGTAATATACTATCTATTTCGTTATCAATTAGTCCAATATTATATAATTTGATCTTCTCAAATTGCCAGTTATCTAGATCTATTTTGATTTTAAAATATAATATAGTGGAAGAAGCGATAAAACTTAATAATACAATAAAAATATATATGGAATTAAAAGAAGACATTTGGAAAATGTTGTAAGTGTTAAAACGTGTTTTTACACTAGTCAAATTACAAATTCTTTCGGAAATAATAAAGGTGAAGTTTAAAAAAGCGATAAAGAAAATTATAATTTTATTATCCTTTAAAGAATCCTCTAATTCATTTATTAAAAAAATTCTTTTATAATAAAAATTTTTACTTTTTTTTGCAAAAATAATAAATATATTTATGAAAATTAAAAATAATATAAAAATTACTACTATACATATTAAAGAATAGTCAATATAATATCTAGATTGTAAGTTTAGGGCTATTCTTTCATTAAAATGAATGCAACATAGGATTAAAACATAGGGTGCTATTCTTAATAAATTTTCTTTTTTAGAATGTACCATATATAAATTTTTATGATTTGCTATTTTTATAAGGGATAGACTATTAATAAATTTAGATGTCCATAAAATGAATATAATAGTAAGCAAAATATAATGTCCAATAGTAATTATGTAGATAATTGATTTAAATTCAAAAGTGAAAGCAGAAATTCCTGCCAGTTTAAATATGAAAAGTACAATGATTTTTGAAAATATAATACCTAAAATTAATCCTATAGGCACATATATGAAAAAATTTAAAATATTTTCTAGGATAAGTAAAATTTTCAGCTCATTACAGGTCATGCCCAAAGCCAAAAATGTTGTAAACTCCTTTTGTCTGTGTTTTATAAAGGAAATGTACGTAAAAATACTCCACAATGCGGTATTAAAGACAGCAATTGCTGGTAATACAAAAACATTTTTTTGTTTAATTACTACTACATATGAATTATATAGTGTTGATTCAGTAAAAAAGAATATAACTGAGATTATTAGTGAAAATATATATAAGAAATATTGATCTAAATTTAATTTTATAGTTTGTGTAAGCATCTTTCCATAATTCATATCATTCACCACTAATCACTGCTAGAGTATCCAATATTCTATTAAAAAAGGCATTTTGATCTCCTTTGTTATATATATCTACAAATATTTTTCCGGATTTTATGAAAATCACTCGTCTGCAGTAGCTTGCAGCGTATATGTCATGTGTAACCATAAGAATTGTTGCTTTTTTCGCATCATTTATCATTTGTAAGTACTTCATAAATTTTTTAGAAGTATTTGGATCAAGACTTCCAGTTGGTTCATCAGCTAAAATAATATATGGATCATTTATTAGAGCTCTACATGCGGCTGCTCTTTGTTGTTCTCCTACAGACACATTATAGGGATATCTATTTCTAATATCGTATATATCAAAAAACATAAAATATTCTTTTATTTTTTCATCAATTATTGGGGCACTGATTCCCTTAAATATCAATGGAAGTGCAGCATTTTCTGCAAGCGTAATATTATCAAGAAGATTAAAGCTTTGAAATATAATTCCTAAATTTTCACGCCTAAAAATAGATTTTTCTTTTTTGCTTAAGGAAGTTATATATTTATTCATTATTTTCACTGTTCCACTATTAGGCCTGTCAATACCTGATAATATATTAAGCAGAGTTGTTTTACCACTTCCTGATTGTCCCATAATAGCAGTAAATTCTCCACTTTCAATGCTTAGATTTATACCGTTTAATACATTATTAGAGTTAACTTCTAAATTTCCTCCATACACCTTAACAATATCCTCAGCACATAAAACTTCCAATGCAATCCCCCCATTGTCTTTAAATTTTTGATGGATAAGTAACTGAAATAGTAGTTCCCTTATTAATCTCAGATTCTATGGCTATGCTATGATTCAACTTCTTTGATATTACTTTGCATATATAGAGGCCTATGCCAGTAGCATCTCCCACTTTTCTACCGTTTTCTCCTGTGAAAAATGGTTCGAAAACTCTTTTTATATCATAGCTGGGAATTCCAATACCTTCATCTCTAATTGTTAACTTTGTTTCTTTATCAGTTCTATATATATTAAAAAATATATATGTATTTTCTTTGTTATCTTTAGAATATTTAATAGCATTTGCTATAAGTTGTTCAAGCATAAATTTATTCCACTTTTCATCTGTAACAATCAATATTTTTTCATATTTAAATTCTATTTTAGGAAATACATTATTATAGATAAATTGACTTTTTTTATTATTGGTGACCTCCTTCAATAATTGCACGAGGTCCGCTGTTTGAGGCTCATAATCTTTTGAAAAATCATTTAATCTACTAATGTTTAGAATTTGATCTAAACCATTCTTAACTTTATTATTTTCTTCTCTTATATCAAAGAACAATCTTAATATATTCATTTGGTTCATTGTGAAATCCTCGTTACTAAAGCTTGTTTCTTTAGTAGCTTTTTGAACGATAAGATCAATTATTGAAGGTGGGGTCTTTATATTATGAATCCATTGAGATAAAAAATACTTATTATCTGTATTTTGTGCATGAATGTTACTTATTTTATTTGTATAGTTTTCATGAATTTTAAATATAGCCTTAGCTGTTTCTAGTTGCTGATTTGTCTTTGGATTTAAATTAAAGTACCTATTTTCTATGCCTTCATTGAGACTTCTATTAAATTTATAATATTTGGCCCACTCACTTAATATTAAAAGTACGTATAGTACTATAGATAGTAACAAAGGATATAATACATCAATTTGGGTACCTAATGAGTAAATGTAAAGAAGAATCAAAATTGTACTAAGAAAATATACAATAGTAAGTGATAGTTTATCTTTTGCAAAGTTTAACAATATCTTTTTGTTCATATTTAGCCCTCTTGCTCAGAATCACATTGAAACATGTATCCTATACCCCATTTGGTTGAGATAACTTCACTAACACCAAACTCTTTAAGTTTAGTTCTTATTCTTGCTATATTAACTGTTAACGTGTTATCATCTACAAAAGTGGTATCATCCCAAAGCTCTTCTAAAAGGTATTCCCTACTGACTATTCTATTTTCATTCTTAATAAGTATACTTAAGAGCTTGAACTCATTTTTACTAAGCTCAAGTTCAATTCCATTATAATGTATTTTAAAAGTATCTTTATTAAGCTTAATACCTCCCATACTTTCAATTATAGTTGATTCATTTGCATATTCACCGTACACTCTTCGTATTGCTGCTTGTATCTTAGCAATCAGAAAGTCAAAGTTAAAAGGTTTTGTAATATAATCATCTGCTCCGAGTTCAAGTCCACGTATTTGTTCTCCTCCACTATTTCTTGAAGAAATAATGATTACAGGTATTTTTGAGGTTCTTCTAAAAGTTTTACACAATTGAAACCCATCGGAATATGGAAGATTTATATCTAAAAGAATCAAGTCAGCTTTTGAATTTTCTAGTTCCAAATCTACATTTTTAAAATCTTGTATGTAAGTAACATCATATCTATATTTTTGAAGATGCTCTGTTACGAGTTTATTTAGCCGAGTATCATCTTCAACAACAAGTATCTTATACAACACAGATTCCTCCTTTTTAAAGTTAAGATATAATATAGTAACTTTGCTATATTATATCATAAATCAAAAGGGCAGAAAGAAGATTGCATTTGATGGCAATGGAAACTTAAGTCTAATTTTTAACTAAAACTTGAATCCTAAGAGATTCCAGTAATTTAGGAAAAGGCTAAAAATTAAAAATACACAACAAATTAGTATATTACGCACAAGTATACCGGAATTAGATTTTTCTTTATTCCAATATATCAATGTTGAAATCATTAGTGCAAAAGTAATTATGGTAGTTATTATTGGAATAACTAATAGATATATCATCATCTTAGGTAATTCTGGTAAAAAAGTAGGGGATGAGGATAAAACAATACATTCTTTAGCCATACCTAGTAAAAATACTAAATTTAAAATGCAGATAGAGGGTAGAATCCATCTATGGTATTTAAAAAGTAAAGGTTCTTTATTAGCTTTTTTTCTTAGATTAATCAATATCATTGTAATGAACAGACCTAAAAATAATATTGAGAAAAGTACAAAAATGATCTTATGCAATAAAGGATTTTCATACCAATGAATTTTCTCATAGGCAATTGGTGAACCAGGATAAAACATATAAGATATATTTCCTTGTTTATTTGCTTTAAAGGCAATAGTATCACCTCTTTCCACATTCTTAAAAAGTAAAGGTTCTATTTCTTTATAGAGATCTTGCCCACCTGGGTATTTTACGATCAATGAATCTGATTTGCTTTTTATATTTAAGGTTGGAACCAGTAGCGGTGCTAATTTCACTAATTTACCTATTTCATTTCTTGGATATCTACTAGCTTGGTAAACACCTTTAAGTTCTTTTAAATTACTTTTTGTAAATTTAACTTCATCATTTATACTGGTTTGTGCTTTAGATTGTGAATAGTATTTACTCATGAATTCATTGGCCATACTTCCACATATATTGGCTCCGTTATCACCATTGGTTGAAATAAAAAATCCCAAATTACTGCCTGGTATTAAAAATAAGAGACTATTAAAACCATAATCGTTACCTCCATGGGCAAGTACTCTCACCCCATTTATATTGTTTTCTTCAAATCCATAGCATAAACCGGGAATATTTATATCCAATGGAAAATGCTTTTTATGCATATCCCCTATAGTATCTTTATTCAAGATGGTTGTATTATCATAGGTACCATGATTTAAATGTGCCATCATAAATTTAGTCATATCATCTGCTGTAGTTTTTAATCCACCAACTGGCGCAAAGGTGGATCCATATACAGGAACTTTTTTATAGATGCCATTTTTGTAACTATATCCCTTAGATAAGTTGTCTAGTATTTTTTTGTTGAAAGAAAAACTACTGTTATTCATATGCAGAGGCTTCAATATATTATCTTCCATATACTTATTAAAAGGAGTACCAGTCATACTTTCAACAACATAACCAGCTACAGACATACCATAGTTACTGTACTGGGGAGCTTCACCAGGTTCACGAATGAGAGGTCTAAGGCGAGATATTAAGTTATCTTTTAGTGGTTTTTCTTGTAGATAACTTTTTGTTACAGATTCTCCCATAATTCTTTCATCAAAACCAGCGGTGTGAGTCAAGAGATTTTCAAGTGTTACAGGTTTTGAGTATTTGTTTTCTATTTTAAAATCCTTTAAATATTTATTTACATCTTCCTTTAAATTTACCTTACCTTTTTCTTTTAGCTGCATAACAGCTGTAGCAGTAAAAAGTTTTGAAATTGAAGCTACTCTAAAAACAGTTGTCTTAGGATCAACAGGTATTTTTTTATCTATATCTGAATATCCATATCCTTTTTCAAAAAGAACAGTATTGTCTTTAACAACAGCAAAAACTGCTCCAGGCACATTAAATTTTTTAATCTGTTCATTGAAAAGACCATCTGCAAACTTTTCTACACTGTCCTTATTTAAAGGCTCTTTATTGTTGTTACCTAATAAAGATATAGAATTTTTTTCTTTACTTTCTTTTGTTGTAACTGTTTGCTTCGTACTCAGAATATGTGCTAAGGATTTTATTTGAAAGCATAAAGACGGAAGCACATATGCAATAACTATAAAAATTATTAAAAATCTTTGCATATAAGTGGTAGATTTTTTCATAGTAGTAGACCTCCTTAATTTCTCTTAATTGATTTGTTTGGTGCTCATTTAAAGGCTCCAAACATAAATAAATTGTATATGAATTAAGGAAACTAATAAATTGATTTATATAATAAAACCTTACAGTTTTGTAAGGTTTGTTGAACTTGGAGCGTTTTATTTTATAGTAATTTCATTGTATTGAAACTTCTATATTTTGAAGGAGAGCAAGTTTATTTGTAGAATAATGGTGTTATAGAATGTGACATAATTGATAAGTGTAGGGAATACCGTAGCTAGGGCAGAATTCCACATGGTCCCCAACATGAAAGAAAACGTAAAGTGATTTCTTCGTAAAAGAGAAGTTCAGTTATGAAAACTGGGATTAATATCAGTCGGCTGCTCCTCTGATAATATAAAAATATGTGAGAAAATTACACCAACGGTTTTTTCTTTACAAACAAATTGGAATTTAGTGGCCAGACTGTTTGAGATTTACAAAGTTACTTGAATACATAATACGCACAGATTTTTCAGCGGAATTTGTAGAATTAGAATTGTGTAATTTCATTGCCTCACTAATAGATAAATGGTTTCTAAAAGAATCCATATTTAATAATAAAGCACTTAAAGACTAAAAAATAGATATTGTCTTTGAATTAAGAGAACTTCTACCTTATTTAACTGATGAGTATTTACGGCTCCATTACTCAGGTGAATTATTGTTTAAAAATGATTCATGGGGAGTTGGATGTAAGCTTAGGGAAGAATTACGTCCTAATACGTTAAATGTACGGAATAATTTAAAAAAATTGTTGGATTCGTTATTTATGTATTGAGAAATGCAATTTATAGTAGAGTAACTATTGTATGCAAAATACCCATTTAATATATAATGAAATTAGGTCGCAGTTGTATAGAAAATAGGAATACTCTCTTCATAAATCTAAAGATAATTTCTCTTATTTAGTAATATATTTATTATTTTATATTTTATGGATATTGACAAAATTATCTTAATGAGATATATTTATAACATAAAGTGATAATTACATCACATATATAGGAGGGGTTATTAATGAAAAACAAATTAGGATATTTAGGATTTCTTGGATTTATCGGTGTTTTAGGACTATTTTGGGGTAGTTTTTTGCATAGTATATTTTTAGTATTTTTCTTTTTCTTTACTTATTCTAAAGTAATTCCAGATGAATTATTTAAGGAAAATATCAAAAAGGCAGCATTGAGTGCATTCATAGTAAACATGATTATTAACACTTTAATTATGGTGGTATGCACTACTATTAGTAACATTCATCAATATGTTGAACCAAACAATATCATGCTTTTGTATGGCTTTGCTGCTTTCGTTGTTAATTTTGCCATTAGTATTTTGGTATTTGTTTTTACTCTAATGTTTTATGCTCATAAAGAAAAGAGCGTATTGGAATAGATATGGAATTAAAAACAAAAATTAAAGAATATCGTGCAAAACACAACATAAAACAAGAAGAATTGGCAAGTTTAGTAGGTGTAAGGCGTGAAACCATTGGAAAATTAGAAAATGGTAAATACAATCCATCTTTAAAATTGGCAATGGATATAGCAAAGGTGTTTAATACAACAGTTGAGCAATTGTTTGCATTTTATGATTAACTTCTAGTTATCAACATTATTCTTAGACAGAGCCTAAATTTAAAGTTAGACGCATTAATTAATGTTTCTAAGAATGGCTGAATTACTGCTTTTAAAGATGCAATATCATAGCGATATTTTTGTTCTTCAGGAGTTTCAAATTCTTTATCAATAGGTTTATAAAAATCTTCATCAAAGAATTTAAGATTCAATGGAACGCCTAGGCCATTAGTAATTAGAACAAATTTGTAAAAATAGCCGAAATGTCCATTTACAAAGTCTAACTTAATACTGTGGTTTGCATGAGCAAAATTCTCTTATTTCAGTAGAAAATATAAGAAAAAGATTTAGTAAAACAGTAGTAGGAATGTGAAATATCTGCATTATGATTAAGGGAGATAATACTGATGAAAGGTTATATTTCCTATCTCTGCCTAAATCGGTATAGTATTTTTGGGTAAAAGATTCTGGAATAAAAGATTTGATATCAAAATTGTCGGCAAGTAGTTTGGTAAAACCTACCGGTTGTTTTTTTCTAAGGTCTTTAAGTTCGCCTAACTGCTCAAATATATTAAGTTGTTTAAGTTTATTAATACAAAACATGCTATTCTCCTCCTCTGTGGATGATTTTTGTGTGGTTACATTTATTTTCTCACAGTGGGGGGAAATATAAAAGCCTACCTGCTAAAAAAGTAGCCTAATCAATGGTTGTGTAATTTCACAATCGACTAAATTTAAATTTAAATTAAAGAAGGAGTGAAAATATGTTTTCAAATGAAAATGGGTTATTTGGAGAAGCTAAACAAGCGAAGGTGCTACCTAATATTATTACAAGTCTACTTTGGGTATTGATTTTTCTAGTGGTCGGACAAGGAACAGGTGGAATCTTGGCTTATTTTACACAAAAAATTATTGGTAAAGATCCTGCGGTTTTATTATTAAATGAACTTATTTGTGGGTTTATATTTATAACATTAATTGTATTTGCTAGAGTAAAGTTTAGAGAAAAAAGAAGTATTTCAAGTATTGGTTTAAAAAAAGAAGGACTTATAAAAAAGTATTTAGTAGGTTTTGGTATAGGGATTTTAATGTTTTCAATAGTGGCTTTATTGCTCAGTATTAGTGGACATACTGTAGTAAATAGCAATCCAAGAGGTCTTTCAGGTATAGCAGCTTTAAGTGGTGTCCTAATCGTTATACCAGGTTGGATAATACAAAGTGGCACAGAAGAGATTCTTTCACGAGGCTGGCTTATGAATGTTTTAGGTGCAAGATATAATGTAGCTGTAGGTTTGATTGTTTCGTCTTCAATTTTTGGACTTATGCATTTTGCAAATCCAAATGTAAACATTTTAGCTATAATAAACATTGTTTTAATAGGTTTGTTTTTTGGAATGTATGTTATAAAAACTAATGATCTATGGGGGGCTTGTGGACTCCATGCGGCGTGGAACTGGACCCAAGGAAATGTTTTTGGTTTTGAGGTAAGTGGACAAAAGGTAGCAGCAGGTAGTTTATTAAATTTGAGGTTAACTGGCTCAGAATGGTTTACAGGTGGATCATTTGGCCCTGAGGCTGGTATCGCAGCAACTATAATTCTTTGTATAGGAATTGTTATTCTATATTTTAGTCCATGGCATAAAAATTTAGATGCTGTGAGGAGTTTATATAATAATTAGTCAAAGCAATATAATGATTGGCTCTGGATTTACTTTGATGAAGACCTTCAGTATGTGTTAAAGCAATATTTTTACAATACTAAAATAGTTGATATGAGTTCAATTGATAAGTCTACCAGGCTAAAACAACAATAAATGATTCTTCGCTGTTCACCTATCACATTTGTGATTCTGAAATACGAGAACAATTAGAGAAAAAAGCTTGCACGGAGATATATTCCCTGATGAGGGCTTAATTTTTTACGAGGACGAAAAGGTAAGGTGTCAATTTGAAAAATACCCAAGAGCAACTGGACAGACAATTATTGTAGAAAACAAGTATTTTCTGGTAGTAGCACAGGTAATGAAACACAGTTTCTAATGGAATACTCAATTTTAAATTGTACAAAAACACACGATATAAAATTAGAAAAAGGGACAATCATTAATGTCGTTATAGAAAATAAATCTGGTAATTTAGATATTTTTGTATCGGATTCTAATGGAGAAAAAATATATAAGGGTGATAATGCAACTTCAGGTAACTTCTCACTTGAGGTCCCCAAAACAGACACATATAAATTTTCCGTTAAAGGAAGTAATGCAAAGGGAAGTGTAAGTTTTAAAGTTGCTGATTAAACATTAATAATCAAAAGATTATTTGAAGGATTAAAATTGATAAATTTCTTGACTTATAACCCTAAAATAGGTACAATTTACACATAAATACATAGGAGGTGCTATAAAATGATTATTACTACTTGCTAATTAATTTTCCAAATAGAAAATTAAAATTAAAAGAGTTTTAAATTACTTAATTCATTAGGGTTATTTGTTTTACTTCTTTTAGAGATTTGCAAGTAGAGACTGTCAAATTTATAGGACTAAAATTAAAATCCTTTGTTTTACATTTTATTTACTATTATAAATTCAGGCTAGGTAAATGTTTATTAGTGGTGTTAAATTTTCAATATTAAGTTGAGAAAGTATATCGCAAGAACTTGGATTGCTCTTTTGGATACCCTTATAGAATCCTTAGAATTTATTTAGTACATGCTTATTTTGTTATGTAAAATATTGTAGACGTTTTTTAGACTGTAATAAGGCTTTGCTTTATTACAGTCTTTTTAGTTTATGCAGAGAAGTAAATTCATTATTAAATATTATTGAATTAGGCTATATAAAACTAAAAGAACAAAAACATATTAATAAGGGGTGTACATGTATGAAAAATGAAATTAATAATGAATTAAGAGAAATATTAAATATATTTGAAGAGGCTTATATACAAAGAGATGTAAGCAAAGTTGATAGTTTCATGGATGCGTTATTTGATAAAGATGAAAAGGTAATTGTGCTTGGCACAAGCTGCGGTGAATTGTGTTTAGGTCATGCAGAAGTTAAAGATATATTTTTAAGTGATTGGGAATATTGGGGAGATTTGAGAATTAAGGCTGATGAAGCTACTATAATACCACTTGGAAACACAACTTTAATCCACACTACAGGTACAATTAAATATTCTTTTTATAGCAATGAGGATACTTATACACGGTATTTGGGCTATATTAAGGAATATTTTGATGGAGTTTCTTCTGATAGCAAAAAACCTGATAAAGTAAAGTTAACTGAAATCAATTGGAAGCTATGTCATTTGTTAAATAAATGGGATGGTGAAGAAAGACATTATTTATGGGATTTGCGTATTTCCTTTGTGCTAATCAAGAAAGAAAATCGATGGATAATAAGACAAATGCAATTTTCACTGCCAGTAGTGGGATATATGCCAGATGCACGAATTGATAATATTTCTGGTGATATAGAGAGTTTTAATGCAGAAGGAGACAAAATGAAGGAGTATTCTATTAACAATACATTAGTATATAAAGATGAAATATTAAAACTTCTAAAAGATTTTAATAATGAATACTTGGAAGCCCATAATGAGATAGGAACAATAGCTAGTAAATATTTCACGGATAATCCATTAATTATTAATACAGACAAAACAGTTTATAGTAACCAAGAGGAAATAAAGAGCTTCATAGAAAATCATAGAGCATGCTACGATGAAATGAAATTAGATTATGAAGATTGTTTAATTAATTCCAACGAAGATGTGGTTTGGATAGTCACTCATGGCACTATGAAAAAGACAATTTCCGAAAACCGTGCTTTTGATAATACTGTAGATATAATCAAGAATATATTTACAAGTGATTTAGAGGATAAGGATAAGCTTTTTAATATAAGAAGAAGAATTGCAGGCACCCTCAAGGAAAATGCTAGAGGAGAAGAATATGTTTGGCCATTTAGGCTTGAAGCAGTACTTATTCGAGAAAAGCAAAATTGGGTATTCAAATATCTTCAATTTTCTCTTCCATTTAGTTGGTTTCTTGAAGGGAAGACAGAGGCAGCTTCAATAGTAGAATAAAGAAATAAAATATCCCCAGTAATAATATTATGGATTACTATGGGTAATCCAGCTGAGGGGTTATATCATAAAATGAAATTTTTCTTAGGGGTTAAGTTTATAAATATGTATTTGAAATAGAGGAGATAAACAATGGATATAGATTCGATTATTTTTGATTTGGATGGAACGCTTTGGGATTCAACTGATACAGTGCTAAAAGCTTGGGATATGGTATGCCAAAATAATAAAGAGATTAGGAGTCCTATTACACGAGAGGTAATGCAAAGTATTATGGGGCTACAGGTTAAGCAGATAGGCGCTAAACTATTCCCTTATTTAGAGGAAGCAGGACAAACAAAGATTTTGCAACTTTGCTGTGAAGAAGAAAGAAAACTACTTTTAAAGGAAGGTGGTATGCTCTATAAAGACCTAGAAAGTATTTTACAAATGCTATCTAAAAGTTATTCGTTATTCATAGTAAGTAACTGCCAATGTGGATATATAGAAGCCTTCCTTGAATATCATGAGCTCGGTAAATATTTTGAAGACTTTGAATGTGCAGGAAATTCAAGTTTAGTAAAAGGTGAGAACATTAAGGTTATTATGAAGAGAAATAATCTTGAACACCCTGTATACGTAGGAGATACGCAGGGAGATTGTGATGCTGCAAAACTAGCAAATATACCTTTTGTATTTGCTAGCTATGGATTTGGTGAAGTAGATGCATATGACTATATCATTGAAGAAATATCAGATATAGTAAAGTGTACGCAAACAACAAATCTTGACTCAAAATAATAAAGTTTGCTCAAAAATATGAAGGATTGCAGGAATAATTCCACTGCAATCCTTTATGTTATATTAATCAACATGTAGTATTGACATATATTTCATACAATGCTATTCTATAATTAGAATAGCAAAGGAGGAGAGAAAATGACGCAGATTGAAGTCATACTTTTATCTCTTTTATGTGACAAAGATTATTATGGGTATGAATTTGAAACTGTAATAGAACAAAGGAATATGAGAGGGTGGACCAATATTGGATTTTCATCAATCTATAATTCTTTAAACAAACTTGAAAAGAATGGGCATATAGTTTCAAAATACGAAAAAGAATATGGTTCACCTAAGAGGAAAGTATATTCGATCAAGGATGAAACAAAAGTACTTATTAAAGAACAGATTATCAAGATGATAAGTGAATATAACAGTGATCCAAGTGAATTTGATATAGGTATGCTGTTTTCCTATTTATTAATAAAAGAAGAATTAAAGGAAGCTTTAACTAATCACAAAGAAAATTTAATTAAGAGAAAAGAATTTTTACTTGAAAGATATGATCAGCATCCTACAGCGAGGCAAAGGCCGCATATAAAAGCATTATTTGAAAGACCATTAGCATTTTTGGATACTGAAGTTTTATGGTTGGAAGAGTTTATAAGTGAGAACTTTTAAAGAAATAATAAATATTTAAATATATTATGAGGAGGAAGTTGTAATGAGTGATATGTCATCAGTAAGTAACGCATTCCAAACTTTTATTAAGGAAGCACCAGAATATCAAAAGATATGGATGGAAACAGTACAAAAATTAGATGCTACAAGTAAACTAGATTCAAAAACAGAGGAGTTGGCATACATTGCAGTGCTAGCTTCGGCAAGACTTGAGGGAGGGCTACCTTTCCATGTTAAACATGCAAAATCACTTGGAGCCACAAGAGAGGAAATAATAAGTGCTGTTTTGATTGGACTTCCTGCAGTAGGTAATATAGTAATTCAAGCATTGCCAATAGCCATAAATGCGTATGATAATGAATAGGATTAGGCATGATGAACTTTTAAAAATAAGCTAAATAGGAGATAATTTATCTGAAATAGTTAAGATGGATTTAAAGTGTTTTTTCAATCTACAAAATAAAGTAATATGGGTTAAATAGAGATAAAAACACAGTTTCGGTTGGTAGTCCGAACCTATCTATTGTTTATAGGTAGCAGTATCCTTCCCTCCTGGGGTCGTCCACTCTCTTTAGTAAAGATTAATAAGCAGGAGGAAGTATTAAATGGAAATTAGTATTAAATTAAATGTATTTTTTGAAGGGGGATTTTGGGGAGGAGTATTTGAGAAGGTGTATGATGGAAAATATGAAGTATCTAAGATTACCTTTGGGGCTGAACCAAAAGATTATGAGGTGTTTGATTTTATATTAAAAAACTTTTATAATTTAAGGTTTAGTAGTCCTATATGCATTGAATCCGTTGAAAAAGGAAGGATAAATCCCAAAAGATACCAAAGAGAAATAAAAAAAGAAATGGGAAACAAAGGGATAGGTACAAAAGCACAACTTGCTATGCAGCTACAGCATGAGATAAACAAAACAGAAAAAAAGATAGTTTCAAGAGAAGAAAAAGAAGAAGAAAAGCAAAGAAAATATGAATCAAGACAACAAAACAAGAAAGATAAGCATAGGGGTCACTAATAAGTAGAAAAATCTATGGTAGTTATTATAAAATATTCCACTGGAAAATAAAATCTGCTCAAAAACATGAAGGAGTATGTAGGGATAATCCCCCCACATACTCCTTCATGTTTTGATTAGAAATGTATTATTTGTGGAGGCCGTTGTAATTATTAAAGTATAAGATCACTTAAAGAATTATATACTGGTACATCATAATTTTTAAATTTATCTAAATGCTGGTGGCCACAGGCTACTAAAAAACAATCACAACCTATAGCTTTTGACACCTCATAATCATGAACTGTATCACCAATTAAAAGCACTTCCTTTGGGTTAAGAGAAAGATCTCGAATCAACCTTTTTCCATTTTCAACCTTGCTCACAGCATAATGATCATTTAAACCAACAACTTTAACAAAAAAATCATTGATTTTGTAAAAATCAATAGATTCATCTAAGTAAATTTGTTGTGATGCTGAAAGTATAGATTGAGTTATATCAGAGTCACTTACTAATTTTAATATTTTTTGCGCATCTTGTTGTAAATTGCAGCTTCGATAAGCATCTCTGTATAGCTTAACATATTCATTTGCAATTTTTTCAAATGGTTCCAATGAAAAATCGAAACCTAACTTTGTGTAATAGTTAATCACAGGAAAATCAAAGATTTGTAAATATATGTCTTTATCAATTACAGGCATTTTTCTTTTTTGTAATAGAGAATTCATAACATTTATCACCACTTCTACATCATCAAGTAGTGTACCATTCCAGTCCCAGATTATATGTTTGTATCCTGAATTTAAAATATTCATGCCGTATACTACCCCTCATTAACCATGAAATGGATTAATAATTACATTATAACATGAACTTTTGGCTTTTGTAATATGTAAGGATATTACTAATACGTGCTATAATATAAATTATATTTGAATGAAATTATGAAGATTTAAAAGAGTAAAAGGAGAGATTGTGGGTATGGAATTTAAAGAAGTGAAAATAGAAATATATGTTCCAGAAGAATATGTAATAAGATTAAGAGATGAACTGAATAAAGTGAATGCTTGTAGGATTGGAAATTATGATAATGTTATATCTATAACAAATGTCAGAGGATATTGGAGACCCTTAGAAGGCTCTAATCCTTTCAATGGTGAAATAGGTAAAGTATGTGAAGGTGAAGAATGTAAGATTGAGATAAGATGTAAAAGAGAATACGTTAAAAATGTCATTAAGGTTATTAAAGAAATTCATCCTTATGAAGAACCATTAATTAATATTATCCCAATTATAAATGAACTGTTTGAATAGAAAACTAAATAGGAGGATGAATATGGGGTTGTTAGAGTGTAGTCAATATTTAAGAAGCATACAACTTAATAAAGATGATATAGAATCTTTTTCAAAATATCCTTTCTGCTTACCTGCCATAGAGAAACTATCAAGTTTAGAGTTTCATCCAAAAGTAACATTTATTGTAGGGGAAAATGGATCGGGTAAATCAACGATTTTGGAGGCCATAGCAACTGCCTATGGCTTTAATCCAGAAGGTGGAACAATTAATTTCAACTTTTCATCTATGGATACGCACTCAGAATTATACAAATATATAAAGTTAGTTAAGGGAGTTAAAAAGCCTAAGAATGGATTTTTTTTGCGAGCGGAGAGTTTCTATAATCTTGCAACAAATATTGATCAAAATCCAGGGCTGGTGTCTTCCTACGGAGGGCAATCACTACATGAACAATCTCATGGAGAGTCTTTTTTTGCTGTATTTATGAATAGGTTTGGCAGTAATGGGCTGTATATACTAGACGAACCAGAGGCTGCGTTATCTCCTTCAAGGCAAATGTCTATGCTTACAAGGATAAATGAATTAATTAAGTTGGGTTCTCAATTTATTATTGCAACTCATTCTCCAATTATAATGGCCTATCCTGAATCAACTATTTATGAAATAAAAGAAAAGATAGAAGTTGTTGCATATGAGGAAACTGAAAACTATCAAATAATGAAGAGTTTTATTAATAATAGGAGTAGGATGCTTGATATTCTGATGGAAGGGAATCATTAATAATAATGAGCATTTTGGTGATAATATAATATTGGTATTATGATATATAAGAATAAGTGCATATAAAGAAGGGATTAGAGATATGGATGATAAATTAGTAGAGAGTTATGAAATAAAATTACTTTATAATGATATTGTTGGATTAATAGATAACACTAAGGAAAAAAGACAATAGATAATTTAAGTAAAGAGTTAATTGAGAATTATGGAAGAGGATATGGTAGAAGAAATTTGTTTAATATGGTTTCTTTTTATGAAACTTTTGGGGACTTTAAAATTGTGCATACACTGTCTGCACAATTGACTTGGTCTCATATTAAGGAACTTATATCATTGGAAGATAACTTAAAAAGAGAGTTCTATTCAACCATGTGTAATACTGAAAGATGGAGTGTAAGAACTTTAAGAGAAAGAATTAGTTCAATGATGTATGAAAGAACAGCTATATCTAAGAAGCCAGAAGAAACGATATTAAATGATTTTAAATTACTTAGAGAAGAAAATAAAATGACACCAGATTTGTTTTTTAAAGACCCATATGTATTAGATTTTTTAGGACTTGAAGACACATATAGTGAAAAAGATTTAGAAAATGGAATACTTGCGGAACTTGAAAAATTCATATTAGAAATGGGTTCGGATTTCGCTTTTTTAGGGAGACAAAAAAGAATCACTATAGATGATGAAGACTATTATATAGATTTATTATTTTATCATAGGAAAATGTGAAGACTTCTGGCTGTTGAACTTAAATTGGATAAATTTAAACCAGAACACAAAGGACAGGTAGAACTATATTTAAGGTGGCTAAATAAGTATGAAAGAAACGAAGGCGAAGAAGCACCGATAGGGTTAATACTTTGTGCAAAGAAATCACAGGAAACAGTAGAACTTTTAGAATTAGATAAGAGTGGAATTCATGTAGCACAATATATAACACAACTTCCGCCTAAAGAGGTATTTGAGGAAAAGCTTCGTAAGGCAATATTAAAAGCAAGATTACAATTGCAGCAAAGGGATAATGACAGTGAAAATTAAGTGACATGAAGACACTAAAAAATTAATCCTTCAAAAAATAATGAGGATAATTACTAAAATAAAAGGTTATAAATAAAAAAGACGAAAATTTGAACTAGATATTTTGAGTGGTGATGGCTCAATAAAAGAAAAATACCAAGAGGAGATTGTCTCATTTGCAAAATCAATAAAAGAAACCGAAGAATTGAGAAAAAAGTTCAGTGAATCTGTAGTTCAATTTATGGATATGCTTAGTTATGTGGGAGAAAAAAAGGTGCCACCCACGTTGCAAGTGGCAAGTTTTAAGAAAATAATATTAAGGTAACTTTGAGAATTAGAGCTACCATAAATGAATATTGCTTTTACGTTTATAAAAGAATTTAAAATAAAAATATAAAAACTGTACATATTCATCTAAGGTGATAATGTACAGTTTTTTTATTTTATAAATGGATATAAGGAGAATAGCTAAAACAAAAGAATATGCCTAAAATCATTAAGGAAGAGGTACAGGAATAATCCTGTTTGATATATTTGATACTGTTTCAGCGGATATTTTAACATCATATAGATTTTTAATTTGCTCAGCGACGCTTCTTGTAGTCATTCCGGTTGCATAAAGAGCTAATATTTTATCTTCAATACCGGTTATATTTTTTTGATACTTAGGCAAAATTTTAGATTCAAATTCCCCTTTTCTATCACGCGGTATGTTAAGAACTATTGTTCCAAGTTAGGATTTTACGGTCTTTTTAGAATGTCCATTTCTACTGTTTAGTGTTTGTTTTTCAGATAAATCGTATTTGTCATATTCAAGTTGTGAAGTCAGCTATGATTCTAATGCTTCTTCAAGAATGTCTCTGAACATGTCCTTTACAGAAGCTAGAATCTCATTTGTACTTGTAAAATTTTGATCCTTGATATAATCTCTTAAAATCTCTTTAGGAGTGTCTGACATAAGAATACGCCCCCTTAATATTTAATAATTAACTTACCTCAATTATTGCCAAGAAGGAGTGTTTTTTATTCAGTATACATAAAATTATTCATTAATATTAATTTAATAGCTAAAAAAAGCAGTGCTACATAGGTTGAAATGTAAAATTAGTTATAAAAATGGATTTTATTTGAAATGGATGATATAATAATGAAAAGATTTAGCCCTGGGTAGTATTATATAACCTCAGGTGATGGCTTAATGAGTAATAAAAAAATTGAAGAAGAATATGAATTAATATTGAAGAAAGATGGGAGTGGTATAAATGAAAATATTTAAAGATAAAAAAACAAAAGATATTATATTTATTTGTATGACACTAATATCATTATTGGAATGGTATTTTGCCTACAAGATCGCCAATAAGTATGCGGGAATATATAACATTGGAATTTTTATTTTGTTTTTAGGTCAACCAATTTACTATAAAGCGTTATTTAAAAACCAAAATGCTTATTTGAAATTAAAAATTATTGCGATGGGGCTAATATTATTTATTTCACCTTTAATAATTTACTATACTTTACCAAAATATACATACAATGAAGGAAAGCAAATTGTTCAGCGATATGTACATTCAAGTAGAAATACTGTGTTTATTGACATTTCTAAGGAGAAAGATACTGTGCCTCTAGTTAATAACCCGGAACAATTGTTTGTATCAAATAGAGCCTATTATTATGAAATCAAATCAACTATTGGTAATAAATATTTTATGGTTAATCCACTGACGGGGAAGGTAGTACAAATGCCAAAAGATTATTGGACAGGCGACGAAAAGTAACAAGTGGATATATGGTGAAATTAAAAAAACTATATGAATATATAAGTATTGGTTCAGATTAGAAAAGGTACTCTTAATGGAGTGCCTTTTATTTTTATGGTTTAAATCTTCTCCTGAACTTGTTAATATTGTAGCTTCCAAGAAGATGATTTAAACTTAAGGTACAAATACAGAGGTAAGAGTCTCTATAATCGAATGAGTTTACTTATAGCTAAAATAATCTGCAAAATAGAAATGAAGAACAGATAGAGAAATTTAGTATAAAATGGTATAATTAAGCATACATGTTAAAATATTTAGGGGATATATGAATTTGAAAGTAAGTAAAACAAACTAAAAACAAAAATTATAAATATTGGAGTGATTTAAATGGATACTAATAAAATTGAATTTGCTACAAAAGCACTTATACTAAGAGATGGTACGTATTTAGCATTACACAAGACTGGAGCAAAGCATGATTTTTATGAACTGCCAGGCGGTAGGATGGAGTTTGGAGAAACTGCAGAAGAAACTCTTATAAGGGAATTAAAGGAAGAAACAAATTTTGTTGTAGAGCCTATAAGATTATTAGATACCTGGAATTTTATTTCGCAAAATCATCAGATAACAGGGGTTATATATTTATGTAAAATAAAAGAGGGCGATTTTAAATTATCAGATGAACATGATAAATATGAATGGCTTAAATTTAACGATGTAAGCATTAACCTGATGTATGATGTTTTTAAGGAGAGAATGGTAAATTGGGATATGAAAAAGATTGAAGAAGGTATGCGAATTATATGATAAAGCGATGTATTATGATATTTCCACATTTTGAAAATCAACAGCGTATAGATGATATAAGAAAAAAATATGATCCACTTTCAGAATGCGTAAGGCCTCATATTACCTTGGTTTTTCCTTTTGAAAGTGAAATAGATACAAATAAACTAAAAGAGCATATAGAAACTATGCTACTAGACGTAAAAGCTTTTCATATTAACCTTAATGGAATTACTGCTTCCACCCTGGCAGGAAACTATCTATTTCTAAATGTAAAAGAAGGTAATGCTCAAATAGTAGAGATACATAAAAGATTGTATACGGGAATTTTAAAAGAATTTTACCCGCAATGGTTAAAGGAGATAGATTTTTTGCCACATATGACCCTTGGTAGTATTAGTGATTTGAATGCTTTCAAAATGGCAGTAGAGGAAACCAAGAATATAGACGATGTATTTGAGACAATTGTTAATACAATAAGTGTTGAAATTATTGATGAAAATGAAGATTCAATAATAGAATTAAACATTCCGCTAGGAGCATAAGACTTAGTGATAAGAAGGAGGGTATATGGCTATTAAAAATATTATTCAGTCATATAGAAGATTCATCTATGGAATATAAAAAAAATATGATGTTTATGAAATGAAAGTAAGTCATATATGGGTTTTTGATGAGGGGAGGAAGGTATTTTGTTAAATATCTCTAGAATAGATGGAAAATTAGTTTACATAAAGCAGCCAAATTTTGATGAATTAGATTTTGTCGCAGAGTTATGGTCAGAGGAAGAAACCATGAATGATGTTGGTGGAGTTGTAACCTTTCCAACAGAAAGACGAGAATTTTGGTATAGGAAAATGGTAGATCCTTCAGATGGAAAGAATTTTTACTGCCTAATATATAATAATGATGATATTCCAGTAGGAGAAGTAAGTTTTCATAGATTTGATGCAGAAGAGAAAAAGGCAGATTTCAATATAAAAATACAAAGTAAATATAGAGGCAAAGGATATGGTAAAGAAGCAATAAGTCTTCTCTTAAGTTACTATTTCTATGATTTCGGTGGACAAGTTATTTATGATAACGTGATAAATGAAAAAGGTAAAAAGGTTCTACAAAGCTTTGGGTTTAACATAGTATTAAGGTCTGATAGTGAGATTTTATTTAAAATGACCAAGGAAAAGTTTATTGAATTGCAAGGTGCGTAGGGCTGCTAATAAAAAAATGATGAATGCTATTTATGGAAACTTAGTAGGGAGAAATATAAGATTATTTATGGAGGGTATGTATGGAAACTAAAGTATATGATTTAGGAACAGTGAAGGATAAAGATTTAAAATTTGCCGTCATAGTTTCAAAGTACAAGGGTAAATTCGTCTACTGTAAGCATAAAGAAAGAGAAACTTGGGAAACGCCAGGAGGACATAGAGAATTAAATGAAGATATTAATGATACTGCAGCAAGAGAATTAAAAGAAGAAACTGGCGCAGTGAAATTCAATATAAAACCTATAGGTGATTACTTATGCAATTATTTTGAAGGAAAAGAAGATGCTAATAAAAGTTATGGAAGATTATACTATGCAGAAATTGAAGAGTTAGGAGGACTACCTGATTTAGAAATTGGAGAAATTGCCTTATTTGATGATATGCCAGAGAATTTAACATACCCACAAATTCAACCTATTTTACTTGACTGGGCAGTAAAAGAGTTAAATACAAGAGAATTAATAAGCATCATCTCAAAAATAGTAGAAGAGCAGTGTAAAAGTAAAGATAATATATTTGGTTATGAAGGCTGGGCATGTCACATTGTTAGTGTAGTTAAATATGCTAAAATTTTGGCGAAAAGGTTAGGTGCTAACGAAGAGCTAGTTGAGATAGCAGCATTACTACATGATTATGCAAGTGTAAAAGATAAAAACATGTATGAGCAGCATCATATATATGGAGCTATAGAAGCAGAGAGGATTCTTAAAGAGTTAGATTATCCAAAGGAAAAAATAGAAATTATAAAAGACTGCATCCTATGTCACAGGGGTAGTGTAAAAAAGCAGCAAAAAACTAAAGAAGCGGTATGTGTAGCAAGTGCGGATGCCATGGCTCATATAGGTCAGGTTCCATCATTATTACATTTGGCTTATAATAATAAAAAAATGGAGGTAAAAGAAGGTGCTGAGTGGGTAAGTGGAAAAATTGAAAGAAGCTGGAACAAATTGTGCCCAGAAGCAAAAGAGATTATGAAGAAAAAATATGAATGTGCTAAAGTGGTTTTGGAAGGGTGATTAAGATGGGACTAAATTTTACATTAAATTCACTATATATTTGTGTAAAAGATATGAATAGAGCAATTGATTTTTATGAGAAATTGCTTGAGCAATCTGTTGAAAAAAGGGATGAAGTATTTAGTAGTTTTAATATTGATGGCTTTAAGTTTTGCCTATTTGATAATAGTAAAGTCCAAGAAATGGTTAATTGGGGTGATAATTGTTTACCAAGTTTTCAGGTTAATGATATGAATAAACTAATTGGCAGGTTAGAAATATTAAATGCTAAAGTAGTTTTTCCAGTAACAAAAATCAATAATAACTTGGTATTAGAATTTAAAGATACTGAGGGAAATGACATAGAAGCTTATTGCAGAATTTTATAGAGGAGATTTAATATGGATGAATGGTTTACAATTGAGGAAATTGATGATGAAACCTATGCAATAAGTGAATATGGACATTGGGAAAAAGTACACTCCTATTTACTAATAGGCAAAACATCTGCTCTTTTAATTGATACAGGGTTAGGGATAGGAAATATAAAAAAAGAAATTGATAAGTTGACAGAATTACCTGTGATAGTAGTCACAACTCATGTACATTGGGATCATATAGGTGGACACGCGTTGTTTAATATTATTTGTGTTCATAAAAATGATTCGGAATGGCTAAAAGCCGGTATTCCTGTTCCACTTAGTGTAATTAAGAAAAATGTAATGTCGGAGCCTTTTAGTAAGAATCCACCAGTGGAATTTAATATCGAGGATTATAAAATTTATACTGGAGATCCAACTAAAATATTGAATGACAACGATATTATAGATATCAAACAATCTATTGATAAAATTAGTAGTTTAAAAGGAATAACAAAGGTATTGCCAGCGCATAATGAGCTGAATGTAAAAGTTGACTTAATAAGTAGTATTAAAAATGCATTTGAAGATATAGAAGATAAAGGCATGTTAAAGCAAGGAAATGGAATATTTCATTTTTGTGAATTTAGTATACACATATAAAGGAGGTGTGGCAATTATGAGAATCTTGGTAGGACAGCCCATTCATGAAAAAAATGCTGATCAACTTGAAAAAGAAATAAAGAATAACCCCAATATTGATATGGATTATATACCCAGAAGGATATTTAGTAGATGAAGATGCATTACTGGCCACATGTGAAATTGCTAAAAAATACAACAAAACTGCTATTATAGGAACAAGCCATGCGGATGGTTCATACAGAAATTGTGGAGTGTCAATTTCAATATCATATTGTATTGATGCTAGTGGTGAAATTGTTTTTATTTCAAAAGCAGATAAGAGAACACGAATTATAGACCTGCTAACAAAAAAAGTTGAAACTATTGATTAAGTCGTATCTTTCTTAAGTGACTACATAGTAAGCTGTTATGACATAATGGTAGAAAAACACAAATTATATAGAATGAGGTGAAGAACATGATTGATTACAATGAAATTATAAAAGAGAACTCTATCTTAGAATCAAAAAGATTAATTTTAAGACCATTTTCTATAGAGGATGTAGATGATGTATTCTTATATACTAGTGATGATAGTGTAACAAAATATTTAACATGGCCGTCATATAAGGATATATCAGAAACTGAGGAAGTAGTAAAAAAAATTTATATAGGTAGAATTGGAGTTTTTGCAATTGAATTAAAATCACAGCATAAATGTATTGGATGTATTGATTTAAGAGTATGTATTGAACATAATAAAGCAAATTTTGGGTATGTATTGAATAGGAAATATTGGAACAATAATTACATGTCAGAGGCGTTAAGTTTGATATTAGACCTTTCATTTTCAAAATTGGAATTGAACCGCATTGAAGCTACACATTATGTAGGAAATGAAGGCTCAGGTCGTGTTATGCAGAAATGTGGAATGAAATATGAAGGAACAGGTCTACAAGAAGTAAAGGTTAAAGGTACTTTCTATGACGTTGTTCATTATGCAATTTTAAGTGAACATTGGATTAATCTAACACAAGTTCAAAACTTATAGAGAGATGCAAGGAGAATGGATTAATAGAAATACACGCAGGTAAGATTAGAGAATTAGAAAATATATTTATTTGGCAAGGAGTTAAAAATGAAAAAATTGAGGTTATTGAATTTTATACCGTTATTGATGGCGGTACCATCAATAATTATTGGGGTGATAGCAATGTACACCAATAAAGTACCAATTGCTATTTTTGGTCAAAATATTTTTTGTTTAGTATTAGCTGGAATAATTTCATACTTTGTACTATTAAAAAAATCTAAAGTTAAAAATAATGCAAGCACTAATACCACAACTATTATAGTTGCAGTAATTCTTTTACTTCTAACTTTTATTAGTTCAGGAATAGAAGGAGTTCATAGATGGGTATCTGTTGGGCCAATTAAGTTTTACGTTGCAGTAATTATACTGCCTATTATAATTATAGAACTATGGAAATTGTTACAAATAAGAGATTGGTGGTTTTCAGCTGCTATTACAATAGTTATATCAATTTTACTTGCGATGCAACCAGATGCTTCTATGCTAACTGCATTTGCTATTTCAATGATACTATTGTTGTGGAATAAGATTAATAACAATATTTTTCGTTTTTGTATTGTAGTATTACTTTCTGCGTTGATTATTATTTCATGGGTATTTTTAGATGCATTACCACCGGTATCTTATGTTGAAAATATAGTTAGTTTGGTAGCGAATATGGGAATAATATGGCTTAGTTTAGGGGTTATTTCTCTTGTAATATTGCCATTGCCATTTATATTTTTTTCACCAAAAAAATATAAATCGTTATCAGTAAGCATTGGGATGTATTTTATAATTATTTTAATTTCTACTCTATTTGGAAATTTTCCAGTTCCATTGATGGGATACGGAGTTTCCCCTATAATAGGATATTTTATATCTATAACTTGGTTCGCAAAATCCAAAATTAATTCATAAGGTTCATATAGTCTGAATTATTTACACATAAACCATCTATATTATTTGTTGAATATAGGGGGTTTATGTGTGTGAATTTATAAGTAATTATAGGTACAAAAAATAATCGGTTTTGTATTTTGCACCTCATAATGGAAGGAGTTGTTGAAAGTCAGCTTTTTTTTAATGACATCTATAAAATGATTATTATAGTATTTATATAAGTGGTACATAAGGCAAGAAAATATAAAAGCAGAAAGGATTTAGTAAATACTTGTAGAATAGATATAAGATTACAAATGAAACTAAAAATATTAGATGGGTTTCCATAAATGAATTAAAAGATATGTTAGATAATAATGAAAATGGATTTTATCCAATGCATGTAGCCACATTAAAGAAATTTATAGGTGAGAGGTAGAAAAAGGGGTGAATACAAATATATATTTAGTAAGACATGCCATGTCTAGCTATACTTCAGATGAACTAAATCGGCCATTATCAGAAAAGGGATATAGAGATGCAGAGAGGATAAGGTCAATTTTGTTAACTGAAAATATAGATACTGTTTTATCAAGTCCATATAAACGTGCAATTCAAACAGTTGAAGGTATAGCAAAACAAATTGGTACTGAGATAATACTTGAGGATGGATTTAAGGAAAGAAAAATAGCAGAAGGCTTAGTAGAGAATTTTGAAAGTGATATAACTAAATTGTGGACAAATTTCAATTATGCTTTTAAGGGTGGGGAGTCAAATCTAGAAGCACAAAACAGAGGGATTCTTTCACTTAATAAGGTGCTAAATAAGCATTATGGTAAGAATATTGTTATTGGTACTCATGGCAATATTATGGTTTTAATAATGAATTTTTTTGATAGTAAATACCACTATGACTTTTGGAAACATCTTAGCATGCCGGATATTTATAAGTTGAGCTTTGATGATAATAAGCTTGCAGAAGTAAAAAGAATATTTAAAGATAAAACATAACTTTATATATAATAATTCTAAATGATTAAACTTACATTTATATTTTATATAATATAAATGTTAAAGATTAAAGGGGTATAGATGAATAATATAGGAAAAAGAATAATGGTAATAGGTTCACCGGGTAGTGGCAAGAGTACATTTTCAAGAAAACTTGCAGGGGTAGTAGGCCTCCCACTTATTCATCTTGATAAAGAGTTTTGGAATAATGGCTGGATTGAGACCCCAAAGGAAGACTGGGTAAAAAAACAAAAGTGTTTAATATTAGGCTGTGAATGGATAGTAGATGGTAATTATGGTGGTACCATGGATATTCGTCTTGAAAAAGCTGATACAGTAATTTGTTTTAAATTAAGTAGGACAGTATGTTTGCTGAGTTATTTTAAACGAGTTATAACAAACATAAATAAAGTAAGGCCAGATATGCCAGAGGGTTGCCGAGAGAAGATTGACTTTGAATTTATGAAATATATTTGGAATTTTCCTAAGGAATCAGGACAAGCAAATATAAATAAACTCGAAAAAAGTAAAGATAAACAAATAATAGTATTTAAAAATAGAAGGCAAGCAAAGCAGTATATTATAGAAATATCTAATGGAAAAAAAGAAGAGGTAACCTGAAATAGTTTCAAAGTTTATAGGACCAAAGTTACTTTAAGTGTTGATGTATGAACTATCAATGTAAGAAAAAATTATGACATATATTTGAACCGGAAAGTGTGTTAGAATAGGGAATATAGAGCAGAAAGTTATTAATTGAGCAAATATTTATTAATGACATATTTAAAATAAGGAGGCAAAATACAATGGATTTAATAAAAGAAATATATGAAAAAGATATTGGGTACAATTACGAAAGTATAAATATTTCATATAAGATTAGGAAAGCATCAAGATCAATTGTAGTAAATGATTCACAGAAAATAGCCTTATTATTTGTATCAAAGAATAACTATCACAAGCTACCAGGCGGAGGAATTGAAGCAGGTGAGGACATTAAAACTGCTTTAAATCGTGAAGTAATGGAAGAAGCTGGAGTTAATATTGATGTTTTAGGTGAAATTGGAACAATCATAGAATATAGAGATAAGCATGAATTATTACAAATATCATATTGCTATTATTCTGAGGTAAAAGGGGATATTAAAAAGCCATCATTTACAGAGGTCGAAAGAAATAGTGGTTTTCAACTAAAATGGGTGACCTTAGATGAAGCTATATCTATTCTTGAAGATGATGCACCAGATAATTATCTTGGGAGATTCATTCAGAGTAGAGATTTAATGTTTCTAAAGAGTGCCAAATGTCTTTTAAACAGTAGCAATATATAATAACTATTTGATATTATTTTATTATAGTCAGGGGATGGGTGAAAATTGAAAATATATATAACAAGACATGGAGCAACGGAGTGGAATAAAGAGGGTAGGATGCAGGGTTGGCAAGATTCAAATTTAACCGAAATAGGTGTTAATAACGCTAAAAAGCTAGGTGATAGTTTGCAATCTGTAGATTTTGATTATATTTATTGCAGTCCATTGGGGAGAGCTTTTGACACAGCAAAATACATTAGAGGAAATAAGGATACTGAGATAATTAAAATTGAAGATTTAAAAGAAATGGGATTTGGTATATGGGAAGGTATGGACCATGAAAAAGTAAAAGAGCTATATCCTACCCAGCAGTTTAATTTCTGGAGCAAGCCTCAATTGTATGAACCTATAGATGGAGAAAGCTTCCATGAATTGATCCACAGGGTAAAAAAAGCATTATATGATATTATAAATAATACTACTGGTGAAAATATTTTAATAGTAACCCATACAGCTGTAATAAAGGCAATCTATTCAATAATCAAGAATTATTCTATTGAGGATTTTTGGAGTAAGCCCTTTATGTATGATACATGTTTAACAGTACTGGAAGTGGAAGATAAGAAAATTGAAATTATTTTAGAGGCGGATATTTCACATTTAGATTAGAATATGTTTAGTGCGAATAATACAAAGAATTTTAAGGGAATCCATTTTAGGATTCCCTTAGTTTAAGGTTAGGGCATTAAGGGAAGCCTAGATTTATACAATGCAATGTAATAATCAATAATTATACCTAATCCAATACCAATAGCATAGGCTAATAAGTCAGTATATAAAAATACATATCCTAACACCAAGCCACCCAAAGTTGTTTTCCTCATATCATCTATCCAAATAGCATGATACAATTGGCTTATTTCAATAATATAGCAAAATGATATTCCCATCAATGCAACTAACTTTGTTTTCGTACCCTTAAAAATAAAACCAAAAGCAAGAAAAATCATTAACGCCCACAGAGCATCACCCAAATATGTATTCAAAAAATCTGGTATGACAGTAGCCATCTTTCTCGAGCATAATCCTAAAATAATTACAATTATTATCATGAATCCATAAAATAGCCTATTGCGTTTATAAATCATATTTAACCTCATTCCAAATTATTCTTTTAATTTCCTATTTTTTATTCTTACAATTTTTGTTGTTTAGCTAATCTATGCCGCGTTTCAAATTGCTTAGTACCTCTATTAACTATAATTATAGCATGTTGTAAAGTTTGTTTACGTAAATTCCCATGAAGTTTGCATCTCAAGGTAAAATTTCCATACTTTATATGATTGAAGAAATTGGAGAAGCAATTGCAATAATAAAAAATAAAAAATACCTTTACATTTCCTCCAAATGGTGATAATATAACTTTAATTTAATAAATCAATTAATTCTCATCAAGAGAGGTAGAGGGACTGGCCCTATGACACCTCGGCAACCGTCAGATATCATTAGTCTGAAAAGGTGCTAATTCCTGCGCTAAGTTCCTTAGAAATTGGCGGAAGATGAGAGAGGTGCCTTGTAATTTTATACCTCTTTCATCATTTATACTGATGGGAGAGGTTTTTTGTTTTTAAAATAAGTTTGAAATAAAATTTAATATTCTCTTATCAAGAGAGGTGGAGGGACTGGCCCTATGAAACCCGACAACCAGTATCATATATGATACATGGTGTTAAATCCTGCAGTATTGCTGTGAGATAAGAATAAGTTTGGCATTAGAGCCCAAGTTTATTCTTGGGTTCTATTTTTTTTAGAAAAATAATTTCGAGTAGCGATAATTGCAATAAAAAAAATAATAAGTTATGAAGAGGAGATGAGGTTTTATGATTAAAGTTTGTGACGTAAGTAAAAGTTTTTCCAATGAGAAAGTATTAAGTAGTGTTTCTTTTACAGTGGAGGAAGGCGATATTTATGGAGTGATTGGCCACAGTGGTGCTGGCAAATCCACTTTACTTAGATGTTTTAATGGGCTTGAATCCTATGATACAGGTAGCATTAATATAATGGGCAAAGAAGTAAAGCAGTTAAGTTCAAAAGAGCTTAGGGAATTTAGAAAAAATGTAGGTATTATATTTCAAAGCTTCAATTTGATTAACAGAAAAAATGTTTTTGAAAATATAGCATTTCCACTGGAAGTATGGGGAACTGATAAAAGTCTTATAAAAAAAAGAGTAGATAGCTTAATAGAATTAGTTGGACTTAATGATAAAGTAAATAGCAATATACGCGAACTTAGCGGAGGACAAAAGCAAAGAGTTGGAATTGCAAGAGCATTGGCACTTAATCCGAAAATATTACTTTGTGATGAAGCTACCTCTGCATTAGATCCTAAAACTACAAAATCTATATTGGAGCTTTTAAGAGATATCAATAACAAATTTAATATAACAATTATCGTGGTTACACATCAAATGGAGGTGGTAAAAGAGATTTGTAATAAATTTATTCTTTTAGAAGGAGGTGAGATTAAAAGTAGCGGTATTACAGATGAATTATTTATTAGACCAACAAGTGAAATGAAAACACTTATAGGAGAGGAAGAATTATTACCTAGTACAGGGCATAACATTAAAATATTTTTTCCGAAAGAAATTAGCCAGAGTTGCGTAATAACTTCCATAGCCAGGGAGTTAAATGTAGATTTTTCAATAGTATGGGGCAGGCTTGAAAAATTCAGAGATAATGTAATGGGAAGTCTTATAATAAATGCAAGTGATGAAAATAGGGAAAAAATATTAAAATATTTAGATGAAAAATCTATAGAATGGGAGCTTATTAATTGTTTATTGAAGAAGGATGAATATAAGGAGGGGGGAATATAAATGCTATTTAAAGATGTTTTACTACCTGCACTTTTAGACACAATATATATGGTAGGGGTGTCTACAATTTTTACGGTTATTTTAGGGTTTATTGCAGCGGTGGGGCTTATTATAAGTAGTCCTAAAGGGCTAAGGCCAAATGTTCTAATTTATAAAAGCTTAAACTTAGTAGTAAATATACTTCGTTCTTTTCCGTTTATTATATTAATGATATCTATATTCCCTTTAACCAAACTTATTGTTGGAACAACCATAGGTACTAATGCAGCTATAGTTCCATTAACTTTAGGAGCAGCTCCTTTTGCCGCAAGAATAATAGAATCTGCACTACTGGAGGTTGATTACGGAATCATTGAAGCGGCTAAATCTGTTGGTGCAAAAACCTATCAAATTATATTTAGGGTTATGGTAAAAGAGGCAATGCCATCTATAGTTCTTGGAGTTACTTTAACTATAATAAATATTATAGGTTACTCAGCTATGGCTGGGACAATTGGTGGCGGTGGCCTGGGAGATGTAGCAGTAAAATATGGCTACTATAGATTTAAAACAGACATTATGATATACACTGTAATTATTTTAATTGTAGTTGTGCAAATTATTCAAGCCTTAGGAAATTTATTGTACAGAAAAATGATTAGATAAATCTTAAATTATACAAATGCGAGGGGGATAACAATTAATAATTGTTATCTACACCACAGAAATACGAGGGGGAAAATTAAAAATGAAAAAAATATTAACTGTATTATTAACAATAGTTGTAATCTTAACAGTAAGTGGTTGTGGAGCAAAAAAAGAAGTGGCTGCACCTGCAAAGGTAGCACCTGAGAAAAAAATCATAAAAGTAGGTGCTTCACCTGTGCCTCATAAAGAGATATTAGAGGTAGCAGCGCCAATCCTTGCAAAAGAAGGATATACACTTGAAATAGTAGAATTTACTGACTATGTAACACCAAACACCGCGCTAGCTGAAGGACAAATAGATGCTAATTTCTTTCAACATGTACCTTATTTGCAATCTTTTAGTAAAGAAAAAAATCTAAAACTTGACTATACTGTAAAGGTTCATCTAGAACCTATGGGCGTGTATTCTAGTAAATATAAAAAACTCAGTGATTTAAAAGATGGTGCTGAAATAGCTATTCCAAGTGATCCTACAAATGGAGCAAGAGCACTTAGAGTACTTGAAAATGCTGGACTCATAAAATTAAAAAGTGGTGAACTTATTTCAAAACTTGATATCACAGAAAATACAAAAAAACTTAAAATAACTGAACTAGATGCGCCTCAACTTCCAAGGATATTAAAAGATGTGGACGCAGCGGTTATAAATTCAAATTTTGCTATAGAGGCTAAATTAAATCCAGAAGCGGATTCACTAGCAATTGAATCAAAAGATTCTCCTTATGCAAATGTGCTTGCAGTTAGAAGTGAAGATAAAACTAAACCCTACATACAGGCACTTTCAAAGGCATTAACTTCTCCAGAAGTTAAAAAATTCATCCAGGATAAATATAAAGGAAATATAATTCCAACGTTTTAGGCACCAGCTTAGAAATAAAGTGCCACCTACGTGGCACTTTATAAATTAGATACAAGGTAAACTCACTTTCAAGTGTGAACTCACTTTTAAGTGTGAACTCACTTTTAAGTGGCAAGTTTTTTTAAAATAAGATGCCTTAAAAGAGGAAACCTATATCATTTATAGAATACTTTAGTATACACAATTATTTTCTCTTAGGAGAAAGAAGGAGGCATTTTATGAAAATGTTAAAAGGTACAAAAACAGCTGAAAATCTAATGAAATCATTCGCAGGTGAATCACAAGCTAGGAATAGATATACTTATTATGCGTCTGTAGCGAAAAAAGAGGGATATGTACAAATATCTAATATATTCACAGAAACAGCAGGCAATGAGAAAGAGCATGCTGAAAGATTTTTTAAATTTTTAAGCACAAGTTTAAATGGAGAAGTGGTAGAAATTAATGCTACATATCCTGTAGGACTATCAGATACTAAGTCAAATTTATTGTGGGCAGCAAATGGAGAAAAAGAAGAATGGTCAGAGCTTTATCCAGAATTTGCAAGAGTTGCAGAGGAAGAAGGATTTGCTGATGTTGCCTTTGTTTACAGAAAAATTATTGAGGTTGAAAAGCATCATGACGAAAGATATAGACAATTATTAAGCAATATAGAAAATAATTCAGTATTCAATAAAGATACAGCAGTTAATTGGATATGTAGCAACTGTGGTTATATTTTTGAGGGAAAAAGTGCTCCAGAAATTTGCCCAGCCTGTGCACATCCAAAAGCATACTTTGAGATATTAGCTGAAAATTATTAATATAAGGTAGATATAAGAATGGGAAATGGATTATTAATAAGATAATCCATTTCCCATTATTTTATTTATAAAATGATTATTAATTTCTAAATTGATTTTAAATAAAACAGTGAAATTATACAACTTGCCACTTGCCATGTGGATGGCACTTTATTTTGGTAAACTATCAATGTATTCTACCATTTTAGATTGATTCTCCACTAATATTTTTTGATTTTGAATTAATATATCCATTTTCTTATGCAAATCTTGAATTATTAATTCAGATTTAAGATTTATTTTATAATCATTTGTTGATTTTATTCTATCCTTATCTTCCTGTCTATTCTGACTCATCATGATTACAGGAGCTTGTATAGCGGCAGTGCAAGACAGCACTAGATTAAGAAGTATAAATGGAAACGGGTCAAATAAATTTTTGAACATGGAATTTAATACTATCCATATTGCTATAATTGATAATGCGATTATTATAAAACTCCAGCTTCCTACTGATGCAGCTATTTTATCAGCCATTTTATTTCCGAAAGTAAGAGTCTGTGCATGAGCAATCACGTTATCTTTGGATATTTTATTTCCAATTAATTCATGTAGTAGTTCTTCTTCAATATCGTTAAAAATTTCTCCTTGTTCTAATATTTCATTTACGATTTTTTCGGTATCTGATTTTTCTTTTTCATTTTCCATGTAAATATTCCTCCTTATATAACTTTAAAATGTATATACAATTTGATTTAAAATAAAAATAGGTTATGGTTCATGACTTTATTTAAGTTATTATACTATACTTCCCATTTTATAAATAGATGGTTAATTTGGGTGGCACTTTTTTTCAAAAGCAGTTGACAAAGGGATCACTTAGGAATATTATACTCATATACCCATATGGATATATTATATATTATTATTTGCTTTAAAGGATGTGAAACGGATGGAAAAATTATTGAACTTATTTAAAGTGTTATCTGATGAAACACGTATGAGAATTTTGGTGCTTCTATATCATAAAAAACTTTGTGTATGCCAAATTCAAGGAATACTAGAAGAAGGTCAGCCTAAAATTTCAAAGCACTTAGGTAAACTTCGCGATATGGGCTTTGTAAAAGATGAAAGACAAGAACAATTTATATACTATTACATAGATAAGGATAATGAGCTTCTTAAAGACATATTGGAGAAAATAATTACAAATTCAGAAGATTACGATACCATAAAAAAAGATTTAAAAAACCTTCAAAAGGGGGATGAGTATACAGAAATGTTTAAAAATAAATGCAATCCTAATAGTTAAAGATATATTTCGGAAAATAATGAACAATTGAGAAGGTATGATTTAGTTTCACAATATAAATGAAAAAATATTATACAGGTAGGTGACAAGAATGAATGTAATATCACAAATATTTAGTTGGATAAATAATGAGATTTTAAAAATGACTTGGCTCTCAAATCTTATTAAGGGACTTGTAGAAAATGTATTCGGGTTATCAATTAAAGAAAGATTAGGTGGCAGTGTACATTTTTTCATTTATGACACCATAAAAATATTTATATTGTTATCAGTATTGATTTTCCTTATATCCTATATCCAAAGTTATTTTCCACCAGAAAGAACAAAAAAACTTCTTGGAAATATTAAGGGTATCAAGGGAAATATACTAGGGGCATTACTTGGAACAATTACACCATTTTGTAGTTGCTCTAGTATTCCAATATTTATTGGATTTAACGCAGCAGGACTACCCCTTGGAATAACTTTTTCATTTCTTATATCTTCACCACTAGTAGATTTGGCATCATTATTAATTTTAATGTCTTTCTTTGGTGCGAAAATTGCTATAGCCTACGTTGTTGTAGGACTAATTTTAGCAGTAGTAGGTGGAAGCATTATTGATAAATTAGGGCTTGAAAAGTATGTAGAAGGTTATGTGAAAGAGATAGAAAATGTGGATGCAGAAATAATTGGGATGACAAGAAATGAACGAATATCTTATTCAAAGGAGCAAGTTAAAGATGTATTTCATAAGGTTTGGCTGTATGTTTTAATAGGGGTGGGTATTGGAGCTGCAATTCACAATTGGATACCTCAATCAATAATAGAAACTGTAGTTGGAAATAACAATCCATTTGCAGTATTACTAGCTACTGCCGTTGGCATACCAATGTATGCTGACATATTCGGAACCTTACCAATAGCAGAAGCGTTATTTGGTAAAGGTGTAGGAATTGGTACAGTATTATCCTTTATGATGGCAGTAACTGCTCTTTCACTTCCATCAATAATTATGCTTAGTAAGGTTGTTAAACCTAAATTATTAGCCATATTTGTGGCTATAGTTGCAACAGGTATAGTTATAATAGGATATTTATTTAATGCGTTTTCATTTTTATTAGTTTAACGACATTTCAGAAGGAAAGTATCCCACTTATATAAGTGGGAGTTACAAGCTATAAGATATAAAAAAACTTCAGCAAGAGTCTAAATCTCCTTCTGAAGTCGTTAATATTGCAGCATCGCAGATGATGATTTAGTACTAGAAAAATATAATAAAATTGTGCTCTACATTTGCACAATAATATAAATTTATGGGGATAACAATTAATAGTTGGTATCTACCAAATAGAGATCAAGGAGGATTTATTATGGTAATTAAAGTTTTAGGTTCAGGATGTTCAAGTTGCAAGAAATTAGAGGAAAACACAAGAAAGGCAGTAGAGGAGTTAGGTATTGAGGCAACTATAGAGAAAGTTGAAGACTTTAAACAAATAATGGCTTATGGAGTTATGAAAACCCCAGCTCTTGTAGTTGATGAAAAAGTAAAGATAATGGGAAGAGTACCATCAGCTGAGGAAATTAAGAAATATTTATAATTAAAAGGACACAAATCTTGTTAGTATAATTGGCAAGTATTTGTGCTTTTTTCTTTTATGACGTCATTATATATAAAGAGTATATAAACAAAGGAATATTTGGTCACAACACTAAAACATCCATATATAAAAGCATAAGATTTATATTGACGTATTATTAAAATATAGTTAATAGTGTGGTAATATTAATGGATTTAGAAGGGGATATTATGATAAGGTATTGACAAAATAGGCACTTAACATTAACATATGAGTATAAGCGAATATACGAATATTAAAATTATATTTTAAGATTAAAATTATTATATATAACAAAAAGGAGGATTATTTTATGAAGCCCAAAGTAGCATTTATATGTGTTCACAATTCTTGTAGGTCACAGATGGCAGAAGCACTGGGAGTGATGATTGGATCAGCGGTGTTTGAATCTTATTCAGCAGGTACTGAAACTAAGCCTCAAATTAACCAAGATGCGGTGAGAATAATAAAGGATTTATATAAAATAGACATGAATGAAACTCACACATCCAAATTAATTGATGATATCCCACAAGCTGATATTGTAATAAAAATGGGATGTAATGTAGTTTGTCCAATAATGGCTCACAGGCATGAAGAAGATTGGGGACTAGATGACCCTACTGGAAAATCTGATGCTGAATTTATAAAGACAGCAAGAATAATCGAAGAGAAAATAAAAGATTTAAAGAAAAGAATTGGAAATAATGAAATTGATTTAAGTGGAGAAGTGGTGTGGTAGGGGTACCTATCTATCAATTATTAACTGAAAATTGTTTAAAAGAAACTAATAATAGTTGAGTAAATATAGTAACAAATCTGTTTTAAAAGAATAGTATATGAGTACATGAGTATATAAAAATACGCTAGGAGGTGAAAATAGTGGTTGATATATTTAAAGCATTAGCAGAAGAAAATAGACTTCGTATACTATCACTCCTTATGGACGGCGAAATGTGCGTATGTGAAATTGAGCAGTGTCTGAATATGACCCAATCAAATGTTTCTAGGCATTTAACGGCGCTTAAAAAGTGTGGAATACTTGAGGGATACAAAAAAGCACAATGGGTATATTACAAAATAGATAACAGCTTTATAGAAAAAAAACCTGATTTGTTTGCTTATTTAACAAAAGAATTGAAACAATTACCTGGTTATAACAGTGATTGCGAAAGATTGTGTAAATGTAAACTTCAAGACTTATGTAATAACAAAATAGAAACATAATTTATTGGCAGTGTAAATATAAAATTATTGTGAAATTAAGGGGTGATTAATTATGAGTCAAGCTAAAAAATCGGATATGGGATTTTTTCAAAGGTATTTAACAGTTTGGGTTGCAACTTGTATGGTAGTAGGCGTGCTTATTGGAAAGTTTATTCCGAAAATTCCAGAATTCCTAAATCAGTTTGAATATGCCAAGGTTTCCATCCCCACCGCTATACTTATTTGGGTAATGATTTATCCCATGATGATGAAGGTAGACTTTCAAAGCATTAAGAATGTTAGGAAGGAGCCAAAGGGTTTGTATATAACCTGGATAACAAATTGGCTTATAAAACCATTTACCATGTATGCAATATCTTCATTTTTCTTTTTTGTTGTATTTAAAGCATTTATCGCACCAGAACTAGCTACTCAATATCTTGCAGGAACCATATTGCTAGGAGCGGCTCCCTGTACTGCTATGGTATTTGTTTGGAGTTCTCTTACAAAAGGTAATCCAGCCTATACCGTTGTGCAAGTAGCCACCAATGATTTAATTATATTAGTTGCATTTATACCTATAGTGAAACTCCTATTGGGGGTTAGCAATATTGCGGTACCTTTGCGTACACTGATTTTATCAGTGGTTTTATTTGTTGTTATTCCTCTAGCTTTCGGAATTTTGACAAGGATTATGATGACGAAGAAAAGAGGCCTAGAATATTTTGAAAATACCTTCCTTCATAAGTTTGATAATGCAACTACTGTTGGATTACTACTTATGTTGGTATTGTTATTCTCATTCCAAGGTGAAACCATTTTAAACAATCCATTACACATTTTATTGATTGCGGTGCCACTAACTATTCAAACATTTTTGATTTTCTTTATTGCTTATTTAGCAAGTAGAAAGCTAAAACTAACACATGATATTGCAGCACCTGCTGGAATGATTGGGGCATCAAATTTTTTTGAATTATCAGTTGCCGTTGCCATTGCTCTGTTCGGTATGGATTCTCCGGCAGCGCTTGCTACAGTTGTAGGGGTATTAACTGAAGTGCCAGTAATGCTGATTCTTGTAAAAATAGCAAACAAAACTAGTAATTGGTTTCCACAGCCAGTAGCTCATAATAAATAATAATTAAGAGTATTAAATATATTAAAGATGCTAAAAGTATTAAAGTAATAAAATGATTGGAGAGATTAATAATGAAAAAAATGCAAATATTTGAAAAAGCAATGTGCTGTTCCACAGGACTTTGTGGAGTAGGGGTTGATCCTGAGCTTCTTAGGGTTTCAACTGTTCTTAATGCATTAAAAAAGAATGGTGTTGAGGTGCAGAGATTTAACCTCTCAAGTTCACCACAGGAGTTTGTGGATAATAAAGTAGTGAATAATTTCATAAACGAGAAGGGTATTGATGACCTACCGGTTACTATCTTAGAGGGTGAAATTGTGTTAGTAGGAAGATATCCAACAAATGGAGAATTAATGAAACTTTTAAATGTTCCAATGAGTTTTTTAGGGGAAAAACCTAAAAGTTTTAAAATAAAAGCGGCGCCTAAATCAGGAGGATGTGGTTGTGGCAACGGTGACTGCTGTTAATACTATACTTGTAGTTTATGAAAATTGAAAATTACGCAAATACCAAACCAATCCACTATGGAGTGGTTTGGTATTTTAAATTAATAATGAAACTGGAGGTAATTAAATATGGAAATTTTCAATCCACAAAATATTAAACTTACAAAATACTTATTTTATACAGGCAAAGGTGGTGTAGGAAAAACTTCTACGGCTTGTGCTACGGCAGTTAACCTTGCTGATAGAGGGAAAAAAGTGCTTCTTATAAGTACAGATCCTGCATCAAATCTGCAGGATGTTTTTAACACTGAACTTACTAATAAGGGTATCTCAATTAAGGAAGTACCAAATCTAGTTGTTGCGAACCTTGATCCCATAAAGGCAGCAGCAGAACACAGAGAGAGCGTTATTGCACCTTATCGTGGGAAATTACCTGATGCAGTGCTTAATAATATGGAAGAACAGCTTTCTGGCTCTTGCACTGTTGAGATTGCGGCTTTCAATGAATTTTCAAAGTTTATAACGGATGAGAAAGTACAAAAGGAATATGACCACATTATATTTGATACCGCGCCTACTGGTCATACACTTAGAATGCTTCAATTGCCATCAGCCTGGAGCAATTTTATTAGCGAAAACACACATGGTGCATCTTGCTTAGGTCAGCTTTCTGGATTGGAGAGTAAAAGAGAAATTTATAAAAAGGCAGTAGAGACCTTGGGAGATGGAGATTTAACAACGCTTATGCTGGTTTCTCGCCCTGAAATGACACCTCTTAAAGAAGCAGAAAGAGCATCAAAAGAACTTTCAGAAATCGGAGTAAACAATCAAACCATGATAATCAATGGAGTACTGACTTCGTATGATGATAGTGTATCTGAAAGTCTGTACCAAAAACAACAAAAATCACTTAAAGAAATGCCGGAGGGGCTGCAAGGTATTATTACATATATGGTACCGCTTAGAGCTTATAATATAACTGGTATGGAAAATGTGCGTGCATTGCTTACCAAAGACAATTATAGTTTCAGTAGTGAAAAGATAAAGGCGGAAACCATTCCCCAGCTTAAAGATGTTATTGAGGACCTGTACAAAAGTAATAAAAAAGTAATTTTCACTATGGGCAAGGGTGGTGTAGGTAAAACTACAATTGCAGCTGCCATTGCACTAGGATTATCTGCAAAGGGAAAAAAAGTACATCTTACTACAACTGATCCAGCGGCTCATCTCAAATTTATTATTAATGAGAGTAGTAACATCACTATGAGTCGCATTGATGAGCAGGCTGAACTAGAAAAATATAAGCAGGAAGTGCTTTCTAAGGCTAGAGAAAGCATGGCTGATGAGGATATTGAATACGTAGAAGAGGACCTTAGGTCTCCATGTACTCAGGAGATTGCAGTTTTTAGAGCCTTTGCTCAAATAGTGGATAAGTCGGAAGATCAAATTGTTGTTATAGATACTGCTCCAACAGGGCATACTCTTTTGCTACTTGATTCCACACAAAGCTATAACCAAGAAATCAAGCGATCGCAGGGAGACATTCCGCAATCTGTGAAAAAACTGTTGCCAAGGCTCCGTAATGCTGATGAAACTGAAGTCATAATTGTAACTCTTGCTGAGGCTACACCTGTATATGAAGCAATTCGTCTTGAAGAAGATTTAAAACGTGCAAAAATTTCAACAAAATGGTGGATTATAAACTCATCACTGCATGCCACGGGTACTACCAATAAATTGCTTTCTGCAAAGGCAAGCAATGAAATTCAATGGATTAACAAGGTTGACGCAAATACAAAGGGTAAGTTTGCTGTCATAGCTTGGAGCCCTGATGAAATTAAAGGTGACAAGTTAAATGAGTTATTAGTATAAAAGTATATATAATATATTCTAAGATAACTATTGTTTTTAATTATAAATATAGTATAATATATTTATAAAATAGGTGATGGAGTTCACCTTAACTATTGTGATTTTGCAATTAATGACTCCTACTTAGAGCTTGTCTTTAAGTAGGAGTCTTTTATTTTGCAAAAAATATTAAAGAAAAGGTAGTGCTTACAACATGGCAATGAGTTTAGCAATTATTATTATTTTAGGACTAGTATTCAATAAGTTATTTGAAACGTTAAAACTTCCAGGACTGCTTGGAATGCTAATACTAGGAGTTTTACTAGGGCCCTATGGAACAAATCTAATAAGTCCGGACATACTTAAAATTTCTCCGGATTTAAGAAAAATTGCACTTATTATTATTTTATTAAGAGCAGGTCTTGGAATTAAAAAGGACACTTTAAATAAAGTAGGTGTTCCTGCATTAAAAATGAGCTGCATACCTGGTATTTTTGAAGGGCTTAGCATTATGTTTATAGCAAGTTATGTACTTGGAATATCGAAAATTGAGGCTGGGATGCTTGGTTTTATAATAGCCGCGGTTTCACCTGCAGTAGTTGTACCACCTATGCTTAAATTTATATCCAGAGGCAAAGGAGAAAAGAAAGGTATACCCACAATAATACTTGCAGGGGCATCAATTGATGATGTTTTTGCAATAACTATATTTTCAACCTTTTTAGGCTTATATAGCGGTAAAAATGTAAATATTCCAATGAAAATATTAGATATTCCTATATCTATCTTACTTGGAATAGCATTGGGTGTAATTGTAGGGATTATATTAACGTTAATATTTAAAAAATATCACATGAGAGATACTAAAAAAACTTTTATATTAATAGCTGCAGCAATTATGCTTACAGGAGTTGAAGATGTTTTTAAGGAGATAGTACCCATTGCAAGCCTTCTAGGTGTAATGACTATTGGGTTTATCTTATTAGAAAAGTATTCTAAAGTAGCAAATAGGCTGTCGTTAAAACTTAATAAGGTGTGGGTAATTGCAGAAATTCTTCTTTTTGTATTAGTGGGAGCACAGGTTAATATATACGTTGCCGTAAGTTCAGGCGTATTAGGATTAATTATTATTCTCCTTGGTTTAGTAGCTAGAAGCATAGGGGTGTTAGTATCACTCATGGGAACTGATTTAAATGCAAAAGAGAGACTGTTTTGTGTGATTTCCTATATTCCTAAAGCTACTGTGCAAGCAGCCATGGGAGCTGTACCTCTAGCTGCTGGAGTTAAATCCGGGGAAGTTATATTAGCAATTGCCGTATTATCTATATTTATTACAGCTCCACTAGGAGCTATCGGCATTAAAATATCAGGAGAAAAATTATTGCCAGAGGATTAAGATACATGAAAATAAATAAACATCCCATAATTACTTGTTTTTTTCACTGTATCAAAACTTATAAAATGGTTAATAATTATAAATGGTTATAATAATTTTCAGCTCTCTATAAAATAGCCATATTATAACAAATATAATATTATAAATCAATATAAATTGTAATATAAGTTGATTATATATATAATAGGAGTGCATAAGAAAAAAACACGCATTGGATATAATAATATTATTCATATTATACAAGGAGGAAGGTAAATGAATCTAGATGTAAACACGCCAATTGACGACCTGTTAGAGACCTGGGCTACCTATTCACAAAAGCTTTTCTACACTATGCTAACTTCCAAATCAGAAATCGAAGAATTTAATAAAGTAAAGTTAGTTCTAAAAACAAAAGGAATTACAAATCTAGAGATACATAATGTTTACGACAAAGAATATATTTTGCACTATACTAAGCAAGGTGGACTATTTAAAAAGACATTTATTTTAGAAAAATAATTAAATAACTTAAAATGCAACTTGCAGGGAAAATAATACACACTAGTATTAAGTGGTATATTTCTTTGGAGTTGCATTTTTAGCGTTATAAAGTGGACAATTATTTCTATATATAGAACTATTTTAGTAAGTTTAAAATACAAAAAAAACACCGTAAGCAAGTCTAAAATTATCTGTGAATGATAGGTAATTCAAGGGTTTAAGAATGCTAAAACAAATTGGTGAGAATAGCTTTTAAGAATAATTCATACTGTAGAAAGTGTTATTTTTGGGTTGAGAAATTATTTCTCAACCTTTATTATTTTATAATCGAATATAATCAAATGTAATATGGTATAATTATATTTAATTAGTATAATTGAATTCTTTATAAATGTATTAAAGTTAATCATATTTAGTTTGATAATTAAAATATTATAAAATATATAGATAAATAAAGAGAGTGATGTTTACTTAAAAAGCAACACTTTGAAATATAGGTTTATTTAAAAATAATTTAAGAAAGGAAAAAACAACTGTACTAACAAAATATAAAAAAAGGTAGGTGAAAATCCTGATTTATGGTTAGTTAATAGGAAGAAAATACTTGGATAGTGTGTTTTTATGACGGTACTGTTTTTATAATAGACCTGTTAGTATAAAAGAACTAACCTAAGCAGTTTAATCCTGTGATACACCATGCTGTTTAGTCGACAGAACGAAAATATTGGATAAATAGATTGCTTAATATTTAGAAATCGGGAAAATATTGAATAATAATTATAAAAGTAAAGTTAAAAACAAAATCAGAATTATTCCACTAGGTGGACTTGGAGAGATTGGAAAGAATATTACTGCAATAGAATATAAAGATGAGATTGTTGTTATAGATTGTGGAATTTCATTTCCAGATGCAGATATGTATGGGGTGGATTTAGTTATTCCTGATGTAACATATCTTCTAGAGAATAGAGATAAGGTAAAAGGAATTTTTCTAACTCACGGTCATGAGGATCATATAGGAGCGTTACCTTATATTTTAAAACAAATTAATGTTCCTGTGTATGGAACACGTTTAACCTTAGGACTTGTGGAAAATAAGTTACAAGAACATGGGATAATGGCAGACTGTACGCTAAATGTAGTAAAACCCGGTGATATTGTAAAGTTAGAAAAGCTCAGTGTAGAGTTTATAAGAGTTAGTCATAGTATAGCGGACGCTTGCTCTATTGCTATACATACGCCTATCGGAAGAATTATACACACAGGAGATTTTAAGATAGATTATACTCCAATTGATGGGCAAGTTATAGATTTAGAGCGATTTGCAAAATTAGGTGGGCAAGGAGTACTACTTTTAATGGCTGATAGTACTAATGTTGAACGTACTGGTTTTACTATATCTGAGAAAGTAATTGGAGAATCATTAAATAAATTATTCCAAAAAGCAGATGGTAGAATAATAGTAGCCTCATTTGCATCAAATATCCATAGAATACAACAAATTGCTAATGCTTCAATCTCGGTTGGAAGAAAAATAGCATTTAGTGGAAGAAGCATGGAGAGAATCTCACAAGTGGCTATGGATCTGGGATATTTGCATATACCACAGGAATCTATAATTACCGTGGCAGAAATTCATAATTACCCTGATGAAAAGGTAACAATAGTAACTACTGGTAGTCAAGGGGAACCGCTTGCAGCACTCACAAGAATGGCATCATCTACACATAGGAGTATTGAAATACAAAAAGGTGATTTAATTATTATATCCGCATCACCTATTCCAGGAAATGAAAAATTCATATATAATGTTATAAATGAATTATTCAAAAAGGGTGCCAATGTAATATATAATACTACTGAAGAAATTCATGTTTCTGGGCATGCTTGCCAAGAAGAATTAAAATTAATTCACACATTAGTTCGTCCTAAATTTTTTATGCCAGTACATGGTGAATATAGACATTTAAAACAACATGCACAACTTGCAGAAAAAATAGGAATGGACCCAGCAAATATTTTTATTGGTGAAACAGGACAAATTTTAGAAGTATCACAAAATGAATGTAAATTTGCTGGAAGAGTGCAAACTGGAGCTATAATGGTGGATGGACTTGGCGTAGGAGACGTTGGGAATATTGTACTTAGAGACAGAAAACACTTAGCAGAAGAAGGTATTCTTACTGTGGTAGTTACTATAGAAAGAGAATCTTATAGTATACTAGCAGGGCCGGATATAATAACTAGAGGATTTGTGTACATGAAAGAATCCAATGAGCTTATTAATGAAGCTAGGGATATTGTCAGAAAAGAGTTAGAGCAGTGTTTAAACAATAAAATTAAAGAATGGGCAGTAATAAAGTCTTGTATAAGAAATGCATTAGGTCAGTTTTTATATATAAAAACTAAGAGAAGACCTATAATTATACCAATAATAATGGAAATATAATAAAAACTAAATAAAAAAACCAATTCTTAGTTTAATTAAGAATTGGTTTTTTTATTTAGTTTTTATTTAATGGATCACTAACGCTCTATATTTTACAATAATGCATCTTTTTTAATCTATATTTAATTTGTATTTATAATAGTTAAAAAAAAAAAAAATATTATATAATATTGTAAAAACGTGTAAATATATGTATAATAGAAATATCAACCATTAATATAAATGCATTTAATAGAGATAGAGTAATTTAACTATTTTGAAAGCGAGGTGTGTATGAGTAATTTAACTCTTGATAATATTACAATGGAAGATCTAAATACAAGAATCAATGATTTAAGAGATATTTTAAATGAAATATGCTGTACAGACCAAAATGCCGATGGAGAAGACGAAAGGCTCGCTGCAAGTAGAAGTTTAGACAAATTAATTGTTGAATATATGATGGGAATTGGGAAATAAGGGATAGCCACTTAGAAAATTATATAAGAAAGTCATGAATATGAAAATTAAAAAAATATATTACATAGGGGGATAAATATGAATGTTTTTCTAGCTAGGCAACCTATTCTTGATAGATATGACAAATTATTTGGATATGAACTATTATTTAGAGATAGTGAAAAAAATATATACCAAAGTGAGGATGGCGATAGAGCAACTATCGCAGTTATAAAAAATAGCTTTGTAGATATAGGAATGGATAAAGTAACAGGGGGTAAAAAGGCTTTTATTAACTTCACCGAAAATATATTAAAATCAGATATTTTTGAGGTATTGCCCCCGGAATCAGTTATAGTTGAGATATTGGAGGATATAGAACCTACAGAGGAAATATTAGAGCTATGTAAAAAATTGAAAACACTAGGGTATACTATAGCTTTAGATGATTTTGTTTATTCTGATAAATATAAAAAACTTATAGAGATAGCAGACATTATTAAAGTAGATTTTCAAATAACTAAAGGCGCAGAAAGAAAAAAAGTAATGGAACAGGTAAACTCTGAAAATATAAAATTTCTTGCAGAAAAAGTTGAAACTATGGAAGATTTCAATGAAGCGGTGTCACTGGGATATACATATTTTCAAGGTTATTATTTTAGTAAGCCCACAATGCTTTCGGGTAAAAGAATGTCAGAAAACAAGGCTATTTATATGAAACTATTACATGAAATCAGTAGTAATAATTTCGCTATAGATGGCATCGAGAGTTTAATAAAAAAAGATATATCATTATCTTTTAAACTATTAAAACTTATAAATTCAGCAAATTACAGTTTTGTAAATCAAGTAAAGTCAATGAAACAAGCATTGGCACTTCTTGGAGAAAAAGAGATAAAAAAGTGGCTATATTTAATGGCTTTTAGCAATATGGGAGAAGATAAACCAGAAATTTTAATAATTAACTCTTTAACAAGAGCAAGGTTTGCAGAATTAATAGCTAGTAAAGTTGGAAAAAAACTTAATCCTTTTAATGCTTATTTGCTAGGAATGTTATCTATGATAGATTTGCTATTAGATAGGCCACTGGAGGAAATACTCAAGGAGCTATTGATACCCATTGAAGTAAAGGATGCTTTAAATGGCATTAATGATAATGACTACAGTGGATTACTTAAATTAATTATAGCCTATGAAAATGGACAATGGGATCAAGTATCAAAAATTTCAAAAGAACTTAATTTAGATGAAAATTGTTTGCCTAATGCATACTATGAGGCTATTTTCTTTATGAAAATTTAGGTGCAACTCACGTGGCAAGTTGCATATTGATGTCGAATTATGATATATGATTTCAAGATGTTGTAAGTTATAAATGAAAAATGGAGTGGTTTTAAATATAAACCATTCCATTTTTTTTATTTCAGGAAATTCTATTATTTTGTGACATTAGCTATATTATAGGGAATAAAATATATGCATTAAACTAAAAACAATGTATAATTAATATGAGTTATAAGAATCGTAGCCATTCATATATAAATGAAAATTATAAATAATCTTAAAGGAATCATAGAAAATCCACAAAGAACCATAAAAATTTTACTATAAACCAGGATTTATAAAGGAGTCTTGTATGGAAATTATCGAAGTAATTAAAGAAAGATTGTCTATATTTAAAAATTTGTATGATACAGTAAGAATTGTAAATCCGTATATTAAGAAAGTTGTGAATTTTGGGGAAGATAATACTGAAATAGTAGAAGGATTATGTTTTGATTTTTGGAAAACAGATGGATTTTGCAACAACTGCATCTCTATGAAAACTTGTCTTGAAAATGATACTTTTATAAAGATGGAGATTACAGATGGCAAAATTTTCATTATTATTTCATCTCCTGTTACTATAGAAAATAAGGTATACATTGTAGAGATGATAAAAGATATATCACAAACGGGAAGTATAATGAATAATGAAAAAAATATAAATAACATTAAAAGTTTAATAAAAGAAATTAATGATGCTGATATAATGGATGAATTGACAGGACTATATAATGAAAAGTAACATAAATTTCAAAAAAATATGTTACTTTTTTTATAGTAGAAAATTTAAATTTTCAATGGAATAAACTTAAAGCCCACGGTATTTATGGTCTATATATTCTTTGCTTTTTTTATTTCCAGCTATTCTGTTTATATCTTTCTGCTTTCTTTCAATGAGTTTAGCTTCCTTTTGCAGGGCTGAATAGCTTTTAAATCTTTTTTCATCAATAATTTCATCTTCAATAGCTTGCTTTATGGCACAACCTGGCTCATTTTTATGCATACAATCTGAGAACCTACATTGGGAGCTTAATGCTTCTATATCCTCAAAGGCTTCACTTATGCCTTCAGTGCCACCCCATAGCTGTAGTTCTCTCATTCCGGGGGTATCTATCATAATAGCACCACTATCTAAAATGAACATCTCTCTAGAGGTTGAAGTGTGTCTGCCTCTGTCATCATACTCTCGTACTTCATTTGTCTCTTGAATAACTTCTCCTGCCAGGTAATTAAGCAAGGTAGATTTTCCAACTCCTGAAGAACCAAGTAATGCAATGGTTCTACCGGGCTTCAAATATTGATTTAAATCATCCATACCTATACTATCAACGGTGCTTACTACGTGAATTGGTACGCCAGAGGCCACTTTTTCCGTTTGACTTAATTTTGAAGCCAAATCCACACATAAGTCAGCCTTACTAAGCAAAATAACTGGAGCAGCCCCACTTTCCCAGGCCATAATTAAATATCTCTCTATTCTTCTTGCATTAAAATCCTTATTTAAAGAATTAACAAGAAAAACTGTATCTATATTTGAAGCAACAATTTGCTGCCTAGTATTAATTCCTGCAACCTTTCTGGAAAACTTGCTTTTTCTAGGAAGCACTGTATGAATGGTAGCTCTCATTTCAGAAGTTCGAAGACTTGCTACTACAAAGTCTCCAACTGTTGGAAATTCATCACTGTCCATTGCTCCGTGTCTTAATTTACCTGATATTTCCGATAGCATTTCTCCCTGCTCTGTATAAAGTTTATAAATATGCTTATGCTCTGCAAAAACTCTTGCTACGGTATAACCATCCTCTATAAAAGTCTCAAATTCTTCTTTATAAAATTCGTTCCAGCCTAATTGTTTTAAACTATAAATAAATATCCTCTCCTATGCATTTAATTTTTCATTATTCATATTAATAATCACCTGCGGTGCTACGATAACAAGGACTTCAGAAGGAGATTTACAGTCCCACTTAAATCTGCACCCTGTTATAGTGATTCTTTCCACTTTAAGAAACTGTGGACTTACCTTCTGAAATGCCATTGGAAATTATCTTTCTAATGCTATCTTCTGATAGATTATAAGATTCTGTAAGTTTAGAAATTGTAGTTCCATTTTTATAAAATTCATATATTTCCATATTACGCTGTCTTAGAATCTTTCGAGTGCCATTATTTTCACCCCAACCCTTCCGTACATTATCCTTTTTTGGAATATATATAATTTCACCTTGAATATATTTTTGTAGTTCCTTTAAAAGAGCTGACGGCAATACATCTTTCCCATTCTTGTAACACAATATTAAATTCCTCCCCCTTATTTTCAATGTTATTTAATAGTGTTTTAGAACTTTTCATTGAAACCGCCTCCTATATTTATTTGTATGGATAACAAATCTGAATTGTTAGCCTGTTTATTTTTCTATATAAAAATCCCGTGGATATAAAAACCATCCACGGGAATATTAAAAAAGGCAATAAAAAAAACACGATAACTTCGTGCATTCTGCCAAACTTTAAATTCATTTTAACGTTTCAGATGACGGTTATTAATTACATTTCGAAAGCACAAAAAACAAAGGGTTAATAAGCCCCGTTTTATATTTTATAGATAGAACAAAAAAAAATTCTACAAAATTTTATACTGCCTTCGAATAATATTTAGTTATTGATAAAGTACCTCAAAAGCCTTAATTAAATTTATCATATAACAACATCCTCCTTCATCTGAATTATTTAATTAAATTGATTATTCTCACAATTTTATTCTATTATAGAACTGTGCTTGTGTCAATAAGAATTGGTGCCACCCAGGTGGCAAGTTGATATAAAAGGAGGCAGGTCGCCTCCTAGTATTCATATGAGGTAGCCAACAAGTCACCTCATATTTAATGGTAACTTTTAACCTTTTTAGGTCAAAAGCCACCTCCTAGTAATTATCAATATTATCATCTCCTTTCACTAGATTACTGCCTGTGTTTATTATTGCATATTTTAAGTTGAATTCTCAAGTTAAAGAACTATTATAATTGTTTTTTCCTAAAAATTCACAATGAGTTTTAATATGTAAAGTAATTTTTATTTACTGGTATTTAAATAAAATGAGCCTCAACAATTGTTGAGGCTCATTTTACTTAAATATTTTACAGTTACAATTTAATTATTCCTATTGAATTTAAGAAAACAATTATAAGTAGAATTGGTGTTATAAATTTAATAAATACATATAAAACATTTATTATACTAGCGTTATTTAAAGTTCCTTGATTTGATAGCTCTAGTTTAAAATCTTCCCTTTTAACAAAGTATCCAATGAAAATTGCTGTTAAAAGTCCCCCTACTGGAAGTAATATATTGGAAGATAAGTAATCAAAGGATTCGAAAAATCCCTTTTGACCTAATATATGAATATTACCAAGGACACTTGAGGAATCAGCAGATAATGTTGCCAAAATTCCAATTGACATCATTATGCCTGTTGTAAGTAATACCGCTGTCTTTTTGCCCATACCCTTTTCTTCCGTAAAATATGCAACTGGAACTTGAACATTAGATATCATTGCTGTTGTAGCTGCAATAGCAGTTAATAAGAAAAATGCTACTAATAATATATTACCAAAAGGCATTTTTGAGAATACAAGTGGTATTGTTTTAAATAAAAGCCCAGCACCTTCACTAGGTTTCATACCAAATGAGAATACAGCTGGGAATATTGCAATTCCTGCTAGGATTGAAACTAATGAGTCAGATAATGCAACTCTTACTGAAGTTGCTATCATATTGTTGTTTTGTGTAAAATAACTTCCATAGGTAATCATAATTCCCATTCCTAATGATAATTTGAAAAATGACAGACCAAGAGCAGTTAATATAACAGATCCATTTATCTGTGAAAAATCTACATGGAATAAAAATTTTAATCCTTGTGATGCGCCTGGAAGTGTTAATGCAGTTATATCACATATAAGAATTAATATGAATAATACAGGCATAAGTGTTTTTGTTATTCTTTCAATACCATTTTTAACTCCTGCAATTAAAATTATAGAAACGACTATAAGAACTATAAACTGCCATATAAGTGGAGGCATTGGTCCAACTAGTGTTGACGCGAATTTTGCTGAGGATGTAGCTGAAGTAACCCCTACAAAGTCACCTTTTATTGCTTTAAAAACATAGGAATAAACCCAACCAGCAACACAACTATAGAAAAACATAATTAGAAAGGCTGAAACTACTCCTATAAATCCAATACTTTTCCAACCTTTAGCAGCTTTTAACTCTTCAAAGGCTCCAACTGCATTTTTTCTTGATTTTCTACCAATATAAAATTCACATACCATAATTGGAATACCAACTAATGCAACACATAAAACATATATTAAGAGAAACGCGCCTCCGCCCTTAGCTCCTGTTAAATAAGGCACTTTCCATATATTACCTAAGCCTACTGCTGAACCTAATGTTGCGAAAAAAACTGCAAATCCTGATGAAAAGGTCTCTCTCTTTTTTTTCTCCGACATTACAAAATCACTCCTCTTTATATTTAATTAAATCATCAGCTTCAAAGCTGAAATGTTAACGACTTCATAAAGGATTTAAATTCCTTATGAAGTTTTATTTTAGCTATAGTATACATCTCCCGCTTATAGAAATGGGAGATCGTCCTTCTGAAATGTCGTTAAACAGGTCTCTATACCCGGGATTAAAGCTCTGTTTAAAAGAAATTAAATTTACACAAATTAACCATAATTAACATATGTATATATGTATATTTTGAGCAATAGCATAAAACCGCATAAAAATAGACATATATTTTCATGCCTTTAACAAAATATCATGTATATATTATTAAGTCAACAGAGATAAAAAATAGCTATAGATGAGTCAAATACTATTTGAAAAACTGATTTGCATATGATTAAAGTAGAGTGTAAACTTTATGTGTACTAAATATAGTACTTGTAAAAACTTATAGTTAACGTTTCTAATAGTTAGGGCACTATAGTAGTTATATAATTCTATAAAGTATCTGAAAAAAATAACAAATCAGTATGTTATTTTATTTTTTTTAAATGCTTTAAAAAATTTAGTATAGAATTTATCAAGGAGGAATTAAGATGAGTCAAATTATAAAGCCAGATCAAATGACACCGAGAGAAAGAATGGAGGCATTTTCAGCTGGAAAACAAATTGATAGAATCCCATGTGGTCCATTTTTAGGGGAGGCTTGTGCACCGCTTTTTGGACATACAATTAAAGAACATAATTTTTCAACAGAAGTAATTATAGATGTAGCGGTGAAAAGTTTTGAAACATTCAGACCAGATAGTATAGGTGTTGGTCCAGGGCTTCAGGGAATACCTGAGGCTATGGGAAGTGAATTTAAATTTCCGGAAAATGGAACACCTTACTTTAGTAAACCTATATTAAGGGACTATAAGGATATAGGAAAACTATCACCTATAGATCCTTATAAAGATGGAAGAATATCATATTTTCTTGAAGCACTTAAGGTAGCTAATTCAAAAATTGGGCATGAAGTATTTGTAGGTAGTTCCATGGGAGGACCATTTACTACTGCTGCTTTTTTAAGAGGAACAGAAGATTTCCTAAAGGATATAACTAGAAACCCTGAAATGGTACATAAATTACTCGAAATATCCACCCAAAGTGTTATAAACTATATTGACGCAGTATGCGATTTAGGGTTAAGTCCAAGTATTGCTGAACCTGTTGCGTCAGGTACTATGATTAGTGCTAAGACCTTTAGAGAATTTGCAAAGCCATATTTGAAAAAATGTATGGATAGAATTATCGAAAGACGAGGAAGTGGGACCACTCTTCACATATGTGGAACAACTAAAAAAATATGGGCAGATATGGTGGATGTAGGTATTGGAAATTTAAGCTTGGACAATATAGATGATATAGGTGAACTTAAAGAGCAATTTGGGGATAAAGTTTGTTTAATAGGAAATGTAGCTCCAGTTGAAACTATACTCAGAGGAACTATAGAAGAAATACATAATGCAGGTAAGTTATGTATAAGCAAGGCATATGACAGTCCAAAAGGATTTGTTTTAAGCTCAGGTTGCGATATACCTATAGGAACGCATCCAGATAAAATAATAGCACTTATGGATTCCGCAAGAATATATGGTCAAAAGAGATAGCAAAGCTAGTGCCACCAAGGGGGCAAGTTCGGATTTCGGTAACTGCCGATTTCACAAATGTCAAGTTGATGAACTGCATATAGAGGAGGAATAATAAATGTCAAATTTAAAAGAAGAATTATTACAAGCAATTTCTGATTCCGTGGTAGATATGGAAGAGGAGAAAACTATAGAAATAACTAAACAATTTATTGAAAATAATTTTGATGCTTACGAGGGTATTGATAAGGGACTAGCTCATGGGATGCGTAGAGCAGGAGAGTTATACGACGAGGAGGAATATTATATTCCAGAATTGTTAATTTGCTCAGATGCTATGTATGCGGGCCTTGATATATTAAAACCTCATTTAAAAAGTAAAGAGGGGGATAAAAAACATAAGGTAGTCATAGGCGTAGTAGAAGGTGATACACATGATATAGGCAAAAACTTGGTTAAAATTATGATGGAAACTGAAGGATTTTATGTAGAAGATTTGGGAAGAGATGTGCCAGCTATTAAATTTGTAGAAAAAGCCAAGGAAATAAATGCAGATATTATATGTTTATCTACTCTTATGACTACTACTATGTGCGGTATGGAAGAAGTTGTTAAAATATTAGAGAATGAAAATTTAAGAGAAAAAATCATGGTTATGATAGGTGGTGGACCAGTGTCATCTAGCTTTGCTGAGAAAATAGGGGCAGATGTATATACCGCAGATGCCTCTAGAGCAGCTAAAATGGCAAAGGAATTGATTAATAAGGCAAAGGAAGAACTTAAAATATGATTACCCCAAAGGAAAGATTGTTTAAAGTTTTAAAAGGGGAAAAAGTGGATCGTCCACCTTGCATTTGTCCAGGTGGAATGATGAATATGATAACGGAAGAGGTAATGGATATCACAGGAGTTAACTGGCCAGAAGCTCATAGTGATGCTGGAATGATGGCGGGGCTTAGCTTTGGAGTTTACGAAAATGGTGGTTTTGAAAATTTTGGAGTGCCTTTTTGTATGACCATAGAAGCAGAAGCCATGGGTGCGACTGTATATATGGGCACAAAGATTAATGAACCTAGGGTTACTAATTATCCAATTAATTATGCCTCAGAGTGGGATAAATTAAACAATATAGATGTAAGTATGGGCAGAGCGAAAGTGGCACTAGAAGCAATTAAAATTCTGAAAATAAAAAATCCACTGGTGCCTATAGTGGCAAATTTAACAGGACCTGTTAGTTTAGCTTCTTCACTAATGGAACCTATGGTTTACTATAAGGAGTTAAGGCGCAATCCTATAGAAGCTCATAAATTTATGAAATTTGTTACAGAAAATCTTATTACCTTTGGAAAAGCACAGATAGAAGCTGGAGCAGATGTTTTAACTATTTCTGATCCGAGTGGTACTGGAGAAATATTAGGACCTAAAATGTTTAGGGAATTTGCGCTACCTTATTTAAATACAATAATTGATGCACTAAAGCATGAATGCGCGGGTGGAACTATTATTCATATTTGCGGGAGACTTAAAAGTATTTACAGTGAATTAAAGGAGTTACATAGTAATGCTATAAGCTTTGATGCAATAACTAATGTTACTCAAATGGTAGAGTTTGTTGATAATAAAGTTATAATGGGAAATGTAAGCACCTTTGCTCTAGAGAATAGCTCTCAGGAAAATATAAAGAGTATAGCTCAGAATTGTATGCACAGTGGGTGTGATATTTTATCTCCAGCCTGTGGAATAGGTACAAAAACCAGTATGGATAATATTCGTAGTATGGTGGATGCCGCCAAAGGATATAGTGAAATAATATGAGTTATTTAACAATTGCAAGTACTGGAGAAACATATGAATTTGTAGTAAAAACTTCCCTATTAAATATAATACAAGAAAAGGGAATAGGAATGGAAAGTCCTTGTGGTGGGAGAGGTACCTGCGGAAAATGTAAAATTAAAATTCTAAAGGGTGAAATAAATCAGCTAACGCAAGAGGAAGCTAGTCATTTAACAAAAGAAGAAATAAAGCAAGGTATAAGGCTGGCTTGCCATGTAAAACCACAGGGTGATTTAACGGCAGAGTTATTAGAAGACAAAAACATAAAACATGAAATTTTGACAGAGGGTTACATGCCTTCTATAAGTATAAATCCAATGATACATAAAGAAGTTTATAAGCTTATAAAACAAAACTTTAAAAATGATTTATCCTATGAGGAAATAATAGAAGATGTTGTGCAGCAGAAAATAGAGAATAATAACATTGATTTGCTTAAACTTTTACCAGAGGCTTTTAAGCAAGGTGAGTTTACTGGAGTTTATTTAGGTGGCCATATTATAGGCATAGAACCTGGTAATACTGTGAAGGAAACTTATGGAATAGCTATGGATATTGGAACCACAACGGTTGTAGCATCACTAGTAGACTTAATTATGGGGGAAGAAATTGCCTCAGTAAGTGAAATAAATCCTCAAACAGAGTATGGGTTAGATGTACTTTCTAGAATTGCCTTTGTCCAAAGTAATCCTAAGGGGTTAGAGTTATTGCATAAAGGTATTATCAATTGCATAAATGGCTTAACTTTGAAGTTATGCAACGAAAATAGTATAGCAGCTTCTAGTATATATGAAATAACAATAGCTGCAAACACAACTATGATGCATTTGCTACTGGGTGTAAATACGGATTCTATAGGAAAAGCACCATATACACCAGTCTTTAAAAAGGCTCAAAATATTTCAGCAGGGAGTCTTTGTATAAATATATCACCTTTTGGTAGAGTATATTGTGTGCCCTCAGTGTCTAGTTTTATAGGTGGAGATATTACAGCAGGCATTATAGTTTCAAAGTTGCAAAAGGCAGATGAAAATATATTATTTATTGATATAGGAACTAACGGAGAAATAGTTATATCAAAGGCTGGGAAGCTTTCTTCTTGCTCTTGTGCTGCAGGGCCGGCCCTTGAGGGTATGAACATTAGCTGTGGCATGAGAGCGGCTGAAGGTGCCATTGAAGGTATAAAAATTCATGAAAATAAAATAAGCTTAAAGGTAATAGGTGATAAAACCCCTGTAGGGATTTGTGGCAGTGGAATTTTGGAGTCTATTTCAGAGATAGCCCGAGTAGGACTTATTGAAAAAACTGGCCGTATAAAAAAGAAAGAGTCAGTAATGGAAAGTAATCCAGGACTCGAACATTTAATAATAGAGGAAAATGGGAAACGAAAGATACATATTGCAATGGGCGCTAAGGAAATATACATAACACAAAAGGATATTCGCCAGGTGCAACTTGCAAAAGGTGCTATTTCATCTGGGTTTTATGCGTTACTTAATTTAATGGAAATAGATATGGTAGATTTACAAGAGGTAATTATTGCAGGACAATTTGGTAAACATTTAAATGTGGATAGCTTGATAGGTATAGGTATAATTCCTGAAGCCTTAAGGGACAAAATAACCTATGTTGGAAACTCTTCTAAATCTGGAGCAGTTATGTGTTTATTATCACAGCAGGTAAGAGAGGATATAGAAACCATAGCTAAAGATGTAAATTATTTTGAACTTTCTACTATGGATGGATACGAGAAACTATTTACAAAATGTTTGAGTTTTTCTTAGAGAAGAACGCACATGGATTGCTGTAGGACATGAATTAGCCTTGAAATTATTATATTATTTAAGATGCGGTGGCTATCCATGTTACAAGTGACATCGTAAACTTGCCACTTGGCTGGAAACCTGCAAGTTTATTATTCCTGAATATTGGGCAAACTAAAGATTAAAGTTGACCTTCATAGCTGCTAAGCATCTTATATATTATAATATTAACTACTTCAGAAGGAGATTTATATTCCAACTGAAGTTTTATTTTTATTGTAGTAGGTAATCTAACTTATATAAGAGGTGAAAAATCTTATTAAAGTTGTCATATCATCACAGTATGTGGTTAAATCACAGGTTACGTTAAAAAATACCATAAAAATCCTAGAAAAAAATCTGTTTTTGTGATATATTTATTAGAATATAGAGAAAATTTATAAGTGCGCAAAATTATAAGTATGCTAGCTTACACTTAAGCACTTACTTGTAAGCGAACTTACGCGTAAGCTAGATTAAAAGGAAGGTGACAAATATGGAAAACAAAACTGCTTCATCAAATTTTATAAGAAATATTGTTATGGAAGATTTAGAAACAGGAAAACACAGTAAAATCATAACCCGTTTTCCGCCAGAACCAAACGGATATTTGCATATTGGTCATGCAAAATCAATTATTTTAAACTTTGAACTGGCAGATGAATTTAGCGGTAAGACAAACTTACGTTTTGATGATACCAACCCAGCAAAGGAAGATAAAGAGTACGTTAATTCCATAGAAGAGGACATAAAATGGCTTGGGTATAAGTGGGATGAACTATTTTTTGCCTCAAACTATTTTGATGAGATGTATGATCGTGCTGTGCTATTAATAAAAAATAATAAAGCATATGTTTGTGATTTAACAGCGGGCGATATGAAAGAGTACAGAGGTACTTTAAGGGAGCCAGGAAAAGAAAGCCCATACAAAAATAGAACTGTGGAAGAAAACCTAGATCTATTTGACCGTATGAGAAAAGGTGAATTCGCGGATGGAGAAAAGGTTCTAAGAGCTAAAATCGATATGAGCTCTCCTAATATAAACATGAGAGATCCAATAATTTATCGTATGTCTCATGCAGTGCATCATAATACAGGTGATAAATGGTGTATTTACCCTATGTACGATTATGCACATCCAATAGAGGATGCAATTGAAGGAATTACACATTCAATTTGTACTTTAGAATTTGAGGATCATCGCCCACTATATGATTGGGTTATAAATAATTGTGAAATGGAAAATAAACCAAGACAAATAGAATTTGCAAGATTAAATATTACAAATACCGTAATGAGTAAAAGAAATCTTAAACAATTAGTAGACGAAGGCGTTGTAGATGCTTGGGATGATCCACGTATGCCAACCATAGCTGGACTTAGACGTCGCGGCTACACTGCAAATGCTATACGTAATTTTTGTAGAGAAATTGGAGTTGCAAAAGCTAACAGTACAGTAGATGGACAAATGCTAGAGCACTTTATAAGAGAAGATTTAAGCCCAAAAACACCTAGAACTATGGCAGTTTTAAAACCATTAAAAGTGGTTATTACAAATTACCCAGAATCTCAAGTAGAAATGCTTACAATTGAGAATAATCAAGATGATGCAGCCATGGGAACTCGCCAGGTATCATTCTCAAAAGAAATATATATAGAACAAGAGGATTTTATGGAAAATCCACCAAAGAAATATTTTAGGTTGTTTCCAGGAAATGAAGTAAGACTCAAAGGCGCATATTTTATAAAATGTAATGATTTAGTTAAAGATTCAGAGGGGAATGTATCTGAAATACATTGTACTTATGATATTGAAACTAAGAGTGGCACTGGATTTACAGGAAGAAAAGTTAAAGGAACAATCCACTGGGTAGATGCAACAAATGCGGTGCCAGCAGAATTTAGATTATATGAGCCTTTAATTTTAGATGAAGAGCAAGAAGAAGGAAAAACTTTCTTAGATCAAATAAACCCAAATTCTATTGAAATACTGCAAGGATTTGTAGAACCAAATATGGAATCTTCAAAGGCGCAAGATAAATTCCAATTCTTCAGACATGGGTATTTCAATGTGGATTCTAGATACACCTCACAAGATAAATTAGTGTTTAATAGAATAGTATCTTTAAAAAGTTCTTTTAAAATCTAAGCAAGATATAGTATTTAACAAACGTAATAAAAGCCAGTACAGGAATAATTCCTATACTGGCTTTTATTGTTATAATAATCTAGTTTCTATTTCATTTTTAATTCGTGCAATAAAGGAATCTAGTGCGATTGAACCTTCATCATCATTTCTACGGCTTCTAACAGAAACTTCATTTAGCTCAGCTTCTTTTTCGCCAACTATTAGTAGGAAAGGTGCTCTTTGCGTGCGAGCTTCACGGATTTTGTACCCGATTTTTTCTGCTCTATAGTCGCCCTCTACTCTAATGTTTGCTGCCTTTAGTTTAGCTACTACCTTATCTGCATAATCATGATACTTTTCAGAAATAGGTAATACTTTAACTTGCATTGGTGCAAGCCAAGTTGGGAAGGCACCGGCATATTTTTCTATTAAAATTGCAAGTGTTCGCTCGTAGCAACCAATAGAAGTTCTATGGATAACATATGGACGTTTTTTAGTTCCATCTTTATCAACATAAGTCATGTCAAATCTTTCTGGTAGTGCGAAGTCAATTTGTACAGTAATTATAGTATCTTCTTTACCATGAACATTTTTGATTTGAAGATCAAGCTTAGGGCCGTAGAATGCAGCTTCACCAATAGCTGTCTTATAGTTTATTCCTAAATGGTCTAATATATCCTTCATTTTAGTTTCAGTATCTTCCCAAGCTTTTGGGTTGTCGATATATTTTTCTTTATCATTTGGATCCCCTTTAGAGAATCTATAAGTTATATCATCTTTGAGTCCTAATGTCTCCATGAAATAGTTAATTAAAGCTACAACATCCTTAAATTCTTGTTCTAATTGATCAGGTCTAACAACTAAATGACCCTCTGAAATAGTGAACTGACGTACTCTGATAAGACCATGCATTTCACCAGAAGACTCATTTCTAAACAATGTTGAAGTTTCAGCATATCTAATTGGGAGGTCCCTATAACTCTTTTGATCAGAATTAAAAATTGTAAATTGGAATGGGCATGTCATTGGGCGAAGTGCCATAACGTCCTCATCCTTAGATTCATCACCAAGCACAAACATTCCATCTTTATAATGATCCCAGTGACCAGACATTTTATATAAATCACTCTTAGCCATAAGAGGAGTCTTAGTTATAACGTAGCCTCTTCTTTGTTCTTCATCTTCAACGAAACGCTCAAGCAGTTGAATTACCCTTGCACCATTAGGCATAAGTAGAGGTAATCCTTGACCTATAACATCAGACGTTGTAAACAATTTTAATTCTCGTCCAAGCTTGTTATGGTCTCTTTTTTTAGCTTCTTCCACTTGAAGTATATGAGCATCTAAATCAGATTTTTTTGTGAAAGCAGTTCCGTATATACGACTGAGCATTTTATTTTTCTCGCTACCTCTCCAGTATGCTCCTGCAACTTGAGTAAGTTTAAAGGCCTTTATATATTTTGTAGACATTAAATGTGGACCTGCACAAAGATCTGTAAATTCACCATGTTTATAAAAAGATAAAACTGCATCCACTGGTAGGTCTTCAATTAATTGAACTTTAAAATTTTCATCCTGTTCTTCCATTAAAGCAATAGCTTCAGAACGATTAAGTTCAAATCTTTCTATTGGTAAATCTTCCTTAACAATTTTCTTCATTTCTACTTCAATTTCTTTAATTTCATCTGCAGAGAAAGAACCTTGTTTATCAAAATCATAGTAGAAACCTCCATCTATAGCAGGTCCGATGGCAAGTTTTGTACTAGGGAATAATCTCTTTACTGCTTGAGCTAAAATATGAGTAGCGCTATGTCTAAAGGCTTTTTTACCTTCCTCATCATCAAAAGTTAATATACTAAGTTCACAGTCCTCAGTAATTTTGAAACGTAAGTCTACAGTTTCACCATTTACAGTTCCAGCACAGGCAACTCTTGCAAGTCCCTCACTAATATCTTTCGCAATTTCGATTACAGTCATTCCAGATTCATAAGATTTCATTGAACCATCTTTTAATTTAATATTTATCATATATATTACTCCCTTCTTTTTTATGAATTTTTAGTAGAAAACCAGCATGCCTTTAGGCTTGTGGCTGAATGCCTTCTTTTAAATTAAGTAGTAGTTTTTGTGATAGATAATGTATATATGCGAGAACTATTAAACTCGTAAGTTCACTTCGTTAATGTTATACAAGTTTTATAAATATATTTTTTATAAAACAAAAAAACCTCATCCCAATTCTAACTATAGAAAAGGGACGAGATTATAATTTCCCGCGGTTCCACCCAAATTGTTTATAAAAATAAACCACTTATTAATTATAACGGAATTACCGGACTTTATTGGAGTCACTCAGAGGTGGTCTTCAGCAATTAATATTTAAGAATAATTTCAGCTAATGTATTCTCTCTCTGTAAATATGATATGGCTTACTTTTCTCTTCGTAGTGTTAAAATATTTAATTTAAAGTAATTATAGCACTTGCGGTAAAAATGTCAAGGTGTCAATAATATTAGTTTAGAACTATAATATGCATTTTACAAAATAACTATATTTGGTTATTTTACTACGTTAAATTGTGGTGCATAAGTGTCCTTAGAAAGTATATCAAAGATAAATCCTTGATTTTTAAGACCTTCAATTATTTCTGGTAAGGCTTGTACAGTTGTAGTTTTTGGTGCTAAATCATGCATTAAAATAATGGCATGTTTTGTTTGAGAACTTTCAGTTAGAACAGCATGTACAATTTTATTTTTGTCTTGACGGTAAGCAGAAGCATCAGTGGAATCCACATTCCAATCAAAATATTTATATCCTTCTATAGTCATTTTTTTAATTACACCAGTCATTATCTCTTTACCACCATAATTATGACTGATAGTATTATTAGAACCACCTGGATATCTTAAAATATGATTAGGCTCCTTGCCAGTTATTTCAGTAAGGAAGGCATCTAATTTTTTCACATCATTATTAAAGTTATCTGGGGAGGTATAAACATCTTTATATTCATGACTATAAGTATGGTTAGCTAAGGCATGTCCACCATCAGCAATTTGTTTATATAAATCTCTTAAAGCAGGGTGACCATTTACAAAGAAAGTAGCTTTAATGTCATATTGTTTTAAGATTTTCAATATTTCTAAAGTGTTCTTTGATGGACCGTCATCAAAAGTTAAATAAGCTATTTTTGCTTTAAGGGAGGTTTCCTTATAAGATAGTTCATTTTCTTTAATTTTGTCTTGAAGATTTTTGTTTTGTGATTTTAACTTTTCATTATGGGACTGCATTTGGGTTATTTCTTGTTGTAATTTAGTAGTTTCATGTTCACTTTTTACAACTGTTACTTCGCCAATAGCTGCTTTAACAATTGAAGAAACAAATATAGTAAGAATGAAAATTTTCACTAATAGAAGTGGTAATGAGCTTTTTTTGTTTTTTCTTGAATTTCTCATAGTAAAACCGTCCTTTTTTTATTTTCATCTGCTTAAATTAATTATATTAATTTATAATAAGTTTTAATTTATTAACCTTTTCTGAAACCTTAGCATTTGTTTCAAGGAGCTGATTATTAACCTTTTTTAGAGTCTGATTTTCAGATTTTAGCGACTGAAATTCAATTTTTAAAGAATTATTTTCGATTGTAGTATCTTTAATTCTATTATTATTTGTAAAATGGACATATATTGAACCTAAAAATAAGATACTGAAAATTATAGTAGCAATAGTATTTTTTCTTTTCATTTCTTGAGCTCCTTTGTTAAAAAATTTATCGATATATAATATAATACGCTATATTATATTATAATACATTACGATAAAGTTACAAACATAAATATTAACAATATTAACTAAAATATAGGAAAAATTTAAAAAAAAATAATTTATATATAAATATATACAATTTTATGGTTTATATTGTATAATAATATTTGCCATAATTAATGGTAAAACTAAGTAATTGCAGTATTATGATAATTAAAAATAGAAAATATAAGAAAGAATAAAAAAATCAATATAAATTGTGAAAAACTATCAATGGAAATCATAATTTTACGATAATTATAAAAGATAATGTTAAAATGAAAATAAAATATAAAACGGATAAATTGTTTTGTAAGTGTTAATGGGAGGAATATAGGTGAATGAAAAGAAAATTGACTTGAATAAGATAGCAAAAAAACAATTAAAGGCAAACATTGAGTTACTTAATATTGATTGGTTGTTTAAAGATGATGTTGCACTTAAAAATATGCCACTTAAAGTGACTATTGTATATGCTTTAATTAGTGGGTTTTGGATACTATTTTCAGATAGGATTTTAAACATTCTTATTGAAAATAAATCTTTAATGGTACGTATGCAAAGCATAAAAGGATGGTCTTATGCTTTAATATCATCTTTTATAATATATTTTTTAATTAACGAATTCACTAAAAAAAGTAAAGCTTCATCTCATACAATAAAAGAAAATTATCAGGAAATTCAAGCCACCTATGAGCAATTAATAGCTGCACAAGAGGAACTTCGGGCACAATTTGATGAATTAAATGAAAAACAAGCAATAATTGAAAAAAGTGAAGAAAGATATAAACTGGCTTTAGAAGGAGCTAATGATGCTATATTTGAAGTTGATCTTATAACTAAAGAGTTTTTTTCTTCAGATAAAATTAGTGATATTACAGGATATGATAAGGATGACATAACTTCACTGGAGGATTTAATTAAGTTAGTTGCAGATGAAGATAGAAAAATAGCGATAGATGATTTTAACAATCATATTAATGGAAAAACATTATATTACCAAAGCAGTTTGAAAATCAAGTATAATGGTGGCGGAGATAAATGGGTTTTAATTAGAGGCAAGTGTCTGAGAAACAAAAATGGTCTTGCAACTAAAGTTTCAGGATCTGTTACAGATATTTCTGGACAAAAGGATTTTGAAAATAAAATTAATAAATTGAAGTACTATGATATATTAACAGACATACCTAACAGGAAATTATTTATTAATACCCTGGAGAGTGAGATTATTAAAGCAAAAGATAAGGAAGCTAAACATGCTGTATTGTTTATTGATTTAGATAACTTTAAGGAAATTAATGATACTTTAGGCCATGATTATGGAGATGAATTATTGAAAAATGTTGCAATCGCTCTTAAAGCTTCTATTAGAGAAGGGGATCTTGTTTCAAGAGTAGGGGGAGATGAATTTTTTATTTTAATGAAAAACATTGAGGATTACTCAGAGATAAGTTGCCAATGCGCAAAACTATTAAGTTCATTGAATTGTGAAATAAGTATAGTTGGTAAGCAAGTATATACTTCAGCAAGTATTGGCATTACTGTATTTCCAGATGATGGCTATGAAACCAATATACTATTAAAAAATGCGGATACTGCAATGTATAGTTCTAAATATAATGGTAAAGCCAAATATTCTTTCTTTAATAAAAATATGAGTGATATAGTGGTAAGACGGGTTGAAATAGAAAAAGGCTTAAGGCGTGCACTTGAAAAGAATGAGTTTGAAATATATTATCAACCACAAATAGATATTATAAATAATAAAATAAAAGGATTTGAAGCGCTTTTAAGATGGAATAGTACTGAGCTTGGTAAAATATCTCCATCAGAGTTTATCCCTGTGGCAGAGGCAAGTGGGCTAATAATTCCAATGGGTGATTGGATTATAAAAACTGTTTACCTCCAAAATAATTTATGGAAAAGTAAAGGGTATCTATATGATACTATTGCAGTAAACTTATCTGCAGTTCAACTTCAAAATGATAAATTTGAAGAAAACTTAAAGAGAATAATAACTGAAACAAAGGTTAATACAAGATTTGTGGAACTGGAAATTACAGAAAGTATTCTTATGAAAGATTTTGAAAAGAGTATTAAACTACTTACTGAGATTAGAGACTTAGGTATAAAAATTGCCTTAGATGACTTTGGAACAGGATATTCTTCTCTTAGTTATTTAAAACAGCTGCCTATAAATACACTGAAAATAGATAAGTCCTTTATCGACAATATTGTTACAAATGAAAGAGAAAAAGCCATAGTAGATGGGATAATACAACTTGCACAAAAAATTGATTTAGACGTTATTGCAGAGGGAGTAGAAACAAAGGAACAAATTAAACTATTGCAAAGCATGGGCTGTAATCAAATACAAGGCTATTATTTTAGCAAACCGCTACCATCAGATGAAATCGAAGAAAAATTCTTAAAAACTAATTGGATTAAACCATATAATTAAAAAACAAAGAGCAGTGATTTTTGAAATCACTGCTCTTTATATTTTAAAATAATAAATATAATAAGGGATGTTCAATAGAATACTGTTATGCTATAATAATACATAAATGTATAATTAAGTAAATAAAAATAAGCTTAACAAAGTACATATGAGTTTTTGATACATTTTAACTAGGATTTATTTATAAATTCTAAAAGAACGAGGGGGATGTAAAAATGAAGCATGTATTTAGAAACATGGCAGTTGTGACAACTTTAATTTTCACTTTAAATGTAAATACATTAGTGGTTAAAGTAAACGGGAAGTTACAAGCACAGAAGTATTCGCTAACTAGAACTCAAACCGAAAGTCAAACAATTGAAAGGAAAATAGAACAATATGATAATGAAATTGAAAAAAACATGGCTAAAACAGAGGAGAATAAAATTAAAATATTACAAACTGAAAAGGCAATTAAAAGTGCTGTAGAAGAGATAAATAAGGTTGGAAATGAAGCGAAAAAGGAACAAGAATTATTCGATGCTAGAATGCGAAACATGTACATGAACGGGTTTGATGGATATACTAGTGTTTTACTAAATGCAGAGAGCTTTGGAGATTTTATATCAAGAGTAGAGAATGTAAGAATCATAATAAAGTTTGACAAAAAAGTAATGGGTGAGTTTGAAGCAATCCAAAATAAATTAAATGAAAAGCAGCATTCTCTAAATAATAGAAAGGTTGAATTACTTAATTTGCAGGTAGATAACAAGCAAAAGTTAGACAAGATAATCTTGGATAAAGAATCACAAAACAAATTGATAACTCAGTTAGATATCAAGGAAAATAATCTTATAACTAGGAGCGGTAAAGAGCAAGTATTAGTAAATCAAAGCATAGAAAAATCAGTAGATAAATATACGTCCTCAAGGGGAGCCACTAATTTATCAAAAGATTCTATAATAAGCTATGCTTCTAACTTCATTGGAATACCATATATATGGGGTGGTACATCACCTTCTACTGGTTTTGATTGCTCCGGATTTACGCAATACGTATATAGCCATTTTGGAATATCGGTGGGAAGATCCACATATGATCAAATAAATGATGGGATAGGAGTATCTAAAAGTGATCTTCAACCAGGTGATTTGGTGTTTTTTGGAATCGGGAACAAGCCTAAGCATACAGGTATTTACGCTGGTAATAACAATTACATTCATTCTCCTCGCACAGGAGATGTAATTAAAGTTTCACCTATGACGAGAGGCGATTATATAACCGCTAGACGATTAAATTAGAAAATATGCCTAAGGGATTAATAATTTACTGATTATAGTATTATACAAATCCTCTTCATCAACACCCACTAATAGTTCCTTGCCAACCATGGCTATAGGATGGGACTTACATTTATGACATTTTCCAAAACATTTTTTTATGGATATCTTTATATTAGGATGAGTTTCAGTTATCATAGTAATAACAGCATCATTCCATTTATTATGCTTGCAGAATTTAACTTTCATTAGATCAACTCCTTAAAATTTAGCAATTATAAGATGAAAAGAATATATATTCATATTCTATGCTAAGTATTATGGGAATATAATCCTGAGGAAAAATTAGAATAAGAATAGTTTGGGGACGGTTAACAATTAATTTAGACAAAGGAGAATTAAGCATGGACAATATATTAATTATTGAAGATGAGGAAAAGGTTTCAGAAATACTAAAAGCATATCTTGAAAAAGCTGGATATGGGGTTTATTGTACTACAAGGGGTATGGAAGGAATAAAACTTTTCGAGAAAATACCATTCAGCTTAGTTATATTAGATTTAATGCTACCAGACATAGCTGGTGAAGAGGTGTGTAGTATTCTTAGAAAAATTTCCGAAGTCCACATATTTATGCTTACAGCAAAGAGCACATTAGATGATAGGATAGAAGGATTAAACCTTGGAGCAGATGAGTATCTAATTAAGCCTTTCAGTCCACGAGAACTAACTGCAAGAGTAAATGCACTATTTAGAAGGCTTAATGTACATGAGTCTGAAACAAAAGTTTATAATAATGGAGATTTAGAAATTAATTATGATAAAAGAATAGTTAAGGTACGTGGCACAGAAATAGCACTTACACCAAATGAATTTGATATAGTATATATTCTTTCATCTAATGGGGGTAAAGTATTTACTAGGGAACAGCTTATTGAAAGAATTATGGGAATAGATTTTCAAGGATTTGATAGAACAATAGATGTACATATTAAAAATATACGTAAAAAGATAGAAGAGGATAGTAGGAACCCTAAATATATAGTAACCGTAACTAGAATTGGTTATAAATTTGGTGGTGACTAATTTATGCAAAGCATAAGAAAAAGATTAAGTATTATTTTAGTGTGCACCTCTATATTAGTACTTTTCATAGCCACTCTTTTGGTAAATATAGCAATATCAAGGACCTTTGATAAGTATTTAGTGGAAATACAAAATAAGAGGAATACTAGAATAGTAAAATATTTAGAAGAGGTATATAAAAAAACTAATAAGTGGAATGAAACATCAGGAATAGAAATTATGCATGAAGCTTATATGAGTAATTATTGCCTTACACTTAAAGATCAAAACAAAAAGATAGTTTGGGGAATGAACCCAAAGGATATGGCCCAGGATCCTAATGTTAATATGCATGTTAAAAATGAAGGGATTTATACTACAAGCACTTTTCAAATAAAACCTGTAGACAAAATTGTAGGGTACGTAGAAGTAGGGCAATATGCTCCGGTAATATTATCCCAAGAGGATGTAAATTTCAAAGTTTCAATAAATGAAAGTATTATTTTAAGTGTTGTACTTTCAACTTTAATAACAATATTAATTAGTCTGTTTATTTCGAAGCAATTCTCTACTCCTCTTAGGCAAATTTCAAAAATTTCCGTTCATCTTTCAAATGGAAATTATAACGAAAGGTCAAAGGATAAGAGTAGTATTTTAGAACTTGAAGATTTAAGAAATAGCATAAATACACTGGGAGAAAAGCTTCAACATCAGGATGTGCTCAGAAAAAGGCTGATATCAGATATATCTCATGAAGTTAGAACCCCTCTTAATATTCTTCAAAATAATTTTGAAGCTATGATTGATGGTATATTTCCCGTAGACAATGAAAGATTAACTTATCTTAATGAAGAAGTTATTAGATTTGGAAAGCTTTTAGATAGTTTAAATGCCCTGAAAGAGGTAGAAGGAGAAGAGAAAGTTCTAAACCTGGAAGAAATATCTTTGAAGGAAACTCTAGCCTCAGTTGTAAAGGAATTTGAATTAATAACTGAAAATAAAAATCTTAACATGACCTTAGAATGTAATACCAGTAAACAATTTAACATTTTAGGGGACACAGATAAAATAAAACAGGTAATTATTAATTTACTTTCAAATGCAGTTAAGTTTACTAAAGAGCAAGGTGAAATTAATATCACTTTAAAAGAAACGGATAGAAAAGTAATATTAAAAATAGAAGATACAGGCATTGGAATCAATGAGGAAGACTTGCCTTATATATTCGAAAGGTTGTATAGAGCAGATAAAAGTAGACACGAAATAGAAGGTATGGGAATAGGGTTAACCATTGTAAAAAACATCTTAACACTTCATAAGGCAAGCATAGATGTTATAAGTAAAGAAGGGAAGGGTTGCGTGGTTACTGTTTATTTTAAGAGTTATAGGGACGGTTAACAATTAAATGAATAAAGGAACTAGTCTATAAATAATTGGGGACGGTTAACAATTATTTACTCTATTTGTGAGAGGGTATATTTTTTTTAAAAGCTTATACCCTTTAATTTCTAAATGCACTTATTAGTAGCTTATTTTAATTATCTTAAGAGTGCAGATAAATATTTATTTTGAATGCTTGTCCACTATTAATAAATTAAAAATAAGTATCAACAACTTTTAATTTTTTTAGTTAATACAACAGACTAGGGAATAGATATGTTGGTTAAATATTTAAGAGGAATTTTAATGACTAACATTAAATTACATATTTCAAATTATAAAAAAGTATATAAATAAATACTGACTACGCATAGAATCTAATAAAATCCTCGATAATACTTTCATATTTTTCATCAGAGCCAATTAATTCAATACCTATGCTATTTAATTTTGATATTCTAGCCTGTGTGATATTACCAAGCATGCCGGATATATCACTGGACTTAAAATTACCGAGGTTCCTCATTAGAACAATTGTTAATGCTTTTGCATGAACAAGCTTTCTACTGTATTTAGTATTAAGTAGAATCTTTGATATACTCATCTTTGAGGCTATAAATTCTATTATATCTTCAGACATGAATTTTCTTACAAGTACATTTCTTCCACTTCTATATTCTGTTTTTTCATCTTGGAATTCAAATTCTTCTTTTAATTTTTCATCGTCGCATCCAAAAACAAGGCTATAGTAATTTTTTATTGCAGTATCAAGATCATTACCGAAAAACCCCATGACAAATTCATAATCAACTATGTTGAAAAGGTCACGTCTTTTACCAACATATATTCCCAAACTAGAAAAAGAATATTTTTCAGGACAGTCTTTATATTCAGCAATATCTGTAGGATTATTATGTATATATAACGATACGGTCTTTAAATAGTGGTCATTATCAACTATTTTGCTCTTAAATCTATCTTTAAAAAGATGTCCTTCTCTTTTGTACTTTTTATTAAAGTACATTGCATATGAAAAATTTATTCCATGCATTACTTTTGATATATCTGCTCCATTAGCATCAACCAATAAATGTGCATGGTTATCCATAAGGCAGTACCCGTAAATTTTAACATTAAAAAGTTTTTTATACTTCTTAACAAGCGATAAATACTTCTCCTTATCTTCAGAATCCCTATATAAATCTACCTCGCTGATACTTTTGCACATAATATGAAATATAGCATCAGCTGTTTTTAATCTTGCCTTTCTTGCCATAAAAAATCACCCCTACTCATAAGCTTTTCTTAAAATTATTGCCTAAGGGTGGAGATGATATTCATATTTTTAAGCTAATGATTAAATAGTTGTTAACCGTCCCTGTCTGTTTGGTTACTAATTACCACCAGGAGAACAATAACTTCCATCTACACTATAATAACTAATTTAAATTATAAGCACCTGGCATGAAGATTTTATGAAGATGAAAGTAGTAATAATTTTATTTTTTTAAATATATACATAATTGTTAACCGTACCCAAGCTTATATATACATAATTGTTAACCGTCCCCAAGCTTATAAAGGTAAGAAAATAAGTTCATAAATTGTTAACAAAATTGTCATTAAAACGACATATAATTAGTATATTTTTATAGTAAAAGAATTTTAAAGAGATAACAATAATAATGGACATCTTTAAAGGCGTAGTACAAGGGGGAATGGTCAGATGAAAGGTAAGAAAATTGTCATTTCCATAGCAATAATAATAGCACTCGTTGCAACGACTTACTTAAGCAAACAGCCGGTAGGGTCCAGCAGAAGTGTTGCTACGCTTCATTTTATTTCTACTAATAATAAAAGTAACAATTATGGAATATCCAAACCTATATCTAAAATTGACTATGGAGATCTAGATTATAAACAATCATTAGACTACAATCAAATCAAGGTAGAAGAAGATTCTAAGAAACAGGCTCAGTTAAAGGACTTAGAAAAAGGGATTAGAACATTTTTAGGAAATAATATAAATAAAGTTGGATTGGTTTACTATGACATAGAGTCTGAAAATTTTATTGAAATAAATCAAGACAAGCAGTTTTTAGCAGCTAGCACAATAAAAGTACCTATAAATATGCTTATGTATGATATGATTCAAGAAGGAAAAATTGATATAAATGAAAAATTGATATTTAAAGAATGCGATTATGAAGAAGGTGCAGGAGAACTTCAAGGAACAGATTTAAGTAAACCTATTGCACTCAAGACCTTAAGTGACTATTCAATAATTTATTCGGACAATATAGCTATAAATATGATTTTAAGAAAAGTCGGCGATGAAAATAAATATAAGTATATCGAAAAAATCCTTGGGCATCCTACAGTACATAGTGAAAATAATACTACACCAAAGGATTCCTTTAAAATTTTAGAGAAATTATATTTAAATCTTGATAATAATAAATACTATAGTGGTTTGATTGAAACCATGAAAAAAACAGACTACCATGATAGGATAGATAAGTACATTCCGAAGGGGATTGTAGCTCATAAAATAGGTGACTTTGGTGAGTGTGTAAATGATATTGCCATTGTAAGTAAGGATAATCCATACATTCTTGTGGTTTTTACAGAAGAACTTCCAAATGCAGATGAAACTATTGCACAACTATCCAAGATGATATATGATGCTCAAAAATAATAAGTGGACAGATACACCAAGTAAATTGTGAAATTAAATATAGATTTCATCTACAACTTAAGTAAAAATATAAGAGATATATTTTGTTATCTAAAAAAAGTATATACTATGTAAATTAATTTACATAGCATATACTTTTTTTATTTTAAGTGTCGATTTTACCTTTAATCTCATAATATAAAGCAAGGGCACATTTTAATAAATATACTACCATCTTTATCCTGTGCCTAGATACATTATATTAGTAAAGTAGGTGAAAAAAATGGAGAATAGAACAGCTAAATTAACAGACATTGCTGTAGGCAAAAAAGTCAAAGTAGTAGAATTGATTTCAAAAGGCCTATCAAGACAACGAATGCTTGATTTAGGTATAGTGCCAAACACTATTATACATGTACTTAGGCAGAGTCCCTTTGGAGATCCTACCGCCTATCTCATAAGAGATACTTGCATTGCACTAAGAGAAGAAGAGGCAAAAAACATTATGGTGAGACGCATATAGTGTAGCTCTGAAATGATAAAAATTGTTTGCCGAAATATACCAATAGCAATAGAAAGGGAGAAGAAATATGGGCCTAACTCACACTTCTAGTACTAAGCAAGGGCTAAAGGACCTGTTTAATATAGAAAAGACAAAGGAAGAGGATTACGTAATTGCACTTGCAGGAAATCCAAATACAGGTAAAAGTACAGTTTTCAATGCACTAACGGGACTTCATCAGCATACAGGAAATTGGCCAGGTAAAACTGTAGTAAACTCTCAAGGGAAATATGTCCATAAGGATAAAGAGTTTATTATTGTGGATTTACCAGGCACTTATTCTCTTCTCGCAAGTTCCGTAGAAGAAATAGTCGCTAGAGACTTCATATGTTTTGGAAAGCCAGATGTAACAGTGGTGGTTCTGGATGCCACCTGTATTGAGAGAAATTTAAATTTACTTTTGCAGGTTCTTGAGATTACGGGTAATGTAGTGGCTTGCGTAAATCTTATGGATGAGGCTAAAAGTAAAAAGATAAGAATAAATATTGAGGCCTTATCAAAAGAATTAGGTATTCCGGTGGTACCAACTACTGCTAGAAGTAATATAGGTATGAATATTTTGAAAGATAGCATATATGATTTATGCACTAATAAAATTCATACCTGTCCATTACAAATTCAATATCCTACAGATATTGAAGAGGAGCTTAAGCAGATTACACCAATGCTACATTCAATTTTTATGGATGAAATTAATATTAAATGGCTTGCCTTAAGACTTTTAGATGGAGATGAATCTCTAATAAATTCTATAGGTAAATTTTTAGATTATGACTTAGGCATCTAAAAAAATAGACTAGTATATTTACTAGTTATTCCTTTGAAGATGCCTACACCAGCAATTAATGGAAGGTGTATTTATTGAACCTAAAGGAAGACATAAATATAAAAGTAGTTCTAGAAAAAACTAAACTTTTTAGAAACAAAAACAATAAGAATGTAAGAGACACAATTGTATCCACCATTTATAAAACAGCAGAGGACATAACTAGAAAAACCGTTACAAAAGACACTGAAAGAATGTTATCGGAGCAAAAAATTGATGACATAGTCACCTCTAAAAAAACTGGTATACCCATAATGATACTACTACTTGCGGTGATATTTTGGCTTACAATTCAGGGAGCAAATTACCCATCACAGCTTATAGCGAAATTCTTATTTTGGATAGAAGCAAAGATTGGATTATTCTTTATATATATTCAAGTTCCCCTTTGGCTAAATAACCTTTTAGTACTAGGTGTATATCGAACCTTTGCATGGGTAGTATCTGTGATGCTTCCGCCTATGGCAATATTTTTTCCTATATTTACGCTTTTAGAGGATAGTGGATATCTGCCTAGAATATGCTTTAATTTAGACCACGTCTTTAAAAAAGCTTGTTGCCATGGCAAACAGGCACTAACCATGTGTATGGGATTTGGTTGTAATGCTTGTGGCGTAATAGCTTGTAGGATAATTGAATCTCCAAGAGAGAGGCTTATAGCAATAATAACCAACAATTTTGTGCCCTGTAATGGAAGATTTCCCGCTTTAATAGCACTATCCATGGTGTTTGTAGGTGTGAGTTTTTCCTCAACTACTAGCTCTATTATAGCTGCACTAATGGTAGTAGTTTTAGTGCTTATAGGTATAGGAATGACATTACTAACATCCTATGCATTATCAAAAACAATACTAAAAGGCATGCCCTCAAGTTTTACCCTAGAGCTACCACCCTATAGAAAACCTCAAGTAGGAAGAGTACTATATACCTCTATAATTGATAGAACCATGTTTGTGCTAGGAAGAGCCATAATTGTAGCGGTGCCTGCTGGTGCTATAACCTATATTCTTGGAAATGTAATAATCGGTGATATAAGCATACTAGCTCATGTAGCAAATTTTCTAAATCCCTTTGCTAAGGCTATAGGCTTAGACGGCTTTATCTTAATAGCTTTTATTTTAGGGTTTCCAGCAAATGAAATCGTACTGCCTATTCTTTTAATGGCATACCTATCCAAAGGTTCCATGCTTCAGTTTGAAAGTATAAGTCAGCTTCGAGAAATTTTGCTTAATAATGGGTGGACTTATTTAACATTAATAAACACCATGTTATTTTCACTACTACACTTTCCGTGTGCTACAACAATATGGACTATCAAAAAAGAAACGGGTAGTACAAAATGGACAATATTAGCTATATTAATGCCCACAGTCATTGCTATAATCATTTGTTTTTTTACTACTCAAATCTATAGAATTTTTTAGCAAGTAAAACTAAGCCAAAAAAAGCATGGGGACGTTTAAGAACTTTTCATTATTAATCATCAAAAAACAATGGGGACGGTTAACAACTAATTAATAAAAATTAATTAATTGTTAACCGTCCCTATAATAATAAAAGTCTTGTTTAAAAAACTTAGATAGTAATGTATAATGTTATATAATATCAATGATTTGGAAAGGTGTGAGTTAAGATGACTTATATGAAAAAATATGAAGAATGGTTAAACAATGAATACTTTGATGAAAAAACTAGAGAAGAATTAAGGTCAATAGCAGAAGACCCTAAAGAAATTCAAGATAGGTTTTACATGGATTTAGAGTTTGGAACTGCGGGTCTAAGAGGGAAATTAGGCGCAGGACTTAACCGAATGAACATATATATTATTTCAAGAGCAACTCAAGGACTTGCAGATTATATTAAAGGTTATGGCAAAGAGTATATGGATAGGGGTGTAGCTATAGCATACGACTGTAGACATTTTTCTGAAGAATTTGCAGCTACAGCAGCACAAGTTTTAGCAGCGAATGGAATAAAAGCTTATTTATTTGAGCAGCTAAGACCTACTCCAGAATTATCTTATGCGGTAAGAAGATTACATACTGCATCAGGAATCGTAGTAACTGCCAGCCATAATCCTCGTGAATACAATGGATACAAGGTATATTGGGAAGATGGTGCACAAATTTTGTCATCAATAGCTACGGATATAACAAAAAAAATTCAGAGTATTTCAGACTTTAGTGCTATAAAACTCATGGATATGTCAGAGGCTAAGGAAAAAGGTCTAATAGTAATGCTTGGAAAAGCCATGGATGATGAGTACTTTGAAAAAGTAAAAGGCTTAGCTATAAGAGAAGACATAGATAAAGATATAAAAATTGTGTATACACCTCTAAATGGAACAGGAAATGTACCTGTAAGGCGTGTACTAAAGGAACGAGGATTTACAAATATAATAGTGGTACCAGAACAAGAAAATCCAGATCCAGATTTTACTACAGTGGGATATCCAAATCCGGAGGATGTAAAAGCATTTAAATATGCCCAGGCTCTTGGCAAAAAAGAAGAAGCAGAGTTACTTATAGCTACAGACCCAGATTGTGATAGACTTGCCATAATGGTTAGAGATAAAGATGGTGAATATGTTGCCTTTAATGGTAATCAAACAGGAGCAATACTAATAAAATATGTAGTAGAAGGAATGAAGGAAAAAGGAACACTTCCAAAGAACGCAGCCATAGTAAAATCCATAGTAACAGGGGATTTAGGAAAGGCTATAGCAAAAAAATACGGTGTAGAAACCTTTGAAGTACTAACGGGTTTCAAGAACATTTGTGGTAAAATTCCTGATTTTAAGAGGGACAATAGCAATGAATTTATCTTTGGATATGAAGAAAGCATCGGATATGTTGCTGGTACTTTTGTTCGCGACAAAGACGGGGTAATATCCTCCATGCTTTTATGTGAAGCAGCAGCCTATTATAAATCACAAGGGAAAACTCTAATAGATATACTAAATGAGATTTACGAAGAATTTGGGTATTATAGAGAAAATCTAATATCTATAGTTTTAGAAGGTATAGAAGGACAAAAAAGAATTTCTAGAATGATGGAAGAATACAGAAAAGAAAATCCAAAGACTTTAGGCACCGCAAAGCTAGTTAAATACATTGATTACGAAATAGAAAAATCTTATGATATAACTCTCGGCACAGAGCAGTCTAGTGGAATTCCAGTATCTAATGTACTTAAATTCTATTTTGAGGATGAGAGTTGGTATGCTGTAAGACCTTCAGGTACAGAACCAAAAATTAAAATATATATGTATTCTAAGGGGAAAACTTTAGAAATAGCAGAAAAGAAACTAGTAGAAATGAAAGAGATAATCATAGGAAAACTTCAAAGCACAAAATAAACATACTAAAGGGATGAAATTTTTCCTACGTGCTTTGCAAATGAACTAAAAACAAGAAATTCCATTAAGTAATTCTAATCTTTTGCTCATATAAAATTCTCTAGCGCTCAAACTCGGCGTCCTGCCTCGGTTTCGCTAGCCTGCCGTCCTGGCAGGCTTACGAGAATTTTATATTCGCAAAAGAAGAATTTCTAAATGGAATTTAATAGTTTCTGCGTCTCGTATTGCAAATCACTTCGGAGAAATTTCATACTCATTATAAATTATTTATCCTATCACTATATGCTTTCAACTTAATGATCAAGTACACAAAAACACCCTATAAAGCAGGTCTTAAGTGTCCACTTTATAGGGTGCTTTTTATGTAAACATTTACTTAGCCGACTATCAGAACTATCTAATGCTTCGGATTAGCAGATACTACATCAATAGCTTTTGTAATAGCCATGACAACATTAATTTGTTCCTGTTTGTCAACCTCATTTAGTGCTTTAGTATATATTTCACCTTGCTCAGAAACAATATATTTTGTGGACAAGGCATTTAATGATAAAGCCTTAATATCCAATTTACACTTTTCACATTTGCAAATAGTATCATGTTTTTGTAATATCTCTTCTAACAGTACGCTTACTTCAGTTTCAGAAAAATTCTTTAAATTATACATTATAATCCTCCTAGTACTTTTATTGCTAGATAGCGTGATGTACAAATTATAGCACATATGTTAAAGATTTTACATATAAAATCTTGCATATTCTATTTATTTCGCTAATGCATTTTCCAGGAGTTTATTTCCATAAGGCATTATTCTTATTGTTATTAGCTTGACAGTTTGTCATTTATATAAATATATCTTTAGATTTAAATTAAAAAGGGTTATAACTTCTTATATAGGAACAAGTGCTGGAACAGTAAGACTTATTGAAATCCATAGAGACACAATAGTTGAAGAAGTTAGATCAATTACTGGTGCGGAACTTATAATATCAGAAAATCTAAAAATAATGAATGTATAGATAGTAAATTGTACACAAAAAGCGGATTCCTGGGAGTCTGCTTTTGTATTTTCAGAAAAAAAGTGTCTACCTCTAGGAATTACTTTCTAGAGGCAGACACTAGCTTAGCGATTATAATGAAAACTTCTTAAAAAAGGAATAATCCTAGTCCAATAATAACACCTGAGCACAACAAGTCAACTATACAAAAACCCATTACATCCTTAGCGCTGAGTCCAGCAATTCCAAGAGCAGGTAATGCCCAGAAAGGTTGAATCATGTTAGTCCATGCATCTCCCCAAGCAATAGCCATAGCAGTTTTTGCAGCAGGTACACCTAAAGCAGCACCTGCAGGCATCATAATAGGAGCTTGAACAGCCCATTGGCCACCACCAGATGGTACAAAGAAGTTAACAAGTCCTGCACTTAAGAAAGTAAAGAGCGGGAAGGTATGTTGATTAGATATACTAACAAAAGAAGTAGACATAACTCCTGCAAGAGAAATACCAGAAGCACTTGCGCCTACCATCATCCCCATAATACCTGCATAGAATGGAAATTGAAGTATAATTCCAGCAGCTCCTTTAGCAGCATCTGTAATTGCAGCAACAAATCTTCTAGGAGTTTTATGAAGAGCAACTCCAAGGAATAAGAAAATAGCATTAACAATATCTAAATCAAGGCTACCACCTTTAATAAAGTAATAAATAATGTAAGTAAAGCCCATAAGTGATAATAACAGTGAGATAATAGTACTATTCTCAAGTTTATCAGCAGGAGTCATTTCTCCTTTAGCCATTATCACTACTGGTTCTTCCACCAAAAGCTTTGGATCTATAGTAACAGTATTATTTTTATCAGGATGCATAGCTTTATTTACAAGAGGTAATGTTATTAAAAGTACAGCTAGTATAATTAAATTAAAACCTGAAAACAATGTAGCACTGGTTGGTATAGCTGTAGTAACTGCGCCTGCAGTGGCTTTTGCTACGTCAGCACCACCACCAGCAATTACTAGTGGTATAGAACCAGAAAGACCAGCATGCCATACTAAAAAGCCGGAATAAGCAGAAGCTATTAAAAGTCTATAATCTACACCTTTAACTTCTTTAGCGAGTTCTTTCGCAAAAATAGCTCCAATAACTAGACCAAAACCCCAGTTAATCCAACAAGCTACAGTAGAAATAAGAGTAACAAGAACAATTGCTTGAGTTGGTGATTTAGGTATTTTTGCAAGAGTTTTAAGGCCCTTTTTAAAAGATGGTGCATTGGCAAGCGCGTGACCTGTAACTAATACTAATGCCATTTGCATTGAAAAAGAAAGAAGAGTCCATAAGCCCTTGCTCCAGTGAACGGTCATAGCTAAGGGACTTTGACCAGTAAGTACTACCCCTAGAATCAATACAAAGAATGTTAGAAGTACAGCAAATATAAATGGATCTGGCAAATACTTTTGGACAAGATTAACGCAACCATTTGTGAATTTCTTAAACATTTTAATTCATCCCCTTCAATATTGTTAAATTTTTAATAATGTTATGAAAACACGAAGCATAAATCTTAGATATTATATTAGTATTCGAATATAAGAACAATAATTTACATAATTCTCATATTCCAATGCCAAGGCTAATAAAAATAAAATATATGAATATAAAATTCAATATATTCATTGGAATTAATACATAATTTACACTAATGTGTAAATTTATAAGATTTATATATATTATTATTCTATATTGAAATACAAATACCTGCATGTTTGTTAAAAAAATATTAATATATATGTAAAATTATGTGTTTAAACCTCAGGGGTTACTATATCTAGCATGTTATAATATAATAACGATAATGGCAACTGCTCGAGAAAATGCATTTATTATGGTAAAATTATACACGGCATAGTATATGTGACTAAGGCCTAAAAAAGAAGGGATGTGTTTTTGTGAGTTTAAGATTTATATACGGAGGAGCTGGCAAGGGAAAGAGTACCTTCTGTTTAGAAGATATAAAAGATAGAAGTGTTGAAGAGCGTGAACTGCCCCTGGTACTGTTAGTACCAGAACAATTCTCTTTCCAAGCTGAAAAAAATCTTATAAAAGTAGTTGGATCTACAGGAATAAAAAATATCCAAGTACTTAGTTTTAATAGGTTAGCTTACAAAGTATTTAGTGAGGTTGGAGGCATAACTTGTAAACCTATGGACACCTCAGGGAAAGCAATGCTTATTAATAGCATAATGCAAAAAAAACAAGAGAAATTTAAAGTATTTAGTGCAGCATCAAGGCAAAAAGGTTTTGTCGATAATGTAGCTAGTGCTATCACAGAATTTAAAAAATATGGAATTTCTGTGGAAGATTTAAATGTTGTAAAAGAAAATTTAGGGGAAAATCCCTTACTAATAGATAAAATAACTGATTTATCACTTATATATGGAGAATTTGACAATATTTTAAATCAAAACTATGTGGATCCTGATGATGATTTGACCCGTTTATATAGTGCACTTGATGAATGTAATATTTTTGATGGCTGCGAGTTTTGGTTAGATGAGTTTACTGGCTTTACACCACAACAATATGGAGTAATTGAAAAACTATATAAAAAGGCTAAAAGGGTAAATATAACCTTGCCACTAAAAAGCTCAGAGCATTCAAAAGGTATGGATGAGGCAGATGCTTTTTATTCTATAAAATTTACAGAAGATAAACTTTTAAAAATAGCTGAGGAAACTGGAACAACTTTTGATGCGCCTATAGAGTTACAAGAAAATAAAGAGCATAAATTTAAAGACAATGCACAGCTTTCTTTTCTTGAAAAAAATTATTTTGCGTTCCCATACACTGCATCCACTGAAAAGTGTGAAAATATAAAGGTGTTTAAAGGTCTAAATGCCTATTCCGAAATAGAGCATGTGGCAAAGGATATCCTGAGACTATGCCGCGATGAACATATAAGATTTAATAAAATTGCAGTGGTAACCAGAGATTTACCATCCTATGAAAAGTTAATTAAAGCAATATTTACAGAATACAATATACCCTTATTTATAGATAAGAAAAAAGATATAACAAGTAATCCTCTAATTGTGCTAATAACATCAACTGTTGAGATTTTCACTAAGAACTTTAGTTATGAATCAGTGTTTAGATATCTTAAAACAGGCTTACTGGATATAGAAGTGGAAAATATAGATATATTAGAAAACTTCGTAATACAAACAGGCATAAAGGGCAAAAAAAAATGGACAGAAGTCGCACTATGGCAAGAAAAAATAGAATATTATTTTAGAGATTATTATGATCGCAAGGCAGCTGAGACAGAGCTACAAAAAAACATAGAAGAGGTTCAAACTGCGGAAAACCAACAATCCCAAGAACATCAAAACCCAGAAATAAATATAGAAACTCCAGTCACCAAAGAAGCCCTGGAAGCTGAAAGAATAGAAGCTACCATTAAAATTCTTAATGATACAAGAGATGTCTTTATAAAGCCACTACTAGCATTAAATGAAAAATTAAAAGGTAAAAACACAACTATAAAAATCTGCACCGCCCTATTTGAATTCCTAGAATCAATAAAGGTATATAAAACTCTAGAGCAGTGGATAGAGAATTTCAAAAATCAAGGTGCTCAAGAGCAGGTGATAGAGTACGGCAAAATATGGAACCTAGTTATGGAACTATTAGATCAAATGGTAGAAGTCCTAGGATGTGAGAGTCTATCTTTAGAGGAGTTTGTAAAGATACTATCCATAGGCTTTAGCAAACATCAAATGGGACTTATTCCACCAGCGCTAGATGGAGTTTCCATCACTAGCCTAGACCGCATAAAAAGTCATGATATAAATGCCCTATACATTATAGGCGTAAATGATGGAGTGTTCCCAAAGGCAAATAAGGAAGAGGGAATATTCACAGACAGTGACAGATTAATTTTAAAAGAAAATGGAGTAGAAATGGCAAATGATACAAAAACTGAGATGTTCAATGAGCAGTACTTAATTTATGCTACCATAACTATACCTAGTAAATATTTAAATATAAGTTATCCCATAGGAGATTATGAAGGTAAAACCCTAAGACCTTCTATTATAATATCTAGATTTAAAGCATTATTTAAAGAGTTGGTAGAACAAAGCAATATAACGCAGTACAGTGACGACACGCGTGAAATACACAGTGCACAGGATATGCAAGAGGCTCATGAAATGTCAGAGGTGTGTGCTAAAGTTCCCACTTTTAATGGTTTAATCTTTGCTCTTAGAAAATATTTAGAGACGGGGTATATATCCGAGCTTTGGGTTAAAGTTTACAAGTGGTATCAAAAAGAAGCAGAATGGAAAGAAAAGAGTAACAGTATGTTTAAAGGCTTTGACTATAAGAATGAAGTAAAAATGCTAGAAAAGGAAAAAGTAAAGTTACTTTATGGAGAGAAAAACTATTTTAGTGTATCTAGAATAGAAAAATATGAAGAGTGTCCCTTTGCATATTTCGTGCAGTATGGATTAAAAGCAAAAGAAAGAAAAACTTTTACTTTTTCTTCGCCAGACTTAGGGAGTTTTATGCACAGTGTGCTTGATAATTTTTCAAAGCTTGTGGATAAAAGCAAAATAAAATGGGCAGATCTTGATAAGACATGGTGCGAGGCAAATATAGCAACCATTGTAGAAAGAGAAGCAGACCTTGGAATAAGTGGTTATATATTAAACAGTACCCCAAGGTATAAGTATTTTACTGAGAGATTAAAAAGAGTTTTAAAGCGGACTATCTTTGTCATAGTTGAACAAATGAAAAATAGTGGTTTTGAACCTTTTGGATATGAAGTATCCTTTGGTTTTAATGATGGAGATTATCCACCGATACAAATAGAACTATCCACAGGAGAAACCGTAAATTTAGTGGGCAGAATAGATAGGGTAGATAAATTAATAAATGAGGGAGAAGAATTCTACAGAATAGTAGATTATAAATCCGGAAATAAGGACTTTAAGCTATCTGATGTATATTACGGACTTCAAATACAGCTATTGACCTATTTAGACGCAATGCTTACAAATGAGATAGCTTTTTCTAAAGAAAATTCCCTTTCTAAGGAAACAATTTTCCCAGCGGGTATACTGTATTTTAAAATAGATGACCCAGTAATAAAAGCTAAAAATAATTTAGATGAAGAGGAACTAGAAAAAGCCATAATGAAGGCTTTGAAAATGAAGGGCCTACTGCTAGCAGATACTAAGATAATTAGGGAAATGGATAGAAATATTCAAGGGGCATCACTAGTTATTCCAGCCTCTATTAAGAAAGATGGTGAATTGGGCTCAAGGTCATCCGTGGCGACTAAAGAGCAATTTGAGATGCTGCTAAAACATGTAAAGGAAAATTTGTTATGCACCTGCGAGGAAATGTTAAGTGGGGAAATAGACATAAAACCCTACAAGAAAAAGGATATCACTCCTTGTGCTTATTGTGAATACTCAGCTATTTGTCAATTTGATCCCACATTAAAGGAAAACACCTATAAAATAATAAAGGATAAAAAGGACCAGGAAATCTGGGAACTTTTAGCCAGTGAATCTGAAAAAGAACCGCAGTTAAATAGTGTAAATACCCAAGAGATGGGAGTGAAAGAGTAATGGATAAGGATACAAGTGAAATTAAGCAAGCAGAAAAAAAGGTATCATGGACGGAAGATCAACAAAAGGCTATAACAATTCGTGATTGTAATATTCTAGTAGCAGCAGCTGCGGGTTCCGGGAAAACTGCAGTGCTAGTGGAGAGAATAATAAAAATAGTAACAGATGAAGAGCGGCCAACAGATATTGATAAGCTTCTAGTAGTTACATTTACAAATGCAGCTGCGTCAGAGATGAGAGAGAGAATAGCGCAAGCAATCTCAAAGGAACTGCGTATTAATCCAAAAAGTAAGTTACTGCAAAGACAACTTACACTATTAAATAAATCTAGCATTACAACTATTCACTCTTTTTGTCTTGAGGTTATTAGAAACAATTTTCATATAGTAGATCTAGACCCTAATTTTCGAATAGCTGACACCACAGAAGCAGTGCTTTTAAAGCAGGAAGCTCTAGAAGAGCTTTTCGAAGAAAGATATGTATCCATTGTTGAAGAGCAGATGGATGGAGCAAAAGAGGATAATCTAGAACCCGAGAATGGTCTAGAAGAAAATAGTAGCTCAAAGCTATTGCAGGCACCTAGTTTTGAGCAAGAAAATAGTTTCTTAAACTTAGTCGAATCCTATAGCAATAATAAAGAAGACTTAGGACTTCAAGCTATAGTCTTAAGCCTTTATAATTTTGCTATGAGTTCCACAAATCCAGCAAAATGGCTATTAGATGCAGCAGAGGATTTTAATATTAAAGAAGGTTACAGTCTTAGTGATACCCCTTGGGCCACAGTTTTAATAGAAGATATTAAAATAGAGCTGCAAGGCATTGAAAAAGTAATGATAAAAGCATTAAAAATCATAGAAGGAAATGAAGCTATAGCATTGTACTTTGAAGTTTTCAAAGGTGATTTGGAAATTATTTCTGATCTTTTATCTGCATCTAAAAACTCTTTTAATAATTTGGCAGGGACTATAGAAAATTTAAGTTTCCAAAAGCTACCAACCATAAAAGCTTGCAAAGACAAGGAAAAACAAAAGGCAGTGCAGGATATAAGAAATAAGGTAAAAAAACAATTACAAGAGCTAAGGCAGCAGGTAATGAGCGCAAATTCAGAAACAGCCCTTGAGGATATAAAAAAACTATATCCTCAAATGATGGCATTATCGCAGCTAGTTATAGATTTGGAGGAAAAATATACACAAAAGAAAAAAGAACGCTCCATCATAGATTTCAACGACTTTGAGCATTTTTGTCTTTATATTTTAATGCAAAGGAATGAAAAAGGTGAAGTATTACTAGGGTTAGACGGAAAACCAGAACCTTCATCTGTAGCCCTGCAACTGCGAAATAAATACGAAGAAATTTTGATAGATGAATATCAAGATAGTAATATGGTTCAAGAAACCTTACTCAATATAATTTCAAGAGAAAAAATAGGGGCTCCAAATGTATTTATGGTAGGAGATGTAAAGCAGAGCATATATAGATTTAGGCAGGCAAGACCAGAGCTCTTTTTAGGGAAATATAGTTCTTATGAAAAGGTTGATGGTGCAAAAACAAGAAAAATAACACTGTACAAAAATTTTAGAAGCAGAGAACCAGTTATAAATGCTGTAAATTATATCTTCAAAGGAATAATGTGCAAAAACATTGGAGATCTTGACTATACAGATGAAGAAGCACTAAATCTAGGAGCATTTTTTGAAGAGCTTAAAGAGCCAGGGGTAGTAGGCGGAGCTGTGGAGCTACATCTTATTGAAAAGGATGTTATAGATATGTCCGAGGAAAATACAGAGGCTGAAGATGAAAATCAGTCAAAGGATTCAGAAGACCAGGACACTAGCAAAAGCTCAGAGGAAGAAACCCCTACAAATATTCAATTAGAAGCTAGAATTGTGGCAAAAAGAATAAAAGAACTAATGCTGCGAGATGGATGTAAAGCCTTTAAAATTTATGATAAAAATATCAAAGCTTATAGAAATGTAGATTATAAGGATATTGTAATATTACTTCGTGCCACCTCAAATTGGGCGCCTTCATTTTTAGAAGAGTTAAAACTTGAAGGCATACCTGTTTATGCAGATACGGGCACAGGATATTTTAACACCATAGAAATTCAAATAATCATGAGTCTCCTTCAAATTATAGATAACCCAAGACAAGATATCCCTATGCTTTCAGTTTTACGTTCGCCAATAGGTGGGTTTACTTCAGAGGAGCTAGTAGATATAAGAATAGGTCAGAGGGAAATCTCTTTTTATGAGGCAATGGTAAATTTTTCGGATGCTAAGGAAACAGAGCAAAATGAATCAATTGCCCAAAAGCTTAATAAATTCCTAAAAAAATTAAACCACTTTAGAGAAATATGTAAGTATATGCCTATTGATGAATTTATCTGGTACCTATACACAGACACAGGTTATTATGGTTATATAGGAGCCATGCCAGGTGGAATCCAAAGACAGGCAAATTTAAGAGTGCTTTTCCAAAGGGCTAGGCAATACGCCGAAACTAGCTATAAGGGACTGTTTAATTTTATAAACTTCATAAACAAGCTAAAAATAAGTAGTGGAGATATGGGTAGCGCTAAAACCTTAGGGGAAAATGAAAACGTAGTTAGGATAATGAGTATTCATAAAAGTAAAGGCTTAGAGTTTCCTGTAGTATTTCTAAGTGGTACAGGGAAAAACTTTAACCTAATGGATATAAATAAGAGCATATTATTTCATCATGATTTAGGCTACGGTCCAGATTTTGTGGACCCTTTAAGAAGAATTTCTTACCCTACAGTTTTAAAACAAGCACTAAGAAAGAAAATAAAGATAGAAAGCCTTTCAGAAGAAATGAGAGTACTATACGTAGCATTTACAAGAGCAAAGGAAAAGTTAATTATAACTGGGTCAATAAAAAACATAGAGAAAAATATAGGAAGAATGAGCTTTAGTTTAGAAGAAAATACTGAAAAGCTTGGAGAATATGAAATTCTAAAAGCAAAAAGCTATTTAGACTGGATAGTACCTTCCGTAATAAGGCACGCAGATGGAAAGATGCTAAGGCAGTTAATTGGAATAGAAGATGATAACGTAAATCTATTGGAGCACCCTGCAAGCTTTCAGGTTAGGCTTTGGAATAGAGATGACATAGTCAAAGCGCAAGATGCGCAGGAAGAAACCCTTGTGAGTACGCAGGAAAAATTAATAATGCTCCAGGAAAAAATCACAGATGAAAAAAATATGGCAGAGATAGAAAAAAGGCTAGGATTTATTTATAAATATGAAATGTCTACAAAAATGCCCACAGTGCTTACAGTAACGGAGCTAAAAAGAAAAGTTAATGTAGAGCTTGCAGAAGGTACCTCAGAAAATATGTATGTGCCGAAACTTATAAGTAAACCAAGATTTTTAGAGGAACTAAAGGGATTAACACCAGCAGAAAAAGGAACAGCTATGCATGCAGTAGTGCAAAGACTAGATTTGAATAAAGTGTCAACCACAAGTGAAATAGAGGCTCAAATCCGAATTTACATTGAAAAACTTTTATTGTCAAAAGAAGAGGGCAAAGCTGTACGGGCACAAAAACTAGTAAAGTTATTTAAAACAGAGCTTGGAGCTCGGATGGTAAAAGCCTATGGGCTTGATCTATTAAAAAGAGAAGTACCTTTTCATATGGAAATTAATTCAACAGATATTTATAAAAATCTTCCCACTGACATATATGGAGAAGAAAAAATAATCCTTCAAGGAATAATAGATTGCTATTTTGAAGAAAATGGAGAAATAATTCTAGTAGATTATAAAACAGACTCAGTAAAAAATGGTGATACGGATGAGTTAATAGAAAAATATAAGCCTCAGCTAGATTATTATGCAAGGGCACTTAAGGCTACTCTTGGAAAAGCAGTTAAAGAGAGTTATCTATATTTATTTAGTATAGATGAAGCCTTGCGAGTTAAATAGTTTTTTAAGAAAGGGGAGAATAAAATGAGAATACTTCACACCTCCGATTGGCATCTAGGAAAAACCTTAGAGCAATTCAGTAGGCTAGAGGAACAGGAAGAATTTCTAGAGGAATTTATAGAGATAGTGGCAAATAATAATATAGATTTAGTACTTATAGCTGGAGATATCTATGACAATGGTAATCCTCCAGCAAAGGCAGAAGCAATGTTTTATAGCACCCTTAAGAGAATCACAAGTAGTGGTAAAACAGCAGTGCTAGTAGTTGCAGGAAATCACGACAATCCAGAGAGGTTAGTAGCAGCTAGCCCCCTTGCTTATAAGCATGGAGTAATACTTTTAGGGGAACCAAAGAGCATAGCCAGAGAAGGCGTATTTGGAGAAGTTAATTTTGAAATGGAACATGATTTTGAAATAATAGAAAGTGGCGAAGGCTATTTAGAGCTTAGTATAAGAGGGGAGAAGGCAGTTATTATAACCCTGCCCTACCCAAGTGAGAAAAGGTTGAATGAAGTGCTTTCAATGGGGTTAACTGATGAAGATAGACAAAAAAGCTATTCTGATAGAATAGGGCAGCTATTTGAGAAGCTATCAACTAAATATAGAGAGGATACTGTAAATCTAGTAGTATCTCACCTCTATGTTATGGGTGGAGAGGAAAGTGGTTCAGAGAGAAGTATACAACTGGGTGGAAGTCTTTCAGTTTCTCCACTTAAATTCCCGGAAAATGCTCAGTATTCGGCCCTAGGACATCTTCATAGACCACAAAAAGTACCAGGAACTAAGGGAAAGATAAGATATTCCGGCTCCCCAATTCAATATAGCAAAAGTGAAATAAACTATAGTAAAGGCGCATATCTTGTAGAGGTTAAAGCTGGCCAGGAGGCGGAAATATCACAACTTCTATTTAGAAATTACAAGCCTATAGAAGTATGGAAATGTAGTAGCGTGGAAGAAGCCTTAGAAAAATGCATAGCAGAAAGCCAGCGAAACATTTGGGTATACCTTGAAATAAAGACCAAAGAAATAATTAGCACAGAACACATAAAGGAAATGAAAAAAAATCGACGGGACATAGTTTCCATACAGCCAATACTAGAAGGCCTAGAAAGGGAAGAAGATTTAGCGGAAAGTCTAAGGGAAAAATCCATGGAAGAATTATTTAGTGAATATTTTATAAAGGAAAAATCAGGGCTAGAGCCTTCAAAAGAGTTAATGGAGTTATTCTTAAGTATAGCAATAGAGGGGGATACGGAAAATGAAACCAGTTAATCTTAAAATAAAGGGTTTGAATTCCTTTGTAGAAGAGCAAACTATAGAGTTTTCAAAGCTTACAGAAAAAGGACTTTTCGGCATCTTCGGTCCCACAGCTAGTGGTAAATCTACCATCCTAGATGGTATAACCATAGCTCTTTATGGAAAAGTATCTAGAGAAACCAAGGAGTTTGTAAACACAGAAACAAATGTGGTAGAAATAAGCTACGATTTTGAAATAGGACTTGGAAAAACTCGAAAGCTGTATAGAGCAGAAAGGTGCATAAAGAGATTAAAAACTGGATATTTTAAAACTGCCTATGCAAGGCTTATAGAAATAAATAAAGAAAACTCAGAAGAAAATAAAGTGCTAGCAGAAGGACCAAAGGACGTAGAGGAAAATATTATAGATATTATAGGACTAAAAGTTGAGGATTTTACGCGTTCAGTAGTACTACCTCAAGGTAAATTCAATGAATTTTTAAAGCTTACAGGAAAAGAAAGAAGAAATATGTTAGAGAGAATATTTGCCTTAGAAAAATATGGCACAAAGCTCTACGAGAAAATAAAAAGAGTTAGAAATGAAAACTTAATAACAAAAAATGAGCTAGAGGGAGAAATGAAGGGCTATGAAAATGTAGGACAAGAGGCCCTTAGTGAGATAACTCAGACATTAGCCCGTTTAAAAAAAGAAGAAAGTGATCTTAGGACTCAGAAAAGTGCAGTAGATAAACAGTACGAGCACTGCAAAACTCTTTGGGAGCTACAGGAAGAAAAAAAACAGTATGTAAATAAGGAAGCCCAGCTAAAACTTCAGGAAGAAGAAATTAAAAATAAAATTGAAAAGTTCACTAAAGGAAGCGCAGCAATAAAGGTAAAACCCTTTATTGACAATGTAATTGAAATTAAAGGGAGTTTAGCTAAAAATAATTTCACTCTTGAAAAATTAAACAATGCTTTTTTAGTTTTATGTGAAAGGTTAAATATAACAAAAACCTCTTATGAGGGAGCCTGGATGGATAAAAACAATAAACTTCCTGGATTAATTGAAAGGGAAGTAAGCCTTAAACAAGCTACAACTATTGAAGAAAAAATAAATTATCTGGCCCATGAAAAAGCTATTCTTTTAGAACAACATAAAGTACTTATGACAAATATAAATGAAAATAATTTAAAGTACAAGTTAATAGAAAGTAATAAAGCAGTAGCAGAAAACAAACTAAAAGGTACAGAAGAAACTCTAAATGAAATAGAAATATTGCCAGAATATAGGGAAAAATTGCAAAATACCTATAACATTGAGCTAGAAGTTGACCTTGCCATGAAAAATGTAGATATACTTAAAAATAAAGAACAAACATCCCAAAAGTCTATATTTATAACGGAGGGAATGCATAGTGAAGCATTGCTACTTCAGGAAAATAGTGGGCATAAATTAGTGGTTTTACGAGAAAAAACCGTGGAACTTACGAATAATTTCCCGGGAGATAGTAATTTGTTGTTAGATAGGCAAGAGGAGTATAGCAAACTTCAGGATACTCTAGAAAAAGCTGTAGAAAACCATAAAATAGTGGGTGAGCTTAAGGGAAGATATAAGATTATTAACACTGAAAGTGAAAAAGTTAGCTTAGATTTAAAAAATAGGTCAGAAACTATAGAAGTGGCTAAAGCTAAGCTTAAAAACATAGAAGCTGAAATAAAAGATATAGAACTAGGGGGCATGGCAGCAGCTCTAGCTTCCAATTTAAAACAAGGAGACCTATGCCCAGTATGCGGATCGGAGCATCATACGCATTTAGCACAGGCATCAGTAAATACCAACTTAGAAGAATTAAAAAAATTAAAACAAAATGGTGAGCTAAACTTAGAAAAACTCGCGAAAGAACTTCAAAAGGAGCAAATTAAAGCAGCAGAATTTTCAAGAGATGCTGAGCATATAAATAAGAGCCTTACAGAGGTTTCTGAAAAGCTCCAAGGCGTAAATATCCTGGAATTACAAGAGCAGAAGAGTATAAGTGAAAAGGAATTAATTAAGTTTAGAGAAAACACAGAAGCTTACAATAAGCAAAAAACTGAGCTAGACTTAGCCTTAGTTGTGCTACAAAATGAAAAAAGCAAAGTAGACCTTTCGGAAGCTAGGCTTTACGAAGGTTTGAAAAAAGAAAAGGAAACACTAATAGCAATAAATGTAGATTTATCTATTGCTACAGAAAGCGTAAGGATACTTCAGAATAAGTACATGCTTTTAAAAGAAGATTTGCAAAGAGAAGAATATGACCATAAGCAAAGGGATAGTATAAAAAACCTATCCATAAGTGAAAAAATAAAGCGGCTTAAAGCCAGGGACAATGAAGTAATAAAGTTAACTGCCACAGCAAGGAAGTACAGAGCGGAGTTAGTAATACTAGAAAAGCAAAGAGATGAAGTGGATAAAATATTAAAGGGCCTTACTACCTCAAAAACAGAAATAGAAACCAGTGGCAAGGAAAAAAGAGCAGAAATAGAGCGTTTGACTATTCAAATTGTAGAACTCTGTGGATTCAAGCCTTCAAAGGAATTATCCCCTAAAATTGAAATAGAAAAGGTAAGAAGTGAAATAAAAAACATAACGTTGAAAGAGGCAAATTTAAGAGAAGTTTTAGAAAGAGAAAATATAGAAAAGCAAAATGTGGAGACTCAGAAGACTAGTGAAGAAAAGGAAAATACAATGCTTTTAAAACTATTAGTTATAGGAGAAGAAAAATTAAAGATATCTCTTAGTGAAAATTCCTTTGAAAACACTGATTTAGCTATTCAATATTTAATTTCCAAAGAAGATTTGATGATTTTAGATGCTGAAATAAAACATTACGAAGAGGCGCTTCGTAAAATTCTAGATAATTTGCAAAGAGTAGAAAATCTTCTTTGCGGAAAAGAAATAGACCCTAATTTTTGGGAAGAGTTAAAAGAAAAAAGGGAAATACTGCAAAATGTTTTAGAAGAAAAAAATAAGGCAGTAGGCGTTGAAAATCGTATCTTAGAGGAAATGGAAAGAAAGCTAAAGGAATTTGCAGCCCTTATAATAAAGCGTAGCGAAGTAGAACATATGCTAGGTCTTTTAAGAGAACTTGACACCTTAATTCAAGGGAATAAATTTGTAGAATATGTAGCCATGAAGCAGCTAAAATATATATCATTGGAGGCTTCAAAACGTTTAAAGGAAATAACAAGGGGACGTTACGCTTTAGAGCTTGACGCTGATGGAGCTTTTGTAATGAGGGATGATTTCAATGGAGGAACAAGACGCGAAACCAACACCTTGTCTGGTGGAGAAACGTTCTTGACCTCATTATGTCTTGCACTTGCACTATCCTCACAAATTCAATTAAAAGGAAGTGCTCCACTAGAATTCTTCTTTTTAGATGAAGGTTTCGGAACTTTAGATACAGATCTTTTAGAAATAGTAATGAATTCACTTGAGAAGCTCCATTCAAGTACGCTTTCTGTGGGGATAATAAGTCATGTGGAAGAGCTTAAGAATAGGGTTCCTATAAAGCTAATAGTAACGCCTGCAGAGCAGGGACAGGGAGGAAGCAAGGTAAAGCTCGAGTACACTTAAAGGTATAGCAGTTCTCCTGCGTACCTTGTAATAAGTGATTGAAACGTGAAATTGCATTAAGAAATTCTAATCATCTTTGAATTCAATTGGAGGGAAAACATGAAAATATTTTTATATTATATTTTAGCTATTAACTTATACGGTATTTATGTGATGTATTCAGATAAGAATAAATCACAAAAGAAGAGATGGAGAACTCCAGAAAAAACTCTTTTTACTGTAGCTTTTGCTTTTGGTGCTTTGGGTATATTTATGGGTATGCAATTATTTAGGCATAAAACTAAGCATAAAAAGTTTGTGATAGGAATACCTTTAATACTGATACTTCAAGTGTTTATATTCTTTGCATATATTTATAAAATACTGTAAGTTCCATAATTTAAGATTTCAAATTATACCATTTTGAGGATATAATAAAGGTGAAATCTTGGATAGTAAATTAGAAGCTTTAGACTTATTTCGTACCTGTGTATAACTATTTTGTGAAAGTGAATGGATTCCAGAAAATGGGGAAAAGCATCACTGTTTGCCTTATTGAATGTATATTTAAACAAAGTTATCCTCTTTATGTGGATAACTTTGTTTGAATTGTGGATAAATTTTTAATTATCTGAAAATATATTATATAAAAATATATTATAATATTAACTTTTATCTATTGAAATAATCTAAATTTATTAATTTATTGAAAAAAATTCCTTCATTTTAAACTTTGAATAGCACTTAAATACAGATTACAATACAGTCCGTCTTTTCTATCTTCTTTAAGGCTAAAGTTATTTCTAATCTGAGATACATCTGACTTGCAGATATCAGCTATAATTAGACCATCTTCCATATATAAACTACTTATTATATTTCCTAATGGATCTATAATCATGGAGTCACCACTGTAGGTCAATCCATTTCCTTTGCCAACTCGATTCACACCTGCTATGTAACATTGATTTTCTATGGCTCTTGCTTTTAGTAGGGTAATCCAGTGTTCACGTCGACCTATTGGCCAGTTAGCTGCTACGGTAATTAAAGTGGCGGGTTTTGAAGCTATCTGAAAGACTTCTGGGAAGCGTAAATCGTAGCAGAGGAAAGGGGCAATAGTAAAATCGAAAGCGTTAAAAAATTCTATTTGGTTTCCGCTTTGGTAAAATTCAGGTTCTCCTCCAAAGGAAAAAGGATGAATTTTTGTGTAGTTTACAAGTTCTTCTCCAGAAGGAGCTACTACAGAGTATTTATTTTTACTATTAGTGGTGCCTTCTACATATCCAAATCCTATAAAAATATTAAATTTAGAACTCATTTCCTTAAAGAATTCTGTGGTTTCATTATTATTTTCTCCTATTAAAGAAGTATTCATAGAAAAGCCCGTTAAAGTCATTTCAGGGAAAAGTATCATATCCACATTTTCAGTAGATGCCTGTTTTATAAATTGTAATGTAGTTTCTTTGTTAATAGTTTTATCTTCCCATGCAATATCTACTTGGGCTAGTGCTAATTTCATATTAACATCCCCTCTTTAATTATTAATAATATGTTGCTATAATACATATTATAACAGAAGAAGGATAGAAGGCTAAGAGCGAAAATTCTTCTGCGTTAGCTACATAAGATTATGCATATTTATATCAAAGGCAATGACAGGTGAAATCATGTAGAATGATTACTATCAGGACATTCTACATGTGGAACCTTCATGTGCTATTTTAAATAGAAAGAGTGAAAGGTGGCTTATATGTTTAAAAGTTTAAAAAAACTTGTATCAAGGGTTATTGATGATGATATTACGGCCTTGGCAGCTCAAGTTACTTATTATTTATTGTTATCTTTTTTTCCTTTTCTATTACTACTACTTAGTATGCTAGGTTATAGTGATTTAAAGAGTAATGATGTGTTAGTATATCTAAGCCAAATAATGCCCAAAAGCACTTTTGATTTAATTTACACTACAGTTATAGATGTGTTTGAAAAAACAAGTGGGAATTTAGTATCGCTAAGTATAATAGGTTTAATATGGACTGGGTCTAGCGGGTTCAGAGCTATAATAAAGGGATTAAATAAGGCCTACGATGAAAAAGAAACAAGATCTTATTTAAAAACTCTAATTATATCTATATTGTTTATGGTAGGACTTGAAGTGGTTATTATAGCTGCAGTAGCATTAGTTGTATTTGGACAAATGATAGGTGGAACGATTGTAACGAAATTCCATGTATCCAGTAAGTTTATATTAAATTGGGATATCATAAGGTACTTGGTAACTTTATCTGGGATGGTGTTTATATTCGCAGCATTGTACCATTTTACTCCTTGTAGGAGACTTACATGGAAAGAAGTAATGCCAGGAGCGACCTTTAGTACTTTAGGTTGGTTGTTATCTTCTTTAGGATTTGCTTATTATGTGAATAACTTCAATAACTATTCTAGTGTATATGGTGGTATAGGAGGAGTGATAGTGCTTATGCTGTGGCTTTATATTACTTCTATTATAATATTGCTAGGGGGAGAGGTTAATGCACTGCTAGCATTTGAAAGAGAAGGTAAAGAAAAACCAAAGTGCAAGAAGTATTAAGTATGGAATTTCAATGTTTTTTCGCTTCTTATTGCAAGTCACTGGGTCGAAAATTCATACTTAATATCTGTAAAAGGAAAGGGAAAGATTACGAAAGAGGAAATTCTAATCTTTTGCTATTTTTATTGCAAGTTACTACTGACAAATTCCGTGTTTACTATCTATTAAAATAAGAAAAGAATCAGAACTTAAAACTTCTGATTCTTTTTTTTGCGTTTAGCTAGATTTAATAATATTTATAGAATGATTTTAATTTATATTAAAAATAAAATAGAAAATCATGTTAAAAAGATAAAAAAACGCACGGTTTATGTCGTAAAAGTTAAAAAACATATAAATTTAATAAAAACTTAACACACATTTTGTAATATTATGATATACTCTACCATATGGTAAAAACAATGCTAGGTTTAACAATTTATTTAATTGAATATAAAAATAAAAAATAATTACCATAAATAATTATGCAAATAAAGAATAAAACATCATATTAAGTCGATAAATGTATAAATATAAGATTTTAACGTGTGGCATTTAGAGAGTAATTAGATTTATGAAAATAAGAATTATAACTATGTTTAAAAAAATAACTTACAGAAGAAAAGGAGAAAATTTATATGAGAGTTAGAAAAGCTATTATACCAGCAGCGGGACTTGGAACAAGATTTTTACCTGCTACAAAAGCATTACCTAAAGAAATGTTACCTATAGTTGATAAGCCTACAATGCAATATATTATAGAGGAAGCTGTTGAGGCTGGGATAGAAGAAATATTAGTCATTACAGGAAGAAATAAAAAGTCTATTGAAGATCATTTTGATAAATCAGTAGAACTAGAGCTAGAACTAGAAAATAAACATAAAGATGACCTTCTTAAACAGGTTAGAGATATATCAAACCTGGTAAATATACACTTTATAAGACAAAAGGAACCTAAAGGACTTGGAGATGCTATTAATTGTGCAAGAGCCTTTGTAGGCAGTGAACCTTTTGCTGTTATGTTAGGTGATGATATAGTTGATGCGGCTACTCCATGCTTAAAGCAACTTATGGATTGTTTTGAAGAAAATAACGCAACAATCTTAGGGGTTCAAGAAGTAGAACTTGAAAATGTAAATAAATATGGCATAGTTGATGGGATTAAAATTAGTGATAGGGTATACAAAGTAAATGACCTTGTTGAAAAACCACAAGTAGACATTGCACCATCAAATGTAGCCATACTTGGTAGATATATAATAACTCCAGAGATATTTGACATATTAGATAATACAAAGCCTGGCAAAGGTGGAGAAATTCAGTTGACTGATGCACTAAAGACATTAATAGCTGAGCAAGATATGTATGCATATATATTTGAAGGAAGAAGATATGACGTAGGTGATAAATTAGGATTTCTTGAGGCCACAGTTGAGTTTGCTTTAAAAAGAGCTGATTTAAAAGTTCCATTTATGGAGTATCTTCAAACTTTAAAATATAATGAGAACTTTAGGAGTCTATATGAAGAAGTAATAAGAAGTGGTAGTTTCTAGTAATGAAAAGTTAAGAAATATGAATTCTAATACATAATCAAATAGCAAAAGGTATTGCAATTACCTTAAGGTGGTTTATCACTTATTTGCATATTCCTAAAAAGGAGGAAATATAGATGCAAAAATCACAAAGAAATTCAAGAGTTACACAGGGCACGGCTGTTGCTGAATATGAGAAAAAACTAGGATATTTTATAATCAAAAGGATAATTGATATTATAGGTGCTTTATGTGGAATTGTATTAATAGGTCCAGTGATGATTATTGTTGGCATTTGGATAAAACTCGATTCAAAGGGTCCTGTTTTTTTTGCTCAAATTAGGGTTGGTAAAGATGGTACACAATTTAAAATGTACAAATTTAGGTCTATGTGTTCAAATGCAGAAGGGCTTCTAGGAAAGCTTCAAGGTGAAAATGAGATGTCAGGACCTATGTTTAAGATAAAAGAGGATCCTAGAATAACTAAGGTTGGTAAGTTCGTACGGAAGACAAGCATAGATGAACTCCCACAACTTTTTAACATATTAAGAGGCGACATGTCCTTAGTTGGTCCAAGACCAAGTTTGCCCAAAGAAGTAGTGCAATTTACATCTTTTCAAAGACAAAGGTTAATTGCAAAACCGGGGTTAACTTGTTATTGGCAGGTAAGAGGAAGAAATGATATTTGCTTTGAAGAATGGATGGAAATGGATGTTGAGTATTTAATAGATAGAAATACACTTGTAGATATAGGACTTATATTCAAGACGGTAGGAGTACTATTTGGGGATGAGAAGGCTAGCTAAGATTGGCTCTGAATTGAAAGTGGAGAGTTTTTTTAAAAAAGAATAATGGTTTTTTAGGTTAAAAGATTAGTAGAGGGAGGAAACATAGTTATGAAAGGTATTATATTAGCTGGAGGGTCAGGCACAAGGCTCTACCCGGTTACAAAAGCATTATCAAAACAAATGGTACCCATATATGATAAACCAATGATCTATTATCCTATGTCCGTTTTAATGTTAGCTGGGATAAGAGAAATATTAATAATTTCAACACCGAGAGATTTGCCAGGTTTTATGGAGCTATTTGAAGATGGAAGTAAACTAGGACTCAAAATAGAATATGCTATACAAGAAGCACCAAATGGACTGGCGGAAGCCTTTATAATTGGAGAGAAATTCATTGGTGATGATAAGGTAGCGATGATACTTGGAGATAATTTATTCTGGGGACAAAGTTTTACAAAAAGTCTAAGCAGGGCCGCGGAACTTGTAGAGGGAGCTGTGATCTTTGGATACCATGTCAAAAATCCAAATTCTTTTGGAGTTGTTGAGTTTGATAAAGATGGAAATGTACTTTCACTAGAAGAAAAACCTGAAAATCCAAAGTCAGAATATGCCATTCCAGGACTATATTTTTATGATAACACTGTTGTAGAAAAAGTTAAAAAATTAAAACCCTCGGAGCGAGGAGAACTTGAAATTACGGATTTAAATAGAATTTATATGATGGAGGGAAAACTTAAGGTAAACCTACTTGGAAGAGGACTTGCTTGGCTTGACACAGGAACTCATGCGAGCATGCTTAAGGCTTCAAATTTTGTAGAAGCGGTGCAAAGTACTCAAGGTACATATATATCCTGTCTTGAAGAAATTTCCTATAGAAATGGTTGGATAACTATGCAAGAACTTAAAACACTAGCACAGCCACTTTTAAAAACTGGTTATGGGACTTATTTAATGGATATTGCTATGGAATATAAAAAAGCAAATAAAGAAGCAATAAAAGAAATAGCTGCTTGCTCGGGGTTATAAAATTCGGAGTTATAAAATCAAAAGGTATAGAATTTGGAGGAGTAAAATGAAAACTTATTTAGTAACAGGAGGAGCAGGGTTTATAGGATCAAACTTTGTTCACTATATTCTAAAGAAATATTCAGATGTTAGAATAGTAAATTTAGACAATCTAACTTATGCAGGAAACTTGGAAAACCTTAAACAAATTGAAAATAATCCGAATTATATTTTTATACAGGGAGATATTTGTGATAGCGAATTAGTGGGAAAGGTGTTCAAGGAATACAATATTGACTATGTTGTAAACTTTGCAGCAGAATCTCATGTTGATAGAAGCATAGTGAACCCAGAGATATTTGCTCAAACAAATGTACTTGGAACAGTAAATCTTTTAAACTGTGCGAAAAATTCATGGGAGGTTGAAAGTGGTTTCAAGGAAGGTGTCAAATTCCTTCAGGTGTCTACTGATGAGGTATATGGTTCTTTAGGTGAAGCAGGGTATTTTGTAGAAACAACACCTATTGATTCACATAGCCCCTACTCAGCATCAAAGGCTGGCAGTGACTTAATGGTAAAGGCATACTTTGATACATTTAAGATGCCAATGAACATAACTAGATGTTCAAATAATTACGGGCCATATCAGTTTCCAGAAAAGCTTATACCTCTTTTAATAAACAATTGTTTAAAGCATGCGGATTTGCCTGTATACGGAGATGGTTTAAATATTCGCGACTGGTTATATGTGGTGGATCATTGCAAGGCTATCGATATGGTATTAACAAAAGGAACAACTGGAGAAGTTTATAATATTGGTGGACATAATGAGAAAGCTAATATTGAAATAGTTAAGGGTATTATTTCTTATTTAAATGAAAATGTAGATAAGGAAATAACAAAAGCATTAATTGTGTATGTTGAAGATAGAAAAGGTCACGATAGAAGATACGCAATAGATCCATCAAAGATAAAGGATGAACTGGGATGGTATCCTGAAACAACTTTTGAAGTAGGTATAAAAAATACGATTCAGTGGTATTTGGATAATGATAAATGGATGAAAAATGTTACCTCGGGAGAATATCAAAAGTACTATAAAAAGATGTATGAAGGAGTAAAAACATTATAATGAAAAAATTTAAGTTTATTGAAACTACAATAAAAGATTTATATATAATAGAGCCTACAGTTTTTGGAGACAACAGAGGATATTTTATGGAAACTTATAACTTTGATGAATTCAAAGAAGCAGGGCTAGATATGGTGTTCCTTCAGGATAACCAGTCTAAATCTAAAAAGGGAGTACTTAGAGGACTACATTTTCAAAAAGAGTATTCTCAAGGAAAACTTGTTAGAGTTCTAAGTGGTGAAGTATTTGATGTAGCTGTGGACTTGCGAGGCGGATCTGAAACCTATGGTAAATGGGTTGGAGCAATACTGAGTAGTGAGAATAAAAGGCAATTTTATGTACCTGAAGGCTTTGCTCATGGGTTCCTTGTAATGTCAGATCAGGCAGAATTCGTATATAAATGTACTAATTTATATCACCCTGAGTTTGAGGGAGCAATTGCCTGGAATGATGCTAGCATTGGTATAGAATGGCCTTTGGAAGATATAGGAGAAGTTCTACTTTCTGAGAAAGATAAACAGGCGCAACTATTTGTGGCATTTCAGAAGGAAAGTCACTCACTTCTATAGGTGAAATTACTCGAAATTCACACAAATAAATCGAAGGTTTAACGAGGTGTTTTCCATGAATAGCAATAAACAAATGTTAGTGTCTGTAATTATGAGTGTATACAATGAAAAAGAAAATTGGTTAATAGAAGCGATAGAATCCATATTAACTCAAAGCTATAAAAATTTAGAGTTTATTATTATTTTAGATAATCCAAATAACAGTGAATTAGATGTATTAATTGAAAATTATTGCAAATGCGATACAAGGATACGATATTTTAAAAATGAAAAAAATATTGGGTTAGTTAAAAGCTTGAATTTTGCATTAAGCCATGCAAAAGGTGATTTTATAGCAAGAATGGATGCAGACGATATATCATTTCCTGATAGATTTGAAAAACAAATAAATTATTTTAATTGTCATCCAGATATAGATTTTATGGGCGCCAGGTGCATTAATATTGATGAAGATGGCAATGAACTATACAAAGATGCAATAATGCCAGAGGATATGAAATTAATAAAAAGTTGTTTAGTAAATGTAGATTTTGTTAATCATCCAACCTGGTTTTTTAAAAAAAAATGTGCAGATAAACTTGGCGGGTACAGAGAAATTACTTGCGCAGAAGATTATGACTTTTTACTAAGACTTATAACTAGCGGATTTAAACTTGCGAGTACTAATGAGTTCTTAGTTAAATATAGAATTAGAAGTAGTGGAATTTCCAAAAGCAATTCATTGCAACAGCTTTTATACTCTAAACATGTTGTTAAGATGTATAAAGATAGGTTGAAATTTGGATTTGAAAGTGAATCAGTAGAATGTTTAAAGAATATTAAAATTGATGCTAATGAAGAAAGTAAATATAGTTTAGCCTTAGAAGGACTTACTAAATCAAAAGGATATAAGAAAAAAAATGAAGTTTATAGAATTTATCTAATCCTTAAAAGTTATATAAGTTCAAAATATTTACGAATTTTATTAAAGGATATCACTTTTCATAAATTCAAGAAGGCTTTTTATATAAAAACTTCTCATAAAACAACTAATTAGCAATGTAACTTCACAGGTGATAAGTAGAGATCAAGATGATAGTCAAAAGGGGGGTATTTTGTTGAATAGAGTGGATGTAAGTATTATAATACCTGTTTATAATGTACAAGAATACTTGCCTGAGTGTTTAGATAGCGTTATTAAGCAAACTATTAACAATAGAGAAATTATTATAATAAATGATGGATCTACGGATAATTGTTATGAAATATTGAAAGAGTATAAAATAAAATTCCCTGAATTGATTATTATAAATCAGAAAAATAGTGGGATTAGTGAAACTCGAAATGCAGGGCTCAGAGCAGCAACTGGAGAATACATAGCATTTGTTGATTCAGATGATTTTATTGAATTAAATATGTTTGAAAAAATGTACAATGCTGCTAAAAGAGAGAGTGCAGACATAGTTATCTGCAATTATATATTATATATGGAAATGCCGCATAAATATAAATCGGATAGTGAAAAATACTATCAAACCATAGAAGGAATTGATAAAGAGGGCCATATAGATAAAATTGATGCTCTTAGGAAATTTTTATTAAATGATATCAAGGCTTATGCATGGAATAAGCTGCATAAAAGAGAACTTTTTACAGAAAATAAAATTTTGTTTCCTGATTTTATAGTATGTGAAGATACTCCTGTACTATTTTTAACACTGGCTTGTTCAAAGAAAATCTTTTTAATAAGTGAGCCATTATATTATTACAGGCAAAGAGAAGCGTCACTTACAAAAGTATTTTCAATAAAGTCAATGGAGGATATGCTAGCAGGTTGCTATATCATGCGAGATTATATAACAGCGGATCCACTGCTTTATGAAAAATTAATCCATTATTATGAAGTGTATATGATAAAAACCTTATGGGTAATACACAACAAATATTGGACTGAGTATTGTGAAACAGGAGAAAAAAGCAATTATTTAGATTTTAAAAAAATAATTAAAAAAGAGGTCACAGCTTTAAAAATTTCTGAAATTATAAGTAATAGTAAGCTATCACTTAAATATAAAGTTAATGCGTTACTTATAAAGACAAGAACTTATGGTCTTATATTTCGCATATTATATAAATTTAGATCTTTAAAGAAATAATAAGTAGCTGATGATTAAGGAGTGTTATTATGCCTCAGATAAGTATTATAGTTCCGATTTATAATGGAGCGAAATATATTAATAAGTGTATAGAGATGATTTTAAATCAAACATTTAAAGATTTTGAATTAATAATAATAAATGATGGATCTACTGATAACAGCGTAGAGATGTGTAATGAATATGCAAAGAAAGACAGTAGAATAAGATTAATTAGTAAAGAAAATGGAGGGACTTGGGCTGCAAGAAATATAGGAATAGATGTTTCTTCGGGTAAATACATTATATTTTTTGATTGTGATGATTGGTATGAAAACAATCTACTTCAGGAAATGTATAAGTGTATTGAGGAGCACCAGGTTGATTTAGTTATATCAGGTCAAACTAATGTTACTGTAGACGCAAGTGGGAAAATTTTAAGAAGAACTAAAGTATTGCCAAGAAAACATTTTTTTGAGACAAAAGATGAAATTTTAAGTAATTTTATTTTATTAAGGAAAGAAGAAATTGGAGATACTCTATGGAATAAGATTTATAAATCAGAAATTATAAAGAAATATGATTTGAAATTTGAGAATTTCAAACGTGGAGAAGATACAGTATTTAATGCTAATTACTATGATCATATAGACAGATGTATAGTCTTAGATGATGCTTTTTATGACTATAGAATTGAGAAGGCCAATCCAGTATGGTTAAAGTATTCAGAAAATTATTTGAATGTTATTTTAGAAGAGAATATAACCCTTATAAATAAGCTAGAACAATGGGGTAAATATGATGATAAGGCTATAGAATACCAGGCAAACCATTTTATTTATTGCATAATTGAATATTTATATGGAATAGCCTATGCTAAAAATCATTTAAATTTTAAAAATAAATGTGAAAAAATAGAAGCGCTATTAAATGATGAAGGCGTTATAGAATATTTAGATAATTGTAATGTGATTGGAAAGCTTAGCAGGTTAATTGTTAAATATATGAAATTGAAAAATGTTGTATTAGTATTATTTTTGGTAAAAGTTAAATTAATACAAAATAATATAAGAGACTAAAAAAAATAGGATTAAAAATCAATAGCTAGGAGTAGATTTTATGAAAATTTATATAAAACATATATGGAATACCTTTAATTATGGAAGTTGTATGATGGCAATAACACTAATTAATAAAATAAATCAGAATTATGATAATGTTATATTTTATGTGGATGTTAACTCTGATATAGATTTAGAAAGATTAAAAAGTGAAGTATGCGACGCAAACATAAAAAGGGCTAAAATAGATGCTACTGATAATCTATTAAAAAAATGTATAAATAAAATTAGGCGTATAAAGTTAAATAAAGTTATTGAAAACATAGAAAATATAATAATTATCGGTGGAGATGACATATCTGAGTACTATGGAATAGACCGATTAGAAAGTGAATTACACAAATTAAAAGAGGAAAGTCAGCGTAAGAATATATATTTAATAGGGCATACAATGGGACCTTTTACAGGTAATAGAGGAGAACTAGCTCGGCATTGTTTAAGTGAAACTAAAATTCATACAAGAGATGATAAAAATCTAGATTATTTAAAAAGTTTAAACTTTAAAAATGCAAAATCCGGAAGAGATTTAGCATTTATTGAATTACCAATGCAATATCAATATGATAACAAAGTAAGTGAATACAATTTGGAAGAAAATAAATATATAACCTTAGTACCTTCAGGACTTGTTGAAAGCTATACAAATAATTTTGATGATTATATTAGAAATTGGGTAAATATTATTAAAGAATTATCATTAAGTGATAAATTTGAAAAAATAGTTTTACTTATGCACGTCTCCGAACCTGACACTTTAGAATCAGATAATGATGATAGACGAGCAATAAATAAAATAATGGAAATATTAGATGAAAAAACATTAGGAAAAATTATTGCCATAACAGATGCAATGTTACCATCAGAAGCTAGAGAAATACTTGGAAATGGATTATTTACTATAACAGGAAGAATGCATTCGGGTGTATCAACTTTTTATATGAGAAAACCGGCTATTTCATTATCCTACAGTGTTAAGTATTCAGGAGTAATAGGTGATGGATTAGATATGAATGAATTAGTTATTGAATCAGCAGATGAAAAACTGTGGAAATGTGATGAAATAAGTAAATTAGTAAGTGAGAAAGTTGATTTTATTTTGAAAAACTATGATAGTTTAGTTAAAAAGATAGATACTAAAGTTTCAGAAACTAGCAAAATTGTAGAGAGTGAACTGGAAGAATTGGTTAATGAAATAAGAAAATCAAACAAATAACATTATATGTTTGATGGGGAGGGTATAGTAATTAATGAAGAATATATTAAAGTCTACTGAAGCTTCTTGCACAGGTTGTTCTCTTTGTAGTTTAATATGTCCACAAAAGGCTATAAATATATCATTAACTACTAAAGGCTTTTATGAACCTAAGGTAGACGAAGATAAATGCACAAGTTGTGGGCTTTGTAGGAAGGTGTGTTATAAATTTATAACACAGGAAAATGAATATGATATAGAAAAGGCTACACCTTTTCTTGTATATAGCAAGGATGAAGACATAAGGAAGAAAAGCTCATCTGGTGGAGCTGGTAGAGAGATTGCAAATTATGGACTGTTAAATGATTATTTGGTTTGTGGAGTAAAGTATAATTACGAATTAGATAGGGCAGAGCATGTAATTATAGATAGGCAGGAAGAGTTAGATTTAATTACAGGTTCTAAATATATACAGAGTCTTACAATAGGTGCTTTTGAGAGGATAGATAATAAGAAGAAATATGTAATTTTTGGAACTCCATGCCAGATGTATGGCTTAAGAAAGTATATACAGCTAAAAGGAATTGAGGATAACTTTATATTGGTAGATTTCTTTTGTCACGGAGTTCCATCCTATAAGTTATGGGATAAGTACCTTGTGTATTTGAAGGAAGAATATAAAATAAGCAATATAACATCATTAAATTTCAGGGATAAAACTTATGGTTGGCATGACTTTTCAATGAAGATAAGTGGAGATAATAATTATACAAAAACATTAAATGAGGATCTTTATTTAAAGTTTTTTTTATCGAACTTGTGTTTAAATGAAAGCTGCTACAATTGCAAATTAAGATTTAATAAAATATATTCAGATATAAGACTGGGTGATTTTTGGGGACCTATGCGAAGTGCTGATGAAAAAGGCTCGTCAATTGTATTATCAAATACGGACAAGGGTTTTAAATTATTGGAAAGTATAAAAGAAAAAATACATTTAGAAGAGGTATCTTTTGAAGAATTAAAGATAAGTCAATATGCGCAGTGCATCCATAAACCAGAATTGTTTGATAGGTTTAATGCTGATTTAGAAATGGATTATTCCCTAAAGAAATTACACTTTAGATATATGGTAAAACCAGAATTCATACAGAAATCTAAAAGTATACCTAAAAGGGTGGTAAGAAAATTATTACCAAAGAAAATCAAAAAATATATTAAGGAGAAATTTAAAAGTGAGGATTAAAAATTCATTAAATAATATTATTTTCAATTTAGGAAGCACTTTTATTACTTATATTTTAAGCTTTGTATCACGAAGTATATTTATTTACACACTTGGAGCCCAATATTTGGGCGTTAATGGGTTGTTTTCTAACATATTAATGATGTTATCTCTAGCAGAACTGGGTATAGGCACAGCTATTAACTTTAGTTTATATAAGCCTATTGCTCAAAAAGATAATAATAAAATTAGTACTTTAATGACTTTTTACAGAAAGGCATATAGTTTAATTGGATGTATTGTAGCTGTTTTTGGCTTTATTCTAATGTTTTTCTTGCATTATATTATTAAAGATGCAAATACAATTGAAAATTTAAGAACGATATATTTACTTTATTTATTTAGTACAGTTTCAGGATATTTTTTATCTTATAAAACCACGTTGGTTTCAGCATATCAAAAGGATTATACCCTTGTACCTATTAATGTAGCAATGTCTGCAATAACTATTTTAGGTCAAATAGTTATTCTTATGACAACAAAGAGCTTTATATATTATTTATTTGTTCAAATAATATTTGGGTTTATACAGCGAATTATTATTAATAATGTTATTACAAAGCAGTATAAATATATTGACTTTAAAACTAAAGAAAAGTTACCCAAAAGTGAATTAAATGTAATTATTAAAAATGTAAAAGCAATGTTTTATCATAAAATAGGCGATTATTGTGTTAATGGAACTGATAATATAGTAATTTCTACATTTGTAGGTATTAAGGCTGTTGGTTTTTATTCAAACTACACCTTACTTATAACTACGGTAAACGCAATAATAATGATAATATTTAACAGCACATCTGCAAGTTTTGGTGATCTTATTGCCAAAGAAAAACCTGAAAAACGATTAGAGAAATTTAGAGTCTTAAATTTCTTAGGATTTTGGTTTTTTGGATTTGCTACGATCTGTTTTTACAATCTCCTTAATCCATTTATTACATTATGGATAGGCAATAAATACATTTTAGATTTATCTATAATAATCCCCGTAATAATAAACTATTATTTACTGGGAATGAGGGTACCACTCGGAATAGTAAAGTCATCTGGAGGAGTTTATGCGCAGGATAGATTTGTTCCACTAATTCAAGCAGTGGTCAATTTATTCTTCTCTATTATATTAGTTAAATATATTGGCTTAGCAGGAGTGTTTTGGGGAACGGTTATAAGTGCTTTTGTTCCAATGATCTACAGACCCTATGTTGTTTATAAATATATATTTGAAACCTCATGTAAAAAATATCTAATTCAATATACTCAGTATCTATTAGTTGTGGTGGTAAATATTTTTGTCACAAGCACTTTATGCAAAATGCTATTTCTTAATGCTGGCTGGGTAAATCTAATTGGAAGAGGTTTTGTATGTGTAGTTATACCTAATTTGTTAATAGTAGTGCTCTTTAGAAAATCCTATGAATTTAAACAACTTATTAGCATAGTCAAAGAAAACAAAGGAGGATTCAGGAGTGGAAAAAAAGGTTAGTATAATTACGCCATGCTTGAATGGTGAGAAGTTTGCACAAAGATATCTTGAATCAGTATTAAACCAGACCTATAAAAATATTGAGTTAATATTTATAAATGATGGTTCAACGGATAAAACAGAAGCAGTAGTAAAATCCTATATTAATAAATTTCAGCAAAATGGAATGAATTTGACCTACATTTTTCAAGAAAATGCAGGTCAAGCAGCAGCACTAAATGTAGGATTAAAATTATTTACAGGTGAGTATTTAACTTGGCCGGATTCAGATGATTTTCTGTCCATAGATTCTATAGAGAAAAAAGTCGATTTTTTAGAAAAAAATAAGCAATATGGATTAGTTAGAACAGACGCATATATTTTTAATGAAGGAGAGATAATAAAGTCAATTGGAACTATAGCTGGTAAAAATCCTAATAGGTTCAATGAAAATATATTTGAAGATTTATTAAGTGAAGATACATATTGCTGGAACGGCTGCTACATGCTTAGAACAAGTGCATTTTTAGATGTAAATCCTAAGGGTGAAATATATGCATCTACAGCTGGCCAAAACTTTCAAATGTTATTGCCTATTGCTTATAAATATAAATGCGGATATATAGATGAATCCTTATATAATTATGTAGTGAGAAATGACAGTCATTCTCACCTTGACGAAAATATAAATTTACAAACATCTTTAATGAAAAATAGCAATCATGAGAATATTTTATTGAATGTGATAAATTCTATGGAAGTTGATAAAGCATTTTATAGTGAGGTAATAATAGCAAAATATGCAAGACGAAAAATGGCTTTAGCTCTAACATATAAAAATAAAGAAATATTAGTACAGCAATATGAGGTTTTAAGAAAAATGGGATTATTAAATATGGAGGATAAAATTACATATGCAAGAGGATTATCTTTTGTTTTTAATTTGTTCTATAGAATAATTTCTAAAACAACTAGGATTGTTAGAAATGTAAGCAAACAATTACCATGGAGGTATTAAAATGAACAATGAAACTACTGTAGGTTATAAAGAGTTTATAAATGTTATAAAAAGAGGGAAATGGGTTATACTCCTGCTAACATTGGTATTAACATTGATAGCAACAGCCTTTAGTTTTTATTTAATGAAAAGCGCTAAACCAATTTATCAAACAAAAATAGGCGTTATAATAGGCGAAAAAGAAGATATAGTTAATGCCAAAGGTTTAATTAGTACATTTGAGGAAATTGCAAGCTCTTCCACTATTGCAAAAAACGCTAGTGTAGCATTAAATGGCTCTGTATCTGCTCTAGAAGTTCAAAAAAATTACGAAGTTAGTGTAACAGATGGTGCCCCAATTTTAACAATTACAGCTAGTGGAAAATCGCAAAAAGAGTCCGTGGCTATAGCTAATGCAGTATATACTTCCTTTACAAAAGAAGTAAAGAGAATATATCCAACACAAACCATGAAGATAATGGAGAGTTCCGCCCCGAATGGCCTTGTAAATAGTAAATTTAAATTTATTAATGTTGTATTAGCATTTTTACTAGGATTTTTTCTTTCAATATTTATTGTAACCTTCACAGGTTATTTTGATGAAAAAATTAGGACAAAAGATGATGTAGAGAGATATTTAGGACTTGATGTTATTGGAAATTTGCCTAAAAGAAAAAAAACAGACATATAAATATATTTCATAAAGGAGGGGTATTTAATGGAAAAAGTAAATATTGCAGAAAATCATAAATTAGATTCAATAAATGCTAAAGCATTTTACGAATTAAAAGCAAATATTCAGTTTTTGCGTACTGGAAGTGAAAGCAAAGTTATTATGATATGTAGCGCAGAAGAAAAGGTGGGTAGGTCCACTACAGCTGCATATCTTTCTTTAGTGCTGGCTGAAAGCGGGAAAAAAACTATACTTGTTGATTGTGACCAAAGAAATCCCAATATACATAATATGTTTAATTTAAAAAATGATGATAAAGGTCTAGTTAATTTTTTGGCAGGAGACATCGAGCTTGCAGAAGCAATTAATACTACAAAACAAAAGAATTTATCTATAATAACCGCTGGTAGCTTTGCATTAAATTATGCGGAACTTTTTGTATCAGAAAAGTTTAATGAATTTACCAAGTTTTTAAAAAAAGATTTTGATTATATCATTATTGATTCTTCACCGCTTACTGAAAGTGCCGATGCTAAGGCCATGGCAAAGAATGCTGATGGTTGCGTACTTGTGGTTAAATATGGAGCAACAGAAAGAAAGACTGCTATAAAAGCTAAAGAAATTTTGGAAAAGGTAAATGCCAGTATTATAGGAGTGTTTTTGAATAAAACAAGTTAATAATAATTTTACAAAAGAAAAATAGAGGTGTGCACAAATGAAAAATATATTTATTATAGGTTCAAAAGGAATACCAGCAAATTATGGCGGGTTTGAAACTTTTGTAGATAAGTTAACTCTTTATAAAAAAAATGAAGCTATCAAGTATCATGTAGCTTGTCTAAATGTGCGAAATGAAGAGTTTTATTATAATAGGGCAAGATGTTTTAATGTACAGGTAAAAGAAATAGGTAGCGCTAAAGCTGTGCTGTATGACTTGCAAGCTTTAAGCAAATCTATAAAGTATATTAAGGATAATAATTTATCTAATTCAATTATTCTTATTCTTGCTTGTCGTATTGGCCCATTCTTATGCTTTTACAAGAAAGAACTAAAAGATTTAGGAATAAAGCTTTATGTAAACCCTGATGGACATGAATGGAAAAGAAGTAAATGGATTGCACCAATAAGGGCTTACTGGAAATTTTCTGAAAAATTGATGGTTAAACATGCAGATTTACAAATATGCGATTCAAGAGGTATAGAGGATTATATAAAATCAGAGTACAAGGTGTATAATCCTAAAACTACATTTATAGCTTATGGAGCGGAAATTGGAAGATCTAATCTAAGTGAAAATGATGCAATAATAACAGACTGGTTTAATAAGTTTTTAGTAAAAAGAAAATCATACTACTTAATAGTTGGAAGGTTTGTACCTGAGAATAATTATGAGACTATGATAAGAGAATTTATGAAGTCTGATGTCCATAAAGATCTGGTTATAATTACAAATTTAGAGAAAAACAAATTTTATGAAAGATTACTAAAGGCCACAAATTTTACTAGTGATAAAAGAGTGAAATTTGTAGGAACTGTATATGATAATGAACTTCTAAAAAAAATACGAGAAGAGGCATTTGTATATCTCCATGGACATGAAGTAGGAGGAACAAATCCTTCGTTACTAGAAGCTCTATCAAGTACTGATATTAATCTGCTTTTAGGTGTTAATTTTAATAAGGAAGTTGGAAAAGAGGGAGCACTGTATTTTAGTAAACAAGATGGTGACTTAGCATCCACAATAAATAAAGCTGAAAAATTAAAGGAAAATGAAATAGAAACAATGTCTAGAACAGCTAAAAATATTATTGAACAATTTTATTCTTGGGACAAGATTGTTAATGACTATGAAGAGCTTTTCTTATAAATAAAGGAGGTGCAGAGTTATTAAAATATTGCATTATTCCCTAGGACTCCCCCCTTTTAGGACAGGAGGATTAACTAAATATTCTGTAGACCTTATGTTGAGGCAAATTGAAAATGGAAATGAAGTTTCTTTGTTATATCCAGGACATTTTTCGCTTAATAGGAAATTGAAGATCAATAAGGATAAATCCTTTGCAGATAAACCCTTTAATAGTATTAAGGTATTTGAAATATTAAATCCTCTTTCCATCCCCTTATTAAGCGGAATACCTAATCCAAAAGTATATTTGGAAAATATAGATGTGAATATTTATATTGATTTTTTAAAAGATTTAAAGGTAGAAATTATACATATCCACACATTGATGGGGCTTAATAAAGAATTGATTACAGCTGCAAAACAGTTAAATATAAAAACCATATTCACATCTCATGATTATTTTGGAATATGCCCTAAAGTTAATCTTATTAATTTACAAGGGTCAATATGCAAAGATTATGACAATGGGAAAAACTGTATAGAATGCAATAGAAATGGCTACAGTAATTCGCTAGTGGTTTTAATGCAGTCAAAGACTTATAGAAAACTAAAGAATAGTTTAATTGTAAAAAAATTAAGAAATTATAAGCAGAAAATAATTATTAAAAAAAACAATAGTATAATTGAATACCAACCGGTAAAAGGAAAGAATAATAAGGCCTGTGCCAAGGACTATGTTAACTTAAGAAAGTATTTTATAGATATAATTAATAATATAGATTACATTCATTACAACAGCACAGTTGCCAAAAATGCATATGAGAAATATATTGACAATGCAAATAGCACAATTCTTAATATTTCTCATTCAAATATAGAGGATAATAGAATACAAAAAAGCAGTAGCAACAATGAACCATTAAAGATAACATATATTGGATCAATAGAGAAATATAAAGGTTTATTTTTCCTATTGAAGGTGCTTGAAAAGTTAATGAAAAACAAGGTTAACAATTGGAGTTTAAGTATTTACGGAAGAAATGTAAATATAGATATAGATAAATATAGGGGTAAAGTAAAGATAAAGGGTACTTATAATTATTCTGAGTTAGAACAAATATTCAAGAATACAGATGTGCTTATAGTACCTAGTATTTGGTACGAGACATTTGGGTATATAGCCCTAGAGGCGTTTTCTTATGGAGTACCTGTTATTATGACTGATCTTGTAGGGTTTAAAGATATGATAATCCCTGGAGTTACTGGCATCATAATTAAAGTCTCAGAAGATGAATTATATGACAATCTACAAGCTATAATAGAAAGCAGAGAAAAATTATCTTATATTAATGAAAATATAATTACATTACCAAGCATTTATACAATGAAAAATCACACTGAGGATATAATGAAATTGTATGATGATTTAAGTTTTAATTAAATATTAAAGAAATGGAGAAATAGTTAGATGGAAATGTTAATGGCATTATTGTATTGCTTTCATCAGATGGCTGCCAATTTACCCTTTGCTCCTAAAACCTTAACTGGCAATTTAGATTTTTTTTATGCGTTAGGTATATTCGGGGTTATTTTTGTTATATTTAAAAGAAAAAAAGACATTTCACTTTTAATAATATGTGCACTACCTATTGCAATTTATGGTATCCTTCAAGGGATGACCATGGTTAATTTGGATATTCAAAAGCTTATGGTTAATGTTTCTAAAATAACTATATGTATTTCTCTAATGATTTTGGTATATAGGAAAGTGCATGATTTTAAAATTAAAAAATTTATTGATTATGTTTGTAGGATATACATAATATTTACACCCATGGCTTTGATATTTTCTAGTAACGAATATTTTTGGAGACTCCATGATACTATAAATAAATATAGCCTTAAGAGACTCAATTTATTTTATATAGAACCTAGCGAACTGGGCTTTCATTTATCTTTTATAATTATTATATTAATGTATTTAATTATTGTAGAGAAAGATAAGAAGATAAACCGAAAATATATAGTTTATACCGTGAATTGCTTAATTTTATTAGTGTTATCTAGAGCTTATGGGGCTTCAGTAATACTATTGGGAACCATACTTTCTGTATCATTTGTAATTATAATATCAAAGATGAACTATAAAAACATTTTAGTTGGATATGGATTAACCATAATTTTTACTACTATAATAATAGTATCTATTGTGACTAAATCATCAATGTATATGAGAACTGTTGATACGCTAAATGGAAGTGATTCTTCCAATAGTTATAGAGTAAATGTTACTCAAAAATTCACTAGTACAGCAATAACTAACACTGGTGGAATTGGAGTTGGGCTTGGCAATCTGAATACAGAGAGTACTAGGAAAATTTTCAAATCAACTGGCATGACAGCTGTGGTAGCAGCATCATTTCCATATTTCATTGCAGAAGGCGGGGTATTTGCAGTAGTATATCTTGTTATATTAATTCTATTTTTATTAATTAATGTATTCTATAAAAAAAATATGCTACTGGCAAACCTTCTGTTATTTAGTTTTTTATATCAGATTTATGGAGGTTATTTTACAAATCCAGTAAATTGGATTATATATGGATTAATACTAAGCAAATGGACACCAGAGAAAATTCAGGAGGGAAACAATATAAATGAAACAAAAGGGATAATTTAGTAAATTATCCCTTTTCATTCGTTGTTTTTTTTACTTTCCAATGGTCATTCTAGCATATTCATGAAGTCCTTTTTTGTAACCAGCTATTGTATTGCTATCTATTTTGTTGTATTGATTAGTATTAGAAGTTGAATAGATACCACTCTTAGCGATAACTCCACTACTTGAGCTAATCTTATTACTCCTAATTGTTATATGATCAGGCTGAGCTGCTCCATTGGAGTCAAGTAATATTCCATTACCCTTTTCTACAGTATTTGTATCATTTTTGCGGTTTGTATTTGTTATAGTGTTATTTGATATAGTGCAATTTGCACTTCCTGCGGTTATATCAATACCATTAGTTTGTGCAGATAATACTTTGTTTCCCGTAACGGTGGTTCCGTTTGTATCATAAAGACATATTGCTCCTAAATTACCAACACCGATTATTGATTCTTCTATAATATTGTTTTTAACAATATTATTATTGGACTGCCATACTTCTATTTGATTAAATCTGTTATTTTTACAAGTATTGTTTATAAGAGAATTACCATTAGTAACCTTACTCTTACCTCCGTAAATTGTAGCGCCTTCCTGGCCATTGCCTTGGCAGAGATTATCGCTTGCTACAGAGTCTTTTGTACCTTTTCCCGTGGTGGAATTATAACCGAATATTACACCTTGCCCACCGCTATTTTTTAAAATATTGTTTGTCACGGAGATTTTAGTTCCATTTAAAGAGTAAACATGGCCACTTATTTGTTCCTTAGCATAGCCACCAAAAACCTTGGGGTTATCAAAATTATTCTTATGGATTGTAATATTAGATGAATTATTATCTATTAAAATCCCATATTTGCGTATATCATAGAAATATGAATTTGTAACTGAGCAGCCACTTGCATTGGAAAGATTAATGGCTGCAAAATCAATGGTATTTGTGAATCTGCAATCAGTTATCACAAGTCCTTTTTTTTCGGTAACATTTACAGCTGTAGCACAATTTTGAAATTCTATACCCTGGAAACTGTTATAATTACCTACAGAAAACAAGGTGTTTTTGCCTGTGCCCTTAATTACAGCATCACTGCCTGCAATTAATTTTATTCCATCCTTTAATTTAACAGTACCGTGAAAATTATAGGTGCCTTCTGGTAATTTCAATGTACTACCGCTGGGATAAGAATCTACCATTTTTTGAAATGAAGCAGAAGTATCAGTTTTTCCAGTTATGTCTAATGAATATTTTTTTATATCATTTCTATTAATGTTATGAAGAGATGGATCTTTTGTTTTATTAATAATTACAAATGTTGTTATTATAATTGATAAAAAGATTATTATAATAATAACTACTTTATTTTTTAGAAATTTCATACATTCACCCTTTATATTTGTATTAGTAAATTTACTATACTGTACATTATATTATATTAAATGTACTATACAGTACAGTATTTAATGCATTTGATTATTTGTCACGGGTCAAATCAGCATATTCATGAAGTCCAGATTTGTAGCCCGTTATTAGGTTACTGTATATTTTGTTATGCTGATTTTTATTAGAAGTTGAATAAATACCACTCTTAGCTATAATTCCACCACTTGAGCTAATTTTATTATTATTGATTGTAATATATTGAGGATCAGCTATGCCATTCCAGTCAAGTAATATGGCGTTACCAATCTCTGCAGCATTAATATTATTTTTCAAATTTGTATTTGCTATGTAATTATTTGATATAGTGCAATTTAAGCTTCCCGCTGTTATATCAATACCATTATTTTGAGCAGACAATACTTTGTTTCCGGTAACAGTTGTGCCAGTTGTAGTAAAAAGGCATATTGATCCCATATTTCCACGACCCTTTATGGATTCTTCTACTGTATTGCCACTGACAGTGTTATTATCAGATTGCCATACTTCTATTTGATTATATCTGTTATTTTTAGCTGTATTGCCTATAATAGAATTTCCACTGCTGACCTTTTTGCTACCTCCATAAATTGTGACACCTTCTTGACCATTGCCTATGCATACATTATTGCGCGCTAAGGAGTTGGTTGTACCTTTTCCAGATGTTGAACTGTAACCGAATATTATCCCTTGGCCACCGCTATTTTTTAAAATATTGTTTGTGACGGAGATATTGGTGCCATTTAAACAGTAAACATGCCCACTTATCTGCTGCGTAGCGTATCCACCAAAAACCTTGGGGTTATCAAAAAAATTGTTATCTATAGTAATATCAAAACCATTGTTATCTATTTTAATTCCATATTTGAGTATATTATAAAAATATGAATTAGTAACATTACAATTGCTTGCCCCATAAAAATCAATTGCTGCATAATTAATGTTATCTGTGAATCTGCAGTTTATTATATTGACTCCTTTTTTATACAAAGCTCTTATAGCAGTAGAGCAATTTTGAAACTCTATACCCTTAAAAGTGTTATCATTACCTGTAGAGAATAAAGTGTTTTTGCCGATGCCTTGGATTACAACATTATCATCTGCAATTAATTTTATCCCTTCTGGAAGTTCAACAGTGCTAGATAATTTATATATACCTTTTGGTAATTTTATTGCACTACCAACTGGTAATGAATCCACCATTTTCTGAAATGTATCTGAGGTATCTGATAATCCCGTTATATTCAGATTGTAATCTTTAGCTTCTATTATAGTAGAATTAGATACACTAGAAAAATTGGTCGTTAAGTCCATTGCCTTTGTAGTAGTTATAAAAAAACTAAAAGTTGATAAACAAATTAATGTAATGATTGAAATTACGCTTTTTTTGATATTGCTTTTTAAGATATTAAATCACTCCTTTTATGTCGGTTTCATTCTATTGTTATACAATGAGTATCTCTTTAATTGTAACATTAATAGAGATAATTAAGTTCATTTTATATGTTAACAGAGCAACAACAAAAGACCTCAGAAGGATTATAAATCTCCTTCTGAGGTCTTTTATATGTGCGCCCGGCATGGACGCAATCTAATGGGTGAAAGTCCCTAGCACGGGTTAATAGTGCCAAGTGCATAGCTTAAGACAAGGGTGTCCATGGTGACGTGGAATCTGAAGGAAGTCGGCGGCAAAAC
>NZ_BHYK01000013.1 GCF_003865095.1 Clostridium tagluense | reverse complement strand
GAACTTTGCCTAAGACTTCCTTCAGTTCACACCTCACGGTGGATACCTTGTCTTCAGCTAGTGGTTGGTAACTACAGACCCCCACAGTGGACTTTCACCACCTAGTTAATTGCCATGCCTGGCACACTGAAAAATGCTGTACGCCCTGCAACAGCAATTGCTGACAGTACAGCAATAATAATAATCTCGCGGGTCTGCGGTTTTCGGTTTTCAAATGACATAAAAAATACAATTATTGTATACATTATAATTAAGAGGCTAATGAAATGATATTTCCTATCATTCAGAAAAAAAACACCAAATAAAATCGTAGCAGGTACAACAATTAATACGAGAAAGGCTGATAACAGTTTACGACTGTTTAACCTAATTTTCTTTACAAGTACAATAATTAGTATAAGAAATCCTGACAAAAGCTTACAATGGCTTAACCTACTTTCCTTTAAATGTTTTTCTGACATAGACTAATCACATCCTCTACTGTTACTGCCTCAGGGCAAATATGTCGAGCCATGCGATTTGCTACAGTAGTATAAAAACTATTTCCCGCGAAAAATTTTTTTGTAGTGTTTTTTGTTATTATATTTCCATCAAAAAATAATCCGCAGGTATCTGCATACTCTGCACAGAATTCGATATCATGGGAAACCATAACAATTGTAGTTCTTTTCTTTGTAATTGTTCTAAGAATCTTTGCTAGCTCCTGTTTAAAACAGTCATCAATGCCCTTTGTTGGTTCATCTAAAAGTAATATTTTTGGTTCCAGTAGCAATACCTTGGCAAGGGCTGCCTTCTGCTGTTCACCTCCACTTAAATCATATGGATGCATCTGTAGTAATTCATTAAGTTCCATCCTATCTGCAATTGCTCTTACCTTTACCTTCTTTTCCTCTTTAGTTAATTTTATATCCGATAACATTTCATATAAATCCATTTCCACCGTCTTTTTTACAAACAAAGTTTGGGGATTTTGTGGGAGTACCCCTATATTGTTTCTATATCTATCCTTAATACATATTTTTTCAATATTTTTTCCATTAATAATAACTTTCCCTCTATAATGTTTGTTCAGTCCACTTATTATTGATAAAGCAGTTGTCTTTCCCGTTCCATTCCCACCAACAATACAAAAAAATTCTCCTTCTTTAACCTCTAATGACAACCCCTTTATAATATCAGGCATGTTTTTACTATATTTAAACCATACATCTTTAAGCTTTATGACTACATTATCCGCTCCCGACTTATCTTTCTTATTAACGCAAAGATTTTCAACAGTCTTGTTATCAAAATATGTATCAAGCCACTTACGTCCATCTTTTACAGTAACAGGACATATCAAATCATTTTTAACTCGAGAATAAATTCTCATAGGCGAAGTCATTGCAAAAATCATAGTATTATCCATTTCACCTATTTGCTTACCCACATTTTGAGGGTTATCATCTGCAATAATACATCCTTTTTCCATTACCACAACACGATCTGACATAGGAATCACTTCCTCTAAGCGATGTTCTGTCATTATAATAGTTGTCCCAAGTTCACTGTTGATTTTTTTTAAGGTTTTAAGAAATTCTAAAGCTGCTATAGGATCCAACTGAGATGTTGGCTCATCTACAATTAATACCTCTGGTTGCATAGTCATAATGGATGCTAGATTTAAAAGCTGCTTTTGTCCACCAGAAAGTTCTGAAATATTTTTGTGAAACCAGGTGTGTATTCCAAAAAAGCTTGCCATTTCAGCTACACGTAAACGAATTGTACTATTATCATATCCAAGACTTTCAAGTCCAAAGGCAAGTTCATGCCATACTTTATCTGTGACAATTTGATTTTCAGGACTTTGGAGAACATATCCTATTTGTGATGTTTGTAAAAGCTGGTCAACTTGTTCTAAGAGCTTACCATGGAAATAAATTTCTCCCTGACGTTTTCCATGTGGAGCTAATATGGTTTTCAATTGTCTTAGCAAAGTGCTTTTGCCACTTCCCGATTTTCCACATATAGTAATGATTTCTCCAGCATTTATCACAAAATTAATATTTGAAATAGCCGGTTTATCCTTTTGAGGGTATGTAAAACTCAAATTCTTGATCTTATATGTTTCCATTTAATTACCTCCGCAATGTTTATGCTAACTGGTAAGATACACAAAATAAAATAACTTATATAGATAGTAATACTAAAAAAAGTAATGTTTTTAATCTTCATTGAAGGAAAAAAACGCATTGTATTCTGTCCCATTACCATACCAATAAATATATAAATAATTAAACTAGAAAGTACTGTTAATGTTATTTTGTCCCTATCATCAAAATGAAATATAGAGAAACTGCTACGTTTTGTTAATCCATACCCTCTTGACTTCATAGAATCTGCTGTTTCAATAGCATTTTCCAATGCCCAAGTAGTCATAATTGATAAAATTTTAATTCCATTTTTAGCCCTTTTGATTATATTGCCCTGGGATATATCCCGTCCTATACATTTTTGACCATTTGAAATAATCTTTATTTGCTGTTTATATCTTGGAACAAACCGCAGTACCATTGAAAAAATTAAAGATAGCGCGGGTATTATTTTACCAAAGATATATATGAATTTATCAGAAGTCATAACAACGTTATAACAAGAAAACCATAAAATTACAGAAATAAACATGCCCGCTGACATTACTCCGTAAAGTATTGATTCCAGCGTAATGGGATTCCCATTTTTAAGATAGAATATAATTGTAACACCTTCATGATTAAATGCTGGATTAATTATTGCCATAAATACCAGCAATGGTAGCATATAAAGCAAATTAAATTTCAATGCACTTTTTCCCTTTAACATAATTGAATATGTAAAAGAACAAGTCAAAGCTATTCCAAGAAATATTGGATGTATAAAAAACATACTGAATAACAATACAGCTGTAAAATAGCTAAAATTAATAACTGGATGAAAAGTTGAAAAACTGTCTGTCATCGTTCTTCCCCCTCAAATACAGTATCTCCTCCAATGTCTCGTCCTAGATCACAAGTATATACCCATTCAATTACATCACCTTTTTTTAACACGTATCGACTACATCCATAATTCGGATACCATCCATTAACCTTATACATCCAACCACTAAGTTCTCCACAATCAAATTCATATAAATTATTTATACCTTCAATATAGTTACTATTATATATTGGCGTCATTTCAAATTCCATATGTATTTTATTTTTTTTCATTTCCCGAAGAAGTACATCAAAAACTGCTTCTCCCTTGCTAAAGCTTACCGCTTGAGTTTTATAAATCATGCCATTCTTAGGAAGCACTTCTAGTTTATCCTTGTTGAATTTACTCATATTGTTTAATATACTTGCGCATGTTACCGACAGTGTACAAGTATATTTTTCATTAGAATTTATAGTTACATTTTCCGGTTCAACAGGTTTGGGCTTACCTATTGGAGTTGGATCAGTAAGAAATTTATCTTTTTTACCTTTATTACTATTTATTTTAACTTTTTTTTGATTTTCTGTTATTTTATTTACTTCTTTATTTGTTTTAATTTTATCCTTCTTTTTACTTTCTACTATTTCATTAATTGCTATATCCTTTTTTTTACTCTTTTCCTTCTCAGCTTTCTTTTTTTGTAACTCTATTAAAACACTCTTTTTCTTATTTTCCTGCTTTTTATAATCTTTTGTTAATGCTATATCATTTTTGATATTTTCTTTGCTTGTTGTTTTACTATCTTCTAATGGCTTTACAGTGTTATTTACATTATAAAAAAATGCAACAGCTACTATAGTCATTATAATTACGGCAACCACCCATCTTCTATTCTTCATTTTCATTCTCCTATCTTAAAAATAAGCAAGGAAAAAACTATATCCTTGCTTAGTTTTCAAATTATTTCTTTTCTACATCTGTCATATCAAAAAGATGTCTTTGCCCATTTACAAATCTATTATATGCTATAAGGGCATACATACCTTGGTCTGTAGCCATCCCGTCCAGATCTGCACTTGAAATATGTTTAAACCCTCCGTCTTTAACATAAAAAGTAAGCAAAGCGCTAATTGTATCGTTACCATTTTTTATAAATCTTTCATCTTTTTTAGGATCAATATTAAGTGAAGTTAGTGCTACTATTACTTGTGCAATACTTTCACTACTGTTCTCATCACCCCAAGACGATTTATATTTACCATCCTTATCCTGTGTTTTTGATAAATATGATAATGCACGGTCAGTAGCAGCTTTTACCTTTTCATTGTCTTGATATTTTGACAATGCTATCAGAGCCATTGCTGTAATATCTGTATCTGAAGGCACCTCTGACGTAAGTGACCATCCACCACCTGGTAATTCCTTGCCCAAAATGTAATTTATAAACTTTTCTCTTGTACTTTGATTAGTAATGGACTTATCTACAGGAATCTCATAATTGCAAGAATCAAGTGCAATCAGTGCCCAAATAGGCCCATTCAGTCCTTGCTTTATTACAGTATCAAAATCAGCAAGTGGTTTTAAAAGATTATACTTAGCAACATTATCAACCTTTTTACCAATTGATGATAAAGCAAGTATAACTCTGTCATATTCCGTATATTTTACATTATGAAGTTTTCCATTTTTCTCTTTCAATTTATTCTCTACATTAACATAATATTTACTGTAATAACTATCTGGCACTGACACACCAGAACGTGCAAGTGATAAAACAGTCCATTCTCCACCAACTGAAGCTACAACTGGATTTGTTATGTTTTTCTGCATCAAAATTGCTGTTTCATCTATATATTTTTTGACTTCTGTATTAGTAGATTTATTACCATTTTTATATTCATATGCCCTCATAACAGCATCAACAGCAAATTCTCTTGTAACATATGTCTTTGGCTCAAATATATTATTATTCATTGGTATTAACCCAAGAGCAAACATTGCTTCAACATCAGCCCTATAATATTTAGACACAATTTCAATGTTACTTATTTTTTCATCTGTCGCAACATTATTAACAGAAAGTGCTCTAGCGATAATAGAGACCATTTCTTCTTGCGTAATACCGCAATTAGGTTTATACTTCCCTCCTATAAATTTCATAATTCCTGAATTACATACAGTATCAATATATTTGTTGCCTGAACAAATAAATCTATACTCCATATCGTCAAGATTCAATGCTTTAACTAATAGTTTTGCAAAATCATCCATTGTAATATCTATTTTAGGATTGAAGCTCCCATTCTGTGGACTTATAAGACCTTTTTCAGTTGCCTCTAGAACTTTTTGTAGCGTATCATTTGAAATATCCTTTTGGTCTTTATAACAATATCCTTTTATTGGACTCTCTCCTGTGCTAGGATTAATAGGTGTAACTGGTGTAACTGGTGTAACCGGAGTAACCGGAGTAACTGGAGTAACTGGAGTAACCGGTGTAATAGGTTTAACCGGTGTAACCGGTGTAACCGGGATTGCCCACTGACTAAGGTCTTGTCCTAAATCTTCACCCAAATTGGTTGTGTAGCGCCATTGAAGTACGTCTCTATTTTTTAGAATATACTTGCTAGCACCAAAGTTAGGATAAGTTCCATTTACGTTATACATCCATCCACTACCGCTACCATGATCAAATTCTCCATCACCATCAATAGACTGTACATAAACACTACCATACTTTTCAGTCCACTCAAACTCGTATTTTAGACCACGTTTATCAAGTTCTCTTTTTAACACTGTCCATGCTGTATCACCATATTCAAGTTCTATATTACTAGAATTAATTGTATACCCTTCATTGATAGTTAATTTATCAACAGATAGAGTACTATATTTTTTTTGAGTTGGAACTACTGGTGTTACTGGTATTACTGGTGTTATATTACTTGTTGTATAAACCATAAAATCTGTAAAATGTTTAGTTTTTACTATTAAATCATTTCCATTGTCATACGCATACTCACTTTTGCCACTCCTTAGTCCTTTTGAATCATTTGTATATTTCACAATATTGTGGACATCGCCATTTTGTATATAAGCAGCGTCCTTTTCTTTCATTCCTTTAAAGGTTAAAGTTATAAACTCACTGAATTCTACCCTTGAACTTCCACCCATTGAGAAAAATTGTTCTATTATATCAAGCTTTTTACCCTTAGTAGCAATACCAGAATTCATTTTATCTATTACTGTTTTATCCTTTGTAGTAATCAGTTCAATTGCTGATGAATCACCACTTGTAATCTTTGTACCTTTTGGAATTACTGCTGATACAATACCTTTTGCAGTTTCAATTTTAGGAAGTCCAACTTTAGATAGGAATTCAATGAAAATTTTTGCATTCCTGTCATTTGGAATTTCTATTTTCAATTCTTTATTACTATCTTCTGCTGTTATTAGTATTTTAATTTCTTTATCACCAGTAACTTTAATTTCTGGTTTATCTCCACTTGGTAATGACATTTTTGCTATTTCATAGATTATTTTATATGATGCATCTGTCTTATTTCCTGCTGCATCTGTTGCTTCTATTGTTATTGTGTTTTCTCCATTTTTTAATGTAACTTTATATGTTCCATCTGTTCCTGTTACAACTTTACTGTTAACCTTTATTGTAGAAACTATATTTTTATCTACATTGTCTGTAACTGCTACTTTAAATATTAAGTTTGAATCTGTTACAGTTTGTCCATCTGTTAAATTTTCTACCTTTATAATTGGCTTTTCTGTATCTTTTAGTGTTACAACTTCTACATCGCTCATATTATAAAGAGATTTTTTTTCATTTACAAATCTATTATAAGCAACGAGGGCAAGAGTACCTTGGTCAGTAGCCATAGCATCTGTACCACCTGTTTTTATATGCTTAAAACCACCCTCATGTACAGCATAGGAAAGTAGTTCATCAATAAGTGAATTCCCATTTTTTATAAAACGTGCATCTTTAGCAGAATCTATACCTAATCCTGATAAAGCTATTACAACTTGAGCAATACTTTCGGAGCTTTCTGAACCCCACGCTACATATCCTCCACTAATTGACTGATTATTTGATAACCAGTTAATCGCTCTATCTACTGCCATTTTCACATTATTATTTGTTTTATAATATGGTGTAAGTGCTTGAATTGCCATTGCAGTTATATCTACATCTGCCTTACTTCCAGAAAGAGCCCATCCACCAGTATTCTCTTTGTCCTTGTTAATTTCTTTATCTAATATATAGTTAATAAGCATATCCCTTGTAGTTTGTACTTCTGCCTCAATCTTTGGTATTTCATACCTTTTACTATCGAGAGCTATAAGTGCAAATATAGGTCCATTTATGCCTTGCTTAATTACACTCTTAAAGTCAGCAAGTTTTTTAAGTTGATTATACCCTCCAACATTGGAAACATCCTTACCAATAGCTGTTAAACCCAAACTCACCCTTGAATACTCTGTATATTTTACAGTATGTAATACCCCATTACATGCTTTTAATTTTTGGATTACGTTATTATAGTATTTTTCATAATAACTACCAGGTACAGAGTAATTTGCTCTTGCCAAAGAAATAATAGACCAGTCTCCACCCAGCGTTCCAATTTCAGGATTTTGGACGTTTTTTAAAATGAAAGCAAGATTTTTATCCAATTGAGTTTTGTAAGAATTCGCGGTGCTTCTATTATATATAAGCTTGTATTTCTTGTCACACTTATTTCCTGCTGCATCTACAGCTCCTATTGTTATTGTGTTTTCTCCATTTTTTAATGTAACTTTATATGTTCCATCTGCGCCTGTTACAACTTCATTGTTTAATTTTACTGTAGGAACTATATTTTTATCTACATTATCCGTAACCGCTACTTTAAATGTTAAGTTTGAATCTGTTACTGTTTGTCCATCTGTTAAGTTCTCTATATTTATAACTGGTTTTTCTGTATCTTTTTCTTCCTTACCTTCTAACACATTATTAAGCCGTTGCAGTGCTTGATCCACACTTTTCTGAGTACTTTCCATGTTTTGAAGGACTCCATAAGCATAGTTATAGGCATTTTTTACGACAGTTTTAGAAATAATATTCTCTTTATCTGGATCACCGTTTATTTCTGCTATTTTAGCTGTTAGAGCATCCTTCTTGGCAGGAGTAATATAGCTTGTATCCCAGCCACCTCCAAGGTCAACGCCATAACCCCAAACAGTAAATTGCCATCTAATAACATCTCCATCATTTGGTATATAGTCGGAACATCCTACATTAGCAAATTTATTGTTTACAGCATACATCCATCCTGACATACTTGTATAATCAAATTCTCCAAGCCATGCTAGGTCTTTTCTTCCTTTAATTCCTCCTTCAATTTTATCAGAAATGTACTTAGGAATATTTACTTCTCTTGTATCCGTATCCTTGATATGAGCTAAATAAAAACTACTCTTTATAGATCCTGTATTTTTGTAATTACCAATCCCTAAGAGACGTGTTGATATTTCAGCTACATTATCCCCTTCATAAAATGGGACTTTCACTGGATCTTTTTTATATCCCTGGCCTAATGTGAATTTTTCTACTGAAATTGTAACGTAGCCCTTAGGCCGTATATTTGCATTTTTATATATTATTTTATATGATGCATCTGACATATTTCCTGCTACATCTGCTACATCTATTCTTATTGTGTTTTCTCCATCTTTTAATATGACCTTATATGTTCCATCTGTTCCTGTTACAACTTCATTGTTTAATTTTACTGTAGGAACTATATCTTTATCTACATTATCTGTAACTGCTACTTTAAATGTTAAGTTTGAATCTGTTACAGTTTGTCCATCAGTTAAATTCTCTACATTTATAATTGGTTTTTCTTTGTCTTCTGATTGAAGTGCTTTATGTATTATTCTATAAATTGAATCTGTCTTATTTCCCGCTACATCTGTTGCTTCTATTGTTACTGTATTTTCTCCATCCTTTAGTGTAACCTTATATGTTCCATCCGTTCCTGTTACAGCCTCATTGTTAACCTTTACTGTGGATGTTATATTTTTATCTACATTATCTGTAACTGCTACTTTAAATATTAAGTTTGAATCTGATACAGTTTGTCCATCTGTTAAATTTTCTACCTTTATAACTGGTTTTTCTATATCATTTCCCTGTGTATTCTCAACTGTCACAATACAAGTTGCTATTTTTTTTCCATCTTTTGTGGTTGCAGTTATAGTTGCAACTCCTGGTTTCTTTGGGTTCACTCCTTTAGAATTCACATTAGCTACATTGTAATCACTACTTGACCAGGTTACTTTTTTATTAGTAGCATTGTCTGGTGTAATAATAACATTTAACTGCAATATACTACCAAACGTAATCAAAGTTGCTGCTTCTTTATCCAAAGCAATTCCAGTTACCGGAATATTTGGTGTTACATTAACAACACAAGATGCTGTAACATTCTCATTTTCAACACATTTACCTGTTATAATTGCAGTTCCTTCTTTTACTCCTGTAACAGTTCCATAACTAACTTGAGCTACCAATGGATCACTACTTGACCAAGTTACATCTTTATTAGTAACATTGTCTGGCTGCTGAGTTGCAATTAAAGTAAATTTTTCACCTGCAGCTATAGATTTTGATGTATTATCTAAAATAATTCCCGTTGGTAAAATTCGAGGGGTTACAGTAACTACAAAAGAATCTGTAATGTTACTTGTACCAAAATCAGCTGTAGCTGTTATAGTTGCAGTTCCAGCTTTCACTCCTTTGATATCCCCGTTAACTATACTAGCTACCAATGGATCACTACTAGATAAAGTTGGATAGCCAGCATTAGAAGGCTCTTTATTTACCCCAATATCATTTATAAACTCACCTTCTATAACTTTACAATCTGGAATAGTCATTTTAGTTGTCTTAGCATATATTGAAGGTAATACGCACTTTCCTAATTTACCACCATCTTCTGTAGTTGCTGTTATAGTTACTCCCCACATAGCTTCTCCGCCTAATATCGTTACCTTACCAGATTCATCTACTGAAGCCGCCTCTGGTACACTACTTGACCAAGTTACTTTTTTATTAGTAGCGTTATCTGGATATACCGTTGCATTTAACTGAATGGTATTTCCTTCTATTAATTGTTTTTCATCACTAACATTATCTGGACTTACACTTATACTTGTTACTGGAACTACTTCGTCTGCCTTAACCGAAATACTATTAAAACTTATACTATTCATAATCATAAATAGTACAATACTTATTGATATAGTTTTTGACTTAAATAGCTTCATACTTACATACCTCCTTGTATAATCTAGTTATAAGTTTGATAAGAAACCACTCATAAATATAACGAATAATTTCTATACTAATCTTTGTTAATGTCCATTCTATTTTTATTCATTTCTTACTTTCATACTTGTCTTTGTTATTGGTTTTTTATCGCTTAGATTCCATTTGGAAACTTAACAATACTATAATATCTGATGAATAGAGAAGATAGATGTTCACCTCCTGAGAGGTATTTTTATACCTATACTCGTGAAATAGCGTACCATTCCATCAGTGAGTATTTTGTGTTTTAGCTAGTTGGTTTTCCTATTTTGGAACTACCTGCGTCACTAACAATGTCGCAAACTAACCGATAGAAATGGGCTCTCTACTCTACCTCAATTTGAATAAAAGGAGATATTAATTATGCCAAATTGTTTAAACAGTACAGTTATTGGTATTGATGTTGCTTCGGCATTTTCTTTTGCTTCAATCCTTTGTCTTTATGGAAGTATGTTTAGAAAGCCTTTCAAAATTAATCATACTGTAGAAGGATTAAACCATTTTTTAGAGCAAATAAAAAAAGCAATTAATTTTTTAAATTTATGGTTGACTTTAATTAGCTGGTCTAATTTAACTCGATGTCTTTCATGATTTTTATGTTTATATAATTACTACTGTTAAGTTAATTGTACAACAGCACCTTAAACTTTTTAATTTACTGTGAAATTTTTATACACTGAACCTTGTCCATCTTTGAAAAGCTTATATGCTGCCAGTGCTCTAAGTCCTTGTTCTGTTGCCATTGCATTTGCAGTAGTATTATTTGTATAACCAAAAGCATTATTATTACTAAGTGCATAACCCAAAAGAGCATCTATAGGATTTTTATTATTTTTTTTAAAACGAGTATCTGTAGTTGGATCTATTCCATTGTCGTAAAGTGCTATTATTACCATTTCTACACTATTTGCATTTTCAGTTCCCCAAGATGAGAATCCACCCTTAGCTGTTTGCAGTTGTGATAATCTATTTATTGCAGTATCTACAGCTGTTTTTACATCTGTATTTGTATTATAGTAAGGTGCTAACGCTGAAAGTGTCATAGCTGTCATATCTGGATCTGCAGTTCCTCCAAAATAATCCCATCCACCATCATTCTGCTTATCTAATATACCTTGTATTAAATTTTGTCTGTTCCAAACTGCATTAGTAGGCACTGTAAAATTTGCTGCATCCAAAGCTATAAGAGCATATACATAAGCATTTATCCCCTGAGAAACTATTCCTGTATTGTTATATACTTTTTCTATAAGGTTGTAATTCTTAGAGCTAAAATTAGTAGGATTCCCTCCCGCTCCCAATATTCCAAGTACAGTCCTCTCGTAATCAGTAGGTTTAGCCATAACTCCATTGGCAACTATTAGATTATTCTGAAGATTAGTAAGATAACTAGCTGGTACAATCTTTCCTGCTTTCTTTAAATCCATTGCTGCCCAATCATCTACTGTAATATTAGAACTTATACCACCTATAAGCTTATATACAGTATTATCATAATTAGTCTGGGCAAAAACATTTATAGTGCTTCCTCCTATAAGTGTTAACACCATAAACAATATAGTAATCACAGACATAAGTTTCACTTTCAAATTTCTCATAAATATACCTCCATTTTTAATATTATTAGTTTTAAATTTTAACTCATCAAATTGTTTCTTAAATAACTATCTACCTCCCAAAATTAAATAATTAATTATTTATGTTTTAAAATCAATTTTAGGCATAAAAAAGCTATACCAAATTTATTGGTATAGCTTTCATTTCGGGAATTAAAATTCATTTATCATCCATTGTTTTGTATAATAACCTCATAATGATATTTTAAAAATTATTATATTGGACATATAAATTTTAAAGCAAAATAAAAACCCCTTAATGGGTTTTACTTCACACTTGTATTAGCATAGCATTATATATTAATACTAAATATTATACCTAAACACTCAGTAACATTCTGTCAATCATAGTATTAATATCCACTAATACAGCAATTATTTTCCCAGCGAAAACTATGCCTAATGCATTAGGTAGGTCTCCTGACTCACATATCATCCTAATCTTACCTTCCCAGATTACTCCAGTGGTTTACAAGACTCGTCCATGTTTACAGTAGCGTGGGCTGTAATGGATTTTAACCATTTTCCCTTTTAATTTCTTACGAAAACCTAATTACATAATATTCATTTTATTACAATTCATATACTATATGATAAATTTATTTTTGTCAACATTTTTAAAAAAATTATATCAAGTTTAGAGAGTTTTCTTTTAGTTTTCTTTATTGTATTTCTTCCTTTTTCTAACTAATGTAGAGGGGTTAACCCCTAAAGCTTTTGCTGTCATTCTTATATTTCCATAACGTCTCATGGCATCCTCGATTATTTCTTCTTCTATAGTCTGAATTATATCCTTCAAATTACATCCTTTTATACTTAAATTGCTTATACTAAATTCCATTTCATTTCCTTTGTAACTATCACTTATATATTCCGGCAAATTTTTTCCATATATAATTTTGTTATCACTCATAACCACAGACCTTTCTACTATATTTTTAAGTTCTCTTATATTTCCTGGCCAGGAGTAATACTTTAAGCAATCTAATGCCTCATCACTAAAATAACTTTTTAGTCCATACATTTCATTAATTTCTTCCGTAAAGAATTTGATAAGTGGTACAATATCTCCCTTTCTTTCTCTTAGAGGTGGTATGTTTATAGGAAAAACGCTAAGTCTATAGTATAAATCCTCTCTAAATAAATTTTCTCCTATCATTTCCTTTAAATTTCTGTTTGTTGCTGCTATTATTCTAACATCCACCTTTACTGGCTTTAATCCACCTACTCTTTCTATCTCATGTTCTTGCAGTACCCTTAAAAGTTCAACTTGAACCTCTTGTGATAACTCCCCAACTTCGTCTAAAAATATAGTTCCTTTATCCGCAAGCTCAAATACCCCTATTTTACCCTGCTTATTTGCTCCTGTAAAAGATCCTGCTTCATAGCCAAAAAGTACCGATTCTATTAAATTTTTAGGTATAGCTCCACAATTTATAGCAACAAAAGATTCCTCTTTTCTTAAACTATTGTAATGTATATACTTCGCAATCCCTTCTTTTCCAACACCTGTTTCTCCTTGCACGAGGACTGTGGTATTTACCCTAGAAACCTTGCTTGCCATCTTTAGTACTTGTATCATATTATCATCTTCTATTATCATTTTACTTATATTAAAAATATCACTTTTTATTTTTTCTTCATTACTTTCTTCTATATTCTCTAAAACCTCACTCATAATATATAATCCCCTTTAAAGAAATTTCCTTTATTAGTTACCTGAAATTCTTGTTTAATGTGTTAACGACTTAAATCCATCTCCAAAGGCTTCATATATATTATTTACTGTTATAAAGGCATCCTTATCAACAGAGTTTATAAATTTTTTTAGTGTTATAAACTCCCTTCTTCCTAAAATGACCACAAGAACTTCTTTATTCTCATTTGAAAAATCCCCTACTCCATTATATATAGTACATGTTTTCTCTAGATCTTCTCTTATATATTTTCTTATTTTATGGCTGTTCTTACTTATTATTGTAACTTCTTTGCATACGTTTATCCCATCTATAATATTATCTATAACATAACCATTAATTATAACTCCAAGCATCGCATATAATGATAACTTAATTCCAAAAGCAAAAGCTGCCATTATAGTTATAATTAAATCGCACATTAAAACTCCTTTTCCTAAATTTATATGAAAATATTTATTTAATATTTTAGCTAATATATCTGTACCGCCAGTTGAAGCATTTTGATTAAATACTATAGCCATACCTATACCTGATATTAATATTCCAAATACAAGTTCTAGGAAAATATCTCCTGTAAGTGGATTTTTAATAGGTATAAACTTTTGAAATACGATTATAATACCTGATACGCCAAAGCTTGCATATACACTTTTCCCACCAAAACTCTTTCCTATAATAACAAATGCTATTACAAACAAAAAAAGATTTATTATTATCATAATCCAGCCTACGGATAATCCCCCTATGAATTTATTTATAACTATTGCTAGTCCATTAGCTCCACCTGTTGCCAAATTGTTTGGCATTAAAAAGAAGTACATACCTGCTGATACCATAATCATTCCTATATTTATAAGCACAAATTCCTTTATCTTTGTTTTCATAATACTCCCCCTAATTATCAATTATTTTGCCCATTAGAATAATAATGATTTTTTTCCTGCAAAAAATTAAACCCTTTAGTATTTCTACTAAAGGGCGTGACAGCATCACAAAAAATAAAATTCATTTTTGTACAAATATGCGTCACCCCCTATCTCTCGTAGCGTTCTTGGTGCATTAATAAAGGCAGGTCTTCTGACTCTGGATCATAGTCGCTTTAATCCTTCCCAACAAAATTGTCAGTGGTATAATTTAAAGCTTCTCACCATTACAGCGGCGGGACCGCTTAGGAGTTTCACCTAATTCCCTTTTAAATGAGATACAAACTATCTCATACCTTTACTTTTTTTTAAAAGTTTCTTTGAAATTCTTCCATAAAACCTTTTTTAATTGAACCTTATTCATAACAGAGTTTTTGTTGAATTCTTCCACAATAACCCTGTCTGCTTCTCTATTTCCTGTTATATTGATTTGATATTCCTTAGCTAAGTCTTGATACATATTCATAATAGTTCCTCCTTCAAATTCTAAACATTATTTAACCATAATTTTAGAATTTGAGGTGGTTCTGGAAAACATCCATATGCACTTGCTCTTTTTAAATTTAAATACGTAGCATTAAATAAATCATTTAATGAAAATTTTATTAACTTATTTATTTTGCTCATACTTATAACACCTCCCAGTATCCACATGAGTAACTAGTATTACTTTACTTTAATAAATATATTATAAATTAAAACTTCATATGCCATACATATTTTATTATCCCAAGTCCAGGTTATATTTTTTTATTTTATATTGCAGATTTTGTCTTGAAATACTAAGCTCTCTTGAAGTTTTGCTAACATTATTATTGTTTTTTTTCAGTGTTTTTTGAATAATTTCCTTTTCAACATTAGCCATATAAGTGCCCAGCTCGAATTTTCCCTCTGAACTTGTCACCATATATTATAAACACCTCCCTGTCTCACATAGAGTTACTTATATAATTGTATAAAATTATTCTGACTTCTTATTTTTAAATGGTAAATGTGTAAAAAAAGTGGCAAAAAAAAACCACACCCCAAAGATGTAGAATAATGTAATTAACTTTTTCACGTATTGAAAAACCCAATATAATTGTTAAATTACGTATTTTCATCCTCCCTCCGAAGACTAAAATTCTACACATTAGGCAGGTTTACTGGCTTTAGCATCATCTTACTCTCCAACCTTCTCAGTTTCCCAATGGTTTTCTGGATTTCATCCTCTAATACAGTAGCGGTGGGCTGCAGTGGTTTTTAACCACTTTCCCTTTTAACCCTTAGTTCAGGGCACCTAAAGCTGATATTCAATTTTGTGATATATAAATCATATTGGCAGTATCTAGTACTGCCAATATGATTTATATATGAGTCCCATTATTTAATTTTCTTCTCCTGATTTTCTTTTTTAGTTCTCTCTACAAATCTTCCAAGGAAAAAGAAAAGAACACCGACTCCAATACCTGTCTGTAGACAAAAGAGTAAACTCTCAATTTCACCTGGTAATTCTCCACCAATCAAAGTTTCCATAACAGGTGTAGCCCAAGGCTTATACTCGGTACCTGTAATCTCGGAAACTACTTTGCTTCCTGCATCATCGGAGCCACCGAACTCAGCACCCTTTAACGCAAATAATGGTATAATGGCAATCAATGCAGCAATAATTAATAAAATGATAACTTTCTTTTTCGTCTTTGCCATTAATTTTCACCTCCATTTAAAAATCCAATATCTGTAAGTTCAGATTTTGCATATGTTTCAAGACCCATAATGATGACAACAGTCAGAATACCTTCGATAATTGCCAGTGGAAGCTGTGTCGGTGCAAATACTGCAAGGAATTTACCAGCAGACGCTACGATACCACCGCTTGCAGAAGGATATGCAAATGCAAGCTCAAAACTTGTTACACAATAGGTGAATAGGTCACCAATTGATGCTGCCAGAAAAATGCCTACATATTTATTGACTTTCAACTTCTGACATAATTTATAGATTGCATAAGAAATAAGCGGCCCTGCAATAGCCATGGAAAACGTATTAGCACCAAGCGTTGTTAGTCCCCCATGAGCAAGCAGGGTTGCCTGAAAAATCAGTACAATGATTCCAAGAATACTCACTGCCATTGGTCCGAATAAGATTGCACCAAGTCCAGTACCAGTCATATGTGAGCAACTTCCTGTTACTGACGGAATTTTTAAAGATGATAGCACAAAAACGAATGCTCCTGCCATAGCAAGAATAGTGATGGATTTACGATTATCTGACAATGTTTTCTTAATTGATAAGTAACCTGCTACTAAGAACGGGACACATATAACACCCCATATTATACAAAATTTTAGTGGAAGATATCCTTCCATAATGTGCATTGCGTTTGCTACGGTATTTACTCCGAAAATTAATGCAAAAGCAATTGCAATAGAGACTATTCTTCTTTCTTTTTGATTCATTTTTTTTCCTCCTTTATTGTTTTTAATTTATATTAATCTAAGCTAAAAAGCCTAGAAAAACTAACTATTTTTCAAGTATTTTCTTGAACTCTTGGATATTTTTCGGATAGGCTTTAGTATCTTCCAGCAGATGTTTTTCTACAAGCAATTCATAAACCTCCATCATAGTTGGCTGTTTTAGATTTGCCTGTTTTAAAATTTCAGTGTTTTGGAAAATTTCTAACGGTGTTCCATCTGCAATAATTTTCCCCTGGCAGAATACAAGGACTCGCTTAGCCCATCTATATGCAAAATCTACATCATGGGTGGAAATCAGCATTGTTTTACCCTCCAAACCAAGCTTGTCCAAAACTTCTTCTAACATCATTGCATTTAAAGGGTCCAGTGATGCAGTGGGTTCATCAAAGATAATGATTTCCGATTTCATAGCAATGATACCCGCAATGGTGACACGCTTCTTTTCACCCCCACTCAAATAGTGTGGCGGACGATCTTTAAAATCTGAGATGTTCATATATGCCAGTGCTTCATCAACCCGCTTTAGTACTTCATCTTTGGGAATCTTTAGATTCATCGGTCCGAATCCAACTTCTGCCCTAACTGTAGATGCAATTATTTGATTGTCCGCATCCTGAAATACGATTCCAATTTTTTTTCGAAGCTCTTTTAAATTTTTTTTATTGACGACAGTACCCCGATAAATGATTTTTCCCTGTTCTGGTGTAAATACACCGTTTATGTTCAAGAAAAACGTGGATTTTCCGGATCCATTGGAGCCAATGACAGCGATTTTATCACCTTCATAGATATCAACGCTTACGCCGTCCAATGCAGACTTTCCATTTCCATAGACGTAGTATAAATCTTCTACATTTAATATTGGTTTTTCCATAGTATCCCCTTCCTATCTTGTAAATCCCCAGATTAGAATCAAAAAAATTATAAATGCTACTGCATAGGCAATCTGTATTGTCTCTACCTTTTTATCTTCCTCTAAAAAAATAAGATCTCCATCATAGCATCTGGCCTCCATGGCATCATAATAAGTGTTTGCCTTTTTAAGGGAAATAACTAGCATATTACTTGCAATGCTTCCAAATGTATAACAGGAAGTTTTAAAATCACAGTAGCCCTGGCGGGATTCTGCAGAGTTTTTCATTTTAGAATAGACATCCATTAAAATGAAAATGTAACGATAAATCAGGTTCATCAGCTCTACAATAAGCTTTGGCACATGTGCGGCTCGGAGTACATAGATAATCTCAGAAGATGGAGTTGACAGTGTCATCATCTGTAGGGAACTTATAGCTGCAAAAACCTTCAGAATCAAAAAGACCACTTCCTTAATCTTTGCCTGAGAGGTAAACACATAGCAGAAACCAAGATTCAGGTTATACTGTCCCATAGGCTGCTTTGAAAAATCAATGGCAATTGTAAAAGTGCCAAGGAGAATAAAGACGATTGGAATCGCCAGTATTGACAAATATTCATTTACTGGAAGCTCTCCTTTTACAATGGTCAAATAGGCCATTGCAATAATGACAACAACAGATACATAAGGGTTTTCCAATGCAATACAAAGAATCAGTATAGCAGCAGAAAGAGATACTTTAAAAGTAGCATTCCAGTGTCTGATTTTAGAAGTGTAAGCATAAAAATCAATTGAAAACCCTTCGCCATGTTTATGTCCGCTTTTATGGTGATGATGTTTCCCATCTCCATGTTTCCATTTGAAGAAAACCACAACTATCAGAAATATGGCACATAAAATAATAATAATTTTTCCCATGTCACACCTCCTTTGAATTTTTACCTCATGTTAGCATTCTTAATAATTTAGAACCACAAAAATGGAGGAAACATTGTGAACAATGGAACCGACAATTGGGTTTAAAAAACAAAATTCCTTTTAACTAAAGTGTTAAAAGGAAACGCTTGAAAAATATGCTTATTCATATAAAATAAATAAACAAATTTTCATTACAATGCCCTCTCTATGACTCGTAGAGTTTATGGTGCAGAAATATAAGCAGGTCTTCTGACTAAAGAATCATTATTTAAGTACGCCTTCCCCGTTTCCAAGTGGCATAATATACCTAAATTCATCTATTACAGCTACGAGATAGTTCAGGATTTTAACCCAATTCCCTTTTAATTAATTTTAATTAAACCTATATTCTATTATTTAGTTTTTAGTTCTTTGCAAATGCCCTTACTATACAATAAGTCAATGAATTTAGTTGTAAAGATGTAACATATTTTGCCCCTCCAAACATAGCATCTTTTTCTATTATGTATATTAACAACCTTTTAAAACACTATATTCCAAAAAAAAATACCCAACCTACAAAAGGTCGAGCAAAATATTTTATAAAAATAAAATGTCTTCACATCCCATGTGAAAGCAATATAATTGCAATCCCGTCCCTCCGTAGGATAAAGCTGTATATCATCTAGGCAGGTCTCCTGGCTTAGGGGTCACTCTCCTCCAACCTTCCCAGCGCTTGCCAGTGGTATGGATTTGTCTCCGTGTACAGTAGCGGGGGCTGCAGTGGATTTCGACCACTTTCCCTATTAATCCTTTAAAAGGTACCTTAGATGACTATTTATTAAGTTATTACTGTTATTATAGCCTATATTTACCTTTATTGCAATATCTAAAATTCTATACCCTCTCTAGATGGCACTCCCTCATTAAAATAATGCTTTATGTCCTTCATCTCAGTTACCAGATTTGCTTTATCTATTATAGCTTTAGGTACGTTTCTTCCTGTTAAAATTAACTCTATATTGTAAGGTTTATTATCTATTAATTCTAGTACTTGTTCTTCACTTATTAATCCATTGTTCAATGCTCCCATTACCTCATCCATAATAAGTATATCGCATTTTTCTTCTTTTAATGCCTCTTTGCAAAATTCATATCCTTTTTGCACTTCTTCTTTTAATTCAATTTTTTCCTCAGCATTTAATGTCCAAAAAAAACCTCTCTTTTTCTCAAACCTAAATATATTAAAAAAAGGAGCCAATTTTTTGGAACTTTCAATTTCCCCAGTTTTACTTCCTTTTAAAAACTGTACCATAAATACATTGTATCCGTTTCCAGCAGCTCTCACAGCTAGTCCTACAGCTGCGGTTGTTTTTCCTTTACCATTTCCTGTATAAATTTGTACATATCCATTTTTTAATTTTCCCATTATATTCATCTCTCCTTGTTTAAAAATATCTAATTGTGGTACTACGGTAATTTCCTCTTAAGGTCGAGTAAAAGACTTTATATAAAATAAAATGCCTTCACATCCCATGTGAAAGCAATACAATGCAAAAAAGCATATATAATTGCCATCCCGTCCCTCCGTAGGATAAAGCTGTATATCATCTAGGCAGGTCTCCTGGCTTGCGGGTCACTCTCCTCCAACCTTCCCAGCGCTTTGCCAGTGGTATGGATTTGTCTCCGTGTACAGTAGCGGGGGCTGCAGTGGATTTAGACCACTTTCCCTATTAAACCTTTAAAAGGCACCTTAAATAATTTTTTATTAAGTTGTAACAATAGTATAGAATATTTTCTCTTTTTTTGCAATGCTAAAAGTAAGTTTTCATCCATAGCTTTCCAGTCCTTGGCTACTTGCTCTTATTTTATCACCAGCTCTTATTCATTGAATTTTAATCATTATCCATTTATCCTTTATATAGAATACATAAGATATATTGACAATTTGCAAAAGTATAAATATGATTAAACTAGATAATAACTATATTTCATTATAAACAGAATATTTTTATGCACTCATCGCAATTGGGGTGTTAAATAATTGAGAAGGGAGAGTGTCAATGGGTAAAAATATATTAAAAACCACAGATAAAAAATTAAATAAGGATATCAAGAAAATTTTCATGCTTTCATGGCCTATTATGATAGGCATGATACTTCAAAGTCTTTTAGGAACAGTTGATACATATTTCATAGCAAAGCTTGGTACAAATGAAGCCGCAGCTGCTGCACTATCTAATTCAGCTTCGAGTGTAATCTTTGTGATATCAACTCTAGTTTCAGCTGGAACTATAGCTCTTGTTTCAAGAAGTTATGGTGAAGGTGACATGGAGTCAGTTAGATCTTTTAGTGGACAATCATTTACTCTATCACTTATTTTTGGAATAATATTGAGTATAATATGCTTTTTAAATACAGAAAGCATAATCAAATTAATTTTTAATCCGGAACCAAATGTAGTAGCTCTGACCGAAAAATATTTATCCGTTGTCTTTATTGGAACAATATTTGTATTTTTAAATTCAGTATTAAGGACAATACTGCAATCACTAGGAGATACATTAACTCCACTTATAATTTTTGGAATATCTAATTTAATAAATGCAATACTTGATTCACTTTTTATGTTCACATTTCATTTGGGAATTGCAGGTGCTGCTATTGCAACAGTTATATCTATGCTCTTTTCCTGCATTGCAATTACCCTTGTTCTTATTAGGAAAATATACGATTCTAGTCTAAATAAATTTATATGGAGTATGAAGCTGCAACTAAATAACAGTATGAGAATATTAAAGATAGGCGGCTGGGCGTGTTTGCAGCAGGTTGCAAGACCTATTACCGGAATGTTTATGTTCAGTCTTGTGTATACAGTTGGAGGCAGAGAGGGTACCGCAGCTTTCGGAATAGGTGGACAGCTTTTTAACTATACCTTTATATTCCTTGTTGGTCTTTCAACTGCCATTTCAATAATGGTGGGGCAAAGCCTTGGGCGAGGTGATATAAATGCATGTGATAAAATTATAAAAGAAGGATTAAAACTGGCAGGCTACAACATGATTTTATTTTCAATACCCTATTTGATTTTTCCAACAGATATAATGAGTTTTTTTATTAATGATCCATTAGTAATAAGAACTGGAGCCGAGTACCTCCGAATAGTATATGTTGGTCTTATTTTTGTAGTATACACAACAATTTATGGAGGAGCTTTTCAAGGGTCAGGAGATACATTCCCACCTATGATTTCCTCAATAGTTGCAAACGTAGTTTTAAAGCTTCCCATTGCATATATCCTGGCAAGCAGATTAAATATGGGGACAAATGGTGTGTGGGCTTCAGTATCTTTATCAGTTGTAATTGAGGCAGTTATTATAATAGTATATTTTAAAACCAATAGATGGAAGGAGAAAATTATATGATAGTAAAAACTAAAATATCACAAGCAATTATGGAATACTTAAAGCAAAATGAAATTGTAAATTTAAATATAATAGGCATAATAGAAAATGAACCCCTGGCAGAAATATATGTGGATAAGGAACAATTATCTAGAGGTGTTCTTGTAAGATACGAATACTTTAACTACATATATACTGAGGATGATGTGTTTTTAGATGAAGTGCTTAAAACACTATTTAAAGATAATTTTTATGGATTTTCAGGTGTATACAGACCACTTGCCCAGAAAATAAGAGAAAGATATTTAGTAACCTGGGAAAGCAGATGTTCATTGCACTACCTTCCAAAGGAAAATTTAGATTTAAGTCTTGTAAAAAACACGGTAGAATCTATTAATATAAAAGATGCAGAAACAGTTGATAATTTTTACACCTATAGAAATCCTGATAGCCTTAAAACCATTGAAAAAGATATATCTCATCGACCATCTTCAGCTATATATTCTAATGGAGATATTGCCTCATGGGTGCTTGTTCACAATGACAATTCCATGGGTATAATGTTCACAAAGGATGAGTATAGAAAAAATAATTATGCAGTTGATACTTCAATAGACCTTTCATCAAAGATTATGAAGCTAGGAAAAATACCTTTTCTTCAAATAAATGAAGCAAATAATATGTCACCAGGTCTTGCAGCAAAATGTGGCTTTATAAAATATGGTTATTCAGATTGGTTTGGAATAATTGAAGGAACTCCGAAGGATCTCATAGATTCAAACAATCAAAGCAGAAATAATCATATTAAAGCCATTGAGGGTTTTAGGTATATAGATGATAAAGAGCTTAATTGTATGTACCTTCCACCCTACATTTTAAATAGTGAATATGAAAAAATAGAAGGATTTGCTATTGAAAAAGCTACAAATAGTGAAATGATAGACACATGGTGTGGAACTTTTATAGCTGCTCTTGAAATTAAAGAAATTGAAAAGAACACTTTTAAAAATATAGTTTATAATGCTGTTACAAACATTGAAAATGGCTATACTCTTTATAACGGGATTTTAAATGGGGAAGTAGTTTCTACAACTGCATTTAGTAAATTAGATACCGATGTCTTAGGATTATATTTTGGGGCCGTTAAACCTTCATTAAGGGGAAGAGGAATTGGACGAGCTACAGTAATTAAAACAATAAAAGATGTAACAAAAAATGATGATATAGAGTTTATATTACTTCAAAGTCCTGATAAATATGTTGATATGTTAGAAAAAATAGGCTTTGTTCACAGTCATTATATAAATAATGATATGGATATATAGCAATAATTTATAAATTTAAACGGTTATAAAAAAGCGACACTAATCAAATTATTTTGATAGTGCTGCTTTTTTGCTATATCTCTATTAATTAATGATGGAAACTAACTTTGTTACAAATACAAGTATTTAATACTGATTTATCATTTAAACTCTCCAATTCTTTTTTTAAATCACGAAGAAGTAAAAATATCATATCACGACTAACACCGTGACGAATTAAAATACGTTGTACAGTTATATCTTGTCGATTGCTTGGGAGTGGATAGGAGGCTATTTGCCAACCATGCATTCTTAAACGATCAGAAAGATCATAAAGTGTGAATCCACTTGCAATTTCATCCTTTAGTTTATAACAAACTGCAGGTATTGCACCATGACCATCATATAATATTTCAAATAAATCTATTTTGGAAAGCTCCCCACCTAAATACTGGGCAGTATTGGCACAACTATTCTGAATTGCAGTATAGCCCTCATGACCCAATTGCAAAAGCTTGTAATATTGGGCAATAATTTGACCAGCTGGCCTTGAAAAATTCAGTGCAAATGTTGGCATTTGTCCTCCTAAATAATCCACATTAAAGATTAATTCCTCAGGCAAATCCTCCAAAGCCCTCCAAACTACCCAACCAACACCAAGCGGTGCCATACCAAATTTATGACCTGATGCGTTAATAGATTTAACCCTAGGAATGCAAAAATCCCACTTAATATTTTTCTGTATAAATGGTGCAATAAATGCTCCGCTAGCTCCATCCACATGAATGGGGATATCATAGCCTGCTTCTTTCTCAATCACATCTAAGGCTTTAGCAATCCCCTCCACTGGCTCATAAACGCAGGTAAATGTGCTACCCAAAGTTGCCACTACTCCAATTGTATTCTCATCACAATAATCCACTAATTGAGAAGGCTTCAAACATAGCTCATCTGGTAGTAGAGGAATTTCTCTTATCTCTACATCAAAGTATCTTGCAAATTTATGCCAACATATTTGAACAGGTCCGCATACAATGTTAGGATTACTCGAAGATTTACCCTCAGCTTCGCGACGTTTGCGCCATTTCCATTTAAATGCCAATCCACCAAGTATTGCCGCTTCACTTGATCCAATTGTTGAACACCCAATGGTGTCTAGTTTTCCAGGTGAATGCCAAAGATTTGCCAATATATTAACACATCGATGTTCAATTTCAGCAGTTTGCGGGTACTCATCCTTATCTATCATATTTTTATTAATTGATAAATCCATTAGATCACGCACTTCGTCTTCAATGTATGTAGTGCAAAAGGTTGCTAGGTTTTGGCGAGCGTTTCCATCCATAAACAGCTCGTCGTAGATCAATCGCCGAATCACTTGAGGATCGGAAATTTTATGGGGCAATTCATCTTTCGGAAGCTGAGTCTGAGCTATTGAATTAGTGTAAAGAGATTTAAACCCTTCATCATCTCTGTTTTTATTATTAAACAATGTCATATTTTATTCCGCCTCTCTTATCCACAATAATTAAACCATTATATTTTTATCTATTACAGGCTACCAATATTTCTTGCTTAAACTAGCCTGCCTAAACTTATATTTTACCTTTTAATATATCTATAGATAATAGCCCATTTTTCTCTATATGACTAATTATATTATTTAATATTTTACACCTGTATTCTACGCATTATACTATCTCATTGAAAAAACATACTTAATATCACTTTTATATAAATTGCTGGTGCTTGTCCATGAATACATTAAGCTAAAATTATGAATATTTTCTTATTCATAAATATCTGAAAATTCTACATTCATCTTTTCAATAAATTTGTCTTTATCCTCAGTTTCGTTAAAATTATGTATTATGCACTCCTCATTTGTATCATATTTAACTGGAAGTTCAATAATAAATTCGCAGCCTTTTCCATATTCACTTTTTACGCTAATATTTCCACCATGCATTTCAACAAGAGATTTCGTTAAAGATAACCCAATACCACTACCCTCATTCTCTCTTGTAAATAGTTTTGAAACTTGTTTGTATCTTTCAAATATTATATTTTGATTTTCTTTTTCAATTCCAATCCCATTATCTTTAACTGAAATAACAATCCTGTCCACTCCCTTGTAAATATTTATAAGAACAGAATCCGCAGTAAATTTTATAGCATTTGAAATGATGTTTAACATTATCCGCTCAATCATATCCACATCACATGTTATTAACATTTTTTCAATATCTGTATGGAATAGCAAGTTGATGTCCTTTTGTTTTGCATAATCCGATACCGACAATGCAATTCTGTTAATAAGACTTACAATATCTTGATTTCTAAAATGTGGTTCGTAAAATCCCGCATCAATTTTAGTTGAATCAATTAGGTTGTTAACCAACCTTAATAGACGCATGCAATTTCGTTTCATAGCTTTTAAGTGTTTTGAAGTTTTTTCTTTGTTCAAATAAGAGCCATTTTTAAGATATAGCTCAAAAAGCTGAACCCCTGCCAGGGTAACGTTGATAGGAGTTCTGAGTTCATGTGACATATTAGCAATAAATTCACTTTTGTTAATACTAGCTTTTTCCGCAATTTCCTTTGCTTTTTTTAGCTCTTCTTTAACATTTTTTTGGAAAGTAATATCTTGAAAAACTCCGTACCGAAAAGACGGTTGTAGCAATTTTCCTTTTACTGATGTAAACCTGTCAAGAAACCATCTGTACTCACCATTTTTGCATAAAAACCGGTACTCTATTGCTATTGTCTCTGATGCACCATTCTTTGCGGATGCTTCTTTTATACGCTGGATTACATCATCCGAATCATCCGGATGAATCTTTTTAAAAACAGTATTCTCATTCATTACTAGAATTTCCTCAAGAGTATAACCTGTTAATCTTTCAAAAACAGGACTCATATAATCATATTTATCAGTTACAACATTTCTTCTATAAGATGCATCCTGGGAATACTCAAGAACATTAGAAAACCGTTCCTTAGCTTCTCTTAATTCCTGTTCCATTAGCTTGCGAGAATTAATATCAGAATGCGTACCTGTTACTCTTAAAGGCTTTCCATCTGTAGTCCAGCTTATAATTTTACCCTTGCTAAGTATCCATTTATAAAATCCATCTTTTGCACGGAGTCTATATTCACTGTCGTAGGCCGGAACTACTCCTTTTAAATACCTGTTTAACTTTAAATAAGCAGACTCCTTATCCTCAGGATGAAGCAACTCGTCCCATTCGCTAAATAAATTTTGAATCTCATTCTCTTCATAACCAAGCATGCCCTTCCATCCTTTTGAATAAATCATCTCATTTGTTATTGCATTCCAATCCCAAACACCATCTCCGCTACCCTCAAGAGCAAAGTTTAGCCGTTCCTCGTTTGCTTTTAGCTCCTCCATAGTTCTCTTATCCTCAGCTATCTCTTTTTCAAGAATAGCATTAACTTGTTCTAATTTTTTCATATTAGCTTTTAGTTTTTCTATTTCTATAGACCTTTCTCTATTCATAATTTTACCCCCCACCCTATAATCCAATAACACTATTTCAAACTGTTTGTATTTATTATTAATCAGTTACGCACTAACAAGTCTCACTTTAATTCTAAATTTATACATATATTTCAATTATATTAATATCCTATATTTATTCAACATAAATCTTAAAATTTTTAATATATTTTAGCATAAACTCAACATATTCCAAGAACACCATATAAATTTGTCATAGTATTTGTGTGAAATCGCCTTTTATATGCCCCAGGTAAATGTTAAACCTCGGAACACTTGCATAGATTGTATCTATATTGCTAGGGTTAAACTGGATGAAAAGCTCTCAACCCCTTCCAGAAAATCCTGTACATGATAAGGGTGGATGAAGTGAAAATCATCACCTGCGGTACTGCAATATTAACTAAAACATTACAAAACCCTCGATATTTGGTACAATGTTTGTGTAATTTAAATATTATAATATATAAATTCAAACTTGTTTTTTCTAATATAGGGGGTATGTAATATTAATAAAATAATCAAAATCATTTATGTATTAGTTGGTTTTATAGCAATGGGATTAGGTATTATAGGAATAGTTTTACCAGTACTACCTACAACCCCTTTCTTACTTTTAGCCTCCGTATGCTTTATGAGAGGATCTGAAAGATTGAATACCTGGTTTAAGAGTACTAAAATTTATAAGAAGCATCTAGAAAGCTTTATTAAAGATAGAACCTTAACTTTAAAGCAAAAGGTAATAATATTATTATTCGCCGATTTTATGATAGCTTTCCCACTAATAATTACAAATAACATATTCATGAAAATTGTTTTAATATTTATTATATTATGTAAATATTATTATTTTATTTTCAAAATTAAAACTAGAAAGATATTAAAAGTAGATTATCAGACAGAAGAAATCTGATAAGATGTAAAAAAGCCAGCTAAGATTATTAATATTTACCTTAACTGGCCTTTCTTTATATGTTTTATTGATTTTTTGCTTCCTTAGTAAGCGCATTGTAATTAGGTGAATCAGCACCAATTATTTTATCTAATTTCCAGTTGTATCCGTTAGTTCCATCATAAACAAGGAAATATAATGCTACAAAAGAACCAGAAGCGCTTTTATTCTTTTTATCATCCTTATAAGTAATACTTCCATAAACATATTTTATATTTTCAAAACCCTTTTTGGATAATATTTTACTAGTTTTAAATGTCTTCGCTTCTTCAGGTGTTATTTTATGATTATTAGACCACCAGAAAAACAAATTATTTCCTTCAACTTCAACATTAGTAATAGTTGATATTACTCGTGGAGTCGCCACATTATTTATTGTCCCACTATTAACAGTAGTTTTTGCTTTATCTGTTAACGCTATTTTGCTTAAAGATATTGAGAAAGTATAGCCAGTTGTTAATACTGATTTTATTTCCCCCGCTGTATTTTCCCTCTTAGCATTAACATATAGTACTCCCTTTTCTGCATCATACCTTTTACCAGCTACATTAATACTCTTAGTAAAACTATCCTTTACAGTAAACCCTTTGCCTCCAAAAAAATTCGAATAAGTTACTGTTTCTTCCAATCCATTTTCCCTTACAGCTTCAATAACCTTTTCGTCAGAAAAAGTTGGCGATATTACCAGTGTAAAATCCTCAGTGCTATTTTTCTCGGTAGTCGCAATTCTCCATACTTCATTTTCAAAAACAAGCTTGCACTTTATTTTTCCTGTAGTAGCCAGAAGTCCGCTGTCTATAGATGTTTGCATTAGAATTTCTTCTTTCCCCTTTTCTAAATCTGGTGTTTTTAAACTTATACCAAGACTTTTTACTTCTTGTCCACCTAATACTACTTTTGTATCTGCAATGGTTATACTTAATTTTTTCACGGCTTCCAAGAACTTCTTTTCATCCATACCTACAACCGGTTTTATTGCATTAACTGTGTCCAATCTAACTCCGTCACTTATTTTCCATTGATTTTTACCTTGGTAAGTATATACTACTGATGCCAAGGTCTTTGCCTCAATGGCGCCGTTGTTCAAAGTTAACGCTATCTTTATCTCATCCTTACTCTTATCTGTATTTCTAGTATTTATACTGAAGCTTTTCATGTTATCCGTGCTCATTTTTATGCTTGTACCTTTAGGAAGCGTTATTATTTTTCCCATCAAGTCTTCCTTTATTCTAACTTCATCTACGGGCCTTGCAGTAAAAAATGTGTATGCAAACACCCCTCCTCCAATAACAACTAATAAGGCTATTATAGGTATAACTACTTTCATATTCATAAAACTTTTCTTTAATGGAGTAATTTTTTTTTCTTTGATTACTTTCATATTCATAAAGGTTTTCTTTAATGAATCAAATTTTTTTTCTCTGATTACTTTCATGTTCACAAAGGTTTTTTTTAGTGAATCAAAAAACTTATCTCCATTTTCTCTGTTATACTTCTTTATATTTTCTTCTGTTATTACAGGCATAGGTTGTGTATCTTCATGGTTTTTCTTATTTATGTCCCCGGTAGTTATATTCTCGTTTTCTATGTTATTAATTTTCGAATCAATGCCTTCTTCTATTTCCTCTCCACAATATGGACAAAATTTCAATCCACTAATATTAGTAAATTCATTATTACAATTGTTGCAAATCATTTATTCCCTCCAAACATTTATGTAAATATATAAAATAACCAATATTTTGTATTCAATATATTATATCCTGTTTGCACACTATATTCAAACATATTCACCACCACTACCCTTTGAAATTATAAGGAATAAAGTTTTAGTACATATTGTGATTTCTTAAAAAAACCTTATTTCTGCCTGAATTTTTAGCTTTATAAAGTTCTTTATCAGCAATTAAATACATATCCTGTGAAGTTTTAAAGTCTGATCTACGACCATGCACGCCACCTATACTTATGGTTACTGGATAACACCCATTATTCCAAATATAATTAAAATCAAGCTTCTCAATGGAGCTACGAAGTAGCTCTGCACTCTCTAATACCTGATTGTATTCAATGCCTCTAATAAAACAAACGAATTCTTCTCCACCAAATCTTCCAAGTATTCCATATTTATTTCCAAAAACACTTTTTAAACAGCTTGCTATTTTTTTAAGACAATTATCTCCTTGAAGGTGTCCATAATAATCGTTATAGCGTTTAAAATGATCAATATCTATCATTAAAAAGGCTAAATTAATGGGACTTATTTCACTTTCCTGCCACACCTTAGAGATATAATTCTTTACTCCTCTCCTATTAGGTATATTAGTAAGTTCATCAGAGATTATCTTTACACTTAATTCTTTGTTTACTTTTTCCATTTTATGAAGTAATAGGTTTTGGCTCCCCATATCCTTTTCCAATTGTTTGTTTAATTTTGTAATTTTTTCAGCTTCCTCTTCACTAAATAACTTACTAAGCTCAATTTTTATTATTTCAAGCTTATGAGAGATTGCAGTAGTTTCAATTTTCTGCTCCATTGTATGATACTTTTTATAAAATTCAAGTGACAATCTAAAATCTGCTTTTCTTTCATAAAATTCAGTTATAATCTTATATATCTGACTTAGTTTTTTTCTAGCATTTATTTCTTCTCCATATTTAATGGCTTTATTGAGATAGAATAAGAAAAGCCCTTGGTTTTCAAGCCTTTCAAGTTCTGCAAGATTCATCAGTACATCTATTGAAAAAAACTTATTCTCTATCCCCTCTAATCGAGAAAGCGCATTATTATAGCATTCCCTTGCCTTACCATATTCCTTCTTAATAAAATGTATTTTTCCTATTTTATTTTCAACTTCTGAAAGAGCAGTAATATTATTATTTTCAATTAAAATATCATAACTTCTTTTATAACATTCAAAACTGTAAGCGTAATCTTTCTTTATAAAATATATTTCACCCAAGTTTTCTAATATAACCGCTATATTAGTCATATAATTATATTTTTCACATAAATTCATTGCACTATTATAAGATACTAGTGCCTCCTCAACATTTCCCACTTCTTTATACACTTCACCCATATTGTTCAATATTCTGCTCATTGTAAGCGAATCTCTTGTCTCTTCTAACATGTGTAATGCTCTCAAAAAATTTTCAAGTGCTGTCTCGTACATGGCATTATAAAAATATACAACCCCTATAAGGTTTAATGCCCCTGCTAATTCCACAGGTTTATCATAAATCTCAAATAGCTTAGAAGCATCAAAAGCATAATTAAAACAGTCATTAAGTTTTGTCATTGACCTACAAGCCAGTGCCATGGCAAACAATGCATAAGCCTCTTCCAGCTTTAAATTATTCGCTTTTGCAATATCATAAGCCTCCTTGCTCATATCAAAAGCAAGACTTGGTTGCTTAAACGAAATCACTTTTGCCTCTTTAATTTTATTCATAACTACTGTTGAAACGTCCATTATAAGAATTTCCCCCTAAAATATAACATTAGTCATACTTGTTTATTTATACATTACCTATTCTACACATTCCACTTTTTTCCTTTATCTTTCAAGGAATTCATCAAACAAAGAAATATTTTATTATATTATGGGTGAATTTGTTATATCCAAAACATAAGAGCATAAATTCAGTTTTCACATTATTTTTTCTTGAAGCTTTGCTTAAAATTCATGTTATAATTGTATATAAATAAACTATAATATAGCGCCCATTTGTAAAATATTACAATTAAATAAAAGGAAGATATAAAATAATAGTTCCTACCATTCTTATACTGCATTTCATAATTATTAGGAAAAATTTATGACTTGCCGTAAAGATGCAAGCTACTGATTAAGGGGGATTTATTGTGATTAAAAAAATTAATACAATGTATTTTAGTGCTACAGATACAACTAAAAAAGTGGTATGCAATATAGGAAAGAAATTTTCCCAAAATATTGATAAAGGAATATCTATAAATAATATTGATTTTACATTACCTGAAGCTCGAAAAAAAATAGTGTCGTTTACGAAGCAGGATATCCTTATTATAGGAATTCCTGTTTATGCAGGAAGAGTTCCTAATATATTATTAAAATATTTAAACTCTATTACCGGTAATGGTGCATTAGCAATTCCCGTAGTTGTATATGGAAACAGAAATTATGATGATGCATTAATAGAACTGAAAGATATACTTGAACTAAATGGTTTTAAAGTTATTGGCGGGGGTGCATTTATAGGAGAACATGCATTTTCTAAAACTCTTGCTAAAAATAGGCCCGATGAAGAAGATATGGCTATTGCACGCGACTTTGCAAATCAATTATATACAAAAATAATAACTCAAGATAAATATCAAACTGTAACTATAAATGGAAACAAGCCTTATAGAAAACACTATATTCCTACAAATAAAGATGGTATTGATGTTGATATTAGAAAGGTTTGTCCAAAAACAACTAGCAATTGTAATGATTGTAAACTTTGTGTAACTATATGTCCTATGGGTTCCATTGATTTTCAAGATGTATCTAAATTAAATGGAATTTGTATTAAATGTGGAGCTTGTATTAAAAAATGCCCAATGAATGCAAAGTATTATGATGATGAAGATTATTTGCTACATAAGCATGAATTAGAAGTTAATTTTACTTATCGAAAACAACCAGAATTATTTCTATAGAAAAATAGGCATGAACTACCACTACACTAAAACTAAATCTTACTGTTCCACTTTTGTATTTATAAAAGAAAAAAGAGCTATCTCGCTATAAAAATTACTTTCTATAGCGAGATAGCCCCCTCTTTATTTATAATACAGTTCTAAACTGTGACATATGAGTAATTATATACTCCATACATCCCATACCCATTGCAAATACGGATACCATTATTATTAAAATTATTGCGTGGAAATCGTATTTCATTATCTCTTCCTTGTTTATTAAATATGCTACAATGATTTCAATTCCCAGTAGCACTAGAACTAGTGGCCACAGCGATGCTATTTGTAAATAATTAATACTTGGATTTATTAATCGTAATAAAAACATTATTCCAAACATAACTAAAACTATTCCGGTTGTAAAGGTCCCCACTCTACGTCCCTTAATCATTCATATCACACTCTTTTTTCTTACCAATAATAAGTTTTGCACCTACAACAATTATTACAACACCTATGATTATTTGAGGAGCCACTCTTACTACATCATAGATAGCACCATATACTTCATCGGACATATATCTAGACAGACTATCCATAATATTATTCCATATTAAGTAGGCACCAAGCAGTAATAGCAGTACGCCTGACCACAAGGTGTGTTTTTTAAATATACCTTTATCTATTTTTGCAAGTTCATCAAGAGAAAATAAATAATTATCCTCTAAAAGTAAAAATTCTTCATCTGTAGAATAACGTTTGTTCATACAATCGAAAAATGAGTAAAACCAGATTAATGGCAATACAAAGAGCAGTGGACCTATAGCAAGAAAGCTAGAAAGAAATATTAAAAAGAAGAATGCTGCCATAAGTGATAGTCCCATCTTCATAAAGCCCATATACATGTGCCCTGCTCCAGGTAACATTGAAAAACAAAAGGTTAAAAATTTACTTTTTTCCTTTTTCATTATTAAAAACCTCCAAATTAATTATTTTTTGAGAGAAATTATTAAGACTTTGATTAACTGTGTTAATAGTACTTAAACTCATTGGGTTTACATTCAATGTTTTGGTTTTAGTATTTGCCAGAAAATTTAATCCATTTGAAAAAACAAACATCAATGCTATACTTGCTGCCATTGCCACCCTAAGAGAATAAAACATAAACTGGGTATTATTTTCTTTTTTATTTTTAATTTTGCACATTATTTCCTGCTCAAATCCCAAAGGAGCGTTTGCAAGTTCACTATCATTAAAACTATTGGCGAGCATATCCGCACACCCTTCACAATTGCAAATGTGTTCCGATAATAAAACTAGTTCATTATCACTTAGAGACCCCTCTTTAAATGCTTTTAGCGATATTTTAGTTAAATGGACCTTTTCTTCAAATAGTGTACTACTCACATTAACTCCTCCTTCCATAAAACTTTTAACAGTTTCTTAGATCTATAAAGATGGGTTTGCAATGTCTTCAAACTCTGACCTGTATCCTTTGCCATATCGGAAAGTTTAATATCTTCACAAAAATAGTTTAGGGCCACCGCCCTATAGGGCTCTTTTAATTTCTTACATAAACTATATATCCTTTCTCTACTATGTTTTTTTAAAAGTTTATCCTCAGGCAAATCTCCCGTGTCCACTAACCCATCAAAATCTTCATTAGATAAGCTATTAATTGCTCTTGCAGGACTTTTAAGAAAATCTTTACATTTATTTGTGGCAATTGTTGTAAGCCAAGCCTTAAAATTCACCCCATCAAATTTACTTAAGTTTGTGTAGGCAGACAAAAAAGTTTGTTGAGCCAAATCTTCTGCATCAAAGTAATTTTTTGTAAAGGATAGGCAAATAGTAATGATTAAGCGTTCATATTGTTTTATATAGTTTGCAAACTGCTCCTTTTGAATAACCATCACCCCTTTTTTGTCCTTACACTTAATATAACGATTGAAAATATAAAAACACTTCAATTCTATAAAAAATTAATTTATTATTAGATAACATCCAATATAGAGTACAATAAAATTAAATGAATTTATTGAAGTCTTTTGTATTGTAATTAAAAATAAGGCTAAAATATAATTAATTATGTTTTGTAAGGAGCAACTGATGTTTAAAAATAAAATAAACCCAGATCTTTATCATGGAAATAATAGAAAAAATAACTTTTTTGAAGGTTGGTATTTTAAGTTAGTAGATAAAAATATGAATAATGTATTAGCTTTAATACCTGGAATTCACCTTGGTAAATCCCAGGAAAACTCACATTCTTTTATTCAGATATTACAAGGTAATAAAGCCAGTTATAGCTATAAAAAGTTTACAAAAGATGAATTTTTCTCTGAAAATAATACTGAGTTTAATATAAATATTGCAAATAACAATTTTTCTCTAAAGGAAATTTCTTTAAATATAAATGATGACACTTATAATATAAAAGGCAGTGTTTGTTTTAAAAACTTATTGAAATGGCCAGACTCAGCAATAAATCCTGGAAGCATGGGATATTATAATTTTATACCTTTTATGCAATGCTATAGCCAAGTTTCGGTTATGGATATGGACCTTGAAGGATCTTTATGCATTAATGGATCTGAAATAGATTTTAGTGGTGGAAAAGGGTATGTAGAAAAAAATTGGGGCTCTGCTTTTCCTTATTCTTGGACTTGGGTGCAATGCAATAGTTTCAAAAATAGGAAAGCTTCTATTAGTTGTTCTATAGGCCATATTCCCTTTATGATTACAAGCTTCAGAGGTTTTTTAATTGGATTATTCATAGATGATAGATTTTATAAATTTACTACCATAAATAAAAGTACTTTAAACATTGTTCAAAACGCATTAGATGTTATAATAACCACTGAAAATAAAAAATACAAGCTAATAATTGAGACAAAAACAGATAAAAAAGATTTTATGCTCTGTATGGGGCCTAGAGATGACAAAATGATTCCACTAGTTGAGGAAAATTTAAAAGCATCAGTAAAAGTTACTCTTATAGATAAATCAATTTCTAAAACTATATTTTGTGAAAATGGTCTATGTTGTGGCATTGAATATGGTGGAGATCAAAGAATGATATTAAAGTGAATAATTAATAAATATCAATAAATATTTATTAATAATTATTATTGTTTACAAACATATTAAACTGTAGTAATATTAAAATAATAGAAAAACATACTAAGATTTATTTTGAAAGGAAGAGATTAAATTGAAAATTGAAAGACTACTCCAACCTAGAATTTTAGCTTCATCAATAAATGTAAAAAACCCCATAGTTATGGCACCTATGACCACTTTTTCAGGAAACCCTGACGGAACTGTATCTGAGGCTGAACTCAGTTATTATAAGGCCAGGTCAAAAGGGGTAGGAATTGTAATTACTGCTGCAACCTATGTAAGCTTATCTGGCAAAGGTTTTCCAGGACAATTTGCTGCCTATGATAACAGCTTTTTACCAGGACTAAAAAAATTAGCAGAAGCCATAAAAGGAGAAGGCGCATTGGCAATCCTACAAATATTTCACGGAGGTAGAATGGCAATCCCTGCTGATATACCGGATGGACAAACTATTAGTGCCAGCGCAGTAGCACCAGAAAGACCAGGCGCAATGACACCTAGAGAAATGACGCAGGCAGAGATTCAAGATACTATTAAAGCCTTTGGTGAAACAGCAAAATTAGCTATAGAAGCCGGTTTTGATGGTGTAGAAATTCATGGGGCTAACACATATTTATTACAACAATTTTTCTCTCCACACTCTAACCGCAGAAAAGATCATTGGGGCGGAAATGTAGAAAAACGAATGAATTTCCCATTGGCTATTATAGCAGAAGTTAAAAAAGTAGTAAAAGAAAACGCTAGTGATAGTTTTATAGTAGGATACCGTTTTTCACCAGAGGAAATGGAGAACCCAGGTATAACTCTAGACGATACCCTTTTATTTATAGATATATTAGCAAATCAAGGACTAAGTTACTTGCATAGTTCAATAATGGATTTTTGGCAGAGCTCAATGAGGGATACAAAAACTACAAGTCCTATTATTTGCAAAATTTTGGACAAGATACATGGTAGAGTACCATTCATTGGCGTGGGTTCCATCCATACACCAGAGGATGCCATTAAGGCATTGGATAGTGGTGTAGATTTTATATCTCTTGGCAGAGAGATAATCATGGACCCAGAGTGGGCTTTAAAAGTTCAAAGTGGGAAAATATCAGAAATACGTACTACCTTGAGTAAAACTCAAGAAAAAGAGCTAGATATACCAGCACCACTTTGGAATGCAATTATAAACACACCTGGTTGGTTCCCAATTACAGAATAATTCTTTTATAGATCTAAACTGCATAATGCATTTATATAAGAAAAGTGCCAGATATGAAATTAAATCATATCTGGCACTTTTCTTATAACTTAAAGCCTTAGTAAAATAGCCTACTATTTAATCAATTTATTTCTTCTCAAAAAGTCTTCTGCAACTTTTTCTGGCTTTTGACTAAGCTTATCCACCTTATAATTTAAATCTATCATGGTCTCATCATCAATTTTTCCAGCTAATTTATTAATTAAAGGTTTAAGTTCTGGATGTTTTTCAAGCATTTTATTATTAATTGTTGGCACGGCATAATAAGGTGGAAAGAAATGTTTATCATCTTTTAAAACCTTAAGCTTAAATGCCTTTAGCAATCCCTCAGTACTAAAAGCATCTAGAACATCCGTTTTATTGTTATTTAAGGCTGTATACCTTAAGCCACCGTCAATTGCTCTAACACCTTTAAACTTCAAGTTATATAATTTATTTAATCCCAAATAACCATCTTCTCTATTACTAAATTCTATTGTACAACCTAATACAAGTTTGTTACCTACCTTTGCTAGATCCGAGACAGTCTCTAAATTGTATTTTTGAGCAGTGTCTTGACTTACAGCTAATGCATAAGTATCGTTAAACCCAAGAGGCTTTAGCCATGTTATTGCATAGTGTTTACTAGAATAATCACTTACAACTTCATAAGTCTTATCTGGGTCACTAATAGGTTTTTTCTTCATGATATCAACTAAAGCAGTACCAGTATACTGAGGGCACACGTCTATTTTACCGGCTTTTAATGCAGTAAAAGCTATTGCTGAACCTCCTAAATTAAATTTTCTTTGTACTTTTAAGTCTGTATTTTTTTCTATTAATATTGATAACATATTCCCTAATATGGTCTGTTCATTGCTATTAGAAGAACCTACAACAATCACATCACTCTTTCTAGTAAATATGAATGTACAACTAGCTACAATAATAACTAATAAGCTACTAGCTACAATTTTTTGCATATTGTTAATCTTATATTTTTTCTTCTTAGACAGCTTAATTGTGCCATCCGCTTTTCTGATTCTTGGAGGAGTTACGCCTTGTTCAATTTTCCCCACAATAAAGTCCATTAATAGTGCGAGTAGACATGCAGGAATTGCTCCGGCTAGAATCATATAGTTATCTACAGTCTGTACTCCTGAAAATACCATATATCCAAGTCCACCTGCTCCTATAATAGCAGCAATTGTCATAAGTCCAACCGCAGTAACTGCTGCTACTCTTATGCCGGTCATAATTATTGGAAGTGCAAGTGGTATTTGAACAAGTTTAAGTATTTGTTTATTTGTCATACCCATACCTTTAGAAGACTCAATTACATCCGGATTTATATTCATAAGTCCAGTATAGGTATTTTTTATAATAGGAAGTAAGGAGTATAAAAACACCATAAGGATTGCTGGTCTGCTACCTATTCCCAGTACTGGTATTAAAAATCCTAATAATGCCAAACTAGGTACTGCTTGTATTACATTTGCAAAACCTATAACTGGTCCAGATAATTTTTTAACTCTAGATATTAATATACCTAGTGGAACTCCAACAATTATAGCTATAATTACAGCAAATATGGTTAATTGAATATGCTCAATTGTTAAATTTATTATCTCACCTTGTCTTAAAACTACAAAGTCATTAAATTTAGATATTGAATTTATCATATCCATTACGCCTCTACCTCCTGGTTAATATACTGATTGCTTAAAACTATTAACAAGCTATTTTCAGTAATTAATCCAACTAATTTTGAACTATCATCTACAACTGGCACATACCCAATTTGAAGTTCATTCATTAGATTTAGTATATCTATTAGAGAATCATTCAAATTAACAGTTTTAATTTCACGCCCCATAATAGTATCTACCTTTATAGAACCTAGGGTATTTCTTCTAATATTTTTTAGAGTAACAATTCCATCTATAATATTTTCTTTATTAACAATTAATAAACTGTCTACTTTATGTGACTTCATGATTTCTACAGCTTGAACTACTGTTCTACTCCCGGTAATTTTAATTGGATCAGTAATCATAATATCCTTAGCCTTTATAAATTCAGGCTGCTGCCATATCCTATTTTTTCCTATAAACTCTTTAACAAAATCATTAGCGGGGTTATTTAAAATTTCTTCTGGACTATCAAACTGAAGTATATTCCCGTCTTTCATAATGCAAATTCTATCACCAAGCTTAAGTGCTTCATCCATATCATGAGTTACAAAAATTATAGTTTTTTTAAACTCTTGTTGAAGATTAAACAATTCATCTTGAAGCTGATTTCTAGTAATTGGATCTAGTGCGCTAAAGGGCTCGTCCATAAGAATTATATCAGGATTTGTTGCCCAAGCTCTTGCTACGCCAATTCTTTGCTGCTGACCTCCACTGAGTTCACAAGGATATCTATCTACATACTGTGCGGGTTCCATCCCTACCATTTTAAAAAGCTCATTTGTTCTTTCAACTATCTTATCCTCTGACCATTTTTCGAGTCTTGGTATTAATCCAATATTTTCTCCTACAGTCATATGTGGTAAAAGTCCTGTTTGCTGTATGACATATCCCATATTTCGCCTAATCTTAATGGTATCTTCCTTTGATATATCTTTACCATCTAAATATATATTTCCCGAAGTTGGTGTAATTAACTTATTAATCATTTTTAAAGTTGTGGTTTTACCACAACCACTTTGTCCTACTATAATTATGAACTCTCCTTTATTTACAGTAAAACTAATATCCTTAATTATTGTTTGGTTTTTAAAAACCTTTGTTATATTCTTAAACTCTAACATATTCCCTCTCCTCAATAAACTAATAAAAGTCAGCTATTGTCTTTTAATTATAACTGACAACTTATATGGTATCATAGGATTGCCTGTTTACATAACTCCATAAACTAAGAACAAATGTTATAGTTCTTTGAATATTAAGATATAGTTTACATAGTGGCAAAAATGAAACATATGCTAGATATTCCTCCCATTAAGTAGCTATATGGCATAGTTGTAGAATATTCTATATTAAAGATTTCATATTCGAAAAAAATAGTGGGAATATTGTTCCCACTTGTTAATTATCTGCATATGAAACTGGTACATTATTTATTCCAAGTTCTAGTGCTGCAGCATATTCATCATATCCTGATACTATTACAAGGCTTCCTTTTTTCACAACAATAGGTTTGTTAAATTTATTATTATTCTTCATATAATTTATTGCTTTATTCTTTGAACGTTTTATTGACAGATCTTCATTTTCATTTACTAGCTTTGAAATATCCATTATTTCATCAGTTCCAGCTGGCATTTCATAATTTAAATCTATTTGTCCATTCTCATCTTTTAACAAATGGAATATTTTAATTGAGGTTGCCTCTACTGAAATAAACGGTGTACCTTTGCTATTTACGCAGGCCTTCAATTCACCTTTAATAACAAAGTAATTTACATCCTTCATACCTATTACTGCATCTCTCCAGTAATCCTTTTTTACAATTACTCTATAAATTGATTGTGTCTTATCATAATTAGCTATTTTAAAGAGTAAATTAACGTCTCCATTCTCTAGCCTAGTTGTTTTTACAGGTAATCCCTTAATAATAATCTCACTTTTATTCATAATTATTCTCCTTTTAATTTTATATTTTTAAACTCTCAAATTCTAAAAATAAAACACCTAGAAATCACATGTGACTTTCTAGGTGTTTTAAACTGAATTGTAATTTAACTCCATATTAACTTTTACTAAAGTGAATTTACTTAGTCCTATGTTAGATATTTTTAAATATTTTTCAAACGTATAATTATTATAAGCTAACAAAGACTTCACCCCATTCTAATTTTTTTTTATTTGTGACCAACAAATGTTATCTTTCAATATCTTTACTTATATATTCATTGTACCATTTCACGCATAAAATTACAATTTTAATCCCATTGCCCTTCTTTTCTTCTATTATTTAATATATTTTTCTTTTCCCCCCTTAAATCTAAATATATTAACGTATTTATAAATGGAGATTAATTTTCCTATTTTCATGTAAACTTTATGGATCTAGTGGTTACATAAAAATCAATATACTCTACTATAACAGTATTTTATTGTGCTTATAGTATAATTTGTATTTATGGAAATTATAATAATTCAGAAAGGAATAATAATTAATGGGTAATCCTATACTTGATACAGAAAAACTTAGAGAAGAATTAGAAAGACTTATTTCACTAAAAGGCTTAAATCATAAGGATGTATTAAAATTAAGTCAAAGATTAGATAAATGTATATTAATGTATTATTCAGAAAAATATTAGTTATTTTTTATTGTGCTATTGAACAGTTAATTTATGAGTGACATCGCGAATTGGATAAGATAATAAATATAATTATAAATAGAAAAGGTGGTAACTTAAATTGAAACAATTAAAATTTAAAGCTTGGGATAATTATAGACAGAAAATGCATAAACTACAAGGCATGACTTTTGATGCAAAAAGCTTCCTTCCTTCTGCTCTTAAACTCCCTGGTGTGACTTGGAGGCCCGTTGAAGAATACGAATTACTTCAATGGGTATACTTATCTGATAAAAATGGAATCAATGTATATGAAGGGGATTATATTAAGATTTCATCTACTGTTTACAATGTGGTTTGGAATGATACTATAAGGAATTTTCAGCTTGAAGGTATGGAAGACTCTTCAAGTCGGAGTATTATTGACGTCTCTTTGGGAGATATCCTTGGAAATAAATTTGAAAATCCAGATTTATATAATAAATAATTTATTACTTTTAGGCTTATATGTCACGTGCTAGCTGTAATTTTAAAAATTATTTTTATTAACATAAATATATATTAACTTTTTACCATATGTATTAGTAAAACCCTTTTAATCAATTAAATTATAGAATATAATAGAAGAGTTACAATCTATAAATTTTTTAATAGAGGAGTGCTGCATATGTTTATTTACATCCTCATTTTTCTCGCTAAAATAATTGAGGTTTCCTTAGCAACAGTTAGAACAGTCCTTATAACTAGGGGTGAAAAATTTTATGGTTCTATTATCGGCTTTTTCGAAGTAATTATATGGTTGTATTTAATTACCACAGTACTTATTGGAATAAATGAGGAACCATTCAAAATGGTAGCATATGCATTAGGATTTGCTTGTGGAAATTATATTGGTTGCATTTTAGAAGAAAAACTAGCACTAGGACTAGTAACCATAAATGCAATAGTATCTGAAAAAGATGGCCCGACACTAGCTAAAATATTGAGATCAGAAAATGTAGGAGTTACTATTATGGACGCAGAAGGTCTAAAAGAATCTAAAAAAATACTTGTATTACATGTTAAAAGAAAAAGAAAGTCTAAAATATTACAATTAATAACAAATTCCAATATTAACGCTGTAATTTCCCTAGTGGATACTAAAACTATATATGGGGGTTATGGTATTAGAAAATAAGTGCCACCCAAGTGGCAAATGGCATTGATGCCACTTGCCACTTGGGTGGCACAATCTCTATTTAAGTTTATTAATACTTTTGTATAAGAAAAATGCTGTTAATGCTGTAGCAATCAAATCTGCACAAGGTTGTGAAAGCCATAGTCCATCCAATTCAAAAAATAATGGAAGTATAAGAATAAGAGGAATTAGTACTATGACTTGTCTCAAAATACTTAGAATCATTGAGGTTTTCGCCTCATTTATTGCTTGAAAATAGCTTGCTCCTAAAATTTGAAAACCTAAAATAGGTAAAAGTATCAAGTCAATTCTAAGTCCACGTGCCCCCATATTTATTAGTTCCGGATTATTACCTACAAACACACCAATAAGAGGCCTGGCAAACAGTTGTACACTTATAAATCCAATTGTAGCAATGCAAGTCCCTGCGATTATTGCATACTTTAAAACCTTTAAAACTCTTGAATAGGATTTAGCCCCATAATTATATCCTATTATAGGCTGAATTCCTTGACTTATACCAAATATAGGCATAAAAATAAGCATTGATATACTATTTAATATTCCCATTGCAGCTATTGCAGTATCCCCTCCGTAAGCATAAAGACCTTTATTATATAAAATAATTACAAGGCTTGATGCAATTTGCATAGAAAAAGGCGCCATACCAATAGCAAAAATATCCTTTACAATGTGTGTATGAAGCTTTAAATTTACTTTCTTTATTTTAAGTACACTTCCACTGTTTTTAGAAGTAAAATATTTAAGTACCCATAGAGTATTAAAAGCTTGAGAAATTATGGTTGCTATTGCAGCACCCTCAACTCCCATATTAAAACCGAATATTAATATTGGATCTAATATAATATTAATAATTGCACCAAATACCATTGTTAGCATTGCCATTTTTGGATTGCCTTCAGCTCTAATTATATTATTTATACCAAATCCTATATTTTGAAAAACCGCTCCCATAAGTATGATTTGTATATATGCTTTTGCATAGGGGATACTCTCTCCACTTGCTCCGAATAAGATTAAAAGCTTGTTTAAAAACAAAACTCCAATCAAGCTAAGTACTAATGATATTATTGTTATGAGTATCACTGCATTTCCCAAAATATCATCTGCGGCCTCTTTGTTTTTTTCTCCTAGTCTTATTGATATAACTGCACTAGCACCTATTCCAACAAGCATGCCAAAGGCCATTATAATAACTGATATTGGAAAGGTTATAGCAAGTCCTGATAGTGCATTTGATCCTACACCCTTAATATGACCTATATAAATTCTATCTACAATGTTATATAGTGCATTGACAATCATTCCGGTTATTGCAGGTATAGAAAACTTAAAAAGTAGTTTTCCTATACTTTCTGTTCCTAGTGCTTTTGTTTGATTCATAAAAATTATCCTCCATATCAAAATATAAATATAAAATGTCTGAGTATGAAAATTTCACCATTACTATATCTACTTTATAGTATAACATATGTTTTTATTATTATTAAATCATTGAATTTTAAGATTTCATTAAATATTTTCACCAAAAATATGATATAATAATTCTTTATTGTCTTCTCTACATTTAATTTAATTTAATTTAAATATAGAGAATAAATTATAGAGAATAAATTATAGAGGATAAAATTGTTAGGAGTGACAAATTATGAAAAATACAATATTAACACCTAGTGGAGTAGCAAAATTAGAAGAAGAATTAGAACTTCGTACTGGGGAAAAAAGAAAAGAAATAACAGCAGCAATTAAAGAAGCAAAGGGTCACGGTGATTTAAGTGAGAATGCAGAATATGATGCAGCTAAAGATGATGAAGCCACCAATAATGATAGAGTAATTAAGATTCAAGAATTGCTTAGAAGTTGTACTGTAGTAGAAGACTACAGTAATGATGAGCATTTAGGTCTTGGTGGTGAGGCTGATATTAAATTCCTTGATACAGATGATATTGAGAAAGTATGCCTTGTATCTACAGTAGAGACTGACCCCGAGTTAATGAATATAAGTATTGAATCTCCACTAGGCATGGCAATATACAAGAAATCCCTTGGAGATAAGTGCATTGTTTTAGCTCCAGAGGGTAATTATGAAGTAACTATAGAAAAAATTTACTAATAAAATAAAGCTAAAAAATATAAGCAGAGATAATTCTCTGCTTATATTTTTTAGTTTCATTATGCTTTCTACTTGTTATTATCAACCATATTTTTTTCTGCTGCTTCTACCATTCGCCTTACCATCTCTCCACCAACATTACCTGAATTCTTTATCTTATTTACAATTCCACTAGGAACATCTCCCATATATACACTTTTGTTTTCAATGTCGCCTAGTCCCATGTCTTCCGCTACTTCCATTTTGAATTTTTCAAGTTTTCCCATTGCTTCTGGTACTAATGTTCTTTTAGTCATCTTAATCCCTCCCTATAATTTTTATTTCTACTTTGCATATCTACAATTAGTATTTTTAAAAAGGGATTTTTTATTCATTAGCTTTACTTAGCTTGTTTAGATTCATTCCATTCTTTTGCATAATCTTCCAATACTTTATGTAAAACTTTTCCGACTTCAGAATAAGATTCATCATTAAGATTTGCAAGTGATATTCTGATAGCCCACTCTGGGCCATGGAATCCACTACTGCCTAACAAAACTATAGAAGATTGCTCTGCTAGACGTATAAGAATGTCCACTGGTTTATAATTTGCTTGTAAATATTCCATAAATTCTGCATTATATTTTCGACCTGCCCACTCTAGTAAATCAAATTGAGTATAGTAAGACGCATCGAAAGGATCTTCCTGTAAATCCAGTCCCAATCCATCGGACAAAAGTTTTTTGCGGTTACGACAAATATCTTTTGTTAATTGTTTATATTTATTTTCTTTATCAATTATAGCAAATACCGAAAAAAACGCCATTTGAACTTGTTGTGGGGTTGATAATCCTGCAGTATGATTAAGTGCTACCTGACGGCTATCTGCTACTATTCTATCGATAAAAGCAATATTATCAGGCTCAGTAGAAATTCCGCCGTAGCGTATTCTTGCCCTCCCCTTCTTGTCTTCATCTTGCTGCCTTAATAGTTTATCAAATACATTGTCTTCATAAAGTGAAATAGTTCCAAGACGCCAGCCAGTTACTCCAAAATATTTTGAATAAGAATACACTCCAATTGTATTGTATGGCAAATCTGCCATTAATGAACGGAACTTGTCTACAAAAGTACCATATACATCATCTGAAATAATCATTAAATCTGGATTAACATTCTCTACAATGTTTTTTAACTGATTAACAGTTTGGGGTTGCATTGCAACAGAACCTGGATTACTTGGATTAACTATAAATAATGCCTTTATGCTTGAATCATTTATTTTATCAATTTCTTTAGAAGAATATTGCCATGTATGTCTACCATCTTCAGTTATTTCGTCAGCCAAAACCTCAACAACTTCAAAATTATAGCGTGGTAAATGAGGTATCTCAAGATAAGGTGTGAAAATTGGTGCCATAAGTGCGATTTTATCTCCCTTTGACAATATATTATTTGCAATCAATGTATCAAAAATATAGCACATCGCGGCCGTAGCACCTTCAACTGCAAATGTTTTAAACTTCCCTGGAAGTAGCTCATTGTAACATAACTCCTGAACAAGATAGTCGTTTACTACACTTTCAACATGTACTAACATTCTATCTGGTTTCGGATAATTATCGCCAATAATTCCATCTACTAATTCGTAAATCCAATCATCTGAATTAAATTTTTTGACTATTATACCGTAATCAATCATTTTACAAAGAAGTTCAATTCCTGGAGCATCTTGATGTTTTTTTGCAAAATCTATAAAATGCTCTGTAATTCCTTCTTTCCTCGGCATTCCAGCTAAGTCGTTCTCACTCCACACCTTGCGACTTTCTTCAATAGCAAATTGACCAAAAGTAAAAAATGCTTCTCTTGGAGATGCTGCAATCCAATTAGGATTTCCTCTACCTGCATCCAGAAGTGTGTGTGTACCACTTTTCTTTGATTCTTCCGCAAGATTGATTAATTTATCTTTAAGTTCAAAAGGGCTTATTTTACCATAAACCTCTTCTATTTCTTTACGCTGAAGACTTAACTTATCCAATATCTGATACCCCCTATTTATAATTAATTTACTATTTATTATTATGCCTAAATAATTTCATTTTAACCTAATAGCCTGATTCCATCAAAAAATAAGCTACCATATCGTAGAAAGACCACCTTATAAAAGGTGGTCTTTCTTACTATAAATACTATTTATATTGCTGAAACCTCAATTGCTTGAAGTCCCTTAGGTCCTTCTTCTGTTTCAAATTGAACTTTTTCGCCATCTTCAAGACTTTTTCTTGAATTTTGAATTGCAGATGTATGAACGAAAATATCTTTTTCACCTTCAACTTCAATAAATCCAAATCCTTTTTCTGAGTTAAACCATTTTACTGTTCCGATTTTCATTAATTATCCTCCAAATACAAAACACTATTTTGTGAGATACATTAATTTTGCATCAACAATGCTTCTTTAACAATATAACACAACATTCAAAAAATATCAATTTTCTGTGTTCCTATTTTAGATCACTTATGAAATTTGGAAGATCAAAGCAAGATTTTGCAATGTTCTTTGTTAAATAGCGAGTTTCAAAAGGCAATTTACTTACATCCATATTGCTAGGATCATAAACATCTGACGCCATTGTAAAACTCCATAATCCACCTGGATAAGTTGGAACAAACGCTATATAAGTTTTTACAATTTTAAAGTTCTTCTTCAATATGCTTCTTGTATTCTCAATTATGTTACGATGTATCATTGGCGATTCACTTTGACATACCATTACTCCGTCAGAATTCAATGTTTTCTTTACATTTTTATAAAATTCTTCTCCAAATAAATCCTTAGCAGGTCCCTCAGGATCTGGTGAATCCACCATGATTATATCGTACTTAATATCAGTACTCTTTACATATTCAACTCCATCTCCGAATTTAAAATTGATTCTTTTATCAAAATCAGAACCTCCACTTATTTCCGGAAGGAATTTTATACATTCTTTTGTTACTACTTCGTCAAGTTCCACCATATCAATTATCTCAAGGTCCTCATACTTTGATAACTCTCTTACCGCTCCACAGTCTCCTCCACCAATTACCAATACTTTTCGTGGATTTTTATGAGTAAGTACTGGAATATGAGTAATCATTTCATTATATATAAAGCCATCTGCCGAAGTGGTCTGCATTACACCATCAAGAACAAGACACGGACCAAATGCCGCAGAATCAATAAGTGCTACCTCTTGATATGGAGACTTAGAATAGGAAAAACATTTATTGATTTTGTAAGTAATTTTCAAATTTTTCTTCTCAACTTCAACTTCTTCAAACCATAGTTCATTATCAATTTCTTTAAAATACGTTGGTAACTCATTCATTTTCATAATAATTCCTCCATTGTAATAAATATATCTACCTTTTGTATCTCAAAAAGTTAGCACACCTAGTATACCATAAATTTAAATAAGCTAACAATCATAAATTTATGATTGTTAGCTTACTTTTCTATTACATTCTATTCCAAATTTTTTCTCTTACGCCAGTAATTCCTTTACAAGAGGATTTATCTTCTTGCTATCATACTTTCCTTTTAAGTGTGGCATAACAGCCTTCATAACCTTACCCATGTCACCATTTCCCTTAAAACCATTTTCTGCAATAACTTCAACGACAATTGCCTTTGCTTCCTCGTCTGTAAATTGCTTTGGCATATAAGCTGTGAACATTTCAATGGCAATCTCTGTCTCAGCTATAATCTCTTCTTTGCTCGCTTGTTTTGCATAGCTAAGAGTTTCATTTAATTGTTTAATTGTTTTCTCAATAATACCTATTAACTCATTGTCTTCAAGTTCTTTCTTTAAGTCCATTTCCTTATATTTAACCTCAGCCATTAAAGTCCTTAAAGCAGTTAGTCTTATCTTATCCTTACTCTTCATATACTTAATAATATCATCTTTTAATGTTTGTTTTAACATATGTACGTACCTCCAATTGATTTAGTGTTTTTCAATAAATTATCTTATATTATATTGTTCTATATACATTATACCCTTAATTTGCTATAAAAGACAAACTGACATGGTATTTCTAAAAAAACCATAAACATCTGAATTCAAAGCATTATAATGTTATAATATATATATTAAAATTAGTTAAGAGGCGACATACATGAAATGGATACGGAAAGATGTAAAGGAAGTGTTATTTTGATTAGTTATATTAATAATAAAGTGCATGAATTTGAAACCCTAGATAAAGCCTTTGCTAATAACACATCAAATACAAAAGAAGTGTTTTGGCTTAATATTAATAATCCAACTGATAGTGATTTTGAATTTTTGAAAGGTAAATTTAATTTTCATCCTCTCACTATTGATGACTGCATTCATAAGAGTAGGAGGAGTAAAATAAACGACTACAATGATTATCATTTTTTAATTATTGCCACATCAGATAGTCATCCAAATAATACATTTTCTTATAATAACATATATGTATATATTAGCTCGGATTATATTATAACAATACATTATGGCGAAAGCAAATCAATAAAAAAAATTATAAATGGCATAGACAAAGGTTTAGCCGTTGTTTCTAATGGAAGTGATTTTGTTTTATATCATATTCTTGATGAAGCAATAGACCAATTATTTGTTATAACTGATAAACTTGAAGAAAAAATCAATATCTTAGAAGAAGAATCCATGAACAACCCTGTTCAAAATACACTTAACAATATTATGAGAGTAAAAAAAAGCGTTATTAAGCTACGACGAGTTGTTTCTCCGCTACGAGAAGTATTAAATACTCTTTTGAGGCATGATGATATTATAACTGAAAAATACAGATTATATTTCTCTGATATATATGATCATATACTTCGTATATATGATTTAATTGAATCTGACCATGAAATGGTTACATCTTGTTTAGAGCTTTATTCTTCGCAATTATCTAATTCCATGAATAAAGTTATGAAGGTTTTAACTATAATCACTACAATTATGATGCCACTTACAATTATAACAGGAATTTATGGTATGAATTTTGAAAATATGCCCGAACTACATGCTAAATACAGTTATTTTATTGTTATATTTATAATGATTTTTAGTTCTTTATGCGAAATCATATATTTTAAAAAGAAAAAATGGTTGTAATAATCTCATCACTATTCTAAATTAATTTCTAAAATTTCTGGCATAGCAAAAAATCTTATAGGTAGCATTCCATTACCTATTCCACGGGTTAATACTATGTCTCTATTTTCCTCATGAACTATCTTCTTTATATACTTTTGACCATATTTAGAAGATGTGTATGGTGCATATAATCCAAAAAAATTTATTTGGCCCCCATGAGTATGCCCTGATAGTGCTAAGTCATAATTAATCAGATTTTTATAATCACTGAAAAAATCCGGGTTGTGGCATATAGCAATAGTGAACTTATTACTATTTTCTTCAAGCATGCTAATTTGGGGATTTCCTTCAAATAAATCATCTATTCCTACTAGCTTTATACTATCTTCCCCAAAATTAATGAATTCCTTTGTATTTTTAAGTAACTTAAAAGAACTTGAGCTAATTTCATTTAATAGGGCATCCTTCCTATTATAATAATCATGATTTCCTAAAACAGTATAAATCCCTAGCTTAGCTTTTAAGTTTCTTAAAATTTCAAACTCTTTATCTAAATAAACACTTACGTCCCTTTTGCTTTTCACTGAAATATCTAAATAATCTCCACCTATTATTATAATATCTGCCTCTAGTTTATTAATTCTATCTACTACACTTATCAACCTTTTGGACCTAAAGGTCTTCCCATAGTGAATATCTGATATAAAAATTATTTTAAATTTTTTAAAACCTTTTGGTATCTTGCTATTCACAACTCTAATCCGTCGAACTCTATAAACTTGAGCTTCAATTAGAATCCAAAATGTAAAAAAAAGAAATAAGTATATTAAAATGTGAAATGTATTAGTCATAATTTTTCCCCTTTTCGAAAAAAAGCATTTCCACCCCTTTAGCAAATACATTTTCTATATTTAAATCATTTTTGTTAACTATTACAATGTCCGCATCTTTGCCTTCCTTTAATTGTCCTTTACTATGCAGTTTTAAATTCCTAGCTACATTTGAAGTAACTACTTTTAGTGCAGTCTCTAAGTCTACTCCCTCTTTAAGTACTGCATCTCTAACCTCTTTATACAAAGACTTAATCGACCCAACTCCTAAACCTATAAATTCTCTCTTTTCATTAAAGATAGGCATACTTCCTTGTCCATCAGAAGTAAATTGAATTTGTTCTACTGGTATTCCTCTGTCTAGTGCCATTTTAAGACCTGTACTTGCTTTAACTTCATCTACCTCAAGATGCTGTGGATCAAAGCTAGTAGTCATATCAATAATTCCTCCCAGTTTAGCAAATTCTATTCCTGCATTAAACACAGAAATACTTCTGTTAACATGAGTTGGTATAACCTGTTTAATTGGTATTTCAGTTTGCTTTACCATATTGACTAAATATTCTAGCCTTCTCTCTCCATCGCCAAGATGTACATTCACAATTCCAGCTTTACCTGAAAGGATTCCGCCTACTCTAGCCTCTGCTACTACCTTTATAAATTCTTCAAAAGTAGGCTGTGAGGACCTATGATCTGAAAGAGCTATCTCTCCTATTCCAATAACCTTGTCTACAATCATAATGTCAGAGCGGCAACTGTTTGTAATGGTATTTACCGGTATTTCGTAGGATCCTGAGTAAATATAAGTGCTAATTCCTTCCTCTTCAAGCCCCCTCGCTTTGGCAAGAAGTGATCTTACATCTCTACATACCCCATCAGTACCTAAACAACCTACCACTGTTGTGACACCACCAGCTATAATTTCCGAAAGCTGAATCTCAGGTGTTCTGGTCTTAAATCCACCTTCTCCCCCTCCCCCTAAAATATGTACATGAGAATCGATAAAACCTGGAAATATAAGTTTTCCTGTTGCATCGATTACTTTTATTGTGGCAAATTTCTCTGGAATTGAAATATTTTGAGCAATAGCCTCAATTTTTCCTCCCGCAATGATTAAATCTACTTTCCCTATATACTCTGGTGCATAGACTTCTCCGTTTTTAATTATTGTAATCATAAAATTCCTCCTTGCTGTTTATTCAAAATACCCTATACAATTCATTATGACACTTCCCAGCTAATTTGTCATATACAAAAATACATTAAAATCCTTATCTTTATATAAAAAAAACATAAATAACTTTAATAAATTAAAGTTATTTATGCTAATTTCCCGACTTTTATCCATTGAGCCTCACATCATTGAAGTCTATCAACATCAACGAATTTTCTAAGAATCTCATCATAATTAATTTTATAATCTAGATAAGTTCATCTCTATATTTTCATAATGAACAAATCTTTACATCTCTATATCCTTCCAGCACTCCTTAAAGCTAATTCTCCAAAGGATTACATTAACTATTAAAAGTAGCACCGCATAAACATCAACAAATATCATATTATTTCTAATAATTATATGTATTCCAGCAAAGCCGCAAAGCAAAAAAATTGTGATTACGGATGGCATTATAAGCTTCCCACTATCTGCCGTACCAAACTTTACGCTAAAGGGCATTGCCTTATTGGATACTTTAAAATACACTAATGATGATATTATAAGAACTAAAAACATTACTATTAAGTCTATAATTATTGATGGTCCTTTAAATATTATAAACACTATAGACTCTAATATATAGACTGGTATTATTAGCTTGAATATAGTTCCTTTTATTGCTCCTTTTAATAGTACTCCTGGTTTTTCTATAGGCAATACCTTGTATATAAAAGCCCCCTTATAATTATCACTATTATTTATAAACGCTGTACAAAAGCATAGTAAGAATATACTCGTATACATTAATAAATGAATTTTCCCACCATAGCCTGTTTGAATATTAGCCATGAGGGATTTACCACTTCCCCTATCCATAAACACAAATAGGATTGGTATAAAAAACGCCATTGCAAGTGATGGATACACCTTAAGCTTCAAGTTTCTTTCTGTGGATATCATGTTTTGAGTAAATTTAAACATACTTTTTTCAATCTTATCTTTGCAAACAAGCCCTGCTATAAAATTTTGCCTAGCTGCGCTTCGCTTACTTACAACTCCTCCATTTTCATTTAATTTTTGAAGGTTCTTTTCAAAATAAGGTACTACTCTTTTAATATAAAGCGTAATTAAGGTAATGGGACCTACTATTGCAAGTGAAAGTAAAATTTTTAAGAAAGATTGTTTATTCCCATCTATCAATATTCCAAAGGGAGATGCAAACCACATAGATGGAAGTAGTGCATGCCAAATTTTAGGCACATATTCACTATTCATACCTTTCATATCAAAAACCCTAGCAACTAGCTGATACCCGAAGGCAAATACAAATGCTAATAATATTTGAAAATAGTTTATTATATCCTTTAGTTTTTCTCCATCAAAAAACTTTAAAACTAAAGTATATAATAGCGCTGTTAAAGCTATAACTATTAGTACTGCCAGTATATTTTCTATACTAAATATAACAAAAAATAAAGCTCCATATTTTACTGTACCAAGAACTAGTGGAATCAAATTTAATGACAGTGATAAACCCATTAAATATATACATATATGAGTAGTCTTAGCTGCATTAAAGGTCCTACTATCTATAGGTCTCGGTAACAATATATTTTTTTCTTTTACATCTAGTAAAACTGCTGAAAAGTCAGATATCATAAGTGATATCATCATAAATAGATTTATACCTATTACAATATTTGTAGCTTTCATAGCTGGCATATCACCCATCATTATTAATCCAATAAAAATACTCATAAATACATTGACCATCAATAAGGATAAATAATTATTCTTATCCTTATCCTCATCTGTCTTTTTATTATTTCCCATAGCAGTACTTACTCTACGACCATCCATGGTTAGCTTTATCTGCAGAATCATTCTCATAGTCTTATAATTAATGCCTGATTTTTTATATAATAATTGAAATTTATCTAATATTTTAAGCACGATGAAATCTTTCATATTTACACCTCACAAACCAAAGAAACAAATTCTTTTGCAATCTCTGCATGCTCATTAAAGCCTGTTAATTGATTGAATATTTCTTCAAGTGAACCTTCCTTTTGATTATTCTTAAGCTGCTCAAAACTTCCATCTGCAACTACTTTTCCATCATTTAAAAGTAAGATTCTATCACTTACTTTCTCTACAACATCCATTATATGTGAAGAATAAAATATGGTTTTACCTCCCTTTGCAAGAGTGTTCATAACCTCTTTAAACACCATTACACTATTAGCATCTAGTCCACTTAAAGGCTCATCGAAAAATAATATTTCTGGATTATGAATCAAACTACATATTATAAGTAGCTTTTGCTTCATACCTTTTGAATATGAAGATATTCTTGAATTTATAACGTCTTCCATTCCAAATAAGCACATCATTTTTTTTGCTCTCTCAATAAGGTTTTTCTCTTCTAATCCATATATTTCACCTAGAAAGCTTAGATACTCATAAGCAGTTAAGTTTTCATATATGTCTGCAATCTCTGGTACATACCCTATTTTCTTTTTATATTCTATGCTTCCATCACTTATATCTTGTCCTAATATTTCAACTGTTCCTGTGTATCCTTCTAATATCCCTAGCATTATTTTTATAGTTGTACTTTTACCGGCGCCATTAGTCCCTATATAACCTATTATCTGCCCTCTAGGAATTTCTAAATTTATCCCATTAAGCACCTTTTTACTACCATAGCTCATTTGTAAATCTTTAATTGATATTATAATTTCTGAATTTTCCATGATACCTCCCCCTCTTTAGTTCTTTCTATTCATTGAAACTCTTATATAAAAAACACCCATAAATATAAGCCCTTAAGTTTATCAATTGCGTATTTGCGACTTTAACTATTCGGCAAAATTTACATTATATATAAATTATAACATTATTATAACTAATAGGTAATAGTTAATAAAGTTTTCTCTGTAAAAAGATAATTTCTTTAACGACATTTCATAAGGAAAGTGATGATTTAATAGTAAATAGTGTATCACTTTCCCCTTTTTATAATTTGTACGCGCGCTTTATGCGCAGATTTTAATAGCATGATTGATGTGTATATTGCAACTATTACCACTAACCATTTAACAATACCTAGTGGTAGGGATTTAACAATATATGCAGCAATTAATACTCCAACACTTCCAAACAACGTAATAGCTATGGATGCTTTTCTATCATATGCCCCATTTTTTACAAATTCAATAGATCCCGCCGGCATAAGGAAAGCACAGGAGCCCATCATTATTGGAAAAGCAGCAAGAGGATTCATTCCAAGTGCATAAATTAATGCCATACAAGGAGCATAAAGACCAACACCTAGTTGCATTAGAGCTCCAAGTATAAAATTACAACCAATGGCTATCATAAGCCTCGTTCCTGTAAGCCCATTAGCTGTTCCCGCGATTGGCATAAAATGCAACAAATCTGAAAGCATAATAATAGCAACCGTAATTAGTGCGAGTCCCATTCCAATTCTTACTTTTCTTATGTTAAATCTTGCAACAATATCTGCTCCCATTATTGCACCTAAAACTGCAGCAATAATCATTGAAATCAATGTTATTTTATCAACTTTTATTACAGTAAAAAAAATAATTGCCTCCAAAACTGTAGGAATTGTACAAGATACATTTAAAGTACCGGGAAGGGTTCTATCCTCAGTCAATTCTAAGAACCTTACTATGGATGTTATAATAGCAAAACTTCCTACTCCTAAAGTATCAAAAAAATTAGCTATAAACCCTATTATACCAAAAGTAATAAAATTTCTATTGCGGATTTTTTCTGCCTTTGCTGCTTTGAGTAGGTCATAAATATATATAAAGGCAAAGTATAATGTTAACAAAATTAGTAACCCTAATAGTATTTTAACCATACAACATCCCCATTCCTGAATTTATAACAATACATTATATACCATTAAGAATAGTATATTCTATGCAAATGTCTTCTATACGAAAATGTTTGTACCTATAACTAAATAAAAAAAGTTAAACCACTCCTTTATGAAGTTGTTTAACTTTTTTATTACCAATTGAATCAATAATGTTCTATTTCCATATGCGCTAATTTATTTTATGGTGATGGTTTAATTTCCACAAAAACTAATTTCCCGTTTGAAATTGATGCCAAATAATTCGTGTATATACCAATAAATTCACCCTTGAAATCTATTTTTTTATCATCACTTACCCTAATTATACTATTATCAGAAATAGTATATACATCTCCACTTTTAAGAATTATTAATTTGTTAGGTGAAACATTTCCTTTTAAGTTTAACTGTTTCCAACTAGATTTGTTATCCGAAAGTTTTCCGTAATGTAAGTTACTAACGTTTCCATTTTCATTTTTCCCAACATAAATATTATCTTTTCCATCCGCACCTAATAAAAGTAAGTTAGTAGAACCATTTATCTTTATGATTCTTTCTTTTGTATTTGTTCTTATAAAATTGTTAGTTAAATCTTCATAAGCCAAATGATCATCGTGGGATGCAACAGCCATTCTACTAATACTTCTACCATGTGTTTGTATTTTAGTCATTTCTTCATTTATATCAATTCTATATACAGAACTTGTTATTTTATTACTGTATGTTTTTAAATACATTAATCCAGTTAAAGTAGATACTTGAATATCAACTTTTGTTTTTTCATCCACTAGTTTTATAGCATTTGCAATATCTAAGCTATAATCTCTTATTTCTTCTTTTGTTTCCTTTTCAGCATCATAGGTGAAAAATTTTATATATCTTGAATTACCAACGGTAAGCTTCTCTGCTAACATTATCTTATTAGCATCTGGTAACCATTTATAGGATATACACTTAGCCCCTCTAAATTTAATACTTTTAAAATTGCCAGTGCCTGTATCTAAGACTTTTAGATCTCCGCTGTTATCAAAATATGTAGTATATGAACCATCATATGAAAGAGAGACATCTGAATAACCCTGTGGAAAGGTAACATTAGGTTTTAATGTTTTTTTCTTTATTATATCTTGAATTTTAGTTATTTTAATGTTATGTTCATCTGAAAAATATATTTTATCCAAAAATAGGTATAATGAACATTGAAGAATCAGTGATATTACTATCCATCGGATAAATACTTTTGAAGCTTTCATTCATTTCACCTCCTATTTTTTAACATAAAATATTGTTGGAATAGGGCGTTCACCAAACTTACCACTTGGATTGTTTAAAACTTTTCCATCATAATACATAGTTGTTGAAGCCCCTCCATCCAAATTAATCGCATTAAAGGCATTTTCTTGTTTCATTATATCTTGTACATCTTTTATTGTAGCTCCAATTTGAAGTCCTTGTCTTCCGTCTATTACAAGTAACAAGATCGCCCCATCTTCTTTCCTTTGACCAATGGCAGTTCTTGGTGCAGGGCCTTGATTATCTATATTTACACCATCTTCTCTATTTTTAGTAATACCATCTAATATTAAAATTGGTCCAAATGTCATTGCATCTGTTACTTGATTTTTCCTTAGCTCATTTAAGCTATACTTTCCAACAATTAATACACCATTTTTGGTTATACCTACTAGATCTCCAGCTATTTTCTTATTTGGATCTGCTATCTCTTTAGGATAAATAACATTACCAGCTGCCATAACTATACCAATTGGTAATGCCCCTGTTCCAGTCCATGTAGCTGTGGAGTTTTGTGCTTTGTCTGTGAATCCACCGCCATTTATAGCCGCTATTGAATTAAATTCTTTGGCAATGGTACTAGTTTTTTCTCCTTGTTCTCCTAATAATTTAGAGTACCCTACCTTCAACATTCTTGGATTATGTACAACCATCATTAATCCACTAAATTTTTTTCCTTGAATTTTTTTTAATTCTATACTATTATCATTTAAATTTGTGTTTATATTATTTAAATCTTGTTGTTGTGTGGAATTATCACTCGAATTTGTATCTGCAGGCACAGTTGAAATATCACCATTTCTTATTTTTTCTATTTGTGAATTTGACAAAAATAATGTAGCTAAATATTGATGCTTAAAACTAGACATAGCTGCACCAACCACCATCTTTTTAAGTGTATTAAAAGGTCCATAATACACTATAAATGGCGAAGTGGCTACGGAGAAAAAAAGTTCAAACATTATAAAATATACAAATAGCTTAAACCTTCTACTTTTTTTGTTTTTCCTCTTATCCATTATGCTATTATTGTTTCCCTTGAACATAGCTTTTCTCCTCTCAGTTACAGTTTATATTTCTATAAGATATTAATATAATTTTTTTATTGTATTTATCATAAATAATATCATATTGCCTTTGGAATCCACCAAATATTTCATCAGTAATCTCTCCACATGTTGCTACTCATTCCTTGGCAAGTTGTAGACAAAAACAAGAGAATGCCAGAAATTAACCTTAAAGATAAGTATTAGGTTAAGGATAAAATAAGGTAAAATCGTTTTGTCCTTGATTAAGGTAATACCATAAAAGTGGATACTACCAATCTCTCCCCTTTACTATCACATGGATTATTAATCACTTTTTCATTATAATACATAGATGAAGAACTTCCTCCATCAAGATTTGATGCATTGTAAGCTCCATGCTCTAAAAGTATATTTTGCACATCTAGTAATGTTGCTCCTAGTGATTCTACTCTTCTACCATCAATTGTAAGCATAATAACCGTGCCATCTGCTTTTTGTCCTATTGCTGTTCTTGGAGCCATTCCCATTCCACCATCGCTACCATCTTTAATTGTAGGTTTTCCATTAACTATAAGTGCAGGTCCAAAGCTAACAGCTTCTGTTGTATTAAGATTTTTTAATTCATTTAATGAATGATTGCCAACCAGAAGAATACCTTTGTCTGTAAAACCAACAATTTCTGTTTTTTTGGCATTGTCTTCTATATCATTAAAAATAACCTTTCCATTATGCATTATAAGTCCTGTTGGAGAGAACCCATTATCTAAATCGTCTGTAAACGCCCCTGCATTAATAGCGCATATTGCTTTATTTTCTTTAGCTATTTGACTTGTAGTTTTAACATTTTTTGAAATATCATTATTAACTCCAACAACAATTTTCTTACCGCCAGGTATCATTAAGATTTTACCTTTAAAATGCTTACCAATAATTTCATGCTCAGTAATAATATTTTCTTTTGTTTTACTTTCATCACTTGAAATTTTGTTGGTTACTAGGGTTGGATTTTTTTTATTATCCGCCAAAACCGGATTATTTTTTGCATTAGTAAGCATTATTCCTCCCATTAACGTTAATGCTAGTACAGGGATTATTGACCATTTATATGAATTTTTCTTAAACTTAGATATCATAGTAACTCTCCTTTTAATTTGAGATTTATTATTTATAATGCAAGCCATTCCATATGTGTGGGTTGTCTTTTTATAACTTTCTAATAATTTTATAATAGTTTTCCCATAATTTATATAATCATTTGAATTAACATAAGATAAAGCTAATGCATCACAAGCGAGTTCCTTATCATTACGCATTCTGTAAAATGAATACCATATAATAGGATTAAACCAATGTATTATTTGAAGTGCGCCAGATATACTACTTACTAGTATGTCTTTTCGTTTTATATGAGCTAATTCATGTAAAATTACAAACTCTAATTCATCTCGATTTAGACAATTTTCTATGTCAATAGGCAATAATAATTTTGGTTTTACAAACCCAAAAACACAGGGTGTTTTAACTAAATTAGTATTAATAATTTTTATATTAGATTTCAAATTAAGCTTATTTTTACATTGTAATAAAAGGCTTATAAATTCTTGATTTACACATATATGCTGATTTTTAAGCTTATCCTTTAATTTTACTGTCATAATAATTGTATAAGTAGCAATTATTATGACTCCCAGTAACCAGATGCAACTTATTAGCTGCAAATTCACGGAACTATCTTTAATTTTAATTATGTTTTTCCATAAAATTGTTAGGCTACTGCGTAGTCTAGTTTTGTCTTTACTTGCTGTTACATTTTCCTTACCTATTAGATTTTTATTATTTTCAGCTGATTTTGCCTCATTGTAATTTTGCATCTTCCCAGTTGTTTCATTTTTTAATGTATACTGGATTTGTGTAGGATTTTCATAGCTAAATTTAAAAATATTAAAAACACTTAATGAGCTTTGTGGTCCATAAGGTATTAATAATCTAATTATAAGAATAAGCCAAATAGCATAGTGCCACCTCACCCCTAGCTTCTCTTTAAACAATATCTTAAAAAGAAGAACTATTAAACTTAAAACACTTGCCAAAGCTGTTGAATATAATACCCACTTAAAAATAGATATAAGCCACAACATAACCACACCAATTTACCCTTTCTTTTTATCAAGAATATTTTTCAATTCCTCAATATCCTCATCAGATAATTCTGATTCATTTAAGAAATTAGCAATCATACCATTTAAAGAACCATTAAACACACGCTTTATAAAAGAGTCACTTTCAGCTTTTATACACTCATTTTCTGATAATAGCGGAAAATAATAATATGTTTTTTTATCCTTTTCATCTATTTTATAACCTAAAACTTCCTTTTTAATTAAACGATTTATTAAAGTTCTAATAGTATTTGACTTCCAATCAGTAATTTTACTTAAAGCATCAACAATCTCATTAGCAGTACAAGGAACATTACCCCAAGCATACTTCATTATTTCCCATTCTGAATTTGATATTTTAGATACATCTGCCATTTTCTCATCTCCTTTTATTTCAGATATATATTATCTTGGACTCACCATATATTACATGTGTAATATGTAATTGTCAATATAATTTATAATTATTTTACAATTTTCATAACAAGGCTATATATTCTTAATAGTAAACAGAAGTTTTTCAATGACTAAAGGTCTTTTTTGCTGTTCATCAAAAATATGATATAATAATTCTTAATTGGCTTCTCTATATTTAAATAAATTTGAGATGTCTAATTTGTTTAAATATAAAAAGCAGCACAGGGCATAAAAATATTGCAACTACAGTTTAAAAACTAAAAGGAGCTGATTTATATAAAAAAAATATATTTAAAGAATGGAAAAGAAGTTACTATTAGAGAGGCTTCAAAAGAAGATGCAAAGCTTATGATAGCTTTTTATAATCTAGTAGGTGGAGAAACTGACTTTCTTTCCTTTGGGAAAAATGAATTTATAAAGGATTTAACTGATTACGAGAGTTTCTTAGAAACTACCAGAAAGGAAGATAATTCAATAATATTACTTGCAGAAATCGATAATAAAATAATGGGTATAGCCACAATTAATTCTAGTTCCAAGTCTAGGTTTAAGCATGTTGGCGAATTTGGAATAGTTATAGCAGCGCAATATTGCAAGCTGGGGCTTGGTAGAAAAATTATGGTTAATCTTATAATATGGGCAAATGCAAATGGAATCACTAAAAAGATAAGCCTTGTAACTAGTGAAAATAATTATAGAGCCATGGAATTATATAAGAAAGTTGGATTTCAAGTAGAAGGTACACTAAAAAATGATACTTATGTAAATGGCGTTTATGGTAATACAATTGTAATGGGAATGATTCTTTAGGCTATTCTACCCAATATTAAAGATAAATCCTACAAAGCCTGCTTGTCATTCTTTAACACAAGATTTCCACCTAAAAAATAGATTAGAGAGATTATATCTAATAAAGATATAATCTCTCTTTTTTGTACCTGCAAGGCTGGTACCATAATTATGATCACTAATAATAATATTTTATATTAAATCGTTTTTAAACCCCTTTCCCCTTACTTCAGAGGCATCAACTGTTATCATAAATGCATCATTGTCTATTTCTTTAATAATTAATTTCAATTCTGGAATCTGATGAAGTGGTACTGTGCAAAATAATATTTTTTCCCTCTTACCAGTATACCCACCTTGCCCATATAAAAAAGTAACTCCTCTGTGCATTTTATATAGGATTCCACTACAAATTTCTTTCTCTTTTACAGTAATAATAAGCACTAATTTTTGTTTACCTATTCCAATTATTATTCTATCAGTAACTTCAGCCGTTATAAACATAGCCACTATAGTATATAATGCACTGGTTACTCCAAAAAAGAATGTAGCGATGACAACAATTATAATATTAATATAAAATGATATTTGTCCTATTTTATAATTATCATGTTTCACCTTTATAAGAGCGGAAATAATATTAAGTCCTCCTGCGGAACCGTGATTGCTGAATACTATTCCTATGCCAATTCCATTTAGTGCTCCCCCGTATAGACATAATAACAATGTATCCGTTGTATCAATAACTCCTTTTAATGGAGCTGTTAAAATTAAAAACATTGAAAATGATATTGTGCCTATAAACGTAAGAATAGTAAATCTTTTGTTAAGGAATTTATAGCTTAATATTAATAGTGGAATGTTTAATAGCAAAATCGAATATCCAGCAGGAAATTTAAACAAATATTGAATAATTAAAGATATCCCAGAAGCACCACCACTTAAAAGCTTTGCTTTGGATATAAACAAATTAATTGCAAGTGAAGATATCAAACTTCCTAGTAGTATAAAAAGAACATTCTTAACTATACTTTTATTTAAATATTTAATCATTTCGTTTCCACCCTTCGAATAAAATCTACTTTTCAGACTTTTATAATATTATTTTTATAGATATTTGTGAAAACACAATGAATATTAACCTACTTCTTACATTGTGCCATAACAATAGCATATTGTGAAGGGATTGCAGAAAAAGAAGTTTATATAAATACAGACTTTAATTTACAAACATTCTCTGAAGAATTTATTGAACTTGAAAATAGATAAATTTTAACATTTTTCCACCACCATCAGACATATATATATGCTAGGGATAATTTCAAGTCATTAGATGTTATGTAGTAAAATCTCATTTGGTAATTTATTAAATATATTATATAATTAGTATATGCTATTTTTTAAAAAATACAAAAGGAAAGGTAGGTGAAAAACCTGCACTGTGGTTAAGCAATATCCGCTAACCCCACCATTCTATTTAACGAATAGAGTGCTAAAGTTGTTTGTTACAATTTTAGGTAGCAGGTGTTATTTTGAGAATGATTTTATTAGGTGCCCCTGGAGCTGGAAAAGGTACTCAAGCAAATCTAATATGTGAGAAATACAACATACCCCATCTATCAACTGGAGATATTTTTAGAATGAACATTTCAACCTGTACTCCACTTGGTGTACAAGCAAAAAAATATATTGATAAGGGACAGTTAGTGCCTGATGATCTGACTATTCAAGTAGTTGAAGATAGACTAGTGAGAGAGGATTGCAAAGATGGCTTTCTATTAGATGGATTTCCAAGGACAGTTTTTCAAGCAGAGGAACTTGCTAAATTTCTCCAAAGTATTAATAATACCTTGGATGTTGTACTTCTAATCGATGTTCCTACAGGGTTTATACTTGAAAGAAACATTGGACGAAGGATATGTTCTTCCTGTGGATCAAGTTATCATATAAAATTTAATCCACCGGAAGAATTAGGTATCTGTGACTTTTGTAGTGGGAAATTAATTCAAAGAAATGATGATAATGAAGAAACGGTTAAGGAAAGACTTAATGTTTATACTACTCAGACCCATCCTCTAATAGATTATTATAAAACTAATCATTTTTTATCTACAGTTGATGGTAGAGATGATATACTTACCGTTTCAAAAAATATCTTTTTAATACTAGATAATTAATATATTTTAATAGCTCTTCAATGTTTTAACTTATTTGGTCTTGGACTAAACTTTTAAGTGTTATGCTCTCTTTGAAAATTGGGTCTAAGGCCAATGATTTTTCTGTGTACTCTAGCGCTTTTTCAATTTTTCTTAGATTATAAAAGCAAACTCCAATCCTATAATAGATTTCAGACGTAGCACCATATAATTCATATGAATATTGAAAAAATCTTAAAGCATCATTATCATTACCAATATAACTAAACAATAAGCCTATATAGTATGCTAAATCCCCCTCTTCACCAATAGGAAAATAGTGCTCCCAAACTTTATTCATTACCATAATCAATTCTTCAGTCGGAAAATTTTCTTCCGTATCTATTCTTTCAAGTAGTATGTTATAAACTTCTTGAAATGTTCTTGCATCCCATACAGTAAATCGAAGAAAGGTTAGTATCTCTTTAGTCTCTAGAGATTCACTTAGAGGCACCACTGCTTTTTTTAAAATATAAAAATCATCTGGTCCTATACTTTCAATAATCTCATTATATGCCATTGTGGTTTCTACGAAATTATGAGAACTGTTTGTTAATACAAACAAAGACATGTTTATATTTTCATGTTCATATATGCTATGAATGGCTTTCCCACCAATATTTTTAAAATACTGTTCCAATGAATGAAAGTTAACAGTCATAGAAATACATCCGTGTTTTGATAAAAATGGATGAGAATTTTTAAGCATAGCCTTTTCATCTTTATAACCTTTATCCGCAGAAATTAAAATTATGTCATCATTAAATAATCTTTTTAATCTAGAAATACATCTCATAGCCATTATTGGAAGTGAAAAGGATGTATCTTCCAAGTGATTTTTATAATATACAAGGATATCATTAAAATTATCATCTTCGTAATAATTTTTACCTTGGATTTGGTTGTCTGTATAGTAATAATCTAAGCCAGCCAGTATGGATTTGTCTTCAGCATCAGCCTTTACTTTTGGAGAAGTTACTGTAATCAAACCTTCAAAAATTTCTCCCTTGTTTACATAAAAGGTATCTTGTGGAAGACTGTCAAAGGTGTAATTAGCGATTAAGATCAAAGGGTTTTTAAGCTTTCCGCGGGCTAAAATTTCACCACTGTTTCTTAATTTAAGCTGATCATCTTTAGCTATATCGAAGGTTGCACAGTCAAGTATTCCACAATCAAAATAGGGTTTTAAAAAGCTATGGTTTTGCCAATACTCAATGTTTTTTTCAGAAAAATCAGTTACTATATATTTAAATTTCAACCCTTTTAGAGAAGAATTTTCTATTATATGTAAGAATCTTTTAAGGAAAGTATAGGTAAATCGACCTACCCCTGACGCAAGCTCCATTATGTATATAGTAGAGTCTTTATCTATATCAGTTCTTGTAACATAATCTCTGCAATATCCAAATATAGTTTTAGCATATAAATTTGCTATATAAGGATTAGTAGTTATATATTGAGGCACAATTCCGCGGGTCCAGGCTTCTGGACCCTGATTTGAGAAAAAATCTTTCTGCAGCTTCCATAGCATGGATTGTGATAATTGTTTTTCAGCTTCGATTATAACATCGGTATGCTCCTCACTTGTTGTCTCAAGGTCTCTATGAATATTGTACTGTTTAATTTTGTTTGACAAAACAATTCCCCCTAAATAGAAAAATAAAATGATTTAAAATACTATATTACTTATTCCTAAACTCTTAAGAATACCTGTTGCAATCGCCTTAGCTAATTTATATTGATATGCATCTGTAGTTAATAGTTTTTCTTCTTCTGGATTAGAAATGAATGACGTCTCCACCAGTATAGAAGTAGCATCTACATTTTTTATAACATATAAACCAGTAGTAGTTTTAAGACCCCTATCTACTCTTCCAGTTTCTTTGATTAGTTCGGTTTGTACAGCTTGAGCCAGCTTTTGTCCAGCTACACTACCACTGAAATAATAAGTCTCAATGCCACTAGCTGTTAGAGCTGAAAAGCTATTCTCATGAATACTTACAAAATAATCTGGTTTAGCTGCATTAGATATATCACATCTTGCTTGAAGATTTTGAGCTTCATTTGTGGACCAAGCTATATTATCACTAGTTCTTGTGTATACTGTCTCAACACCATTCTTAATTAATATACTTCCAACCTTTAAAGTAATTGCAAGTGTTATGTCCTTCTCATTAATTCCCGTTGGTCCTGTTGCTCCGGGATCATATCCTCCATGCCCTGCATCTAAAACTACTTTGTATTTTTTTTGGGTAGTTGCTATTACATTTACTACTAAATTAACTTTTATAGTACTGTCTTTAATAGTTCCTTGAAATGTGTACATTCCAACCTTGCTTGTATCTAGTGAATTACTATTCCAAACTACATCTACATCTTTTTTGGAGTTATTACTCATAGTAGCTTGTACCGTTTTAGGGAAGATATATTTACCACCTTGTTCTATGTTGGTCTTTATATCTCCAACTGAAGATACTTTAAAAATAGAATCGTAATTAGTATCGGAATTCGCAAACCCCGCATAGTTCATTGATCCATTAGCTATAGCTTTTGCCTCATTATTTTGATATTCTGCACTACTTAATAATATCTCTTCATCTGGATTGGTCAGGAACCCTAATTCCAAAACTACTGCGGGGCAACTTACCTTATTTAATATTCCTAAGTTTGCTTCGTTACTTGCTTCTTTTATGCTCCTATTAGTAGCTTGTGTTGCTTTCATTAATTCATCTTGAATTGAAGTCGCCAGCATCTTATTATTACTAACACCAGGTTTGTAATATGTTTCAATTCCTTTCGGAGTATTTGAAGTATAAGAATTAGTGTTTATACTTAAAAATAGATCCGCTTTTGCAGTAGAAGCAATTTTAGCTTTTGCATCATCCTCATCACTCTGATTCCAAGATACTGAATCACTGTTTCTTGTGTATACTACGTTAAACCCTCTTGTTTTTAGTATGTTACCTAATTTTAACGCTGTACTTAAATTTATATCCTTAGCCTTAACACCATTTATGCCAGTAATTGCTTTATAGTACTGACCTGGGTCTATACATACAGTGAACTCACTTGGTTTTGTAGGGGCACTTTTAGTAGTAAAATTCATTCTAACTTCACTGGGAAGAGATTTTCCGTCAGCAGAATTAACCTGATTTGTCACTATCAAAGTATATGTCTTATTATATTCATAGTTTTTCACTGGTTCAACTAACACATTTTTATTACTATTAGCTAAACTAACTTTAATATCTATGTATTTATTATTTTCTCCAACCATCTTAATGTTTGTAGTATTCACAGTAGTAGCACTCAAAGGTTTATTAAAACTCACTGTCCAAGGTTTATTAACTACCACATCCTTTTTAGAACCCATATCTGTAAATGTACTAGCCCTTACTATTATTTGCATAGGTATACACAATGCAAAAGTTACGACCATAATTATAAATGTTTTAAAAATGTTTTTCATATAACTCCTCCAAATCTTTATAGTTTTCATATTTAATTATTATATCATCATTTGAATAATCTTAAATATGAATGTAAATTATAAATGTGAAATTGCTTGATACTCAGTAGTCTTATAAAATATTCTTCCACTTTATAATACGTTTGTTTTAACTATTCGTTTCAATTTGGGATAAACAATTCCTGCCATTATATTTTTCTAATTGTATACTTGTCCCAATTACAAGTTCCCGTCAGTGCCCTTATTTTTTCTTTAATATTTGAATTTGTCCTAAAGATCTTTCCTTACCATCATTCCCAACTCTAGTCATTATATATACTTCATAAAAATCTCCACTTACTTCAACATTATTTTTATCCATATACTCAATAAGAGTTTTATAATACTTACTTGTATCCTTATAATCATCATCAAAATTTAATGTTATATATTCGCCCTTTGGCAAAGTTATTAAATTATTATCATCATTTGTAATAGATTCCGAAACACTAATTAACATATTATTATATATTAGTTCATCATATTTTTTTATGTCTTCATAGGATACAGCAAAAGCAAGTTCTTTATTTGAACTGCTATACTTCTGTTCCATAGATACTAATATTTCACTTAAATTTATTTCAAACTCTTCTGTATACCTTTTTGTATTATTATATTTAATAAATTTTCTTTCTTGATTATATTTAATAAAAACATGGTCAATGCCTTCTTCTAAAGAATTTTTTATACGCTGCTCCAAAAAATTAATATTATTTTTCACTATGGTTAATTCTTTTATTTTAGTATCTATCATTTCCTTTTGCTTACTTATTATATTAAGTATAGAATCAAATGAAGTATAATTTTCTATTAATTCCTTTATCTCCTCTAAGGATAAACCCATAGCCTTACACTGTTTTATTAAATCAAGTATTACTAAGTGCTTAGCAGAATAATATCTGTATCTGCTCTTTTCATTTATATATGACGGTTTTAGTAGTCCAACTTTATCATAATATCGCAATGTTTGAATTGATAGATTTTGTAACTTTGACATTTCTCCTATTGAAAAGTTTGTCCCCATATCCTCACCTCACTTGTGTTTAATAATTTTCATAAAATAACTAGTACCTATGCTAATTTATTTTTTAAGATACTTTATTCATACTTAATTTTTGCAAATAAAAAACTATGCCTAAATTACTTTAGGCATAGTATTATTATACTACTATTTTTCCTTTTTATAAGAAATTTTCAAACTATTATTTTCATTTAAACACCGAAAGTCTATTCAGCAAAAACTGCTTGTGTGGAAGTTTTTACATTAGCAATTAATTTTATAGTTATAAATGTTAAACTTTCAGATACTGTTGCGCTTATCCATATCCCATTTATTCCAAACATACTTCCAAATATAAATAAACATATTGGCAAGAAAATAACCGATCTACATATGCAGCTTATATTTGAATACATTGGTTTTTCTATAGCTTGATAGTATACAAGAGTATTTAGATTTAATCCTACTACAAAATAACTAAAACTTGCTACTCTAAGTGCCCTATAAGCGAGTTTAGCTATATATGGATCTGATGTAAATATTCCTATAAGGTTCTGTCCAAAAACAAAACTTGTTATAACAAAAGCTCCACTTATCAAAAGTGATGATATACAGGTTATTTTAAAGAATCCTATAAGTTTCTCAGCATCTTTTCTTCCATAGTTATAACTTAAAAGTGGTTGTACTCCTAGTGTTATTCCGTAAAGAACCATATATATATTTGTAGTTAGATAATTTATTATACTATATGCAGAAATCCCCACGTCCCCAACATATTTTGCTAAAGCTATATTATGCAATAACACAATTATTGAATAACTTGCTTGCGCAAAGAATGATGGGAAACCTATTAGTGAAAACTCTTTAATAATTTCTTTATTAAGTCTTACCTTACCAAAAGTTAATTGACCTTTTCCTTTTAAGAAATGAGGTAATAACATACATACTGTAACTATTTGACCAAGTCCAGTAGCAATAGCTGCTCCTTTTATTCCAAAACCAAGTTGAAATATAAATACATAATCTAATATTATATTGGTTACCGCACCGCATATTGTAGATACCATTGCGAGTTTCGGTCTCCCATCATTTCTAACAAAACTACTAAGAACTATTCCTGCTAAATTAGGAATACAAAATAGTGCATAAAACCTTAAATACTCTACGGACATAGTTTGCAATTTCTGTGTTGCTCCTAGCAAATTCACTATTCCTTCTGTAAAGAATGCACCTATTATACTTATTCCAATACTAAGTATTAATAAGAACTTAAACACTTGTCTAAATATATTTACTGCCTTTTCAGTATTGTTTGCTCCGAAATTTTTAGAGACTAGAGCTCCTCCACCTATTGCAAACATAGAAGCAAGTCCAAATAACAAAACTGTAAATGGTAACACTATGTTAACTGCTGCTAATGCTGAATCTCCAACACCTTGACCTACGAATATTCCATCGATAACTGTATACATTGAAGAAATAAACATAGCGATTGCTGATGGAACAGCGTATTTGAAAAACTTTTTCGTCATAAATATCCACCTTTTCTCATTATTTTCACACTTTTCCTAGTATAAACTATATTGTTACTATAGAGTCAACTTATTTTTTCAATAAGAAAAAGTGTTACTAAAAATAGAAGTAGCAGATAAAAGTATACTAACATAATAAAGACATCCAGTTCGCTTTGCAAAATTGGATGTTTTTATTTGACTTATCTTAGCACTCTATTTACCAATTCAACCAAAGAATCCTTCACGAACTCCTTCTTCATAAAACAAATAGCTCCAAATGCCTCACACAAACCTAACTCATCAATAAAATTATATTTTCCACCATCTGAAAGTACAATCATTTTTGTATTCTTATACTCCTTGCCCAGTTCAATTACCACTTCTATTCCTGTTTTTTTAGGCATATATACATCAGTAATTACTAAATCAATATTTCCCATGCTTTTAAATAATTCTATACCTTCTTCCCCATCACATGCCTCATATATTCTATAACCTGATTGTTCTAAAATACCCCTTATAAAGTTTCTAATACTTATAGAATCATCAATAATTAAAATATTCTTTGATTCTTTGTTCATTTTTTAATTCCCCCTTGTTATATTAAATCATTACCTTTGATATGTAATATTAAAAGCTTCAGAAGACGATTTAGACTTGCGCTGAAGCTTTTCTTTGCTAAAGTAGAAAACCCTTACTTATAATATATTTATCGTATACTATAATAAAATATTAATATAGAATTTCAAAAAGAATAAAAAAAGTTATAACTATTATATCATACCAATACATAAAAGTATAAAAAATGACAAACTTACAGTAATTTAAGCAACATAAACCTTGTTATGCGCTTTACTTATTCTATTATGCATTTTACTAAAATTATTATATAGTTTTGTAGAAATTCCTAAGGTTGCTACAGTTTTTATTGCATAAAAATATGTAAAGTATTATATTTTAAATAAGGGGATGAATCGAGATGTTAGATATAATAATAAAAAATGGTTGTATAGTAGACGGTACAGGTAATACTTCTTATCAAGGAAGTTTAGGAATAAAAGATGGAAAAGTAATAAAAATCAAAAATAATATTGATGAACAAGCCTTAGAAATTATTGATGCTAATGGACTTGTAGTTTGCCCAGGGTTTATTGATGTGCACAGTCATAATGATTTAGTACCTTTTATGGATGAAAAAATACAAAATTTAAAACTAATGCAAGGTGTAACCACCGAGCTTGTAGGACAATGTGGCTTAGGGGTTGTTCCTTGTATTGAAAAAGAAAATAACATATGGAAAAACTATATAAGAGGAGTAGTTGGAGACCCCTCACTTAATTGGAGCTTCTCTAATCTTTATGACTATATACGTCAAATTTCTTCAATAGAGCTAAAAAATAATTTTACAATTCTAATTTCCCATGGAGCAATTAAATCGAGTGTTATGAACTTTGATAGTAGAATAGCAACTAAAGAGGAGATTAACACCATGTGTAATATAGCAGAGGATGCTATGAAAGCTGGTGCTTTTGGCATGTCTATAGGACTTCAATACCTACCTGGAATTTTCAGCACAAAAGATGAATTAATAGCTATATGTAGCATTATAGCTAAGTATGATGGAATTGTTATGGTTCATCTTAGAAATCATGATGATACTATAACAAATGCTCTAGAGGAAATAATTTATATAGCAAAGCAGTCTAAGGCACGTCTTCACATTTCACACTTGAGGTCTTATAACTCAAAGGATTTGGGTTGTGATGCTAAAAATCTTATAAGTTATATAGATAGTGCACTGGCTAATGGAATTAAAATAACTTTTGACGAACATTTGTATTTATCTGGAAGTACTCTTATGACTCAGCTTTTACCGCCCTGGATTACTGCTGGTGGAAGTGAAGAAATGGGTAAAAGGCTTAAAGATAAAAAAATTGTCCTAAAACTTAAAGAAGAACTTAAAAGCCCTAAAACTCATTATAGTGGCTGGGACAATTATAGCTTAATTACAGGTTGGGATGGCATACTTATAACTTCAGTAAAAGAAAAGGAAAATTTAAAATACCTTGGAAAGACTGTAGGTAACATTGCTAAAGATTTAGGTATTGATCCCATAGATTTTGCGCTGCAACTACTTATGGAAGAAAAATTTGGGGTAGCAGTAGTAACTCTAAATGTATTTTCGGAAGAGGATACCATTAAACTAATAAATCATCCACTACAAATGGTAGGATCAGACAGTATACCAGGTGGAAATCCACATCCCAGGCTTTATGGAAACTACCCACTTTTTATAGGTAAATTTGTGCGAGATAAAAAGGCCCTTTCTCTTGAGACCGCTATATATAAGATATCATATCTGCCTGCAAAAACCTTAGGACTTAAAAATATAGGAGAAATAGCTGTAGGTAAAACTGCTGATATAGTTTTATTTGATTTAAATGAAATCAAAGGTTTTGAGAATTATTTCAAACCTACCACGGCCCCTGTAGGAATTAAATTTGTTGTATTAAATGGTAAAATTGCAGTAAGAGATAGCATTGTTTGTAAGCGTGGCTATGGAAAAGTTTATAATTTTTTGTAGAATTTCAAAGAAATAAGTATTATAGTATAATTACAAATATTCTTCAAATTATTTTATGATACTAATATTATATAATTGGGGAGCGGGTAAAATGGAAAAAAGATGTATAGCTATTTTAGATTGTGAAATTGGTGAAATAATTGCACAAAAAATTGTAAGCAAGTATGGGATAACCATTGTTGTAGAAAACACTACAATAAATAGTTATATTAAGGATAAACTAGTTGCCTTTAAAATAGATTATCTTTGGATTTATGGAACTTGTAGGGTCGAATCTATTAAACATAAAGACAATGATTTAAAACAATTAAAGCAAAAATATAAAAGCAATGTATTAGAAATCAGGCAAATATTAAATGATTTGACTAAAGGAAATAATGCAAGTATTGAAAAAATAAACTTAATATCTAATTCAATATATGAACCTATAAACAATGAATATCATGTTGTTCAATGCCTAAATGAATTAAAATCTGTAGATGAGGATACTTTTACCCATAGTATAAATGTGTCATTATATGCAATGTTATTGGGCAAGTGGCTATTGCTACCAGAAAGTAAAATAATAAATCTTATACAAGCCGCATTGCTTCATGATGTTGGTAAAACAAAAATATCCAATGTAATTCTAAATAAAAAAGGAAAACTGGAAGTTGATGAATTTGAAGAGATAAAAAACCATCCTATCTATAGCTTTGAAATTATAAAAAATATAGATGGTCTTTCAATAGAAAGCAAGGAAGCTGTATTAATGCATCATGAAAGGGAAAACAATTCAGGTTACCCAACAGGCGTAGGTGGATCGGAAATGAGTATATGTTCCAAAATCATAGCTATTACAAATTTCTATGCCTCAATAACTTCTGAAAGGTCTTATAGAAAAAGCGTAAATCCCTTTGAAGCTTTTCAGATTCTCCAAAATCAAGCTATAAATAATTTTGATATACATATAGTTAATACCTTTTTATCCAATATATCTACTTGTTATGTAGGTACTAAAGTTTTATTGAACAATGGTAAAATTGGCGAAATCGTGTATGTCCCACCACAGGCTATTACTAAACCAATTGTTTGTATTGATTCTGAATATTTAGATTTATCTAAAGAACATAATTTAAAAATTGCAAGTATGTTATAAAAAATTTAGGACCTATAAATTGTATACATTATATTTTGATTTATGGAAAATGATGCATTAATAAGATTGAATTAACAGTATAGGTATGTTAGTATTATTATCAAATAGAAACTATATTTAGGGGGAAATAAAATGAGAAAAAAAATGCTAACAAGTACTTTTTTTGTACTTTTGCTAAGTATATTATTAGTAAATACATTTAAAATTGAGGTATTTGCTCAAACAACAACTAAAATAACAACTCCAGCAGAGTTTAAATATGCCATTAAACCTCAATTTGATAAGGTATATGATTTCAGTGAAGGTTTAGCAAAAGTTAGAGTTGATGGTAAATATGGACTTATTGATAAAACTGGTAAAATTGTTTGTGAGACTAAATTTAATACTATAGATAAGTTTAGCGAAGGCCTGGCAATAGTTTCTGTGGATGGCAAATATGGATTTATTGACAAAACCGGTAAAATTGTTTGTGAACCTCAATTTGATAAGTTATATGATTTCAGCGATGGTTTAGCAAAAGTTAAAATCAGTGGCAAATATGGATATGTTGACAAAACCGGTAAAATTGTTTCTGAACCTGAATTTAACTTGATATATGATTTAAGTGAAGGTTTATCAATATTTGGTGATAAAGGTATATTAGTTGATAGAACCAGTAATACAGATATTAAAACTAATTTTAATAAGACAGGTAATTTCAGTGAAGGTCTCGCAATAGTTAAAGTTGGTAGTAATTATAAATTTACTACTAAAACCGGTAAAATTACTGATTTAGTTGTTAAAAATGAATTTGGTAATATGTATAATTCCAATGAAGGTTTGAACATTGATTTTTCTGGTAAATCCGACTACTTCAAAGAAGATTTGGCAAAGCTTTGTGTTAATGATAAATGGGGCTTTATTGATAAAACCGGTAAAATCGTTTGTGAACCTCAATTTGATGAGGTAAATCTTTTCAATGAAGGGATAGCAAAGGTTAAACTTAATGGTAAATATGGGTTTATTGATAAAACTGGTAAAATCATTTGTAAACCTCAATTTGACTTTGCAGATGTTTTCAGTGAGGATGTAGCAACTGTTAGCGTTGATGGCAAATACGGATTTGTTGATAAAACTGGCAAAATCCTTATTAAACCTCAATTTAATGTTGCAGGTAGTTTTAGTGAAGGCTTAGCAATGGTTTACCTTGGCGGTAAATGGGGATTTATTATGAATCCTCTTACTAAATAATCTAAAACTCAAAGCAGATTGTGTATAGGGGTATCCAAAATGGGTACTTCTATTTTTTTATATATTTAAAATAATAAGCTAAGCAAATTTACAGATTCACTGTTATAATAATATAGGGTGAAAAAAATAATGAAGAAAAAATATATATTAGGATTTTTAATTATAATGACTGTACTTATATTTACGAATAGTTATTTTAAAATAGAGCACAACATGAGCATAGCCGAATATCTTACAACAGACAATAGCCTAAATGCATCCGAAATAGCATATTTGAAAGAACATGGAGACTTGATATATGGATCAGATCAAACTACTCCACCGCTAAGATATTTAAATCCTGATAGCGGACAATATGAGGGTCTCGTAATAGATTACATCAATGCTCTTTCTATAGAACTAGGAGTCAAAATAAAGATGAAACCTATGATTTGGAATGAAGCCCTTAAGGCCCTTGAAAAAGGAGATATAGATTTTTGTGATATGCACGCTTCCACTGAGCGCGCACACAACTTTATATTTACGAGCCCCATATACTATCAAAGAGGGTCTGTATTAACAAAAAAAGATAATACTAGTATAAAAACACCTCGAGATTTAAAAGGAAAAACTATAGCGGCAATAAAAGGAGACTATGTATTTGATCATTTAGCTGAAAATTATACTGATGTACGTGGAGTTAAAACTGACAATCTAAGAGAGGCTATTAGCCTACTTCAAAATAGTAAAGTAGATGCGGTCCTTGGGGATGAGTCAGTAATAAACTATTATTTGACTGGGGAAGGACTCAGCCGCGAATATTCAATACTAAATGAATACTTGTACGAAAGAGACGCGGTAATAGGAGTAAAAATAGGCAATGAAATATTAATAAAAATAATTAACAAAGCAATATATCAGCTGCAAAAGGATAATACTATGGAAAGAATAGATGAAAAATGGTTTGGAAAATCACCGCTAATCATGAAAAATAAAAATGCTGAAAAATATATGCTTTTAGTTAAATATGCTATACTCCTAGCAATGCTAATCGCACTATTTTTTTACTACTGGAACAGAGAATTAAAAAAAGAAGTCAAAAAACAAACAAATGCACTTAATATATCAAAAAATGAATTAGAGACTACATTCAATGGACTTACCACTCATTTAATGGTAGTTGTAAACGAGGACTGCTGCGTGTCAGAATCCAATACAGCATTTTGCAAGTATATAGGGTACACCGTAGATGAAGTGAAACATATGCACTGCAAAAATGTTAACGGAATACTAGGAAGTAACTGTGAGGTCTGCCTCATTAAAGATATATTTGAAACTAGAACTTCAATAGAAAAATCAGTAGAATATCAAAATAGAACATTTAAAGTGAGAACTTATCTGTTAGATAAAGTGCCAAACACTAGAGAGCGAGTACTTGTCATGATGGAAGATATCACTGATCTAAAACTTTCAGAACAAAGAATGCTACAATCAAGTAAAATGGCTGCTGTAGGGCAGCTTGCTGCAGGCATTGCACACGAAATCAGGACGCCTCTTGGAATCATTAGGAACTATACCTATTTACTTAAGCGTATGGAAAAAGAAGAAGATAAAAAAGAGGCAATAGATATAATAGAAACTTCAGTGACTAGAGCCAATAAAATCATAGATAATCTTTTAAATTTCTCAAGGCTTTCTGATAACAAAGTGCATAGCATACAAGTCAAAGATTTCATATCAAATCTTTATGAACTTAATAAAAAAGCCTTGCAGGAAAAACATATAGAATTCAAGTTAGATGTGGAAAGAGATTTAGAAGTAGAACTATATAGTGAATCACTGAAACATGTCTTGCTAAATCTTTTTTCAAATGCCAGGGATGCCATGAAGCAAGGCGGTATACTTCAGGTTAAAGCATTCAAAAAACTTGAAAATATAATCATAGAAGTATCTGACACAGGCACAGGCATGAATTCAAATACGCAAATGTACTTATTTGATCCATTCTACACCACTAAGCAAGTGAGCGAAGGCACAGGACTTGGGCTGTTTATTGTTTATAACGAAGTACAAAAAATGGAGGGAACTATTAGAGTGGAAAGTAAAATTGGGGAAGGCTCAAAGTTTATAGTCACACTTCCAACAAAGATGCAGGGACCCATACTAATATTGAAATAGGAGATAACAAATGAAGAATAAAAATTTTGGAATATTAATAGTAGATGATGAAGCCGCATACTCAAAAGGACTAGCTAAAATACTTGAAATTGAGGGATATCTCATAGAAACAGTACGCTCAGCAGAAGATGCCATGGAGAAAATAAAGAAGAAAAAATATCAGATGGTAGTGACTGATTTAATGATGAATGGAATGAACGGCATAGAACTTTTAGAAAAAACATTAGAATTAAATAAAGATATCAAAGTCATAGTCATGACTGCATATGCTACTGTACCTACCGCAGTAGACGCCATGAAAAAAGGAGCATTATCTTATTTTGTAAAAGGAAATGATCCTGTTGAACTAATAGACGAAATAGAAAAAGTATATGAAGAGTACAAAAAATCAGAACTACACTCTAAAACATATGATAAAAAAGAAAACTCTCTTCTTGAATCAGAAAATAAAGAATTCAAAAAAATTATAGATATGGCTCGAAAAGTAGCTGAAACCACCGTTAACGTCATTTTGCTTGGTGAATCAGGAGTAGGAAAAGAGGTATTTGCAAACTACATCCATACTCAGAGCCCGCGCAAAAATCAACCCTTTATAGCGGTGAACTGTCATGCGCTATCTGAAAGTGTATTAGAATCTGAACTATTTGGACATAGCAAGGGAGCTTTCACTGGTGCCACTGAAAATCGAATTGGTAGATTTGAATCAGCTAACACGGGAACCTTATTTCTAGATGAGATAGCTGACATGCCATTATCCACACAAATCAAATTACTAAGAGTTATTGAAGAGAGGGCAATAGAAAAAATAGGTAGCAACGTAACTACCCCCGTTGACTTTAGACTGATAACCGCCACCAATAAATCTATAGTAAAACTAATAGACCAAGGACTATTTAGAGAAGATTTTTACTATAGAATCAACACCATCATCATTGAGATACCCCCTTTAAGGGAACATAAAGAAGACATATATAGTTTGGCTAGTAAATTCATAGCTAAGGCCTCCATGCAAATGAAGAAGGAAATACACACCATAGAGCCTGAAGTTTGGGAATATTTAAACCAGTATGACTATCCAGGCAATATACGAGAATTTAAAAACATAATCGAAAGGCTGGTAGTATTTAGTGAAAATGGTGTAATATCAAAAGATGATTTGCTAATACATGAAGTTCCAGCTACAGACTGTGAAGGTGATCAAACATTAAAAGCATTTAGGTCTGCAATAGAAAAAAAATACATAGAAGCAGTCCTTGCCAAAAATAACTTTAGTATGACAAAAACAGCAACAGTATTAGGTATCACTCGAAGACAGCTACAAAATAAAGTCAATGAATATGAGATACAAAAGTAAAAACGGGAAATTTTTTTCCAGGTTAGTTGAAAAAAAATTTCCCGTTTTATTATGAATATAGAAATCAACAGTAAACATTTACAACTGCATTCTAAAAAATAATCCTGATAAATATAGATACGCACTAATTTTTACTAGAGTTTTAAACTTTTTTCAGAAAAATTCGAAAATTAAAAGATTTCGGCATAGTAATTGCTACATAGAGTAGTAAAGGAAATAATCACAAATCATTTATTAATAATCTATGTATTACAAAAATTTATTCATCTGGAGGTATTCTTATATGAAACATTCAACAAAACATGCAGTTGTTATAGGTTTTGCACTATTTGCAATGTTTTTCGGTGCAGGGAACCTAATTTTTCCACCATTCCTCGGAAAAGCTGCTGGAAGCGCATTTCTTGCATCCATAACAGGTTTTCTAATTACAGGAGTTGGTCTTCCACTAGCTGGAGTAATTGCCTGTGCCAAAATTAATGGTACTTACGACAAAATGGCCAATAGAGTAGGTAAAAAATTTGCTGCAATAACCGGTGTAGCCTTAATTCTTGTTATAGGACCGTTATTTGCAATTCCAAGAACTGCTGCAACAACTTTCGAACTTGGAGTACATCCTCTATTTCCATCTGTGCCACAAAGCGTAATAGTTATATTGTACTTTGCAATAACACTTGCATTTGTGCTTAAACCTTCTTCAATAATTGATAATATAGGTAAAATACTTACACCCGCACTTTTATTAATGCTAGCTATAATTATATTTAAAGGAATAATAGATCCTATTGGACCAATTGTAAATACATCTTACGAAGGTGGATTCTCAAAAGCTCTAATAGAAGGTTATCAAACAATGGATGCTATGGCTTCTGTTATATTTGCAGGAATAATCATTTCATCTGTTAGATCAAAAGGTTATGAAAATGCAACTGATATAATGAAGATGACTATAAAATCAGCACTAGTTGCTGTAGCAGGACTGGCTTTTGTATATGGTGGACTTATGTATCTTGGAACACAAACAAGTACTTTGTTTCCAGCAAACATAGCTAGGACTGAGTTAGTTACAAAACTTGTTCAGTTAGACCTAGGCAGTATTGGTGCAGTTGTTCTTAGTTTATGTGTTGCTCTTGCATGCTTAACAACTGCTATAGGCTTACTTGCAAGTGGAGCAGAATTCTTTGCTAATCTTTCAAATAATAAAATATCTTACAAAACTGCTGCCGTTGTTATGGCTGTAGTAAGTGGCGGAATAGCTACAAAAAATGTTGATGCTATAATTTCACTCGCAGGTCCTGTGCTGCAAATTTTATACCCAATTGTAATTGTTCTTATACTTATTACATTACTTGGTGATAAAGTTAAAAACAATACAGTTGTTGCTATAACTACATACACAGCACTAACTGTAAGTATTTTAGATACTATAAATGGTATATATCCAAATAGTATTGGATTCATTAAATATATTCCTCTATCCAGTGCTGGATTCTCATGGGCTCTACCTACTTTAATAGTTTTTGTAATTGCCAACATTTCAATGAAATCAAAAAATGATACTGTAAAAGTAGAATCAGAAGTAGCATAAATATATCAGTAAAAAAACAACATTCTATTACTAGAATGTTGTTTTTTTATTGCATAAACAATTATTTTACAAGCTCTATTCCACAGCTTGCACCAATTCTTGAAGCTCCATTTTTTATCATATCTTGCATTTCCTCTTTAGTATGAATGCCTCCAGAGGCTTTAACTCCCATATCAAATCCAACAGTTTCTCTCATTAGCTTAACATCCTGTGCTGTTGCTCCACCCTTTGAAAATCCAGTAGAAGTTTTTACATAACCTGCACCAGCTTCTTTAGCTAAAATGCATGCTCTAACTTTTTCCTCATCTGTTAATAAACATGTCTCTATAATTACTTTAACTAGTTTATCTCCAGAAGCTTCCACAACTTTCTTAATTTCATCTCTTACATAATCATCATTGCCTGATTTAAGTTGTCCAATAGCGATAACCATATCCACTTCATCAGCGCCATCTTCAATAGCAACCTTTGTTTCATATACTTTAGAAGCTACAGAAGCTGCCCCTAGTGGGAACCCTACAACAACGCAAACCTTAACATTTGAATCTTTCAATTGTTCATGCGCAAGCTTAGCCCAACTTGTATTAATACAAACTGAAGCAAAATCATAAGTTTTAGCCTCTTCAATAATTTTTAAAATATCCTTCTTGGTTGCCTCTGGTTTTAGTATTGTGTGGTCGATATACTTAGATATTTTCATTTCTTACAACTCCTTGTATTTTGTCTATACATTTATAATAGCACTTAACAGAACAAATGTAAAATAACATTTTTACATTTGTTCTGTTATTCCTTGTTTTATTATCATAAAAGGGCTACTGAGGAATATTCAGTAGCCCTTTTCTATTATTCTATAAGCAATAATTTAGCAGTGAATTGGTCTGTTACTAGCGTATTAGCTATTCTTGAACTTAATGCACCATGCAAAGCTCCAATTTTTCTTTCTCCACCTGCCACCAAAATAGTTCGTTCTTTTTTTTTCAATTCTTCCAGTTCTATTCCAACTATTCTACTATTTATTTTTTCATCACATATTTCACCATTCTTATTGAAGAACCTTGAGCATACATCACCAACTGCATTCTCCTGAATGCGCTTTACCTCCTCTTTATTAAAATAACCTAGTTTAAATAACAATGCATCATCTTTAACTGTACCTATGGAAAAAACAGCAATATTTGCTTGCTTACCCATTTGAATTATTTTATTAATATGACTATCTTTTTCTGTAATTGTTTTTAATTCTGGTGTATCAAATATAAGCGGCAATGGTAAAGATCTTCCCTTTGCATGAAATGCATTTGTAAACAATTTATTCACCTCTGAAGCATATGTATTAATGTCAGTATGACTTAATCCTCCTTTAAGCTGTACAACTTGAACTCCCTTTAATTTTCTTTCAACTAAATGCGTGGCTATAGCATACATAGTTGTTCCCCAGCTTATTCCAATAATATCGTCATCTTTAACAATACTATGCAAATAATCAGCTGCAGCACGCCCTATATGTTTTTTTATTTCATCATCATTATTTAATGGACAATAGGCAACAATAGCATCATCCAAATTATACTTATTTTTTAGGGCTATTGATAAATCATCCGATATATCTGATGGATCATTAATTTGAATAGTAACATAACCTCGTTCCTTTGCATAATTCAATAACTTTGATACTGTAGGCCTAGAAATATTGAGTAGCTTTGCAATTTGATCTTGATTGTATTCTGATTGATAATACAATCTTGCAACATTTATACTTTGTCTATCTTTATCTTTTTCCATTTTTTAATCTCCCGTTATAATTAATATAGGACATGTAATCTCTTCTCTGATTTCAAAAAATGCATTTAACAAAATGATACACTCGTCCCTCCCGCTTCCTTAAGCATTATATTAATATCATACCATATCTTTCCTAAAATAATACTCAATTGTTGATATAACTATTATAAGTAGAAGTTGATTAAGCGAAATTAAGTATTTTTATTTTGCGTATAATAAATATCTTTATAGATATAATAATAATGGATAAATTATTAAATCACACAAAGGATTGATTTTCACCTATATTTTCAAAGTTATCTATGATAATTTTAGAATGTGTCATATTTTTAAAACTGTATAGATATGGATTTACACCTTGCTACATCAGTTCATTTAATTTTTTAACTCTCTCAACAACAACTTCATTTGCATCTCACATAATAGTTTTTAAATTTTCAATATTAACATAATCCCTAAACATAATAATACCAACTTTTTTATTAAAATTTTAATGCTTTCCAAGCCTGAAATTATAAAATTAATCATAATAATTAATGTACTTTCAGATTTTATAATTTAAAAAAATAAAAAAACTCTCACCCCCAAGACAATGTAGTCTTGGGGATGAGAGTATCTATTTTCCTGGTACAACCCCAGTTTATCAATATGTCACCATATCTACTCTTCTCATCATCGTCTCTATACTTATATATTTTCAATATTTCACCATAAATATTTTCACTGTCAACTATTACAGTTATTGTAATCTTAATTTATAAATAAACTGGCGAAAGTATGGACAGATCTTTTAAATAAAAATGGTACTCCAAAGTCTCCTAAAGAGATAAATGATTTAATGGCTTCAGATACTATATACTTTTACTTTTCCTCATCCCATTCAAAAAAAATCTAAGTCTTCCTCTTTTATTAGAACTACCTTGAATTTTATCTAAGTCCCCACCATCTATATGTTTCCTATATACTACTAAATCATTTTCTTTAATTTTATAATATATATACTTACCTATCATTTGAACTTTACAGACATTACAGTTCGTTAACTTAGTAACAGAAAATTCATTTACATCAAGAACATAAAGCATGTTTTCTACGTATTTAAGTTCCATATCAGTAACACCTTCATAAGTAAAGAACATATGTTTATTAAAGATTCCTAATATTTTATTACACTGACTCATTTCATAAAGTTTTTCTCCCGTTTCCAAATCCTTAATTATTGTCAAATCAGAAGTACTATCCATATACACAATATATTTACTATAATAATAATATACATCCTTATAAAAAAGTTCTGCTACATCCTCTACTTTTCCAGCTCCAATATATAGTTTTCTTAATAAATCGTTTCCATAACAAGCATTCCCTGTTCTCTTATAATATATATAATCATTAAAATAATATAAATCTGAAATATCTCCCATAGTTTCATATACAATCGAAATTTTTCCACATTGTATTGGCATAGACTTTATATGATTTTTATAATTAGATTTCTCGCTATAATATATCATTCCCTTTTCAACACAATAAGCCGTATATGAAGTTAAATTTTTACATATTAAATGTGTACCTTTACCTTCTAAGTCACATTTATTTAACATAATTTTTCCATATTTTTTTATAGTATAAAATATTTGATTTTCTTTTATAAAAATATTTTCCACATTGTAATTGATTACCATATCTTCTTTACCACTGTATTTGCATATTTTGTATAATTTGTATTTTCGCAAAGGATCTATATAATAAATATACTCTTCTACTTCTACATAATTATTTATATTAACCCTATTATAAGCATGAAGTAAGTCCACTGAACTGTCTATATCAGTAATTTTTTCACCTATGTTCTCCAATTTATACCCCCGCCTCTAATCTTTAGTTTTTAATATTTAAATTAATTATTCATATTATATTAATCGTACACTTATGTATAAAACTTAATACCCAACATTTAAAAACAACTTAAGAATGTATATGCATAAGATACTTTGATGATTATAATATTGAGACTTTTCTCGCAATTTAATTGCTTAACGTGTTATAATTCTATTAAAGCATTAGAAAATATTAATTTATGGAGGGATACTATTATGGTAGATAAATTACAAACCCCAGAAGAAAATATCCAATATGAAGGTAATAACATAATAAGGCTTTTTGTTTATGGTACGCTTATGAAAGGAAATAGCCATCATGATGAATTCTTATCCGGCGCCAGATTTGCAGGGCATTTTATAGCTGACGGTTTTCAATTATATGATTTCGGTAATTATCCGCTAATAATTCAAAATGAAATTGATAAAGTCCGTGGAGAGATGTATATTGTCGATAGTAACATATTAGACAAAATAGATATATCTGAAGTTAAAGGAAATTTATTTTCAAGAAAGTTAATTAGAGTTATTAATGATAATGATGATGTTCAAGAAGCTTATGTCTATGTGTATAATAAAGATGTTTCAAAGAATGTTAAAGTTAGTCCAGACAACCCACCTAGGGAAGCGGTAAAAAGAAACGATTTTGTTTGGTATGCAAGCTATGGATCTAACCTAATTTATGAAAGATTGATAAGTTATATTAAAGGTGGAAAGTGTAAATTTAATGGAGTGAATTATGAGGGTTGTAGAAATAAATCATTACCAAAGGATACTAGACCAGTAACCATTCCTTATAAAATGTATTATGGTAATGAAAGTTCTCCTTGGGGAAGTGGTGGAATTTCATTTTTAGATACTCAGAGCAGGGGTCAATCTTTAGGTAGAATGTACCTTATTACTGAAGAACAGTTTGAAGATATTTCAAAGCAAGAGGGAAGTGACGAAAATTGGTATAATCAGAGTCTTTCCTTAGGAGAATACAATGGTGTTGAAATTGTTACTATTACTAATAAAAATACAAGACCATCTCACAACCCTTCTGATAATTATCTTGAAGTAGTCAGAATGGGGATAAAGGAAACATACCCTGAAATGAGTGACTTTGAGGTAATGAAGTATTTAGTTGAATGTGGAATCGAAAAGAGATAGCCTGTGGCTATCTCTTTTCCTTTTGAATGAAAAACTATTATCTCATAATAAAAAAGTCACCTTAACTAGTCATTTAATGTGACATTAAAATCAGTTGGCACTTGCAAATGAATATGGTTTCAGGCTAGCTTACATATTTACACTCATTTCCTGTTTTATTACATAAATAAATCAATATTACTATATTCTACAAAATATACAAATTACCTTCAAGTAATCTATTTTTTTAATATTTTCGACTTTTTATACTATCATTAAAAATCAATAGGGGGGTAATTTAATTAAAATAAAATAAATATTGAAAAAAGTGCTCCCAATATATTTTGCAAGGACTTAAGGAAGATTTTGTTTTTATTTATTATCTATATATTTAATATTTTGATTTTTTGGCATAGATATATTCAATGCTTTTAGTGTGTTTTTATTTATGTACACTTCTGTTTCTGCTGAAATTTTAAGTGGCATATTGGATATATCCTTACCCTTTAGTACATCAACTGCCATGTTTCCTGCTTCATATCCTAGCTTATAATAATTAATTCCTACAGTAGCTAATGCTCCAGATTCCACTGAGCCTTTTTCAGATGCTATAACAGGTATTTTTGCCTCCAATGTGTTTTTTACTATTATAGGCATGGATGACACTATTAACTGATCAGTTGGCGCATACAAAACATCTATTTTCGTAAGCAAGCTGCTTATGGCACTATTAACCTCATTAGTATTTGTTACTCCAGAGGTAATAACTTCATATCCTTTAGCTGCCTTTTTTAGTTCGTTTACCTGTACTTCGGAATTCACTTCACTTGTATTATATAAAACTCCTATTCTTTTGACACTCGGCATCAATTGCTTTATTAACGCCAATTGTTTTTCCACTGGCAAATAATCCGAAGTACCTGAAACATTGGTTCCCGGCTTATTTAAAGATTTTACTATTCCAGCTTGCACAGGATCCGTAACAGCCGTAATTATTATTGGGATTTTTTTTGTAGCATTATATGCCCCCTGTGCTGAAGGAGTAGCGATAGCATAAATTAAATCCTTCTTTTCAGATGCAAACTTTTTGCCAATAATTTGAGCTGTAGTTATATCTCCTTGGGCATTTTGATAATCAATCTTTATATTGTCCCCCTCCTTATAACCCTTCTCCTCTAATGCTTTTATAAAGCCCTTGCGACTTTGATCTAGTGCAGTATATTCTACTATTTGACTTATACCTATATTTATAACTTTCTTCTTATCCACCTTTGCACATCCTGTTAACATACATGTAATTATTACTGCGATAGCTACTATTTTTTTCATAATACTCTCTCCTTTATACTGCGTATTCAAATTTTTTTAATATATTTTCTATTGTTAATTTTTTCTTCTCAGCTTGGTTTAAATCTAAAATAACTTCACCCTTGTGTAGCATTATTAGTCGGGTGCCATACTGGAGTGCATCCTTTAAATTATGAGTTATCATTATTGTAGTAATATTTTTTTCTTTTACAATCTTTTGAGTTAACTCCATTATCTCCTTAGATGTCTTTGGATCTAAGGCTGCAGTATGTTCATCTAGTAGCAATAACTTAGGAGTAGATAAACCTGCCATTATTAATGATAATGCTTGCCGTTGCCCCCCGGATAAATACTTTACCTCCACATCTAAAAGTTTTTTTAGATCTAGTGATACTCCATTTAAAAGCTCTTCCAATTCCTTAGTTTTATATCTAAGGCAATTTTTCAAATTAATTAATTTCCCTTTATTCAAAGCCAGAGATAAGTTTTCTCTAACGGTCATGGTTGGACATGTTCCTAAGGAGGAATTTTGAAAAACTCTACTTATATTTTCTGTTCTTTTATATTCAGGCATTTTAGTTAAATCATTTCCTTCAAGAAAAATATTACCTGAGGTTTCTTTAACTAATCCAGAAATTATATTTAATAATGTGGACTTACCTGTTCCATTGCTACCAATTATTATTATAAATTCCCCTTGTTTAACCTCTAGATTAATGTGCTTAAATAACACATTTTCACCTAAATATGAATTATAAAAACTTTTTGATAAATCTTGTATTTTTAACATTTAGTAGCCTCCTTACAGTTTTAGTTGTTCCACTTTTGTTTCTAGCACCAATTGTTATAAATAAAATTATTACAAAAGATGTGACCATTTTTAAATCCATAGGTGTAAGTCCAATATTCATAGCTAAATATATGGTGATTTGATAAATTAGAGTTCCTATAATCACACTACTTGTCTGTTTTATAAACTTTCCACTTTTAATAATAGATGCTCCAATGATTATAGAAGCAATACCTAAAACTAATGTACCTATACCCATAGATATATCTGAAAACCCTTGATATTGAGCCATCATACTTCCAGAAAAAGCTACAAGGCCATTAGATATCATAAGCCCAAATATCTTTATTTTTCCTATTTCTACTCCCAGTGATTTAATCATTTGTGGGTTATCCCCCACTCCTTTTAATGCATATCCCAATCCCGTTTTTAAAAACATATCAATGGTAATTTTAAATATTACAACAAAAATTAAAGCTACAATTAAAGGGTTAAAATTGAAAAATATATTTGTATCACTAAAAATAGGAATATTTGCTTTCCCCATAATCCGTAAATTTACAGAATATAAAATTCCCATTACTAAAATACCTGAAAGTAAATTTGATATTTTAAATTTAACATGCAGTATTCCTGTGAGTAAACCCGCTATACATCCTGCAACTAGAGCAAGTACTGAACCTAAAATAGGAGAAATTCCACTTTTTAAGGTTACAGCTATTATTGCTGCTCCCAAGGAAAAACTTCCATCAACTGATAAATCAGGGAAGTCTAAAATTTTATAACTTATATACACCCCCAATACCATAATTGATAAAATTAAACCTTGTACTAGTACTCCTGCTACAACTTCCATAAAAAAAACCTCCTTTTTAAAATTTAGGTAAGATATTTAAAGTACAAAAAAAGTCACATGGAAGTCCATGTGACTTAGGATAATAATCAAAAAAGCCACATAGATAATCTATGTGGCTTTTTTCATATTACTAATGAAAAACTTACAATCATAGCCAACATAGATACAAATCATTTGATGCAAGCATCAATGGACCTGTACCTATGCTTAATTTGCAGGTACAAATCCTATCTAAATTGGCTAGTAAAGACAAATTGTGTTTTTTGATTTAATAAGTTTTTCATAATTAATCTCCCCTTAAAAAAATATTATATTTATAATATCACTACTTTTATAAATAATCAAGCTTATTTTTCCTTAAGGAAGAAATAATGCAGGATTTTAAATATTTTTATTATACTACTGAACGATTTTCATAATCATTACCCAATAAGTCTTCGCTTTTTTCTGTAATATATTCCTTGCATAGCAAGGCTCTAATATATCCCCTGTCATTAGTGGTGGATTCTATATAGAAACCTCTTCCATAATAAAATCTAATAAGTGAAAACATTCTGGATGCAGTATGAAGATATAAAGATGTAATCCCGAGTTCCTTCATTGAATTGTCAATTGCATTCATTAATATTTTCCCGATACCGTTATTTTGATGTGAGGCTGAAACGCCAAATCTACTTAAATAAGCAGTTCCATCAGGCTTGATTTCAATTCTCACACTGCCAATAACTTCTTCGTTATATAGAGCTACAAAAACTTCAGTAGTTTCTATAGCCTTTTTTACTTCCTCATAAGTTTCATTAAGAGGTGCAATAAGTTCTGTAATTGATGCATTTACCGTATACATTTTAAAAGATTCTCCTGCGAGTATTCGTATTTCTTCAATGTCGCTAGTAAAAGCTTTTCTAACTTCAAAAGACATTTTTTCCATGGATCTACCTCCCCCATATCACATTATTTCTGTGAGTAATTATATATAATTTTTAATCAAAAAACAACATATTTTTCGTTAAGAACATGTTAAAACTTTTTTAAAAAACTCATTGTGTATTTAAATCGGATTTAAATATCCTCAGGGTAGTATTATCTGAATTTTTAGGTTAAAATATTGTATGTTTATTATACAAGAATGAGGTATAAGATTTGAATATTAGCGAAGTAATAAATCAATATATAGATTCTATAAAAGAATTAAGAAAAAAATTGAATGTTAACGCTGAATTATCTTTTGTGGAATTTAATACTCAAAGTATTATTCTTGATTTTCTAAAAGACTTAGATGTAAATAGTATTACTCATGCCTGTGGACATGATTGAATTGGATTTCATGTATGGCCTAATGTACCTGTAGGAATCATAGAAGTTATAGCATAACAAATTTTATACTTTCTATGGATTACTAAAATTATAAACATAATATTAATATAGCAGAGAGCCATCGCCATTTGGAGTATATTTAAATTCTTAGGCTGATGGCTTTGGGTGGCGGGGTGATATTCTTCATTTTGTAGATTCTTAACTTAATGATATGCCCTTTTTATATATTCTTTGCAATTGTCTTATGTGCTTTTTTCTTCTTTGTGGTTTTATGTTTAAACTCATGAGACATTACGCTTATATTTCCGTCTACTTCTAATACTGCTAAATCTACTTGACCTACCACTGCTACTCCATGCTCTCTGATTACTTCCATAATTTCATTCATTGAGATTTTAGATTTAGTCATATTTTTTTTATTAATTTTACCATGATAAATTAGTAGCAATGGTTCTCCCTGAATTAACTTGTTAAATTTGGAAAATCGATACATTACCAGTTTAAATAAATAATTCACAACAAATAATGAAGTTGCTGCAACCATTCCGCCACATAGTGATGAATCTGTACCCACCATTGCATTCTGAACAGCATTACTAATAAGTAAAATAAAAACTAAATCAACCACAGATAATTGAGCTAATTCATTTTTACCAAAAAACCTTATAGCAACTACAATAAAAATATATACACTTACAGAACTTAAGATAATTTTTAAATATGGAAATATTAGCGCCATCATAATTCACCTCACTTACTGAATCTTTCTATAACTATACTTTCATTTATGATTATGGCCAAGTATCCGGTTAGTTATGTGTTTTTCATATAATTCTTAATTATAATATATTATATTTAAATTCTCCATTAAAGACGTACTTATTGGATATCCTGTCTATCGTAACCCTTCTGTCACCAAAACTTAATCTTATTTTAACTTCCTATTTTAAATATAATGTTAGAATGTATTTATGTTAAGGTTATAAACTATTAAAAGCATTTAGTAACATATGCTTTTTATAATAAACTTATAATGGGAAGTGAGGATTATACAAATGAAAAAAATAAAGATTACTATTATTTCGTCAATTTCAATTATTGCTTTGGGAGTGGCTGTTTTTTGGGGATATATATATGTCAAGACTAAAGAATGGGAGGCCATAGTATACCCTAATACTAAAATTGAGGATATAGATCTTTCAGGAAGAACCCTTGATGAATCAAAGAGGTTAATTACACAAAAATATGGAGATGCAATACTAAAAAAGAATATAACTATAAAAACATCTAATAAGGACTACAAATTGAACTATTCAAAATTAAATGCACGATACAATATTGAAGATATAGTAAAACAAGCCTTCGATTATGGGAAAAATTTAAATTTATTTGATAAATATAAAGTGATAAAGAACCCTGCAGCCCATCAATATAATTTAAAATTTATTTATGATCCAGCGCCAATAAAGAAATTTATTTCTACCATAAAGAAGGAGGTAGAAATTGGGTCAAAAGATGCAAGTATTTCACTAATAAATGATAATTTTCAAATTACTCCCGATAAAAAAGGAATAAAACTTTTAGACGACAAACTAGAAAAAATTATACTGAGCAATGTAAATGGAAATATTAATTCTAATGATATAGTTGAATCTGCACCAACAGAAAAAATTTTAGCTAATATTACTAGTGATAAACTTGAAAATATTGATGCTAAGATTTCTTCTTTTAGTACAAGCTATACCTCTTCCGATTCTGCTAGGTCAACCAATATTGAGCTTTCTGCCAAAAGTATAAATAGTAAACTACTAATGCCTGGAGAAACCTTTAGTTTTAACAAAACTGTTGGAAATAGTTCAACTGACAGAGGATATAAATTAGCTCCAGTAATAGTGGGTAAAAAGTTAGAATTAGCTTCTGGTGGAGGAGTATGCCAAGTTTCAACTACTCTTTATAATGCCATATTAAGGGCCAACATCCCTTCTGTGGAAAGGTACAAGCATTCCTTACATTCTAGCTATATTGGTGTAGGTATGGATGCTACAATTGCTTACGGCATTCTGGATTATAGATTTAAGAATACGCATCCTTATCCTATATATATAGAAGCTATAACACAAAACAAAAATGTAACATTTAATGTTTACTCAAATTCAAGTCTTAACAATAAAAAATATGAAATTGTTAATGAAGTTGTAGGCAAGAATGTAAAAGTATATAGAACTACCTATAAAAATAGTAAGTTACTATCAAAAGATTTACTTTATACAGATAGCCTTACATAAAATTTTCTATTATTATAACAATAAGATAATTAATAAAAGTCTTACTGATTATTATTATCACTTGACAACTAATATCATTTGAGTTATTATAATAGCATAATAAACTTTACTATTAGGAGGAATTAATTATGAAATTTGAATTACCAAAACTATCTTATGAATACAGTTCACTTGAACCTTATATAGATGCTCAAACAATGGAAATACATCACAGTAAACATCACCAGGCTTATGTAAATAACTTAAATGCAGCTTTAGATAAATATCCAGAGCTCTATGATAAAGGCTTAGAATGGTTATTAAAAAATCTAGAGGAGATTCCATCTGATATACGAATGGCTGTTAGAAATAATGGAGGAGGTCACCTTAATCACAGTATGTTTTGGAATGTTATGTCACCAGGTAAAATGGGCACACCAAAATCAGAACTAAGCAAAGCTATTGATGAAAAATTTGGAAGTTTCCAAGTATTTAAAGATGATTTTGCAAAAGCAGCAACAACTAGATTCGGAAGTGGTTGGGCCTTTCTTGTAATAAATAAAAACAAAGAACTTGAAGTTATTTCAACACCAAACCAAGATAATCCAATTAGTGAAGGATTTATACCTATCTTAGGCTTAGATGTTTGGGAACATGCATATTATTTGAAATTCCAAAACAGACGTCCTGACTATATTTCTGAGTGGTGGAACGTAGTTAATTGGGACTATGTATCCGAACTATATCTAAATGCTATAAAATAAAACTAAAAAGCAAGGTTGTGAGTGATTAAATCTCACACAACCCTGCTTTTTATTTTGTCTCTATAATCTTTTAAACATTGTAACCAATGGAGATACGTTTATGGTCTAAATTAAGATTTCTACCAATTAGTCTATTTTTTAGCTTGACTTAATGCATCCTTAACTGCACTAATAATTCCTTCACTGCTGTATGTGGCCCCAGAAATTGTGTCTACAGTAGCTGATTGAGCTGAAATTATTTCAGATACTATTTCACGTTCAACCCTGCTATAAAATTTTGGCGTGTCTTGATTTGATACTGTTTCAACATTAGTAATTTTATTATCTTTTACTGTAACTGCAATTTCAGTTGTACCGCCTTTAAACCCAGTACCAGCTCCTGTATATGTTCCATTGGTATAATTGCTCTGATTTATTGTAGTTGAACTAGCACTTTCATTTGCATTATTAGTACTTGATTCCTTTGAACTATCCGTTGTACTTGTTGAAGCGTTACTAGCGTCTGAAGTTGTTATATCCTCATATTTTTGAGGTGTGTTATTTATACTAGCACTTACAGAAGTACTAGTTTGTTTTGTTAATTTACTTTGAGCTAATGCCTCTGCTCCTAAATTGTTAAGGTTATAAAGTCCTACCATAGCAACTATTGCTACAGAACTAGCCAGTTCAGGATTTACATTTTCACCAAAAACATTTAACTGAGTATTATTCCTAGGGCATGCTTCGATACACTTTAAACAGTTAATACAATCTCCACCACGTATACTTTCAACTTTATAAAGAGATAGTGCCATTGAACAATTATTTGTACATAATCTGCACTTTCCGCATTTATCAGTGGGCTTTTTAATTTTTAATATACCTATTCTAGAAAATATATTAAAAACAGCTCCTAAGGGGCATAAATACCTACAGAAAAATCTTTCTATAAAGAAAGCTCCTATTGTTATTAAAGCTAATAGTATAAATCCAATAGTATAATCAGATAGTACCTGGGGGAAATTCGTTATTTGCGCAAAAGCATCCCAAGGACTAGTCGTTTCTAGAACTTTACTTCCCATACTCCATACAAGAACTACAAGTAATAGTAGAACTACATATTTTGCGTATTTTAACACAGCATCTACTTTCTCATTTACTTTAAAATTAATCTTAAATACATTTTTAGACAATAAATGGAGCAAATCATTATAGGTTCCAAAAGCACAAACCCAGCCGCAGAAAAACCTACCAAGTACAATGGTTATAATTATAACTGTTGTGAACTCAACTAAACTAGGGAAAGCTTGAAGGAAATTGAAATCACCTTTAATAATCATTTGATATATACTTTTAAATCCTGAAAATGCTAATATAAATAATCCCGGTGATAAAACAAATAAAATCAATTGTATTATTAGTCTAAATATTTGTATTTTCTTTATCTTTTTTTTCATTTTTACATTTCCTCCCAAATACTGTTTTACATGCAAATTCATCATTAGCAAGTGTAAAGTTTTCTCTTATTCCCTTAATATACAAAAATCAGTTTATTTAGTTTCTATATTTTAATTATATCTACTGTAAATGTCAGTGAGGTGTCAACCTAATGTTTATTTTGTGTGTTTTTTATAAATTTTTAAAGTACCATTAAGGCAACTAGGGCCTAAAAAATATCAAAACAAAAGTGGTGCTGGCTTAATTATAACTGGCATTACTTATGTTGAAAATGGCAATGACATGCTGGACGCTCAAGAAAGACCTAGATTAATTTACATTAACCTAGGTCTAAGTTTTATCTTATTAATTGAACTTTTCTAATATCCTCAATGAAGGATTTTCGCTAATTAAATTTTCATGTTCTATAATGCTTTAAGTGCCACTGTGTTTAATAAACTCCATGGTTTATTGAAGTGTGGCTGGAAGAAGAAATCTGTCATTGCCAATTCTTCTATGGTCATATTGTTTTGTATTACCACAGATAAAGTATTCATATGCTGAGTCAAGTCCTCCTCAGATATTATTTGTCCTCCAAGTATTCTCCTTGTATTTTTTTCATATACGAGCTTTAACATAGCTTCACTAAAGGTTGGCATAAACTCTGGTCTATTATTCTCATTTATAGTTACGCAGCCTATATCCATAGATGTAGTATGTTTTGCTACCTCCTCAGTAAGACCAGTGGATGCAATGCACTTGTCATATATCTTTATTCCTGAGGTTCCTTGGGTACCCATATACTTAAGAGTTGGCTCAACTAAATTTTTAGCTACAAGAGTCCCCATTCTAACTGCATTTGTTGCTAGTGGTATATATCGCTTATCCTTTGCTGGGTTATATTCTACCACACAACAATCCCCTGCTGCATATACTCCCTCAGCACTAGTTCTCATATACTCATCTATTATTATTGCTCCATTTGGAAGAGCGTCTAATTTATCCTTAACAATCATTGTATTTGGTACAAATCCTATACAAAGTACAACTAAATCTGCTTCTATAGTGTTTTTATCAGTAACTACTTTGGCTATTTTTCCATCTTCTCCTTCAAATTTTTGAACCTTTTCCCCTAATATTAGGTTTATTCCGTGGCCCTTAAATTCTCCTTCTGCTATATCTGTAAACTCTTTATCAAGGTACTTACTCATTATTCTATCTTCTGCATCAATTAGAGTTACATTCTTACCCTTTATTTCAAAAGCTTCAGCTAGTTCCACTCCTATATATCCTGCACCTATAATTACTACATTCTTAGCTTCATTAGATTTTTCTATAATTGTCTTCGCATGATCATAGTTCTTACAAAGTAATATATTTTCAAGGTTCTTGCCTTCAAAATTAGGAACTATTGGCCATGATCCTAAGGTAAGAACTATTTTATCGTATTTTTCTTTTACTATATCATTATTTTTTAGGTTTTTAGCTGTAATAGTTTTCCCTTCTATATCTATATCCGTTACATCATAACTCATTCTCATATTTATTCCATTTTTTCTCAAGTTTTCTACGGAATTATAAAATAATTTTTCTGGTTCATTAACTATACCTGAAACGCTTAAAGCTATACCACAGGAAAGAAAGGATACATTATCATTCCTTTCATAGACAGTGATTTCACTATCTGGATAAAGCTCCCTTGCGTTTACTACAACTGCTGTGCCTGCATGAGTACATCCTACAACCGCAATTTTCATATATATTGGCCTCCCTTAATTTTTAATTTTTCACAAAAGACAATTTTTATTAAATTATTATTTTTCTTTAATGATATTATTTATCACTTAATATTGATTACTTATAATATAACCCTATTTTCCTGTTTTTTCAATATTGATTTTAGCCCCTATACTCAAATAAGATTTACTATACCCATGTTTGCTTTAATACTAACAAAATTTCGCAAAGATTCGATGATAATAAAAAAATAACACCCTTATCAATCCGGTGTTATTTGGAAATATCTAATATTAATTTTAAAGATACAGTTTTATCTACTTTAATACACCCTTAAATGTGAGTAACTTTTTAGATAACGTTTACCTCCAACCATTCACCAATATAGTGTAACAATGACAATGGCTCAAAATTTAGTTTTATACACTTAATTTTAAGCCAGTCAACTTTATTTATATTTTTTTTGTTTTGATTTATCAAAAATGATTATTAGCACAAGACCTAAGATTATAATAATTAGTAATACCAAATTGATTACTGAAAATTGAATTTTATTTATATGAATTCCTTCCCGAATAATTGAAGCAGGTACTGTCTTTAATCTCTGGAAACCATAAAGTACCATGGCATAAATTGTACAAATAAACAAATTAGCAGTGGTAAATACAACACTTAGTTTAAGTTGTTTTCTTCTTGGAATTAGACTTAAAATTACAGATAAAAGGATGAAGGTTACAAAAAATATGTAACCTATATTTATCCTCATTTCAAGCCATTCACTTTTAAAACTGGTAATTGCAATTACCAGTGCCCATAAAAAACTATTATAAATAATATTTAAATATTTCATATAACACCGTAAGTTTCAATTATTTAGCAAGACGAAAAGTAACTGTTACTACTTTTCCATCTTCTGGTAACACGTCTTCATCTCCATAGAATTTAACAACTTTGTTTTGTGTAGTTCCAGTTGGATATGCTGCATCACTTGTAATACCTGTTGCACAGCTATCTAAACAAAGTACACATCCAGTATTGTTTTTCTTAGCACTTTCAAGGTTTCCACCAAAACGTAAATCCATTGGTTTTTCTACGCTTGCTTTGATAATATCCGCAAAGGGAATTTCTTTATCTTGTCCTTCCCAAGTTACTACGGCGTTTAACTTGTCTCCATCAACAGCTACTCCTTTATCTGCGGTTGCTTTCATATCTGCTGCTTTTAAGTTATTTCCAGGTTTAGCTCCGATATCAAGTAATGCTTGATGGAATTCTTTTTCATCTGCCAAACCACGAAGAACTGATTTTTCGCCATTGGACCCTTTTGCAAAAACAATACCATGACGAGTTGCTTCTTTAAAATACTTACCATTTACTTCACAAAGCATTTTAATTTCCTTTGCCTCTTTGTTAACTACTAATACTTTTGCCTCAGTTTTTGATGCTTTTGGTGCTACTTTTGGTGCTACTTTACTACAAGCTGCAAGTGAGAATATAAGTGAAGCTACTAATAAAACGGTTAATACTTTTTTCATTGTCATAATTATTCAATCTCCTCTTAATTTATATTTTTTTTATTAAACATCTGTAAAATAGATTATTTATTTACAGTTGATTTTTTCTTTTGTTTTTCTACATAAATTTGCCTAAACAATATAACTAATGCAGATAGTGCAAATAAACATAATAAGCCTGTTACAAACAATTTTGCTCCTCCAGTTAACATACTTCCTACATAGGAATAAATAATTGTTGCAGGTAATTGCCCTATACCCGTTGCAATAAAGAATGAACCAAATGACATAGAAGTTAAACCTGCTGCATAACTTACAATATCAAAAGAAATAAAGGGTAATAACCTGGCTATCAAAATACTTATTTTACCATGCTTTATAAAAAATTTATCAATTTGTTCTAGTCCTGTTTTGCTTGTCAATTTGATTACAACATCTCGTCCTAAAACCCTAGCGATATAAAAACAAACTACTGCCCCCGCCATGGCACTAGTCCATGAAAGAAGTGCTCCTTGCCACCAACCAAATAGGTTTACATTAGCAAAAGTAATTAAGAAGGCAGGTAGTGGTGCGGCTATAGATTGGAATATCATTAATAAAAAAGAAATAACTGCCGCATAAGCTCCATAGGATGCTACAAATGCACTAACAAGTGTAAAATCTCCACTTGCAAACATTTTAAAGATGGTATTAAATGATTCCTTTATAGTTGGGACAAGTAAATAACTTAAAACTAAAATTAAAAGTAGTAGGATTATTATAATTTTACTAATCCTACTCTTTTTCTTATTAGGTGTGTTTTCCATTTTTTCGCTCCTTAATTTAATATTATAGTCTTTTATTTTAAAATTCCTTTTTCCATTTCATAGGTTTTTTGTGTGTAATCTAAAAGACCAATATTATGTGTACTTATTAAAATTGTTGTTCCCTTAGAGCTAATTTCTTTAAAGAATTTCATAATCATTTTTGAGTTTTCAGGATCTAAATTACTTGTAGGCTCGTCTGCTATAATTATTTTGGGATTATTTATTAATCCTCGTATAATGGAAACTCTTCTTAGTTCACCGCTCGAAAGCCTGGCTGGATATTCCTCCTCCATTCCTTTCAGTCCCACCTCCTCTAAGAGTTCCATTGCCCTATCTTTCACTGTTTTTTTTCTAGTTGATAAATATGCAGGCATACATACATTATCTAGAATTGTAAAGTTCGATAATAAATTTTGTCCCTGCAATACATATCCTATTTTTTCATTTCTTAGAAGGGCTAATTCATTTTTATTTTTTCCGAAAATTTCACTTCCATCAATGAAAACCTCCCCTGATGTAGGTTTAAGTAACCCTGCTACCATATTAAGCAAAGTGCTTTTTCCACAACCAGAGGGACCCACTATAGATGCAAACTCCCCCTCTGAAATTGATAAATTCACATCATTAACTGCTAAGAATATTTCATCTTTTCTTTTATATTCTTTGCTTAGGTTTTTTATTTCTAAAATCATTATTCATTCTCCCTTATGAGCACATAAGGCTCTTCTTTACTTATTTTATAGGCAGAATAAAAAGAAGCTACAAAACCTGTTAGCACAGATACTAGCATGCATTTACTAGATACCAATAATACCTCTGTAAATGTCATTTCGAAATATGAAATTCCAAAACTCATACCAATGAAATTTCTAAATAACAATAGTAATCCTTCTGATACCAAAACCCCAAGGACTCCTCCAATGATACTAATAATCAATGCTTCAATTATTATCATAGAAAAAATTTGTCTGCCATTGGCACCTAAGGTATATAGAATTCCAAATTCTCTTTTTCTTTCATTAATAGTAATAGTAAAAATACTGATTAAGGCCATAGCCGTAGCTATAAATAATATTACAATTAGTACGCTACTATAAGATGTAAACTTTTTAAGTTCTGCAGCTATTCCACTAAAAAGACTATTTGCCGTATGTACTGCAATATCATCATCATTATATACATGTTGAATTTCAACAGCTAATTTATCAGGAGAATAACCTTCATCTGCGTCTATGGCTATCATGGATATTAAATTTTCGCTATTATCTAATTTTAAGTTATTATTGGCACTCTTAGAATTTGCAAGCTCAAAGGCAGTATCGAAACTCATAAATACAGAATTATCATATCCCATTGAAGTTTTTGAAAGCTTTGCAGCAACCTGAAATTCTGTATTATAAAAAGTAACTTTTTCCCCTACTTTGGCAATAACATCATGACCAACCACAACTTGTCCTTTTTTTAATTCTAGGTTTCCTTGAGTTTTTAACCAAGGCTCTATAAGAAAATCAGTTTTTGGATCAATAGCAATTAATTGTACTGCTGCCTCACAACAAGCTGCTTCCAAAGTAGCTAAATACAGCTGTGGTGAAATCTTATTTACCCCTTTTACTCCTTGTAATTTATTTACCCACTGACGATCAAAATAAATTGTGCAAGGTTTTCCCATAAATAATGACTCCTGTAGCTCTTTCGAATTCCTATTCGGAACAACAATTACCTCAGCGCCCATTCTTTCGGTTGTATTTATAATTCCTCTTTCCATATTCATCATTAACATAGTACTAAAAAATAATGCAAACGTCTGCAAAAAAACAAAGAATATCATAAATCCATTACGAAAGGCTCTATGCTTTATATTCTGCAGGGAGATGGAGAAAATATTTAAGTCCTTGTGTTTTTTCATTTTATTTTAATTCCTCTTCATTCGTTTAAATAAGGATATACAACTAAAAATGGAAACAATTGTGGTAAATCCTCCAATAATATAAATACATGGAAAACTCATGCTTTGGCACATCATTGTTTTTTCATACAACCACCAATAAGAACACTTGGAATTAAAATAGCCATAACTCCCAAAGCACTGGTCATTATACAAATACCAAGCTGAATTTCCTGTGATTTAAAAGATAGTGTAGCAATTCCTGCTACTATAAGCATAATTCCAATTGAAATTTCTGCCTGTGCTGACCACCAGCATTTCATAACTGTTTCCCCTTTATGACAAACTGCAAATAATGTATGGGGTCCTATCGCAAGTAACACCCCTATAATAATAAAATAAATACCGTATATTACTCTTTTTTTCATTTTTACTCCTTTATACTTTCATATTTATTAAAGATTAACGCATAAGTATACTATCAATGTTCTTTATAGTTGTCCAATAGATATCTTCTATGTTTATAGCTATATCTATAGATAAATCTAATAATCATTTTCCTAGTCTGGCATTACTGTCGCTTTATTTATTCTGTAGAGCTTCTTAAGCTTCCTGTAAAATATGGAGCAGATATCGATATAAAGGATAAATTAATGATGGAATCAGATAATTTATCCTTTACAAAAATTAGTTAATTTATTGTTTTCAATAATAAAAATAAGACTCAGTATATTTATATACTAAGCCTTATTTCTAAATCCTTACATATTATTAAGATGAACCACATGAATAATATTTCACAATTTAATTTCTATTTCCAATCATATTCTTAATATTCATCTATATTTTTCAATTATCTTATCTCAATAACTCCACCTTTCATACCAGAACTTGCCATGCTTGTATACATTCCAAGTACACCTTTTGTATATTTAGGCGGTTTTGGTTTCCATTCTTTTTTTCTTTCATTTAGTATATCTTGAATTTCTTCTAATGATTTTTCTTCTCCATTGATTCCTATAATGTTTATACTTCTATGCTCTATATTAATATGGATTGTATCTCCATCTTTAACAAGAGCTATTGGTCCTCTATATAAAGTAATATCTACTTTTCTACCCACACTACATATAACATAAGTTTAAATTATAAGAAATGGCAAAACAAATTGTATTGAGAATTCGTTAATATCCCCCGGAGAATTTTCCTAAGAAGCTTGCCACTAAGGTTACATTTTAACCTTGATATGTTAAAATAATATTATAAAAGCAATAAACTGATTTTAAAGCTAAAAATCTGACATCAGATGCTGGTTTTTTAAATTAACAGGAGGTACCCAACATGAAAATATTCGGTAATATATTCTCTAAAGACCCTAAATCAATTTATAGATATATTGAAGAAGGTAACATAGATGAAATAAAGAATTATTTGAAGGTGGCTAAGGATTTAAATTCTGACTTTGCACTGGAAAGTATACTTCATTATGCCATTAATAATAGCGAAAATAATTATTTTAAAACAATTGAGCTTTTAATAAATAACGGTGCTGATATTAACAGTCATCACAGTGAATTCTTGGAAACTCCTCTTCATAAACTTTGTGCAAGAGTAAAACCTCAAATAGATGTAATAACTATGATATTGGAAAAAGGAGCTAAAGTTAATGCAGTCAACATATCCGATAAGACCCCAGTGTTTTACTGCAGCTTTAATTATTCTGTGGAGCTTCTTAATCTTCTTGTAAAATATGGAGCAGACATCAATGTACATGATAAATATAAAAATACTCTTCTTCACGATGATTATATTAACTGTTATGATGAACACTTTGAAGAATTTTTAAAAGCTCTCATAAGTCTAGGCTTTGACATAAATTCAACAAATTCTACAGGATCGACTCCCTTGGATTATTGTGAAAATAAAAAAATTAAAGATATTTTAATAAAATACATTGGAAATAAATAAAAAAGCATTTCATTAAATTTTACTCTAATGAAATACTTTTATTGCTTTGTAAAATTCTTCACCATATCAACAAATAGCTTTTCATATGTTGTAAAGACATGATTCTTCTTATAAATTATAATGTCTTTATTAACCAATGAACTAGCAGAAGATTTTCTGAGTATCATATTCTGACGTTCTAAAACATCCTGTGGAATTTGCGATACCCACATAAAGGAACCCTTTACCCTTTGTAGTAAGTCAAATTGGCTTCCCCTCTCATATATATAAATTCGCTTTAAATGTAGCCTAGCTTCAGCATCCTTTTTAATTTCACTAGGTGAAAGAGAAGGTACCTGGAAATCCCCATGGACAATCTCTGTATAGTTGCATAGGTCATAATATGGAATATCCTCCAGATTAGCAAGAGGATGGTCCTTTGACATAAGCAGGCATAAGTCAAATTCCCAAAGTGGTTCATATTCCAAATCCGAATCCTTTAAAAAGGATAAAAAATAGTTTTCATATAGTTTTTCATAACGAATAATTCCTAAATTAGAATCTCCGTTATGCACATCATTTATTGCTTCCATGGAATTTGTTTCTTTAAAAAAAATATTTATTTCTCTTTCCTCATTTAGAGAGTTAACAAACTCAGAAAATGCCACAGAAACATAAGTTGCTCTAGGAACAGATATATTAAATTTTATGACATCCGATTCGCAAGGCTTGTATAAAGACTCCAACTCATTAACTTGAGATAGAATTGCCTTTGTATAAGATAAAAATTCAGCACCTTTTCTAGTTGGTTCAACCCCTTTAGCCGTACGCTTGAAAATAGTAATTCCAATCTTCTTTTCTAAATCCTTAATAGCTCTACTTAAATTAGGTTGTCCCATAAATAGATTTTGTGCAGCCTTTGTAATCGAATTAGTCTTTTCAACTTCAACAATATATTTTAAGTGTAATAAGTTCATAGCCCTCACCCATTCATTATTAAACATATGTAATATATAAATTATACATTACCCCCTCCTAAAGTTCAATGTTACAATAAAAGTATTGTAAATTTTTTATCAATTCTCACAAATAATTCTTAATTAAGTCATAAATAAACATTTTTAAAGGAGAGGGTAAAATGGATATTTTAGTATGTATAGGAAGCAGTTGCCACGTTAGAGGATCTTATTCAATAATGAATGAGTTAAAATCAATGATAACTGAAAAACATTTAGATAGTGAGGTTTATATTAAGCCTGCCTTTTGTCTTGGTTATTGTAAATTAGGGGTAACCATAAAAGTGGATGAGCAGCTTGTAACTGGAGTAACAAGAGAGAATTTAACAGAGGTTTTTGATAAATATGTTTTAAAGAAGGTTGATTAACCTATGAGCATTTTAAAATTAAAGAAAGCAAATTGTAAAAATTGCTATAAGTGTATAAGGAATTGTCCTGTAAAATCTATTGAAGTTAAGGACCATCAGGCACAAATTCTTGAAAGAGACTGTATACTTTGTGGCAATTGCATTTTAACCTGTCCTCAGGACGCTAAAGAAGTTAGAAACGACTTAGAAATCGCTAAAAATTTAGTTAGAGGAGACAAAGATATCATTGCTAGTGTCGCCCCTTCCTTTATTGCAAATTATGATGTTTCAACCTTTGAAGCATTTAAAGATATACTTAAAAAATTAGGTTTTTCAGACGCTTATGAGACAGCAGAAGGTGCATTTTTAGTAAAGAGTGAATATGAACAACTCATAGCTAAAAACACTGGAAAAACAATAATCTCATCCTGTTGTCCCACAGTAGTTAAATTAATTCAAAAGCATCATCCCAGTACTCTTGAAAATTTAGCTCCTGTTTTATCTCCAATGCAAGCTCATGGGAATCTGATTAAAGCTAAAAATCCCAGTGCACAGGTGGTATTTATCGGCCCTTGTATTTCTAAAAAAGATGAGATTGAAAACTATCCAGGAGCAGTAGATATGGTTTTAACCTTTGATGAACTCAATCAGTGGCTTGAAGATGCGCAGATTAACATAACTGCTATGGAAGATACCCGCTCCTTAAAATATTTATCTAGATTGTTTCCTGTAGCTGGTGGAATAATTAAAACCATGAACATAAATACAGATTATAAATATATTTCTGTAGATGGCATTGATAACTGTATTGATGCACTGATTGAAGTAGAAGAAGGTAACTTTGAAAATTGCTTCATCGAAATGAGTGCCTGTAATGGCAGCTGCGTTAATGGTCCTGCAAGAGGTAAAAATAAATTGAAGCTTATAAATGCACAAATAAAAGTGGAGAAACTTGCCCTTAATAAGGAAACTCTCTGCGATTATGATTTAAATACAGATATAAATCTCTATAAAGAAATTAAAAGTGAAGAGATTGTTTGCCTTCCCCCTAGCAAAAGTGATATTGCAGCTATACTAAAAAAAATGGGTAGAAATAATCTCAGTGATGAGCTTAATTGTGGTACCTGTGGCTATAATACCTGTAGAGAAAAAGCTATTGCTGTATACTTTGGTAAAGCTGAAATAACCATGTGTCTTCCTTATATGAGGAGCAAAGCAGAGTCCTTCTCAGATAAAATCATAAGTGCAACTCCCAATGCAATTTTAGCTGTAGATATGGATCTCCGAATTCAACAGATTAATAGAGCTGCCTGTAATATTTTTGGGATTTTAAGGTGTGAAGATGTTATAGGTGTACCTGTGTCAAGAATTATGGACGAGTTTGACTTTGTCAATGTAATTTCTAAAGAGGAAAGTAGGACACATAAAAAAGTTTATTTAGCAGAGTATGAAAAATACATCGAAGAGCTACTAGTATATGATAAGAATAGCCATGTAGTAATTTGTATAATGAAAGATATAACTAACAAGCACTTAAAGAGAGAAAAACTGCTAGCTTCAAGAAATAATGCAAAAAATATTGCAGACAAAATATTAGAAAAACAAATAGGAATTGTTCACGAAATCGCTTCCCTACTTGGCGAAACTACAGCCGAAACACAAGTAGCCCTAAAAGAGCTGGAAAACACCATGTTTGAGGAGGATGAATATTAGTGAAGAACATATTTATGGAATGTGGATTTGTAAGCCTCAGTAAGCATGGTGAGAAGATTTGTGGAGATTACTATACCATGGTAAAAAAAGAGGATACCACTACTATTGTGCTTTCTGATGGTCTTGGCAGTGGGATTAAAGCAAACATTTTAGCTACATTAACTTCCAAAATTTTAAGCACTATGATGGCTGGAAATATGACCATTGAAGATAGTGTGTATACCGTAGCAAACACATTGCCTGTATGTAAGGTTAGAAATCTTGCCTACTCGACTTTTACAATATTTCAATTAGTTCACTATAATAATAATGCTTATTTAGCTCAATTTGATAATCCGAGTGTAATTTTAATAAGGGAAGGTAAAAATTTTCCCTACTGCTCCACCTGTAAGATTATTGGCGAAAAAGAAATCTATGAAAGCAACATACAACTTCAAGTTTACGATATGATTATTTTACTTACAGATGGCATTACCAGTGCTGGACTTGGGCGAGTTACTACAAATGGTTGGCCACGAGATGAAATTATCAAATATATAGAGCTATGGTATACCCCTAATATGTCACCTCAGAGAATGGCCTCTGCCATCGCTGATGCCTGCCTGGATTTATCTCTCGGTACTCCTCAGGATGATTCAACAGTTGCAGTATTTAAGATAAGAAAAAGACAGGTAGTAAACCTTATTATAGGGCCTCCCGAGAAAAAAGAGGAGGATAATATAATACTAAAGCTCTTCTTTTCTAAAGCTGGTAAAAAGATAGTCTGCGGTGGGAGTACTTCAAAAATGGTTAGTAACTATTTAAACAAACCTATAAAGGCAACTGAAAGTTCTCTGGATGAAGAAATACCTGCAATCGCTAGTATAGAGGGTGTGGATTTAGTTACTGAAGGAGTTATTACCCTTGGCCGAGTAGTAGAACTAGGTAGAAAGTACTTAGAGGATAGTAAAATATCCCTAGATTTAGAGAATAAAACTGATGGTGCTTCTCTACTTGCAAAGTTACTCTTTGAGGAAGCTACAGATGTAAATTTTTTTATTGGTAAAGCAATTAACCCTGGTAATGAAATAGATGGTATGAAGATTAGTGCATCCGTTAAAATGAGTTTTATAAGAGAAATTAAGGGCATTTTAATTGAGATGGATAAGAAAGTTAAAGTAAGCTTATGTTAGGAGGTAAAACCATGCGATTATTTGATACTAATGTTCAAGAACTTAAATATGAGGTATTAAAAGAAGTTGCAAAACTTGCTTTTGAAGATGGTCTACAAGATGGAATACTAAATATACCTGAGAAAATTGTACCTGGCCCAGATGCTACTATGCGTTGCTGTATTTATAAAGAGCGTGCTATTGTAAATGAACGTGTAAAGCTTGCCATGGGTGGAAATAAAAATAACCCCAATGTAATTGAGGTTTTAAATATTGCTTGTGATGAATGTCCTGTTACTCAATTTTCTGTTGGCCCTGCTTGCAGGGGATGTATTGCTCATAGATGCGAAAATGCTTGCCCAAGAGGTGCTATTTCCTTCGCCCTTCATAAGGCGGTTATAGATCATAAAAAATGCATTAATTGTGGAAAATGCTTAAATGCTTGCCAATATAGTGCAATTATTAAAAATGTTCGACCCTGTGAAACTGCCTGCAAATCCCATGCTATTTCTATGGATGAACATAAAAAAGCTCATATTGACGAATCCAAATGTATTGCTTGTGGCGCCTGTGTTTATCAATGTCCCTTTGGTGCTGTTATGGATAAATCCTATATACTAGATGCCATAAACCTTCTCCGTGAAAACCATACCGATAGTAAAGTTTATGCCATTATTGCTCCTTCTATTACAGGACAATTTAAAACTGCTAAGATAGGGCAAGTAGTTTCTGGACTTAAACAGCTAGGTTTTTACAATGTTGTAGAGGCAGCCCTTGGTGCGGACATAGTAGCCCACAAGGAAGCTAAGGAACTTGCAGAAAAAAAATTCTTAACTAGTTCTTGTTGTCCTGCCTTTGTAGCCTACCTTCTGAAAAATTTTCCTGATTTAGAGGAGCATATATCTCATAATCTATCACCTATGGCTGAAATAGGTAAATATATTAAAAGCGTTCACCCCAGTAGTAAGGTGATATTTATTGGCCCTTGCACTGCAAAGAAAGCTGAAGTTAAAAAAGACAGCGTTAAACAATATGTAGATGTGGTCTTAACCTTTGAAGAACTTCAAGCACTATTTGATAGTAGAGACATTAAGCTTTCAAGTTTACCAAACGATGTGCTAGATAATGCCTCTTACTTTGGAAGAATTTTTGCAAGAAGTGGCGGTCTGTCAGATGCGGTAGCAGAAGCTTTAAAAGAACAAGGAGTAACAGATTTTAAAGTCTCCCCTATTCCTTGTAGTGGTATTGAAGAATGCAGAACTGCCCTTTTAAAAGCTAGTAAAGGTGTTTTAAAAGAAAATTTTATTGAAGGTATGGCCTGCAACGATGGTTGCATAGGGGGTGCTGCCTGCTTAACCCACGATGCTAAAGATAGGAAATTAGTTGATGACTATGGCAGAGAGGCTATGGAGAAAACAATAAAGGATGCAATTGATATTTTAAACTTTACTTAGGTGCCTTATGGCTAAAAGCCATAAATATAGGACTGTTTTAAAAGTATTTTCTAATAGAATATACTTTTAAAGCAGTCCTATTTGTCTATATTTATATGGTAATTTAGAAAAGTATTGCAAAATACGCCTAAAAGTGACATAATGTGTGTGTGTTATAACCTAATTTAGTCTCAAAATTTATAAAATTTAGGAGGTGACACTTTAAGTATATATATTTTGTTATATGACTTATAGGAGATTAACAATTATTTAATAAAGGAAGTGAAGAGTATTGAAAAAAAATTCCAAATTTATATTTACAATTTTAGTAATATGTATTTTTATTTTTAGTGGAATTATTTATCTATTAAGTAAAGAAAAAGTTGGTGAAAAATTTACTCAGGTACTTGCATTTGGAGATAGTTATTCAGACAATGGACAAGCTAAAAAAGTTTCTGCACAAATCATGGCAAGCACTAATAAACCTAGTGATGCATATTTAAAACCTTCCGATAAATTATATTGGAAAGGTAGATATTCAAATGGCCCTACATCTGTTGAAGTGTTAGCCGAAAAGTTAGGTGTACCATTAATTGACTATGCTACAGGTGGTGCAACCACTGGAGAAAAAAACTATTCTAAGTGGATGGATTACTTGGGAAATACAGGGGTACTCGGACAAATTGAAAAATTCGAAAAAAATTTAAAATCAGGTAAGGCTGATCCCGATGCATTGTATTTTATTTTTGCTTCTGCCAATGATTATTTTTTATTCATGGATTATTCTTTACCCGGTACAGTTGAAAACGTGGCAGATAAAGCTGTTGCTAATATAAATACCGCAGTTAAAAGATTAGAAAAGCTTGGAGCTAAAAAGTTCCTTGTAGTAAATAGCAGTGATTTATCACTTGTACCTTATGAAATTACTAATAATAGAACAAAATCTGCTGAAGTTTTTGTAAATCATATGAATAAAAAACTTCCTGAAACCATAAAAGAATTACAAAAAAACTCAAATATCAAAATCATGATGTTTGACTTACCTAAAATCAGTGAAAATATAATGAAAAATCCAAGCCAATATGGGTTAGTTGAACTAAATAAGGCGTGTCAAAGTACTTATCCAAAAATCAAACCAGCACATGATAATGCAGAGCAATTTTATTTTTGGGATGAATGGCATTTTACAGCTGTTGTCCATAAGATATTTGGAGAAAAAATGTATGATCAGGTGAGAATGTTTAAATAGAAAGATATAATTCAGGTTAGGAGATAGTTATTATGATTAAGAAATTTAAAAGTATTCAAACTCAAATTTTAGTTATTACCATACTTATTATAATATTGGCACTTGCAACTGTTGGTATTATAATTAGCTATCAAGTTAATACTCAAGCTAGAAAAGATTATCTTAATAATTCTAAGGAACAGATGAAATTGGCTGAGAATTCTATCCAAATTCTTTATGATCAAATAGATAAAAATATAAATATGCTAGCCACTCATCCCTTAATAGGTAAGGCAAACAAGAGTAATATTACAAATTATATTAATACTACAAAACCTACTAAAATGACACCCTCTAAAAACGGAACAATAGAACGTGGAATTTATAATGTATTTGAACAATATGCAAATTCACATCCTGGTACAATGTTTGTTTATTTGGCTACTAAAGATGGTGGTTATGTAAATTGGCCTGAAACTACTATATCAAAAAAATACGATCCAACTTCTAGGGATTGGTATCAGAAGGGTTTAAAAGGAAATGGAAATATAATAAGAACAGCCCCTTACAAAGCTGATACTGGTTCAATGGTTATAAGTAATGTACGTTCATTAACTGATTCTAACGGAAAGGTATTAGGTACAATAGGAATTGATGTTGAACAATCGGTAATTAGTAACATGTTAAGTAAAATGAAAATAGGGAAAACAGGTTTTTATATGCTTATACATAATACAGGAATGATTATGGCAGATGGAAATAATGCTACTAATAATTTTAAAAATATAAAAGATGTGAATATACCAGGAGTAGAAAAAGTATTGTCAAAAGATTTAAATTCTTTTAATGTGACTATTAGTGACATTAAATATATTGGTAATACATATAAAATAAATAATACTGACTGGATTTTAGCATCTTTTATGTCAGAAAATGAATTAATAGCAAGCGCTAAAAGAATATCTATTATAGTCTTGGTTATTTCAATATTTATGTTAATTTTAACATTTATTTTAATTAATATTAGCACAAAGCGAATTACCAATCCAATAATAAAATCTTCTCAATATTTAGGAATACTCGCAAAGGGTGATTTTTCCCAAGCGCTTGACTCTGAATTATTGTCAAGAAAAGATGAAATAGGCTCAATTACCAATGGTATTAATAATATGAAAAATTCATTAGTGAATTTAGTGGATAGTATTAAAACAGAATCCTCCGCTATGGAACAGAAAGTGAATAGTATTGTAGACAATGTACAGATATTAGATAGTGACTTACAAGAAATATCTGCAACCACAGAAGAATTAGCCGCAAGTATGGAAGAAACCTCAGCAGCATCTGAACAAATGTCAGCAACTTCACAAGAAATGGAAATAAGTATTCATTCTATAGCGCAAAGGTCAGAAAAAGGTGCTATTGCAGCTAATGAAATTAGTAAAAGAGCAACTTCCATTAAAGAAAATGCCAATATTGCTCAAAAGAGAGCTGCAAGCATTCTTCTTCATACACAAACGCAACTTGAGCAAGCAATAGAAGATTCAAAGGTAGTTGGTGAAATCAATATCTTATCTGAATCTATCATGCATATAAGCGAAAAAACTAATTTACTTGCATTAAATGCTGCTATCGAAGCTGCAAGAGCTGGTGAATCTGGAAGAGGATTCTCAGTTGTTGCTGATGAAATAAGAAAGCTTGCAGAACAATCAAAAGATACGGTGCTAAAAATACAAGCTGTAACAACAAACGTTATATCTTCAGTAAATAATCTTTCTACTAATTCTAATAATTTATTAACTTTTGTATCTACAGATGTTGCTAATGATTATCAGGTGATGTTAGATGTTTCAGAAAAATATAACGAGGATGCTAAGTTTGTAGATGAACTAGTAACAGATTTTAGTGCTACTTCTGAGGAACTTTTAGCTTCAGTTCAAGAGGTTTTAGGCGCTATAAATAACGTGGCCCAAGCAGCTAACGATGGTGCTTGTGGAACTACAAATATAGCAGATAGAGTTACTACAGCAAATTATAAATCAACAGATGTTATGGCGGAAGTTTTAAAATCAAAAGAAAGTACTGATAGATTAGAACAAGAAGTGAATAGATTTAAAATATAATCTATATTTTAAATTTATTGCAGTTTAAGCAGTCTTTCCCCCATATCAGGTGTAATACTAAAGAGCGACACAAAAATAATTAAAAATTTACGAAAGCTGTATTAATGAAATACAGCTTTCGTAAGAAATAAAGTATTATATTACAAGAGGATTACCTACTGTTTGGACTTTTAACAGATTAGTTGTTCCAGATATACCAACTGGCCCTCCAGCTGTTATTACAATAATATCTCCTTCTTCAACTAATTTAATGGCCAAAGCTTGTTGAACTCCAAATTCAAACATTTGTTCAACGTTTAAAGCTTCCCTAACTAGTAATGGAATTACTCCCCAAGAAATACATAATTGTCGTAGAACCTTTGGCTTTGATGTAGTTGCTATTATGGGACAATTTACTCTAAATCTAGAAATCATTCTAGCAGTTTGTCCAGATTGAGTTGGAGAAAGTATTGCAGTTGCCTTTAACTGCAGTGCAATTGCACAAGTCGCATAGCATATAGCATTTGTAATATCTTCCACCATGTTAAATTGCATTGCAGTTAATTTGCTGCCATAATCAATAGATTTTTCTGCCATTTCAGCGATTCTAACCATAGTTTTCACACTCTGAATAGGATAATTACCAATAGCACTTTCACCTGAAAGCATAATTGCGCTAGTTCCATCATAAACAGCATTTGCTACATCACTAGCTTCGGCTCTAGTAGGTCTTGGATTTTTAATCATTGAATCTAACATTTGAGTTGCTGTTATTACTGATTTACCACTTTCATAGCATTTTTTGATTATCATTTTTTGAACAATTGGAACTTCCTCTGTAGGTAATTCTACACCTAAATCTCCTCTTGCTACCATGATACCATCTGAAACCTCTAATATTTCATCAAAATTACTTACGCTTTCTCTATTTTGAATCTTTGAAATTATCATTATATCCTGTCCACCATATCTCTTTAATATTTCTCTCACTTCGGTTACATTCGAAGCCTTTCTTACAAAAGAACAAGCTATAAAATCAAATTCATTTTCTATAGCAAATTTTATATCTTCGATGTCTTTCTCCGTTATTGAATGTAAATGGGTGTCTATTTCAGGAATATTTACTCCTTTGTTATTACTTATGACTCCACCATTTAATATTTTGCAATGGATGTCCTTACCCACCACCTCTTGTACTTCTATTGCTACAAGTCCATCATTTATTAATATTCTTGTGCCAACCTTAACATCCTTATATAATTTCTTATGTGAAATAGTTGCCCTATCTTCTGTCCCTAAAATATTTTCATTTACAAGTACAAATTCATTGTTCTCTTGTAATATTACTTCACCTTTTTCAAATTTACCTAATCTAATTTCAGGCCCTTTTGTATCAAGCAATAATGGAAGTGGAATGTTTAATTTTTCTCTAACCTTTTTTACCCTATCCACTCTTGCCTTATGTTCTTCCTGAGTACCATGAGAAAAATTTAATCTTGCTACATCCATCCCGCCCAGTATTAATTGTTCTAATAAATTCTCATCATCTACCGCTGGTCCTAAGGTACATACTATTTTAGTCATTCTCATTGTTTATTAGCCCCTTTCATTGGTGTATAACCAGCGAAGTGCTGGTTTACGTGGGTTTGTAGTGATAAATTTAAAGGTAAACATAAAAACTGCTACTAATTAATATGGCGTCCAAAATAAATTAATTTGTATTACTCTAGGAATGTTTATAAATTATAATTTATTTATGAACTAAATATATCATAAGTTTCAATTATAAGGAATGGAGTAAATCAAATAAAAAAAATTATCTTTTAATATTCCTTATTCAAACATTTTTTTATTGAATCTTTAATCAACCCTTCTTTTGCAATATATGGAATGGTTATATGGTCAGTTCCATTATGTGTTTTGTTAAATTCCGCAGCAGTTTCAATTGAGTGTTCATTTCTTGCCCATGAGCGTCTTGCAATTCCACTCATGACATCCCAGGATAGTGCAGATTTAATTATCTCATCTACTTTATAACTTCCATCAAGTACTAATCCAAATCCGCCATTTACTGCTTTTCCTATTCCCACTCCACCACCATTATGAAGTGCAACAAAACTCATTCCTCTTGCCGCATTACCAGCAAAGCATTGAATAGACATATCTGCCATAACATTACTTCCATCTTTAATATTAGATGTCTCTCTCAATGGAGAATCTGTACCACTCACATCATGATGATCCCGTCCCATCATAACAGGTCCTATTTCTCCTTTTCTAACCATATCATTAAATTTTAATGCAATTTTGATTCTTCCTGCAGCATCCTGATATAATATCCTTGCCTGAGTTCCTACTACAAGATTATTTTTCTCTGCATCCTTTATCCAATTATAGTTATCCCTGTCCTGATACCTTCTGTTTGGATCTATACATTCCATTGCAGCATAATCAGTTTTTATTAAATCTTCATTCTTTCCACTTAAGCAAACCCACCTAAAAGGTCCATAACCATAGTCAAATAACTGTGGTCCCATTATATCTTCTACATAAGATGGGAAGATAAATCCATCCTTATCATCTCTTTTATTCTTGGATATTTCTTTTACTCCTGCATCATATACAGCTTTCATGAAAGAGTTCCCATAATCAAAAAAATAGGTTCCTCTATCAACAAGTGTTTTTATTAATTCAAAGTGTCTTCTTAAGCTTTTATCCACTAATTGATTAAATGTTTTTCTATCTCGTGCAAGCAATCTTGTTCTTTCCTCAAAAGTTATACCATGTGGACAGTATCCTCCATCATATGGAGCATGGCATGAAGTCTGATCAGTTAATAAATCAACTTTAATGTTATTTTGAGTTGCATATTCAAGCAAATCTACTATATTACCCCAATATCCTATAGACATAGGCTCTTTCCTTGTTATATACTCATTTGCAATTTTAAACACTTGACCCAAATCTTCTGAATACTTCTTAACCCACCCTTGCTCAATTCTTGTGTCTATTCTTGATTTATCAACTTCAGCTATTATTCCCACACCGTTTGCTATCTCAACTGCTTTTGCTTGAGCACCACTCATTCCCCCAAGTCCTGAACTTATAAATAAATGCCCTCTTAAATCTCCATCATTTGGAATACCTAATTTTAATCTTCCTGCATTCAAAAGGGTATTATATGTTCCATGTACAATTCCTTGAGGTCCTATATACATTAGGCCCCCTGCTGTCATTTGCCCGTAATTTGCAACACCCATCTCTTCGGCTATTTCCCAATCCTTCTGATTATCAAACATGCCTACCATAAGTGCATTAGTTATTATTAACCTTGGTGATTCAGGCCTGGATTTAAAAAGTCCAAGTGGATGTCCAGATTCCAATACAAGTGTCTGATCCTGCGTCATTACTTCAAGGTATTTTTTTATAAATTGATACTGCATCCAATTTTGAAATACACTTCCTGTCTCTCCGTATGTAACAAGTTCATATGGATATAATGCTACTTCAAAATCTAGATTATTTTCTATCATTACCTGAAAAGCCTTGCCTTCTATACATTTCCCTTTATACTCATCTATTGGTTTACCATAAATTCTTTCTTTTGGGCGAAATCTGTACCCATATATTCTTCCTAGTTTTGTCAATTCTTCTAAAAATTCAGGTATAAGTTGTTCATGATACTTTTCAGGAATATAACGAAGTGCATTCTTAAGTGCAATTTCTGTCTGAGCTTGCGTTAAATGGAATCCTCTACTCGGAGCCCTTCTTATTCCTTTTGCGAATGTAGGCATCTCTGGTAGGTAGTCATCTAACTTTACTGTCATAGCTTCTGAAATTTCAAAATTATCTAACATAAAACATCCACCCTTCAATTTATAGTTTTATTTACTCTGTTTATTGCAGAACCATCCAAACAAAATAACAAAAAAAAATCAGCTACAAAACAATACACGTAATGATTGACTGTATCTTATTCATATTAATCACCTCAATACATATTATTCTGCATATATCCAAATATTACTTTTTTATCTATTCCATACATATCACATTACCACTTTTGATAAATTGCTTAATAAATCTTTTAACTTGTATCGGTTTACATCTTTGATAGTGTCAATAAAAAAGCTATCAAAATGATTATTACATCTTGATAGCTTTTTTATCATTAATTAATCAAAGTATTTTTCTTACTTCAATAGTTCTTCATAATTATTTTTTACTATTTTAAATACAGTTTCACTGAATCCAGATTCCGACTTTAGCGACGGAAAACCTTTTAGTGTCTCATTTATAATTTCCTTTATCACTTCTAAATCAATCTTAGGTATATCATAATTATGCTCCTCTAATATTGGCTTATAATTATTTCTTGTAAATGATGTTGAATACCATGTATTTTCTAAGCCACTATTATTAAGAACTCCAGATAATCCTAAATTATTATCAAAATTTGGCGCTAGCCCTATTGGTTCCCCATCTTTTCTTAATATTCCAAAATTAAATGTATGTCTATCTATGTTATAGCACAATGCATCCATAAAAGTAATATTCAAAAAATCTTCTATATAACCAAGTTCTTTTATAATACTTATAGAATCATCTATTTCCCAATACTCGCGAACAAAGCTGAACATTGGCTCGAAGTCCACTTCGCAATTATTAGTAAAGTCTTTACTCTTAACTAATGCTCCATCTTCTATAGCTTCATATTTAACAGCATTGAATCCTAAATATATAGCAATATTTGCTATTAATACTTCCGCAAAATTCTCCTTATAAGTACCCTTTTTTATCATATACCAACATCCCTCAATGAGTTTCCAACACTTCTCAAAACTTCCTATGTTAGTTAATTCAGGACTTATATCTACATCCTTAAAATTTATTTCTGTAGCATTACCGTATAAAGCAATAGTATTTAGTCCATCAGATAACCTACTTCTCACGTCATTATAAGTTATATCTTCATCCATCCATTTTAACCAATAGCTATCCGTAATACTTATAGCTCTAGCTTTAATAACTATTTCCTTAGGAACCTCTGATCTAACACTTAATCTACGCCTTACTTGCCTTGAGTTTGTCCTATGAGTGTCTATAACTCTAGTTTGTAGCCATGCTTCTAATGACCCTGCATTCTTATTTATCATTATTACTGGTAATAAATTGTCATCCAAAGACTTTATGAACTCTGTGTCTTTTATTTCAGCAATTTGTTTGTCCTTATACATCAAATATCCAGTAAAATTATATTCTTGATTTTTTGAATATTTATTTGCTATGTTTATTAAATCTACTTTTTTCATATAATTCCTCCATGATTTAATCAATATTATAATTCTCTTATATTATATTATAACCAAGCTTTGCATTTTAAACAACGACTAATCCAGCACTTAATCCAACCCCACTTATTTGAAAATAGGAAGACTTTAATAAAATAGCTTAATTTTCATGTAAAAAAATCACGCTAGGATAAGCGTGATTTTTTTATTAAATATATAATTCCCTGTATTATCTTTTATCTTTTTTCGACCATATTTTTAAACCTATAAGCAATCCAGCCCCAATTGTAGATGCAATGCCTGTATATATGGCTACTTTACCTTTGGTTGTTTTATTTTTTGGAGTTTTAACTGTGTTGTGATAATCTTCCATCAAATTTTCATACTGTTTCTTGTTGATATTTCCTATACCTATGCCCATAACTTTACAATTCATAGCTGCAAAATAATTAATTTTTTCTGCTATGTAACAGTTAAATGTATGTATTTTCTGAGGTGTTGAACTTCCATCATTCCATAATTCAACTCCAAATAATTCTTCATATATAAATTGATGTTGAAAAACAACTAAAGAGTAATTACCCCGTTTTGAGTGATATATATTGATATATCCATTTTTTGCAATTAGATTGTCAATATTTCCTTTGTATAAAACTAAAATATTCTTGGATGAATTTTCATTCTTGATCTTATCGAATAATTCTCTGCCATCAAATGAATAAAATAATTCAACACTAGTTATATTATTTTTCACTAATGCTAGTTTGATTACCTCAATATATGAATTAATGTATTGTATATCTTCTGGAAGTTTATTTTTATAATCATTTATTACATTTTGAGTTTTTTTATTAAATATACCATTGATAAATTCCATTTTTATACACCTCTCTTTTTCCTTGTCAGTTTTGTTAGTCTTATTAGTTTATCATATTTTGCCCTATTTGTTTGTTTAACATAAGATATATTTTTTTAAATTTTATAAAATACTTTAGAAATTTATAGTTGCTATTTTTACAAAAAAATAAAAAACTATCTAACAACACCGCAACTATAAGCACTATAAGGCTAGTTATACCAATGCTTTGAAGTGATTATTTTATACCCAAAGCCTAATTTAAAACATCTCAGGTATTAGCTTATTTTCAAAGAAATCTACATCTTTATAACCATCAACAAACTTATTTTAAAAGGAATTTTCTTTATGTTTTATTTATATTTTTATAAAATGGAAAAAGGGAGCTAATTGCTCCCTTTTAATTATAAATTACCTTCTCTTTATTTAATAAAGATTTTCATTGCAGTTATTATTTTGTGCATTATTATAAAGAATACCCATAATAATTTAAGTCTATATTATTAAAATAACATATAAATGAGAAATTTTGTTAAAAATATTTAGGTTTCATATGCCTATATCTTATTCTTTAAATAGCAAACAATTTACATCCTTACTCGTCTTCTCCAAGTTGCCTTATATATTCGTATTCTTTTACATACATTAATCTAATTTTTGTTTGTTCTTTACTTAAAGTTTGAAACGCTATCTTATTACCTTGTGTTTCAATTAAATCTGCCTCCATTAAGCTATCATCTTCAATACTGATTCTAAGTTTATATGTATTAGCTACATTTTTATCCCAAGATTCCAGATGTACTGTTTGCATTATTGTATTCCCACATTTTGAACACTTGATATATAATTGCTGCTGAATTTTTTCAAAGGTTACTTTATTGTTATCGCACTGCTTGCACACGATAGTTCTCTTCATATATAACCACCTCACTACTTATATGTATTAAAGCAGAGATTTAGTACCGATGTGCAATTCAAATCCCTACTATGGCATGAGCCACAGCAATGCCTTCTTAAACCTATTGGGTAAATCTGAAAAATGTCCACCATCATTCCATTCCAATATAAGATTTTCTTTGAATTCAAGCTGCTTTTCTAGTATGAGAGCAGCTTTACGTGTACAATTACCTACTTTAGCCATGCGCTGATTTCTGCTATGTTCCTCACTTCTTCCAAGAGACATATACACACGGCTATTTGCATTTGCTGGCATGTGAGAATCCATAAATTCTATCCATCCATCATACCACAAAGAACCAGACATGCTGCCTATCTTACCAAAGGCACTAATTGTATAAAGGCCATACAATGCAGTAAGTCCCCCTAAAGAATACCCGATAAGTGCAGTATTTGATGGCTCCGGTCTTGTTTTATAATGCTCATCTATAAATGGTTTGATTGTATCTGCAAGAAAATTAAGATAGCTTGCTGCACCCCCTTTAAAAGACCCACTCTTTTTTGTTAAAGGAGGCGCAGTCCATGGCGTAAAATTCTCATTCCACTCTTCCACCATAACACTTATGGCAATAAATGCACTACAATCTACTCCAAAATGAGATTCCAAATCCCCCATTATCTCCTGTATATTGTCTTCACCATTTATATATACAACAGGATAACTCACATCATTTATGTAGTATTTCGGTGGTAAATATAATGTACACTCATACCCTGCTATAGATAAATTTTCTATATTACCTTCCATGGTTTCACTCATTACTTATGTTTAGTGAGACACTGTATACTAAGTATGTAAGCCCACTAAACTCTCACTTCCTTTCTATATCTCGTATAGCACAGGCTACACTGATTGATTTTACTTGATTACTACATAGAATACAATGAATATTTCCGCTAAAAATTTCTACTCCAAACTGTCCAAAAAACAATAAAAACCCCTAAATTCAAGGGTTTTCATTTTAACAAGCAATGATTTCCTTAATCATAAACTCTTTTCCACTTAATATCTCCCAGTGCTTACTTGTGCACTTTGGACATACATTATTATTCTCAATGAGATTAAAAACCTTATTGCACTCTTTGCAAATACCATTGCCCGGTAATATCTCAATTTTCAATTCCGTTTCTTGCAACATGGTACCATCTATTGCAGCTGGATAACAGGCTTCAATATATCTAGGGATCATTGATGATAGCTCACCAATTTGAAGAACCAATGTCTGGATTTTTGTTACTCCATTTTTTTGTGCGAAATTTTCAACAGTTTTAACCACTTCCATCAAAACTCCAATTTCATGCAAATAAACTCACCTCCCTTGTCAAAGAATAAGAACGGAAGAACGCCCGCTCTCCCGTCTTTTACCCTAAAAAACATTAATTATTCTATGCTATGTCTTTATTTTGAAAATATTTTTTTTACATTTTTCATTGCAATTTTTCCTTGACGCTTGATAACATGTTTTATAACTGCAGGTCTCATATCCTTAAAATCTACACCAGCGCTATCATATTTTCTTACCAATGAAATTGCATCAAATTTGCATTTTGTAGTACAAACTCCACAGCCTACACATTGGTATTCATCTATAACCGTAGCCCCGCATCCAAGGCAGCGCTCCGTTTCCTTCTTTATTTGTTCCTGCGTAAATGTAACACGCAAATCTTTAAAGGTTTCTTTTGACTTGCTTCCATCCACGTGAAGTGCTCTTTGCCTTGGCAAGCGGTCATAGCCATCCATGTTTAAGTTTTCTTTATCAAGAGCATGGTATTCTCTCTCTCGACATATTGTTAAATTATCTCCATGAACATAACGATGGATTGAAATTGATCCTTGCTTTCCCAGTGCAATAGCATCTATAGCAAACTTAGGACCTGTTAATGCATCTCCGCCAGCAAATACATCTGGCTCACCTGTTTGGAAAGTGATTGGATCAGCTTTTATTGTCTTATTTGGATTTAATTCTATTTTGGAATCTTCTAATAATCCGCCCCACTCCATTCCTTGACCAACTGAAATCAATACATTATTTGCCTTAACAATCTTTGTTGTATTTTCATCGAATTTAGGACTAAATCTTTTATTTTCATCGAAGACAGAAATACATTTTTTAAATTCTACACCCACAACATGGCCATCTTCATGAAGAATTCGTGTTGGACCCCATGAATTGTTGATAGCAATGTCTTCTGACAAGGCTTCTTCAATTTCTTCCGGAAGAGCAGGCATTTCTTGTCTATTTTCTAAACAATACATATCTATTTGCGTGGCACCAACTCTTTCTGCAGTTCTGGCAACGTCAATAGCAACATTTCCTCCACCAATTACAATTGCTGGACCTTCCATTTTCAGATCTTCACCAAGACTTACTTTGCGTAAGAAATCTACACCTGTTATTGCTCCAAAAGCACTTTCACCATCAAGACCTAGATTTCTACCTGCTTGAGCACCAATTGCTACATAAAATGCTTTGTAGCCATCTTCTCTAAGCTTAGATAGGGTAACATCCTTGCCAACTTCAACTCCTGCTTTAAACTCTACTCCTAATTCCTTCAAACTGTCTATTTCTGCATTTACTACTTCTTTTTCTAGTCTGAAGGAAGGAATTCCTAGGGTTAACATACCTCCAAGCTTGTTTTGCTTTTCAAACACTGTTACCTTATATCCTTCAACCGCTAGAAAATAAGCACAAGAAAGTCCTGCAGGGCCTGCACCAATTACAGCAATTTTCCCTGGTCTTTGTGCACATTTTTCAGGTACAAAACGATGCTCTGATTTTAATTCTTGATCTGCAATGAATTTTTTAATTTCATCAACAGCAAGGGCTTCATCTACACCCGCTCTTGTACAAGCATCCTCACATTTTCTTGGACAAATACGTCCACAGATTGCTGGAAAAGGATTTTCTTTCTTTATAAGTTCTAGAGCTTCACTATACCTTCCTTGAGATGCCATCTTGATATAACCTTGAACTGCTATGTGAGCTGGACACTCAGATTTACAGGGGCTTGTTCCACCATCCTCAACAAATTTACGATTACGATAATTAAAATTCCACTTATCTTTTCCCCACTTCGTATCCCTTGGTGTATCTTTTTCCTTAGGAACTTCAATAGGTTTCTTTGTACATAAATTTTGTCCTAGTGTTGCTGCACTTGCTTGGCAATTTTCTACACACTCTCCACAAGCAACACATTTATCTTTATCAACTACTGCTACATAGTTTGACCTAGACCAATCAGGATTTTTATATAAAGTTGTATTTCTTAGTCCAAAACATCCACATCCACAGCAGTTACAAATAGCAAGAGCATTTCCTGGTCCTGATAAATTTGGAATAGAATGTACCAATCCCTCTTTTTCAGCATTCTTGCAAATAGTAATAGCCTCTTCCCTCGTAATTTTTCTCCCTCTTCCTGTACGGATATAGTACTCAGCTGCTGGTCCAACTTGAATACACATTTCTTCAACTGTATGTCCACAACCTTGACCAATAATTCTCATAGATGTACGACATGCACAATCCGCAACAGAGAAAACCTTATGATTATTAAGAATGTGTGCTGTTTCCTCATAAGAAGCCCTTCTAGTTTCCCCTTCAATTGCACTTTCAATTGGGATAACTCTCATTACACCAAGCCCAATTGGAATATTTCCTGTCATTAATGCACCTAATTTTCTCGTATACTCTTCAAAGCACTCACCAATTACGGGATACTTTTTAACATTTTCCTTGTTTGCAACCATGTATTCCATAACACCAGGAACAAAAAGCTCAAGGAAATAGTGATCCTCACCGTTACTTTCTTCTACTTTAATTACACCATCAACGGCCATTTTAAATAGCATTTTTTCTACTTCCCTCACAGGTCTACCGCAGAGCTTAGCAATTTCTGTTAGGCTTTTAGGTTTACGAATCTCCAGTTTAAGTGCTATTTCTGCCATTTCATCAGTCATAACAGGTTCCATAATCCTATATTCTGGGTCTGTTGGTTTTACTTTTACTATCCCGCCAGTAATTCCAGCTGCAATCTTATTGGCTAGTTCAAGTACTTTTTTCTTTACCACATTATTTCCCCCCCCCAAATTTAATCCCTTATTTCATATAATTATGGGTGCTATTTTTCATTCCAATTTTTTACTTCTGTACGTATCCACTGTGTCCATTCATCCATTCCCTCACCTTTTTTAGCAGAAATGGGGATAACCTTAATATTTGGATTCAATTTTTTTACACGTGCTTTCACTGCTTCCAAATCAAAATCAAAATAACCTATTGCATCCATCTTGTTAATTAATAAAACGTCTACAATGGAAAACATTAAAGGATATTTTAGAGGTTTATCATCGCCTTCTGGTATACTTAAAATCATGGCATTTTTTGATGCACCAGTGTCAAATTCTGCTGGACATACCAAGTTTCCTACATTTTCTAAAATAGCGAAGTCAACGTCTTCTGTTCCAAGGCCTATTAACCCTTGCTTAGTCATATCTGCATCTAGATGACACATGCCACCTGTGTGCAATTGAATTACTTTTGCACCGGTCTTAGAAACAGTATTAGCATCAACATCTGAGTCAATGTCGGCTTCTAAAATACCAATTCTCATTTCATCTTTTAAAGCTTCAATAGTTCTTAAAATAGTTGTTGTTTTACCCGAGCCTGGTGATGACATTAAATTCAATAAAAAGGTCTTGTCTTTTTTCAATTGTTCCCTAAGCAAATCCGCCTGCTTGTCATTATCTTCAAACACACTTTGTTTGATTTCAAGAATTTTATATATATCCAAATCAGTACCCCTCCATTTTATATTAATTTTTTTCTCAAATCCTTATAACTCTGGTCAAGATAAGTATTTATTGTACAACTTCTTCTAAATATTTTTCAATAGACATATAAAAGTAAATCATAACAGCCGACTAAAAATAAATTAGCCGACTGAGATAACTTACCTTTGTATTTATATTGATTTAGATCATTTTATACCTTTTCAACAAATCTCCAATAACTGTTCCAGAAACCATCTTCATTGTTTTTTCATTCATAAATTTTTCCATAAATGGAAGGTTCAATTCAGTAATTTTTTTTCCATCCATCATTTTTACTGTAGAATCTAAGAGTCGACGTACATCATAGCATGAATCAAATACCTCTGGAATACCACGATCTATGTCTAGCAATGTATAAACTGCCTCCATAGCTGTTCTAACTGAATACTCGGTTGTAAACACTGTGTCACGAGGTGTGTCAGCAAACTGACCAATGAAAGCAAAGTTTACGCAGCCCTCAGGTACAACCTTAGGTCTATCACCTTTTGCTCTTGGCATAAAGAATGCAGTAACATAAGGCATCATGCAAGGGATAGAGATTGCAGATTTTGTAGCCATATCATGAATCTCAGATTCAGGCACACCCATATGATAAAGCCATTCCTGGGTAATTTCAACGCCCGTACATTCTCTCATTGGTTTCTTTATATAATTTCCTGGAATCTCGGAGAATAAACCATATACCCAAACTACTAGCTGATCTTTTGGTTGAGATTTAAAGTGAGGTTGTCTATTTACAGTATAGCTCATAAGCCAATTTGAGTCTTTTACAGTAATGATACCACCTGAAACAACCTTTCCGCTAAATGGGTCACGTTTGCAAATTTTCTCAATATATGGAGGAATTCTATCATCAAGTGTGGTAATTGTAGAAGATTCCCAGAATGTTTCTTCTGTGCTAGTACAGAATTTATCAGGATGACCGAAAGCTGGGTCTTGTTTCGCAATATTTCTCCAAAGCTGCCAACAACCACCTATAGATTTATCAAATTTTGGTGCGTGGTTTTGATCACCTAGGGTAGAATTTTCTGTGCAACTTCCATTAGTAACAAATACTAAATCATTTTTAGTAAGTTCTATAGTTTCTTCCTTGTCCTTATGTTTATAAACAATTTCCTTAGCAAGCTTTTCGCCATTTTTAATATCAAAAATAACATTTGTTACCACCGTATCATATTGGAACTTAACGCCATGAGCTTCAAGATATTTTACCATTGGTAGAATTAATGACTCATATTGATTGTACTTTGTAAATTTCAAAGCAGATAAATCTGGAAGGCCGCCAATGTGATGAATAAATCTCTGTACATAAAGCTTCATTTCCAATGCACTGTGCCAATCTCTGAAAGCAAACATGGTTCTCCAATAAAGCCAGAAGTTAGAATTAATAAGTTCCTCTGAGAACACATCAGAAATCTTCTTATCATATAAATCTTCATCACGACTCATAAATAGTTTAACAAGTTCCATAGAAGCTTTCTCACTTAATCCGAACTTTCCATCAGTATGAGCATCCTCACCTTTATTCATCGTTACTCTCTGCAAAGAATAATTTGGATCTTTTTTATTTAGCCAATAAAATTCATCTAAAACAGAAACATCTTCCGTCTCAATAGAAGGAATAGAACGGAACAAATCCCACAAGCATTCAAAGTGGTTTTCCATTTCACGACCACCACGAATAATAAATCCCTTTTGACTATCATTAATACCATCGCAAGCTCCACCAGCGATACTAAGTTCTTCAAGAATATGAATATTATCACCTTTCATTTGACCATCACGTACTAAAAAACATGCAGCTGCCAATGACCCGAGTCCAGCTCCAACTAGGTAAGCAGATTTTTTGTCTACATCAACTGGTTTTAAAGGACGTGCAAATGCTTCATAATTTCCATTGCTATAATACATATCAAATACCCCCTACAAACTAATATTCTTAATAACTTGATTATAAAAAAAAATTTGGGACATCACAATAGACAATAAATGCATTTTGTCTAATTATAAGTAAAATACTTGTGCTTATATTTACTCTGCAAGCGTTTTGATTTCTTTAAATTCTTTCAAATCTGTATAAAGTTCACCAAGATAAGGATTTCTCTTTGTCTTAACTACTTTGTAAATCATGTAAACAAATACTGCTATATTTACAACTAGTGCTATGAAGCTAAATGCAAATAGTGCCCCTTTATTGTAAGATGACGATACGACAAAAGCACCCTTATCAATAAAGGCTGGGAATGTCTGTGCAAACATACACCATATAGCCAGTGTTTGTGCACGATGCTGTAACCATGCTCCTTTTCCCACTGTAAATGCACAGAGGGTTGGTGCTAGTAACAAAGCAAGACCGCAATACCAAGCATGTCCCGGAAGACAGTTATAAGTATAAGCAAAATTCCATAAATCATAGGCTATAATCCAAAACCATAGCATATCAGGCCACAACATATCCTTGCTGCCATCTTTTGAAGTCTGTTTTTTTATGCAAATTCCAAACCACCCGGTTATAGCAATGATGTTTAGAATACCCGCTATACCATTCATAAAATTCCAGTTACCACCAAGTACATACATGGCTTCATCTGCTAGAGTCCCCCCACCAGCATACTGAATACCAACTTGGAAATCACGTATTACTGCCTCCATAATGTTAATTGCAAGAATAAGAGGTGGAAAACATAATACCCATTTTTTATCAGATAATCTCCACTCTTTACCTGTTAATTTATTTTTCCCCTTAAGGTGCCTAATGCACCAAAATCCTATACATCCAGCTGTAGACGAATACACCTTTGCTAAATGGAACCAGTCTGTATAGGTTGTGTCACTTAATACCGTAAACCATAATATTGAAAGTACTATTGGTAAAACAACAAAACTGAAGAAACCAACATACTTAAATCTACGAGCTACTTCATTAAAGGCAAAGAGCGCTACGAAAACAATTATCCAAACACCCCATACACTTAATGCTGATGCCCCGTTGGCATAGTTGAAATTAAACATATTATCCCCCCTAATATAAATATCTAGTGTTTTATATATCTAGTATTTTATATATCTATTGTATAATTTTTGTCAATTCCATTTCAATAGACAAAAAAATGAAAGTGTCTATTTTATACACTTTCATTTATCTAAAATAATTATTCTTTTATTTCTTCTTCAAATGCAAGAACAGAACGAGGAATACTTCCGGTTATCATGGTCAATAGCTTTTTAAGGAGAATTTCGGGTTCTTCTTCCATGCCTTCACTTACCCAGTCTATAATTAGCCCATTAAACACATGTCTATAAAAATTAACGATGAAAACATGATCTTTATCCTTTAGTTTTACTGGGGTTTTTTCAACACACTCATCTACCACATCATCCAATAATCTGGTAGAAAGATTTGTAAAGTAAGTATTAAACTCATACCAATAAGAAGAGTTATATACATGTAGAATCATTTTAGAGTTTTTCTTCAGATAATTCATTGTAGCCAGGAAACCGCCTCCCCAGGTTTCAAAGGTTCTGTTTTGAGCAATGTCTGTTGATAATTCCTCAAAAAATATAAATTTAAAAACGTCCATGATATCAGTAAAGTGATTATAAAAAGTTTGCCTGTTTACATTGCAATGTTCACAAATTTCCTTTACTGTAAGCTTATCTATAGATTTTTTGGTTAATAATTGTTTAAATGAGTTAATTATTGCAGTTTTAGCATTCTTTTTCATAGTCTTCTCCTCTAATACAAAAGTAGATTTTATCTTTTTTCAATTTGAATAATGGAAAAGGTTACCTATAAAGGATTATAACATCAAATGTACATTAATTAAATATATTAATTACTATTTTTTACTCATTTACCAGTTTAATATTTTGCAAATACGTTTTCCTATACTACCACAATGACTTTTCCTTGTAGAAGGTTTATGTTTAAAAACTATGAAACTCAAAGACAATCACTTTTCATGTCATCTTTCTCCTTCCAAATACTTGAATGTTTTTTCTTTTTCATAAAACTATTTTTGAATTAATCCGAAGGCAATTTTACTGCGCCTGTTAATTTCCTGGATCTCGAAGGCACTAAATGGTGACGACGGAACACTCTCACTAGCCTACTCTGGTGTTTTAAAAAAAAATTAAAAAAAACAGTTGACAAAATTTCTTGTTGTAACTATAATGAGTACAACAGCAGTCGTAATCAAGTCAGTTACATTAAAAAATATAACTTAATGATTAAAATTAAAATTGGAGGATGATAAATATGAAAATAGCAATTATAGGTGCAAATGGAAATGTAGGTAAGGTGATTTTGGAAGAAGCCCTAACAAGAAATTATGAGGTTACAGCAATTGTTCATAATAAAGCTAAATATATAAATAAGCAAGGTAGTTTAAAAATAATTGAGGCAGATGCATTTGATGAAACGAGCTTAGTAAATGCAATAAAAGGAAATGACCTTGTTATTAGTGCTTTTGGTCCAAAGTTTGGCGCAGAAGATAGTTTACTTTCTGTTACAAAAAATTTAATAAATGCAACAAAAAAAGCTTTAGTACCTCGACTTATGGCTATCGGTGGAGCAGGAAGTTTATATGTGGCTCCTGGCCTTAAATTAGGTGATTCAGAGAACTTTCCTGCTGATTGGAAACCAATTAGCTCAGCACATACTAGTGCCTTAGAACTTTATAAAAATGAAAATGAACTGGACTGGACAGTTTTAAGTCCTGCAGCCCTCTTTGAATCTGGGAGCAGAACTGGAAAATACAAGCTTGGTAAAGAGGATTTAATTGTAGATGATAAAGGCGCAAGCAAAATTTCTTTTCAAGACTATGCACAAGCTCTTCTTGACGAAGCTTCAAATCCAAAATTTTCTCGCCAAAGATTTACTATTGGATACTAATATTTTAGGAGGTATAAAAATATGAAAAATAAAATATATTACGTTATGGATACAATGTGTGGATGGTGCTATGGTTTTAGCGATGTTATTACTAGAATCCATAAAAATCATAAAGATAAATATGACTTTGAAATCATACCTGGAGGTATGTGGATAGGTGATGAAGTTAAAACCATGGACACTCGTCTAGGTGAATTTATAAAAACTAGCAATGTTAGAGTAGAGGCCTTAACTGGTATACACTTTGGTGAAGGCTTCAATAAAAATGTATTAGATAGCAGTGATAGAATTCTTGATAGCTTGCCAGGTGCAAAAGCAGTGGTTCTCTTTCAAAAATTAAATAAAGACATGTCCTTTGATTTTGTAAAAAAAAATACAGGAGGCCTTCTTTGTAAACGGAGAAGACATGAATGATATTTCTATCTATAGCAAAATTGCCGAAAGTTTTGGTGTTTCTAAAGAAGACTTTGAGAAAAAATTTCTTTCAGAGGAATTGATGGAAGAAACTTTTGAATACTTTAAAAAAGGAGAAAAATTAGGAGTACAGAGTTTTCCAACGATTATTCTTGAAAAAAATAATAAACAAACAATAATAGCACAAGGCTATAGCAATTTTAAGGGACTTGATAAAATTCTATTGGAAGGATAAGCGTCTATGTGATAGTATTGTTTGTGTATAACTCCTAATAGAAAGTTGAAATAATTTTAAATTAGGATTCATAAGCAATAAATAGATAAAAAGGGGTTTTGGTCATGAAAATAAGTAGTCGATTCCCGGTAGCAGTCCATATATTATCTATTCTATCCATTTATGCAAATCCATTGCCCACTTCAGATATGATTGCAGGAAGTGTGAATACCAATGCAGTGGTAATTAGAAGAATACTTGGAATGCTTAAAAATGCAGGTCTTGTTGATATGAAACGCGGAACTGGCGGTTCCTATCTCACTAAACATATTGAAGATATAAGTTTATTAGAAGTATACAAAGCGGTAGACGTAGTTGAAGATGGTGGTTTGTTTCAAATTCATCCAAATCCAAATCCCAATTGTCCAATAGGTGCAAACATTCAATCTGTTATCGAGGTCACTTTGCTTAGTGCACAAGAAGCAATGGAAAACGCTCTAAGAAAGGTTACTATGCTTGATGTTGTTGGCGACATTAACAAAAAAATTCAATAAAAAAATGAAAATCTCAACTTTAAAGAGCCTATAAATAATTTTGTGTAACTAGAATAAAAAGTACTCTTTCTTGGCAATAATTGAGATAAGCTAATTATCAAATATTGTAAGGAGGAGTATTTTTATGTCAGATATTTCTAAAGAGATTTT